>CBDBPQ010000001.1:0-140000 GCA_965208795.1 Dehalococcoidia bacterium
ACCAACGAGGTGCAGTTATTATGCAACATGGAGTCATACCATTCCAGTACAGGGCAGAGAACCGCGTCGGGGGCATGACGGCGCTATCGGGGTTGGCAGTCTACCTGGAGATGGCCGAGGCAATCGGCCTTGGCGAGTCGATCAGACGCCACGTGAAGGTCCGAGAGGGAGGTCAGGGTTGGACGGACCGTCAGATGGTCACCTCACTGACGCTGTTGAACCTGGCGGGCGGCGAAGGGGTGGACGACCTTCGCGTGCTGGAGGCGGACGAGGGCCTTGGCCGGATGTTGGGAAGGGTGGAGACCCACCGGCAGCGAGCTTCGGAGCGCAGGGCGGTGCGCAACCGGTGGCGGCGTGACCGACACCGCTATGTGCCGTCTCCATCGGCGGTGTTCCGGTATCTGAGCCAGTTCCACGACGCATCCCAGGAGGAGGCGAGGCAGCCTCATACGGCGTTCATACCCCAGGCCAACGACGCGCTGGACGGACTTGGGAAGGTCAACGCCGAGATGGTGGGCTTTGTCCAGGGCCACGTCGGGCATAGGCAGGCGACACTGGACATGGACGCGACGCTGGTCGAGACTCACAAGCAGGAGGCGCTCTACTGCTACAAGGGATTCAAAGCCTATCAGCCGCTAACGACATACTGGGCCGAGGCGGACCTGGTCGTCCACTCGGAGTTCAGAGACGGCAACGTTCCTGCGGGATTTGAGCAGCTACGAGTGTTGCGAGACGCGTTGGAGTGCGTACCCGAGGGAGTGGAGCGGGTGATGCTGCGGTCCGACACGGCAGGCTACCAGAACGATCTTCTGGAGTACTGCGCCGAGGGGAGAGACGAACGGTTCGGAGTGATCGAGTTCGCGATTGGGGTACGCGTCACGGACGAGTTCAAGCATGAGGCGGCGCTGGTGGAAGAGAGCGAGTGGCGTCAGTTGCCCCGGATGATGGGGGAGTTCGAGGTGGAGACGGGGCAGGAGTGGGCCGAGGTGGGCTTCATGTCCAGTCGATTAGGTCGCTACAAGGAGGGTCCCGCCTACCGTTTCATAGCCGTCAGAGAACCTCTGAGGCGACCGCCGCTACCGGGCATGGAGAGTGAGTTTGAGTTGTCGGTTCCGGTCATGCAGATGCCGAACCACGGCTGGTACAAGATCAGCGGGAAAGTGACGAACCGGGAGCTTCCGGGAGACGAGGTTGTGCGGTGGTACCGTGAGAGATGCGGGAAGGGCGAGGAGATCCATAGTGTGCTGAAGGAGGACCTGGCGGGCGGGAGACTGCCGTCGGGACAGTTCGGAGCCAACGCAGCGTGGTGGGCGATAACGGTGCTGGCGTTCAACCTGAACTCGGCGGTCAAACAGTTGGCGCTGGGTGATGAGTGGGTGACCAAGCGGCTCAAGGCGGTGCGCTTCGCTCTGATCAACCTTGCCGGTCGAGTGGTCTACCATGCCAGGAAGCTGCTGATCCGACTGGCGCGAGGCCATCCATCGTTCCCGCTGCTGGTCGGGGCGCATCGGAGAATAGCGGCGCTGGCTCACGGCCCTCCCTCAACCTGAAACTAGCTTATCTACATCCGCCTATCGGACAAGCGACGTGGATAACCGTCGTAGGGATGCTGCGTCCTCCTACGAGGCCAAACGGCTCAAAATCGACGCAAGCATGGCAAATCAGCACCCCAAGACCCTCATACGTCCACCATCGGCCCCGCCAAACCACTGCTAACCCCGTCAGTCGCCAATCGACGCCCCCACCGGCCCAACCGAGAGGTCAGAAAATAACATTTCTCCAATTAGGCGGTGGATTTGGGCCGAAACCATCCTATTGACAACGGCATAGAAGGCAAAGTATGGTAAAGCCGCGTAAAGATATATAGTATCAATACTGTATCAGTAACGAGGCTGCATCGTTGGCAATTTGGACTCCTTGGCAGCGTAGGGAAAATCATGTAGAATCAGCGGCGCAGGCTGATTCCGGATTCCGGCTGTCTTCGTGTCTTTCGTAGCCAATAATGAGACTACGTATCAACACATACATGAGTGTACAAGTCAACAACGACGTTGCGTTGGCTGATGCGAGGTTGCGTGCCAGCAGCCGCATGGGACGTGAAACAGTGCTTGGCCCGGTAGGCGGAGAGAGTGCGGTAGCGCCCGAGTCCGCCTGTGCCTTTGTCCCCCCCCCCCCGACTTTTCTCCGACAATCCGCATCGGGTAGCTTTTCGTTACTGCCCGCCGCTAAAACGATCCTTCGGGAGCATCACCGTCATGTTCCAGGGAGGGTCGCTTTTTCCTTTCGCCCGCCGCTGCCTGCCGGGATGTTCACTCCAGCAGGGAGGGTTCCCGCCGCTGGAGGAAGGGTGTCGGCAGCGGCGAGCATTCTCGCCTGAGGGACGTACCGATGTAGGATACCCAGACGCGCCTTAAGGCGTGCCATCAAGACCAATCACCGGGAAAACGGACACGGAAGATTTAGAAAAGGAGACGATACAACAATCATGGAAACGTTCACCAAGGCGCCCAGGCGCCTCAAGCTCACCCTGCCGTTGCTGGCGATGGCGGCGGTGGCCGCAGTCTTCCTGGCTGTGGTCTTCACCGCCAACCCGACGTGGGCGAACACGCCCGGCACCGGCAACACCGGCACCGGCAACATCGGCGGCTACACCAACCTCAGTACCTACGCCAACCCCCAGCCCTGCGGCCCCGGCGCCGGGACCGCCTTCATGCAAGAGCCGCACGAGATAACCACCGGCCACTACGCCCTCTTCGACGCCTACTGGCGCACAATATCTAACGGCGTAGTGGGCCTCGACGCGGACGGCGTCGGCGTCCTGCACACCAACCTCTGCCCGCCCGAGATGGTCGCAACCAGCACAGACGACGGGTTCGGGAATGTGACGGAGACGACCATCCGCTCCGCCCGCGAAGGCGGGATGGACATCGAAGAAGCCATCATACACGTGCTGGACAAGCACCTGGCAACCACCACGGTCGCCTCCACTACCGAGGCGAATGCCGGCGAGTTGTCGCTGGCAGAGTATCCCAGGGTTGGGGAGGTTGTGGACGCAGGCGACAATGTCTGGTGGCTGCGGCTGGACGACCCGGACACGGAGGACGACCCGAACACGCCGGAAAAGGAGAATGACGAGACCTCCGACCTGGGCATGGGCTTCTCCACCCTCCTTCTGGATGACGAGCGCTGGGACTCGTCCATGCGCTACAAGTTCGAGGTGGAGCGCCACCCGGCCGACCCCACCGACGTGCCGCACTTCTTCGCCTACGAGGCCCCCAAGGCCGGCGGGGCAGCCCAGGAACCCGTCTGGGACAGCGCCAAGGCCGGCGAAGGCGTCATGGAGTTGAACCCCGGCGAGTACCGGGCGCTGCAGTGGGTCTTCACCAAGCCCGGCACATACCTGCTGTGGGTACACCTCCTGGGCAAGGTCAAGAAGCCTCTCCCCGGCGATGACTGGAATGCCATCAGCTCCAACGAGACCGAGACGAGCGAGGTTTACCGCTACACCATCCATGTGGGCAGCGATCTCGAGGAGGTAGAGCCGCCGATATTCGGCGTCAACCTCGAGGTTGAGGAGAACTCCCCGGGCGGCGTCAAGGTCGGCGACCCGATACCGATCTATAACGCTGACGCGGATGTGCTCTACTACGATCTGACAGGGCCCGGCCACAGCAACTTCGAGCTGGTCGCGTCCACCGAGCCGCACACCGTCCAGGTAGTGGTGGCGGACGGCGCCAGCCTGGACTACGAGACGAAGCCCTCCTACGATCTCAACCTCAGCGTTACCGACAGGGTGGACCACGAAGACAACTTCAACCCCTACGCGGACGACGTCCTGATCGTCAGGATAGACCTGAAGGACCAGGAGCCGGGGTTGAAGATCCAGGCTGACCGGACATCCTTGGATGTTGACGACCAGGTGAACTTCACCGCGTGGTTTGAGCCGACGCCGGAACGACAGGGCCAGACGCCCACCGCCTACCTGTGGGCAGAGAAAACAGGCGTTGTGTGGGATGTTCTCAGCCCCGCTGACGCCGGTCCCACCTGGTCCCTTTCGCTTTCACCGCCGCTCCCAACGACCAAGACGACCAAGACGTACCGAGCGGCCGTAGAGTGGGCAAACGAAGACTCCTTGATTCCAACGTTCGTGAATTCGAACGAAATCACAATCACCTGGAACCCTTAGCGACCCCGGCTATTGCGGGCGGCGGCATTTCTCCGCCGCCCGCAATAGTACTGTCGAAGCCCGTCCTGATGCTTTGCAAAAGTCAAAAGTCCCTTTCCCCTCGACGAGGGAAGGGGTAGGGAGCGGGGACCAGGCTTAATGCCTGCGCCCCTCTCCCGCAGTAATCAGCCCATAGATGCCCCGCACTCACAGGAACAGGAAGCAGATGACATTAGCATCCCGTACCCTCTTTCGCCTGGCGACGACGCTGGTCGCCTTGCTAGCCATTGTCGCAGCCGGCGTGGTGGATACTGCCCACGCCCAGCAGGTTGACGATTCCCTTCCCCCCCTTGCCGACCTGACTATTGCATCCGAATATCATGACACATTTCCCTTAGCCTGGGTGGTTACGGTGAAGAACGAGACCGTCGGGGCTCATCCGGGAATGCATATCAGTCTCGTAAAGGTGCGGATTACCATAAGTGATCCGGTCCGCGGTGACACTACGAGCCTTTGGACCATCAGGGACCTGCCACCCGGGGGTAGCGTGGAGGGACCGACCCACCCACAACAACTACTACCTTGGATTGCTGCCTTAAGAAATGTGCCGGGAGCAACTAGTGGACCGGAGTGGGTGCCGCAGCGGTTTTATGCCGAAATCATCGAGTCAACCCCGGTGGAATTGCCGCGCTTCCGGTTCAACAATGCCACGGAACACTGGGTCGTTGAGAACCGTTATAGGGGCCACTTCAGAAATGGGAGGATCTATGCCACCAACGGGGACGTCGGCATTGACGTCCCCGGCATATCCGACAGGCTCCCGCGGCCGGGGGGAGCGACGACCTTCACGGTGGCTGCCATTAGTCGTGACGTTAACGTCAGCGACAGACGTTACCTTACCCTAGTTGCACGTCAGGATCATAGACTGTTCGATGTGCAGGTCGAGATCAGCCTTTCGCCGGGCCTGTCCTTCGCCGCGAATCAGCCGGAGGCGCCGTCTGGCACGACGTTCGATGCGTCCACCGGGATCTGGAACATAGGCACCATCCTCCCTAGTGTGAAACTGTTGCTTCCGGTGGCGGTCAACCTCACCGCCGACAGCCTGGCGGACCTGCCCCTGGAAGAGCGGTGCCTGACGGCGAATGTGGTCAGAGTCACGCCCTGGTTCGCCAACGACCCCCTGAAGCGGCAGAATGACACCGCCACCGCGTGCCTGGGGAAGGAGCTTCTGACCCAGGGCGAAACAGCCCTGTTCGATTACGTTGACTGCGTCGGCGCCACGTCCACTCCCTGCACCAGCGCCGATACGGTGGAGCTTGTGGTGGAACGAGAAACCGGCTTCTACGATCAGCCCGAAACAGTCATAGTGCAAATCCAGGAGCCCCAGGGAAGGCATGACGGGAAATGGCGGACTGGTAAGACGACACACCATAACGCAAGCGTTCCTGACACACCGGGAGTCGAGGCCGCCTTCTCCTTCCTGTCGCGAGACTACAGCGCATACACCTTTGCGCTCAGTGACGTGTCGCCGAAGCAGCGGCCCGGTGCGTTTTCGATCCTGGGCGGTAACGCTGGAACCTTCGTCCTCATGGACGCGGATACAAAAACCTCTCTGGGGCCGTTGAATCTTCCCGCTAACACAACAAACAATCCATATCCTAGCCTCCTGGAATTCAGTGCTCTTGGCACGTATAAAGTACAGCTAACCGTCGGGGCTACCAAGTCCGGCACAGCCCACAATGACACCGAAACCTACACCTTCCACGTAGGCCCCGCGGCGGAGCTGGCAGTGCGGGACGGCGGGCACAGCCCGCTGGTATTATCGAACCAGCGAGCCTACACCATTGAGGCGGTGAACAACGGCCCGGACGCGGCCCCGGTGAAGGTAACCCTCACCGGCGTGCCCCAGGACGCGGAGGCGATTTTCACAGACGGAACGTACCAAGTGCGGGAAGGGTCCTGCAATGGCGGCTTCTGCGATGCGGACTGGAACATCGAACCTTTGCCTGTCACCTACCCGGGTCTGCCGACGCGGACGCTGACCCTCGGGACCAGCGTCCGCGACTGGAACATACATGCCAGCATCGCCCAGGCCAGGGACTACACCGTCTGCATTGACGGCGACGGCAACGACGTGGACGCCTCCAGCCAGACAGCCTGCGAGGCGACCAGCGGCAACAGCTGGCACTCCATCGACTACTTCGACTACGTAGACGACAACAACGAAGCCTTCATCCAGTCCCGCACCGGAACGGGCGAGAGAGAGTCGCACGGCCTGCGGGCGCAGTTCTACCCCGACCCTCCCATAGCCATCGTGCTGTGGGACGAGCTGGAGTCGGTGCACGGCCTAGTGGTGTCGCACTACGAGGTGTGGTCGGCCCCGGCGCCGTGCCAGACCCCCGGGGAGGATGACGCCGTGGTGGAACGGAGTATAACCATCCACCTGGACTACTCCATAGACCCGGACACCCCCACCTGCTACGCCGTGCGGGCGGTGAACAACGACGGCACACCCGGCTTCTGGTCGGAGCCCGTGATGGCGACCGACGAGATCCCGGGCCAGCCGCGACTATGGGTGCAGGGCGGCGATCCGGTCAACGAGGGCGACGCCGCCCAATTCACGGTCAGCGCGTCCCCGGCGCCCGCCGCCGACGACAGCCTCACCTTCCACTACACGGTGATCCAGCGTGGCGGCTACGTAGCCGCCGGAGAGTTGGGCCGGAAGGAGGCGACCATAGGCAACAGCGGCCGCGCCACCATAACCGTGCCCACCGTGGGGAACGATACCGACGACGCCGACGGGGAGATATTCGTCACCCTGAACAACGGCGAGGGCTACACGGCGTCTTCGGACCGGTCGGCCAGTGTCGAGGTGAGGGACAACGACAATCCCGAGGTGTCCTTCGCCGACGACCCGGCCACGGCCACCGTGAGCGAGGGAGATGGCACTTACGACGTGGTGGTCAACCTGGTTCCGGCGCCCCACGCCGCCACCACCATCAGGTACCAGATCGGGGGCGTCGCCGAGGCCGGCGAGGATTTCACGATCGGCGGCCTGAGCAACGGCTTTGGGTCGGTCTGGGTTGGACCCGGCTCGTCCAGCGTGAACATCCTCGTGCGGCTGATCAACGACCGGGAGAGCGAGCAGGAGGATTTCCTGGACATCTACCTGCGCGCGGGAGAGGGGTACGTCGTGGGAGCTCCGTCCCGCTACACGCTGACCATCACCGACAACGACGGCCCCGGGGCGCAGTTCGCCAAGGCCGATAGCGAGGTTGGCGAGTCCGACGGGAGCGTGGGCGTCACCGTCAACCTGGTCCCGGCGCCCACCGAGGACGTGACCATCAACTACACCCTTGGCGGCGGCACGGCCACGCGGGGCACTGACTACAGCATCGAAGGCTTAACCGGCTCTTCCGGGTCGGTGACGGTCTCCGCCGGGATCAACAGCGTCGACATCCCTGTAACCATCAACCCCGACAGCGACTCCGAGCCCGACGAGACGGTGGTGCTGACGCTGGGGGGCGGCTCGGACTACACCGTCGGGACGACTCGGACGCACACGCTGACCATCCTGGACGACGACCGGCCGCGGGCGGAGTTTGCCTCCGCTGAATCCACCGTCGTCGAGGCGGACACCACGCACCCCGTGACGGTCAATCTCCGCCCTGCCGCGCCCGCGGGCGGCCTGACCCTGAGCTATGGCGTGAGAAGCACGGCCACGCGCAACCGGGACTACCGCGCCTCCGGCACGGTGCAGGTTTCGGAAGACGCCGAGAGCTTTGACATTCCGGTGGAGATCATCCACAACGGCGAAAGCGAGCCGGACGAGACGGTGGAGCTGACGCTGCGGGTCGGCTCGGGAAACAACGTGGGCGAAGAAAGCGTGCATACGCTGACCATCACGGACAACAACCTGCCTATGGTCGCCTTTGAGACGGCGGAGGCCAGCGTGAGTGAGACGGCGGGCTCCCACCGGGCGGTCATCACCCTGGAGCCTGCGCCCCACGAGGCCATCACCATCGGCTACACCCTTGGCGGCGTCGCCACGGCGGGAGTGCACGGCCAGCACGGCCCGGGCGACGACTTCACCATCCGTGATTCAGGCACGGTCACGGTCCCGCCCGGACAGACTCAGGCCTTCGTGCCGATAACCATCCTCAACGACTCGGACGCCGAGGGAGATGAGACTCTGACGCTGACGTTGACCGGCGGCGACGGCTACGCCCTCGATATGTCGGCGAACATCTACGAGTTGACCATCCTGGACGACGACGCGCCGGAGGTATCCTTCACGGCGACCTCGGGCGAGCCGGGCGAGGGCGCCGGCACGCACGTGGTGCGGGTCAGGCTGGACGGGCAGACGGACAATCCGGTGACAGTGGGCGTCAGCGTCAGCTTCCCGCCCAATATCGGCTCTGACAACACCGATGACCACAGCGCCATCCCCGGCAGCGTTATGATTCCGGCGGGTATGCTCGAAACCGAGATTACGGTGACCATCACCGACGACAACCTCAACGAGGCCGACGAGGTGGTCGTCCTGACTCTGGAGCCCGGCACGGGGTACTCCCTGTCGCAGGACAAGCCCACGGAGTACACGCTGACCATCGTGGACAACGACGCGGACGAGAACACCCCGGTGGCCAGTCGCGACCATCCCCATGCCCACGGGCAGGGCTCGACACAATTTGAAGTCTACGAAGGCCATACGCGGATCCCGACGTGGTACGTGACCGGGAACTTCGCGGGGGATGTGATCTTCCAGTACGTCGGCGGAACGGCGACCCTGGACGAGGACTTCCGCTTGTTCAACATAGACGATCAGATCGAGAAGGTGGGCGACACCTTCACGGTCCGGTCCCTTGAGTCCCCCCACGACTCCGACAAGGAAGCGGGCCTCCGTTGGGCCAGGTTCACGTTCGACCCGATACGAGACCAGGAGCGGGAAGGCGGCGAGACGGTTATCCTCCGGGTGCTGAACGGCCCGGGCTACACCGTCGAGGAGCCCACCGAGCTCACCATCACCATCATTGACTAGAAGCAACCGGCCGGCGTCCCCACGGGGCCATGGGCTGAATGCGGCAGTTCGGCTGCCGACCATTGGACGCCAACGCGCCGGTGCTGATGCGGACTTGGTGAAACGCAAAGAGAGCGGGATACATGCCGGTAGAGAGGGAGGCCATCCAATTCGGATAGCCTCCCTCTCTTGTACCTAAGCGGTCGCCGCCCCCGGCCGCATCAGCAGTGCGGAGTATCCCGGCGCCACCACGTGGTCCACCGACACCTTCCCGGCGCCGTCGTACCCAGCGCGGAAGGCGTACTCCACCTCCGCGCCCCAGGGCACGCGCCCGCCGACGCGCACCGCGCCGCCCCTGGCCGTGCCGTCCCTGCCGCGAGCGCCGTGCACCACCATGCCGCTGCGCTCTCCCTTCTTCCAGCCCAGCACCTTCAAGGCCACGGGCATCACCCGCTCCGAGTCCTCCGCCCGCCGGAACAGCGCCCCGTGCAGCTTCCTGAGGACCACGGCTGACGGGGTGCTTCTGCCGTTCATGATCTGGGAGAGGTGACCGGAGCTGATGCCCGCCCTACGCGCCACCTCGTTCTGGCTCACGTTCAACTCGTCCATCCGCTCCCAGATGAACTGCCGGTCGATGTCGGGGCACTGGGCGGACGCGACCTTCGCACGTCCCTCAAGCACGGCCTCGACCCTGGCCTGGAGCTTCACCCCCATGCTACGGTGCCCTCTGGACACCTGGCTGAGGTACCCGGCGGACACGCCGACCTTCTCGGCCAGCTCCCTCATGGTTAGTCCGAGTGCGCGTGCGGTCTCCCTGATGAAGCTGCTGGCCTCACTCTCGATCACGTCACCCTGGCGGTTGGCGAGCTGGGCGGGGGCGACCCTGGCCGGAGCGTTCAGGACCGACTCGATGCTGGCCTGCACCTTGGGTCCCATGTTCCGGCGTCCCCTTGCCACCTGCGTCAGGTAGCCGTAGCTCACCCCCGACCGGTCGGAGAGTTCCAGCATGGTCATTCCTATCTCGCGTGCGCGCTCCCGGATGAAGGTACTTTCTGCATCTACCTCGCGGGTCTGTCGGTACACGATCCCCTGCCCAGGGACCTCTCCCAGGACGGCCATCGCCTTCTCCCGCAGGTTGGGGGTCCAGGGCTTCTTGCCCGTGCCGACCTGGGAGAGGTGGCTTGCGCTGACGCCCATCAGGGCCGCAAGCTCCTTCAAGGTGAGGCCGCGCTTCCTGGCCGCCGCCCTGAGTTCGCTCTCGGGCCTGCCCCTGCGCTCGGCGGGCGCCGCCGCATCCGTCGTGGTTGCCGTGTCCTTGGTCCGATTGGTCCTCGTCGTGGTTGCCGTCGTCATGTCGCTTCTCCTTTCAATGAAGAAGCGGGACGGCCCACCACCCCCGTGGGGTGGAGACAGTCCCGCTCGAATTGGTTGTCCCGAATGGCCGGGACTGTCTCCGTGGGTGGATTGGTTGCTGTGGCTGATGGCCGGCTGCGGCGTCCTCCGTATCGCTGTACTGGGCAGGCTCTACGTGGGGAAGCCGTGCGCGGGCAATGTCAATGCCCGCCGTGCGTTGGGCATAGTTCCTCCTGGGTGGGTTAGTGGATGGGTGGTGCGGGACTGGGTCCCGCAAGCAAGGGGCGGAGCGGGCAGGCTCCGGCGTGGCAAACGACGTGGAGAGTCGGAACGAGGGGAGCGCTAGCTAGCGGCGCACTCGGCCCAAGCAAGCAGGTGTAAGAAGGCAGCGCGTCCTCGCCCGGGTTGCAAGAACAACCGCGCCGCCGATGCGACCGAGGAGGGTGCGGAGAGCCGGGTCAAGGGCAAGCCTTCGCTAGAGCCTGCCTCGTACTCGATACGAGAGGCTGGAGGCCCCGGAGGCTGCGCTCCGAGACGACCTTGCCGGGCCGCCAGCGCATCCCCAGGACCGCAGCCACCTCCAGCGTCCCGTCGCCGTGGGGAACCAGCGTCGAGGCCCTGCCCGTGCCCTGGCTGTAGAGCACGGCGTTCTGGTCCCCGAACCGCCGCTTCACCAATGCCTTCCACTCGGAGAAGGCCCAGCGAGCCTCCCTCGGCGTGGCCTGCGCCACGTTCGCACTGCCCAGCGCCGCCAGTGCCCCGTCCACGTCCCCCGCCTGCCTGAGACGCCTCGCCTCGTGGATGGAGCGCGTCGCGCTCCGCTCCGCCGTCTCGGTCTCCGTGTTCGCCGAGAACAGCGAGTCGATCAGGTTGTCCACCAGCTCCTCGAGGCTGCGCCGGGGCCGCATCGTCTCCGTGTCCATCGTCTGTCCGTGAGTCGCCAAGGTCGCCGTCGTCATTTCGCACCTCCTACGTGCCTGTGTTTGTGTTGCCTTGAATCCGTTACGCCCGCTTGCGGGCAAAGAAGAAGGGGCCGACTCCAAACAGGAGCCGACCCCTCTGATTGGGACGGGCTATGTGTTTTTCATGACTGTCAGCGGAGGAACCTCTTCCTCCGATGGCGCATCATGTGTCGTCCCGTCAGCAACGCCCCTACGCTGAACGCGAGGACGGCGAGGATCGCCGACTCCGGGCCATGGCCGAGGAGCAGCGGCACGGCGAAAGCCAGCGCCGCGACTGCGTAGGATTCGAGTCTCCACCTGGGCCAGTACCTGATCCACCAGAGCCTGTCGATCTTCCCGTCCAGGGGCTCGTAGGCCCACCGGATCGGCCATCCTGCCTGACCACCGAGGGCAGAAGCAGCCACCTCCGGAGAACAGTCCCCGGTGTGGCAGCGCGCGTCTATGCCCTCGCCGTCGGGTCTCTGCCGGAAAGCCAGGCCGTCGTCCTGCCGGCTGTGGCACGTCGCCGTCGTCCAGAACCAGCCGTCGTGGAACCTGACCCGATGCGGCAGCCGTTTGGCAACCCACAGCGCGCTCGGCCCCACGTAGATATCCTTCACGTCCATGCCTTTGATTTCGTCGATGTCCGTCAACGTCGATTCCATGTGCTCATCGCCTCCTTCTCCGATGTCGTGTGTCCGCAATGCTTCCATGCCTTCAATGCCTCCTTTTGTATGCTTTGAATTCGATGCCGTTGACTTCGTAACCACCGTCACCGCTTCGATACTGCACCCGACTACGAGCCTGATTCGGAGCGTCGGAGATAAGGCGTGGGAGGTCCGGTCTGAGGTGGAAGACCTCCCGGACGGCGGCCACAACGTGAGGGCCTGGCCTGTGCGACGGACGCACCTCGACCAGGGTGTCCGAGGGGCTGAAGCGAAACGCGCCTCTGCCGCTGCGAATGTGTCCCTCCGGGGTTTGCCTTCGGGAGAGCGCAATGCTCGATCCCTCCAGTCTGACCCCTGGGTGGCTTTCAGAGAGCGCGGTGCTCGATCCTACGCAGCCGGTCCCGGATTCGGGGGACGGGAACCCTCCAGGTTTCTTGGCACGAAACAACTGGAAAAGCCTGAAACTGACTCCATTATTGCCGAACAACTGAGCGGATGGAAGGGTTTCAGGGTCACAGCGCCCAAAGTGTTCTGTCCAGTTCCACGAAACCCTAAGCGCGCCGCGCCGGCCACCAGCGGCTCCGCCACAGGCCGCACGTGAGCGCCTTCCACAGCAGGTATCTCCAGGCCAGCGCCCTGCGGACATCGACGAGGGTGTCCCTGCGCCAGGTGAGCTGTGTGCTTCGGTAGAGTCCGTGCAGCGGCTCCGTCTCCGGCGGAAGGGTCATCCCGTACTCTTCGAGCAGGGCCACCTCCAGGCTGCGGACCCGTTCCTCGGTCTCCAGCCAGGCCAGGCCCTTGCCTGTACCCACGTGTCCCGCCTTCCAGATCTCGCGCCACTCCTCAATGAGCGGCCACGCCTCGCCGAATACCTCCTCGTCGTCGGGCGCGGGCTCCTTCGTCACCAGCTCGGGATACAGCCGCTTCGGGTACCTGGCCCTCGCCGACGGCTTGTCCGTCGCCGGGGCCTCCTCCGGCGCGTCTCCGGTTGCGTCCTGGGCCTCCGTCGGTCCCGTCGTGGACTCTCGCTGGGCTTCCGCACGCGACAGCCTCTTCTCGATCTTCGCTAACGCCCCGCTCTGCTCCTCACACAGGACTTTCACCTCGCCTTTGACGGCGTCCAGACCCTCGTGCAGCTCCTTCGCCAACCCCTCCACCCGACGCTCCAGCGCGTCGTGACGCCTCCGGTGACGGGCGGCGGACGAACCCACCCCATCCCGGAGGCCCCGCTCCAGGGCTTCCCTGAGCCGCCACGTCATTCCGCCGCCATCCATGCAGGCCCCCACGGTCCGCCGGTCTATTCCCAGCGCCCGCGCCGCTCCCTTGCGACTCCCTTCTCTTCGCACCACCTCGTGCAGCAGGGCCATGAGCCTCTGGACGTGCTCCTTTTCAACGTCTCCGCCTTCAGTTTTGACCACCTCACTCGCTTCCATCAGTCCCTCCTCCGGTACAACATGTACCCGTTTTGTACACGGCTTGCCGATCCTCTGAGGTGTACAACATGTACCGCTTCAGCTACGGACGATGTACCACCCCGTCGCAACCGGCCCCTGACAAAAAGTGTTCGCTTTTCACGTCCTTGTATGTTGACTAAGGGGGATAACACTCACTATCAATGTGGTGGGATCGGGGCGCGGCAGACCGACACGTCCCTGGTCACAGAAGACCGTCCTACAGCGAGGGTCGCCGCGCCCCTCTGGAGTTAGAGCCCGAACAGTTGCCTGGGTCAATCGAACCCGCATCATGCAAGGAAGGGCCAGCACTTCACACAATTCACGCAGGAGGTATGAATGGAACAGGAACCGAGCACATACGTAGGCATTGACGTAGCAAAGGCCCAGGTGGACGTCGCGGTCCGCCCCACAGACCAACTGTGGTCGATCTCCTACGACGAGGCCGGGGTTAGGGATCTGGTGTCCCGTCTGAAGGCTCTCCAACCGGCCATGGTGCTGCTGGAGGCTTCGGGCGGCTTGGAACTGCCGCTGGTGGCAGCACTGGCAGCTGCGGCGCTGCCCGTGGTCGTCGTCAACCCCCGTCAGGTTCGAGACTTCGCCAAAGCCACCGGAACGCTGGCGAAGACCGACGCTCTGGACGCGACCAACCTGGCCCATTTCGCCGACGCTGTTCGTCCAGCCGTGCGCCCCCTGAGGGACGCCGAGACCCAGGTCCTCAACTCGTTGGTCGCCCGCAGGCACCAGGTGATGACCATGCTGGTCTCGGAGAAGAACCGCCTGGGCACCGCCATCAGCGCCGTCCGGCCCCGGATCGAGGCCCACATCGCCTGGTTGGAGCAGGAACTGGACGACCTCGACGAAGGTTTGAGGCAGACTCTCCGCAGCAGTCCCGTGTGGCGGGAGAAAGACGATCTCCTGCGCACCGTTCCCGGCGTGGGCGAGCAGCTCTCCCTGACTCTCCTGGCCTATCTGCCAGAGTTGGGGACCCTGGACCGTCGTGAGGTGGCCGCCTTGGCCGGCGTAGCCCCCTTCAACAGGGACAGCGGCACCCTGCGGGGCAAACGGACCGTCTGGGGCGGACGCTCCCGGGTGCGGGCCGCTCTCTACATGGGCACGCTGTCTGCGACCCGCTGCAACCCGGTCATACGGGACTTCTACCAGAGGCTGCTGGCGGCTGGTAAGCCGAAGAAGGTGGCCATCGTCGCGTGTATGCGCAAAATGCTGGTCACCCTCAACTCCATGCTCAAACATCGCACATCCTGGGGAGAGCTGACTCCGGCAGTCGTTAGTCATCTCTCCTGACTCCAAATCCAGTCCTCTTGACCTGGAACACCGTTCCTGTAGGGGGCTATCCACTTGACTTAAACCACAGTTGCTGTAGGGGCTGCTGTAGGGGCTGCTTTCCCCCTGTTCCAGCTTTGAAAACCGCCCAGATGTACAACATGTACACGGACGCGTTTCCCTGTACTACCCCATGACATCACGGCGACCCCTTGGCGGGGTATCCCCTGGAAGGGGCTATCACGAATGAAACGGTTGCACGGATGAATACCCCTTCCGAGGGATAACGCTCGTCTTTTCGGCCCTCCACACTCGATGGCAAATCATCGCGATTCCACCCGTGAGGAGGCGTCAACTTGGAACGGTACTCGACCATCCGGCGGACCCTTAGAAGAGCCAGGAGGCTGATGCCCCTGGCCGCCGCGCTCATCTTGGCGGCGCTTGTGTCCATACCCACGAGCAACCTCGCCCTGGCCCAGTCGCCGCCCGCTAACGAGATAACCCTCGCCAACGCCGATACAAGAGAGGCATATACGCACAGCGGCTGTTCCTGAAGAGCCTATGGGGTGAGCGCAGGGGCAACGTTACGCCCTGCGAAAAGACCGGTAGATGGACTGTTATGAGGGATAGAATCGGACAGAACAGACGGGGCAAGCCCCGCAACGACGCCTCGGACATAGGCGTCATCAGGGTCTTCTCCAACCCCGGCCCCGACGCCGAAGACCGGCTGCGCCGCCTCATGTCCCTGATGGTCAGATACGCCACCGGGGACGGGCAGGCTACGCAGGAGGACTCGCCCACCGACGAGTCGCACGCCAAAGACCATGGCGAAACGGAGGCATGATGCGCTCCGTCTCGAATCCTGATCGACGCCCGACCTCCCCCCACCCTGTTTCCCTTCCACCACCACGTCGATGCTTCCCCGCCTTCTGACCGGCCAGAGGGACTTGCCAATCGTACGGTATAGGCGTACACTAGTGACATGGTCGTTCGGTCCGTCCGCCACAGAGGATTGCGCAGACTGCTGGAGGAAGATGACCCCCGATTCCTGCCCCCTGAACTGGCCGGTAGGGTCCGCAGGATTCTGACTGTGATGATCCTGTCTGAAGACATGGACGCCTTCATCGCCGATGCCCCGCCCGGCTGGCGAGTGCACAGACTTTCGGGAGACCGAGGTCTGGAATGGAGCGTCTCGGTGTCCGGCAACTGGCGGATCACCTTTGAAGAGGACGAAGGGCACATATACAGGTTGAATCTGGAGGACTACCACTGATGGTCAAAGACAACATCAAAGTACGGATGACGCCGTCCCATCCGGGCGACTACATCCGCGCGGAAGTGATAGAGGGGTTGGGTCTGAGCGTGAAGAGGGCATCCGAGGTTCTGGGCGTACGAAGGGCGACCCTCTCCGACCTGCTCAACACGAACGCCTCGCTGTCGCCGGAGATGGCCCTTCGCATCGAAAAGGCGTTTGACGTGAACATGGACATGCTGCTGCGTATGCAGGCTTGGCACGACGCCTCGCGGATGCGGGCCAGGGAAAGCGAGGTCAGCGTCCAGCGCTACCAACCCGCATAGAATCCGCCTGGGATTCCCGCCGGGAAGACATGACACAAAAGAATGAGGCAGACATGGCTAGAACCACGGACAAGAAGATAGAACCGAACAGGGCGGCCATCTACGCCCGCGTCTCGGACAAGAGCCAGGACACCGAGGACAAGACCTCCATCTCCGAGCAGATGGGCGAGATGGAAGCCTACTGCGAGAGCAGGGGACTGACCATCGTCGCCCGCTACCACGAGGTGGGCAGGGGGTGGTCGAAGAAGCGACCGGAGTTCCAGAGGATGCTGGCCGACGCAAGACGTGGGCGCTTCGACGTCATCGTCTGCTGGAAGTCCGACCGGCTCAGCAGGGGCATGTACCCCGCCGCCGCCCTCATGGAGGTGGTGGAAGCCCACCAGATACGGCTCGAAGCCGTCATGGACGCCATCGACATGAAGACCTTCGGCCTCATGGCAGCCATCGGCAAGATAGAGCTGGACAACTTCCGCGAGCGTTCCACCCTGGGCAAGCGCGGCACGGCCAAACAAGGACGGGTGCCCACCGGCAAACTCCCCTACGGCTACCGCATCGGGGACGACGGCAGGCCAGAGGTCGTGGAGGAGCAGGCCGAGGTGGTCAGGCGCATCTTCCACATGTACATCCACGAAGGGATGGGGTCTCCATCAATCGCCATACGGTTGACCGACGAGGGCATCCCCACCCAGACGGGCAAGCAGCTGTGGCGTCAGTCCTACATCCACTACGTCCTGAGGAACGAAACTTACAAGGGAACCTGGATGTACGGAAAGGAACGCGTCATCTCCACCGAGGACGGCGTCAAGGTCTACGAGCAGCCGGAGGACACCTGGATAGAGGTGCCGGTGCCGCAGATCATCGACGATGAGACTTGGGAGCGGGCGCAGGTGCTGAAGAAGCAGCGGAAAAGCAGAGCCAAGAGGAACACCAAGGTGCTCTACCTGTTGCAGCACCTTCTCAGGTGCGGCGAGTGCGGCCACAGCTTCCACGCCAAATCCCAGTGGAGAACCTCCAACATTCGCAACGGCAAGAGGTATCGCTACGACCTGACCACTCCCAAGCGATACTACATGTGCAACGGCACTCTAAGTCTTCGCATAAAGTGCAGGGAGCGCTCTCACATCCGCGCGGAGAGACTGGAGGAGCCGGTATGGAACGAGGTCAAGCGGATGCTTCAGAATCCCGACCTGATTGTCGCGGGCATCGACGCCCTCGACACTCAGGACGGCGGCGGGTTGGAGGATGAGATAGCCCAGGCCGAGCGGGATGTGCGGAGCATCCAGATGGAGGAGGACCGGGCCATCAGGCTGTTCGTGTCGGGGAAGATAACAGAGGCCCAGCTCGACCACCAACGCAGGTACATCACCGAGCGACTGGAGAGCGCCAGGGCGAAGCTGGACTACCATCGCGCTCAGGAGGCAAGCGGGGCCGAGAAGCGGCGCATGTTGGAGGCCGTCCTCGCATGGGCCAAGGAAGTCGGCAAGGGCCTGGACGACCTGACCTACAAGCAGCGCAGGGAGATTCTCCTGATGGTGGTGGAGCAGGTGGTCATCGACAGGGACAACAACGTGGACATCACCCTGGCGATTCCCATCGACGACGACCCCCTCGGGACCGATGCTCCCGAACCTGAATCCCCTACGGATGATTCCGTTTCATTTGCATCTGCCATATCCTCGTCTGGAAGTTCTCACGGTTCACTCGCAAGCGCGAGCACGCTGTAGCCTTCAAGTCCATGCTGAGGCGCAGGGGGATCCGCGTCGTCTCCATCACCGAGCAGGCGGACGACACCCCCACTGGAAAGCTCCTCGAGGCCATCATCGAGAGCGTGGACGAGTTCTACAGCGAGAACCTGGCGCAGGAGGTGGCGCGGGGGATGCGGGAAGCGGCGTCCAGGGGATTCTGGATGTCGGCTTACGCCCCCTACGGATACAGGAGAGTCCACGTCCAGGACGGCGCGAAGAAGCGGCCCAAGCTGGATCTGAACCCTCCCTGTGACGTGGTGGTACGCCGAATCTTCGACATGGTTCTACAGGGAAAGAGCATTCTCGACGTGACCAAGACCCTGAACGCCGAAGGCATACCCACGGTCAACGGCAAGAAGTGGCTGAAGACCACCGTCCACTCCATGCTCGAAAACGAGACATACACTGGGGCCGTGGTCTGGGGAATCAACTCCAAGGACGGCGCGCCACCCGTGCGGGTGGAGGACGCCCATCCCGCCATCATATCCAAGCGGGAGTTCCACAGGGTGAAGAAGCTGCTCGGTTCCCGCGCGCCCAAGAACGTCAATCCTAGGCGCGCGTACAGCCCCTATCTGCTCAGTGGCATCCTCAAGTGCGAGACCTGCGGTAAGGCCATGACCGCATCCGAGGCCAAGAGCGGTAGGTACACTTACTACGTCTGCCAATCCCTGCTCAAGTGCGGCAAGGGCGCATGCGATACCCCTAGGCTCAACGCCAAGAAGATCGAGAAGATCATCGTCGATGAGCTTCGCGCCAACATCCTTACAGAGTCCAACATTCGTGGACTTGTGAAGCTGCTGGACGAGGAGATGGACGGCGTGGCGCGAGAGCAGCGTCAGAAGCTGGAGGCCATCGAGGAAGAGATCGAGGACGTGAAGAGGCGGCTGGGCCGTATCTGGCAGGTCATAGAGACGACGGATATCGAGATGGCCGATGCCTCTGACCGTATCAGGGAAAACCGGGAGCGCAAGGAGAATCTGGAGAACGCCGCTGAGGACGCGCGGGCGCAGCTGGCCGAGCGGCGGGTGATGCTCGACAGCGCCGACATCGTGGCCGCCTTCGCCGAGGAGATGAGCGAGTTCCTCAAGACCAGCGAACTGACCGAGACCAAAGCCTTCGTCCACTCCTTCGTCAAGGAGATTCAGGTCAGGCCCGGCAAGGCAACTATCGTGTACACCATACCCACACCGGATGACAGCCCGATGGGGGGAGCGGACTCCGCCGAGTTGGTCCTCAACGGCGGAGTTCGCAGTTCAGTACGCTATGGTAGCGCATACGGGACTCGAACCCGTGTCTCCACCTTGAAAGGGTGGTATCCTAGACCCCTAGACGAATGCGCCCCGCAAGCGGCTTTTGGGATGCCGCAAGAAGAGGATCTGGTACCTCGTACGGGATTCGAACCCGTGATCTCCACCTTGAGAGGGTGGTGTCCTAGGCCGCTAGACGAACGAGGCACGCGCGATATCTGAAAGCGCCTCCGAGCGGTCGGAGTTGGCTGGGGATAGAGGATTCGAACCTCTGCTTACAGATCCAGAGTCTGTCGTCCTACCACTAGACGAATCCCCAACGCGTCCGCGCTTCCACAGTAGCCAATTATACCAATCCACGTTCGCGTTAGCAAATCCCGCTAGTGTCATAATTGGCAAATCCCGCCAGCGTCTATAAAATGAACCCGTCAACTACCTTGAGCAGACTTCGGAGCCGCGCATGACATCATCTGGAATAAATGGGGGAACATCTACTGGGGGAATGGTTACCGGAAGCGAGCTTATAGCCAGGGCGCTCAGACTCGAAGGCGTTCGCACGGTCTTTACCCTCGCCGGAGACCACATCCTTCCCGCCCTCGACGTGATGGCGGATAGAGGCTTCGCCTTCATAGATACCCGGCACGAGCAGGCCGCCGTCCACATGGCTGACGCTTGGGGGCGGATCACCGGCCAGCCCGGCGTGGCTATGTACACGACGCCCGGCTTCGCCAACGCCGTGCCCGGACTGGCGAACGCCATGCACTCAGGCAGTCCCCTGCTTTCCATCAGCGGCTGCGCCGAGTTCTCAGAGTTGGGGCGCGGCGCGATGCAGGAGATAGATCAAGTCGGCATGGCGGCCCCAACGACGAAAGCCGCCGCCATGGTCACCGACCCGCGACGCATACCGGACATGATCTCGACCGCGCTACGCACGGCATACGAGGGCAGGCGCGGGCCGGTGCACCTTACCATTCCGGTGGACATCCAGCAGCAAGCCGTTCCCGAAGACGAGGTGGCGTTCTATACCCCGTCCGAGTACCGTGACATCGGCGCGCCCGCCGCATCGGCAGAGCGAGTGCGCGAGGCGGTGGACATCCTCAGCGCCGCCGAAAGGCCGCTCATCATCGTCGGCAGCGCGGGGGCGTACGCGCGCTCCGGCGAAACCCTCGAAAAGCTGGTCGAGACGACTCGCGTTCCAATCATGACCGAGGGCGACGCGCGCGGCCTGATCTCCGACGCGCACCCATACTGTTACGGTTTCTTCGACTCCGGCCTCAACCGCGCCGCCAGGATGCTGCGCCAGGCGGACGCCGTCGTGCTGATGGGACGCAAGCAAGACCTCATCCTCGGCTACGCCATGCCGCCCACGATCGCCCCCGATGCCAGGATAGTCCAAATAGACCCGTCCGCCGCCGAGATAGCCCGCAACCGAGGCGTCGCCGTCGGCATACACGGCGACGTCGAAGCCGTCGCCCGGCAGATGGTCGAGGAAGCGGCAAACCGCGAGTGGCGCGACCTTCCCTGGCTGTCGGAACTGGGCGCCGAATGCGACGCGCAGCGTCAAGACCTCGAGGCGCTGGCGGCGCGCGAGTCCCAGACCCCGGCGATGCACGCGACGTTCGTCCACAAGACCGCGCGCAACCACATCCGCCACGACGACTTCGTGTCCTACGACGGCGGCGACTTCTGCCACTTCGGGCGCGCCTACAACCCCGCCCTGTCTCCCAAGACCTGGTGGTATCTGCCACCGCTCGGTATGCTCGGACAGGCGCTTCCGACCGCCATCGCGGCGAAGGCGGCGTACCCTGAGCGGCGCGCATTCATGTTCACCGGCGACGGCGCGTTCGGCTTCAACGGCATGGAATACGACACCGCCGTGCGTCACAACCTGCCCATCATCGGCATCATGGGCAACGACTCCGCGTGGGGCATAGACCGCCAGATACAAGTCGGCGTGTTCGGCAAGACGGTCGCCACAGACCTGCTCCCCTCGCGGTACGACCAGGTCGTGCGCGGCTTGGGCGGGCACGGAGAGCTGATCGAGCATCCCGACGAGCTCGACTCGGCAATCGAGCGTTCGATCAAGCTGAACCGCCCCGCGCTCCTGAACGTGCGGGTACAGAACGCCATCAGCCCCCGCGCGCAGGCCGCCGTCAACCGTTGGAAGAGCCACACCCCGCAGCCGATATAAGCCTATCCAGGAGCGTAAACCATGCTCAGGTCCCTATTCGGACGCAAGAAGCGCGACAAGCCGGCGGTGCCCGCCGACGATTCCATACGTTCCGCGCGCGTGGACGACGTGTTGTTCGTCCCCGCCATGTGGGACGACGGCGAGGATGCCTACCTGATAGTCCAGCAGATCAGCCGGCTCGAGTCGGCGTATGGCGAATCGCGAGAGCTGGTAGGCGTGGAGGGCGACCGACGCGCCACCATCGAATGGTCCGAGGACCACGACGGCAGCCTCCACATATCTCTGGTGCGCAACGACGCGCCGCTTGGCTTATCCGCAATCGGCTTGGACTACGATACCCTTGTTGAGTGGGACACCGACAAATCGCTTGAGAACCGCATCGAGTACGGTGGAAGCCGCTACTTCTACCGCAATAGCTACGAGGCGATGTACCACCGGGGCGACGAGCGTGAGGGCTTCTACGTCTGGGAGTTCCCCCGCGAAGACGAAGGCGGCGCTATCACCATCGTCAAGTGGGAAGGGCTGCCATTCGAGGTATATGAATCAATCGTACTCTCCCCACACCTCGTTACCGTCTATCACAAGTAACCCCAAATCCCTTCCCCCTCGACGGGCTGACAGGGATCGTATGGTATAGAATTGTTGAAAATTAGCGCGCCAAGTCCCTTCCTCCGTCAATGGGGAAGGTTAGAGCCTGCCCCGCGAAGGCGGGGGATGAGGGGTAAATTCCCCTACACGTGAGGATAGCCATGGTTGAAGCATTCGTAAACGTATTCGAGCAGATACCGCGCGGCTTGGTCTATGTCGTCGTGAGCGTGGTGGTTCTGGCAATCGCGCGTCTCGTACAGGACTTCATGACGCCGTATCACATCCAGGAGCAGTTAGACCGCAAAGACAACGTAGCCCTCGCCGTCAGCATCGCCGGCTACTACTTCGGCGTTATCATCATCATGCTGGGCGCGCTCTACGAGCCGTTCCGGCTGATAGCCGACGACACGCTGGGGTTCAGCGCCGCTTACTGGCAGGACGTCGCCCTGGTGTTCGGATATTCGATAGCCGGGATAATCATCCTCAACATCGCGCGGATAGTCGTGGATAAGCTGGTGCTGCACGAGTTCAGCGCCGAGGAGGAGATAATCGAAGACCAGAACGCCGGCACGGGGGCGGTCGAGTTCGCCGTCTATGTCGCCGTCGGCTTGGTCATAGCCGGCGCCATATCGGGCGACAGCGGAGGTCCCGATACCGCCGCGGCGTTCTTGGCGCTTGGACTGATCACCCTCATCGTCTATGCCCTGGTGTACGAGTGGACCACGTCGTTCGACATCCACGAGCAGATCGTCCAGGACAACGTCGCCGTTGGCGTCGCGCTGGCGGGCAATCTAATAGCCATAGGCATCGTCGTATTCAAGGCGGTCTTCGGTGAGTTCGTGGGCTGGACTGAGAGCCTCGCCGCGTTCGCAACCTACGCGGTGGTGGGGTTCGTGCTGCTGTACGCCGTCCGCTTCGTGGTGGATAAGCTGCTGTTCCCCAAGGTCAGCCTCGCGGACGAACTGGCCGTGGACCGGAATTTGGGCGCGGCGTTCATAGAAAGCGCGTCCCTGATTTCCGTCAGCCTAATCCTCTTCTTTGCCATCTAGCCCCTCAAAAGCCGAATCGAGCCGCCGCCGCCCGTGAAACCGCTCCCGCTGCGACTCAGCGAGCTTGAGCGGCTCGTGCTGCCCCAGCTGGAGCGCACGCCCGTCGAGCTGGACTTGAAAGACCCGGTCGTCTTCTGGGAGCTCAGATACTTCTGCCGGGACGAGCTTACATTCTTCGACGCCTGATCGTATTGAGAACCCGCGAACGTCTTCTGCTTGTTGAAGTAGTTGGAGTTCTTCGATACTTGGCTCCGGTAACTGCTCGAATTGCGGTACTGCGTCCGGTTGCGGTCGATGGTGTCGTAGCGATTGACGGGCGTGTAATAGGCGTACCGCGGCCCCGTGAGACTGCTGACGATTAGGTAGGTGAACAGGAAATCGCCCGCGCCAAAGCCGTGGTGATAGTAGCTGTTGGCGCCGTAGCCGCGCATATCATGTTGGCCGTTGTCCTCCACGATGGAGAACAGTCTGTCGTCCTCGGAATCTTCGATCGCCTTCGATTTGTTGAGGTCTTCCCAGCCTTCCAGCAATGTGCGGCTGCCGTCCTGCTCGACGCGGATCAGCACGATGCCGTCGCCCTCGTATATCTTGTTCACGCGGTCCTCGAAGTCCGTCGGGCTCGTCGCGTCCTTGAACGCCTCCTGCACGGCGTCCAGGTTTATGCGCCCGGCCGCCCCGTCCGTTTCCGCCCACTGTTCATAGCTCGGACCCGAATCACAAGCGGCCGCGACGGGCGCGGCAAGAAGTGTCGCGCCTGCCAGCAGCGCCATGGTCTTCTTGGTGGTTCTGCGTCTGTTCACTTCGTATCCTTGCCCATCATCGGTGCTATCGCCCAATATCGCCAATATCTTCGGATCCTCAACCCAGCAGCGCCGCAAGCTCATCCGGCAGCGCCTCAATATGATTGTCGCCCATCGGAAGAGAATCCGCAACATCCGTACCCACTAGCATCGCGCGTATCGTCCTGTCTCCTACCTCATCCCAGTATGGGGCGCGACTGTCCCCTATCCATCCTGACAGATCGCTAACCGCCGAGCGCCGCGAGCCTCCGCCGAGCGCCGCTGACAGCGCCATATCCTGCATGGATGCCAGACGCGCGGGCCACAGATCGTCAGCGGCGCGCAGGCAGGCGTCGGCTGCGGCGAGCGTGAGCCGCTTCGCGCCCAGCCTGTCCCGGTGAATCCGAAACCGCCGCATGGCCGCGTCCGTCAGCGCCCGTCGAGCCTCCACCGGCGTCGAGTCGTCGAACACGCCGATGTCTATGCCGAACCCGTGCCACAACCCGTCAGACACGATGGCGAATCGGGTAGCGTACTCGCCGCGCTGATCATCCAGTTCAGACGTCCAGCGACCCACCCAATCAGACACCATCCGCTCCACCAGTTGCGCGGGTTGCCGCGATCCCATAAGCTCCCGGCGCGTCGCGTAGTGAGCGCGACACTCCGATTCGATTGCCGCCTCGAACTCCGACATCGCCTCAGCCGTCGCCGCGCCCTGCGTCTCGATATCCGCCTGCGCCGCTCTCAAGATGCGCCGGACCTCCGGCCCGGACACCGACGCCTCCCCCTCGCGCCTCAGCGCCAGCAGGTCGCCCTGGCGTCTTGAGAACGCGAGCGCCGGGTCGTTGACGTACACCATCATCTTGGACGCGCCGAAGCCGCCCTGCCGTCCCGTCCTGCCGCGAAGCTGACGCTCGACCCGCGCCGAACGCGGCAGCGACGCGATAAGCGCGAACAACCCCAGCGCCACTGCGTCGTCCGGACGCTCGCCGTCGTCAGCCCCCCTATCGACGCTGTCGGCGCCAAGGCGCGACGCGATCATCGAATCCACCTTGGAGTCGACAATGATGTCCGTCCCGCGTCCCGCCATGCCGGTCGAAATCGTAACCGCGCCGAACTCTCCGGCGGCGGCGACTATCTCAGGCTCGTACTCAGGATTCGCCGCATTGAGCAGCCGGCGCTCGACTCCACGTTCACATAACGCGGCGCTTATGGCGGCGGATTCTCCCACCGTTCCGGCAGCCACCAGCGTCGGACGCCCCAGTCTGTTCCAGCTACATACCTCGTCGCACAGCGCGCGCAAGTGCGTCTCCCGGTCGAAGTACACCGTCGCGCCCAGATCCACGCGCCGCGACTCGACTTCAGGCGGAACCCTCACCGTCTCCACGCCGTAATCCCGCGCGAGCGTGTCTGCCTCCTCTAGCGCGGTGCCTGTAAGCCCGGATACCGTTCGATAGTTCGACATCAGGGCCCGGATGGTCGTTCGCGCCCGCGCCGGCGCGCGCCTATGCGCCTCCAGCTCCTCCTTCGCCTCCAACGCCTCGTGAAGCCCGTCCATGTAGCGATGCGACGGCATGGGCCGTCCGTCCAGACGGTCCACCAGCGTAACGCTGTCGTCGCCAACCACGTAATCCGTATCCGCGTCGTGGACTACGTAGGCGTTGAGTGTCTGGACCACCTCGAATGCCCCAAATGTGTCAAAAGTCCGGTCGCCCCCATTGTCATATGGGGCAAGACGCTCCAATACCATGTCCCAGCCGCGCTCCGTAAGCCTAAGCCCAGAGCCGCCCAATCCACCCAATCCGTACGACCCGACAGCGTACAGCAAGTCGCGCTCCAACAGACTGCCATCGTCCTCGTCATTCAGCCGAGAAAGCTCTGTCATCACCTGGCGGGGCGGCGTTACAAGCGTGTCCAGCGTAGAGGCAAGCCTACCTGTCAGCCCTCCTGCAAGCAGGATCGTCGCCAGCAGCCTCGAGTCGCCATTGCCCCTGTCTGGCTCGGTCTCCAGACAGTCATAAAGCGCGTCCACGTATTGAGCCTGTCGTTCTATCATCTCGACCGCAAGCGTCTGGCAATCCTCGCCCAGCGTAGAGTCGCCAAGCGGTTCGCCCGAAATTATCAACGGAGTCCTAGCTTGGTCTATCAGAAGGTGGTCCGCCTCATCCACGATAGTGACGTCGAAACTCGGCTCTACGCGATGGTCTGGCGACGCGGCAACGCTGTCGCGCAGATAGTCGAAGCCCACCTCCCGCGCCGTCGTGAACACTATCTGCGCCGCGTACCGCATCCTGCGCTCGTCGCGGCTCAGATCGTCCGTAACCAGGCCGACGCTAATGCCCAGCGACTCCAGCGCCGGCCTCAGCGTCTCATAGTCGCGGTTTGCTAGGTAGTCATTAGCGGTCAGTACGTGGACGCGCCTGTCCGACGACGCGAACTCAGCCGCCGCCATCGCGGCTGCAAGCGTCTTCCCCTCGCCGGCGTCCATCTCTACGACCACGCCACGCAGCAACAGCTTGGACGCGGCGACCTGCTGCTCCGTCGGCGTGAGACCCAGGTGGCGCCTCACTTGACGATAAATGGCATCGGCTACTCGGCTCACGGCGCGTCCCCGTCACGCTCTCTAAGGTCTGTCAGGCTGTTCGCCTTGCGTTCCTCGAGAAGCTCTGAGATCGGCCTGAACTCGAAGCGCAAATCCAGCAGTCCGCTGTCCGCCAGAAACTCGATGTCCGCGTGGTCCGCCATGATAGCCTGCATCATGGCGTCTTGCCCCGCGCCCCGTCCGGTCCGGTTGCTGTCTGCCACGCGCAGCGTCATGACTTCCCTGGTTTGCTCCGTAGTCAACGTTGCTTGCAGCGGTCCGTCCAAGCCCGAACGCTGAAGGCTGTCGAGCAGCGCGCCGTGATGAATCTTCGAGCCGAGTATGGACGCGAACATCCCAGACCGCCCCAGCACGTCCACCCTGGGGTCGTCCAACCCGCACGCGCACCGGCCAGGGAGAACGCGAACGAGGTCGCCTAGCCTGTACCGTAGCAGTGGCAGCCCGCGCTGTTCGAGCGTCGTCGCTATCAGATCTCCCTCTCCGTCCCGATCATGCCTCCGTGTGTCCAACTCGAACACATGCCGAGACGACATGAGGTGGACCCCGGCGTGTGACCGGCACTCGATCCCGATGGCAGACGTCTCGCTCGTCCCGTAGTACGAAAAGACCTCGGCGCCAAGTTCATCCTCCACGATCGCCCTCTCGCGCGCGCTCATCCCCTCGCCGATATATATGATGGAATGGATCGAGCGAACCGGATTCCTTCGCATCCCTCCGAGCAGCCGCCGTATGATGGATGGAACGCTCACCAGTGCTGTTGGTTCTAGCCGCGCCAGCAGCCGCGCGCAATCCTCGAAATTCGCGCCCACGCTGACACAGTACGCCTCTCTCGTTCCAAGCGTCTCGCAAGCGCGTGGAAACGACACCATCACAGCCGCCGGGTCCGTGTCCACGCACGCCACGCGATCCCGTTCGCCGATACCCGCCACCGACAGCAGATACGCCAAAAACTCATGCTCGGCGACGTTGTCCGAGTGCGTAATGAACCGCACCTTCTGACCGCCCGCGCTGCCCGAAGATGTCTCCGTGTCCACGATGGACCGCCCGATAGATGATCCGATGGACACCGCCTCGCCCGATAGCGTCCTCGCGGCGTCCGCCCCTATTATCGGTAGGCGTCTCAGAGTGCTTATAGGATCGTCGAGAAGTATGTCCGCGCGGCTGACGCCGGCGTCGCGGAAGTTGCGGGCGTAGGTCGGGCGAGTGTCCATGCAATGCAGAAGCATATCGCGCACCGCGGATGCGTAGGAGAGAGGTGAGATTATCCGAACGCCGCCATCTGAGTCTAGCGTACTTGCCATCTCACCGCTCCGTCCCCATGGGCCTCCGCGCTGAGACCGGGTCTATCCCCGCCCTCAGGGCCGCCGCCACCCCCGTCGCCTCCCAGTAGTTCTCAACCAGGAAGAACTGCCCGTCGGCCCAGGGCAGCGCCGACAGGTCGTTCCGCATCAGATTTCGATTCTCGCGGACGGCGATTACGGGAATCCCCTGCCGCAGCGCGGCGAGCGTTGGCAGACCCAGGCATCCGTCCGGCATCACCAGGCACGAAACGTCCTCCGCCCACAGCGTATCGGAGCGTCCGAACCGCGCCGCGCCGGGTTCGGTGAGCGGTACGATGCGCGGCGCTCGCTGCAAGCCCTTCAACACCGACTGGAAGAACGTTATGGATATGATCTCAGCCGCCATCCTCGCATCCACGATGCCCGGATCGACGGCCGCTATGTCGTCCGACTCCATCATCGGCGCGTGCGCCGCCGGGACGTCCAGCGCCGCCGACACCGCATGAGTCAGGAGCGCCTCGACTCCGCCCCACGGATTCACCATCTCGCCGCCGCTCGTAAAGTAGTCGAAGTGGTAGCGCTCCGGAACTTCCACTACCGACGCCAGCGCGACGGCATCGTAGCTGTCGCGCCTGTCTAACAGCAGCTCGATCAGGCCTTCGAACCCATCTACGCTGCCCGAGGCGCGTCCCGCGTCGGTGTAGCTGCCCGTCAGCTTCAGTGGCGGCTCGATCCTGGCGATGCCCGCGCACCGCAGCCCATACGTCGCGCGCGCCGCGTTGACCGCGTTCACCGTATAACCCGCATACCGCTCGCTGTAAGAGGCGTCCATCACTACCAGAACTCGGTTGGATCGCGCGCGGCGCAGCCCAACCGTACCCATGAGCAGACGCGATAGCACGCTCCCTTCCACGTACAACCCGTTGGCGGGCAGTTCGTTGATGTCCGATGCGTTGACCACGTTCGGATGCGTAATCAGCGTGTCCGCCACCTGCGCCATGGCGATGGCCGCCGGCGTCGCATCCCCGGCGTGTCCGCCAATCTCCGCGCCGATGCCCGTAGGCGCCACGAATGCGATGTTGAACTCCGCCTGCGCTTCGAACTCGCGTCGCCTGAACTCGAACAACGGCGCGACAGGGTAGGGGGCATCGCCTTCGATGACGCCCAACTCGCACTGCCACCCGTTCGCCCCGGAGTCAGTAACCGCGAACCGCACCGGCGTCGCGCCGGACAGCGCGGCGTTCACGCCTGCTCCGAGCGCGTCGAAGTCTGCGGCGGAAAACCCCGCCCCGGATGGCATGGTGACGGCGCGTTCAAGCAATCGCAAGGGATTTTACCCCGTTTCGCGCCGCGAACTCGCCGTAGTCGTACTCGGACATCAACTCGAAAGTCCCGTCGGCCCGCATCAGGTACGCCGAAGGAATTGGGATGCCATTGAAGGCCGCGGCGCGCGCGTGGCTGTATGATCCGGAGTCCAGAATCGCCACCCGGTCGCCAAGACGCAGCCGTCCCGACAAGTAGTACTCGCCGAATACGTCGCCCGCCAGACACGACCTCCCCGCGAGAACCGTCATGTGCCGGTCCCAACGGTCGCCTGTTTCCGAATGCTCTCCGCCTTCAGGATAGATGCGAGGCGTGAATCCATACTCGAAGACCTCCGGCATATGGCTCGTCGAGGCGTCCAGAACCGCAACGTCCTTGCCGTCGCTCTCGAACACGTCTAGAGCCTCCGTCACAAGCACCCCCGCATTCTGTACTAGCGACGTCCCCGGCTCCACGAACGCGTCCGCCCCATGCTCCGCCCTGAGTAGGCTCGCCACACGCGCCAGCGGCTCCGCGTCCGTGCCTTGCCCAAAGTAGTATCCGCCCCCGAGATTCACCCAGCCCAATTCGGATAATCCGTCCAATCTGCCGAGCACAGGCCAAATTGCATCGAACGTGTCCGCAAGCTCCTTTAGATCGTCCGACTCGCAATTGTTATGAATGTGTATTCCCTCTATTCCACTTGGCGCGCCCTGCTCCAGCACGGCGAGATCGTACAGAGACGCCCCCAGCTTGGAATGTGGACGGCACGGATCGTACCGCCGTTCGGCAACCAGGCTCACCCCCGGATTGATCCGCAGCCCAAGCGACGCGCCGCCACCAATAGCCGTCGCCATCGCAAGCTGCGCCACCGAGTTCAGAGACAGATAATCGGCCAGAGACGCCACCTCCTCCATCTCCTCCGCTCCAAACGCGGGTGAGTAGCAGTGAATCGTCTGCCCCGGCAGCCTCACGCTCTCAGCGGCGCGCGCCTCGAACGCCGAGCTTGCCGCGAACCCGTCCAAGTACGGAGCGAGCGTCTTCATCACCCCCCACAGCCCGCATGCCTTGAGCGTGTACAGCAGCCCGCACCCGGCGGCGTCCGCGACCTTGCGCGCGTCCGACGCGGCGGCGCGCAGCATGGTCTCGGAGTACACGTAAGCCGGCGTGACAGGAGCGCGCAGCGCGGCTGCCTGTACGGCTAACGCCTCCATGCCCATTCGATCGTCCATGCGTTCCCTCATGCGTTCAATGTATCACAGATGCCGGAATACCCGTATCCAGTCGGATGATCGGCTGGACGCGCGTGTAATATGGCGTTGCCACCACTGTCTCGCCCGGCGACTCTTCCATGTGGAAACGATGGTGATTCATGCGATACGACCCGCCGTCAGCCGCCGCTCCCAGTACGCCCAGCTCATTCTGCACGAGCAAGTTGACGCGCCGTATGGGTTTATCGCCAACTCGTCCATGGTCAGACATGAGGAAAAGTCCCTTCCCCCTTGACGGGGGAAGGTTAGGATGGGGGTGCCCAATGTAGTTATCGCCATGTGTTTCACCATCCCCGCCCGCCGAGACCGTAACGACGGCCCTGACCGACCCGGGTAGTGCGCCCATATCTACGCGAGAAGATAGAGCGACCACGATGTCCGGCTGAAAAACGTCGAGCAGCCCTTCGAGCCGGTCGGTAGCCGTGTCCACCAGGAGATGGGCCGAAATACCCATCCGAACGAACGCTGCGCACGCCTCCGCGCCGAAGTATCGGCGGGTTTCCGTGGCGACCGCCACCGCGCTTAGTTCGCCCGCGTTCGCCCGGTCCGGGACCGCCAAGCCCAGCCCGCCGCGCAGCAGTTCGACGCGGATGGCCGTCTCCGCTGCCCCTTCCGCCACCGCGGCGCGCCCCGGCGACTGTCCCAGCCACGGGCCCGGTATCCACTCGATACCGGATGCATCGGACAACAGCGCGTCGAACCGCTGACGCCGGTAATCAGACACAGCGGTAATCGGCAGGCGCTCGAAGTCCGCGAGGGATTCGATGGAGTTGCGAGCGTCGCTCAACCTGCCCCTCCAAAACGGCGCGCGCCGCGCCGCCCGTACCGCTTCCGCCAGCAGTGATACGTGGTCGTCAGGGCGGACAGGATTCGTGGGCTTCATCAGCCGTCGCGCCTGAGCTGCCGCTTCAGACCGATGACCGCCAACCCCATCTCATGCCGCTCGTCCTCGAAGGCGTTGTACCTTGCAACTAAATGCGCGTAACACCCCAGAACGGGCTCCACCGCATCCGGCTCGCGCTCCCGGAACCGCGTCCACACGTCGCCATCCATCCGCCACTCCGCGCTCGCGTCCATCTCCAGTCCGCTGGACTGCGCCATCCGTTCGTACAGCTGTCGTATCCCCTCGTAACCCTCCGCGTCCGTGTAAGGCAGCGGCGTAACTAGAAAGTCCGGCGTAATCACTAGCCCAAGCTCATTATCGAATACCTGCACCAGATCGATCTCCGGTATGAAGTTCTCCATCGCGTAGCACAAGTCCAGCGCCAGATCGTCCGGGGCGCGGTGGTAGTAGAAGTCCTCCGGATATACGCCCATCTGCACGGGGAAGGGACGCGGACGCTCCGGATCCAGCGCGCAATCCACCGCCGCGCCCCGCTGGAACAGAAACGGGATGTTCCCGTTGGTGGCGTCAACGAGCGCCCGCTCGCCGTCCACCCTGAACTCCAGCGCCATGTGCTGCCAGTAACGCATCGCCGGCGCCGCGCCGCGAAAGTCGAACGTGTCCAGTATATGTCGCAGACGCTTTACCGGAAGCCGACCCGTCGCGTCCGGTCCCGCGAACAGGTACCGCGACTCGAAACCGAATGCGTCCGTAACGAACTTCAGCGCCTGCACCTTCTCCGAGCATATCGCGCCGCGTCCTTCGATGATGCTCGCCAGCGACTCGTCGCCCGTCTTGTAGCGCAGAGCCTCCCCCGTGAATCGAGAGTAGTTCTCGAACGGGCTGTCCCATATCGCCTGCGCCATCCGCCGCAAGAACTCCATCCGTGAGGCGTGGTCGCCGAGCGATAGGACGCGGTCCGCGTCATCGCCGCCCTCATGCGCCGCGCGCGCGACGAACTCCAGGAACTTCGACTCGCCGCGCGACCACCGCCGCCGGTGGAACCCGATCCAGTTGCGACAGTAGTCGGTCTCGCTCCTGTCTATCGTTACGTCCAGTAGCCCCACCTCCACGCCTTGAACTCGCGCTCTCGAAACCGGTACGGTCTCGCGCGACGAAAGCTCGCGGACGCCAAGTTTGAACACAGAGCCGGGCGCCAGGCCGCCGAGCGCGCCCTCGTCCGTCAGCGTGTGCGTCAGATCCTGTATCGCCGCTAGCGCAGTCGCAGCGTCGGGCAGTATAAGCCGCCGCTTGACCAGCATATTTGGCAGCGCGTCCGGACCCGCGCCGGTCAGGTACTTCGACACGAGCGATCCTAGTGGCGCGTCGGCGTCCGAATCCTCCACTCTCAGCGTACACGTTCGCCCCGTTAGGAAGTCGGTCCACCTCAGCAGCGTCGGACGCGCGCCTGTCGAATCTGCGCCCATGATCACGTTCCACATATCCTGAAGACTGCGCTATAATCCATCTATGTCATTCTCGCACAAAACCGCCCGCGCCCTCATCGCCATTCTGGCGCTCGTAGCGATAGTGCTCGTCGTCGCCTGCGCCCAGGCGTCCGAGCCCCCCGCGCCGACTGCTAAGGTTACTGAGCCTGCGCCGACTCCGACGCCACTGCCACCCACCGCCACCCCTCAGCCTTCCCCGACTGCGGTTCCGCCGACTCCGACCGCGCCGCCGCCCACCGCAACCGCTGAGCCGCGCCCGACGCCGCGCGTCATTCGCAGCAGGGCGCAGACAGAAAACGTCGTCGCCCCTGACTTCGAGATAGAAGCGTTCGACGGCAAGATGATTCGGCTGTCAGACTTCGCCGGTCAGGTCGTGGTGCTGAACTTCTGGGCGTCGTGGTGTCCGCCGTGCCGTTGGGAGATGCCCGCCTTCGAGGAAATATACCAGGAGTACCGCGATCAGGGGGTAACCTTCATCGGAATCGCAATGTCCGACACGCTCGAAGAAGCCAGCGGACTCGCAGTGCAGACCGGCGTAACATACCCTCTCGCGCTCGACACCACCAACGAAGTTGTCCGAGCCTACGAGGTCCGTTCGCTGCCCACCACATTCTTCATCGACAAGGATGGACGCATCCAGCGTCGCCTCACCAGCGCCGCCAACGAAGGAATGCTCAAAGTATTCATTCGCGGCCAGCTATCCGACTAGTTAGGCGCAGCCACGCGCCCCACTTTGACCCAGAGGCGCAGAGACGTAGAGGGATAGAGTTACCCCCTTCGCGTCTTCGCGCCTTTGTATTATTATTCCCATCGCGGTTGACATTTGCGCGAATTCGCGTATATTTGGGGCGCACGCAGGTATGATCTCGTCTATCAGGCATCCGTTCCCTTAGCGAAAGGTGAGGAAGCAATGAAGAACCACCCATCCGGATTTTCCAGAATCTTCGGCTCGATCGCCCTGATAGCGGCGCTGGCGCTCTCGCTTTCGATAGCTGTGGCGTGCAGCTCGGCCGACGAGGAGCCTGAACCCGCGGCGCCCGCGCCCGCCGCCGCCCCTGCGGCTCCGGCCCCAACGGCAGCCGCGCCCGCGCCGGCGCCAACGGAAGTCGTCGTAGCGGCGCAACCAAAGGCGACGGAGGCTAAGGTCGCCCATGAGTTCACCGCCGGACAGCGCGGCGGCGATATGCGTATCGCCACCGGCGTCTGGTTTGACAGATGGGACATGACCACCCGCTCCCACTGGTCGTCCACGCAGGGGCTGAACCGGATGTACTCCGGCGTCCTCCAGTTCTCCCCCAGAGACGGCCTCACCGTAACGCCGGACCTCGCCCACTCGTGGGAATTCAACGAAGACTTTTCTCAGGTAACCCTCCAGTTCAACGAGGGCATCACGTGGCACGACGGCGAAGCCTTCACCGTGGACGACGTGGTTTACACCATCAACAGATGGATAGACCCGCCCGAAGGCATCCCGCAGCCCCGTGTCGCCGGCTTCCTCCTCGTTGACCAGATGGAGAAGATAGACGACCACACGATGACGATAACCATGACCAACCCCACCAGCCGCATCCTCGCCGCTTTGGCCGACTCGTGGCATATCATGTTGCCGGAACACGTTCTCGCCCCGGCCGGCGGAAACCTAAGCGATCCGGAGCAGGTCATCGGCACTGGCGCATTCAAGTTGGAAAGCTACGAGGTAGGCAACAACGTAATCACCGACGCCAACCCGGACTACTTCGTTGACGCCCCGGACGGCAGCCCATATCCGCTGCTGGACAGGATAACCGGCATCTCCTTCGCCAACAACGAACTCGCCGGCGCCGCGTTCACCACCAAGCAGATAGACCAGTACATCACTTACACACCGGCCAGCGCGTACCCCATCCAGGCGGACTTCCCGAACGAAGTCAGCGTCATTCGCTGGGACAGCCCGGGCTTCCAGGGGATCGCAATGAACGGCGACAAGCCGCCTTTCGACGACCCCGAAGTCCGCAAGGCCTTCCGATGCGCCGTTGACACCAAGCACATCATAGACCTCACCAGCGTGCCGGACGTTGATCCACCGAACCTGCGCCAGATCAGCTTCTTCGGCACCGCCGACCCCAACTACGAAGACATTCTGGACTACCCGTGCCTCGACTGGGACGAGAAGGCCAACCAGCAGGAGATGGCCAAACAGATATTCGCCGACAAGGGCGTTACCGAAATCGAATTCCTCACCGAAGAGGCCGAACCCCAGATAGTGCTGATAATCCAGCAGCAGATGTTGCCGCTTGGCGTGGACATCAAGATAGTTCAGTCCGAGCTGACCTCCGCGCGCGAACAGGCTTACGCCTGCGATTACCAGCTATTCTGGTTCGGCCAGGCCGTCGCCTCCAAGAGCCCCGTCGAAATAATCAACCAGGTATTCAGGCCGGGCGCCGGCTTTGATATGTGCCAGGCCGAGCCGCCCCAGCAGTGGCTTGACCTGCTCGCCGAACTGGACCGCGTCGGGCTTGGCTCCGCCGAAGAAAAGAGTATAGCCAAAGAGATGGATACCATCATGCGTGAGACTTGGAACCCCAAAGTCCCGGTCCGCAGGCCCGACGAGTTCCAGATCAAGTGGAACTACGTCATGAACGTTGACCCCATCGCAACCAGCAAATTCATCCAGTCCCGATTCGTTGACGCCTGGCTCGACGATGGCGCCCCGGGCAAGTAGCGCCTACACGCGCCAACCTCCTTGCGCCGACGCGCTTGGGGGTTGGCGCAACCCCTACCTGAAAACGCCGCGAAAGCCGCCGATCCAACCCGATAAGTTGAGGAAGCGAAGTGACAGGATACGTCGTCCGCAGACTGCTGCTCATCATTCCCACGCTGCTGCTGCTCGGCACGCTCCTGTTCTTCATGCTCCAGTTCATCCCGGGAGACGTGGCCTCCACCCTGCTCGCAGGCGAGGAGAGCGCGGCGCCGCCGGAAGTCATCGAAAAGCTCCGCAAGGAGTTGGGCTTGGCAGACCCTCTGTACGTCCAATACTTCCGATGGCTCGGCAAGATGGTGCGGGGCGATCTCGGCTACTCCCCTTACTTCAACCAGTCCGTATGGGATGCAATCAAGCCTAAGATTGACGTAACCGTAACCCTCGCCATCCTAGGCGTGCTTGTCGCCATCGTCGTCTCGATTCCCGCCGGCGTGCTGTCCGCCCTGTTCCGCGGCAGCTGGTTCGATCAGGCCGTGCGCGCCGTCAGCGCTGTCGGAATGGCGGTGCCGGCCTTCTGGCTCGGCATCATGATACTCTTGGTATTCTCCCGCGTTATCGGCTGGGCGCCGCCCGCCCAGCACTACGACCTCCTGGACGACCCCGTCGCCTCCCTCCAGCGCTTCATGTTCCCCGCCCTCATTCTCGGCTTCCGCTCGGCCGCCGTCATCAGCCGCATGATTCGCTCCATGATGCTCGAAGTGCTGAACGAAGACTACGTTCGCACCGCGTGGTCGAAGGGGCTGCTGCCCCGCGTCGTAATCGTCAAGCACGCCCTCCGCAACGCCCTGCTCCCCGTCGTAACCATGCTTGGGATGCTCTTCGCCTCCCTGCTGGACGGCGCCGTAGTGCTGGAAACCGTATTCAACCTGCCCGGCATCGGCCTGCACCTCATCGAATCCGTGCGCGGCAGAGACGCGACGATGGTGTTGGGCATGGTGCTGGTCATCGGCGTCTTCATGATGATATGGATTCTTCTGGTGGATCTGTCCTACAAAGTCCTCGACCCGAGGGTGACCTATGAGTAGCCCCGCCTTCGAACGCGCCACCCCTGTCGAACGCGCCGTTGGCGGACTGTCGCTCGGAGCGCGCAAGCTCGGCGAATTCGCCCTTCTCAACCCCGCGGGCGCCGTCGGGGGCCTCATCATGCTCGTCATGGTCGTCCTCGCCGCCGGCGCGCCCCTCGTTACGCCCCACGACCCCGCGACCTTCGTCGCCACCCGATTCCTCGGCCTCTTCTCGTCCGCCAGCGACGGCTCGCTCCTCATATTCGGCTCCGATGAACTGGGCCGCAACGAGTTCAGCCGCGCCCTGTACGGCGGGCGCGTGTCGCTGCTCGTCGGCTTCCTGTCGCCCCTCATCGGAGTCTCGGTCGGCACCCTCATCGGCATCGTATCCGCCTACTACGGCGGACTCGTGGACCTCATCCTCCAGCGCTTCGTGGATACGCTGCTCGTGCTGCCCGGCCTCGTCATAGTCATCACCATCGCCGTCGCATTCGGATTCACAATGACGGTCGTCATATGCGCGCTTGCGCTATTCAGCGCCATCGGCTCCATTCGCGTAATCCGCTCGCACGTCCTCTCCCTGCGGGAGTCGCTCTTCATCGAAGCCCAGCGCTCCATCGGATCGTCGTCGCTGCGCATAGTGTTGCTTCACCTCGTGCCGAACACGCTGCCCGTATCCCTCGTCCTGGTCGCCGTTGGAATCGCGGGCGCGATCGTCGCCGAGGCGCAGCTCAGCTTCCTCGGCATAGGCATCAAGCCGCCCACGCCGTCTTGGGGCAATATGCTCAGCGGAGCCCAAAACCGCTTAGATCTAGGGCCGCACCTCGCCGTCGTACCCGGCGTTCTAATCTCCGTAACCGTCCTCGCCATGAACCTGCTGGGCGATGCGATCCGCGACATGATAGACCCCAGATTGCGAGGGAGGCAGTAGATGGCTGCCCAAACTGCCGATCCGCTCATCTCCGTCCGCGACCTGCGGACGTACTTCTACACCCACGAAGGTGTGGTGCAGGCGGTCAACGGCGTGTCCTTCGACGCCCGCGCCGGCGAGACCGTAGCCCTTGTCGGCGAGAGCGGCTGCGGCAAATCCGTAACCTCATTGTCCATCATGCGCCTCGTGGCGGACCCGCCCGGCAAGATAGTGTCCGGCGAGGTAATGTTCGAGGGTGAAGACCTGCTGCTGATGGACGGCGAAGATCTGCGGCGCATTCGCGGCAGCGAAATAGCTATGATCTTCCAGGAACCCATGTCGTCGCTCAACCCCGTGCTAACCATAGAAGAGCAGATCGCCGAATCGCTCATGTGGCACTGGAGCATAAACCGCGCCGAGGCGCGCGAGCGTGTGATAGAGCTGCTCGAACAGGTCGGCATATCCGACCCACAGCGACGGCTCAACCAGTACCCCCACGAGTTCAGCGGCGGTATGCGCCAGCGCGTGATGATCGCCATCGCCATGAGCTGCGTCCCAAAGCTGATAATCGCCGACGAGGCGACGACCGCCCTCGACGTAACCATCCAGTCCCAGATTCTCGACCTGCTCAAGAGCTTGGCAGACCGCTTCGGCGTAACGCTCATCCTCATAACCCACAACCTCGGCGTCGTCGCGCGCTACGCCGACCGCATCAACATCATGTACGCGGGCCGCATCATAGAGCGCGGCGCGACGACTCAGATATTCCGAAACCCAAGTCACCCCTACACGCGCGGCCTTCTTCGCTCCATACCGCGCGTCGACCAGGTCCGCGGAGAGCTCCTGGAGACCATAGACGGCCAGCCGCCCGACCTGATAGACCTGTCCGAAGGCTGCCCGTTCATGCCCCGGTGCAACTACGCGATGGATGTGTGCGCCGAAAGCTTCCCGGACTATACGCCCATCGCCGACGGCCACTTCGCCGCGTGCTGGGCCGCCGGCAAACTGGATGCGGAGGCGTCGCCATGACCGCCGATACCCGCGCCCAGCCCCAAGACCGACTAGAAGACAACCTCATAGACGTCCGCGATCTCAGGGTAACCTTCCCCGTCAAGTCCGGCTCGTTCATCTCGCGCAAGGTAGGCGAGATAAAGGCCGTTGACGGCGTGAGCTTCACAATCGGGCGCGGCGAGACGCTTGGACTGGTGGGCGAAAGTGGCTGCGGCAAGACCACGCTCGGACGCGCCATCCTCCACCTCGAAAAACCCCAATCCGGCGACATCCACTTCGGTGGACGCAACCTGTCCGGCATGGGCCGCCGCGAATTGCGCGAGATGCGCCGCCGCGCCCAGATAATCTTCCAGGATCCGTACACCTCCCTCGACCCTCGACAAACGGCGGGCGACTGCATCGGAGAACCGCTTAAGGTTCACGGGCTGGTCAAAGGACGTGGAGAGTACCGAGACGAGGTGGCCCGCCTCCTTGAAATCGTAGGCCTGAACCCCAACATGGCGGCGCGCTTCCCGCACGAGTTCAGCGGCGGACAGCGCCAGCGCATCGGCATCGCCCGGGCGCTCGCCGTCGGACCGGAGTTCATAGTGTGCGACGAACCCGTCTCCGCGCTCGATGTATCCATTCAAGGGCAGATCATCAACCTCCTGCAGAGACTCCAGGAAACCTTCGACTTCACATACCTCTTCGTATCGCACGACCTGTCGGTTGTTCGTCACGTCAGCGACAGGATAGCCGTAATGTATCTTGGCAGAATCGTCGAAATCGCGAGCCAAGATGAACTGTACGAAGACCCGCTCCATCCCTACACCCGCGCTCTGCTGTCTGCCATACCGATACCCGACCCGGACATCGAGCGCGAACGCGAACGCATCCCTCTGACCGGCGAAGTGCCAAGCCCGCTCAACCCTCCGCCCGGATGCTCGTTCCACCCGCGCTGCCTGCTGGAAATAGACGACTGCCGCGCCGAAGTCCCGGAACTGCGCGAGGTAAGGCCCGGCCACTGGGTAAGCTGCATCCGCGCTGAAGGTTACGGCGCTGCGTGACCAACGCCAAGTCCCTTCCCCCTTGACGGGGGAAGGTTAGGATGGGGGTGAAAACCCCGCCACCTACCAGTTACACACCCCTCAGCCCTTGACGGGGATGGAGTTAGAACCCATGCCAACCCAACCCAACGTAGTCTTCATCTTCAGCGACCAGCAACGCTACGACACCCTCCGCTGCTATGGCAACGACTGGATAAACGTCCCCCGCCTCAACGCGCTTGCGGATGAATCATTCGTATTCGAGCGGGCGTATGTCGCTCAGCCCGTCTGCACGCCTGCGCGTTCGACCATCGTAACAGGCCTCTATCCGCACGCCGCCGGCCCCATCGTGAACAAGATGGTACTGCCGCCGGACCGCAAGAGCGTTGCCGAGATGTCGCCCGACTCCTACCACACCGCGTGGTTCGGCAAGTGGCACCTGGGCGACGACGTGATTCGCCAACATGGATTCGACGAATGGGTGAGTACCGAAGACGGGCACCGTCCCGAATACACGCGCCGCGAGTACCGCACCCAGATGAGCGACTATCACCAATACCTGGTCGCCAACGGCTACGAGCCGGATGCTCGAATGGAAGACGGAACGATGATGTTCAGCGCCATGCTGCGCGCGCGGCTTCCGGCGGAGCATCAAATGGCTTCGTTCCTAGCCGGCCGCGCCGCCGACTTCATAGACCGCAACTCCGGCGGCCCCTTCATGCTCTACGTCAGCACCTTCGAGCCGCACCCGCCATACCACGGCCCCTATGACGATATGTACGACGCCGAAGACCTGCCCGTAGGCCCAACGTTCCTGAAAGTTCCGGAAGACAGCTCCCGCCACAACACCGTCCGCGCCGAGTACTGCACCCAGTATCTCGGACAGCCGGACGCGGAGACCGACCCGTACTTGCAGACCAACGCCGCGCGCGGCCACGATGTAACCTCCGAGGCCGGATGGCGCGAGCTTCGCGCCCGGTACTTCGCCAACATTACGCTTGTTGACGAGATGGTAGGAACGATACTCGACGCTCTTGAACGGAACGGCGTCTCCGATAACACGATGGTCGTCTTCACCAGCGAGCACGGCGAGATGGCGGGCGACCACGGGATGCTCGAAAAGCGCTCCATGTACGAAGAGTCGGCCCGCGTGCCGTTGTTGATGCGCGCCCCGTGGCTTTCGTCCGAGCATACGATGCTCGAAGGCGCCGTCGGACACGTTGACCTCGTGCCAACCATCCTGGACGCCATCGGCGCTAATCTGCCGTCTCACTTGCAAGGCAAATCATTGCTGCCCGTCATGCGCGGCGACGCCACGCTCGACGGCAACGACGTCTTCGTCCAGTGGAACGGCGTCAGCGACATAGACGACAGACACCTCGGCAGCGCGGAGATCAACCTGCGCAACACCCAGCCCTGGCGCACCATAGTTCGCGACGGCTGGAAGCTCGCCCTCTGCGCCACAGATAGATGCGAGCTTTACGACATGGCAAACGACCCCTACGAGCAGACTAACCTCATAGACGACCCGGCGCAGCGCAACCGCGTCCGCGACTTGGCCGCCCGCATCCGCCTCTGGCAGCACAAAAACGGCGACCACGCCCCTCTGCCGACGATCGGGTAGGGGCAGGTCTCCCGAAAGGGGACAGCGTAGAGGGAACTCTTGAGGTCGCCCGCCGGGACGTGTACGTTCCCCGCGAACGTCAACATACATTTCAACAAGGAGCAACGGAAAATGCCCGACAACCCCAACATCGTCTTCGTATTCAGCGACCAGCAGCGATACGATACCCTCGGCTGCTACGGCGCCGACTGGATGAACATTCCCAACCTCAATGCGCTGGCCGACGAGAGCTTCGTTTTCGAAAACGCCTACGTCGCCCAGCCTGTCTGCACGCCCGCGCGCGCGACCATCATGTCCGGCCTCTACCCGCACGCCGCCGGCCCCATCGTCAACCAGATTCACCTCGACGAGAGCGTGCCGGTCATCTCGCAGATGATGTCCGACGACTACTACAAGGGCTACATGGGCAAGTGGCATCTGGGCAACGATCTGACGCCCCAGCGCGGCTTCGACGAGTGGGTATCCACCGAAGACGGCCATCGCTATGCCAAGCCCGAACAGCGCTACATGGTCTCCAGCTACAACCAGTACCTGCAAGAGCAGGGTTACAAGCCCGACCGTCTCAAAAACGGCATCGGCGTCTTCAGCTCCGATGCCCACTACGACGTGCCCGAGGAGCATCAGATGGCGTCGTTCCTCGGCGACAGCGCGGCAGACTTCATCGAACGCAACAGCGACAACCCCTTCGTCCTCTACGTCAGCACCTTCGAGCCGCACTCCCCATACCACGGCCCGTTCATGGACATGTACGATCCGGCGACGCTGCCCGTAGGCCCCGCTTTCCTCGAATACCCGGAGTCGGCATCGCTCGTCAACCGCGTCCGCTCCAACTACTTCCTCCAGTTCATGCGCGATGGCGTGGATCAGACGCAAGACGACTACATGATGCGCTACGCCGCCGCCCGCGAGGACGTCTCCACTGAGGAGGGCTGGCGAACCTTGCGCGCTCACTACATGGCGAACATCACCCTCGTCGATCGCATGGTAGGCAAGATAACGTCGGCCCTCGAGCGCGCCGGAGTCGCCGACAACACCGTCGTCGTCTTCACCAGCGAACACGGCGACATGATGGGCGATCACGGGATGCTCGAAAAGCGCTCGTTCTACGAAGAGGCGTCCCGCGTGCCGCTGCTGATGCGCGTCCCCTGGCTGTCGCGCGAATCCACCCCCGTCTCCGGCTCAGTGGGACACATAGACCTCGTGCCGACCTTGCTCGACCTGTCCGGCCACGACGTTCCCTCCAACCTGCAGGGCAACAGCCTGCGGCCCGTGATGGAAGGCTCCTCCGACCTGAGCGACAACGACGTCTTCATCCAATGGAACGGCACAAGCCAGGAGATAGTTGACCGCTTCCTCGGCTCAGCCGAAATCAACCGGATGCTCGCGCTGCCGTGGCGCTCCGTTGTTACCCCGGACCGGTGGAAGCTGAACCTCTGCGCCGGCGACCGCTGCGAGCTGTACGACCTCAACTCCGACCCGTACGAGCGCAACAACCTCTTCGACGACCCCGCGCAGCGCGACCGAATCCGCGACATGGCCGCCCGAATCCGCATCTGGCAGGGCGAAACCGGCGATACCGTCCCCCTGCCCGCAACAATCTAAGAGTTACGAGATGGGAGATAAGAGTTAGGGGGCGCGGTTTCAGGTAGGGGATGGTCGAGCGCCTCATCCATTCGCCTACCCCTATATCCCATCTCTTATCTCCGATCTCTTCACCTCCTCCCACACCCTCAAATTGACAGCCATTCCAGCCAATCCCTATACTTTTCCGTATTCAAGAGGTTGTCTCAAATGCCGAAACGAACCTATCAACCCAAGAACAGACGCCGCGCCCGAGTGCACGGCTTCAGGTCCAGAATGAGAACGAAATCTGGCCGCAACGTCCTGAAGCGCAGGATGTTCAAGGGCCGGCACAAGTTGACGGTGTAGAACGTGTCGCTCGCTCGCGCCAGCCGCATGCGGAAGTCCGCCGACTACCGCGCGGCGCGGCGCGACGGACGCTCTTGGGCGGATTCGATTCTGGTACTAAACGCCCGCGCCAACGGCTCCGATACGTCCCGCTTTGGATTCACGGTCAGCAAGCGCGTCGGCAACGCTGTTGCGCGCAACCAACTCCGGCGCCGCCTGAAGGCGGCAACGGCCGATACGGATGTCGCGGCGGGCTGGGACCTGGTGTTCATAGCCAGACAGCGGGCGGCTGATGCGGACTACTGGACGCTCAGGCGGTCATTGAGGCGACTGGTCAAGCGCGCCGGGCTGACGCCCCGGGGTAGGGAAGGCGGCTGATGCGGAACGCGGCTCTAGCAGCGATTCGACTATACCAGCGAGCGGTTTCGCCTTACTTGCCGCCCGCTTGCAGATACTCGCCATCCTGCTCAGGCTACGCCTACGAGGCGATTGCAAGGTACGGACTGCTCAAAGGCTGTTGGCTTGCCGCAAGACGGCTGGGACGCTGCCAGCCGTTCGGCTCCAGCGGCTACGACCCGGTGCCGTGATACTAGGAACGGATTTGAATAACGAACGAATTTCCACAACGAGAGCGGGCGCGCTCTGGGCTGCGCTCGCTCTGAGCCTTTGCCTCGCGCTGCTCACCGCCTGCTCGGTTGTCAGAACGCCGGAGGGCTGGTCCGCGGGCGCCGTATCCGGCGACAACCTGTTCATAGGCACCCAACAGGGCGAGATACTTGCGGTCGACAAGCAGACTGGCGACCTCGTATGGCGGCGCGAGTTGCCAACCCGCGAAGACTCCGACCGCGCCATCTACGGACGGGTCGCCGTCACGGACGATGCCGTTTTCATCGGCGGCTACGATGGCATCCTGTACGCGTACGACTCCGAAGGCGACCCGATGTGGCAAGAGCCGCTGTCCGGTCGCATAGTCGGCGGCCCCACGGTGCGCGACGGCTACGTATTCGTCGGCTCCGGCAACGTATCGTCCGGAGCCGGAGTCGGAGGAGCCCTCTACGCCATAGAAATCGCCACCGACGACCCTGTCTGGACGTACCCCACCGACGGCGCCGTCTGGTCCCCTCCCACAGTGAGCGACGGCGTGGTTTACGCCGGATCGCTCGATCACAGCGTTTACGCCGTGGACGCCGAAACGGGGGACAGCGTATGGAGTTTCCGGTCCGGCGGCGCCGTTACCTCCGGCATCGCCGTCGCCGGCGACCTGGTCATATTCGGCGGGTTCGATAGTACCCTCTACGCGCTCGACGCCAAGACCGGCAGCCTGGTCTGGCGATTCGACGGCGCAAGTGGATGGTACTGGTCCACCCCCCTGGTCGCCAACGGCGTGGCATACGCTCCTTCGCTCGACGGCCTCCTGTACGCCATAGACGCCGATACCGGCGATCTGGTTTGGGTGTTCGACTCCGAGGGCGGCCAGATAGTCGGCAGCCCCGTATTCGTCAACGACCTGGTAGCGGTGCCCGTCGCCGACGGCGGAAACTCTCGCATCGCGCTGCTCGAACCCAACGGCAGCTTCCTCGCCGCCTGCAGAATAGACGACGACGTTCGCACCTCGCTCGAATCCGATGGCGACCTGCTATACTTTAGCTCCAAGGACAGTTCCATAAGGGCGCTGCGAATCAAGGGAAACGGCAACCCGGACGAAGAGTGGATATTCCTCACCAACGAAGATGACCCGCGCCCCAGCGACAGGGCGAAGGCGTGCTAGACTAGCTCTCATAGCAGATAGGAACACGACTTGGAAATCCTATCCGTCGTAATAGATACTTGGAACCTGCTAATCATCCAGCCCATGATCAACGGGCTGGTGATGCTGTACGCCTACCTGTTCCTCAACTTCGGCATAGCCATCATCGCCTTCACCCTTCTCGTCAGGCTCGCGCTGGTGCCTCTCACGGTCAAGCAGAGCCGCCAGATAAAGGCTATGGGCGCGCTCCAGCCGAAGATGAAGGAGATACAGGATCGCTACAAGGGCGACCGGCAGCGCGCCTCGCAGGAGACGATGAAACTGTACCGCGAGCAGGGAGTGAACCCGCTCGGCTGCCTCGGCCCCATGTTCATCCAGTTCCCCATCTGGATAGGCTTGTACCAGGCCATCCTCCAGACCGTGCCGTCCAACCCGGAAAGCCTGGTCGGCCTCTCGCGCCACTTGTACGAATGGCTGCCCCAGGTGCACGGCGTCATACCCATAGACAGCGACTTTTTGTGGATGGACTTGGCGCTGCCGGACCCGACCCCGTTCGTCATGCCTGTCCTGGTCGGCGTGTCTATGTGGGTCATGCAGAAGATGACCACCATGCCGACGGCGGACGAACGGCAGGCATCCACCAACCGCATGATGCTGTGGATGATGCCCGCCATGTTCGGCTTCTTTACCCTAAACTTCCCAAGCGGCCTCGCGCTGTACTGGGTAGTGTCCAACGTCGTAGGCGTCGCCATCCAAGGCTTCGTTACCGGGTGGGACCCACTCATAAATTTGTTCAAATTCAGGCGCGGCGAGTCCGAAGGCGATACCGCCTCGGTCGAGGCGTCGTCCGCCCCCGCGCTACTTCCAGCCGTCGAGGAGACCACCGATGCGGGAGATCGAGATATCGGCCAGAACAGTCGAAGAAGCAACAGAAATCGCTCTAAAGGAACTGGACGCAGATCGCGCCGACGTAGAAATAGACGTCGTTAGTCGAGGCAAGGCCGGCATACTCGGCATAGGCGCGGAACCCGCCGTCGTCCGAGCCACAAGAGTGGAATCCCTGCCCGATAGCGTAGCCATCGCCTCGGAGGTGATCGAGTCCCTCATCTACCTCATGGATGTCGACGCCATGGTTGCCATGAAGCAGGCGCACAACGAAGATCTCGGAGGCCCCATCTTCGAGATAGAAGGGGACGACGCCGGCCTGCTCATCGGGCGCAAGGGCGACACCCTCAAGACATTCCAGTTCCTGGTAAGGTACATCGTCAGCCAGCGCATAGACGACCGCGCCTACTTGATGATAGACGTCGAAGGCTACCAGCAGCGCCGCCAGCAGTCGCTCGAAAACATGGCGCGCCGCGTGGCCAGTCGCGTGGCCGACACCGGCAGATCCATCACCCTCGAACCTATGCCGCCCGCCGAGCGCCGAATCGTGCACCTCGCCCTATCCGGCCATCCGGAAGTAACCACCGAAAGCACCGGCTACGGCGACTCTCGACAGGTCGTCGTACTGATGAGATAGGCGATCCGGCCATGGCAGCAGCCCTTCGAGTAACCGGCGCCGTCGCCACTATAACCATGTCGCGATCGGTCGTCGGCTTCGATCTTGCCTACACTCTCGCCGACCTCGCCGCTCAGGCGCGCCAACGCGACGACGTGTGGGTCGTAGTAATCGCCGCCGAAGGGCCGGACTTCTGCGCCGGTACCGCCGAAGACGCGCTCGCCGGTATAACCGATGATGACTCGCGCCTCTCCGACCTGAGCGTTGCCCAGATGATCGCCGACATCGAAAAGCCCGTCGTCTGCGCCGCGCAGGGCGCCGTCCACGAGCAGGGGCTAGAGATCGCCCTCGCTTGCGACATCCGAATAGCCGACTCCACCGCCACCTTCGCCATGCGCCAAGCGCTCTCCGGCTCCATGCCGTGGGACGGCGGCACCCAGCGCCTGCCCCGCGTCATCGGACGCTCGCGCGCCGTCGAGATGCTGCTGACCGGACGCGAGCTCGACGCCGAAACCGCCTTGTCTATCGGCTTGGTGAACGAAGTCGTCCCCCCGAGCGCCGTCGGGCGACGCGCCGCCGAGACAGCCGCCGCCATCGCCGCCCACGGTCCCATCGCTCTCCGATACCTCAAAGAAGCCGCGCTGACCGGCTTAGACGGAACACTCTCACAAGGCTTGCGTCTCGAAGCCGACCTCAGCTTCCTCCTCCAGTCCACTTCCGACAGGAGCGAAGGCATATCGTCTTTCCTCCAGCGCCGCTCCCCAAACTACCAAAACCGCTGATAGTCGCGCCCGTGTCAGATTGCTAGGCGCAAGTCCATTCCCCACCTCTCTACCGTCATTCCCGCGAAAGCATGTCCCCGCGCAGGCGGAGGCGGGAATCCACAGGGGGCTGGGAAGGGAGTAACCAGAACATGACCGTCCTGTACGACAAGACAGGATCCGTAGCTACACTCACACTCAACCGCCCAGAGGTGATCAACGCCTTCGACGTGCAGATGCGCGACGACCTGTACGCCGCCCTCGAAGCTGTCCGCGACGACCTCGACGTCAACTCCATCATCATCGCCGGCGCCGGCGAGCGCGGCTTCTGCGCCGGCGCCGACCTGACCGAATTCGGAACTGCTCCGTCGCAGACGGTCGCTCGCCAGGTGCGCTGGGAGCGCGACCTGTGGGGGCTGTTCCTGTCCATCCCGAAGCCCCTCGTCGCCGCGTTGCACGGGTACGTCATTGGCTCCGGCGTCGAAATCGCCTGCCTTTGCGACGTCCGCATAGCCGCGGACAACGCCATATTCAGAATGCCCGAAACCGCGCTCGGCATGGTTCCGGCCGCCGGTGGCAGCCAGACATTGCCTCGCGTCATCGGCCTCGCGCCCTCTATGAAGATGCTGCTGGCCAACGAGGTTCTCGACGCGAACGCCGCGCTCGATCTGGGCCTCGTTCACACCGTCGTCTCCCCCGAACGCCTCGCCGAATCCGCGACCTCGCAGGCGGAACGCCTCGCCCAAATCCCAACCCCCGTTAGCGCAGCTATCAAGCGCGCCGTATCCGAAGGCTTGGACGCGCCTATAGCGCGCGGCCTGGCCCTCGAAGCTCGCCTGGCCAGCCGTCTGAAACTATAACCCCAACCTCTCTCTGCGCCCCTCCGCGCCACTGCGCCTGTGCGTTAGACTCGATCCCCGCCCTCCAAACTCCGGTCAAGCGCTCGGCTTGCGCCTGGTTTGTAGAAATAATTTACCGAAAATGCTAACCTGTACAGCGGTTCTGTAACATACCGGAAACATTAAGAATGCCCGGCGGCCGGCGCCGCGAATCGGGCCCGACAAGGGGATTGGGACAAGCATGAACACATCGGAATTTCTGGCTATCTCCAACGCCATAGTGCCGGATCGCGCGGCGATCGTATTCGAAGGCAAGCGAACCACCTATGAACAGCTCCAGTACAGGGTGAACCGGCTTGCCAACGCCCTGCGCGAGATCGGCATCGGCCCCGGCGACCGCATCGGAATTGTTGAGGTGAACACCGGCGCTGTTGTAGAAACCTACTTCGCCTCCGCCAAGTCGGACGGGGTATTCGTGCCGCTCAACTTCCGCGCCCGCGCCGACGAGTTGGCGTTCATGATTCAGGATTCCGCCCCCAAGGTCCTGCTCGCCGGCGGCAGATACCTCGACCTCATAGACTCCATCGCCGACGATCTAGAATGCGTCGAGCATTACGTGTCGCTCGACGGCGAACGGGACGGCTGGCTGTCATACTCCGCCCTCATAGACGGCGCGGACGACGAAGAGATGTGGCCCACTCACGACGAAGACGACCTGTCCGTCATCCTCTTCACCTCCGGCACAACCAGCTTTCCCAAGGGCGTAATGCTCACCCACAACAGCTTCGCGTCCTACATACTCAGCCACGTTACCCCCGCCGACCCGGAACTCGCCGAGAGCAACGTGCTCACCGTGCCTCTTTACCATATAGCCGGGATGCAGGCCATGATCAGCGCCATCTACGGCGGCAGAACGCTCGCCATCCAGCGCCAGTTCGAGCCGAGCGACTGGATGCGAATCGTCGAAGAAGAGCGGGTGGATCGCGCCATGATGGTCCCAACCATGCTCAAAATGCTCATGGATCACGAAGAATTCCACAATCGCGACCTTAGCAGCCTGAGCGTCATCACCTACGGCGCCGCCCCAATGCCCGTTGAGGTCATCCGTCGCGCCATCGTCGAATTCCCCGGCGTTCAGTTCATCAATGCCTTCGGACAGACTGAGACCGCGGCCACCATAACCATGCTCCCGCCTGATGATCACGTGCTGACCGGCTCAGAAGAGGAGATCGAACGCAAGCTCAAGCGGCTGACCTCTATCGGCAAGCCCCTCGAAGACGTCGAAGTGCGAATCGTAGATGAAGACGCCCACGACACCCCGGTCGGCGAAGTCGGCGAGATAGTGGCGCGAGGCCAGCGGCTGATGAAGGGCTACTGGGGCCAGGAGTCCCAGACAGCCGAGACCATCAAGGACGGTTGGCTCTACACCGGAGACCTCGGCTACTGGGACGATGACGGCTACATATTCCTGGCCGGACGCGCCCGCGACTTCATCAAGCGCGGCGGCGAGATGATCTCGCCCGAAGAGGTCGAACAGGTCCTCCACTCCCACCCCGCCATCGAAGAAGCCGCCATCATCGGCGTAGAAGACATAGACTGGGGCGAGCGAGTCCGAGCCGTTGTGGTAGCCACACAGGGTCACATCGTGGATGAGGAGGACGTAATAGAATACTGCCGCCAGCGCCTCGCCAGCTACAAGAAGCCCGAGTCCGTAGTAGTAGTGGACGAACTCCCCCGCAACCCCATGGGCAAAGTCCTAAAGCGTACCCTGAAAGAGGAGTTCAGCCATCCGGTAGTAGTGTAGAATAGAGTGGCGATGGTTAATGGCACGAAAAGCGAATATGGCTCGTTCAGAGACAGTCTGCGTGCTCCGATCCATCGCTGGTTCACATACCCCGCCGGATACTCCTACAAACTGGTTGACGCGAAGATCGCCCAGTACGGCTTGAAGGGCGGCTCGACAGTTGCCGATCCGTTCTTGGGGACCGGCACCACGTCCGTCGCCGCCAAGATGGCGGGAGTGAACTCCGTAGGCATTGAGGCGCACAGCTTCGTACATTGGGTCGCGCAGACCAAGATGTTCCTCAATCACGACTTGACGGACCTTTCCGCATCCGTCCGCGCTGCCATAGAGCAAGCCGATGAGCTAACAGGGCGGTCGGAGTGGTCTGACGTATGGCCGCCGCTAGTCTATAAGTGCTTCACAGAAGATAATCTGATGCGGTTGGCTGCGCTGCGCCAAGCCATATTCGAATCCGACGTCGAGCCGCACGTCCAAGACTTCTTGAAGCTCGCACTGACCTCGACTCTGCGCGTCGTAACAACTGCCGGCGCCGGCTGGCCCTACATAGCTCCGAGCAAGTACCACGCCAAGAAAGTCGAACGCCACGCCGTCACCGAGTTCCAAGCGCGCTGTGATCTAATGCTGTCGGACCTTCAGCAAATACAATCTATCGGCGTTCCATATTCCTCTCATGAAGTGATACTCGGAGACGCCCGCAAGTTCGCCTCGTACGTCGAACCCGAAACGATTGACCTCATAGTCACATCGCCGCCCTACCTGAACAACTACGACTATGCCGATAGGACACGGCTTGAGACTTACTTCTGGGGCTATCACGAGTCCTGGGCGGATATTACGCGTGAGGTCCGCGACCATCTGGTAATGGCTGCCACAACTCAAGTGCGAATGTCATCCATGAGTGATGTGATAGAACTCCCTAGCACCCGCAGGGTGGACGAACGCTTACATGCAGAACTGATCGAGATAACTGGCAGGCTCAGGGAGATGCGATCTGTCAAGAGTGGCAGGAAGACCTACGACTACATGGTAGCGGGCTACTTTGAGGATATGCTTCAAGTCCTGATCAGCGCGCGCGACGTCTTGAAGCGCGGTGGTCATTTCGCGCTGGTTCTGGGCGACTCAGCCCCTTATGGCGTCCACGTCCCCACCGAAGAGATAGTCGGCAGGCTTGCCCTAGCGGTCGGTTTCGCCTCATACGACATAGAACAGCTAAGAACTCGCGGCGGCAAGTGGGGACACAACCCACAACGCCACAAGGTGCCGCTCAAAGAAAGCATCCTAACCATAGCCAAGTAGTGGGAGAGCTAATGGTTGCCAGGGCAACGAGCGCGTTGGGTCAAGAGGTCGGCAAGCTGTTCGAGGCTGCCGTGCTTGAGTCCGTGCGCGACGATGTAGAATCCCGTAACTACTCCATTCGTCCCGCTCGGTTGGAAAACGGCACCGGTAACCGATACCAGATCGATGCCGTAATCTTTGATGCGAATGACCGTCCCGTCATCATGATTGACCCTAAGTACATACGCTACACGAAACACAATCGGGACAAGGGTAGTTGGCTGTGCGTAGCCCACTACAATCTGCGGAAGACGCACCGCTCGATTCGTAAATCAATCGCAGTGCTGGCGGGGCGTTGGTCAGAACCCTCCAAAGCGCTGGTGAGAAGTTTTGGCGTAGAAGCGTTGGAAGTGCCGTTTGACCATATGGCTGATGTGTTGAGAGGATATGGAGTTGAATTCGAGTGGCCGGAATCGGGTGGCGAACCCGTGGCGCGTAAGTCGTTCAAGCAGTTTTTGGAACTTGACGGTGAGGCCAAAGCAGAAATCGGCGGGCAATTCGTAGCCGGCATAGCCGATAGGCTCCGGGATGAAGTGGTGCAGGTCTTGAATACTGATATTGCTTCCATCACGACTCAAGTGGCTGAGATAGAAATTCTATTGAAGACCGACCAGAACGAGATGGTACTCTCATCATTCTCAAGCGTTTCCGATGCAATCAGAGCGCTTGCGGACTTAGTGTCGGACCGTCCAGATATCCGAGCGTTTATCGAGCGGCAATAGACGTCACATACTCAATCCAATGTGAAGGGGTGCAGTATGACTCTCATCAAGGTTCCCATAGAGGTAGTTGGTGCAGATGGAGTTCGGACTAAGAAGATGGAAGCGTTGGTAGATCCTGCAAACACGTTCGCCATGATTCCTGCCTCAGTGCTTCAAGATTTGGGGTTGAGTGCGATTGAATGTAGCAGGTTCACACTCCCGAATGGCAACTTTCGAGAACTCGGAACTTGCGAGACTCGCATCCGAGTACAGGGAGTAGAGCGAACCACCATGATCATCTTCGGATCGGAGGGTGAGAAGCCTAGGCTGGGGTCTTATACCTTGACGGGGCTAGGTCTTGCAGTGGACCCAATGACTCGGAAACTGGTGGAAGCTACCTTGCGCGCCTGATCCCTCACCCAATCCGCTCGAACCCCGTGTACTCCCGCAGCGCATCCGGCACTGCGACGGATCCGTCCTCCCGCTGGTAGTTCTCCAGAATCGAGATCATCACGCGCGGCAGCGCCAGCCCGGACCCGTTCAGCGTATGTACCAGACGCGGCCTCGCGCCCCGCTCCGGCCTGAACCGGATCCGACCGCGCCGCGCCTGGTAGTCCGTGCAGTTCGAGCACGAGCTTACCTCCAGCCAGCGGTCCGCGCCCGGCGCCCACATCTCCACGTCGTAGCTCTTGACCGCCGGCGAAGACATATCCCCCGTCGCGAGCTCCAGTACCCGGTACGGAATTTCCAGCGCCTTGACCACCTCCTCCGCGGCCGCCGTCAGCGTCTCAAGCTCCTCGAATGAGCGGTCGGGATGGACGAACTTGTACATCTCCACCTTATCGAACTGGTGCACGCGCATCATCCCGCGCGTGTCCCGTCCCGCAGAATGTCTCTCGCGCCGCCAGCATGGAGTGTGCGCTACGTAGTAGAGGGGCAGATCGTCTGCGGACAGGATTTCGTCGCGGTGCAGACTCGTGATCGCAGCCTCCGCCGTGGGTAGCATCCACAGGTCGTCCTCAGCGTCGTGATACATCTCCTCTACGAAGTGGGGCAGATGACTGCTGGCAATCGCCGTGTCGCGGTTCACCATGTAGGGCAGATAGACCTCCGTGAAGCCGTGCCGCTCGACGTGCATATCTATCATGAACGAGATGAGCGCGCGCTGGAGCTTCGCGCCCTGTCCGCGCAGCACGAAGAAGCGCGAACCCGCCAGCTTCGCCCCCCTCTCGAAATCGGCGATTCCCAGACGCTCCACGATGTCCCAGTGCGCCTGCGGCTCGAAATCGAACGACGGCAGATCCCCAACGCGCTTGACCTCTACGTTCGATTCTTCGTCGTCGCCCACTGGCGCGCTCGCGTCCGGTATGTTCGGAACCGATAGCAGCAGATCGTCCAACTCAGCGTCCGTCTCGCGCTGCGAATCCTCGAGTTCCCGGATGCGGCGGCCTACCTCGCGCATCTCATCTATCAGCGCCTGCGGACGCTCCTTCGACCGTCCCATCTCCCTGCTGACCCGGTTGCGGCGCGCGCGCAACTCGTCTATCTCCACGATGGATGCGCGACGTTCGCGGTCGAGTTCGGCGATCCGGTCTATCGCGTCCGGGTCGGAGCCGCGGCTGAGCATCGCCTCGCGCACGGCTGCCGGATCATTGCGGATTAGCTCGATGGAGATCATTTCGCCCCTGTTTGTTCTTGTGTGTAGATATGCGTATTTCGAACGAGCCCAGAATTTCGCACAGCCGCATCATATCGCTGCCCAGCTTTTCAGTCCGCCCACATCCAACTGGACCTCATCACCCGGCCTTGAGCTTGAAACCCGACTCATGGACCCCGAGAGCCATACGAACAGTTCTTTAAAGGCAAGTCCTCTCAGACGCAGCGGCTCGCGGTGAGAGAGTTGCGCGAGTTGTTCCATGTCGGCGCCCTCAACGCCGATGGCGAAGAAGGCGACTCGTTTGTCTTGCTCAGCGTCTTTGATCATCTGGGACGCGGCCTCTATCTGATCTGACGGCTCGGTCAGTCCTCCATCACAGATCAGAATTATCCAGGGCCTATAGTAGCTTATCCCGCTGTCTCTGTACCGTCTCTTGCGACTTTCTATGATACTCAATGCCATCTGGATTGCTTGGGCTTCAAAATTACCTCCACTCGCTTTCAGCTTAGGGGTGGTGTAGTTGTCTGAAGTTACGAAATCCTGGAATAATATCGCTTTACCCAGGCCATCAAGTCCTTCATAGACTATAGTCGCCACCTCAACTCGCAGAGCGGCGAGGGTGTCTTTTTGCAGTTCATGCTTGAACGTTCGGATTCCATCGTTCAGCGCTCTTATTCTAGGGCCATGCATCGAACCGGATGTGTCCAAGATGAGCACGCACGGACACCTAGGTTCGGGGTTATCCGCGAACTCCACCATATCCTCAAGTGAATACTCTTCAGGGTATTGATCGGGCGTGTCCTGTGAATACACTCTACTCATTTTCGAGCCTCCTGATAAAAGCCCTCGCTTCCTTCTCAGTGTATCGGAACTTCGGAACCGATAGCCTCAGTTCGCCGTTCTTGGTGGTGTTAGAGTGCGGCAGCTCCAGAAAGAAACGCGGCCCACGATCTTGAACCTAACCCAGAATCTCGCGCAGACGCTTGATGACGACTTCTTCCGCTCCGTCGCTCAGCGTCAGCAACCTGATGCCGAACCTGTCTCCGGAGTCGAACTCCCTTACCCAGATGCTCGGATTGCCCGCCCTAAGCTCCTCCACCACGTCCGCGCCCGTCATCCCGGCCGTGTCCTCATCTACTATCACCGTCAGACCCTCTACGGGGCCGTCGTCCGCCAGGTCTTCCAGCGATATGCCTCCCAAGCCCGCGAGTCCGGCTCTGATGGCCGTCACCCGCGCCTCGTAGGCTGCGAACCTGTCCTCGTGGTTCATCGTCAGCCACGCCCGCAGCGCGCCATACACCGACACCACTTCTTGCCTGTCCACCTTCATCGGTCGCCCGAAAGACCGCGTTGGCGTCGCCTCGAATCCGATGAAGCTGTGAGACCGCGCCACGTTCACCAGATCGCTCCGTCCCGTCAGGATGCCGCTCGAATTGACCGCGCCGAAGTACTTCGCTCCATACGCCACCAGGTCCGCGCCCATCTTGACGTACTTGTTCAGCAGATCGGTCGGATACACCTGCCCCGCCGCGTCCACGATGATCGGCACGTCGTTGGCGTGGCCTATCTCGATCACCGATTCCAGCGACAGCGCGCCGGGCGACCGATCGCCGGGCGCGAGGTAGTGGATAGCCGCCGTCTGAGGCCCTATCGCCGCTTCCAGATCGTCCGTCGTTGTCTGGTTCTCGCCGCCTATCTCTACCAGCCTGCCGCCGGGAATTGTCATGCACCTGTCGTACTTGACCCTCAGCTGCCGCTGAATCAGTATCTCGTTGGGCATACCCGAAGTGTCCGGGATGCGCTCGATGCGTTCCTCGTCATCGCCCGTGATGCACGCCGCCGCCGCATACGCCAGCGCGGCAGAGCAGCCGGAAGTTACCAGCGCGGCGTCCACGTCCAGCATATCGGCGATCCGGACGCCGACCGCGTCCATCAACTCGCTCATGTTTACGTAGTAATCCTCAGCCGCGTCCATCAGCGCCCGCACCTCCGGCGCGGGCGTGCCGCCGCCTAGCAGCGTGCGGTTGCCTTGCGCGTTGATCACCGGCCTAACGCCAAGCTCTTCGAAGATAGTAGTCATGTCGTTCCTCCGTCCGCCCAGTCCATACGCGGATAACCCCGCGACGTTTCCTCGACATTCTATTCAGCCATCGCCGCCAGCGCAAGACGGAGCGCGGGGGCAGGGTAGGGCAGGGTGGAGCGGATTTGGGACAAGCTCCTCCAGCGTAGTACAATACTCACGGCAACACACCGAAATGGGGTACGATCTGTGAACGTCACACACGTCTGGGTATCGGACTACGCCGATGAGTTGATCGCCACGCCCAGGGCGCGACTGCGAATGACCCTCGCCCAGGACGAGCGCGGCTTGGTACTGACATACCGGGAGCGGGAGATACTGCGCTGCTTCCTTACGCCCAACGGGATGATCGCCGGCGGATTCGTCGCCCAAGCCCTGGGACTGCCTCTGCCGCCGCTCGGCGAATCTCGCCAAACGAGCATCTCCACAGGCGTGCTATACCGCGTCTTGGGCGTATGCCAGCTCGACTACGCCGAAGACGCGTCCTACGTCGTGCTGGAACGCCTGCTGGAAGAGGCGCGGATGCAGCGCGGCGCCGCCGGCGGTTACTAGGTGGTTAAGCGCAGTCACAGCCCGAAAGCGCAATCGTACCCTTTGAGGAGTCTTGGCGCGTTCGCTGCCTGCGTTCTGGCGCTTGCATCCATGATCGCGTGTACCGGCTCAGACGAAGATTCCGCCGCCGCAGACCGCATAGTCGAACTGGGAAGCCGAGTAGCCGACTTGGAAGCCGGTCAAGCCCGCGCCGCCGAGCGCATGGCCGACCTCGACGACCAGCTTCAGGCTGCCGAAGAATCCGCGTCCAAAACAAGATCTGCCCCGCCCGACAAGAAGCAATGGTCCAAGGAAGACGTGGAACAGTGGGCCAAGGACAAGGACGAAGCCCCGGAGTCGCCCGAGGAAAGCGCGGTTAGACTTGCGGACGAATCGGGAGCCGAGGTCACCTACGTTGAACATCCCGCTCGCGAAGCTCACGCGATTCTGGTGACGCCGGCGGATCTCGTCGAGGGCGAGACTCCGCTTATCGTCTCCCTTCACGGCTTCGGAGGATTGGCGGCCTACCATGCCGAGTCCGTGCCCCTTCACGAGCGCGTCAACTCCGATGGATTCGCCCTCCTATTGCCCAACGGCGCGCTTGACGCCAACGGAAACCGATTCTGGAACCCTACTGACGAATGTTGCGACGGCGGCAAGTCCGGCGGAGACGACATCGCCTACCTGACCGAGTTGGTGGCGCAGGCGGGAAAGGTGAGAGACTTCGGGCATATCTACTTCTTCGGCTATTCCAACGGCGGATTCATGGCGTATCACATCGCCTGCAAGGGGCTGCCGGGCCTTCGCGCCGTCGCCAGCTTGGCGGGTACGAGCTACGTCGAGGATGCGAACTGCGACGGCGCGCCCCCGGTTTCAGCGCTGCACGTGCACGGCTACGCCGACGCCGTTATCCGCTTCGATGGCGACGCAACCGAGCCAGACCCCAAGAGCGACGGCGAGACGGCGTTCTATGCTGGAGCTGAGGAGATGGTAGCCCGCTGGAGCCGGCGTGCGGGCTGCGACTGGTCCCCGGAATCCCAACCTCAAGCCACCATGGACCTGGATCTAAGCGTGCCAGGAGCCGAAACCCAAGTATTCCGACCCGAATCCGACTGCGCCAACGGTATCGTCATCGAGCTTTGGGTCAGCCAAGGCAGCGGCCACGCCCCCGATTACGGCCATGCCTTCGTGGATGCCCTACTAAACTGGCTACTCTCCCAAACCTGACCGCGCCACCCTCCCAACCCTCTGCGTCTCTGCGCCCCTGAGTTAGCATTTTGGCGCTCCCGATTGCGCTTGCGCGCATACCTTCTCTATAATCTCTTTCATTGGCGCAATCGCCGCTGAGGTTCGCATGGTCTCCGATTACGACGCGCTCACTGCCGGGCAAGAGCTTTGCCGGCGCGCTTACACGCTCGACGAGCCGTTCGTCGCCGCCTACGTCGCCGCCGTCGAGGACGAAAGCGGCGCCCTGACCGGCGATTCCGGAGAGCCGCTTGTTCCCGCCATGGCCGTCGCAGCGCTGAGCATACAGGGCGTAATCCAAGAGCTTCGCATACCGGGAGGAACCCTGCACGCGGGCCAGGAGTTTGAGTTTCTCAGCGCCGTTCCGGTCGGCTGGTCGCTCGAATGCGTAGCCACTCTCGCTCAGCATTCGACGCGCGGCGGATGGCGATTCTTGGTGATAGACTGCGAAGTAACCGGCAAAGACTCGGAGCCCCAAGACCCCGAGCTGATCATGACCGGAAAGAGTACCATCATGATTCCCGCGGCGCTTGGCCCGCGCGAGATGGCCCAATAACGACCATGATGACGACCATGCAGAAGGGCGACGCCCTACCACAGGTCCGAAAGCTTGTGGATCAGGCGAGGATCCACCGCTACGCCGAAGCGTCCGGTGACCTCAATCCGATTCACATAGACCGCGAATTTGCCGCGACTACGCAATTCGGAGGCACGATCGCGCATGGCATGATGGTCGCCGCTACGATTTCGGAAATGATGACCGCCGCGTTCGGGGAGAATTGGCTCAGAACCGGCAAGATGAAGATTCGATTCCGCTCGCCCGTCAAGCCCGGACAGCGAGTAACGGCGCAGGGCAACCTCCGTCGCATCATCGAGGATGGAGACGCGACCCGAGTCGTCTGCGCCGTATCGGTAGTCGCAGAAGACGGACAGACGGCAATCTCGGGAACGGCTGAGGTGGCGGTGTAATTTCGGCTGGGCGGATCGAAAGTCGGCGATTGAGCGAGAATGAGATGATTGGAGAGTGGCCGCTTTGACTTCCGATACGAAAATGGTACGCATCGCGCTCGACGCGATGGGTGGCGACAACGCTCCCCAGGCCGGCGTGGAAGCCGCTGTCCGGTTCGCCGCCGCGGGAAACGGCCAGGTGATGCTTGTGGGTGATCCCGACGCCGTGGGAGCGGAGCTCGCGAAGCACGAAGCGTCCCGCCTTCCCGTTGGAGTCGTCCCCAGCGACGGCGTGATTGGCGAAGGCGAATCGCCCGCGCTTGCGCTGCGGCAGAAGCCACGCGCCTCGATACTCGTCGCTACCGGCGCGGTCAAGGCCGGCCAAGTCGATGCCTGCGTGACGATGGGTTCCACCGGAGCCGCGATGGCCGCCTCCGCGGTGCTTCTCGGCATGGCGAAGGGCGTCGAACGCCCTGCGCTTGGCGGCCCCATCGTCGGAGTCGCCCCCAACGCCTGCATCATAGACCTCGGCACTAACGTTGACTGTCGCCCGCGACAACTGCTCAGCTTTGGCGCCATCGGAGACGTCTTCGCCCGCGCCTTCTTCGGCTCCGACGACCCGCGCATCGCCCTGCTGAGCGTCGGCGCCGAGGCCGGCAAGGGCAACCGACAAGTGCGTGAGACTACCGAGTTGTTCGAGGCGAGCGGCCTCAACTTCATCGGCAACATCGAGGCGAACGACGTGCCGAAGGGTGAGGCTGAAGTCGTTGTTTGCGACGGCTTCGTCGGCAACATTGTCCTCAAGCTGATCGAGGGTTTGGGACGCGAGCTTAGCGACCATCTGCGCGCGCGGCTCGAAGGCAAACTCCCCGCCGATGAACTGGACGCGCTCGCAAAAGAAATCTACGACCTCCATAACGTAGTCGAAACGCGCGGCGGAGGTCCCTTATTCGGCGTAAACGGCGTCAGCGTCGTTGGACACGGCGCGGCGAATGCCGACGCCATCCTGCGCGCCTTGGAAACCGCTAAACTCGCCGTAGAAACCTCGTTCGTAGAAAAAATGAATCAGCAGCTGGAAGTGCTGGAGTAGAAACATTGTCAAAGTCCGACATAGAGGGAAGATATGCCCTGGTTACCGGCGCGTCGAAGGGCATCGGCAGGGCGGTAGCCTACCGCCTCGCAGAACTGGGCGTCCACGTCGCCGTCAACTACAACAGCTCCCCCGACTCCGCCGATGAGACGGTCCAAAACCTCCACGAACTCGGCGTCGAGGCGTTCCCCGTCCAGGCCGACGTAGGCGATCTGGAACAGGTTACGCGCATGGTGGACGAGACGACCGAGCGTTTTGGTCGGATAGATATCCTGGTCAACAACGCCGGCATCATCAGCGACAGTCTGCTCGTCCGAATGAGCGATGCCGCGTGGGACAACGTGATTGCCACCAACCTGAACGGTACCTTCTACTGCACCCGCGCCGTCGTCCGGCAGATGATCCGCAGGCGGTGGGGACGTATCATCAACATCGGCTCCGTCGTCGGCATACGCGGCAACATCGGCCAGGTCAACTATTCGGCGTCCAAGGCCGGCATCATTGGCTTCACCAAGGCGCTCGCCAAGGAAGTAGCCAGGCGCGGCATCACGGTCAACACCGTAACGCCCGGATATATCAGCACCGATACCGTTGACGTGCTGCCCCAGAAGACCAAAGACACCATTCTGACCTGGATTCCCCAAGGCCACTTCGGAGAAGTTGACGACGTTGCCCACCTCGTAGCCTTCATCGCCAGCGAAAAGGCCAAGTACATGACAGGACAGATCGTCAGCGTAGATGGCGGCATGGCAATCTAGCGTCATGACCGACCTGCGCGGAAAGATTGCCCTGGTTACCGGCGGCTCGCGCGGCATCGGGAGAGCCATCGCGCTCGAACTCGCCGGACGAGGCGCTTCCATCGCCTTCAATTACCTTCGCAACCACCGCGCCGCCGCCGAAGCCGTGGACGAAATAGAGTCGCTCGGAGTCCGCTGCCTGCGAGTGCGCGCCCATCTGGGAGACGAGAGTAAGATAACGCAGCTGTTCGATGCCGTTCAGGATGAGTATGGCAAGCTGGACATCCTCATCAACAACGCCGCATCCGGCGTCCAGCGCGCCGCCGTTGACCTCGAAGCGCGCCACTGGGACTGGACGATGAACGTCAACGCCCGCGCCGCCTGGCTGTGCGCCGTCGAAGCGTCCAAACTAATGCCCAACGGCGGCCACGTCGTCAACATCACCAGCGAGGGTTCGCGCCGAGTGCTGCCGTACTACTTCTCTGTCGGCGTGTCCAAAGCGGCGCTGGAGGCTGTAACTCGTTACTTGGCCGTAGAACTGGCGCCGCAAGGAATATCCGTCAACGCCGTATCCGGCGGCTACGTGGACACCGGCGCCCTGGACCACTTCCCCACCAAAGAAGAGATGCTCGAATCAGGACGCAGCAACCCCGTCGGTCGCATGGTAACGTCACGGGACATTGCCCTCGTCGTAGCCTTCCTATGCTCCCCGGAAGCCGAAATGATACGCGGCCAAACGATAGTCGTGGATGGGGGAGTAACCCTCAAGGCAAACGACGCCTGAGGCGCGGCGACCTCAAGTGTGGTTGCGACCCGTCAACCGGCGGATGATTAGTGAGTATGGGACTGCTGCTTTAGAACCTCAGCTAGAGTGCCGTTGGCCCCTTCCAAGCGCGCCTGCTCCCGCTCGACATCGCTGATCCGCTCGCTGAAACTCCGCATGAACGCCAATAGCGTAATCATGTTGGCAATGAAGCCAAGCCCAAGCGCCACCACTATAGCTATTTCTCCGGTGTCCATCGAGTGTCTGCGTCAGACAGTTAAAAGGCCGGCTCGTCCGGAGGCCTGATGTCCTTGACCGTTGCCCCGGTCCCGTCAACCGTAACCCGCGCGCCATCCTCGTACACCCGCTTTCGCAGATATGCCAGCGCGAGGCCGGGCGCAGACGTCGTAACATCCCCAACATTCGCGTCATCCACCATAACCGCCGCCCCAACTTCCAGCGTCGCCCCATCGTCCACTACCAGCTGGCACAACCACCGTTGCACCCTGTCGTAAGTATTCAGCCGCGCCACCACCTCCTGCCCTATGTAGCAGCCCTTGTTGAAGCTGATGTGCGGCTTTAGGTTCGCCTCGAGGGGGTTGTGCGCCTCGTTCAACTCGTTTGGATAGGCCGGGACGCCCTGCTCGATTCGCAGCAGTTCCAAGTCTCCGGGTTGGAGCGCGTCGGCGTCCGGCGGATTAGCGTCGATTGGGGATATGACCTCGTATGCGGCGACGTTCCCTAACTGCGCGCGAACTATGGTAACGTCCCCAACGGCGCGGTGGTCCAGATACTCGCGCAGGCCATCCGCGTCCAATCTTGCCCTATCCGCCGCGTCCGCGCCGACGATTAGCCAGTGGGCTGTATCGCCGGTCACATCCTCTACCTCCACGTCCTCTGCGAAAGTGTAGAAATCTATCCACTCGGCCACGCGCCGCTGGGTGCCGGGGCTGGTAAGTACCAGCAGGTCCCTGTCGCGTCGCAGAACGCGAAGCAGGTCTATGATGCGACCCTTGTTCGTCGTCAGCGCCGTGCCCATGCCGCGCCCGACCTCCAGTTGTTCGAGGTCGTTTGTGGAAAGCCTGTTGAGCAGGTCTATCGCGTCATCCCCGCTCACGCGCAATCTGCCGGAGTCTGAGACATCGAATGCCGCTGCGCGAGACTCGAGGCGCCGCGTTAGAGCGGGTGTGTCGCGGGTAGTGGCGTCTGCAACCACTGCGCTCTCCGCTACACGCTGAACGACGTGCCGCAGCCGCACGTCGTCTTGGCGTTCGGGTTGTTGAACACGAAACCCTTGCCGTTCAGCCCGCCGGAGTACTCCAGCACCGTGCCCGCCAGGAAGATGTAAGACTTGCGATCCACGAAGAGCTCCATGCCGTGCTCTTCGATGATCTTGTCATCCTCTTTCGGCTCGTTCACCAGGTCGAGCATGTAGGTCATCCCGGCGCATCCGCCGCCCTTCACGGCGACGCGCAAGTTCGCGTCCGGCATCCCGGATTGCTCCGCGAACGCGCGCACATGCTTGGCGGCGTCCTTGTCTATGCTGATCGTCAGCGGCGCTGGCATCGTCTTCGGCATCGCTTCACCTTCCCGAATCCCCAGAATCCATCTAATATGTAGAGTCTATCACACTAAATCTTACTAGGTATTGAAACGCCCGTCAATTTATTTGGCGCAGGGTTGCGTTCTGCGTCTCTTTTGGCTATATTGGGCAAGCTAGGTTGACAGAGACTAGGTAGCGGACGGGTTGTAAAGATGGATGGAAGGAGCGGATTGGTATGACGACTTCCAACGGAAACATCGGCGAAGTGGTTCTGGACGTTCGGGATCTCAGAACGTACTTCGTAACGCGCTGGGGCGTTGTCAAAGCGGTCGATGGCGTGAGCTTCCAGCTCAGGCGAGGCGAGACGCTTGGCATTGTCGGAGAGTCAGGGTCCGGCAAGTCCGTCACAACCCTGTCGGTCATGCGCCTGGTGCCGTCGCCTCCGGGACATATCGTAGGCGGCCAGGTTTTCCTCGAGGGAGAGGACATCCTCACCCTTAGCGAAGGCGACATGGAACAGGTTCGCGGCAGCCGGATCGGCATGGTTCTTCAGGATCCGATGACCGCGCTGAACCCGGTCTTCGACATCGAAGACCAGGTAGGCGAGGCGCTCAAGATCCACAAAGGGCTCGGCGGCGAGGCGCTGAAAGACACTGTGATAGATATGCTGCGAAAGGTGCGAATTCCCGCGCCCGACGTCCGCATCAAGGACTACCCGCACCAGTTGTCGGGCGGCATGAGGCAGCGCGTAGTCGGCGCCATCGGAATCTCCTGCGACCCGGTCGTACTGATCGCGGACGAGCCGACCACTTCACTCGACGCGACGATTCAGGCTCAGTACCTGAGACTGCTACGCGAACTCCAGGAGTCCACCGGCGTTGGCATCATATTCATCACGCACGACTTCGGGATCGTCGCCAAGATGTGCGACCGCGTGGCGGTGATGTACGCCGGCAAGATCGTCGAACAGGGCGATGTCCGGCAGATATTCAACAACCCCTCGCATCCCTACACCGAGGCGCTGATCCAGTCCGTGCCGAAGATGGAGGTAACCGAGGAGCGGCTGTACTCGATTCCGGGTTCGCCCCCCGCGCTGTGGGATCTGCCCCAGGGCTGCTCCTTCGCGCCGCGCTGCCGGTACGTGCACGACAGGTGCATGGAAGAGTATCCGCCCGGGTTCACGGTTGACGAAGGGCAGTACGCGGCTTGTTGGCTAAGAGAGTCCGAGGGCGCGCAGGTAACCGCCGCCGCTGGCGACTGATTCTAACTGAGAGGTAGCGAACTATGGCAAGCAACAACGGCAACGGCGCTTTGCTGGAAGTCCGGGACTTGAAGAAGCACTTCCCCGTAGGCTCCGGCTTTTTGGCGCGCAACAAAGCGATACTCAAGGCCGTGGACGGCATCAACTTCCAGATCGAGGAGGGCAAGACCTACGGACTCGTGGGCGAGTCAGGTTGCGGCAAGTCCACCACCGCTAAGGTGATTCTCCAGCTCGAAGAGCCGACCGACGGAACTTTCCTGTTCGCCGGCGAAGATGTGCCCACGTTCAACCGGGATCAGAACAGAGAGTACAAATCCAACGTCCAGGCGGTCTTCCAGGACCCGTGGGCGTCGCTCAATCCCAGGATGCGTGTCGGCAGCATCATCGGCGAGCCGCTGGAAGTCAACAGCACTTGGACCAAGAACGAGATACGCACCCGCGTCGGCGACCTGCTTACCGAGGTTGGTCTGCAGGAATACCAGGCGAACCTGTTCCCGCACGAATTCTCCGGCGGCCAGCGCCAGCGCATCGGCGTAGCCAGGGCGCTCGCGCTCAATCCCAAGCTCATCATCCTGGATGAGCCTGTCTCCGCGCTAGACGTCTCCATTCGCGCGCAGATCATGAACTTGCTCGAAGACCTTCAGGACGAACACAACCTCACCTATCTGCTCATCGCGCACCACCTCGCCACAGTGCGGTACATGTGCGACAAGGTAGGCGTCATGTACCTGGGCCGCATAGTTGAGGAGGCTGAGACTGAGGAGTTGTACGACAACCCGCTGCACCCCTACACGCGGGCGCTGATGTCTGCCGCTCTGCCGTCGCACCCCGACATCGATCGTGAAGAGATCATACTGGCTGGCGAGGTGCCCTCGCCGGTGGATCCGCCCGATGGGTGTCACTTCCACGAGCGCTGCCCATCCGTGTTCGAGCCATGCTCCACACAGGAGCCGGTGGAGTCGCAGCCCGTTCCCGGACACCGCGTGGTCTGCCACCTCTACTAGCAGCCACCCGACAGCCAATATCCAGGTGTCTAATCTAGGGCGCGCCGTTCAACGCATCGGCGCGCCCAACTAGCTTAAGAACTCAACGGAGACCTGAATCGCCATGAGACGATCCCTATCCACCATGACGTTCGCGCTCGCCTGCCTCGTTCTCACCCTCGCAATCGCCTGCTCTGACGACACCGCCGCCCCCGCTCCCTCCGCGACCGCGCCGCCTGTGCCGACCAGCCTACCATCTCCCGCTCCCGCGCCGACGGCGGAACCCACGGTCGCGCCGGCTCCAACCCCTACGCCCCTTCCGGTAGGCAGCACGCAAGCGCAAGCCGCCGGAGCCGCCCAGTCGCCCGTTGGCGGCCCCACTGATCCTCCCGTTCCCAGCGGGCTGATCGAAATCCCCACCATTCACACCTACCGAATCGGAAGCTCGCCCACAGGCATTATGTTCGATGGCGAGGCTGTCTGGGTTGCGAGTACGGCAGAAGACACCGTCCAGCGCATCCCATTCGACGGCCCGAACGCGGACGGCGCTCTCACCGTTCCGTTGCCCGACTTCTATCCCCGCGCCATTGCGCACGATGGCGATACCCTCTGGGTCGCCACCTTCTTCGCCCTCCGCGTCCTCAACGAGGACTACGAGAGAGTCGGCAGCTACCGCGCCGGACGTCGCCCCGCCGCCCTCGAATACTTCGACGGCTACATCTTCGCCACCAACAAGGCAGACGGAACCGTCACCGCGATCGCCCTCCCCCAGAAGATTCGCGAGCTTGGCGGACGGTTGCCCGCCGGCGTCCCCGCAGACCAAACCGCGCCTGCGCCAATCGGCAACTACCGAGTCGGCGCCAACCCGTCCGCCATGGAGTGGGACGGCTCCGCGCTGTGGGTATCCAACTACCACGACAACAACGTGATGAAGCTAAGGCCCTGGGACGGCGAGATTCTGGCGACTGTCGAAGTTGGCGAAGGTCCAAAGGGGATGACCTTTGATGGCGACCACCTCTGGGTCGTGGCCGCGCTCGAAGGCTCGGTCGCCAAGCTGTCGCCCGACGGCTCGATCGTCGCCACCTACGACGTGGGCGCGCTGCCCGCCGACGTCGAGTTCGACGGAGAAAGCGTTTGGATATCCAACCGCCAGAGTGAAACGGTCAGCCGTATGAGCCTTGACGGCCGGAACCTCGGCTCGTTCCACCTCGGCAGGCCGCCCGGCGATATGGTGTACGACGGCAACGCCCTGTGGGTGCTGCACGAAGGATCAGACGCCATCTCGCGCCTCACCATGGACGGCGTAACTTCCGAGACGTTCCCCGTCGGCGACGCGCCCGTGCCGATAGTATTCGACGGTGAAGCGATATGGGTGGCCAACGCCCTCGACGGAACGGTGATGAAAGTGTCGCTAGACGGCGCGGTGCTGGACGAGATGAAGGTCGGAACAGAGCCGAACGCCATGGCTTTCGATGGCGAATCTGTCTGGACCGCGAACATGACGGGGACGACGGCGACCCGCGTCGGGCAGACTGCCGCAGACCACATGGACGTCGAGATAGGGATAGTCCCCCGCGCCGCCACCTTCGACGGAGAGCGCGTCTGGATAGCGTCCTACGTCCAGGACACGCTCACCGTTATAGAGCCGGACGACGGCAGCGTGTACGGCGTATTCCCGTCGGGCAGGGCGCCGAGCGACCTTATACACGCCGAGGGCTACGTGTGGGTGGCGAACGCGCGCAACGATACGGTTACGAAGATTGACACCCAAACCGGCGAAACGGTGGACGTGTTCGAGGCGGGCGATACTCCGATGGCGCTGACGTTCGACGGAGATCACGTCTGGGCCGCCAACTGGCGCGAGGGAACGATCAGCAAGCTGTCCCAGGACACCGGCGAAGTCGCTCGGTTCGACGCCGGGCCGCTGGCGTACGACTTAGTGCGAGACGCGCTGGGTCCGCTGGTGTATGGGCTGACGTTCGACGGCTCCCACGTCTGGACCGCCAACAGCGCGGACGGGACGGTATCCCGTATGAACCTGGATGGCGAGGTTGTGGCAACGTATCCGGTAGGCGCCGGTCCGGCCCTACTGGAGTTCGACGGCCAAAGCATCTGGGTCACCAACACCTCCGACGACACCGTAACCAAGATCATCCTGCCCGGCAATTAACCCCCCGCCTCGCGACCCGTCTGGAGCAACCCTAGTGGTTGCCCAGTGCTGCGGAATCAACGCACAGGCGCAGAGACGTAAAGATTTCTTACTTTATCCTCTGCGTCTCTCCGCGCCCTCTGCGCCTCTGCGTTAAAATTCTAGGCTGGGTTCACCGTGAACGTGCCCACCATTGCGCCGTCGCACAGCATATCGAAGGAGCCGGTGTTGGCGGCGTTGAAGTCATAGCTCTTGCGCGCCCCCGATTCCAGCGTAAGGTCGATCTCCGTCTTTCCGGTGCCGAATGCGCCGCCCGACGCGCTAATCTGCAAACCCTCTATCTTGAACTGCACGCTCTGCTTTTCGCCCGTAACCACGATGGACTTGGTCGCGCCCTGTCCCATCTGCCCCTCCTCGAGCGGCAGCTGCACCGCTAGGCGCACGCGGTTGCCCATCGTTACCGCAACCTCGCTCGGGTCCAGCGAACAGCCAGCGTCGTCCTTGGTCACATCCATCCTGAACTGCTCGAACGCGGTAACCGGGCTTCTGTGGAACTCCGTAGTCTCGCTGTCGTCCTGGCGCGCAGGTCGGCGATCCCCCGACTCCACGCCACACGCCATAGAGACTGCCATGGAGGCGAACGCGAGTAGTGCGATGATCGCGCCAACGAGTGGCATCTTCAAAACCGGCATCCTGAGATTGAGCTCTTTGATTCTGGTCATCATCTAACCTCGTCCGCGATAACCTGCGTTGCTTTACTATATTCTACGTGATTCTAACGAAAAAGGGGCAGGCTCATAAAGCCCGCCCCTTACGTTATCCTGCATCAAGTTAGGTGTATGACCCCTTCCCCCTTGATGGGGGAAGGTTAGAGCCTGCCCCCGCGAAGGCGGGGGATGGGGGTGAAAGCTAGTCCAACTGCCTCAGCCTCGGGTCCAGCCGGTCGCGCAGCCAGTCTCCGAAGAAGTTGAGCGACATGACCAGCAGGAAGATGCACGCGCCTGGGAAGAACGATATCCACCAAGCGTCGTTGATGTACAGGCGGCCATCGTTCACCATCGCGCCCCACGCGGGCGTGGGCGGCGGAATGCCCGCGCCGAGGAAGCTGAGTATGGATTCGGTCAGGATGATCTGGCCGACTCTCAGGGTCGCCAGAACGATGATCGTGTTGATGACCCCTGGAAGGATGTGCCAGATGATGATCCTGAACGTCGAAGCGCCCGCCACTCGCGCAAGCGAGACGTAATCACGCTCCTTTAGGCTCAACACCTCCCCGCGCACGTTCCTGACGAACGTTGACCATACCGTCAGCGCCAGCAGAATGAGCAGGATGGTGAAGGTCTGGCCGATGGCGATTACGACAACGATCGCTAGCAGGATGAACGGGATGCCGAGCCAGATGTCGGTTATCCTCATGATGACTTCATCGGTGAAGCCGCCGAAATAACCGGACACCAGGCCCATGGTAACTCCGACCAGCAGACCGGCAACGAGCGCGGTCATCGAGACTGTGAGCGAAACGCGCGCTCCGTGGATTACCCTGCTCAGCAGGTCGCGCCCGATGTTGTCTCCACCAAGCACGTGACTCCACGTCGGAATGTGAACCTTGGCTATTACATTCGCCTGCTCGGAAAACGCCCTCTCGATGAACTGCCGGTCATTGAGCCGATCCTCTGGTATTGCGACTCCAAATTCGGCCGCCGCTTCTTCCACGCTCTTGCGCACCGGCACCGGCACCGTATCCGAGACCTGCACTTCCAGATTCGCATATGCCTCGAACGAGCTCTTGACCACCTCGCCGCCGTATAGCGGGTCGAGCAGCTGCTGCACGGTAATCTCGAAGCCGTAGTCCTGCGCCGCATCGAATACGTTCTTGTTCACGGGCTCCCAAGGCGTGCCGTCCGGCGAGTCGGCGGGCCTCACGGCCTCGACTAACGGCACCACCAGAACCTGCACACGCTCCAAGTCGGTCTGCTCTTGGAATGCCGCCTTGACCACGGAAGGGGTATTGAGTCCTTCCTGCGGTATGTCCACGCCATACTCTGCCACCGCCTCCGCCACGCCCATCTGTTTCAGCTCCCCATCCTGCCTGAACGTAACCTGCGGCAGGTCCAGTACCGATACCACCACCGGGTCGTACCATGCTGGGGGCAGGCGCGTGTTGTCCGGCACCGTGATCCGCTCGCCATGAGGCGCTATCACATCGGCGAATATCGCGGTTAGGATGAAGATGGCGAGTATCGTTATCGGGATGACGGGCCAGCGCCTAAGGAAGTACCAGACCTGCCCGACGCTGGATCGCTGCGCGCCGATCTGCTGCGCGAGATCGGCGGAAATGTCTGCTTGTGCCATGAACTATCGCTCCAACTGCGCTGCGTCTAGGCGTACCTGATTCTGGGGTCTATGTAAGCGTACAGAAGGTCGGTCAGGAAGTTCCCCACGACGAACAGGGTCGTTACCACCAGCACCACCGCGACGATTATCGGAAAGTCGTTGTTGTTGATGGACTCGAACGCCAGCCTGCCCAGCCCGGGAACGGCGAATATCGTCTCCACGACGATCGCGCCGTTGATGAAGCCGATTAGCAGCAAAGTGGCGAACGTCAGTGGCGCTATCAGCGCGTTTCGGAAGCCGTGCTTCCATATGACCGCGTTGTTGGACGCGCCCTTGGCGCGCGCCAGCTTGACGAACTCAGAATCCATCACTTCGAGCATCGAGCTTCGCACCAGACGCAGGTACACCGCCGCCGCCTGCCAGCCCAGCGCGATGACGGGCAGAACGTAGTACCTCGCGTCGAAGAACCCCTCGCCCAGCGTGCCTGTCGGGAAGAGCCGTATTCGCACCGAAAATACCAGTATCAGCATGATAGCCAGCCAGAACACCGGCATTCCTTGACCGAACAGCGCGAATCCGCGCGCCAGATAGTCGAGAGTGCCGCCGCGTCTGACCGCTGACAACACCCCTAACGGAATCCCGACTAACGAGGCGAACAGGAAGGATACAAACCCCACCTTGAGTGTGGCGGGGAACCTGTCAACTATCTTGCCGAACACAGATTTGCGGTCCAGAAGGCTGTCCTGCCAGTTTCCGCGCACTACGTCCGCGAGCCAGTACAGATACTGCACCACTATCGGCTTGTCTAGGTGGAACTGGCGTCCCAACTCCTCCCACGTCTCCTCGGTGATGCCGTACCCGCCCTCCTGCGCGTACAGGTATCGCGGATCGCCCGCCGCCCTGGATAGCGAGAACGTGATCAGGGTGGCCCCGACGATAGCCAGTATAGCGAATAAGAACCGTCTGATCAGGAATTGTCGCATTATCGAACCCTCTCAGAGTTTTGTCGAATCTCCGGCAATACGGGTGGCCCGAACGCCGCAACCAGAATTTACTACACAGATAGCTGATTACGCAATGGGCTGGGCTTAATAGGGGTACGTAAACTCCTTGACTTTCCGATTCAACCCCTTTCCCCCTGATGGGAGAAGGCTGTTATGGGGGTGAGATCGCTGTCTCAGACTAAATTACATACCCTTCCCCACTAAAGCGCGCCCCCTGCTGGGAGGAATCACCCTTCTCAACAGGGGGCGCGGCATTTACAGTGTATCCCCTACCGTAACGTTGCCGTCACACGGTGGGTTACTTCAGCTTGATCGTCCTGACGTTGTTGACGGTACCGAGGTTGCCGTTAGCCATCGGGCGCATGTCCCACTCGGCTATCGCGTTCGGGTCGAATACCGGCCAGATCGGCTCCTCGAACAAACCCGTGCAGTTGGCGAGCCTGCGGTTCTCGCTGTAGAAGCGAGCCGCCAACTCTTCACGCTTGGCCTTGTCGGGTTCGCCCGCCATCGTGGAATAGATCTCCGTCGCGTACGGGATCTCCTGCCCGACACCGTAGCCACCGGCTGAGAAGCTGCTGACTACGAAGCCGTGCGCCCAGTCATACGGGAAGTTCGACTTGTTCTCGTCGCCGCAGATGAAGACGCCGACCGTCTTGTTAGTGCGGGCGACCAAGCCCGGGCGATACGTCGAGTAGGCGGTCTTGATCAGGTTGACCTTGACGCCCAGCTCAGCTTCCCAGTCCGCGCCTACGGCCTCGCCGATCTCAGCGCCAAGCTCGCCGGTGCCTACCCACACGTCCATCTCGAAACCGTCAGCGTAGCCGGCTTCTGCCATCATGCTCCGAGCCTTGTCGAAGTCCGTGCCCCAAGACCACTCTTCACGGTAGTTGGGGTTGTTGGACGACAGGTAAGCTTGGTGGTTCACGAAGCCAAGGCCGCCGAGCAGGTTCTCGACCAGCTCTTCACGCTGGATGGCCCAAGAGAACGCGTTCCGTACCAGCAGCGAACTCTGCATGGAAGGCGTGTTCTCATCGTAGTCGCCCATCTCGAACGGGTCGCCGATCCAAGGCTTGCTGATGTCGCGCTCGCGCTCCAGAGCCTCGCCAGTCAGACCGGAGTGCGACTCCCAGTAGTTGCCCACCCAGGATATGTCGCGGATCGTGTTGAACAGACCCTTCTTCTGAAGCTCGAAGCCCTGCTCTGTAAGAACGGGGAAGTCCTTCGTAGCGATCTGGGCGATCTGGGCTTCGTTGGCCTCGAGCATCGCGCGGCGGGATGCGCCTTCAGGCACTTCCAGCCACTTGATGCGCTCGACGAACGGGCCGTTGCCGTCTTCCGTAGCGTAGTAGTTGGGGTTGGCGACTAGCTCGATGCCCAGGTTCTGCTGCCACGCTTCTGTGTAGTTGGCGTCCTCTGCCATGAAGGCGCCCATGCCTACGTAAACGTCCTGCGTGCCTTCGACGCCGAACTGGTCGAACACGTCCCTGGACACAATGGCGGCCGTCTGCCAGAAGCGCGAGAAGCGGTGTAGCACTCCGCGCGAGTCGTAGTTGCGGTAGTTCAGCTGCACGGTGTAGTCGTCAACGGCTTCGATGGACTGGATCAGCGGAGCGAAGTCGCCCGCTTGCCCATGAATGGACTCGGGGTTCGTGACCGAGTTCGCGTCGTTGTAGCTGTACGCTACGTCCCTGGCGGTCATTTCGCCCCAGCCGTGGTGGAACTGGATGCCCTGGCGCAGGTTGAACGTGCCGAACTCAAGCGACGGGTCCAGTGTGAAGTCCAAGGCCACCATCGGCTCGGTCGTAACTGTGCCGTCCGGGTTGGCCTTCGAATTGAACAGCACCTCGGTGATGCCCGACATGTAGATCGTCTCTGAGCAGCCGGCGGTGCAGAAGCGCGGCAGGCCGTTAGGCGCATTCACACCGGCGACGGCGATGGTCAGCGTGCCGGACGGCGCCTCCATCATCATGCCTCCGGGCGCGGGCGCTGCTGGCGCGGGAGCCGGAGCGGGCGCCGCTGGCGCTGGAGCCGCCGGAGCGGGCGCCGCTGGCGCTGGAGCCGCCGGAGCGGGCGCCGCTGGCGCTGGAGCCGCCGGAGCGGGCGCCGCTGGCGCTGGAGCCGATGGCGCGGGAGCCGACGGTGTGGTTGTCGTACCCTCATCAGAAGTGCACGCAAGCGCAAGCGCGAGTATCGCCGCAAGCGCAAACGCAATAACTATTCTCTTATCCGGTAGCTTGGGCCACATGAGCGGATCCTCCTTTTATCTAGTCTGCTACGCAGGCGTATCCGGAAACTTTCCCGTTTGTAACATAGCAGTCGAGATTCCGTCAACCCTGATGCGCCTTGTTCAGGGGCGCTTCCAGCTGATTTCCCTATTTTCTACCAGCCGTTTTTGATTCTCAACCCCGTGTAGCTATAAGATGTATGCGCGCGCCGTCCATTTAGGACAGCCGACCAATACAGCCCCGCGACGGAGGGCGTCAAATGAGAATGCCTGAATTTTCAGCGGAGTATATGATCGCTATCGGCGTGCGCGCCGGGCTTGGGCTGCTGTTCGGGTTCTTCATGGGCATCACCGCCCTAATCGTATCTTTCTGGGTGTTGCCCGGTCTGTACACCCCGCCCTTTTGGATGATTCTGATAATCGTCTCCATCGGATGCTCAGCCTCGGGGTTTCTCGCCTACTTCAAGCCGGAAACCGGCAGGCGCACTATCCTGATTTCGCTGCTAATCGCGGCTATCGGCGCGTACATAGGCGCGTGGGTCGGCTTCGGATGGGGCGAGGTGTTCTACCCGGAGGGCGTCCGCAACGTGCGGCTGCTCGCATACGGCGATGTCCGCTCGCCGCCGGTGATGTCCTTCATCACTTGGTCAACGATAGGAAGCACCATTAGCGGCGGCGCCTACTATGTTCTCAGGGCTTGGCGCTACCACGAGGTATAGACAACCCATGACCGAATCGAAACCCATCAGCCGCGTCCACACGCTAACCTTCGACGTGTTCGGCACGGTGCTTGATCTCACCGGCAGCCTCGAAGCCCCGACGGGCGAGTTTCTGTCAGAATTGGGTTCCCGCATGACCGGCGCGGAGTTCTACCCCCAGTGGCGCGCGCGTCAACGCATCGAGCAGTACCAGGATTCGATGATGATGCTTGGACACAGCGGTTACCTCGAAACATGCCGCCGCGCCTTGGCCTATGCCCTCCGCGCCAACGGCATCTCCTTCAAGCGCGAACAGACAGTCCGCTTCATGGAAGTCTGGCAAGACCTCATCCCGTACCCGGACTCTCTGGAAGGGCTCGAACGGCTCTCCGAGAAGTATCGCCTAGTTGCGCTGTCCAACGGCGAGCCGGACTACCTGGCGCATCTGGTGAAGAACCGCATCCGCTTCGATTTCGATTACGTCATCTCGGTAGAGGAGGCGGGCGTGTTCAAGCCGCACCCCGGCGTGTATCGCGCCGCCGCGCGGATTCTGGACGCCGAACCAAACGAGATTATGATGGTCGCCGCCCATTCGTTCGACATCATGGGCGCGCGCGTATGCGGATTCAGGGGCGCGTTCGTGAACCGCTACAAGCTGCCGTACGAAGACACCGAAAAGTACACGCCGGACCTGGTAGTTGACGACTTCAACCACCTCGCCGATAGGCTGCTGGCTGAAGCGAAACCGGAGGAGACGGGCTAGTGGCGACCGTAACCGACGTTGCAATCGTAGGTGGAGGCGTCGTCGGAGCGGCGGTCGCCTACTTCGCGGCGCGGCGCGGAATGTCGTGCATCCTACTCGATAAGGGCGCTATAGGCTCCGGCGCTTCCAACGCCGCGTCAGGCTTGTTGTCTCCCGCGCCAGGCGATGGCGACTACGCCAAACTGAGCGCCAGGAGCATGGCCCTGTTCCACGAACTTGCCCCCCGGCTGAGAGACGAGTCGGGAGTGGACATCGAGCTGGACGAGTGCGGAGACTTGCTCCTCGCGCTAAGCGAAGAAGATGTCATAGCGCTTCAGGGACACCTGCGGCAGCTAACGCGCCTCGGCGCGGAGGCGAGCTGGCTGGACTCCGACGACCTGCGCGCGAAAGAGCCGGCGCTCAACCCGGCAGTCGCAGGCGCGATCTTCGAGCCGCAGGCGTGCCGAGTCAACAACCAACGGCTGTCCAACGCCCTCGCAACCTCCGCCGCTCTAAATGGCGCGGAGATTCGGCAGGGAGTAGAGGTTACGGGAATCGTCCAAAACGAACAATCCGGCGACGGCGGGCCCGCGACCGGTGTAATCACTAGCGCCGGCAGTATCGATGCCGGCAACGTGGTTCTTGCCGCCGGCGCTTGGACCGGCCTCATGGACAGATGGCTCTACGGCGAGCGCAGCCCCAGCGCGGCGGGGATGCCCATGGTCAAGCCCATCAGGGGCGTCAACCTCAACCTTCAGCCCACCAGTGGCGGCATAACCAGCGCCATTCATGGCTCTTGGGGAGTGTTCGTCCCGCGCAACGACGGCTCGCTGATCGCCGGTGCGACCGTCGAAGATGCGGGCTTCGACTCCAGAGTTACCGCCGACGCTGTTCATAGCATACTCGGGTTGACTTGCGCCCTAATGCCCGCGCTCCGAGATGCGGACCTCAACTGGGCTCTCGCCGGCCTGAGACCGGGATCTGCCGACGACTCCCCCGTCATCGGAAGAATGCCCGGCTGCGACAACGTGTTCGTAGCGTCCGGACATTTCAGAAACGGCATAATGCTAAGCTTGGCCACAGGCGAGGCGATCGCTGATATGCTTGATGGCGAACCGGGCGGACGGCCGGAGAGCCTCGCCGCTTTCGACCCCGCCCGTTTCCTGTAAGATAGCGACATTCCGAGCGAGGAGGCGCAAATGTCCGTCAAGATTGGCGTAGGATTCGGAGGGTGGCCGTTTCCATCCAAAGACCCGGACCACCTCTGGGAGTACACCGACGAGTGCGAACGGCTGGACGTAGATTCGCTTTGGCTTAGCGACCGCATCGTTGGCGAAGTGGTCAACGTCGAACCGATGATAGCGCTGTCGTTCATAGCCGCCCGGACGACGAAGCTGAAGTTCGGCACCAATGTACTCGCGCTCCCTCTGCGCAACCCCACGGTGCTCGCTAAGGAGATCGCCACGCTAGACTACCTCTCCGGCGGACGTTCTCTGCCCGCCGTGGGACTCGGCACCGGCGACGCCCGCGAGTACGAGGCGTGCGGAGTGCCGAAACGTCAGCGCGGCGGCAGAACCGACGAAGCTATCGAGGTGATGCGCCTGCTGTGGTCGCAGGACGACGTTACATTCCAAGGCAAGTACTTCACCCTCGACGGCGTTACCGTGCATCCCAAGCCCGTGCAGGCGGAACTTCCCCCAATATGGATCGGCGGACGCAGCGAATTCGCCATACGCCGCACCGCGCGAATCGGCGACGGCTGGCTCGTTTCGCAGGCGACGCCCGACGAGGTGGACGTGGGCGTCTCCCAGATAAAGGCCATGGCCGAGGAGTACGGCAACGAGATAGAGGACGACCACTACGGCGCCCTGTTCAGCTACTGCATCGCCGACACCTACGACGAAGCGCGCCGCATCGCCGAGCCGTACATGCTGCGCCGCCGTACCGACGTTGACTACGACGGCTTCTCAGCCTTCGGAACCGCCGACCGGCTGCGCGACCTCATAGACGCGTACATAGACGCCGGCGCCACCAAGTTCGTAGCCCGACCGGCCTGCCCGCCGGAGATGATGATAGACCAACTCCACGCCCTCGGCGAGGTTCTGCCCGCCTACCACACCTAAGCCCCAATTCCTACAGCTAGACCCCTTCCCCCTCGACGGGTTGACAAGTGTAGGCAATGGCAGAATTCGTAGGAAGCGCGATCCAAAGTCCCTTCCCCCTTGACGGGGGAAGGTTAGGATGGGGGTGAAAACCCCGCGTCAATCCCGTAGTCCGTCCCAACCTGCAAGGAATCCGCCATGCCCGACCACACCATCCGCGTGGGCGACGCTCACATAATCTCCGCAACAGACGGTCATATCCACTTCGCCACGTCCGACTTCTTCCCCTCCATCGAAGAGGATGCGTGGGCGCCATACGGAGACCAGCTAACCGAAGACGGCCTGCTTCGCCTGAACGTCGGCTCATTCGTCGTCCGCGTCGGTGATCGCGCCACGCTCATAGACACGGGGCTGGGCGAGGGTGATCACCCGTTTGAGAACTCTGAGTGGGGGCTGCTCGCGAACGATCTGGCCGCGAAGGGCGTCGCCCCCGGCGAAATAGATGCCGTATTCGTAACCCACTTGCATCGCGACCACGTCGGCTGGAACATCGTTCGAGACCCCGACGGCGGCGATCCCAAGCCATACTTCCCCAACGCTCGATACTACGTTCCCCGCGCCGACTGGAATACCTTTACGCGCCGGGCGGGCATGAGCATGTTCGCTTACATCCGCGAACAAGTGATGCCGCTGATGGACATGGGGCTCCTCGAACTGGTGGATGGCGAGCAGCCGATCACAGACCACGTAACAGCCTTGCCGACGCCCGGCCACACACCCGGCCACATGAGCGCCCTGATAACTTCGGCGGGCGAAAGCGCAGTCGTGTTGGGAGACGCCGCGCACGTGCCGGTGCAGGCTCACCACACCGACTGGAGTCCGCGCGCCGACACGAATCCCAAGCTGTCCGCCCAGAATCGCGCGGCTCTGTTCGAGCGCATGGAGCGCGACCACTCCCTGGTCGTATCCGGCCACTTCCCCGCGCCCGGCTTCGGACGCCTCGCTAGAGTCAGCGGACGCCGCTACTGGCAGCCCACCTGACCTTCTAAGAACCTGGCCCAGTCTGGTCGGCGCGCCCACAACCCCATTCCCGCGAAAGCGGGAATCCAGAGCGCCTATCTGCTACCAACCGCGATTCCCCCAATGTGCCTGCCAAATCGAGGCAAGCTCAACCCTGAACCAACCCTTGACTACTCCCCCATATGCCATATACTGAAATCAGGTAGCCAGATACATGGGAGAAATGTTCATGGAACGCGCTGACAGACTCTACAAGAGCGACGACAGGATGCTGTTCGGCGTAGCCTCCGGCACGGCTGAGTACTTGGGGATAGACCCCACATTGGCGCGGCTGGCTTGGGTTGCCGCCGCGTTCGTCACCGGCGGCATAGGCGTCATAGTGTACCTCGTCATGGCGATAGTAATGCCCGCCCGCGAACGCGTTGTCTCGCAGTCGTCATCGTCTGTCCAGGAGCCTGAAATCCCCGCGGAACACAATATTGACGCAGACGCAGACTCGGAATACCGGAAGGAAAGGGCTCGTCGTCGGCGTGTATGGCGGTACGTGGTCGGCATCGGGCTTATCGGGTTTGGAGTGGCCTTCTTGCTCAATAACCTCGGCGTTTGGAACGTCATACGCTGGGACCTGTTCTGGCCTATCGCCGTCATTGCTGTCGGCCTCGCCATCTTGGTCCCGTCCATTAGACGCTGATTCGATACGGGATGGTCCTGACATGGAAAGAAGCGGCGCATCCGGCATAGAGCGCGTCCGAAAGGGCTTCTCCCTGTTCGGGCTGTTGCTGATCGCGCTCGGTGTCCTGCTTCTGTTGAATGTGGTCGGCGCGCTTCCGCTCGGCGTCTGGTTCGAGTTCGCTAACTACTGGCCCGCGCTGCTGGTGATAGTCGGCGTCAAGATGCTCCTGGCGCCTCGCGCGCCGCTCGTCGGACTGGCCGCCGTTAGCCTCATACTCGTCGCCGCGATTGCCGCCGCGTCGTTCACCATGGACTTCCGCCAGTCCGCCGACACGCTTGTCGCGGGAGCCTACGTCGCGCCGCTTGGCGACGCCGAGGCCCTGGAATTGGGCATGGGCTTCGCGGGCGGCAGCGTAACCTTGCGCCCCGCGTCAACAAGCTCCCAACCCCCCAGCCTGTTCTCCGCGAACTTCGACGGCGCGTCGCCCGCCGACGTCATCCACGACCGCCGGGGCCCAGACTCCAAGATATACCTCTCCACCGGAGAATGGTCGCTGAACTTGGACGACGGGCTGAACATAACTATGGGCGGCGACGCTCAGGACTTCCCAGGCGCCGTGGATTGGGACTTGTTCGTATCTCCCGACGTGGCGTTGGATCTCGAAATCTCCGCCGGCGCGTCCGATCTGTATCTCGACCTCCGACGCCTCAACGTCAAGCGGCTGGTCGTCGGCGCGGCGGCTTCCGACGTAACAATCATCCTGCCTGAAGCGGCGGGCCGGACCGAAATCGAAATAGACGCCGCCGTCGCCGACGTACAAATAACCGTCCCCGCCGGCGTCGCCGTTCGCTTCGAGCAAGAATCGTTCCTGAGTCAGATAGGCATATCAACCTCCCGCTTCCCCAAAACATCGGATGGCTACGAGTCTCCCGACTACGCAGTCGCCGAAAACCGCGTAAGCGTCGAAATAAACGCTGCCGCTTCCGACCTGACCGTCCACTAACCTCCCGATCCCGACTGCTGCTACTCGCCCTACCAAACCCTTTGCGCCTTTGCGTTAACTCCCCCCAACTGCGTAGAATGAACTCGCTTGCAATGCCAACATAGGAGACTGCCGTTGTACGCCATAGACCTTGCCGGAAAGAACGCCCTCGTATTCGGAGTCGCCAACCAGCGCAGTATCGCGTGGCACATCGCCCGCGCGCTCGACGCCGCCGGCGCGCGAATCGGGCTTTCTTACCTCAACGAGCGCATCCTCGGCAGCGTCGAGCGGCTGGCGGGCAGCCTGTCCTCAGGCGTAGCGCTGATCGAGTGCGACGTTAGCGACGACGCCAACGTCGAGCGCGCCTTCCAGATGGCCCGCGCCGAGTTCGGCGACATAGACATCGTAATCCACTCCATAGCCTTCGCCAATAGAGAAGACCTTGGAGGCCCCTTCATAGATACTCCGAGGGAAGGTTTCCGGCTCGCGCTCGACATCAGCGCCTACTCCCTTGTGTCGGTGGCGCGGCACGCTCAACCTCTGATGAAAGACAACGGCGGCAGCATCGTCACCATGACCTTCCAGGCGTCGAGCCGTGTCTTTCCCGGCTACAACGTCATGGGCACCGCCAAGGCCGCCCTGGAAAACGAAGTCCGGCAGCTATCCTGGGACCTGGGACGGGACGACATCCGCATCAACGCCATCAGCGCGGGGCCGGTGGATACGCTCTCATCGCGTGTCATCAGCGGCTACCGCGACATGAAGCGCGCCCACGCCGGGCGCTCGCCTATGGGACGCAACATCACACACGAAGAGGTCGCCAACACCGCGCTGTTCCTATGCTCAGACATGTCGTCCGGCATTACCGGCGAGGTGATTCACGTAGATACCGGCTACCACGTAATGGGGATTTGAACTATGAACTGGGCTGAAACCATCGTCCAAAGCCTGAAGGACGCCGAGGTGTCCCTAATCGCATACGTGCCCGATGTCAGCATCCATCGCGTTACCAGCCTCATGGAAGCCGACGACTACTTCCACGTCGTCTCCGCGACACGGGAGGAGGAGGCGATCGGCATAGCCACCGGCGCCTACGCCACCGGCCGCAACGCCGCAGTATTCATGCAGTCCAGCGGTTTCGGCAACTGTGTCAACGCTCTTGCCAGCCTGTGTCTGCCGGCGCGTGTGCCGCTGCCCATGTTCATCAACCTGCGTGGCGAGGTCGGCGAGTTCAATATCGCCCAGATCGCGATGGGCAGGGCGACCAGGCCGATCCTAGACACGTTGGGCATCACCCACTACACCCTCGAATCCGATGACCGGCTCGGCCAACGCGTAACTGGCGCCCTTCAGCTCTGCTACGCCTCCCGCCAGCCCCTCGCTCTTTGTATGACACCTTTGTTGCACGGAGGCAAACTTGCATAGGCTCTCAGCTACCAGGCGCGTCCTCGATAATGTCGGCAACCTCCCCATCGTTGCCAATTTAGGGCCGACCACCGACGAACTCTGGCACGCCGGACACCGCGACCGCAACTTCTACACCTACGGCTCTATGGGACTGTGCTCCTCCATCGCGCTCGGCATGGCGCTCTCCACCGATGAGAAGGTCGTGTCTCTCGACGGCGACGGCTCGCTCCTGATGAACATGGGTGCCATCGCCACCATCGGACGCGAAATGCCCGCCAACCTGATCGTAATCGTCTGGGACAACGAGGAGTGGGGACAGACCGGCCACCAGGCCAGTCACACCGCCTTCGGATCCGACCTCGAAGCCGTCGCGCGCGGCTGTGGCATCTCCCGCGCCGAAACCGTTGCCGACGAGGAGGAGCTTGAGGCGACGCTCCGCCAAGCGCTCCGAGAGGACGGCCCCTGGTTCATTGTCGCTAAGATCGAAGAGGAAGAATACCTTCCGGTCGCGCCGAACGAACCGGAAGCCACACTGTACAGGTTCAGAGAAACCTTCGGCGTCCCCGGAGCGGGTGGAGGCGCCGGCCACTAGAACCGCCCACTAGAACCGCTATCTGCTACTCGTCGCGGGCCGCGCGCTTGGCTCCATCTGAGTCTGTTGGGTCATTCGCCCGCGTAGCTCCGGCATCAGCAGAGCTACGGAGCCGACCGTGATGACGCCGAGGCTGGCGAACATCATTATCGCGGCGGACGGGGAAGTGAACTCCGCTACCACACCTATCAGCAGCGCGCCTATCGGCCCAGATCCTATCGCCAGAGATATTACGCCTAGCGCGCGCCCGCGCATATCGTCCGACGCCGTGATGACCACGATGGTGGACTGCATCGTGCCGAACCCCGCGGTTCCCAGCCCCAGCAGCACGAGCACCGGCAGCGACAGCTCGATCCACTGCGACCAGGCGAAGACGAAAACCAGCATCAGACCTAACAGCGAGCCGCCGAGATAGACGCGCCCGTGATACGTCAGCCGCCCGAACGACGCGATTGCTATCGAGCCGATTATCGCGCCCGCTCCGTCCGCGCCCATCAGCATACCCAGCAGACCCGGCCCGGCGTTCAGTGTCTCCCGCGCAATCACCGGAACCATCTGCATATATGGGAACAGCAGCAGGTTCATCAGTACCGTCACGATGACCGTCGCCAGGATTATGCGGTGTCCGCGCACATAGCTAAAGCCCTCGACCAGATTCCTGATAATGTTAGGCGCGCCCGCCGTCCTCTCGCGCGGCGGCAGCTTGATGAACGACAGGAATATTATGGATACAACGTAGAGCGCAATGATGGCGATGTATCCGCCAACCTCGCCGGTCGTGGCGATTAGCGCGCCGCCGATGACCGGCCCCGTCATGCGGCTCGCGTGCATGCCCACCGAGTCCAGCGCCATAGCGTTCGTAACGCCCCCGCGTCCGGTTACATCTAGCACTATCGAGCGTCTGGAAGGCATATCGAACGCCCAGCCCAGACCGCTCGCCAGAACCGCGATGTAGCTGTGCCAGAACTGCAGGTGTTCTGTGATAATGAGCGCCAGCATGAACAGCCCGGCGGCGATGTTCACGGCTTGCGTGAATATGAGCAGATTGCGACGGTTGACGCGATCCGCCAAGACGCCGCCGAGCGCGCCGAACGGGAGCAACGGTATCATGCCGGAGAAGCCGACGAGAGAGACGAGAAACGGCGAGTTGTCCGTAAGCTCCGCCACCAGGTAGAACAGCAGCATCATCTGCATCCACCGGGAGACGTAGGAGAAGAAGTTGGCAGGCCAAAGCAGGCGAAAACCTACGTGCCGGAACGCTTCCAGCGTTGGCGGCAGTTTCGCGTTGGAGGGGCGTAAATGTGAAAAAGTAGCCATGAATCAACGCGCATGATTCTACGCCCGCGCATGGAATGAAACAAGAGCAATTGGGGCAGAGTTTCAGAAATTACATAATACAGAGAGGTAAAGACGCCGAAATTCCTATTTTACTGCTGCAGCGTCTCTGCGCCCTCAGCGTCAAAAGTCCCTCTATTCCAAATTCGCCCCTCACTGCGCCATGACCGTTTCTATGGCTGAGGCCGGCGCCCATCCGACCAGCTCGGTTCTCGGCACCTGCACCTGCGTCCAGCCCGCGCGCGTCTGCAGCGCGATGACCTCGCGCCCGGCGTCCAGAGAAAGGCTGACGGCTGAGCGTGGGCTCGGAGCCGCATGCATATCGGCGGACTGCGCGGTAACGACCGCGATGCTCGTCCAGTGGTCGCGGCTCATCTGACCGCCTATAGCTAGGAATCCGAACAGCAGCAGGCCGATGACCGACACGGCGGCTACTCGGCGCAGCGTGACCGCAAGGCGTTGGGATAGCGGGCGCAGCGCCATCCACGCGAGCGCGGCGGACCATGTCGCCAGCCAGCACAGCAGCGCGACAATCGCCGCCGCGTCCAGCGACAGCCAGGGCAGCCATTCGGCGAACTGCGCCAGGAGCGGCGTAGGATGACGCCCGTAATCCGCGGTCCCTACCTTCTCCCGCGTCAGCGCGAGGTTGGCCGCTATATCCTCGTCGAACGGGGCGATGCGCCGCGCCCTCAGGTAGTTCACCATCGCGCGGCCCGTGTCTTCGTTGCGGTAGTAGGCGTTGGCGAGGTTGTAGTAGAGCGTAGCGTCCTGGTATCCCAGACGGACGAGACGCTCATAGGTCAGCGCGGCCTCCTCGAAGTTGCCGTCCTGATAGAGCAGGTTGGCGGCCCTGAACAGATCCATATCTACGGACTCGTCTGCCCATACGGTACCGGCCCACACGGCCCACGCGACACCGATCAGCGCGAGCGCCCCAATCGCCGTCGCTGCCGCCACCGCTCGCAGCGCGCTCATTCTGCAAGCTCCTCATCCAGCCTTCGCACTAGCTCGGCTACGTCGCGCCCCACTTCGTCGGGTTCGTCCCTGGAGCGCGGCGAAAAGCGCATTTCGTCTATTCTCGAGAGCGTCTGCGTTAGCAGCTCGGTCGTCTCCGGTGACACGCCGCGCTCCGACAGCCGGCGCGCTGTCGTCCCGGCTGTCAGCCCGCTGGTCGGACTGTTCAGCGCGGCCGAGAGATAGCCGTGCAGCGCGAGACCGGCGACGTCTGCCGGTGACGCGCCCGGCTCGATTGCCGCAAGCCGCGCGAGCGCGAGTTCGCCCGCTCCCTGTTCGTCGTCGCGCTTGCTGCCCCGTCTGCGGCCAATCGCGCTGAGGCGCCCCATCCGCCCGGCCAACAACAGCCATACCATCACAGCCGCGAACGCCGCGACAGGCGCGAGCCACAGCGCCCTGAACGCCGCGCCCGACACCGGCGAATCGCCGCCCTGCCTCATGAATTCGGGCGTGGGCTTGATGTAGCGGATGTCCGGCTCCTCCTCTTCAGCGATGCTCCCGGCGGCCCCGGTGGGATCGGCGGCATCGCCTCCCGGAGCGGCGAGCGCCTCGACACTGAACGGCCGCGTGCTCACCGTAACGTACTCCTCGATGTCCGGGTCGAAGTAAGCATACTCTATGGGAGGCAGTTCGTAGTTTCCCGAAGCGTCCGGCACGAGCATTTGGGTGAACGTCTTGGATCCCTGCATCTTGCCGTCCACGACCGACGCGGTGAACGACGTATCGTTGTCGAAGGCGCGCCATCCGGGTATCTCCGGCCAGTCGGGGGCGGGCAGCAGTTCCACGTTGCCCTCTCCGCTGATAGTAACCGTTAGCATGACCGGCTCGCCGACGGACACCGTGCCCGTGTCTATATCTCCCTTGATGCTGTATGCGCCCACCGCTCCCGTGAACGCGCTCGGGTCATCGGGCGGCAGCGGCCTTACGTTCAACGTTAGCTGCCGCGTGGCAAGGCGCACCCTCTCCGACGACGGGATGCCGGATAGCGCCGTTACAGTCGTCGGCTCTATCGTTATGTTCCCCGCAAGCGTTGGGAACAGTATCGTTCTTGTCTCCTTGACATTGTACCGACGTCCGGCGGCGGACACTACGTCTTCGCCCAACATGGTCTCGTCCGGGTTCCAGAAACCGGCGTAGTCGGGCAGGTCATAGACTGGCCTGCTGGTGGGCGTGGTAGAGTAGTACCTGATGGTGTGGATGATCTGCTCGCCGATATAGGGCGACGAGTCGTCTACGTCCGCCTCCACGAATAGGTCTTGACCGGCCAGGATCGATGGCTGGATCAGGGTCGGCAGCTGCGCCGCGTTCGGTATCGGAGCGGCGGTTACGTTCACCTCTATCGGATCGGTTACGTAAACGTCGCTGCCGATGACCACCTTGAGCGGCTCGATCTCGATCTTGCCCGTCCGCGCTGGACGGTACGCGAACTTGAACTCGAACCGCGTCACCATCACGCCATTGTCGAAGCTGCGCCTTGCGATGGTGTTTCTCCCTATCAGGACTAGGCCTACGACCGACGGCGGCGGTGGCGGCGGGCTGATGTCTGGGATGCCTTCCATCGTCAGCGTCAGTGTCAGCACGTCCGCGGTCGTCATGTCGGTGCGGTCCACCGACGCCTCGACTTTTGGAGTCCGGCCAGGAGGTGTCGGCGTCTGGGCGAGCGCCGTCTGCGCCACATCGCCGTACAACAGCAACGCGGCAAGCGCCATAAGCGCTGCGCCCATCCTGACCGAAGTTTTGACCACCGTTCCTTCCTCTCGCGGCTACCAGCTCTGACCGGCGGGCGGATTGCCGGAAGACCGCCTCCTCTCGATAGCGTTCCTCAGTGGCTGGGAGTTTTCGCCGACCGATTCCAGCAGTTGCATCGCCTGATCCTCGGTCATGCCCGATGGCGGGATGATGGGCCACTGCGACTCGTCCGGTACCGGCTCGTCCGCCTCGCTCTGCGGATCGCCCTCGCCGGGCTGCGGTTCACCCTCGTTCTCGCCCTCCTGAGGCTCACCCTCGTTCTCGCCCTCCTGCGGCTGCCCCTCCTGCTGTTGTTGGTCTTGCTGCTGCTGACTCTGCTGCTGCTGTTGTTCTTGTTGTTGCTGATCCTGTTGCTGCTGTTGCTGCTGTTGTTCTTGTTGTTGCTGATCCTGTTGCTGCTGTTCCGGCGGCGGCTGGGGTTCGACCCGGTGCGCCAACGCAAGCTCGAGGTTGTGCTTGGCGTCCATATCATTCGGATCGTAGCGGAGCGCCTGCTTGTACATCTCGATCGCCTGCTCGTGTTCGCCCGCCTCGTACAGCGCGTTGCCTGCGTTGTACGTCGTCCGATCCGCAAGCTCCAAATCCTGCCCGGCAAGCAGTTCGTCGTACATCCTGATCGCTTCTCTGAAACGCTCTTGGCGATACATCGTATTGGCGGAGTTGTAGAGCGGCTCAGAGCGTTCGGGCATGGACTCTTCCGCTATTGCGTAGGCGTTGAGCGCGGTGTCGAACAGATTGGCGTCGAACGCCTTGTTGCCGACCTCCATAGCCTCCGAACCGTCGTTGTTGGACAGCGGATTGCCCACTACTCCGCCCGCCACGCATCCCGCCCCAAGCAGCGCGAGCAACCCGAGCGCCGCCGCGCGCGCCAACAGCGCGCCCAGCTTAGACCGAACCCCCAGCGTCCTCATCGGAACCACCTCCACCCCCCGCGACGCTCCGGTATCGCGCGCCCAAGCGCAAGCAGCAGGACCGCCAGGCCCGCGAACCACTGGAACCGCTCGACCTTCGCGCTGCTAATCTCGCTCTCGACGATGGATTTCTCCAAATTGTCCAGCTCATTCGCGATGGCCGCGCCCGCCCTGTTGGCGCCGCCCGCCATCACGAACCGGCCGCCGCCGGCCTCGGCGACGCTCCGGAGCGTCGCCTCATCCATCCTCGACAGCACCATGTTGCCGTCGTCGTCCTCTTGGTAGCCCAGCAAGTTGCCCCATCTGTCGCGCATGGGTATCGGTTCGCCCGCCGGCGCGCCTACGCCCATCGTGTACACCGACATGCCCGCGTTGGCGGCGCGACGCGCTGCGGCTACCGCGTCGCTCGACTCTTGGTCGTCCTCGCCATCGCTGATCAGCACTATCGCCTTGTGTCCCACGCGGTCGTTGTCCAAGCCCCGCATGGACACGTCTATCGCCTCCGCGATAGCGGTGCCTTGCCTGCCGATCATCTCCGGCTCCGCGTTGTCTAGAAAAGTCCTGGCAGTCGCGTAGTCGAACGTCAGCGGGAATTGGATGAACGCCGCGCCCGCGAACAGCGCCAGCCCAACCTCGTCGCCCTGAAGCTGTTGCAGCAGATCGGCGACCTCCAGCTTGGCGCGTCCCAGCCGGTTCGGGCTCGTATCCTCCGCCAGCATCGAGCGCGATACGTCCAGCGCGACCATAAGCTGAACGCCGTGGCGTTCGACTACCCGTTCAGTCTCGCCCCACTGCGGTCTGGCGATGGCGACTATCGCCAGGCCCAGCGCAAGGATAGTCAATGCGTGCCTGGCGAATCGTCTCGCGCCGCTGGCGTTCCCGGTCAGCCGGCGCACCAGCTCAGGATCGCCGATGCGCGAAAGCGAGCGCCGGCGCATATGCGCCGCCAGCAGCGCCGCCGCGATCGCCACCGGCAGCGCGGCAAGCAGAACTAGGTACTGTGGGTTTCCGAATGTCATCTTTCCACTAAGGTCTCACTTAACGCCCACTCAAGGAGCAGACCGCCAGACAGTCCCAAGCGCGAGAAATTCTAGGAACAGCAGCGCTACGCCCGGTATCAGCAGCCACGGCGCAAGCTCCTGGTGTTGGGTATAGACCGCCACCTCTATCTCCGATTTCTCGAGCGTGTTGATCTCCTCGTATATGCTTCGCAGGCCGTCTGTATCCGTGGCCAGGAAGTACTTCCCGTTCGTCCTGTCGGCAATCTCCCTGAGCATCGCCTCGTCTATGTTGAACCTTCGGAACCCGAAGGCGCCGCCTGTAACGCCGCTCAGCCCGGACGATAGGCCGCCCGGCTGCCCCATACCGATGGTATAGACCCGGATTCCGAGCGTTTCAGCGGCCGCTGCCGCTGTGAGCGGGTCCACCTCCCCCTTGTTGTTCACCCCGTCGGTGAGCAGCACGATGACGCGGCTCTCCGCCTCCGAGTCCTTGAGCATATTGGCGGCCGCCGCCAGCCCCAGGCCTATCGCCGTGCCGTCTTCCAGGCCAAGCTGCGCCGCAAGCTCCACGTCGTCCAGAAGCGTAAGCAGCGCGTCGTGGTCTATCGTCGGCGGACTGTGTACGAACGAGTCGCTCGCGAACACCACAAGCCCAACCCTGTCGTATTCCCTCTGCCTGATGAACTCGGATATCACCTGCTTGGCGGCTTCCAGGCGGCTTGCCGGGTCGAAGTCATACGCCGCCATCGAGCCGGAGATGTCCAGCGCGAGCGCGATGTCCACGCCCTCGCCGCGCAGTATCTCCCGCGCCTCGGCTGACTGCGGCCGCGCCGCGCCTATCACAAGCAGAGCCAGCGCTATCCATCCCAGCGCCTGCACATACGGACGCGCGGCGAGTTTCCAGCCGCGCCTGTGCCGACTGGCAGCGCCGACGTTGCCGAAACGCATGGCCGCCTGCCGGCTCCAGCCGCGCGCCCACAGCGGCATCAGCGCGAGCGCCAGAACGAGCGGCAGCAGCAGAAGCAGGGCGGGAGTCGCGAACTCGATGTTCACCGCGTGTACCTCCCGGAAGTATAGCCGCCGCTTGGCCTGAATCGTGAGGGAGTAGCGGTCAGCTCCGTGACTACCCGCCGCGCCGTAGAGATTGCGCTCCTAGCATCTCCCGCCTCAGGCGCCAGCCGCGCGAACTTCACCAGGTCCGTCTCTCCGAGCGCTTTTCCGAAGTCCTCCACGTTAGCCGAAGAAACGGGACGCCTGCTCAGCACAGACACCGTCTGCTCGGTGGTAAGCTCGGGCGCCGGTATCCTGAACTGGCCGAACAGGTACTCGCGCAAGCAGTCCGCCAGCATCGTGTAATGCTCGTTGTAGCGCGCTTCGCCGGGCAGGTCTAGCTTCTCTAGCCTTTCGAGCTCGGCAAGCGCGGCGGCCAGTGGCGTCAGTGGCTCTTGCGAGACCATTGGCGCTCTCGCTGTCATTCTGCGTCGCCAGAACCAGGCCGCGAGAAGCGCGAGCGCGGCGACCGCCGCCACGCCGCCCGCCATCCACGGCCACGTAACCGGAAACGGCACGTCCGCCTGCGGCTTTATATCCCGCAACTCGTTCGCGCCCTCCGACAGCACCGACTCCACCTCGACGTCGATTGGGCGCGCCGGTCGGTTGATGATGCTTCCGTCAGGCCTGCGCACCGCCACGCTCAGCGCCGGAGTCGTGTGGATGCCCGGCTCGAACAGCGCGGCGCGTATCTCGATCGCCGACGTTACCGTGCCGTCCGGCTCCACTACCGCCGGGAGCGGCGTTGCCTCTCTAACCTCGAACTCGCCCCACTGCGCCGGCACGTCCGGAAACGCTACGTGATAGCCTTCTGGGTGGTTCGCCGACAGCGTGAGCGTGAACACGTCGCCAACCGTAACCGATGTCTTGTCGATAGTGAGACCCACGCCCACCGGCGTCATCTGCGCGAGCGCGGGCGTAGCGCCGAAGCCGTAGAGCGACAACGCGACAGACACGAACAGAACGACGGCCGCCGGAAGCGCGCGAGTCAACGCGCCCGCGTTCCTACCAAAGTTCCCCGAACGGTTCCCAATCGTTGGCCCATTCCAAACCAGGCTGCGCCTCATCGCGCGAGCCTCTTCTCTCGCCTCTTGAAGAAGTCGTTCAGCCCGCTCACATACTCTTGTCCGTTCGTCACCGAGATACGGTCTATCGCCATCCGTCTCAGCATGCGTACTTTCTCGTCCTCGTCGCGCTGAACCTGTTCGGCGAACGCGCTGCGCCACTCATTGTCGTTTGTGTCAACCCAGACGGTCTCGCCCGATTCGGCGTCTTCGAGGGCGATGATGCCGACGCGCGGAATGAAACGCTCCACCGGATCATGCAGGTCTATCGCGACGACGTCGTGCCTTCTGGACGACGCCGCCAGCTCGCGCCGGTAGGAGTCCGGCGGCGCGATGAAGTCCGAAATCAGAAACGCGATGCTGCGCTGCTTCAGCAGCAGATTCATCGCGTTCAGCGCCAAGCTGATGTCCGTGCCTGTGCCATCAGGCTCGAAGACTAGCAGGTCGCGCACCATCCGAAGCACGTGTCGACGCCCCTTCCTCGGCCGAACGAGCAACTCCACCCTATCGGTGAACACCATCAGCCCAATGCGGTCGTTGTTCGACGTCGCCGCGAATGACAGTACGGCGGCGATCTCCGCGGCAAGCTCGCGCTTGAATCCGCCCGTCGTCCCGAACTCGGACGAACCGCTCGCGTCCACGACTAGCATTACCGTGAGCTCGCGCTCCTCTTGATACCGGCGCACGAACGGAGTAGCCATTCTCGCGGTAACGTTCCAGTCTATCCGCCGCACGTCGTCGCCGGGATAGTATGGACGCACCTCTTCGAACTCCATGCCGCGCCCCTTGAAAACCGACTGATATTCGCCGGCGAACACGTCCACTACCAGATGCCTGGCCGTAATCTCGATGCGCCGTATCTGCTCCACAAGCTCCGGGGACAGCGTGAAAGACGTCCCCAATCCCTTGCGGCTTTCGCGCGTAACTCCCGCGCCGGGCCAAAGGGGGAAGGTACGGCGCGGTCCGGCCTCACTGCTCTGTATCGAAGCTCTACTCATGGGTTGGTAGGCTCACGGTACCTGCACGTGGTCAAGTATGTCTGAAACGATGTCCGCGGACGATATGGACTCCGCTTCAGCCTCGTAAGTGGGAATGACGCGATGGCGCAGCACGTCCGGCGCGATGTGCTTCACGTCCTCAGGCGACACGTAGCCGCGCCCTTGCAGGAACGCCCGCGCGCGCGCCGCCGTTACCAGGTATATGCTCGCGCGCGGCGACGCGCCGTATGCGATCAGCGGCCTCAGCTGCCGGAGTCCGTCATCCCGTGGGTCTCGCGTCGCCATCACGAGATCCAAGATGTACTCCTTCACCTTCTCGTCCACATATACGGACCGGATAGTCTCCCTGGCCCGTAAAATGTCTTCCGGGGAGACCACCGCGTCTATCTCCGGCAGATCCGCGCCCGTCATCCGGTCTATGATCGCGCGCTCCTCCGACCTGACGGGGTAGTCCACGATGACCTTCAGCATGAACCTATCTACCTGCGCCTCCGGCAGAGTGTAGGTGCCTTCTTGCTCGATTGGATTCTGAGTGGCCAGCACAAGGAACAGAGTTTCGAGCGTGTAAGACGCGTCGCCGATCGTAACCTGCCGCTCCTGCATGGCTTCCAGCAGCGCGCTCTGCACCTTCGCGGGCGCGCGGTTCACCTCGTCGGCGAGCACCAGATTGGCGAACACCGGCCCCTTGTGCACCGTGAACTCGGTCGTGCGCGGGCTGTATATCTGCGTGCCGATCAGGTCGGCCGGGAGCAGGTCGGGAGTGAACTGTATGCGTGAGAACTCAGCGTCTATCGCCTGCGACACCGTCTTGATCAGCAACGTCTTCGCAAGGCCGGGCACCCCTTCCAGCAGGATGTGGCCGTCGGCCAGAATGCCAATCAGGACACGCTCGACAAGAGTGTCTTGCCCCACCACTACCTTACGGATTTCCTCCAGCAGCTCATTGAGAAAATCGGATTCTTCCTCGACTTGCCGGTTCAGTTCGCGGATGCTTGACAGGTTCATATACCTCTCCGGTTGGTTGAGAGTTGCATCAATCGTCTCAATCAATTATACGCAAACCGGGGCGCGCCCGGTTTGCCGACGATATGCCGGATCATACTCCCACGTACAACTCCTCGCTCAGCCGCGAATCCTGGAACGACAGATACTGCGCCTTGGTCATCGTCGGCGGGCTGGTCTCTATGACGCGCTTCGCCGCCTGCGCGTCATCGCTAAGCAGGTCTATGACCGTCATCGCCATAGCCTTCGCCGGATTCACCACGGCTTGCGTGTAGTCCTCCACAACGTAGTCCACGCTGTGCCCGGACCCGCGCGCGGCGGTCGTGTAGGGATGGATGACGGGTATTATCTGGCTCAGGTCTCCCATATCGGTGGATCCGCCGCGGTTGCGCTCGGCGGGATGGCGCATCACCTCGTCCGCGCCCACTATCTCCGCGGCATTGCGCTCGAACAGCTCCATCATCGGATCGTTGTTCTTCATCGGCATATAGCCGGGTATCGTAACGATCTCCACGCTACCGCCCATGGTAAGCGCCCCCGCACGCACGCACCTGTCCATCTTGTCGTTCGCGTCCGCAATCGCCTCTGCCGTCCTGCCGCGCACACGGCCTTCGTAGCGCACGTCGGCCGGCACCGAGTTGACCGCCGCCCCTCCGCGAGTCATGATGCCGTGGAGACGCACGTTGTCCTCGTTGCGTAGAGTCTCGCGCTGCGTGTTTAGCGCGTTCAGCGCGACCATCGCCGCCTGCAGCGCGTTGACGCCCAGGTGCGGCGATCCGCCCGCGTGCGTCGCCTTGCCGATGAACCGGACGTACTTGACCACGTGCCCGTTCGACGTGCCGCCGGTCGAGAACTTGGTGATCTCCTGCGTACTCGACGCCGTATGGACCATCATCGCCAGGTCCACGTCGTCGAACGCGCCGAGCCGGATGAACTCCTGTTTGCCCGCCATCAGACCCAGCGCGCCCTGCTGATGCAGCCCCCAGCGATACTCGACGTCTATGAACTCCTCTGCCGGAACCGCGATGAAGGTGATGTTTCCCGCCAGCGATTCCAGCACTTCGGGAACCAGCAGGCCGACTGCCGCGCCCAGCATCATAGGCGTCTGGCAGTGGTGGCCGCAGGCGTGAGCAGCTCCCGTCTCAGGGTCCGTGTGCGGGTGGTCCAGCACCCGCAGCGAGTCCAGCTCGCCGATGACGGCGACGGTCGGCCCCGGCCGTCCGCCGCTCACCACGCCCTTCAGTCCCGTTATCGCAATGCCGGACTGGTGAGCGATGCCAAGCTCGCTTAGCTTCTCGCTAACGAACCGGGATGTCTTTATCTCGGTGAAGCCCGGTTCCGGATTGTCCAGAATCGTCCGCGCCGCCTCCACCAGCCACTCCGCGCGATCGTCTATCGCCGCCTGCGCGCTCGCTTTCAGTTCATCAATCGTTGGCATGGTTTACTCCGTCTCGGCGTTCACGTTCACATCGAATCTCCGCGTCTCCGCGCCTCTGCGTTAAAATCGAACGTGAATCCTCTACTTCGTGTAAGTCCCTTCTTTCAGCATAGACCGCATCAGGCTCAGGTACGAATCCTTTGTCAGCGGCGCCCTGTATTCGCCCGCGATTCTGCGGGCGTGCGCCGCGCCGTCGTAGAGCAGGTCTATCACGGTCATCGCCATCGCCTTCGCGCCCGTCAGCACGCCCAGCTCGTAGTCCTGGACCACATAGTCTATGCCGTGCCCGCTGCCGGTAGCCGCGTTCACGTAAGGGTGAATTACGGGCATTAGCTGGGACACGTCGCCCATGTCCGTAGAGCCGGTGCGGTGTCCGAGTCGCCTAACGTTCCCCCTGCCGACGAGAGCGCCCGCGTTAGCTCCGTACAGCGCGAGCATAGACTCATCCGACTGTATCGGGAGGTAGCCTGGCAGGGTAGTAATCTCGACCGAGCCTCCGACCGACATCGCGCCGGCGCGCAGCGCGCGGTCCACCTTCACCGACGCGTCCATGAACGCCTCCGTCCGCGAGCCGCGAACGTAGGTCTCCATCCGAACGTCCGCCGGCACTGAGCTGACGGCCACGCCTCCCTGCGTGATGATAGGGTGGATTCGCACGGTATCCGGGTCCTGGTACGTTTCGCGCTGCGCGTGGATGGCGCTCATAGCGATCATCGCCGCGTTTAGCGCGTTGATTCCCGTGTGCGGCGCGCCACCGGCGTGCGCCGCGCGCCCGATGAACCTGATCCGCTTGGCGACCATGCCGTTGTTCGTGCCGCCGAACGCGATCATGCCGCCGCCGGGGTCGGCGTTGGAAGTGTGCGTCATCATCGCTAGGTCAACGTCGTCCAGCTCGCCAAGCCTGATGAACTCCGGTTTGCCCCCGATGAACTCCAGCTTGCCCGCGCGCCGCAGATCGTCCCGGTACTCGACCTCGATGTACTCCTCCGCCGGAACCGCCATCAGCGCCACGTTTCCCGCCAGCGACTCCATCACGCCGTCCGCCAGCAGCCCAACCGCCACGCCCAGCATCATCCCTATCTGGCAGTGGTGGCCGCAGGCGTGCGCCGCCGATGTCTCATCGTCCGCGTGCGGATGTCCAAGCACCTTCAGCGAGTCCAACTCGCCCATCACCGCCACAGTCGGCCCCCCTGAGCCGCCGCTACCGCCTCGCAGATCGCCTCGCAGCCCCGTAATCCCGATTCCGTCCTTGTACGGAATCTCGAACCTCTCGAACGCCTCCGCAACAGTCCGAGCCGTCTTGAACTCCCTGAAACCCGGCTCCGGATTGTCCAGAATGGTCTTGGAGATCCCTACAAGCTCGTCGCCGCGCCGGTCAATCTCCGCGAGCGCCGCCGCCTTCATCCGTTCGATGGTCTGCATATGCCCCCCAATCAAACTGCTCGAATTGTAGCGCTTTCGGAGGCCGGGCGTCGGCGGCGATTGTCCGAAAAGGCCATGTACTTGGTCAATCGCGCCCCTTGCGCGCTTGTGCCGTTGCGTTAACTCCCTCTGCGCCCTTCCCAGCCAGTCGTCCTACTTTCAACCGCTCCCTTCCTGTGATACATTCAACCCACAAATTCGACGCCCATAGACTCGCTCGACGGAGGCTACGCCATGCCAGGTCCCTACTCAGTTACTTTCGACTACAACGTGCCCATCATGATGAGGGACGGCGTTACCACCTACGCGGACGTGTTCAGGCCCCAGGTGAACGGCCCCGTGCCGGCGTTGCTCGAACGCACGCCATACGACAAGTCCGCGCCCTCCAACCGCACCGGCACGCTCGATGCCATCCGCGCCGCCAGCCACGGTTTTGCCGTAGTGATCCAGGACGTGCGCGGACGGTACAACTCAGAGGGCGAGTTCTACACCTTCTTCAACGAAATCAACGACGGCCACGACTCCGTAGAGTGGGTCGCCTCGCAGCCGTGGTGCAGCGGCAAAGTCGGCATGTTCGGCGTATCGTACGTCGGCGCGACGCAGTGGCTCGCCGCCAAGTCCGGCGCGCCGTCGCTCGCCGGCATCGCGCCCGGCGTAACCGCGTCCGACTACCACGAAGGTTGGGCGTGGCAGGGCGGCGCGTTCGAGCTAGGATTCAACCTGTCTTGGGCGATAGGCGCGCTGACAGCCGCCAACTGGGGCAACCTGTCCAACCGTCTGCACCTGCAGCAGGCCGACGCCGAACGCATCATCGCCGCCAAGGACGACCTGACGACCTGGTACCAGCACCTGCCGATGCGCGATATGCCGCAGCTTAAAGACGGCCTCGCGCCGTACTACTACGACTGGCTGGCTCACCCCGAGTACGACGACTACTGGCAGCGCGTATCCATCGAGGAGTCCCATGCCGACATCGGCATACCGGCCTACAACTTCGGAGGTTGGTACGACATCTTCCTCGGAGGCACCATCCGCAACTACACGCGGATGCGCGAGATGGGCGCGACCGACCTGGCTCGCAGCGGCCAGCGGCTGACCATCGGCCCCTGGATACACGGAGGCTCGTCGCCGTCGGTCTCAGGCGAGTACAACTTCGGCACCCGCGCCGCCGCCGCCGCCATAGACCTGATGGCTGAGATGCTCCGATTCTACGACTACGTGCTTCTGGGCGAAGACAACGGCTTCGCCGACGATAAGCCCGTCCGCATCTTCGTCATGGGCGAGAACGTCTGGCGATACGAGGACGAATGGCCGCTCGCACGCGCCGAGAACACAGACTACTATCTGCACAGCGGTGGCAGCGCGAACTCGTTGAACGGGGATGGCGCTCTCAGCCCTGAAACCCCCGGCGAAGAGCCGCCGGACTCGTTCCTCTACAACCCCCTGACTCCCGTGCCCACCGTGGGCGGAGGCCTGTGCTGCGATCCGGCGTTCATGGCGAACGGCGCTTTCGACCAGCGCTGGGTCGAGGAACGGCAGGACGTTCTAGTCTATTCTACCCCTCCGCTCGCGGAGGACGTGGAAGTAACGGGGCCGATAACCGTAACCCTGTTCGCTTCGACCAATGCCGACGACACCGACTTCACCGCCAAGCTCGTGGACGTTGAGCCGTCCGGCTACGCGCGCAACCTTACCGACGGCATCATCCGCGCCCGTTATCGCAATCCCCGCCAGCCCGCGTTGCCCATCCGCCCGGGCGTCATCTATGAGTACGCCATAGACCTGTGGGCTACGGCGAACTTGTTCAAGAAGGGACACCAAATCCGCGTCGAAATCTCAAGCTCCAACTTCCCGCGCTTCGACCGCAACACCAACACCGGCGAGGAGATAGGCGCAGACGCCGCGTTCGTCCCCGCCCTCCAGACCATCTATCACACGTCCGAGTACCCGTCGCGGATAACGCTGCCCATAGTCCCGCGCTAGAGAGCGCCAAAAATCCCTTCCCCCCTTGACGGGGGAAGGCTAGGATGGGGGTGAAAACCCCGCCGCCAACCAGTTGCATAATTCCGCCCAAGGTCCTGTGCCAGAGAGTCAACCATGTGCCGAGACAGCGACACCAACCGGCCCAGTCTGAAAACCTCCTTCTCATTGATACGCAGGGGCGCGCGAGAAGAAGGCATGAGCGGATGGCGGGTATTGTCGCTCTTTCTAGCGAACAACTTCCGAAAAGCGCGAACTTTCAGTTCGTGCTGCGGAAATAATGGACAGCCCGGCTGTTGAGTTGAGTGACGATACCCCCGGCTTGACCGGGGGCAGCCCTAATCCGCTCCCAGGAAGTCCATGACGACCGACGCGAACTCCTTCGGATGTTCATGAGCCATCATGTGCCCCGCGTCGGCCATGACGCGCGAACGCGAGTCCGGGATGCGCGACGTCAGCAGCTTCGCGTACGATGGCGGCGCCACCTTGTCGCGCTCTCCGACCACCACTAGGGTAGGGGACTGTATGCGATGAACCCGTCGTATCAGCCCCTTGTCCGGTATCGGCCACAGGAACTTGCCAACCGCCGTGAGCGACTGCACCCGGTGGATGATCTGCCAGCCAAGCTCTTCATCGTCTTTCGGCACGGGATAGATGCTGTGCGCGATGGCAGAGTCCGGGTCGGCGAACAGCGCTTGGCGCATCTCCGTGGCCGGAGTGGTGTTGTAGTCGAGGCCCGGATCGTCGTCCAGGTAGAACCCGGCGGGCGCCGCGAGGACCAGCTTGCCGAGCTTCGCCGCGCGGACCGCCGCCACCTCAGCCGCCGCCATCGCGCCGAAGTAGTGGCCCACCACGTGCGGCGATTCCAGACCCAGCGCCTCGATAAGGTCGGCGTGGTATAGCGTGAGCTCCAGCATATTCTCGATATGGTCTATGCCGTCGTCGCCCTCGAAACCCGGGTGCGTTGGCGCGTAAACGGTGAAGCGCTCCGCCAGCGCGTCCAGGAACTCTGGCCACCCCGCGTAGCCGAACGCGCCATGCAGGTACAGGAGCGGCGGCCCCTCGCCGCGAACTTCGTACTTGGCCGCGATTGGGCCTACCTGTACAGTCAACTTCTCAGCGGTCGTCGTCATGGCGCAATCATGTCTCCCTGCGTGATTGTTGGCGCGGATATGCAAAACCGCCCTGCCTCTGGCGATTCAGTCCCTTCCCCCTTGACGGGGGAAGGTTAGGATGGGGGTGACCTGCCGGTTGCCTACCCCTACACTGCGTCAATCCGATTCTATCCAACCGGAGCCGGCACGGCCCGCTTATCTGCGGCCACGGGCTGCGGCCACCAGTGGTCTTCGTACTCGTCCCACATATCCTCAAGGTACGGCTTGACCTGAGTGGCGAACATCTCAGTGTTCTTCATCGTCAGGTCTCGCGGCATTGAGCCGATCTGAAGCAGGGTCATCAGATGTCCGACGCGCAGCCCCTCGACGGCCTTGCGGAGGTTTTCGACCACCGTCTGCGGACTGCCCGCGATCACGTAGCCTTGCTCCACGTAGTCTTCCCACGTCAGATTCTGGCGGAAGCGGCTCGCCGCCGCGCCGACCTGCTGCACCGCGCCCGATTTGATGGTGCGGAGCGTCCGGTATCCGGGCGCCTCGGCGAAGCCTTCATACACGTGCAGGCACTTCTTGTAGAAGTACTCCACGTGTTCGGCGTACAGCTCCTTCGCCTTCTCATCCGTCTCCGCGACGCACACCAGCTGCAGGAAACCGGCGCGATACGGGTTGTCGTCTATGCCCATCGTCTCCATCTGCTTCCAGAAGCCGTCCATCACCTGGATGCCGCGCTTGTAGCCGAAGTAGCTCAGGTAGCAATAGACGTAGTTCATCTCCGCCGTCCACTCCCACGTCTCGATAGATCCGCCGCCCGGGATCCACACCGGCGGGTGCGGCTGCTGAAGCGGACGCGGCCAGATGTTCACGTAGCGCGCCTGTGTGTGCTTGCCGTTGAACGCGAACGGCTCCGGCTCGGTCCACGCCTTCATCACCAGGTCATGCGCCTCGTAGTACTTCTCTCGCAGGCTGGAGGGCGTCGCGCCGTATGCGTAGTTCGTATCCATGGACGTGCCGACAGGGAAGCCGGCGACGAGCCGCCCTCCGCTGATGCAGTCCAGCATGGCGAACTCCTCCGCCACCCGTATCGGCGGATTGTACAGCGCCAAGCTGTTGCCCAGAACCACAATCGCCGCGTTCTGCGTCCGTCGCGTCAGCGTAGCCGCCGTGATGTTCGGCGACGGCATGATTCCGTAGGCGTTGTTGTGGTGCTCGTTGATGCAGATGCCGTCGAACCCCACCTGGTCTGCGAACTCGAGCTCGTCCAGGTACTCGTTGTAAAGCTCATTCGCCTTGACGGGATCGAACAGATGGCTGGGCACATCCACCCATACGCTCCTGTATTTCTCCTCGAAATCATCCGGCAAGTACCGGTACGGCATCAGATGGAACCAGCAAATCTTCATTGAATTACTCCGTTTGTTCGAGTAGATTCCAGTATCTTCAGCAACTCTTTCACGTCTTCAATGTCCTTTTGCAGGACAGAAATGGGTTTTTCATCTGCATAGTAGTTCTGATGCAGAGTGTTGGCGGTATTGAACAGCCTTAGCAGGTTTGGGTCGCCGGTCTCTTCTGAGAGCCGATCAGCTATTTCATAAGCGTGTCTGTGAGTCTTGTACAGCCACCCGCGCCGCTCGGCAACCACCTTCATTTGGTGGGCGACGGCTCCCCACGCCTTCTCAGACGCCTGAAGCCTGTCGCCTTGTTCAAGTTGATCGATTGCGTGCCTCAACAGACGCTCGCTATGCACTTCGTGGCTCTCGATAGGCTGTTCTCTGATCGTCATGCTGCCTAGTCCTCTTCCAGCGTGCTGATGTCCCCCTCCGGCAGGCCCAGCTCACGCGCCTTCAGCAGGCGGCGCATGATCTTGCCGGAGCGCGTCTTTGGCAGGCCGGGGATGAAGTCGATCTCGCGCGGCGCGACCGCAGCGTTCAGCTTCGACCGCGCGAAGCGCATGATGTCGCGCCGGAGCTGCGGCGTCTCCTCGTAGCCGTCCTTGAGCGACACGAACGCCTTGACCACCTCCATCGCTATCGGATCAGGCTTGCCGATGACACCCGCCTCGGCTACCGCCTCGTGCTCGATCAGCGCGCTCTCCACCTCGAACGGACCTACCAGGTGCCCCGCCGTGTTGATCACGTCGTCCGCGCGACCGACGAACCAGAAGTAGCCGTCCTCGTCCACCCGCGCCGTGTCTCCCGTGATGTACCAGCCCTTCTTGAACCGCGAGTTGTACATTTCGAGGTTCTGCCAGTACTGGTGGAACATGGACGGCCAGCCTGGACGGACGACCAAATTGCCATCCTCGCCCGGCGGTACAGGGTCGAAGTTCTCGTCCACCACGCCCAGTTCCACGCCCGGAATCGGCCTGCCCATCGAGCCGGGCTTTATCGGCATCGAGGCGTAGTTCGCGCACATGATCGCGCCCGTCTCCGTCTGCCACCAGTTGTCGTGGAAGGCGTGGCCTATCACCTCATGCCCCCAGACCACCGCCTCCGGGTTCAGCGGCTCGCCGACGCTGGCGGTAAAGCGCAGCGACGACATGTCGTAGCGCTTCGGTATCTCGTCGCCCGCCTTCATCAGCATCCGGATCGCCGTAGGCGCGGTGTACCAGACCGTAACCTTGTGCTTCTCTATCTGTTCGTACCACGCGCTGGCGCGGAAGCCGCCCTCGTAGATTAGCTGAGTAACGCCGTTCGTCCACGGCGCGAGCATCCCGTAGGACGTGCCGGTAACCCAGCCCGGGTCGGCGGTGCACCAGTAGATGTCGTCTTCGTGCAGGTCCAGCGCCCACTTGCCGGTCGCGTACTGCTGCACCACCGCCTGGTGCCGGTGCACCGCGCCCTTCGGCTTGCCTGTCGTGCCGGACGTGTAGTGCATTATCGAAAAGTCGTACTGAGACGTGTTCACCGTCGTGAAGTTCGCCGACGCCTTGCCCATCTCCTCGTAGTAGTCCAGATCCTGCGAGTCTATCGGCATCGGGTCGCGCCCGTCCTTGTTGACGATGATAATGTGTTGCAGATCGAACAGTTCCGGGATGATGTGCGCGATGCGTCGCCGCAGGTCCGGCTGCGTTACCAGCACCTTCGCCCCGGAGTCTTGCAGGCGGTCCTTCACAGGGTCCGGCCCGAACGCCGAAAACAGCGGTCCCGCGATTGCGCCCGCCTTCAGGATTCCGAACACCGAAATGAACTGCTCCGGCAGCCGGTCCATGAACGTAAATACGCGGTCTCCCGTCTGGATTCCCAAGCTCTTCAGAACGTTGGCGAATTTATCCGTCTCGCGCTTCATGTCGCCGAACGTATAGTCCTCGCGCTCACCGTTCTTGCCTTCCCAGATCATGGCGATCTTGTCGCGCTTTCGACCGTTGGCGTGGCGGTCTATCGCCTCGTGCGCCTTGTTCAGGCCGCCGCCTGGGAGCCAGTCGAGCTCGCTGAACACCTCGTGCCAGTCGAACTCCGCCACGTTCTCTCGGTCTAGATTCGGCGCTACCTCGAAGTCGCTAACCGGCGGCTTCCCGATCGTCTCGAACGATGCTCCTGTCGTCATTTCCTACCCTCCGGTTGTCTGGTCCCATCCGATCCCGCGCGGCGTCGCGCCCACGAAGCTCGGATGCCTTCAAGCCCAATCTCTAGCCCATTATACATAAATCGCTACGTTATATTCGGTAGTCGAAGTAGGTGGCCGCGATCCTGTTGTGCAGGCCCAGGCAGTGCTCGTTCACTCGCAGCAGCAGCGCGTGGTGATCTTCGTTATCCACCCAATCGTAACGCACCAGCGCGGCGACACGGCCTGCGAGCCGTTGGAGAGAGTCGCTCGACCGCGCGTCCGGCCCCGGGCCTATCGCGGATAGCACCCTGACGATGCGGTCGAGCGAGCGAATTAGCGAGTCCGGCAGATCCGGATCCGTAGCCAGCAGGTCCAGAACCTGCTGAGGTTCTACCTCGACGCTGTACCGGCGGTTATACACCTCGAAAGCGTTGTATAGCCGCAGCAGACTGGTCCAGTCCGCGTCGAAGTAGTCTTCCGTCTCATCATCCAGCTCGACCTGCGCCAGCAGCAGCGCCGTCGCAAACTGCGCGCGCTCTACCGAACGGCCAAGCTGCAAGAATCGCCATCCTTCGTCGCGGTACATCGTAGCCGCCGCAACGCCCGCGAAAGTGTCGATCTCGGTTGCCGTCTCCGAGTAGAAGCTCTCCGGCGACGTAGCCCAGATGTCCTCGATGCGCATCTTCTGGAGTCGCAGAAACGTCAGATTCAACTGCATCCACATCTCGGCGTTGATGCAGTGCCGCATCTGCCGCGCGTTCTCGCGCCCCATCGCCAGGCTGCTCCAAACCGAGCTTGGGTTCAGCCGCTCGAACGTCAGATCGTCCGCCAGCGTGTACGAGTCCGCAAGCGCGTAGTCTTCCGTCTGCTGGACGCCGAATCCTCCCACCGGCGGCGATGCGTCGAGAGCCGCGTAGATACGCTTCCACCCGAAGCGTATCTCGCGGATCGGTCTGTCCGTCAGCAGTTCGGTCTGCAGTTTGAGCAGGCGGCACAGCGCCTCCACCCGCTCCAGGTAGCGGCTCATCCAGTACAACCCCTGGGCGCTGCGAGCGAGCATCGGTTCAGTCCTCATCGTCGTCGAACGGCTCGGGCATCAACACGAACTCCGGATACGACTCGATTCCTAGCTCCGCTGTATCCTGTCCCAGCCGTTCCACGTTTGTGGAAACGCGCACCTTCAGCGTCAGGTCGATCAGCTTCCATACCGCGAGCGACGCGATGAAGGCGAACGCGCCTATCGCCACGATACCCACCAACTGAACGCCGATGTTGCCGCCGGCTGCGATGCACACCGCCACGGTGCCCCATACGCCCGCGAACAGGTGCGCCGGTACAGCGCCAACCACGTCGTCCAGCTTGGCCATCTCCATTAGCTTGATGCCGCCCGTACAGACGATCGCGCCCACCGCGCCGATTACAACCGCCCAGTAGTGGTCCACGAACAGCGGACCCGCGGTAATCGCCACCAGCCCGGCGATCGCGCCGTTCAGACCCGCTATCAGGTCTATGCGACCCAGGATGGGACGCGACACGATGAGCGCGGCCATCACGCCGGCCGCCGCTGCCAGGTTCGTGTTAACCATCACCACCGACATCGCCACAGCGTCCACCGCGCTGCCCAACGCCAATTGCGAGCCGGCGTTGAACCCGAACCATCCGAACCACAGTATGAACACGCCCAGCGTAACCGACGTTACGTTCGATGGCGACGTGGGGTTTACCGAACCGTCCCGCCGGAACTTGCCGAGACGCGGTCCGACGATGATGATGCCCGCCAGAGCCGCCCAACCCCCGGTGCTATGCACGATGGTGGAACCGGCGAAGTCCATGAAGCCCATGTCGCTGAGCCAGCCGCCCCCCCACGTCCACGCGCCGACGACCGGATAGATGATCGCAGTCAGAACCAGCGTGAACAGGAAGAACGACCACAGCTTCACTCGCTCGGCCATCGCGCCCGAAACTATCGAAGCCGCCGTAGCCACGAACACCATCTGGAAGAACCAGTCGGACATCTTCGCGTGCCCGTTGGCAACAACGCCGGCCACCGCCGATTCGTCCTCGCCTAACAGCGCGACCTCGCTCTCGGAAGGCCCATACATAAACCCGAACTGGCCTATGAACTCGCCCACGAGGTCTCCGTACATCAGGTTGTAGCCGATGAAGAAGTAGGCGAGCCCGGCAATCGAATAGATGCCGATGTTCTTGAGGCAGATGACCGATGCGTTCTTGGTGCGCACCGAGCCGGACTCCAGCATCGTGAACCCCGCGCACATCCACATCACCAGCGCGCCCCACAGCAGGAAGGCAAACGTGTTTAGGATGAACGCCGTCTCATCGCTCACCCCGTCCGCGTACGCCACCGACGTCCGGGCTACGAACAGCGCGAGCGCGCCCCCGCCGACTGCCGCCGCGATAGCCATGTTCCGGTTCCTCAGCATTCCTAAGTTGATACGCATGGAGGTCTCCTCGATCTTAGTTCTTGAAGCGCCCGAGCATCCTAAACTTATGTCCCTTCACTCCTGAAGCACCCAAATATCTTTCGCGCCCCCGCCCTGGCTGCTGTTCACCACAAGGCTGCCCCGACGCAGCGCAACGCGGCACAGCGCGCCCGGAGCCACCTTCGTCTCCCGTCCCGTCAGGATGAACGGGCGCAGGTCCACGTGGCGCGGCTCGATCCGGCCGTCCACCATGCACGGCGCGCGCGACAGCGCAAGCGTCGGCTGCGATATGAAGTCGGCGGGGTCGGCGAGAATCTCCTTGGCGTACTCGTCGCGTTCCGACGGCGTCGCGTGCGGCCCGACCAGCATACCGTAGCCCCCCGATTCGCCCACCCGCTTGACGACCAGGTTGTCCAGGTTGTCCAGCGTGTACTCCAGTCCCTCGGCGTCCCGGCACAGATGCGTCTCGACGTTCGACAGAATTGGCTCCTCGCCCAAGTAGTATCGAATCATGTCCGGCACGAAGGCATAGACGCTCTTGTCGTCGGCTACACCGGTGCCGGGCGCGTTGACCAGCGTAACGTTTCCCTTCTGGCACGCGCGGATCAAGCCCGGGACCCCCAGCAGAGAATCAGGTCGGAACATCAGAGGGTCTATGAAGTCGTCATCCACCCGGCGGTACACCACGTCCACCCGCTCCAGCCCCTTGGTCGTCCGCATATACACGTAGTCGTCTATCACCACGAGGTCGGTGCCTTGCACGAGCTCCGCGCCCACCTCTTGAGCTAGGAACATATGCTCATAGAACGCCGAGTTGTAGATGCCGGGCGTGAGCAGGGCGATGGACGGGTCGTCATTGCCGTCCGGCGCCAGTTCGCGCAGCGTCGCCGCCAGCATTGCGCCGTAGTGCTCCACGTCCCGGACGCGCGACGCGCGGTACAGCGCGCGCATACTCGACTTCACCACCTTGCGAGTGGCGATCATGTAAGACACTCCCGACGGCACGCGCAGGTTGTCCTCCAGAACTCTGAAGCCGTCGTTCGTGCGAACCAGATCGGTCCCGCAAATCGCCACCCAGGTTCCCAGCGGAGCCTCGAAGCCGCGCATCTCCTCGCGGAACTGCGGACAGCCGTAAACCACATCGCGCGGCGCCACTCCGTCCTCGACGATCCGCCCGTCGGTGTACACGTCTTGCAAGAACTTGTTAAGCGCGGCGATGCGCTGCTTCAGCCCCGCCTCCACGTGCGCCCAGTCGTCAGCCGTAACTATTCGCGGCACACAGTCAATCGGGATGATCCGCTCATCCGCCTCCTCATCCCCATACACGATGAACGTAATCCCCTCGTTCGAGAACGAGCGCGTCAGCCGCTCCTGTATGCTGCCCAGCTCGACAGCCGTCGCCCCCGCCAGAAATTCATACAACTCCCGGCAATGTTCCTTCGGGGAGCCGTCCACGTGGAACATCTCGTCGTATATAGCGCTATCCAATTCGTAACTATCGAAATCCAAATCTTGCCACCGTTAAACTAGGGGATGAGGCCGAACCCGCCCCATAATACCACATCCGCCGAAATGTGCTAGACTGGTGCCACTTTAGACTAGGATGGAGAGTCGAGTGAGCTACGAACATCTACTACTGGACGTTGCCGACCACGTCGGCATCATCAAGCTGAACCGCCCCGAAGTGCTCAACGCCATGAACCGCAAGCTGTTCAGCGAGATAGACGCCGCGCTGACGCAAATGGAAGAGGACGACGGCGTCCACGCCATCATCTTCACCGGCGCCGGAGAGCGCGCCTTCTCCGCAGGGGCGGACATACACGAAATGGCCGAGCAGGCGCGCATGGAAGAGCCGCCCCCGCCCGACCCGCGACGTCCCGAATACTCCTGGCACATCGCGGCTACCAAGAAGCCGACCATCGGCGCCCTCAACGGCCTCGCCTACGGAGGCGGCGCGGTTCTAGCCTCCAGCTTCGACATCCGCGTCGGATGTGAGCGAACCCGGTTCCGGTTCCTCGCCGTCCAGTACGGGCGCGTCAACTCCACGTGGAGCCTGCCCCAGCAGGTCGGGTGGCCCATGGCTAAGGAGTTGTTGTTCACCGCCCGCGTCGTCCACGCCGAAGAAGCCCTCCGCATTGGCCTCCTCAACCACCTCGTGCCGTCCGACCAGCTGATGGACAAGGCTATGGAGCTCGCACAGCTTATCGCGGCTAACGATCCGCGCATGGTGCAGGGCGTAAAAGACCTTCTCATAGACGACATCGGCGCCCCTTGGCGCGACCACTACGACAACGAAATCGAAGCGCAGAAAGTGAAGCTCGCGCCCACGCCGGTGCTGGAAGGCTTCAAGCCATTCCTCGACAGAAAGGGACGGAACTAGACATGACCGAACTCAAGACACCGCTCGAAGGACTCCGCCTGCTCGACTTGGGACGCTACCAGGCAGGCCCCCGTTGCGCGCTCATGTTCGCGCGCATGGGCGCGGAAGTCATCAAGATAGAATCGCTCAACGGCGATGAGAGCCGGCGCAATGGCCCCCGCGTGCGCGGACAGAGCGCCTACTGGGTGCAGTACAACTCCGGCAAGAAGAGCCTCGCCATCAACCTCAGAACCGACGAGGGTAAGGAAGTCCTCCGCGATCTGGTTAAGGAGTCCGACTTCTTCCTGCAGAACTTCCGGCCCGGCACCATAGACATCATGGGCTTTGGCTACGAGACCCTCAAGAAGCTCAACCCCAAGATCATCATGATCAACGTCTCCGCCTACGGACAGTACGGCCCCTACAAAGAGCGCGTCGGCTTCGACCCCATAGGCCAGGCGATGGGCGGCCTCATGTCGCTCACTGGCTCCGAGGGCGACCCGCCGATCAAGACCTTCTTCCCGCTCATAGACCGCATCACCTCGCTGCACGCCACCATCGGCGCCCTGGCAGCGTTGCGCGAACGCGAAATCTCTGGCATGGGACAGGAGCTCGAAGTCTGCCTCGCCGACACCGGCTACACCGTCAACGAAATCCCCATCTCCGCGTACCTCGGCGACGGCTACGAACAGCCCCGCGAGGGCAACGGGCGAGGCACCGGCGGCTTCTACAAGACCGCCGACGGCTGGATGATAATAGCCGCCACCAACGAGAATATGTGGGTGCGCCTCTGCGAAGCCGTGGAAAGACCCGAATGGCTGGAAGACGAACGCTTCACCACCCGCGAGCTCCGATCTCAGAACGCAGGCGCTCTGGAAGAAGGGCTGAGCGCGTGGTTCGCCGATAAGACCATGCAGGAAGCGTCCGACCATCTGGCGTCTTTGGGCGTCCCGTGCTCCCCAGTCAACACCACCGCCCAAGCGGCGCGAGACCCGCACCTGACCGAGCGCGATATAATGATGGAAGTGCCAGACCCCATAGCCGGCACAATGTGGGTAGCCGGCAAGTCCATCAAGTTCGGCAGAACGCCCATGCACGTAGGCGCCACGCCTCTTGTAGGCGAGCACACAACCGAGATCCTGTCCGGCATCCTCGGCTACGACGACGCCAAGATACGGTCGCTCCACGACGCGGCGGTAGTGCGCTCGGCCGAAGCGACAGCCGCCGCCGCGGATTAGCAAGGAGCCCGATAAGCCATGCCTACCGACACCAAGCCCCTGTCCGGCAAAGTCGCCCTGGTAACCGGCTCGGGCCGCAACATCGGACGCGCCACGATCCTCGAGCTCGCGCGGCGCGGCGCCGACGTCGCAGTCAACGCCCGCTCCAACCGCGACGAGGCCGAATCCGTAGCCGCCGAAGCCCGCCATCTGGGAGTTCGCGCTATCGCCACTATCGCAGACGTCGCCGAGCAGGGGCAAGTGTATCGCATGGTCGCCGACGCCATCTCCGAGTTCGGGCGTGTGGACATCCTGGTCAACAACGCCGGGATGCGCGCCGACAAGCCATTCACCGAAATGACCGTCGAAGACTGGCGCCAGGTCAACGCCGTTAACATGGATGGCCCGTTCTTTGCCTGCCAAGCCGTTGTCCCCGGCATGGTCGAGCGCGGCTGGGGCCGCATCATCAACGTCTCCGGTCTCAACGCATTCAAGGGCAGGCCTGGCTGGGCGCACGTATGCGCCGGCAAGATGGGCGCGCTCGGACTCACCCGCGCCCTCGCCGCCGAGCTTGCCCCTAACGGCATCCTGGTCAACCACATAGTGCCGGGCGCGTTCGACACGTCCCGCGTCGAGGGACAGTCCACCCCAGCGCCCAGCGCCGGCATCCCCGTAGGCAGACTCGGAATGCCGGAAGAGATAGCCCACACCGTAGCCTTCCTGGCCTCCGATGGCGCGGCCTACATCACCGGACAGACCATCCACGTAAACGGCGGCGCCCTGGTGGGATGAGCGCCGGGCGCGAATAGCGGGAGTCGTCGCCATGCTAGTAACGATCTTGTTCCTCGCCAGCTACCGCGAGTTGGCGGGAACTTCTCGAATCTCCGTCGCGCTGCCCGCGGGCGCGACCATCGCGGAGATGCTCGCTCTGGTATGCGCCCGCTACCCCGACCTGCCGGATTCGGACCGCATCGTAGTAGCCGTCAACAACGAATACCAGGACGGCTCTTTCGTCCTAGACGACGGCGACGAAGTGGCGCTCATCCCCCCCGTCAGCGGCGGGTAGGGTGGAGATCACCCCCTTTCCCATAAGAGGAGGCAGCCCGATGGCAACCCTAGCGTCAGTCGAATCCCGCACCATCCACATCACCCACGACCGGCTTGACCCGGGAGCCGTTGCCGCCGCGGTCGAGCATCCGGGCGCGGGCGCAATCGTAACCTTCGTTGGAACCACCCGCGACAACACCGCCGGACGCCGCGTTCTGTTCCTCGACTATGAAGCGTACCGCCCCATGGCGGATGAGCAGCTCGCGCGCGTCGCCGACGAGATGCGGCAGCGATGGGATCTCCGAGGCGTTGCCATCCACCACCGGCTCGGCAGGCTGGAGATCGGAGAAGCCAGCCTCGTCGTGGCTGCCTCGTCCCCGCACCGAAAGGACGCCTTCGAAGCCTGCCACTTCAGCATTGACCGCATCAAACAGATCGTCCCCATCTGGAAGAAAGAGTTCTTCGAGGGTGGCGAGGTATGGGTAGGCAGCCAGGAAGATTTCGACCCGCTGCGATGACTCTCGCAATTCTCGATACTGCCCACCGGCATTATCACAATTCCAAATCCCAATAGTGCCGAATTTCACAATCAAGAACCTTGATACTTCGCCTATTCTTTGGTATAGTTCCCCCAACGCGAAAGTTTCACTCAAACGACGCGAAACCCCACAATACTGTCCGCGTCGTCTGTTACCTGAAATAGTCGGAGAGCAAGAGCGAGATGCAGAGCTACTACGTCTGGACGGTCGGCTGTCAGATGAACAAGGCAGACTCCGAACGGCTGGAAAGCGCGCTCGGACAGATGGGCCTGACGCCCGGACAGTCCGCCCGCGACGCCGACGTCATCGTGCTGAACAGCTGCGTCGTTCGCGAGAGCGCCGAAGACCGCGTGGTCGGTATGCTGACGCACCTCAAGCCCGTCAAGCAGCGCGACCCGGATAAGGTGCTCGCGCTCATGGGCTGCATGGTAGGCCCCCGCAAAGACGCGCTCACCGAGCGCTTCCCCTACGTGGACGTGTTCATGCAGCCGCAGCAGTACGATCCGCTCATAGATCTGCTCGGCGACAGGCTGGGCATAGACCCCGAAGGCTGCGTAGGTCCGCTGACCGCAACGCCCGACGTCGCCACGTACATCCCCATCATCCACGGCTGCGACAAATTCTGCTCGTTCTGCATCATACCGTACCGGCGTGGACGCGAGATCAGCCGAACGATAGACGACGTGGTGGATGAGGCGGTCCACCTCGTCAGGCGCGGCGTGAAGGAAGTTACGCTGCTCGGCCAGAACGTGGACTCCTACGGACACGACCTGCCCGGATCCGTTGACCTCGGAGACCTCCTCGCCGCTGTCAACCGCGTCGAAGGACTGGAACGCATCCGATTCCTAACGTCGCACCCCAACGACATGAGCGACCACATCATCGAGGCCGTAGCCGATCTCGACAAGGTTTGCGAGCATGTCAACCTGCCCTTCCAGGCAGGCGACGACGACGTTCTCGCCCGTATGCGGCGCGGATACACCAACGCCGAGTACCGCGACAAGATAGCCCGCATCCGGGACCGCATACCCAACGTATCGCTGGCTACCGACCTCATAGTCGGTTTTTGCGGCGAGACCGAAGATCAGTTCGAGCGCACAGCCGAGTTGGTGCGCGACATCGGTTTCGACAAGGTCCACGCGGCCGCCTACTCCACTCGGCCCGGCACCATCGCCGCCCGCCTTATGGAAGACGACATCCCGGAGACCGAAAAGAAGCGTCGTCTTCAGGTGATCGAAGACATACAGGAGACCGTGGCCACCCGCATCAACGCCGGTCTGCTTCACACCAACCAGCAGGTGCTGGTAGAAGGCAGACGACGCGGACGCTGGTTCGGAAGAAACCGCAACGATAAGCTGGTGTTCTTCGACCACGATGACGATATGAAGGGGCGCATGGTGGACGTCCGCATCGAGAAGACCGGCCCTTGGTCGCTCCAGGGCGCGGTCCCGGCGGCGAACGGCGCCGACGCCTATCACTAGAAAATAATTCGCCGGACAAGCGTCCGGCGGCAAACAGTCAAGAAACGGGCAGGGCAGGCCCAAGGTTGGAGAGTCATGGTAGCGACCTACGAAAGAACGCCAACTATACCCATCACCGAGATCGAGCAGTCCGCCTTCTGCACGACGGACGACGAACTATCGTCCCGCTCGCTCGCGGACGAGTTCTCCGCCGGGGTCCGTTGGCAGAAACTGCCGATAGACTATATGCGGATGTCGCCGGAAGAGCTGGACGCTCGAATCTCCGACGCCCGCGCGCGGCTCGGCGAACGGCTGGTCGTCCTCGGCCACCACTACCAGCGCGACGAGGTGATCAAGTACGCCGACTTCCAGGGCGATTCGTTCAAGCTGTCGCAGTTCGCTGCCTCTCAGGAATCCGCCGAGTTCATCGCCTTCTGCGGCGTCCACTTCATGGCGGAGACGGCCGACATCCTCAGCGGCCCGTCGCAGAAGGTGATTCTGCCCAACATGACCGCCGGCTGCTCGATGGCTGACATGGCGCAGATAGATGACGTGCTTGACTGCTGGGACGACCTGGCCGACACGCTCGACGACGCCACCATCCCGATCACCTACATGAACTCGACCGCCGACATAAAAGCCCTGTGTGGACGCAACGACGGAATCGTCTGCACCTCATCCAACGCCCCGGCGACGTTTGAGTGGGCGTTCGAGCGCGGACAGCGCGTTTTGTTCCTGCCCGACCAGCACCTTGGACGGAATACCGCCCTCAAGATGGGCATCGGCCTGGATGAGATGGTTGTCTGGAACCCGTTCAAACAGATGGGCGGCAATACCGAATCCGAACTGAACGACGCGAAGGTCATACTCTGGCAGGGACACTGCTCGGTGCATACCCGGTTCACGGTCGAACAGATAGCGCTCGCCCGCCAGAAGTACCCCGATGTGAATATTCTGGTGCACCCGGAATGTACGATGGAAGTGGTGCAGGAGGCCGACTACAACGGCTCCACCGAATACATCAAGAAGATGATCGCCGACGCGCCGCCCGGCTCCCAATGGGCCGTCGGCACCGAGATCAGCTTGGTCAACCGCCTGGCGGCCGAACACTCCGACAAGCTCGTCTTCTGCCTCGACTCCGTAATCTGCCCGTGCTCCACCATGTATCGCATCCACCCCGCATACGTGTCTTGGGTGCTGGACGGGCTGAACGAGGGCGTGGTGGTCAACCGCATCGAAGTTCCCGACGACGTGGCCGAGGAAGCCCGCGTCGCCCTCGACCGGATGCTCGCCGTAACGTAATCGTCGCCATGCTCATTACCCGCGAAATCAGCGACCTCATAGACTCCGCCCTCGCCGAAGACCTCGGCATGGGCGATCCGACTACCGACACGCTGATCTCGCCGACGCTCACCGCCTCAGCCGAGCTCGTCAGCCGGGAGCGCGGAGTTCTAGCGGGCATAGGCATAGCCTCCACCGTCTTCACTCGCGTAGACCCGAGCCTGACCGTCGCCACGCTCGCCGCCGATGGCGCCCGCATCGCGCCGGGCGACAAGATGCTCTCCGTATCCGGTAGCGTCGCCTCCGTCCTCAAGGCCGAGCGCACCGCCGTCAACTTTCTCCAGCGCCTCAGCGGCATAGCCACGCAGACCCGCCGTTACGTGGACGCCGTGAAGTCCTACCCCGCGCAGATAGTGGATACGCGCAAGACCACCCCCGGCCTTCGCAAGCTCGAAAAATATGCCATAACCATGGGCGGCGGGCGAAACCACCGCCAGAACCTGGCCGATGGCATACTCATCAAAGACAACCACATAGAAGCCCTCGCCCTTCAGGGACTCGGCATAGGAGATGTGGTTCGCAAGGCGCTGGCGGGCGCGAGCCACACTATCAAGGTCGAAATCGAAGTCGAGACGCTGGAACAGCTCGAAGAGGTATTGGACGCCGGCGCGGACCTGGTTCTGCTGGACAACATGAGTGTCGAGCGAATGTCCGAGGCCGTTCGCATCGCTTCGGGGCGCGCGATACTCGAGGCGTCAGGCGGCATCAATTTGGATACCGTCGCCCAGGTGGCGGCAACCGGCGTTGACATAATCTCGGTCGGCGCGCTCACCCACTCAGCCACCGCGCTGGACTTCGGCCTCGACATGACGATAGACGGTTGAGCGCCCACTTCAGGCTGTACGTCGGCCTCGCGCTGCTGCTGATCGCGCTCGGCGTGATTGCGGCGGCAGCCATACCAGCGGCGAACGATGAATCGCTCTGGCCGCCCGTTTACGAGGTCAACCGAATCGCCGTAGTTACCCTCGACGCGCAGATTCGCTCATACGCCCCGGACGGTTCCAACGAAGTCCTGATCTCGCCTGCAGAAGGCTACTCCACTTGGCCTACTTGGGCTCCCGACGGTGGCTCGATGGTCTTCTCCGGCGTGGCGCGCGACTCAGACGACCGCCCCGTCGTTACGCTCTACGAGTATGGTCTAGCCGAGCGCGTCCCGCAACCCATCCATGAGGGTGAGCCCGGTTTCGGCGGATTGCTCGCCGACGGCGTGTTGCACTATCCGTTGTGGTCGCCGGACAGCGCCAATCTCGCCTTCGTCGCCGTCACGCGGGCGCACGGCTTGACGCTGTTCGTCAAGCGCATGGATGCGCCGCGGCCGCCGGAGTACGTGCTGGATCAAGGACCGCTGTGGATGTCGTGGTCTAGCGACGCTACTACGCTCGCCGTACACCGCTCGGACGATCACTTCTTGCTCCACGTCGAAGACGACCTCGAGTTGAGTCGCATCTCGCTGGAGTCCACGTCGTACCGCGTGCCGGCGTGGAGGCCGGGAAGCGCCGAGCTTACACTGTCACGTCTGGCATCGCGGCCCACGTCTCGGCCCGAAAATGCGCTCTACTCCGCTCCGATCACAAGCTCCGGCCTCTCTCTCACGCAGCCCATCGCCGACGTCGGCGCGTACTCGGCATTTCTTTGGTCTCCCGATGGCGCCTACCTGGCGGTAGCCGACGACGCCCGCGCAGTTAGGTACATGAATACGCCGATGTTCGTGTACCGCCAACTGCGCGTTCTGGATTCGACCGGCTTCTCAGAGACCGCGCGCGTGTTGGAGAACGTGCTCGCCTACTTCTGGTCTCCGGACGGCAGCCGTATCGCCGTAGCCGTTGTCGCCGACGCGAGCGGAGATATGCGCTGGCTGCTGCTCGATCCTGCCACCGGCGCGACGACCGAGCTGGCAGACTTCGTCCCTTCGCGCGAGCAACTGACCATGTTCCAGTTCTTTGACCAGTACGCCTACTCGCACAGTTTGTGGTCGCCCGACGGCAGATACCTGCTATTCGCGGGGCGGCTGAGCCTTCAGGCATCCTCAGCCGATTACCCGTCTCAGTCCGGCGGAAGCCAAAGTCGCGTATTCATCCTAGACACCGGCGCCATCAGCGCCGTCAACGCCCTGACCGACGGCGTGCTGGCAGTCTGGTCGCCCCTCTGACATATGGACGTCGCAACCCTGACTGAGGCTGACGCCCTCGAAGTCCCGGACGCTGTCTCAAAATGGCTGATGTCCGCCAGCCGGATACTCGACTAGGCGGAGCTACATTCGCCGCGCGAGCGTCGGGTCCAGCGTATCGCGCAGACCGTCGCCGATGAGGTTGATCGCCAACACCGTCAACGACAGGAACAAGCCGGGGAAGAACATGATCCACTCGGCTACGCGCACGTACAGCCTCGCCTCTCCCATTATGTTGCCCCAGCTTGGAATGTCCGGCGGCGTTCCCGCGCCCAGGAAGCTCAGCCCAGCCTCCACCAGAATCGCCAGCGCGAAGATGTAGGTGCCTTGCACGATCAGCGGCGGCACCGTGTTTGGGAAGATGTGCCGAGCCATGATGCGAATTCCACCGGCGCCGATCGCCTCTGCGGCTTCCACGTACACTCGCTCGCGCAGCGTAAGCACCGACGACCGCACCACGCGCACCACGCGCGGCGTCTCCACCACCGAAAGCGCGATGATCACGTTCTGAAGACTCGCGCCCAGCATCGCCACCAGCGCGATGGCAAGCAGGAAGGACGGAATCGCCATCAACCCGTCCATCAGCCGCATGATGATCGCGTCCAACACCCGGTAGTAGCCTGAGACCAGACCCAGAACCACGCCTCCGGCCATCGTAATTATCGCCACCGCGATGCCTACCGTCAACGAAAGCCTGCTGCCGTACACCACGCGCGCGAATATGTCCCTGCCCAGATGGTCGGTGCCGAACAGATACTCGCCCGACGGCGACCTTAGGCGTTCAATAGTGTCTATATAACGCGGATCAATCTCCGCGATCTGTCCGGAAAAGATCGCCATCAGCGACATGACGACCAGCAGTATCAGACCGAACAGCATATTCGGGTTCTTGATCAGCGCGCGCCGCGAAGCGACCCATGCGCGCTGCCAGCGCCCCGGGCCTCTGCCCATAACGACCAAGTCGGCTGTCTCTTGTCCGGCCATTAGTACCTAATCCTCGGGTCCAGATACGCATAGCTGATGTCCACGATCAGATTCACCAGCACGTAAACCAGCGTAACAAGCATCATCACGCCCTGTATCACCGGGTAGTCGCGCCTCAGCACCGCCTCCACTATCAGCCTGCCCAACCCTGGGATGGCGAACACCGTCTCCGTTACTACCAGGCCGCCGATCAGCCCAGCCAGTCCCAGCCCGATGACCGTTACCACAGGCACGGACGCGTTCTTCAACGCGTGGCGCAGGAGCACTAGGCGATCCCCAAGCCCCTTGGCGCGCGCGGTGCGGATGTAGTCCTCCCGCAGTATCTCCAGCATCGTGGTTCGCGTCATGCGAGCTATCAGCGCCGCGAAGATCACCGCGATCGCGATGGAGGGCAGCGTAATGGACTTCAGCCATGGCACTATCCCGTTCGAGATTGGCTCGTAGCCCACCGCCGGCAGCCACTCCAGGCGCACGGCGAACAGGAATATCATGTTGTACGCCAACCAGAATACGGGTATCGAGAACCCCAGCACCGCGAACAGCATCACCCCGCGATCGATAAGCGAGTTCGCTTTCCACGCCGCCAACACGCCGAGCGGCACCGCGATCACCACGGCCAGAATCTCCGACGTGAGCGCGAGTACGATGGTCGGCTGCAGCCGTTGCGCTATCAGGTCGGTAACCTGGTACCGCGAAAAGATGGAGCTTCCCAAGTCGCCCTGAGCGACGTGGCTCAGCCAGATCCAGAACTGCTGGAGGATGGGTTTGTCCAGCCCCAGCTGCTTTCGGACGCGCTCGATGTCCTCAGGGTTGCCGAAGTCGCCCGCGATAACCGCCGCCGGGTCGCCCGGCGCGATGTGCACCAGCGAAAACGTGATGATAGCCACGAGCAAGACGACCGGAACGGTGGCGATGATTCGTTGGACGACGTATTGGAACATCTGGCGGCCCCTGGCCGGAAACTGCCGCTCTGACAGGGCCGGACTTTGTGGCCCGGCCCTTCATGTCTCACGGCTCGCCTGGCGGCAGAGTAGGTAAGGCGAGCCGCGATTTCCAGTTTAGTCTATCCGCATGGTCGCTACTTATCCAGCCATACGCCCCAGAAGTGCAGCAGGCGGTGGGGCTCGTAGCCCTTCACGTAGTCCTGCCGCGCGACCAGGAAGTTGAACTGCCCCATCGTCATGTAGTTGGGGTTGGCGTAGTTCTCCGCTTGGATGGCTTCGGCGATCGTCAGCTGTTCTTCCAGCGTCCCAGCCAGCGGGAACTGTTCGATCAGCCCTTGGATCGTCGTATTCTGAGGCCAGCCGAACCAGTTGCCGCTCAGACCGACCGCCGTTATCGGGTCGAACGTGCCGCCCCAAGTGTGGAAGATGTTCCAGCCGCCGTCTGCGGGCAGCGACTTCTCGGCCCTGCGCGCCACGACCGCCGCCCAGTCCATGGACGGCATCTCCACCTGCGCTCCGATAGACTCGAGGTTGCGCTTCGTTATCAGACCCGACGCGAAGAAGTCGGGGTAGTCCGTAGCCGCCAGAACGATCACCGGGTCGTCGAATCCGGTGTCGGCGACGTATTCGTCCCACAGCGCCTTGCCGCGCCCTACGTCCGGATCGGCGTAATAGACATCGCTGCCCACGTCGGTGGCCAGCGGCCCACCGCACATGAACAGCGCGGGGCACGTCTCCCACAGGAACTCAGGCCCGTATCCGGCGCGCATGTACTCCTCGCGGTTGACCACGGCCTGAACCGCGAGCCGGGCGCGCTGATCGTTGAAGGGCGGGTGCAGATGGTTGAACACCAACCAAGGCGACGCCCACGGGCTGATCGTCTCGACCGTGATGCTCGGGCTGTCTTCGAGCGTAGGCAACAGATCGCCCGCGATCCCCTCCGAGAAGTCCGCCTGCTGCGTCAGCAGCGCCGCGATGCGCGTAGCCTGATCAGGCACCTCGGCCATGACTATCCTGTCTAGGTACGCTTCCTTGCTTCCGGCCGCGCCGTCCTTCGCGTCAGTCCTCGGAATGTAGGCCTCGTACCGCTCCATAACCAGCCTGTTTCCAGGCTCCCAGCTAACGAACTTGAACGGGCCGGAGCCGATGGTGCTTTCGGCCTCGATCGCCACGTCTGGATCCGTAGCGCTGGCGATCTCTTCCTTGAAGACGTACACCGTGCCCCACGTGCCCCAGAAGAACGGCACTAGCCCGAAGGTCTTGCCCATGTCCATCTGGAACGTGTAGTCGTCTATCTTTTGGTAGCTCGGCTCGCCAAGCTGCCGGATGCTGATGCCCACCGGCTGACGCTGCTCGTACCGCGAGATCGACGCAAGCACGTCGTCGGTGGTCTGCGGGTCGCCGTCATGGAAGCTCAGCCCTTCGCGTATCTTGAAGGTGTACGACTTGGCGTCGTCGGTCATAGACCACTCTTCCACCAGCTGCGGCTGGCTCTGCAGCGCGGAGTCCCAGGCGAACACGGCGTCGTACATCTGGCGCGCCGTGTTGTGCGTCATCGCCGCCGTCGTCCACACGGGATCGAGCGTTCTGAGGCTCGCCTGCGGCACCCACTGGAGCGTGCCGCCGCGCTGGATCATCTCGTCTGGCATCGCCGGCGCGCGCCTGACCGGAGCCGCCGGCTTCATGGAACCGATGGGCGCGGCCTCCGGGATGGACGCCGCCGCCGTCGGAGCGGGCGCTGCCGGAGCGGGCGCCGCCGGCTGCTGCGGAGCGGCGGGCGCTGCCATGGCCGGAGCCTGTGGCGCAGCCGCCGGAGCGGGCGCCGCCGGCTGCTGCGGAGCCTGAGGCTCGGACGGGTCCGAAGTCGCGCAAGCCATCGACAGCGCGAACAGCGAAGCCAGCGCGACGACCGCCATCAGCAGCCCCCCTCTAGCCCAGATTCGGCTTGTCTTGATATACATATGTCTCTCCTATTCCTGTCATCCCTACCGTGAGTTTCGACGCCAACCGGCTGATTCCGGTCGCGTTCGGTGGATTAGTTCAGCGGATTATATGTTTGTTGGCTGTGAGTAGTCAATAAACGCTGGCCTGAAAACGACCTACTCGCAGACTGTTTGGGCGCGTTGACAATCCAACCCCCCGAACCCTAGAATCCGCCCAGAATCTGATTGATGCAGATACCTCGCGGGCGCCGTCAGGGCCCGCCCACCGGCCGGCGAAGGCTTCACCGATCCCCCGCCGCAGCCAGACTGGACTTGTGCAAGTGCGGCCTCCTTGGACACCCAAACCCGGCGACCAAATGGTCAGACAGCCCAGGCGGGCAGAGCTCAGTCCCGTTACGCTGACCGTCGAAACGCGCAAAGCGAGGTCCAGGGCCCGAACCTCGCCGATGATGGTGATATACGGCGTGATAGCGCTCATAGCCGTATCCACCTTGCTGCTGTCACTCCCGTTCGCGCACCACGGAGATGGCTTCACTCCGTTCATGGACGCGCTGTTCACCGCAACGTCCGCCGCCACCGTCACCGGCTTGGTCGTTCGAGACACCGCCACCTACTGGACTGTCTGGGGACAGCTGGTCATAACCGCAATCATATTCGTCGGAGGGCTGGGGTTCATGTCCCTCGCCACCGTCGGCCTCATCGCGCTGGGACAGAGAGTCACGCTGCCGCAGCGCATCCTCCTCAAGGAGAGTCTCGGCGGAGACTTGCTCATCGGGGGGCACGGCTCGATGGTCCGGCTGACTGTCGGCATCGTATCCTTCGCTGTGGCTGCGCAAGTGGTGGCGTTCGTCATCTTGGCGGTCCGCTTCTGGTTCATCTACCCGCCCGACCGCGCGCTTCTGACCGCGCTCTTCCATGCCGTATCCGCGTTCAACAACGCCGGCTTCATCTTCTTCAGGGAAGAACAAGGCATGAGCGCCTTCCAGTCCGACGGCACAGTCATCGGCGTTACGATCTTCATGATCTTCCTCGGCGCCATCAGCTTCAGCGTAATAGCCGATGTCGCCACCCGTCGCCGATTCCGGCTCTTCGGCCTCACCACCAAGCTCGTCCTCGTACTCACCTTCGCCGCCATTGCCGTCGGAATCGTCGTCTTTATGGCGCTCGAGTACAACAACCCCGACACTCTTGGACCGCTGACGTTCGACCAGAAACTCGTCACCGCCCTGTTCGAGTCCGTCAGCGGCAGAACGGCGGGCTTTACGACACTCGACTACGACAAGACCACAGACGGGACGAACGTCATGATCACCAGCCTGATGTTCGTCGGCGGCTCATCCGCGTCCGTCGCCGGCGGAATCAAGATCAATACCATTGCCGTGATACTCGTCGCCATCATATCAACGATGCAGGGGCGTTCCCAGGCGTCCGCGTTCGGACGGGAGGTGCCCGGCGAGCAGGTCAGGAGAGCGCTCGTCATCGGCGCGGTATCCACGGCTATCGTCTTCGCCATCGTCCTCGCGCTCACCATCACCGATGGCGCGCTCGATTTTCTAGACCTCTTCTTCGAGAGCGTTTCCGCCTTCGGCACCGTCGGCCTGAGTTCAGGCATCACGTCCGCTCTCTCTCAGTGGGGGCAGATAATCGTCATACTCGCCATGTTCATAGGGCGACTCGGCCCATACACCATCGGAATCGCCATGGCGCAGACCTCTGCGATCGACAACTATCGGTTCGTTCAAGAAAGGGTTACAATAGGCTAGTGGACCGACTTGCCGGCCCATGTGAATAAGCGTATGGACAGGTCGAGCGGATGGGAGTTGCGAAATGCTGAAGAGAGACCGAGATAACAAGAGGCAGGTTGCCGTTCTAGGCTTGGGCAGATTCGGTTCCAGCATAGCCCGATCTCTCTACAATCTCGGACACGACGTGCTCGCGATAGACAAAGACGAAAGCCGGGTCCACGGCATGATGGGTTTCTGCACCTACTCGGTCATCGGCGACTGCACAAACGAGGCGGTGCTGCGTGAGCTGGGCGTTCAAGACTACGAGGCCGCTGTCGTTGCCATAGGCTCAGACGTGGTGTCCAGCGTCATGGCGTCCGTCCTGCTCAAGACCATGGCCGTGCCGTACGTTGTTTCCAGGGCGCAGAATGAACTGCACGGCAATACCCTCACCCGCATAGGCGTTGATAAGGTCGTCCATGCCGAAGAGGAGATGGGAAGTCGGCTGGCGCACAATATGTTCAACCCCAACGTGTACGAATACCTCGAGATTACTCCAACTTACGGGATAAGCAAGCTCAAAGCGCCCGAGCGGTTCGTGGGCATGAGACTGAGCGACATCGGACTATCCGGCTCCAGGGACAAGTACGGTCTGGCCGTCCTGGCGATCGGACGCGGCAGGCAAGTGACGCTGAACCCGGATGTTCACGATCGTCTGCGATCTGGCGATTGGATTATCCTGGCCGGCAGGGACGAAAGCCTCGAATCTCTGGATGATCCGGAAGATGACATGACGGAGATGGCTGCCGACGACTGAGGCGCGCGCCCGTGACCGTACCAACAATCTGACCATCTGAGGAAAGGCCTTGATCAGAAGACTCATAAACTCAGGAGGTTCCGGAAGCCACCGGCGCAACAACGACAGCGTTCGGCTGTCATCCGCGCTCGTCCATGTAACCGGCGCGACTCTGGATTCCGATATGGTGAGACTCGCGTGCGAGTTGCTGGAACCCAGACGTGGCGTACTCCACATCCTGTACGTGATAGAGGTGCCTCGCGATACTCCGGTAGATGCGGTAATTGCCGATAGCGCCCGTGTTGGCGAGGAAGTGCTGGAACAGATGGAAGAGGTGGCGGACAGATACAATGGCGCGGTGCAAGCTGAGATAATACAGGCAAGGCAGGCAGGCGCGGCCGTAGTCGAGGAAGCCGTGGATAGAGAGGTGCAGGCTATTGTCATGGGCATGTCCACCTCGAACCTCTATGGAACATACTCGTTCGACGCGCGCGCGTCGTACATTCTCAGACACGCGCCATGCCGCGTCATCCTCACGCGCGACTCGTTCGACGCCACGCCCGGCATGTCTCCCCATCAGTCAAATGCGTTCGGATCCGGGGTGTAGCGGGTGGAGATGACATACTTGGATTACAGAGGCGCGCTGGAGCGTACCGAACGCGTCGTAATCGGCGGGTGCGGCAGGACTGGATCTGCGCTTGCCGCCGCGCTTGCAACGTCCACCCGCGTCGTCCAAGTATTGGATGTATCGCCATCCGCGTTCGATCACCTGCCTACTTCGGCGGTGCGCCAAGGCAGAATCATGCCCCGCATCGCCGACATAACCCTTGAAGCCGACCTGCGCGCCGTCGGCGCTCAGGATGCGAACGTGTTTGTAGCCGTGGCGGGTAGCGACGTGGTGAACGTCATGGCGTCCCAGATCGCCCTGCACATGTTCAGGATCGGAAAAGTCATCTGCAGCCTAGACGATCCCGTCAAGCGCGACCTCTACTCGACTCTGGGTCTGACAGTCATAAGCCCCACGCAACCGCTGGCCGATCTGGCGTTGCGGCATATCCACGGCAGAAACCGGCCCACACCGGCAGACTAGAGGCTGTATGATGTATGCGATAATCGTAGGCGCGGGACGCCTTGGAACCGCGATGGCCCGGTGGTTGATAGACGCCGATCAGGAAGTTACGGTTATCGAGCGGGACGCTCGTCGCTGCGACGCCATAGAGGAAGAGCTCGGCAACATCACCGTTTACGGAGACGCCACCGAGTCCACAGTCCTGGAGAGGGCGGGCGCGCAGCGCGCCGATGCCCTGATCGCCACCGGGCGCAGAGACGATGAAAATCTGGTAGTCTGCCAGATGGCAAGACATATCTTTGAAGTTGGGAGAGTCATATCCATCATCAACGTGTCTGAGCACGTCGCCCTGTTCAACCGGCTCGGCGTGAGCGCCCCCATCGACATGACACTGATGATGACCGAAGCGCTTCAGGAGCGGCTGGGCGATCTTCTCACAGAGGACATCGGAGGCATTTGATGGCGGTCAGACTGGCGTTTCTCGGACCGGAAGGCACCTACACCGAACAGGCGGCGGTGGACTACGACCCGACCGCCGAGCGCATCCCGTTCAGCGGCATTCCCCGCGTCGTTCGCGCCGTCCTGAGCGGCGAGACCGATGAGGCCATCGCGCCGATCGAGAACAGCATGGAAGGCATGGTAACCTTCACTGTCGATCTGCTGATCGATGAGTCAGGCCTCAAGATCAAGAACGAAGTCATCGTGCCGATCCACCACTGCCTCCTCGGCGACCCCGGGACGGACCTGGAGAGCGTCGAGGTCGTGTACTCGCACCCGCAGGCGCTCGCCCAGTGCCGAGACTACCTTACGTGCCGCCTTCCCAACGCCGAACGCATCGCCTCGCTCAGCACCGCCGGCGCGGTATCCGATATGCGAAACAGCCGCTACTCCGCCGTCGCCATATCCAGCCTCCGCGCCGCCGAGATCTTCGATGCGAACGTAATCGAGCGCAACATCGAGGACATACGAAACAACCGGACGCGCTTCGTGATCTTGGCGTCCGAAGACCACGAACCCACAGGCAACGACCGCACCTCGATCTGCTTCGACTTCGATCTCGACGCGCCAGGCCTGCTATACAACACGCTCGGCGAATTTGCCACGCGCGAGATAAACATGATCAAGATAGAGTCTCGCCCCAACCGTCGCAATCCGGGCCGTTACGTCTTCCTGATAGACATCGACGGGCACAGAGAGACTCCCCCGGTCCGCGCCGCGCTCGACGGAATGCAAGCTCGGACGTCGATGTTCAAGATACTGGGCTCATATCCCCGCGCGACTCCGCCGGATTAGCCCGGCGTCGTCTGTCGCCCGGCGGCGTCTGTCGCATAGATAAAGTGTCCCGGCAAGCGAACGGGGCAGGCCCAAACATGGAACCTACCCCGCTGGAATCTGCATCTCGCCAGGTCTAATCGGAACGCCCTAAGACTTCTGGGCTTCCCCTTCCTCTGCGTCGGTCTCCGAACCGTTGCCGCCTATCCGCGACCGCACCGCCGTCGCCGCCGTAGCGCCGCGCTCGCGCGCGGCGTCCACCACAGGTCCCACGCGCTCTCCCGCGCTGGCGACGACCTCCGCTCCCGCCTCTCGAACCGCCGTCTTCGCCGTAGAGCCGCGCTCGCGCAGCGAATCGACCGCCGGGCCTACGCGCTCGTTCATCCTGTTGAACTCGTCCAAGCCGCGAGCGCGCATGTCCGCGGCCATTTCGTCAGCGCGTGTGCGCCATGCCTCGCCCTTCTCCAGAAGCTCGGCTCGCGTCTCGACGCCGGCTTTCGGAGCCAGAAGCAGCCCCGCCAGTGCGCCGATCGCGCCGCCAAGAACGAAGCCGATCGCAAACGCGCCGATACTGTCATTGTTCGCCATGCCACAATCCTCCTGGATTCGGAATCAGTTCGACTGCTTCTTCCTTCGGAACATCCCTAGAGCAAAGCCTACCACTCTGCCGATATTGCGACTGGTACCCACCTCCTCGGCGGCGGGTTCGATAATCTTTTCCGAGATTGTCTGGATGGCCTCTTGAACTGTCTCGACTGTCTCTTTGACGGATCTCAAAAGAGCCATAACCATCAAAACCAGTACCAACACAGCCCCAATCGCTAGCATGAGCAACACATCTCTAACCAGCCCGACCACTACCGCAATGTTCTCGACGGTTTCCAACCAAGCCCTCGTTTCATTGTGTTTCGTTAGAAAAATACTAGCATGGGGTTCGGGACATAAGCAATGAGAAAACGCCTCCACTCGCGCCATGTGCGAAGAGGAGGCGTTCTCGCCGAGGTATCTTAAATTATTGCGCCGGATACTCCTGAGACACTCTTACGGCTTTATCAGCATCCGCGTAGCTCCGCTCTCGTCCTTGCGCTGCGTCAGCACGTCGTGGCTGCGCTCCTCGGCCCAGACCACTACGTCATAGGTGTTCAGCACGTCGGGGATGATAACCTCGATGAAAGACTCGCCGTCCTCCTCGATCTGTGCGTTGAGCGCAGCCAGGATGCCCGCGCATGTCTTCCCCGTGCCGTCTATCACGAACCAGCCGTTGGAGCCTGCAGCCCCGGCGCCGGCGCCGTTGCCCGCCCCTTGGCCGGACATTATCCGAGCCTCGCGCACGCTGATCTGGCCTGTCTCGCGCAGGTCCAACTGCCGCCGGAACTCAGCTACGGCGTCGCGGTGGACGTCGGACGACCTGTCCCCAAGCCGGCAGACGGCGCCGCGCACCCCTACTATGTCCGGGTTGATGCGGGCGAGTTCGTCCACGTCTTCCATTCTCAGGTGCCCGGACAGCGCTACGGACATTCCATCCAGCTTGCCTTGCAGAGTCATCTCTCGCAGCTGCTCCTCAGGCATGAAGTCGAAGAGATTGCGCCCGTCCTTCGTCAGAGTATCTATCAACCAGCCGTCGCAGTTGCCGTCCTTGGCTAAGTCAACCATATGGTCCGCTTTCAGCCCGTCGTACAGCGGATTGTCCGCGAACAGCGAGCCGATCAGCTTCGTATCGAATCCTTCCAATGCCTCGCGGCACTCCAGCAACGTCTCCACCGCCTGCGGGTACTCGGTCTTCATGAAGCCGACTTTGACTGAGGTGGCGTCTATGATGCCGGCGGCATACACCGCCATAGCCACCGTCCCCGCCTGATTCGGCACCACGCCGAGCGTTACGCTGGCGTGCCGCTCCGTCGGGATGGCGTCGCGGACGGCTTTGACCGTCATCGGGTGCGCCGAACCGACCAGCGCCTCCTGAAGGTTCTTCACATCCACAATGTCTGCGCCGCCGCGCAGCGCCTCCATCGCTTCCGGTAGATTCTGGACGCTTACCATTAGCAGCATACGGCTCTCCAACTGTCGCTAATTCGTCTTGTTCGTTGGCTTTCGACGATACTAACCGATCGCCTCCAAGGCCTCCTCCACCTCAGCCTTCAATTCGGTCTTCTCATCGTCGTTCAGGTCGGCGAGCGGCGCCCTCACGTGGCCGTGCGACAGCCCCATGATTTCGCCCCAGTATTTGCACATAGACGCCGGCAGCGCGCCACCGAACTTCTGCACCGTGTACCCCCACCACTTGTCCGATACCTGCTTGATGGGGCGAACGCGCTCGGCGTAGAAATCGTCATCCAGATCGCCGCGCATCGCCTTGTCGATGAACTGCACGTAGTAGTTCTTGTCCGGCGTATCGAAGCGCCAGTCAGACGTGTTGGCGAACATCACCTGCTGCTCGAAGCCCAACTCCCGGCCTCGGAATAGAATCCACTCGTCAGGCGTGCTGATGATCGCGTCCCGTCCGACCAACTGGTGCGTCTCTATCGAAAGCTCCTGGTTGAAGCTCGCCTCTTTCACGCCAACTACGTTCGGAATGTTGCACACTCGCTGAAGCCCCTGCGCGCTTAGAAGCGTGCCGAACTGCGGCGAGTTGTAGTACATGATAGCCAGGTTGGTGTTCTCGGCGAGAAGCTTCACCCAGTCCACTATCTGGTCCTCCGTGTTGGTAACGAAGTACGGCGCGCCGACTATGAGCAGATCGAATCCAACGCCCTCGGCGTGCTTCGCCAAGCTCAGCATAGACTTGGCCGACGTGTGTGAAACGTGCGCGCCTATTGGCCACTCTCCGGCAGACTCTTCCGCCAACACGTCGTAGATTCGCAGGCGCTCCTCATGCGTCAGGCTCCAGAACTCGCCCATGCCCCAGGTGCATCCCGCTCCATGGCTACCCAGAGAGCGCACGTGCGCGATGTTCGCGCGCAGGCCGTCCTCATCGAGCTCGTCATCCGGTGTGAACGGCGTCATGAGAGTCGTCCACTGCCCGCGAAGGTTCTCGCGCGCCCAATCCATCGCCTCTGTCTTAGTGTACTCAGCCATATCACGCTCCAAGCCATGTCGGGCCGTGCTGGGATAACCACGGGGCAGAACCGCGCCTGCCTGTCTCGCCAATCTCGATGACTAAATGGTAGCCACGCGCCGTAACCCTGTCAACAACATTCGTCGCCGCCTGTTGCTGTCAAACTTGCTGTCAAACGCGATTCCGTACCCGCGCGCCGCTCGGCGGCCCGAGGTAGTAGGGCAGGGGGCGGGCAGTTTCTATCCCCTCATTATCGCCTTGTTTTCGGTGCGTAGGCAGCGTGTGCACACGTACATCCTACGCGGCTTGCCTTCTCGCACTATCGTCGTTCGCTGCACGTTGGCGAACCACCGCCTGCGAGTCCGCCGATTCGAGTGGCTGACGTTGTTGCCGGATTGTCCGGCTTTGCTGCAAATCTCACACTTTGCCATAGTGTTTTCTCTTTGACGCCTCTGGGCTAACGTTGTAGGATTGACCTCGGACGCCCATTCACGCTCGGCGCGAGTCGGGCAGATAACCCTAGCATACGAACCCGCGAACGGGCAAACAGAGTGGGGCATGATGGTCTCTCAAACAACTAGATTCGATGGCAGAGACTTGCTGGATATGTTCGAGTCCGCTCTTCGGTTGATGGAAGCCAACGTCTCCGAGATCAATCGTCTAAACGTATTCCCCGTGCCGGACGGCGATACCGGCACCAACATGTATCTCACTGTACTGGACGTCGTCGCCAATACCGGGCGGGCAATCTCGAATTCGGCGGCTGAGACCGCCCGCGTCATGGCCTCCGCCGCGCTGGATGGAGGGCGTGGCAACAGCGGCGTGCTGCTGTCGCAGTTCTTCATGGGCATGTCCGAGGCGCTCTCCAGGTGCGAAGACTTTGGCGCCGAAGACTTCGAGCGCACGCTCGAGGCGGCGTCAGTACACGCCTACGGCGGCATAGGCCACCCCAGGGAAGGCACGATACTCAGCGTTATGCGCGAGTCAGCGGAGGCCGCGAGGAACGCGCGTCCGAGAGGCCTCGCCGACCTGCTGGATACCGTATGCGCCGCCGCTCTCGATTCTGTAACGCGCACTCCCTCCATGCCCGGCGCGCCATCCGCTCTGAGGACCGCCGGCCTCGTGGACTCAGGAGGCTACGGCTTCTACGTCATGCTCGAAGGCATCCGCCGCCGCCTGAGCGCGCATGACCTGGATTTGGACGAAGAACTCACGCCGCCCGAAGGCCAAATCTCAGACGAGTTCCTCGACGAGATCGAGGAGGAAGAGTTCGGATACTGCACGCAGTTCATGGTAGAAGGCGCCGGTCTAGACCTCACCGACATCAAGGCAAGGCTGTCCGACTTGGGAGACTCGCCCGTAGTGGTCGGCATCGGCGACCGCGTCCGAATCCACGTCCACGCACTCGATCCGGATCCGGTGCTGCAATACGGGCGAAGCTTGGGCGAGGTGTCCAAAGAGAACATACAGAACATGGACGAGCAGCGCGAGCAGTACTCCGCTGACCGCCGAGCCGAACTCAGCATCGAAGATGTGTCCGTCGTCGCAGTCGTGCAAGGCGACGGGCTTGAGGAGGTGTTCAGGAGCTACGGCGTAGAGGACTTCATCAGCGGCGGCGACTCGATGAACCCAAGTGTCGGAGACTTGGTGCGCGCCATCGAGGACGCGCCGCAGGAAAACGTCGTCTTCCTGCCCAACAATCCCAACATCCTCCTTGCCGCGGAGCAGGCCGCCGAGCGGTCCGCCAAGAATATCCGCGTAGTGCCTAGCAGAACGGTGGTGCAGGGCATCTCCGCAATTATGGACTACGACTTGCAACCCGACTCTCTGGCCGGCCACGCCGCCACGATGGAGGACAAGCTAGACGACTCCCGCACCGGCGAGATTTTCACCGCGTCCCGCGATGCGGAGATAGACGACGTAACCATATCACAAGGGCAATTCGGCGTGATGCTGGACCGTAGAATGGTCCACTCCGCCGACAGCCTGTCCGATGCGCTAACCGGGCTTCTCCGTTCAGCCGATGACGACGGTCACGTAGATCTCGTAACCCTCTACTGGGGCGACCTGATCGACGAGGAGCAAGCATCCGGCCTTGCCAGTGTCGCCGAAGAACGGTTCCCGGATGCGGAGTTCGAGGTGATTCCGGGCGGGCAGCCAAATTACCATCTATTCGTGTCAATAGAGTGAGGTGTGGGAGGTTCAGACATGGCAGTGCGAGTAGTTGTAGATAGCGCGTCCGATATGCCGCGCGACATCGCCGGAGATCTGGGGATCACCATAGTTCCGGCATCCGTCATATTCGGGGATCAAGAATTCAAGGATGGCGTGGATCTGCAGACGGACGAGTTCTTCGACCGCCTGCTGAACGGAAACGTCCACCCGCAGACGTCGCAGCCCTCCGTGGGCGACTTCGCCGGCGCCTACCGCGATGTCGCGTCCGACGCCGACGGCATCGTGTCCATCCACGTGTCGTCCAAGGTCAGCGGCACCTTCAACTCTGCCGTGCAGGGCGCCGAGCGAGCCGAGGTGGACTGTCCCATAGAGGTCATAGACAGCCTCTCGGCGTCCATGGGTACGGGGCTTGTCGGCCTAGCCGCAGCGCGAGCGGCGCAAGCCGGAGCGTCGCTGGAAGAAGTCGCCGACGTCGCCAGAAGCGCCGTCACCGGCGCGCACTGCATATGTCTGCTCGATACGCTCGAATACCTGGAGAAGGGCGGGCGCATCGGCAAGGCGCGCGCGATGATGGGGTCTCTCCTCAGAATCAAGCCCATGATCGCGGTCGTGGACGGCGCCGTTGACAGCTTTGCCCGTGAACGCACCCGCCGCAAAGGAATCGAGCGTCTCCGGCGCGCCGCCGCCGACAGCGCGCCCGTCTCCGCCGCGGCCGTCATGTACTCTACCGAGCGCGGCGAAGCGGATCGCCTGGCTGACAGCATCCGCTCCTCGATGGCCGAAGGCGCCGAACCCATAGTAGCTCGTTTCGGCCCAGCCCTGGGTACATATGTAGGTCCGGACGCGCTGGGCATGTGCATGATGGTTCCATAGCGAAGCGCCTCATGGCAGCGTCTCCAGCGCCCATGCCGTACTCCGCCGACACAGCCCAGAAACTCTACAACATCCTCCGCTTGGAACGTGAACGCGGTTTCGACAACGCCGCCGTCATAGGAGGGCTGGATGGCTTCCTGCAAGAATCCGGCGCCGAGCTCGCTCCCATAGTCGAGGGCATGGAAGGATACGGCTCGCTCACGCCCGAACAGCGCTCCGGATGGGCGAACCGCGCCGTCAAGCGTATGCGGGCCCAGGGCGGCGTGGTCTTCAGAACCGATGCCGCCGCGCGTCCCGCCCAAGACGTCCCCCGCCCGCATTCGCAGTCCGAACCTAAGCTCCCGAAGGCGAAGCCGACCCCTGCAAGCGCGAAGCCGCCGCGCAAACCGCGTGAGCCGGGCAGGCCGCTAGAGCTTTCAGACCACGTATCCCGCGTCAGGGGCGTCAACCGCCGCCTGTTGCCGCTGCTCGAAAAGATCCGCGTCGCCACCGTGGACGACTTGTTGCATCTCTACCCCTCGCGCCACAGCGACTACACCAACGTCCGCAAGGTCGCCCAATTGGCGCCCGGCGATGACCAGACCGCCATCCTCACCGTGTGGGAGGCGAACCAGACCATGCTCGGACGGCAGAGATCCACCCAAGCTGTGCTTGGCGACGACACCGGCATCGTCCGCGCCACCTGGTTCAACCAGCCCTGGCTGGCCAAGACGCTCACGCGCGGCAGTCAAGTCGTCCTCAGCGGCAAGGTCGGCGTCTATCGCGGCGGCCTGGTCTTCCAGTCGCCCGAATACGAGATTGTTGGGGGAGACGATGGACTTACCCATACCGGCCGCCTGGTGCCGGTGTACCCGTCCACACAGGGCTTGAACCAACGGACTCTGCGATCCGTAGTCCGCCGCTCCTTGGACGCCTGCCTCGATCAGGTGGACGAGTTCCTGCCCGATGACGTCCTGCATCGCGCCGGTCTGGTTGGGCTGCGAACCGCAATCGAGCAGATGCACTACCCGGACGACTTCGAGATGTACCGGCGCGCGCGCCGCCGGCTGGCGTTCGACGAGCTATTCTTGCTTCAACTGTCCGTATTCGCCCGCCGCGCCGACTGGAAGCGAACGGGCGGCGCCGTCCCGCTGGACGCCGACCCGGACGCGATAGACGCCTTCCTGTCCACCCTCCCGTTCGACCTAACGACGGCGCAGACTCGCGCCCTGTCGGACATCTTGGCAGACATCCAATCCGACCGGGCGATGAGCCGCCTCCTGCAAGGCGACGTCGGCAGCGGCAAGACCGTCGTAGCCACGGCCGCCATGCTCGCCGCCGCGCGCAGCGGAACGCAGGCGGCGCTCATGGCGCCCACTGAAATACTGGCCGAGCAGCACTTCCTCACCGTGTGCGGGCTGCTCGATGGGCCGGGCTTCCAGCCCGCGGGCGGCGACATCCAGACCCTCGACGTCGCCGGTCTCGACCGTCGGCTGACTGTCGCCCTCCTCGTGGGCGCGCAGCGCAAGCGCGTCCGCGACGATATTGCCGCCATGCTGTCGGCGGGCCTCATAGACATCGTGATCGGCACCCACGCGCTCATACAACGAAGCGTGGACATTCCGAACCTCTCGCTCGCCATCGTGGACGAGCAGCACCGCTTTGGCGTTAGTCAGCGCGCGGCGCTCCGACAGAAGGGCGTCCGTCCTCACGTTCTCGCTATGAGCGCGACACCCATCCCGCGCTCGCTGGCGATGACCATGTACGGAGACCTCGATGTGTCGGTTATAGACGAGTTGCCGCCCGGACGCCTGCCCGTCCGCACCCGGTTCGTCGAAAACGAGCGTCGCGACCAAGCGTACGAGTTCGTCCGCGCCCAGATAGAGCTCGGACGGCAGGCGTTTGTAGTCTGCCCTCTGATAGACGAATCCGAAGTCGTTCAGACCAAAGCCGCCCAGGAGGAATACGACCGTCTGTCCACCTACATATATCCGGACAAGTCCGTTGGCCTTCTGCACGGGCGTATGAGCCTGCTCGAAAAGGAGCAAGTGATGAACAGCGTCAAGGCGGGTGAGATAGACGTGCTGGTAGCCACGCCCGTAATCGAAGTTGGCATAGACGTGCCTAACGCGACCGTCATGTTCATAGACGGAGCGGAGCGCTTCGGGCTGTCGCAGCTTCACCAGCTTCGGGGCAGGGTAGGGCGCGGCGAGCATCAGAGCCACTGCCTGCTGCTTTCTGAGTCTCCTGGAGCCGACGCGCTCAACCGCCTCAAGCTGCTCGAGCGCATCTCCGACGGCTTCGCCCTGGCCGAAGAAGATCTCAAGCTGCGCGGCGAAGGAGACTACCTCGGCACTCGACAGAGCGGCCTTCCCCCATTCCGGGTAGCCCAAATCACCGATCAAGACATAATCGCTCTTGCTCGACGCGAGGCGCGGCGCATATCCCGCGCCGATCCCGATCTGTCGCGTGATGAGAACTCCGCGCTTGGGAGGCGCTTCGCCCGGTACAACGACGACGTTCGAGGCGAGCGTAGCTGACGCCTCCTGGCGCTCACGGCGTAGTTGGACGAGGCATCTTCACAAAGGCTCGTTGTTCAACGCGCGCCTGACCTCCCGAAGCGGCTCTTCGCCCGCCGCCTCAGCCGCTTCCAGCGCTCCCAACGTAAGCGCGGCTGCCGCCTCGTCGCCGCTCAAACCGAGCTCAGGCGCGACTTGGAGCGCCGCCTCCACCGCCTCAACCGCAGCGTTCGCCGGATCCTCGCCCGCCTCGATTGCGCCTTGGACGACGCCGTACCCGGATCCGCGCAGCGCGTCTCTCGGCTCGATCCCGCTTCTCGCCAACGCCCGAAGCGCGCCAACCGCCGCTCCGCGCGCGATTCTGCCCAGCTGCCCGGACAGATCGTCCCCCACGTGAACCGCGCCCCTCGTGGTATGGCGAGCAAGTTCCCGGCCGTGTTCGGTAATGTCTTCCATCTCGTGGATCGCCCTTTCGAGCGCATCTCCTACGACGTGAGCCACGTCGCTCGCAAGCATGCGGCCCCGGCTGGCAGACGCTACGGCGGCTTGGACGGACGCCGCGATCTGGTACGCCGTAACACCCAACGCCACGTCCGCGCCCGGCACCCGCCTGAGATACCCATATGAAATAGCTGACACCGGCCCTAGCCCCGGAACCGATGAGATTGCCCTTGCGGCTGGAATGGCGCGAGCGGCCAAGTCTCTCAACGCCACGTCGCGCGGCGCTTCCCCATCCTCCCGCAGCGAGACCAGTAGATTCAGCGAGATAAACCCGAGAACGAAGGCGATGGCGAATAAGAACTCGAAGCCGGTCAATGACATCGCGGACATGCCCGTCACTCGACTCGGCGATTCCCAGACAAGGTTCAATCCCAGCGACCGCTCTGAGAAATACTCCGCCATTATGCCGCCGATGATCGGGCCTATTCCTCCCCCGATGCTCGTCGCGATTCCGGATACGCCCAGAAACGGTGTTCCCTTGCCTTGAGGAGCCAGCTTGAGCGAAAGGGTGCTCATCGTCAGCGTAACCCCTGCCGATGCGATGCCCGCGAACACGTGCAGCGCCCCGAGCAGCGGCAGCGTCAGGAAATGCCGTTCCGGGTGCGCGGTGAACACCCACGCTAGAATCACCAGCAGGTACAGCGAAGCGCACAGCGACAGTACCGATTTGCTCCCATAACGGTCCGCCATAGGCCCCCATACTCGCGCGAACATGACGTTCGCCGCTTGCCCCAGCGCCGTAAACCCGATGACCGTGAACAGAGAGAGTCCGATCTCCCTAAGCATATAGACGGCGAAGAAGGGGATTGCGAGATTCAGGGTCAGGCTCCATACGAACAGGAACCGCACGAGCCGGGAGAAGTTGCGGTCGCGCAGCGGCTCTGACAGGATCGAAAGCGCCGAACGGCCCGACTCCAGCGCCGCCGGCATGAGCGGCTCGCGAGCGAACAGCGCAAACAGGGGACTCACAATCCCGAACGTAAGCGCGCCGCCAATCAGCAGGATGGTGTACGCGAATATCGCATCTTCGGGGCGCGCCGCGCCCTCCCATTGCCTGACGAACAAACTCCCGCCGATGCTGACTACGGCGACAGCGCCGGTAACGACGGCGAGACGCCGCCCGTGGTAGCTGCCCAGTACCCTTCTGGGAACGAGATCCCGCATCCAACCCGTCCACGCGCTCGCCCAAACAGGCGGAAACAGCTCCCGAACCGCCAGCAGACAGATAACTGCGATCACGGCTTTATTCCCGGGCGCGTCTATCAGAAGCGGGACCGCGCCTATGGGAATCCAAAGAAGATGGCCCGCGCAGAGTACGGGGATCCCGATGGCTTTCCGCCGTCTGAAACGTTCGACAGCGAGGATGGCGGGCAGCCGGACAACTTGGGCGATGGACGGCAGCGCCGCCAGTATCCCAACCTGAAGATTGTTCGCTCCCAGCGCCAGCGCGTAGGCTGCCATGAAGCCGCCGCTGCCCAGGCTGAGCAGCGCCGCCGACGCCACGCTCTCCCCCGCCATCAGGCGAAGGCTGCGCCGCGTATCCTGAACGGTCAGGGTGGGGATTGGACGCAGAAACGAGAGATTCACGAACTTTTTCCTACACGATCAGACTGATGGCTGCGGTAGCGATGCCCAGGAACAGCAGGAATCCGAACACATCCGTAATGGTTGTTACGACCACCGCCGACGCCACTGCCGGGTCCAACCCGATTCGCCGCAGCAGCAGAGGCACCGCCCCGCCGACAGCGCCCGCGATCAGCATATTGCCAAGCATCGAAACTCCAAGCACTAGGCCTAGGCCTAAGTTTTGCTTCCAGATGATAGCAACCACCGCAACCAGCGCGCCAAGCCAGACGCCGTGCAGAAGTCCCAGTATCGCCTCGCGGATCAGCAGTCGCCGGGCGCTGATGCCGACTAGCTCTCCAAGCGCGATTGCGCGGACGATGAGAGTAAGCGTCTGCGTGCCTCCAATCCCTCCCTGTCCAGCCACCACCGGCAGGAAGGCGGCGAGAACGACCACTTGAGCCAGCGTCGGCTCGAAGAGGGAAACGACCGCTGCCGCAAGGAATGTCGTTGCCAGGTTGATAGTAAGCCAGGGCAGCCGGGTGCGTATCGAGCTGAACAGGGGGCCGTCAACCGTCTCGCCCGCCACGTTTCCCATCTCTTGCATCTGGAGAGTGTCATGCTCCACGGTAGCGCTCAACAGCGCCTCGGCCAGGACCGTGCCAACTAGCCGGTCTCCGTCAACCACCGGCAGTTGCGTGAGATCGTAGTGGCGTCGAAGGCGGGCGCATTCCTCGGCCGGCGTGTCGGCTGAGATCGTCGCCAATGGGGGCGAAGCTATCTCCCGAACCGGCGCCTCGTCGTCGGCAAGCGCCAAATCTACCACATTTATCTGCCCGACCAACTCGCCGTCGCCGATCACGTAGATGTGTGTGAACTTGCTCCGGATGTCGCCTAGCGCCCGCAGACTCTCCCGCGCCGCCTCCGCCGGCTCGTCTATATCCACTGTTGGCATCTGCGTTGACATGAGCGAGCCGGCGGTGTACGGCTCGTGAGCTAGAATCTCATCGGCGACCGGGGCCTGCTCCAGGGACTCTACTACCTCGCGGCGTCTGAGAATTGGAATCCGCCTCAGCGTAGCCAGCGCCTGGCCGGGATGAACCTGTCTAAGCAAAAACGTAAGCGTCTGCGCGCCCAGGCGGGCGCTGATCCTCCCGGCCTGGACCGGGTTCATCTGCCTCAGCGCCCAGACCAATGTATCCGGCGACATCACGTTGATCATCGCAGACCTGCTTGTGGCGGGAAGGCTCGCCACGATGCTGCCTATGTCGGCGGGATGCAGATGCTGCATCAGGTCCCAGGCGGCGCTCGTTCGTCCCGCGCTCACAAGGCTCTGGACCCGGCTTGCCGTCATGGACAGTTGCTCCAGGGAGATCGCGCGGGGTTGCCGGGTGTCGCTGTCTAGGCCCAACGAATCGGCGCCGTCTAAAGGTCTGTTCGCCATGAGTGCCTCCTTATCGCCGCGTCCCGAGACGCTCTTCTTCTATCTGAAAGTGTGGGTGGATCTGCACATTTTGCAATATCTGTGATAAACTATAGCCGAACGTTGTCAAGAGTCATTGACGCCGATGTGGGGTAGTGGGTTAGCGTCGGCATCTGAACATAGCGCGTTTCAGACGCGGCGGAAGCCCGCGTGTATCACTGGCCCATCTTGGGCCATCGGGCGAGGAGCACAGGCATGGCAAAGATAAAGCACATCGCAATATCCAGTCAGAACCCGGACAAGACAGCCGAATTCTTCAAGAATGTCTTCGATCTGGAAGAGGTGGGCGCAGTGGAGAGCGCCAACGCCTCCGGATATTACCTTAGCGACGGGAACGTCAACTTGGCGATCCTGAACTTCCACAACGACATCGTTACCGGCCCCGAGTTCGACGCCGACTATGCCGGCATACACCACATCGGCTTCCAGGTGGACGACGCCGAGGCGACTGAGGCGCGCCTGAAGCAGAACGACTCCCAGCCGATGGACGACGTGAACGACGCCCTCCACTCCGGCATGGGCAGCGGGCACGGCGGTATGAACGTCGAGACCAAGTTCGCTGGCCCAGAGGGGATTATGATAGACATATCCCAATCTGGCTGGGTAGGCACCGGCGGAGACTAATCCCCAAATCGGACGCTACTCAATCCCATCGAGCATTCCTAGGAGATCTTCCACTTCGGATATGTCGCGACGCATCTCGCGCAGTGGCACAGCGTCCATGTGGTAGTTCTCATGTGCCGAGAACGCGCGATCCCACGGCTATTGCCGCGAGGCCGCGCGTTCGCTCCTCGGAATCGACTACTGGTGGAACAGGTTCAGCGCCGAGCCTACGTGGAACCACCTGATCTGCTCTTCGGCGAACGAGTGGTTCAGGCTAAGCTCCTCTTCCGTGCCGTCGGCGTGATGCAGGATGGCGCGAACCGGCTTGCTGGGCGCAAGCTCCGATAGGCCGACTATGCTGATCCGGTCGTCTTCCCGAACGCGGTCATAGTCTGCCGGATCGCTGAACGTGAGCGCGAGAAGTCCCTGCTTCTTCAGGTTGGTCTCGTGGATGCGCGCGAAGCTGCGCGAGATGACAGCCGCGCCGTTCAGCAGCCTCGGCGAGAGCGCCGCGTGCTCGCGGGAGCTTCCCTCGCCGTAGTTGTCGTCGCCGATAACCACCCAGCGCAAACCCCGCGCCTTGTAGTCGCGCGCCACTGCTGATACCGCTCCGCCGTACTCGCCCGTCTCCAGGTTCTTCGTCTTGCCCGCGTCGCCCGTGTAGGCGTTTATCGCGCCCATGAACATGTTGTCGCTGAACTTGTCTAGGTGTCCGCGCAGCGAGAGCCACGGCCCCGCCGGCGAAATGTGGTCCGTGGTGCACTTGCCCTCCACCTTCAGAAGAACCGGCGCGCTCTCGAAGTCATTGCCGTCCCAGGCGTCCCACGGCTCCATGATCTGGAGACGCTGCGAATCCGGCGATACGTCCACCGTTACGTCGCTGCCGTCATCCGGCGGCGCGACGTAGCTCGAAGAGCCCCGGTCGAACGCCTGCTCCGGCACCTCCGGCGCGACCTCGGGCGGCTCCAGCTTGAAGGTAGAACCGTCCGGAGCCTCTATCTCGTCCGTCATCGGGTTGAACGAGAGGCTGCCCGCAATCGCGTAAGCCGTAACAATCTCCGGGCTGGCGATGAAGTTCATCGTCGTGGGCGCGCCGTCGTTGCGACGCGGGAAGTTGCGGTTGTACGACGTGACGATGGTGTTCGCCTCGGTGTTCGCGTCCCGAGACCGCCGCCACTGCCCGATGCACGGCCCGCAGGCGTTGGCGAGAACCGTAGATTCTATTTTGTGCAGCGAATCCATCTGCCCGTCGCGCTCGATGGTCGCGCGCACCTGCTCCGAACCCGGCGTGACCATGAACGGCACCACAGACTTCATCCCCCGCGCCGCCGCCTGCTCAGCGACATCCGCCGCGCGGCTCATGTCCTCGTATGATGAGTTCGTGCAGGAGCCGATGAGCGCCGCCGAGATAGCGTCTATGAACTCGTTGCCCGCGTCCGCCACCTCAGCCGCCAACTCCGAAATCGGGCGCGCCCTGTCCGGCGAGTGCGGCCCCACCACGTGCGGCTCCAGCTCCGAAAGGTCTATCCGAACCACCTGGTCGAAGTAGCTGTCCGGGTCCGCCTCCACCTCGGGGTCCGCCCTCAGCAAATCCGCGTACTTGTCGGAGACCTCAGCCAGCCCGGGCCTGTTCGTGGCGACCAGGTAGTCAGCCATGCTCCGGTCGTATGGGAACATCGAGGTCGTCGCGCCGAGCTCCGCGCCCATGTTCGTAATCGTCGCCTTGCCCGTGCAGCTAATGCTTTGGGTCCCGGTTCCTATGTACTCGATGATGCTGTTCGTACCGCCCGACACCGTGAGCAGACCCGCCAGCTTCAGGATGACGTCTTTCGGGGCCGTCCAACCGCTCATCTCCCCGGTCAAGACGACGCCGATCCGCCTGGGCATCAGCACGTCCCACGGCAGCCCGGCCATCACCTCCACCGCGTCCGCGCCGCCGACGCCGACCGAGCACGCGCCCAGCCCGCCCGCGTTCGGAGTGTGCGAATCCGTGCCGATGATCACCTGTCCCGGAAATGCGTAGTTCTCCAGGGCAACCTGGTGGATGATGCCCGCGCCCGGCTCCCAGAAGCCTACGCCGTACCTCGCCGCCGCCGATCGCAGGAAGCCGTACACCTCGCCGTTCTCGGCAAGGGACTCGCGCAAGTCTTGGACGCCCTCCGCTCGCGCCTGTATCAAATGGTCGCAGTGAATAGTCGTAGGAACCGCGACCCGGTCCCTCAGCGTCTGCATGAACTGGAGCATCGCAGTCTGTCCCAGCACGTCCTGTAGAATGACCCTATCTGGGAGCACGCGGATATAAGACTCGCCCGGCGCAATCTCCTGCCCCTCAGGGTCGTCCAGGTGAGACAACAGAACCTTCTCAGCCAGGCTCAGGGGTCTGTTCAAACGCCGCCGGACGACTGCCAGCCGTTCCGCCATGTGTTCGTACGTCTGCGTCGCAAACTCCGGGGTGGACTCGATCGTTGCCATGGCCTGCCTCCTGCCCGTTGGACATCTTGAAAAACTCTATATGCAAAGAATACCCTGCCTAATCCCTCCCAAACAAGCCTTGCCAGCCGGTGGTAGTCCCGGCGGCGGCCTTCGAGGGAAAGAAGAGCAGGGTATTATGCGTCTGTCGAGAAATCGGAGCGGCGCTAGCGCGACATCCCGAAGTACTCGTAGTTGATGTCTATGAAGTTGTCCCACTCCGGCGGCACGTCGTCCTCAGCGAATATCGCGGTCACCGGGCATACCGGCTCGCACGCCGCGCAGTCGATGCACTCCTCCGGGTGGATGAATAGCTGATTGTCGTCGTCCTCGTCCAAGCCGTAGATGCAGTCCACCGGGCACACGTCCACGCACGCCCCGTCCTTAACATCCACGCACGGCTCTGCGATGATATAGGTCATTCCCTCTCGCGCCTCCTGATTGTACGCCACACTTCCAAGCCCGCGCCCCGCCGGACGGCGGCGCCGATGCGAACGCCACAATTATAGTGCGCCCCCTTGCCCAATTCAAGCGGGGGCGTGGAGACGGGAACCTGTCCCAAACTTGGTGGGCAACGAAACTCACCTCACCACCCCGTTCCCCCTCAGCGCTTCGATCTGCGACTCAGAGTACCCGGCTTCCCGCAGAACCTCGTCCGTGTGCTCGCCCAGCGCCGGCGACGCGCTCCGAGCCTCCAGCGGCGACTTGCTCATCTGGATCATAGGCCCCACCATGCGAACCCGTCCCGCCAGCGAGTGCTCCAGATCCACCGCCAGCCCGTTCGCCGCTACCTGCTCGTCGTCTAGCATCTCCTGGATAAAGCGCACCGGACCCGCTGGCACGCCCACCTCGTCCCATACCGCCAGCCACTCGTCCACCGTCCGCTCCCTGAACAGCGCCTCCGCCTCCGCCACCAGCTCGTCGCCGCGCTCCTGCGCCTCTTGCGAGAACGGATCGTAGCCCGGCTCGAAGCGCGGGTCGTCCAAGCCCAGAACGTCCGCCACCCGTTTCCGCAGCCGGTCGCTCAGACACGCGACCGCGAGCGCGCCGTCCTTCGCCTGGTAGGTGCGGTAATAGACGTTTCCGCGCCTAAACGGATTCATCATCAGCTGGTACTGCTCGTCGATCTCTTCGTAAGACGCGCCAGCCTCGCGCATCGCGCCCAGAACCGTCAGAAAATCCTCGCGCCGTTCCCTGTCGAAAGCATCGACCTCCATGAACCCGCCCGTCTGCACACTCAGCGCAGACGCCAGTAAGCTGGTGTCGATGCGCTGTCCCTCGCCCGTCCGTTCGCGGTGGAACAGCGCCGCGCACACCCCCCAAGCGATAGCGATGCCCGTCGAATAGTCCGCCACCGCCGTCGAGGTGATCAGTCGCGGCACCCCGTCCTGAATCTTGCCCTCAGCCGCCATCAGCCCCGTCATCGCCTGGATGATCAGATCGTAGCCGGGCCGGTAGCTGTGCGGACCGCTGCGCCCGAACGCCGTATTATCGCAATAGATGAGGCGCGGATTGATGGCCGACAGCGTTTCGTAGTCAATCCCCAGCTTCGCCGGCACGTCCGGGCGCGCGTTGATCACCACGACGTCCACGTCCAGCGCCATGCGGCGCACGATGTCCTGGCCCTCCGGCTCCGCCAGATTCAGCGGCAGACTGCGCTTGCCCCGGTTCAGCGACATATAAGTCTTCGATTCCTCCGGGATGAACTGAAGCGCCAGTCGCCACGGTTCTCCCTCGAGCGGCTCGATCTTGATAACGTCCGCTCCCATATCCGCCAGTAGCATTCCGCCGAACGGCCCGGCGATTATCTGCGTAAACTCCAGTATCTTGACACCGTCCAATGGACCCGGCATGCGACTCCCCCGCGTTTTGTGATGTTCCACTATGTACTACGCCCTTGCGCGAGAACTGTCAAGCCGCGTCCACAAAGCCTAGACGCTGCGGAGGGCGGATGCGACAATCGGGACATTCAACCCTTAGGAGAAAGTCAGTTGCGGACTATACGAACTCTAGCCGTCATATCCTTCTTCGCGTTAGTCCTCGCGGCGATGGCCTCGTGCGCCTCCGATGCCAGACCCACCGTCGGCGATACCGCGACCGCCGTCATGAGCGGTCCCGACGGCGCCGACATGGGAACGGTTAGCCTGACGCAGGGACCGCGCGGCGTCCTGGTGTCCGCCAGCGTCGGCGGCTTGTCGGAAGGATGGCACGGCTTCCACATTCACGGGGTAGGCAGTTGCGAGCCTGACTTCGGCGCGGCGGGCGGACACTTCGCGCCGGACGGCAAGGGCCACGGTTTCATGCGCGAGGACGGCGGGCATCCTGGAGATATGCCAAACATCTACGCCGGCGCCGACGGCGGAGCCCGCTCCGACTACTTCCACGAGTCCATCTCGCTTTCGCCCGGACAAGGCTACCTCTTCGACGACGATGGCTCGGCCATCATCATTCACGCCAAGCCGGACAGCTACGGCGAAGATCCCGCCGCCGGCGACCGCGTGGCTTGCGGCGTCATAACCCGCTGACGGAGGATCGGCCAAGGATCCGATTGGCTTCCTCCGCGACGCGCCTATATGCCATCTGCCCAGTCGAGCGAAGCGCGGCGCCTACTCATCCCCAATCCGCTCCCTGAGCCGGTCTTCCCGACCGCTCAGTTCCGGCGTCAGCGCGTCTCCAAAATCGGCGGCTTCGTACAGCGGGCGAATCTCGATCTCACTGGGGCCGGGCATAGGATTGGGGCAGCGCTTCACCCACTCCACCGCCTCCGCCATATCCTCCACCTCCCACAGCCAGAAGCCCGCGACCAGCTCCCCAGTCTCCGAGAAGGGGCCGTCTATGACGGCGCGGCTCGACCCATCGAAGGCGACGCGCTTGCCCTGCGAGGTCGGCTTTAGGCCCTCACCCATCACGAGAACGCCCGCGTTGGCGAGAGCCTCGTTGAAGCGTCCCATCTCCTCCATCATTTCCGTGGAAGGCAAAACGCCCGACTCGCTGTCCTTCGTCGCCTTCACCAGTACCATAACGCGCATAGCTAGGTTTCCTCTTTGGATAGCAAAAGACCTCAGGCGCATAGCCTGAGGTCCATGAATGTCTTGGTGGCGGGGGCAGGACTCGAACCTGCGACCTTTGGGTTATGAGCCCAACGAGCTGCCGCTGCTCCACCCCGCACCGATGTATGTCGTTCCCGCGCCATGAGGCCCGGGTCTAAGGGGATCGACACTCATACTCTAACCGAAAACCGGCCGAATGTCAACCCGCTGCCTTGTGAACCCTGTATCCCGTTAGTTGATTTGATGGACGATGCAACGTCGGATGAGCCCAAATGTGGGTCAAGTCCT
>CBDBPQ010000001.1:142500-1601004 GCA_965208795.1 Dehalococcoidia bacterium
TACTTAGCCTTGGAGAGTGGTCTCCCCGGCTTCCCACAAGATTTCACGTGTCCCGTGGTACTCAACATCGCGCCAGGAGTCCACCACCTTTCACCTACGGGACTTTCACCCTCTATGGTTGTCCTTTCCAGGATCATTTGGCTAGGCGATGGATTTCTTACTCCTCGCTCCCTACTGAGAATGGAGCGGGCGCGTGTTGCAACCCCTGACAGACATAGGCTCTCATACCACTAAGCCAGTCAGGTTTGGGCTATTCCCCTTTCGTTCGCCACTACTCAGGGAGTCTCGGTTGATTTACTTTCCTCGGGTTACTTAGATGTTTCAGTTCACCCGCTTACCTCCCGCTCGCGCGGGTACTTGGGTATGACCCCAAGTGGGTTTCCCCATTCGGGAATCCTCGGCTAAGCTCACTAGACAGCTGACCGAGGCTTATCGCAGTCTTGCCACGCCCTTCTTCGGCTCTTGGCCCCTAGGCATCCACCGTCGACCCTTAGTAACTTGACCCACATTTGGGCTCATGCGTCAATTGCATCTTCCTTATTACTAAAGGGACAGGATTCAACTGTTAATGTACTGCGCGGACGACTCTCCGCCCGCTCGCCGGAACGACCTCCACACTCCCGCGCGAAGGCCTCTTTTCAACCGACGGTAGTTGATTATAGGCGCGCGCCATGCCTGAGTCAAGACTTTTCGACCGACTTTTCGGAATCCAACCAAAATTCAGCCGGTCGCGACGCCCGCGCTTTTCCCGCCCGGTTTCCGTATAATGCCCTATAACCACTGATCCGCGCCGCCGCGCCACCGTACAGGAGACGCTCCGCCATGCAGACGGCCATCCAACTGCTCGAAGACGAGGAGATCCGATACCAGGACGACCAGATCGTCGTCACCAACCGCAGGATCATCGGCCTCTCCGGCTCGGATGAACCCGGACGCTACGACGGTCTCAGCCTCGGAGACGTTGGCCCTCCCAACAAATTCAACGGCGGACAGCATGGCAGAAGGGCGCTGGGCTTCCGGGCCTTGGCCATCGGAGTCGTCATCGTCATCGCCCAGACGGTCTTTACAGACACGGTCAGAAGCGTGGCGGGATGGTGGATGGACGCCGCTCTCTTCCTCGTAGGCTCACTGGCCGTCGTCGTTGGACTGTATCTCGTCCTCAACAGCCTGTTCAGGCCCTCCCCCAACACCACCATCATATTCCCCGTCATCCAGGGCGACGACATCATCGTATCGTACCCTGAGTGGGACAATCCCGACGCAGAGGAGTTGATGCGAGCCTTCGCCCGGGCCAAACGCGGCATCGGACGCTAGTCGTCTCCGGACGCCCCGGCCGTCCCAGCCGACCCGGCCGCCGTAGCCGTAGATGCGGGACGCTGCCTCTCCGCTCCTACGTCGGGCCGGACGACGGTCAGCGCCAGCGCTATGACCATCATAGCTCCCGAAATCCTCAGCGCGATGCTCAGTCCATCCACGAACGCCTGCCGCAACGCGTCGCCCCCCGCGCCCGAAACCGCCGCCAGCGACGGCTCGAATCCCTGGGACGCCATCGTTATCGTAACGAGCGTAGTCGCCACCGCCACGCCCGTGACGTTGGCCGACGTGCGCGTCAGATTTACGAACCCGGAAACCACGCCGTACCTGTCGCGCGGCAGCGACCCCATGATCGCGCTCGTGTTCGGAGAGCTAAACGCGCCCATTCCGACGCCCGATAGTATCATGCCCGCGACTATGTGCCACCACGGGGATCCCGCTCCCACGAACGACAGCAAGAACATGGCGGAAGCCGAGGACACCATACCGAACGTCGCCGGCCAGCGCGTGCCGAACCTGTCCGAAAGCCTGCCGCTCAGCGGGCCCAGGATCGCCATTCCCATAGCGCCCGGCATCAGCAGCAGCGCCGCGTGCCGCGCCTCGTATCCCAGCACTTCTATCAGGTAGAACGGCATCAGGAAGAAGATGGACGAACCACCCAGGAACTGCAGGAACCGCGCCCCGATCGCCATGGAGAATACCCTGTTGCTGAACAGCGACAGGTCTAGGATCGGCTCTTCCGCTCGCCGCTCCCACCATATGAACGCGCCCACCATGGCCGCCGCCGCGCCGAACCCCGCAAGGATAGGCGGCGACGCCCAGCCCAGCTTCCAACCGTTAGTCATCGCCAGCAGGAACGCCACCAGCGCCCCGGACGACAGAGCCGCGCCCGCCCAGTCGAACGAGCGTCCGCCGCCACCCGAAAGCTGCTGCTCCGACCGACCCTTCAGAACCAGCGCCGCCGCGCTCATCGCGACCAGCGATACGGGTATCCCCGCAAAGAAGATCGAGCGCCAGCCGAACTCCGTAACCAGCAGCCCGCCGATTATCGGTCCGCCGATCGCGCCCGAGCCGATGACCAGCATATACAGCCCCATCGCCTTGCCGCGCTGATTGTCCGGGAAGACCTCGGTGATGAAAGCCATGCTGTTCGCCTGCACGCACGCCGACGCCAGTCCCTGCGCTATCTTCACCGCAATCAGCATCCACAGCGCCTGAGACATCCCGCCCACCAGCGCCAGCGCGACGAAGATGGCGAACCCGCCCAGATACACCCGCTTGCGTCCGATCATGTCCGACAGCTTGCCCATCGGCATCAGCATCGCGCTTGTAGCCAGGCTGTACCCCAGCGATACCCACTGGACCGTCGGAATGTCCGCCTCGAAGTCGCTCGCTATCTCGGGCAGCGCGATGTTTATGCCCGACTGGTCCACCACGTTGATGAACATGCCGATGGCGACAGCTATGTAAGCCCACCAGTGGTAGTGGGGGCTGTTGGTGATCCCTCTCAGGGGGGCGAACGTGATGCTCTTGGATCCCATGTCAGTCGCCGCCTGATGATTGGGCGCTTGGCTCGCCGACCTCTCCTCGCTCCGGCTCAGCGTCCTCTTCCGCGCCCGGCTTGAACGCGATCAGCGCGATTGATAGCAGGATGAACGCGCCAAGCGCCATGAACGCCAACCGAAGCCCGTGCGTGAACGCCGCCTCCACTCCCGATGCGCCACTCGCTACCGCATCCAGGCTCGGCTCGAATCCGCGCGCCGCCATCGCCATTGTAACGATAGAGATCGTAAGTCCAACTCCGGTTACGTTGGCGGTGTTGCGCGTCATATTCAGAAATGCGGTCGCTACGCCGTACTTGCGCTGCTCGACTACACTCAGAACCGAGGCCGTGTTGGGAGTATAGAAAACGCCCATGCCCATCCCTTGGAGCGCCATCGCCAGCGCGACGACTATCGGAGACGTTTCCACAGTCAGCCTGCCCAGGAAGAACAGCGATAGCCCAAGCATCGCAAGCCCCGCGAACTCGACGCGGCGCGCTCCGACACGGTCCGCCAGCTGACCCGCGACAAGGCCCGACAGCGCGAACCCCAGGGCGGCGGGCGTGATGTACAGCCCGGCCGCGCGCGCCGACAGGTCGAGCACGTCCTGGAGGTAGAACGGCATCATGCTGAACACCGCCGTCCCCGCCAGAAATCCGAAGAAGCTAGCCGATGTCCCAAGCGCGAACACGCGGTGGCCGAACAGCTCCAGATCCAGCATCGGCTGCGCCGTCCGCCGCTCCCAGAGCACGAATCCGATCAGCAGCGCGAAGCTCGCCGACAACGCGACCACAACCGCCGGCGAAAGCCACCCAACGCGGTAAGCGTTGGTCATCACCAGCAGGAACGTGGCGAGCCCCGCGGCCGACATAAGCGCGCCAAGCCAGTCGAACCCCGTTACCAGCTGCTTCGCGCTGGTGATGCTGGGCGCGTCTCGGATTAGAACCAGCGTAGCGGCCAGCAGCGACAGCGCGCCCAGAGGCACGCCTGCCGCGAACACGCCGCGCCAGCCGAACTGGTCCACCACCACGCCCGAGATCACAGGACCCATGATCGCGCCAAGCCCGACCATAGTCATGAACGCCCCGATGACGCGCCCGCGCTGCTCAGCCGGAAACGTCGTCGTCAGAATCGCCATGCCGTTCGCCTGGATCATCGCCGACCCCGCGCCCTGCAGCATCCTGAAGGCGATCACCGCAATCAGGTTCGGAGCCATCGCCGCCGCCGCGGCGCCTACCACGAACACGCAGAAACCCGCGACGTAGATCACCTTCCGCCCAACCATGTCCGAAATTCGGCCGGCCGGCAGCAGCAACGATCCGGTGATGAGTATGTACCCAAGCGCGACCCACTGCACGAACGGGATAGTCGCGTCAAACTCGCTCGCCATCCGGGGCAGCGCGAGGCTAACCCCCGTCTGGTCGAGGACGGATACGAACGTGCCGACCGCGATGGTGAGCAGAATCAGCCGACGCTTGCGACCATCGGCAACATGAGAGGAGGTAGCGTTCAATATGATACAAGTGTAGCATGTAGCCGGAGCCAAAGCGTAGGAGCGCCGGACATCCGCGCCCGCCGGACGTCTCCGCGGCCCAGGATATAAAAGGCCCGGAATAGAAAAACTTCGCTGGTGATGGGGCAGCTGCCTCCCGGCAGTGGACGAGCCCGGCGAGGAGGGCCTCCAAGTCGCGCCGCCTCAGGGATGAGGGCCTGCGCGAAGCCGGAAGGCCGAGAACACCAGCGAAGTTGAATCAGATTATCCCACTACCCATTGCGAGCGCGTCAACGCTTTTGCCGTTCCGTTTTGCTTCAATGCCGCCCCTATGCCGCCCCTATGCCGAATGTCGCGCTTGACACTGTATCCTGTTCACTTACAATGGAATCCAACCGCACACAGGGAGGAGCATGATGATAGACAAATTCGGGAGCCTGTTCGCGGGCCACATAGACCTGCCCGACATGGGATTCAGCGCGACCGCCGCCAACGACCGGTTCTACTCGAACGACGAGCTAATCACCGTCTTCGACAAGACCGAGGCCATATGCGTCCTCATGGACGAGTTGGGCTACGATGTCTTCTGGATGGCTGAACACCACTTCCAGCCCGAAGGCTACGAGTGCATCCCCAACATACTCCAGCTGAGCATCCACCTGGCGCATCTGACCAAGAATATCAAGCTCGGTTGCGGATTCAACATCGCCCCCATGTGGCACCCGCTCCGAATGGCCGAAGACTACGCCACCGCCGACATCCTTACCAACGGGCGAGTCATATTCGGCGTAGGGCGTGGCTACCACACCCGCGAGGTCGAGGCGTTTGGCGCGCCGATGCTCAGCCAGGACGAGAACCGAGAGTACTTCGAAGAGCAGGTCGAAGTGATGATGAAGGCGTTCAACAACGAATCCTTCTCGCATCATGGCAAGTACTATACCATCCCGCCCGAGGTGCCGTACAGAGGCTACACCCTCAAAGAGATAAGCCTGGTGCCTCGCCCGATCAACATGCCCGTCGAGTGCTGGCAGCCCATCGTTAGCGCGAGCGAGCGAGGCCTGAACTTCATGGCTAAGCATGGCATCAAGGGCGTGATCGGCGGAGGCGCGGCGCCCGGTGGAGCGTCCGAGCAGGTCGTACGTAGCTGGCAAGAGGTCCAGGCCGCCCACGGCAACGAGACCGAGTTGGGTGGAGACCTGATACTCGGCATTTCCTACTTCATCGCCGACTCCGAAGAGGAGGCCATACGCCTCGCCCGGCCGTACTATGAGGAGAACATGAAGATGTTCGCCCCTCTGGGATTCGTGCGCGGCCTGACCGACGACCAGCTCGAAGCGCTGGCGGATCCGGCGCGCGCTCCGCACGCCAACCTGCCAACCCTCGAAGAGGCGGTCGAAGCCGGCTCCTGGCTGGTGGGTCGTCCGGAGCAGATCAGAGAGCGCATGGAGGAGATCGAAGACCGATGGCCCGGCCTCGATCACGTCAACATGGGCTTGCCCGTGGGCACGCCGCAGAGCGTCATCCTCGAACAGCTCGAAGTCTTCGGCAAAGAAGTAATGCCGCACTTCAAGAACCGCGCCGCCGCAGATCTCGCGGCAGACGACGACTAGCGCCAACCGACGGCGCGCCACCACCCCGCTGGGCGGTTCCAACGGAACGTCCTGCCGGGGTGGCCTTCGTCGACCCATCCGCAAATCCCCCGCCAACACAGGAATCTCGCCATGTCCCTAATCGTCGGCGTAACCGGCTCGATAGCTACCGGAAAGTCCACCGCCTGCCGCCTGATGGTAGAGCGCGGCGCTCACCACTGCGACGCCGACCGCCTCGTCCATCGCCTATACGACCCCGGCACACCCGCCTTCGACCGCATAGTCGGTATCTTCGGAGAGGAGATAGTCGGTGAAGACGGCTACATAGACCGCCGAATACTGGGCGGCAAAGTTTTCGGCAAGCCCGAAGAGATGAGTAAGCTGACAACCGCCATCGGCAGTATCGCCGACGCCGTAAAGGGCGTCATTGACGACTGGAGGCGTACACTCGGCGACGACGAGATAGCCGTCCTCGAGGCCGTCAACCACGTCGAAGCCGGCTATGGCCGCTGGTGCGACCGGACCTGGCTGATCGCCTGCGACGACGACACAGCCCGCGCCCGCTTGGCCGCGCGCAACCAGTTCAGTCCGGATGAGGTGGAGCAGCGGCTAGCCAGCCAGCGCCGTTGGGAAGATCGTGCGGACGCCGCCGATCTGGTGATCTTCAACAACGCCACTGAAGCTGATTTCGAGGCTGAGATCAGAAGCCGCTTCGATGAGACTGTCGCCCAATGGCGAGACGGCAGCCTCGAACCCACCAACTATCTAGCGTGGTGGGAGGATCGGGAGAACGAATAGGGATTCCTGTTCTACCCAGAGGTGTAAATGGCAGAGAGAATATTGCTGTACCCTCTGCCTCTCTGCGCCCTTCGCGTGTCTGCGTTAAATTACCAGCGCCTCCACCGCCGCTATCCTCGCCATCGATTCCTCCACGCGGGCGCGAACTATCTCCGCCAACCGCCGCGCCGTGTCTTGGTAGGCAACGTCCGGGTTCGCCTCGACCTTCTCCACCCACGCCGGTGGTAGCCCGGACGCGCCGTGCAGCGCGCCGACCACGCCTCCGATCATAGACGCTATCGTGTCCGCGTCCCGTCCGAAGTTCGCCCCCCAGACTATCGCGCGCTCCGGATCCCCCTCAGCGAGCGCCAGAATCGCCAGCGTCGCCGGGACCGTCTCCATCGCGTCCGCCAGCATCGTCCTTTGGAAGCGTTCGTAGTAGCTCTCTCGGAAGTTCTCGTATGACCCGGATTCGGCGGCGAGCTCCAGCGCGCGGTGGATAGTCCCCCTCATCTCGTCCGCGCTCACCGGCAGCAGATACGCGGTCGCCGCGTCTATTACGGACTCGATAGTCGCGTCCGCCTCGAACGCCGCGGCGACCGCCGCCGCCATGGCGCAGGCCGAGTCCCGGCAGTAGCCCGACGCTCCATTGTGGATGAACGATGCCACGTCCATAGTCTCCAGCGCCGCTTGGCGAGGATCGCAGGCATTGATAATTCCCATCGGGGATATGGCCATGGCGGATGACGAGCTCTGCATATTGCCCCATCCCGCGTAGGCGGGCAGCGCCAGGCCCGCTTCCAGTTTGTGGAACGCGCTCTGCACCGGAAAGAACCACAGCCGCCGGTGCTGATCCTTGAAATCCAGGAACGACTGCCCGAAGTGGTCCACCGTCGGGCGACCGCCGCTCTTGAAGATGGCGTCTATCAGCTGATTGCGAATGGCCGTATCGTCCGTGCCTAGCCCCTCGAAGTCCGAGACGCCCTCAGACCCAAACTCCTCCACAATCTGCCGATAGTGCATCCCCTCAGTCGGCGCGCCCATCGCGTCCCCGATGAGACCGCCCAGCAAGCACCCATATATCTTGTCAACCAGAATGCTTTCCGTCATTCCATTCACCTCAACGTTGACCATCTATGAATTCCCATCGCGAACAGCCCTCTCACTCCTCTTTCACATCCCCTATTTCTCAGGAGTCCCAACCCCCATAGCCTCCGCCACCAGCCGGTACGATCGTACCCTGTGCTCGAAGTAGTAGCAGTTGCTCACGATGCCGATGTCCGGCGTCTGATACCGCTCCGCCGCCGCCAGAATCCCATCCCGCACCTGCTCGGGGTCGCCCTCGATGTAGCTGCTCGTGGATTGCTCCATGTACGCCCGCGCCGGCTCGTCCAGCGGCCAGTCTATCGCCTCCTCCGGAGGCAGCAACCCGCCAGTCGTCAGCCCCAGCGCCGAGATCACCTTGTTGATGCTCCGCGACGCGCCAACGAACTTCGCCTCTTCCTCCGTCGGCGCGCATATCACCTGCAAGCCCACGTTCACCTTCGGCTCGTTCAGGTATTCCGAGGGCTGGAACATCTCCCTGTACAGTTCCGCCATTCGAGGCCCATAGCTCGACGTGTTGCCGAAGAAGTCCGCGAAGCTGAACGGCAACCCCAGATGCGCCGCAAGTTGCGCGCCGTAATCGGACGACCCAAGCATCCAGACCTCCGGCGTCGTTTCCGGAGCGCCGCCTGGCTGCGCGTGGATGCGGTGCATCGGGTGGCCTTCCGGCATCGTATCGTTGATGAACGCCAGCAGATCGCCCACCACTTGCGGGAAGTCACGCTGCACGTTCATCGGAGGACGAGGATGGCTCAGCGCCGCCGCGGTCAACTGGTCGCTGCCGGGAGCCCGTCCGATCCCCAAGTCTATGCGTCCCGGATAGAAGGCGTCCAGAATCCTGAACTGCTCCGCAACCTTGAGCGCCGAGTAGTGGCTCAGCATCACGCCGCCGCTCCCTACGCGAATCGCGTCCGTGCTCGCCGCTATCTGCCCAATCAGTATCTCCGGCGCCGCGCCGCTGAACGACGACGAGTTGTGATGCTCCGCCACCCAGTAGCGGCTATACCCGAACCCCTCGGCCTTCTGCGCCAGATTCACCGACTCCTGAAGCGCGTCGGAGGGGTTGCCCCCCTTGCGGATAGGAGACTGATCGACCACGCTCAGCGTTATCTCATCTGCCCTTGCCATCTCGATCCCCGCTCCTGTCGTCCACAGATTGATCCACGCCCGCCGATACTAGCCGTAGTCTAGGCTCTGCGCAGCCAAAATTGCAATTTCCCCGACGGCCTGCTAAATTCATGCCCCAAAAGTGGAGACTAGACTTGCCCAATTCCGAGTGCACAGAACCTACAAGCCGCCGCCTCCGAAACGGCCCCCTCTCGCTCCATTACGCCGACTGGGGAGGCGCCAACGCGCCCCCAATGCCTTTGATGGTTCTGCTGCACGGTATGCGCGATAGCGCGCGCAGCTGGGACACGTTCGCCCGCGCGATGGCGACCGAGTATCGCGTCATTGCCCTCGACAGCCGCGGACACGGCGACAGCGACTGGGCTGGGCCGAACGGTTACGCCTATGACGCCTACGTGTCAGACGTCAGCGTACTGTTCGACGCGCTCGGATTGGACGATGTCGTACTCGTCGGCCACTCCGCCGGCGGACGCTACGCTTGGAGCTACGCCGTTGAGAATCCGGACCGCGTCCGCGCCCTCGTCGTAGTGGACATAGACCCGGACCCGCGCAATCCGCAGACCGAGCGTGATTTCGCCGACATCGCCGCCGAACCCGACTCGTGGGACGCGCTAGACGATTTCGTAGAGCGGCTCAGACAGCGCCAGGTGTACACCGCAGACGCCGAGTTGCGAGGGCAAGCGTCTGCGGTAACCCGCCAGTCGGCCGCCGGCAAGCGCGTCTGGAAAGCCGACATCCGCATCGTCACTGAGTATGAGCGTCCCGATCTGTGGCAATCTTGGGGCAGAATCGCCTGTCCCGTTCTACTGTTGCGAGGCCGTCAGAGCGCATTGCTGACGCATGAGACGGCGGTGCGGATGCGCGAAGCTCTGCCCGTGTCGCAGGTGCGCTTGGCGGAGCTTGAAGGCGGCGGGCACTGGTTCCACCAGGACTTTCCGGGCGCGTTCGAGGCCGCAGTCCGCTGGTTCCTGGGCGACCTAGTCTGAGTGGATGTCTCCCAAGTCCCTTCCCCCTTGACGAGGGAGGGTTAGAGCCTGCCCTCGCGAAGGCGGGGGATGGGGATGAAACTTCGCCCGCAACGATCTGTTCCCCCAACCCAAAAACCCGCGCCGCTTGCGCGACGCGGGCAGAGAAGCCTGAACTCCATTGGGAAGGGAGGAGCAAGTACCCGTCCGACGCAGGTTGGAGGTCCCTGCGCCGGGTTGATGTGTGGAGATCAGGCCGGAAACACTCTTGGGTTCATCAGGTTCATGCCGCGACAAGCTCTTGGCGGCGAATTTCGAGACGGCGCGTCCATGCCGACCGCGCAACCGCGCTCGACACTATCCGAGCCGCGCTCTCCACCGTCAGCCTGTCCATGTTTATCGTCAGATCGTATCGTCCCGGGTCCATCGGGTCAATCCCGTACAATCTTTTGTACAGCGATATGAACTGCTTGTCCATCTTCTTCAGCGCCTGTTGCGCCGCATACTCCGAGACCTTCTCCTCGAGCTGCGCTTTTGCGGCGCGCCCGTTCAAGTCCATGCCTATATAGACGTGGAAGGTTGGTCTGTCGCTCGGCGCCAGCGTCAGCGCGCCGCGCCCGTGGATCACCAGCGCATCGTCCGCCGCAGCGGACTGGAATACTGACCGCAGCCCGTCCAGGTACTCCTCTTTCGTGAGATAGTCCGGCAGCTCGACCGACGACTCTATGATCGGGAACGACCCGAACATCTCCGGCGACGCCTCTATCGCGCCGTATCGCTCCCACGGAGCCAGGGCGCTCCTGAGCGCGCTGGCCCAGAACGAAGTGAAGCTTGCCTCCAGCGACTCTATCTCGCCCCGCGTCCGACCTATCTGGCGGCATAGCGCGTCGGTGATGCCGGCGTCCAGCCTGTCGGCGCGCAGCAGACGCGCGACCTCGGCGGAGACATGCTCCGAGCCGCTGCCGGGAAGCCCGGTAACCGTAACTATCGGCTGTGGCGTCCGTTCGGCGGATTGCGGCTCCATCTTGCGGTCGAGGTACTCCGAAGCCGGAAGCGCCATGATCGTAGTTCGCAGCTCGCCGCCGTCCGGTGTCTGGCACAGCGACCTCTCGCACAGGTACGAGAACCCAAGCCGGCTGAACAGCCGAAGCGCGGCGATGTTGTCCTGTGGGATGCTCACCCATGCTTGGGAGACTGGGTAGTCGTAGAAGAGCCTGTCGAGAAGCTGGATCGCCGCGGCCGCGCCGAAGCCCCGGTGCCAAAGATCCTTGCGCCCGATCAGCAGCGAGATCTCCACGTCGCCATCGCCGTCGAACACCGCTTGGCTCTCGCCAATGTGTCCCTCGTCGCCCGCGTAGATCGAGAATATCACCCTGCGACGGTCTTGGTCGAACACCCGCACCCAAGCCTCGCTGGATGCGCCGACCATCAGCCCTGGCTCATAGCCTCGGTGAACGGCATCGCCGCAGGCGTAATGCCCGAACCAACTCGAGGCCACTTCATGATCCGACAACCATCCCGAAATCCTCTGTACATCGTCCCTGGTTACATGCCTCAACTGGACTATCGGCAGCATGGCTAGCTCCTTTCGTCCCACTTGCGCTATCTGCTCGCGCCGCCAGCTTGCTCCCCAACTTCTCTGATGAAGGCGGCGGCATAAATTGAGCATATGGGCGATATAGGGCGCTGTCAACATTGTGCAAAAATGTACAAAAAATATGAGAACAATTGCATAAATCATTAGTAGCGAATCAAAATTCGCGCGAAGGCGCGGATTTTAACGCAAAGACGCAAAGACGCAAAGACGCGAAGGCGCAAAGACGCGAAGTGGTATTTTATTATCTCTCTGCGTCCCTCTGCGCTCTCCACGCCTCTGCGATTAAAACCCCTTCGCGCCTCCGCGTTAAATCTAGCGCTACTGCGTGATCACCCCTATCGCGCTCGCAAGCCCATCGAACTCCTGCGCCGCGACGTGCGCTCCATCCGGAGCCTCGCCCTTCACCAAGTCCACGCTCAGCGTCTCCTGCCTGACGTACTCCGCGTGCGCCGCAAGAACCTCGTCCAGATCGTCGCCCGTGTAGTACGCGGCGATGTGATCTGCGATGTCGAACCCCGCGTCGCGCCGCATATTCTGGACGCGATGCACCAGCTCCCGCGCTTGGCCTTCCAGCAGAAGCTCAGGCGTAATCTCCGTCGTTACCGCCACCGCATAGCCCGCGTCTAGCGACACGCTCAGGCCGTCCCCGTCCTCCGTGGACACCAGAACCTCGTCCGCCTCGAGCGTGTATCCGCCGACCTCGATCGCCGCGCCAGCCGCGCGCCGCGCCGCGACTTCCGCCGGGTCCGCGCTTGCGAGCGCCTGGCGCACCGCGCCCACCTCGCGCCCATACTTGGGGCCCAGCAGCGGCAGGTTCGGCTGTACCACGTAGCTCACGACTTCGCTCTCACCCTCGACGGCTACGAGATTGCGGACGTTTAGCTCGTCCAGAATCTGCGGCGTCGCCGACAGCAGCAGTTCGCGCTCCTCGGCGGTGCGCGTCAGCGCGAGAACCGCTTCGAGCGGCTGCCGCACTTTGATCTGCGCCTTGCTCCGAGCGGCCCGTCCCATGGACGAAACGCGCTGCGCCAGCCGCGTAACCTCGTTCAGCCGCTCGTCTATCAGCGACAGGTCGGCCACCGGATAGTCGTCCAGGTGGACGCTCTCTCGCTTGTCGCCCGCCGTCAGGTTGCGGTACATCGCGTCCGTTACGAACGGAACCATCGGCGCCAGCAGCTTGGTCAGAGTCAGCAGTACCTCGTACAGCGTCGCGTATGCCGCCAGCTTGTCCGAGACGTCCGCGTCCCCCGCGCCCGCGCCGTTTAGGAGGCCGCTCTTCCAGAAGCGTCGCCGGCTGCGCCTCACGTACCAGTTGGACAGCGACTCGACGAAATCCTCGCACCGGCGCGACGCCGTATCGGGCTGGAATCTTTCCAGGCTCTGCGTAACGTGCGCCACGAGCTGTTGAAGCTCCGACAGTATCCAGCGGTCCAGGTCGGGCCGCTCGGACACTGGCGGCGGCTCGATGTTGGGGTCGAACCTGTCGATGTTCGCGTAGGTAACGAAGAAGCTGTACACGTTCCACAGCGGGATCATGAAGCGTCGCCGCACCTCGTCCGCAGTGCCGAAGCCGAAGTTGATGTTGTTCTCCGGCGTATGCCGCGAGAACGTCCAGCGCATCGCGTCAACGCCCATGTTATCGGCGGCGTCCTCGAACCAGATCGCGGTGCCTTTCGACTTGTGCATCTCCTCGCCGCGTTCGTCGCGCATCAGCGCGTAGCTGAACACCAGCTTGAACGCTTCAGTCTCCTGCAGTATCGCGCCCATTGTCAGCAAACTGTAGAACCAGTTGCGGAACTGCCCCGGGAAGCTCTCCGATATCCAGTCCGCCGGGAACCACTCGTTCCAGTACTCGCGATCGTTCCGGTAGCCCAGCGTCGAGAACGACACGATGCCCGCGTCGAGCCACGGGTTGCCCACGTCCTCGATGCGCGATACGACAGCGTCGCACTTGGAGCAGTCGATCTTCACTGCGTCAACCCACGGGCGGTGCGGCGAGTTGCCCTCGAACTCGTCCCAGCCCTCCACGGTGCGGTCTCGCAGCTCGTCCTGGGAGCCTATTACCTCGAATTCGCCGCACTCGCCGCACTCGAATATCGGCAGCGCTAGGCCGTAGTAGCGCTTCTTCGAGATCATCCAGTCGTCCATGTTGCGAAGCCAGTCCAGCTCGCGCGCCTTGCCAAACGCCGGAACCCACTCGATCTTGTTCGTAACGTCCATCAGAAGCTCGCGCACCGGCTCCATTCGGATGAACCACTCGTCCACCAGCCGGAAGACCAGTTCCGTGCTGCAGCGCCAGCACACCGGGTAGCGGTGCGAGTACGGCTCGACGTGATAGAAGACGCCCTTGCCGCGCAGGCTGTCGTAGATCGGCTTGTTCACGTCGAAGACGCTCATGCCCGTCAGCCAGTCGAAGCCCTCCACGAACACGCCCTCGTCGTCCAGCGGCGCGATCACGGCCAGGCCGAACTCCCTGCCCAGCGCGAAGTCCTCCTTGCCCGCGCCCGGCGCCGTGTGGACGATGCCTGTGCCCTCGGATTCCGACACCTCATCCCATTCGACTATCCGATGCTCGACGCCCGCCTGCGCCGGTAGCTCGTCGAACGGCCCCCGATACCGCAGGCCGGTCAGAGCCGAGCCAGGCATCTCCTCCAGGACCTCGTAATCGCCGCGCAGTACCGGCAGCCGCCCCTTGGCGAGATACAGCGTGTCGTCGCCATTGCGGACTTTCACGTAAGTCAACTCTGGATGGACGGCCGCCGCCACGTTAGACGACAGCGTCCACGGGGTCGTCGTCCAGATGAGCAGAGACTCTCCCGTTTCGGCCCCATTGTTGCCCCCATAGTTGCCAATAACCGGGAACTTCACGAACAGCCCCGGATGCACGATCTCAACGTACCCCTCGGTAACGATCTCGTGTTCAGAAAGGCCGGTGCTGCATCGCGGACACCACGGCATCACGTCGCGGCCCTTGTAGATGAGACCCTTCTCGTGGCACGTCTTCAGAAAGTGCCAGATCATGTAATTGTTCTCGTCCGACTTGGTGTGGTACGAGTTGTCCCAGTCCATCCAGTAGCCGAGCCGCTTGGACTGATCGGTGATGATGTCGGCGAACCTGTCCACCCGCGCTTTGCACAGATCGACGAACTTGTCTATGCCGAACCCCTCGATGTCGCGCTTCGACTCGAAGCCCAGCTCCTTCTCCACCTCCACCTCGATCCACAGCCCCTGGCCGTCGTAGCCGTTCTGGAAGCGCTGTCTGTACCCCTGCATGTTGCGAAAGCGCAGGAACAGGTCCTTGTACGTGCGTCCCCAAGCGTGATGCACTCCCATCGGGTTATTGGCCGTGATAGGCCCGTCTATGAACGAATACGTCCGCGCCGAGTCGCCGTTGCGCTCCCTGTACTTGCGCGGGACGTCGTTCTCGTTCCACCACTCGATGGTGTCTAGCTCCATCGCCGCAAAATCCACTCTCGAATTGACCGGCTCGAACATCCCTATTATCTCCTTATCTCCTTGCCTTGCGTTTCAGTCCCTTCCCCCTTGACGGGGGAAGGCTAGGATGGGGGTGAAAACGTTGTATTCAACCAGTTGCCTATTCCTTCATCCCCACCACCCACATGCGGCTGGAATCGATGTCCAACGGCGTCAGTTCTCCAGACGCCTCGAACGCCGATCCCAATCCCTTCAGATACCGCCAGCCTGCCTCTTCCAGAACGTCTTTCATCTCGTGCAGGCTGTAAACGCGATGATCCATCTCCAGCGTCAGCGACGGGGACGACGCCTCGCCATCGAAGAAATCCCACACGTTCATCATCACCGAAGTTTCCAAGTCTATGGCGCGACGCTGACGTATGGCGATATCGCCCGCCCGATCCAAGCCCTCCGGCTCGAACCGCCGTATGATAGCGTCTCGATTCGCGGTCATGACCACCAGCAGCGCGCCCGGCCCGCACAGGTCCGCCACCCCGCGGAACATTCTGACGTCGCCCTCGCGCCCATAGTACGAGTGGGATGTAAACATATTCACGCATACGTCGAATGGCGCGCGCTCCGCCAGCGTCTCATTCACATACAGCGCATCCCCCACCTCGAACCGCGCGTCCACTCCCTCGCTTGCGGCGTACTCCCGCGCCTTTTCGATGAACAGCGGCGATATGTCCACGCCGGTCACTTCGTAGCCTCGTCTCGCCAGCGGCACGCTGTGTCTGCCGACGCCGCATGCCAGATCCAGAACACTGCCCTCATCCGGAACCCCGAACTCCGCGAACAGCCGCGTCAGGGCGTCCACCTCGCCACCCGCGCGCTCCTTTCCATGCTCCAAGAAGGGCAGGTAGAGCCGCGCGTTCTCCACGAACAACTTGCGCGTCCAGTGCGTATGTTCATCTCCGGCCATTGAAAATCTCTCCGGCCCCGTTTGGCCGTCCCTGAACATTCCGAAATCGAGCGATTGTTGACACCTTAAAAAGTAACTCCCGTCCCCGATTAATCGTCATCAGGGACGGGAGCAGGTCTTTCATGAAACCGGCGCCCGCGGTACCACCCAGGTTCCCGCAGTTGCGGACTCTCGACCCCGGCGGCAAACTGCGACCGGGTCGCTCGTGTAACGGAGAGCGATTCCGTCAGAGCCTACTAGCCCGCCATCGGCGGACGTTCGGTCCAAAGCTCAGGAGGGATGTTGGAAAGTCTTCCGACGCCTGCTCTCACCGCTCTCAGGCTCGCTGTGCCGGCTGCGTTCTCTCCAACCTGTCTCCGTCTCAGCCTTTTGCGTATTCCGTTCTCAGCTTAGCAACAGCCCCGAAGCGCTGTCAAAAGCGCCGATCCTCTATGAAGTCCCATCACCCTCGACGTGGGAAGGTTAAGATGGGGGTGGCGCAAGCGCCGCTACGCCCCACTACGCCCCACTACGCCAATGACGCCTCCACGCTAAGCTCCACGTTGCCGACCATCGCGCGTGAGATTGGGCAGCCGTCCTTCGCCGCCTCAGCGGCAGCCACGAAGTCCGCTTCGCTCACCCCATCCACGCTGCCGACCACGGTCAGCGCGGACGAAACCACCGTAGGCGCGCCGTCCACGAAGTCCAGCGTAACGCTCGCGCTCACATCCAGTTTGCCGGGAGGAGTCCCCGCTCGCGTCAGCCCCGCCGACAGCGCCATGCTGTAACAAGAAGCGTGCGCGGCGGCGATAAGCTCCTCCGGGCTGGTGTTGCCCTCCGACCCGCCGAAGCGAGTCGGCTGCGTAACCGCCATCCCATCGAAAGCGCCCGATGTAGCCGCCGTTACTCGACCGCCGCCGCTCGTCAGGTCTCCCTCCCAAACCGAATTAGCCGTTCTGGTCTCTGCCATCTCATCATCCTCCAAATTGTGTTGTTCCCAGTAGAGACGGGGCAAGAACGCGCCGCCCAAGAGATTGTAGCACGTTTCGACGGCTGAACGCCGAACCACCCGCCCTGCGTATTGACCGCCCTCGCCCATCCCAAATACAATCGCCCACACATGCCCACAAGCAATCGAACGCAGGAGGCCCAACATGGCTATCGTAGGATCAGGCGACTTTCAGTACGAACGTGTACCGGTATGGCCCAATATGCCCAAGTATTGGGAGTTCGGAGCCGCTTCCGACGGCGCGGTCAACTCCCAGGACGAAGTTTACATATTCAGCCGCGGTTTGCACCCGGTCACCATCTGGGATACCGACGGCAACTTCATAAGCTCTTGGGGCGAGGGAACGTTCTCGGCGAACCCTCACGGCATCTACATAGCCCCGAACGATAACGTCTGGCTGGTGGACCGTGATTACCACATCGCCACCGAGTACACTCCCGGCGGCGAGACGTTGCGGACGCTTGGGGAGAAGCTCGCGCCTTCGCCGTCGTTCCATGGCGCGCCGTTCAACATGCCCTCAGGTCTCGCCATCGCGCCAGACGGCCACATGTTCGTCTCGGACGGATATGGCGGACACCGCGTCCACAAGTTCACCGCCGAAGGAGAGCTTGTCAAGTCTTGGGGCAAGCAGGGAACCGGTCCCGGTGAGTTCGCGCTGCTCCACAATGTCTGGGTGGACCGCAATAGCCGGGTCTTCATCCCCGACCGCGAAAACGACCGGATGCAGCTGTTCACCGCCGAGGGAGACTTCATCGAAGAATGGACTGACATGACCGCCCCCGGCGACCTGTGGATTCAGGACGACATCATCTACGTCATCGAGCAGGGCGGCGGCAACGGCGTGAGCATCTGGACGATGGACGGCGAGCTGATAACCCGCTGGCGCGGCAACGAAGGCGCCGGACTGGGCACGCTCATCGGCGGACACGGCATCTGCGTAGATTCGCAGGGCAGCATCTACGTAACCGAAATCGGACAGGGCGAGCGCGTCTCCAAGTTCGTCCGCGTCTAGGAAGCCCGTTCATAATTCCCTTCCCCCTTGACGGGGGAAGGCTAGGATGGGGGTGAGTCCTCTTACGGCGCCCGCGCAACCGACACCGCGACCACCCGCCGCGCCCCCGCGTCCTTCAGCGCGGCGGCGCAGGCGGACGCGGTGGATCCTGTCGTAACCAGGTCGTCCACCAGCAGAACGTTCGCGTTGTCGAACTTCGCCTCACACTCGAAGTTGGCTTGCGCTCGCGTCCAACGCTCCTCGCGCGATTCGGTTTCGAGCTGCGACGGCGCGTTGACGGCGCGCGATAGCGATTTCGGGTCCACCGGAACCCCCAACCGCGCGCCCAATTCCGACGCGATCAACGCCGCTTGACCGTATCCTCGACGCCGCATCCGCGACGGGTGGCTGGGAACTGGAATAGCCACGTCCCAAGACGACGAATGCGCTCCGCTCCGACGCGATGCGAATTCCGCAAGCAGTTCGGCAAGCTCGGGCACAACGCTTCGCAGTCCCCGGTACTTCAGAGACGTGATCGCGCGATGGATCGGGCTGTCCGGCGTGTACAGGTAGGGAGAGCGTATCGCGTCCACGGCAAGCGGATGCGCCGAGCAGAACCCGCACTCGCGCCCAATTCTCGGATTGACGCCCGGACTGGCGCAGACGTCGCAGTAGGGACGTTCCAGCTTGGGCAGGGCCTCGACGCACTCCGCGCAGATGTACCGTCCCGCCGCGCCGCACCCGAAGCACCGTATCGGAAAGACGACGTCCAGCGCCGCGCGCCGGACTTCCTCAACTAACCGACCAACCAACCGGCAAGGTCCTCGCGATTCTTCTCAAGCCACGCGACGTTGATCGCCATGCGTTCGAGACCTTGGCGAATAGTGCGCTCGGCAGACGGTACGGGATTCGCCTCGAAGAACTCCTCTACCTCCCTACGCTTCTCCGCAGTGGTAAAGACCGACGAGATGCTGACGAGCCGCATGATGGCGAACCCGCCCTCACCGTACCGCCGGTCGAACTCCTCCCAGTTGTCCTTGAGGAACTCCCACGCCAGCTCGCGTCCCGCGTGGTTCGACGCCACGCCCACCATGACGCGGATCGTGTCTTGGCTGCGGACATGGCTCTCGTCCAGCGAGCGCTCTAGCGTCTCCCGCAGCAGCGACGGATCCGAGAAATTGCACAGAGCGCCGACGAAGCGCATCTTCTCCTCTTGCAGCGTCGCCGCCTTCTCGAGCTCCCACATCGTGTCGTACAGCGCGCGGTCGCCCCGATGCGCCGCCATGCCGAACGTGGCGGAGCGCAGATCGGCGGGCAGCGACGATGGCTCCTCGACGTAGCCGTCGAAGCGCTGCCGCGCCTCGACCAGCGTAGCGTCATCCTCGAACCGACCCAGCTGACTGAGAGCGGTCGAGCGCAGCAGCGCGTCGCGGTGGCCCTCGTCGGCCTTCGCGTCCCAGCCCGACCGGTCGCCGATGGGCTTGAAGACCCCGCGCCCGAACGCCTGGTACGCCGCGTAGAACGGCTCGTCCGACAGAACGTTGTCAAGCGCGTTGAGCGAAGCCGACAGGTCGCCCGCTACCGACGGGTCCGTCTCGTTGCTGAACGCCTCAGCCAGGTTCAGGTACGCCGACGCCGGAATGTGCCCCGCCTTCGCCAGCGCGTAAGCGTCGGAGTGCAGCCCCAGCCTGTCCTGCGCCGGCAGCGTCAGGCTGCGGATGGGAGCCTTCAGTCGCTCTATCTCGTCGTCCGCGTAGCGAACCCGGTAGAACCCCGACTGTCCGGGATTCACCTTCACCCACTCATCGCTCGATCCGAACGACGCCGGCTCCAGGCTCAGCGTCGCTTCGGTCGCCTCCATCAGCGCGCGGACAGGCTCGGCGTTCGACGCCGTGCGCGCAGTCAGCGGAGCCTTCCAGCGCGTGTCGTCCGCCTCGCCCTCGCCCAGTACGTCGTCGTACAGGAAGCGCGACTGGGCGAGCGTAACCTCGATAGCGTCTCCGCTGCGGTCTATGCGCGTGTCCAGAACCGGGTAGCCGGTCTGCTGCGTCCACGAATCCATGATCTCGGCCACCGGCTGTCCGGACGCTTCGCCCAACGCGTTCCACAGGTCCCGCGTCCTCGCGTTCGCGTATTCGTGCCGCTTGATGTAGATTCGCAACCCTTCGCGGAAGGCATCTTCGCCCAGGTAGTGCTCCAGCATCCGCAGAACCGAGCCGCCCTTCGAGTAGCTGATCGCGTCGAACAACTGCCCAATCTCCGCCGGATTGCCGACTTCCTGCTCTATCGGATGCGAGTTTCTCAGCCCGTCCAGGTTCAGCGCCGAGCTCGTGTCGTGCGTGAGGAACTGCGTCCACATTTCCCATTCAGGGTGCAGGTAGTCAACCGCCTTGTCTCCCATCCACGACGCGAAGCTCTCGTTGAGCCACAGATCGTCCCACCACTCCATCGTAACCAGGTTGCCGAACCACTGGTGCGCCATCTCGTGCGAAACGATCGCCGCGACTATCTCCCTCGTGCCCGCTGAGCTGTTCTCAGGATCGACCAGCAGCGCCACCTCGCGGTAGGTTATCGCGCCCCAGTTCTCCATAGCCCCCGCCGCGAAATCCGGTATGGCGATATGGTCGAGCTTGGTGAGAGGGTAGGGGACGCCGAAGTACTCGTGGAAGTAGCCGAGCAGATCTACGGACGTCTCCAGCGCGAAGCGGCCCTTGTCCTCGTTGCCGCGCGTCGCCCACACGCGCATCAGCACGCCGTCGTCCGTCCGATCCTCGATGCACGCCAGGTCGCCGACGATGAACGCCAGCAGATACGTGGACATGATCGGCGTCTCCGCGAATCGAACCGACTTCTTCCCGCTGGCGCCAACCGTCGTTCTCACCGGCTCGGTGTTCGATATGACCTCGAGCTCTTCAGGCACGATCAGCGTTACGTCGAACGTGGCCTTGACCGCCGGTTCGTCCCAGCAGGGGAACGCCCGCCGCGCGTCCGTGGACTCGAACTGCGTCGTCGCCATCCACCTCTGATTGCCCTCCACGTCCGTGTACGACGAGCGGTAGAAGCCGCGCAGCTTGTCGTTCAACTCTCCGGTGAAATCCAGCCCTAGCTGCGCCGTTCCCGCCGGGATCGGGCTTCCGAACGAGACCGTCAGCGTCTCGCGCTCCTCATCCGTGAAGATGCCGCCGGCTCGGTACGACGAACCGTTGGCCAGCGTAATCCGAGCGTAGTGTATAGCAAGCTCCGCGCTGTTCAGTGTAATCTCCGAAGTCGGCTCCTCCACCTCCAAGTCTATGGTAACGTACCCATCGAACTTGAACGTCTCCAAATCCGGCTCCAGATTTAGGGCATACCGAGTCGGACGAACATTCGTCGGAAGCTGCCACTCGCCCATCGAATTGGATGTTGTCATTCCCATTCCTTTCAGTGCCCCCTCAGCCCTAGGACGCGGTCCAGTTCGGCTGTCGCTTCTCTGAGAACGCCCTCGGCCCCTCGATCCTGTCCGCCGACGCGTTGTGCTTCTGAGCCTCGCTGTAATTGCGAGACATGGCCACGTCCAGCGGCCAGTCCAGCCCTTGGTATGCCATCTGCTTGCTTGCGCGAATCGACAGCGGCGCGCACTCCAGAATCTCGTTGGCCCAGCGCTCAGCCGTCGGCATCAGATCGTCGAGCGGCACGACCTCGTTCACCAGCCCGATGCGGTATGCTTCTTCAGCGCTGATGCGCCTTGCGGTCAGCATCATCCCCAGGGCTATCTTGGGCGGGACGTGGCGCGGAAGCCTGAACACTCCGCCCGCGCCCGCGTACAGCCCGACCCTGGGTTCGGGCAGACCGAGCTCGGCGTGTTCAGCCGCGATGATGATGTCGCAAGCCATGGCCGTCTCCAGCCCGCCGCCCAGCGCGTAACCGTTCACCGCCGCGATGATCGGCTTCCAGCACTCGAAATTGGAGGTGATGCCCCCGAACGGCGCCCTGGCGTATCGAACCTCCGCCGCTCCCGCATCCCCAGACTGGTCGCGCTCGGCGGTGGCGCGAAGGTCGTTCCCCGCGCTGAACGCCCGCTCTCCCGTCCCCGTCAGGATGGCGACCCATGCGTCCGGGTCGTCGTTGAAGCGTGTAAATGCGTCGTTAAGCTCCGCGTTGGCCGGCGGATGCAGCGCGTTCAGACGCTCCGGGCGGTTGATGGTAACGTATGTGATGCGCCCCTTCTGTTCATAGGTGATGAACTCGTATGACATGCCGCGTCTCCTGGTCGAATTGATGGTTGAAACCCGACAGAGTATAGCACACAGCCACCCGGCTTGCGTCAGAAAGCCCCGATCTAAACGTAGAGCCGCATAGGACGCGCAGAAGCGGGGAGTAAGAATAAATCAAACCCACTAGCGTCTCTGCGCCTTTGCGTCTCTGCGTTAATTTTCGTAAGACTCGCCCCACCGATCCCTGTACGTTACCTCCTCCACCGGCGCGCGCCTCGTAGGCCCGTACCGCGCGTTGTCGGCGGGGAAGCCCACCGGCAGCAGCGCCGCCGTCTCCACATTCTCAGGTATCCCTAGCAGTTCCTTGATCTCGTCCTCGTGTCGCTTGTGCAGACTCGTCAGGCAGCTTCCCAGACCCATGCCGAGCGCGGCAAGCAGCATATTCTGGACCGACGGGAATATCGAACCGCCCCTGCCCATCGTGGACGGGCCGCCGTCGTGTTCGATGCACGCCATCAGCAGCACAGGCGCCTGTCCGATAGTGCGCGCCAGGTGGTCCGCCGACCGGCGGACGTGCGGCAGCAGTTGGCCCGGTTCCGAAGTCGCCCCGCCGTAAGCGTGTTCCCAGCCGTCCTCGTAATACTCGCCGATCTTCGCCTTCAGCGCCGGATCGCGGATAACCAGGAACTTCCAGCCCTGGCGGTTGCCGCCGCTGGGCGCCTTCGTCCCCGCCTCAATCAGTTTGTGAATCATATCGTCCGGCACGTCGTCCGGCTTGAAGTAGCGTATCGCCCGCTGCGAGTAGATCGCCTCGAACAGGCTGATTTCGTCTGTGCCAATGTCGCTCGCCATCGTCGCCTCCGCGCGTCTTTCAGGGTGAGTCTTGCGCCGTAGCGCTCAAGTATGGGTTAGTCTGGAACGCTCGCCCCGTCTTGTCAACCGCGCTCGATTCGCCTATCATCCCCATTGCATCGAAACATACGCGGCGCCGGTGACGGCGCGCGCGAAACACCCACAGCTTATAAGGAGCGGCGCAAGTGAAAGTCGGCTCAAGATTGGATGGACGCAGCCCACAGCAGATCGCCGCGTCCGCGAGGCGCGCGGAGCGGATCGGGTTCGACACGTACAGCTCATCCGAGACCAACCACAACCCCTTCCTACCTCTTGCCATAGCGGCTGAGCACACCCAAAACGTCGACCTCCGAACCTCCATCGCTCTCGCGTTCGCCCGTAGCCCCATGGACGTCGCCTACATCGCGTGGGATCTGCAGGCAATGTCCGGCGGGCGCTTCACGCTCGGACTCGGCAGCCAGGTGCGCGGCCACATCGTGCGCCGCTTCGGAATGAACTGGTCCGCGCCCGCGCCCCGTATGCGCGAGTACATCCACGCCCTGCGACACATCTGGAACGCTTGGCAGACCCAGACCCCCGTGAAATTCCATGGAGATCACTTCGACTTCAACCTGATGCCTCCGTTCTTCAACCCCGGCCCCATCGAGAACCCGGACATAAAGGTCTTCGTCTCCGCCGTCAACCCGTACATGCTGCAAGTCGCCGGAGAAGTCTGCGACGGCGTATTGCTGCACGGCTTCTGCACCCCCAAGTACACGCGGGACGTAATCATCCCCAACATCGAAATAGGCGCCCGACGCGCGGGCCGCTCTCTGGACGACTTCGAGATAAACGCCGGCGGCTTTATCATCACCGGCGCGACTGAAGAAGAAGTGGAGTCGAAGAAGCCCGGCGTGAAGGGCCAGATCTCGTTCTACGCATCCACCCGCAGCTATGAGGGCGTGATGAGCGCGCACGGCTGGGAAGACACTGCCGCGCGCCTGTACCGCATGTCCGTTGACAACCGCTGGGGCGAGATGCCCGCCCAGATCACCGACGATATGCTTGAAACCTTCGCCGTAGTCGGCACCCACGATGAAATTGTGGACAAGCTCAAGGCGGCGCACGGCGACTACGCCACGTCCATCAGCTTCGATATAGCCACCCCCACTGGCGAAGACGAGGAGATGCTCACTGGCATGGTGGCTGATTTGCAGGCTGGCTAACTCCCAATCCAACCAAAATTCCATCCCTCGCCCTTATGATTCAACCCCTTCCCCCTTGACGGGGGAAGGCTGGGATGGGGGTGAAAATCCCGCCCTAACCAAGTTCCATATCCTCGCGAAGCCCAAGAGAGGCAAAACCTTGAACATCAAATCCATCCGCGCCGTCGGCATCGAACTAACCCCGCCGCGCAAGACCGAACCTCGCGTCCCCGCCATACCGGGAGTCGGCCACTTCACCAGCCCCATGGCGCGCTACGACGCCGAGTTCCCGGACCGCGGCTGGAGCGCGCCGTGGGGACGAACGGCCGTAGTCGCAACCGCCGATGACGGCACGTGGGGTCTGGGTCTGACCGCTATGAGCGGCCCCGTCCTGTCCATCGTCAACGATCACTTCGCGCCGCTGCTGGAAGGACAGAATGCGATGGCGATAGACAAGCACTGGGATCTGATGCGCCGCGCCGCCTCCCCATACGGCGCTGACGGACTCACAAGCTACGCCATCAGCGCGGTGGACAACGCGCTGTGGGACCTGAAGGGCAAACTGCTCGGCATTCCCGTGTACGAAATTCTCGGAGGCCCCGTCAAGGACAAGATATTCTGCTACGCCTCCAACACGATGCTGGCCTACGGGACTGAAAACTACATAGACTGGTTCATGGAACTCGGTTTCAAGGCAGTCAAACTGTTCGTGCGGCACGGACCCGAAGACGGCATAGAGGGCATCCGCAAGGACGAAGAGCTTGTAGCCCGAACCCGCGATCAGGTTGGGCCTGACGTGGAGATAGCGGTTGACTCGTGGATGTCGCTAAACACCGAGTACATCGTGCGACTATCGGAAGCTCTGAGGCCGTATCGCATCAAGTGGCTCGAAGACTACCTGCTGCCCGAAGACTTGGATAGCTACATGAAGGTGCGACAGCGCGTCCCGCATCAAACCTTGGCGACCGGCGAGCACTGGTACACGATCCACCCGTTCGCGCTCGCAGCGGGGCAGGGACTCGTGGACATCCTCCAGCCGGACATCGCCTGGTGCGGCGGTATGACCGCCAGCGTCCGCATCTGCCACATCGCCGAAGCGCACGGCGTAACCGTCATCGGACACGGCGGAATGAACTACCCCTACGGCCAACACCTTGCATACGCCATGCCCGTGGTGGCTTGGGGCGAGCGCTCCGAGGGCGTGGCTCCTCCGGGCGTGCCGCTCGAAGAGATGGCGCTGCTTCCCGGCACCCCCATCATCAAAGACGGCTACGTGAAGCCGAGCGACGCCCCCGGCTTCGGCATAGAAGTTGACCTGGAGTGGCTGGAAGCGCGAACAGTCTAGTCAGACGATAACCCCCGCCTGTCGCATCTCCGCCACTTCCTCCGGCGAGCAGCCCAATATCGTCGTCAGCGTCTCGTCCGTGTGCTCGGAGTACCGCGGCGCGCGCGTAACCTTGTTCGCCTCGTCCGAGAGCTTGATGGGTATGCCCACCATTCGGTAGTCGCCCCGGACCGGGTCTTCCACTTCCACTATCATCTCGCGCGCTATCAAGTGCTCGTTCTCGAGTGCCTCAGCCGCTCCTATGGTCGCGCCCGCGAGGACACCCGCCTCCGCCAGCGTCTCCATCGCCTCCCACTTGGTGCGCGCCGAAGTCCACTCGGTGATGACCTCCGTCGCTGCCTCGACGTTCCGCATCCTCTCTTCCTCGTCGTCGAAGCGCGGGTCGCCTATCAGGTCAGCGCGATCCATCGCGGCCAGCATCATGTCCCAGCCGTCGCCGCGCGGATGGATCATAACGTAGTCGTTCGATCCGCCCGGAGCGCAGGGATAGACCATCGGCGCGCCTCTGGGCCCCAGATGCCCCGTCCGAACATAATCGATGCCGTGTCCCAGCGTCCGCGTCAGGAACATGCGCATCAGGTTGACTACCGAGTCCTGCATCGAGACTTCCACCATCTGCCCTTTGCCTGTGCGCTCCCGCTTGTGAAGCGCGGCCAAGATGCCGATCGCCGCGTGCAGCCCGCTGCCGGAGTCGCCGACGCCCGGAGTTACCATCACCGGAGGCCTGTCCTCGTAGCCCGTCGTCGCCATAGCCCCGCCAACGGCCTGCGCCACGAACTCATATCCCTTGTAGTCGGCGTAGGGACCATAGGTGCCGAACCCCTTGATAGTCGCGTAGATGAGGCGCGGGTTCAACTCGCGCAAGACTTCCCAACCCATGCCGAGCCGGTCCAGCATCCCGGGAGAGAAATTTTCCACCAGCACGTCCGCCCACTTGACCAGCCCCTGGAACATCTCCTTGCCCTTGTCGGTCTTCAGGTCCAGCGTAATGGCTCGCTTGTTGTTGTTGAAAATCAGAAAATATACGCTGTCCGAATCCTCCCGGTGAGCTAGGTCGCTGCGCGTGCTGTCGCCGCCGCGCGTATCTTCGACCTTGATGACGTCCGCCCCCAGAAAGCCGAGCATCTGCGCGCAAGACGGTCCCGCCTGAACGTGCGTCAGATCCAATACTCTGACGTTAGATAGCGCTTGGTCCATATCCATATCCATCTACGCTCCCCCCTTGGCTCTAGTAGTGCAACGACTTAGTTGTGATCGATATTCAGATTCCGAATTATCCCCTCTCCCTCTGGGAGAGGGCTAGGGTGAGGGAGGATAAGCCGCCATTTCAATAATGTTGAAGCGCTAGCCTTCTGATTCGTAATCGCCGCCTACTATCGCCGATTGACGATCTCCTCGATCTCCGCCACCGCCGCGTCCAGCATCCCGTCCGCGTTGACTACGCGATAATCGAACCACGCCGCATCCTCCAACTCCGCCCGCGCCGCATCCAGCTTTACTCGCAGCGCCTCGCTTGTCTCCGTGCCGCGCCTGTTCAGCCGCCTTGCCAGCGCTTCTACGTTCGGCGGCTCCAGGAATATGAGCGTAGCCTCGGGAAACATCCCCCGCACAGTCCGCGCGCCCTGCACGTCTATCTTCAGAACCACGTCTTGGCCGCGCCCCAGCGCATCCGCAACCTGAGACTTGGGAACTCCGTACAGGTTGCCATACACCTCGGCCCACTCCAGCAGTTCACCCTCGGCGATCATACTCTCGAAGTCGGGTCGGGCGATGAAGATATAATCAACGCCGTCTCGCTCGCCTGTCCGGATGGGCCGCGTAGTAGTGGTTACTACGAAGTGACAGTGAAGCGCTCGCGCCTTCAGCCCGCCGATCACCGCATCCTTGCCCACGCCGGACGGACCTGAGATCACAAAGAGTCTTGGCGCGTTGGTTTCAGTCATGATTCAACCAGCCACGCCCCAGTCACTCCTAGCTCCTCTTACTCCCTCACCCCATCCAGCGTCTGCCAGAACGAAGGGTAAGACACGTCCGCGGCGCCCGAGTCGCCGATGACGGTCTCGCCATCGGCCACCAAGCCCGCTACCGCCATCGCCATAGCGATCCGGTGGTCGCCGTGGCTCACCACCTCCGCGCCGGACAGCTTCGCGCCTCCCTCTATCATCATGCCGTCGTCCGTCTCTCGCACCGTCGCGCCGAGGGCGGCCAACCCCTCTGCGGTAGCCGAAATCCGGTCGGACTCCTTGACGCGCAGCTCCGCCGCGTCTCTGATCGTCGTCCGGCCTGACGCCTGCGACGCGGCCATCGCCAGCACGGGCAACTCGTCTATCACGCGCGGGATGATGTCGCCGCCTATGTCTATGCCGCGCAGGTCGCTCGACTCCGCTATCAGGTCGGCGGATGGCTCGTTGGCGTCCTCGCGCACGTTCTCCATGCGGATGTTCGCGCCCATCTCATTCAGCACGTCCAGCACGCCGGTGCGCGACGGGTTGATGCCCACGCCCCGTACCCTGACGCGCGCGTTCGGATGCGCCGCGCCCGCGACGAGCCAGAATGCCGCCCCGCTGATGTCCGACGGCACCTGCACGTCCATTGACTTCAACTCCGACGGTCGCACCGTCACCCGCAGCTCTTCCTTTACTATATCCGCTCCCATCGCAGCCATCATGCGCTCGGTATGGTCGCGCGACTCCGCGGGCTGGATTACTGAAGTCTCCCCATCCGCGTACATGCCGGCGATTAGGATGCACGACTTCAGCTGAGCGCTCGCGACAGGCATATCGTACTCGATGCCGGTCAGACCGCCTCCGGTGAACGCGAGCGGAGCGAGCGAACCTCCGCCGCGCCCCATCACCTGCGCCCCCATCAGTTCGAGCGGCAGCAGGATGCGCTTCATCGGACGTCGTCGCAGCGACGCATCGCCCGTTATGACGCTGAAGAAGTCCTGAGCCGCAAGGAGGCCGGAGACCAGCCGCATCGTGGTACCGCTGTTGCCGGAGTATAGAGTGTCGGACGGTTCGACCAGTCCCAGCTTGCCCCTGCCGGACACGTGATACGCGCCGGTCTCGGCGTCCCGCTCCTCAATCTCCACGCCCAGCCCGCGCAGGCAGCCCAGCATCGAGCTGCGGTCGTCGCCCACGCAGAAATTCGAGATCATCGCGTCGCCGTCCGCGATCGCGTTCAGCAGCGCGGCCCTGTGCGAGATAGACTTGTCGCCCGGAGGAACTACCGTCCCCTCCAGCCGTGAACTGTGCCGTACTGCCCGATTCATATGCTTCCTACTCCTGAATCATTCATTCTCATCGGGCAACCACGAGGGTTGCCCCTACGCAATGCTGAGGCGCCCTTGCAGGGCGCGTCCCCTCTATCTCCTACCTCCCAGCGCCTATCTCCTAAACCTGTACGTCGTATCCGGCTGCTCCTCTTTGCGGCGCATCGCGCCGAGCCGCTCAGCCAGCTTCTCGCCCAGCATAGCGCTCGCTATGGATTCGCCAGCGCTCGGTATCCTCACGCCATCTCTCGGCACGACCGCGTCAGCCTCCCACCTCGCGCGATGCTCCCACGCCGCGACGAACCGCTCCACCAGCTCATCGCGGCCGTCCTTGATCTCGTTTCTGAAGTTGTACAACTCCAGAATCAGCTGGTCTATCCAGTGCGCCAGCGCTTCGGGCTCGGCTAGGCACATAGCCTCGTTGTCCAGTGGATCGTTCGACGCGTGCCTCCCGAACGAATCGAACTGCGACTCGGCGAGCTGGTGCATCTCGCGCCATCCGTCGCTGCCTGCGGTCGAGTTCACGAACGCCGCCGACATCACGACCGGAAGGTGGTGCATGGCCGCCGCGTAAGAGTCGTGCTCGGCCGTATCCAGGAAGATGGGGCTGGCTCCCAGCGCTTCGACCAGCCCCACCACCGTCCTTATGGACTGTTCGTCCGCGTCGTCCGACGGGGTGACGGTGTACTTCCCGCCCACGAAGATCGCCGGGTCTGCCTCTTCCAAAGACACGGGCGCGCGCTTCAGCAGGGGATGTCCGCCTACGAAGTTGGCGTCAGACGGTAGATACTCCTTCGCCCAGCCGAGCACGGGGCCTTTGACGTTCGAAGTGTCCGTGACCACCGCGCCGGATTCGACGGAAGGGCCGATCGCGTCCATAAGCTCGCGCATTTCGCCGAGCGGGGCGTCGAGGATGATCATCTGAGCGCCCTCTACCGCCTGTCTCAGGCCGCCTACCGTCCTGTGCGCCGCTTCCAGCTTGGACACGGCCGACATAACCGCGCGGTCGCCCGACGTGATCACAACCTCCGTGTTGCTGAGTTTGCGCTTCATTAGGGACTGTCCTATCGAAACGCCTATCGGTCCGACTCCAACTATCGTTATTCGTTCCAACTTGGAGCCTCACTCTCACTACTAATGTATGCAGCCCAATCTGTGCAGCGTCATTTTCCTAAACAGCCTACCACAGGCGCTATCCGACAATCACATCCGTAAGCGCCCTCACTATCGGCCAGAGCGCGCCGGACAGAACGCCGAAATCGCCCGGCAGGTACTCTATCACGATCAGGCCCAGCAGAATCACCGGCCCATACGGCTCGAGCCGCGCGAACGACCGCGCCGGGCCCGGCGGCAGCAGCCCCAGCGCAACCTTGAATCCGTCCAGTGGCGCAATCGGAATCAGGTTCAGAACCGCGAGAACCAAGTTTATCCGCACCAACAACCCCAAAGCGATTCCCACGAGCCACATCCCGTCGATGCTCCCGATGGAGAATGCGGGCAGCGATTCGGCGGCCCCCATCCTCAGGGCCGCACCGAACGCCAACGCCGCGACCACGTTCGACACTGGCCCCGCCAGCGAGACCAGCGCCATGCCGGGCCTCGCCCCCGCCCGGAGAACTCCCGGGTTCACCGGCACCGGCTTTCCCCAGCCGAAGCCCGCCAGCAGAAGCAGCGCGCTCCCCAGCGGATCCAGGTGTCGCGCCGGGTTCAGAGACAACCGCCCAAGCGAGCGCGCAGTGCTGTCTCCCAGAGACGTCGCCGCCCATGCGTGGCTGAACTCGTGGACCGTGATTCCCACCAGCAGCGCCGCGACCACAGCGCCGAGATAGGCCAGCCCGGTCGCGGGGTCATCCCGCAGCAGACCAAAGAATTGGAAGATCAGCTCGCCGCTCCCAAATCAAAAGCGGAGCGAGTTCATCCGCTCCGCTTTTGAGAATTAGCCCATCTTGAGCGATTCGGGTTAGTGGCCGCCGCACGCGCACCCGCCGCCACCGCCGTGGCCTCCGCAGCCCCCACCGCCACCGCCGCCGCCGCACCCGCCGCCGCCGCCGCACGCGCACCCGCCGCCGGCAGGCTGGAAGTTCGGGTTGCTGATGACGAAGCCGCTCCGCATCAGCCCTTCCATGTAGTCTATGGAAGCGCCGTCCAGCAGGGGAGCGCTGTCGGAATCTACCAACACCTGAATATCGTGCATCTCTATGACGATGTCCTCGTCGCCGGCTTCGGATTCGACCCCAAGCATGTACTGGATGCCGCCCTGCGGGCCCGGCATGACCGCCACGCGCAGGAGGCCGTCATCTTCGCCTTCCTCGCTGAGGATTTCCTTGAACTTCTGTGCGGCCAGCTCGCTGACCTCTAGTAGCTGGGTAGTTACCATGGGCGTCATCTCCCGCGCGTCGCGCTAGGCTTGTTGTTGTTCAGCCAATGTTAGCGCTTGCGCGCCGGGCGGTCAACCACGGGACGTCACCCTTGCGCGCTCTCTCTGTGTATCCCTGGCATCCCGCGCGACCCGGCGTCGGCGCCCTCAAAACTTCGGTCAAGCGACCGGCCTGCGCTTGACACTGCGCCAAGGCCCTCGCTATACTCCATTCACTTGGTGGTTCGAGCGAGGCGGCCCCACCCGTTCCCATCCCGAACACGGAAGTGAAACGCCTTAGCGCTGACGATACTGCACTCGCAAGGGTGTGGGAAAATAGGCCACTGCCAAGGTTCCCCTAATTTGCACCCCCGGCGACGGGGAGCGTCCTCGATAATCCAACGACCCCCGAACATCCCCGATTTTGGTCGCCTTTTTGGATTCTTCCTGTTTATCTACCCAAATGGCTTTTCAGCCCACGCGCCAAGTGTTACAATCAGATAAATCCAAACTACACGCAGGGATGGTCGGGACGGAGACTTCTACGATAACGGTGAACGGCTTTACCAGCCTAAGCTCATTGAATATAATGAACCTGCCTGATCCTATACCGGAAAGTTGAACAAATGACTACTCAGCAAGACCATGAGCAGATGCCAGCCGAAGAGGACATGGGCCAGCTGCTCGAACAGATGATGGGAGAAATCAAGAACGTCCGGCGCGGCGACGTCGTCGAAGGCGTCGTTATGCGGGCGCACAGCTCCGACGGGCTATTCGTGAACATCGGCCTGAAGGCAGAAGCCCAAGTGCCAGTCAACGAGATGCGCTCGATAGGCGACGATATAGAAGGGCTGGAGGGCGGCTCGATCATCGCCATGGTGGTGCGTCCCGAATCGGGCGACAACCCCGCCATACTGTCGGTTGACAGGGCTATCGGCGAACAGGGCTGGCGATTCCTCGAAAAGGCCATGGACGCCGGTGAGGTGATCCAGGGCAAGATCGCTGGCTTCAACAGGGGCGGCTCGATCGTAGAAGTCGAAGGCGTCCAGGGCTTCGTCCCGATGTCCCAGCTAGTCTCAGTGCCGCGCGAGCGCTTCCGCATCTACCAGGAGGGCGCCGACGGACTCAGCGAGGAAGAGCAGGATGCCATACACGCCTCGCAGAACGACGAGCTTGGCAGAGAGATACCCATGAAGGTTCTCGAAGTCAACCGCGGACGCAACCGCGCCATCTTCTCCGAGCGACAGGCCGTGCAGGAGTCCCGAGATGCCCGCAAGGCCAAGCTCATCCAAGAGCTGACCGAAGGCGAGATCCGAAACGGCAAGGTTACCGGCATCAGCAGCTTCGGCGCGTTCGTGGACCTCGGCGGCGCCGACGGGCTAATTCACATCTCCGAGCTTTCGTGGAGCATGGTAGGCTCCCCGGAGGAAGTCGTGAGCGTAGGTCAGGACGTGCAGGTCTATGTCCTGCGCGTTGACGCCGAGAACATGAAGATCGCGCTGAGCCTCAGGCGGCTCCAGCCCGAACCGTGGCAGACGATCAACGACCGTCACCACGTCGGCGAAATCGTCAACGCCACAATCACCAAACTCACCAACTTCGGCGCGTTCGCCCGGGTGGAAGACTCCATCGAGGGTCTTATACACATCTCCGAACTCTCTTCGAGGATGATAAACCACCCACGCGAGGTCGTCAGAGAGGGTGAGCCCGTCGAAGTCAAGATACTTCGGATAGAACCCGAGCGCAGAAGACTGGGCCTCAGCCTCAAGCAGGCGAGCGAAGACCGCTTCTTCTAGCGTCCCGTTCCGGCCCCGGACGCCGGCTATCGCAGTTGCCAACAGATCGTAAGCCGTCATACTGGCGCAGGACCTGCCCCGGGCGTAACAGCCTGGGGCAGGAATCCGCAGGAAGATGGACTCTGCGGAACAGCGCTGTCGCTGGCTTGACAACCTGAAACGAGGAGACGCTCCAAATGGCCAGCAGGTTTGAGAAATTCTCGGAAAAGGCTCGTAGAGTCCTCTCCCTGGCTCAAGAAGAGGCGCAGAGGTTCAACCACACCTACATTGGAACCGAGCACATCCTTCTTGGCCTCGTCCGCGAAACCGATGGCGTAGCGGCAAGGGTGCTAGTCAACCTAGACGTCGAACTGTCGAAGATCCGCTCAGCCGTGGAGTTCATCATCGGAAGGGGAGAGCGGACGCCGACTGGAGAAATAGGGCTGACTCCTAGAGCGAAGAAGGTGATCGAACTCGCCGTGGATGAGGCGCGCAGGCTCAACCACAACTACATCGGCACCGAGCACCTGCTGATCGGACTCATGCGAGAAGGCGAGGGCGTTCCCGCCGGTGTGCTGGAAAGCCTCGGCGTTACTCTGGATAAGATTCGCGCCGAGACCAGCCGCCTGCTCAGCCAGGGCAGCCAGCAGTCCGGCCGCGGCCGCAGGAGCAAGTCATCCTCGCGCACTCCCACGCTCGACAAACTTGGCATAGACCTTACCCAGGCGGCGCGCGCCCAGCAGCTAGACACCACCGTCGGCCGCGAACAGGAGATACAGCGCGTCACCCAGATACTCAGCCGCCGCACCAAGAACAACCCCGTCCTGGTTGGCGAACCCGGCGTCGGCAAGACCGCCATCGTCGAGGGCTTGGCGCAAAGGATCGCCTCCAACGACGTTCCAAGCACCTTGCAGGGCAAGCGTCTCGTTACCCTGGATATGGGCGCGCTCGTAGCGGGCACCAAGTACCGCGGCGAGTTCGAAGAGCGCCTTAAGAAGGTGGTCGAAGAGATCAAGACCTCCGGAAACTGCGTCCTGTTCATAGACGAGGTTCACACGATGGTCGGCGCAGGCTCGGCCGAGGGCGCCGTGGACGCCGCGAACATCCTGAAGCCGTCCCTGGCGCGGGGCGAACTGCAGACCATCGGCGCGACCACGCTCGACGACTACCGCAAGTACGTCGAACGCGACCCGGCGCTCGAACGCCGCTTCCAGCCCGTACGCGTAGAGGAGCCGACCACCGAAGAGACGGTGGACATCCTCCGCGGCGTGGTCGAGGCATACGAAAAGCACCACGAACTCAAGATAAGCGACGAGGCTCTCCAGCAGGCCGCGACTCTCGCGTCCCGCTACATAGCCGACCGCTTCCTGCCTGACAAGGCGATAGACCTCATAGACGAAGCCGCGTCCCGCGTTCGCATCAACTACAGCACCCCGCCGCTCGGCGTCAAGGAAATGACCATGATGCTCGAGAGCGTCCGCAAAGAGAAGGACGAGGCGATAGCCGGGCGGCAGTACGAGTACGCCGCCGAGTTGCGCGACCGTGAAGCCAGCATCTCGGAGAAGCTCGATGAGCTCGAACAGAACTGGAAGGACGAGCAGGCGGAGGACGAACTCACCGTTACCGAGGAAGACATCGCCGAAGTCGTCAGCATGTGGACCTCCATCCCGGTAACGCGCCTCGCGGCAACCGAAACGCAGAGGCTCATCAACATGGAGGATGTCCTCCACGAGAAGGTCATAGGCCAAGACGAGCCGATCACCATGATCTCCAAGGCCGTGCGGCGCGCTCGCGCGGGCCTCAAGAACCCCAGACGCCCCACCGGAGTCTTCATGTTCCTCGGACCGACCGGCGTCGGCAAGACGCTCCTCGTCCGCAAGCTCGCTGAGTTCCTGTTCGGCTCCGAAGAGGCGCTCATCAGGATAGATATGTCCGAGTTCATGGAGCGGCACGCCGTCGCGCGGCTCGTCGGAGCGCCCCCGGGGTACATCGGCTACGACGATGGCGGACAGCTGACCGAAGCCGTTCGTCGCAAGTCGTACTGCGTCATCCTGCTCGATGAGATCGAAAAGGCTCACCCGGAGGTTTTCAACATCCTGTTGCAGATCTTCGACGATGGCCATCTGACCGACGCCAAGGGGCGGAAGGTAGATTTCCGCAACACGATAATCGCCATGACGTCCAACATAGGCTCCAACCTGATCCAGCAAGACCGTTCCATCGGCTTCGCGGCCCGCTCAGAGCAGGGGCAGTCGGACGACCAGCAGTATCAGCGCATGAAGAACAACGTTCTGGACGAAGTGAAACGCTTCTTCAGGCCCGAGTTCCTCAACCGCATAGATGGCACGGTCGTATTCCATCCGCTGAACCGCGATGACATGCACCAGATAATCCCGATAGAGTTGAAGGACGTTACCTCCAACCTCATCGAGAAGGGCATAGACCTCAAGGTTACCGACGAAGCGAAGGACTGGCTCGTTGACGAGGGGTATGACCCCGCGTTCGGCGCGAGACCGCTCCGCCGCGTCATCCAGGACCACATCGAAGACAAGCTCTCCGACGCAATCCTCAGCGGCCGGCTAGGCCCTGCCGACACCGCGGTCATAGACTTGGAGGACGGCGAGCTAGTCGTGCGCGCCGAGTCCCCGTTCTCCATCGAGCTGGATCTGGACGACGCCGAGGAGTTGGACGCCGCGCCGATACTGTCCTAACCGCCCGCCGTCTGAGGCGCACGGGTTGGTACCGGCGATGGCAAGAAGAACCAGACCGGCTTTCGCCTGTGAGAACTGCGGCGCGGAGTCGCCCCGCTGGGAGGGTCGTTGTCCCCACTGCGGAGATTGGAACACGCTGGTCGAGGTAGTCCGCGCGCCTGCCGCAAGACGGCGCGGCGCGTGGACCGGCCCCAACGCCACGGGCGACGTTGCTACACCCGTGTTGCTCCGGAACGTCCGAATAGACGAACACCCGCGCCTCATGTTCGCGTCCGACGAGGTCAACCGCGTCCTGGGCGGTGGCTTGGTGCCCGGATCAGTCGTACTAGTGGCTGGAGACCCGGGAATCGGCAAGTCCACCCTGCTGCTCGCCGCCGCCGCCAGCGCCTCTCCCAATTCCGCCAGTGGTTCATCAGTCCTCTACGTAACCGGCGAGGAGTCCACCGCGCAGGTCAAGCTTCGCGCCGACCGGCTCGAAGTGGATTCAGACGGTCTGTACCTGTTTCCCGCCACCGGCCTGTCGGACATACTCGCGCAGCTCGAAGAACTGTCCCCATCCCTCGTGGTCATAGACTCCATCCAGACCGTGTTCGACGAAGAATTGCCGTCCGAAGCCGGGAGCCTCGCGCAGATAAGGGAGTGCGCCCGCCGGCTTACTCAGTGGGCAAAATCGTCCGGCGTCTCGGTCATCATGACAGGACACGTTACCAAGGGCGGCGACATAGCCGGCCCGCGCATCCTGGAACACGTAGTTGATGTCGTGTTGTACTTGGAGGGCGACCCCGTAAGCTCGTTTCGGCTTCTCCGATCCGTCAAGAATCGCTTCGGATCCACCAACGAGGTCGGCGTATTCGAGATGACCGAGACCGGACTGCGCGACGTCGCCGACCCATCGGCGCATCTGCTGTCCCAGCACACCGTCGGCTCGGTCGGCTCGGTAATCGTTCCCGCGGTCGAAGGCACGCGCCCGCTGTTGGTCGAAGTGCAGGCGCTCACCAATCCGTCGCTGCTGCCTACCCCACGCCGTGTCGCCTCCGGGGTGGATTACAACCGGCTGCTGCTGGTATGCGCCGTCCTGACGCGCCGCGTCGGAATCTCCCTGTCCGGACAGGATGTGATAGTGAACGTAACCGGCGGCGTCCGCGTCGCCGAAACCGCCGCGGACCTCGCCATCGCCCTGGCAGTAGTCTCATCGGTGCGAGACGTGCCGGTCAACGCCGCGACCGCCGCCTTCGGCGAACTTGGTCTGAGCGGTGAGGTGCGCCGGGTTTCCCAGCCGGACAGGCGGGTAGAGGAAGCGTCGCGCCTCGGACTGAGGGCGTGCGTCATGCCGAGCGACACAGACGCCGAACCGCGCGGCTCCCTGAAGCCAAAGCGCGTGTCAACGCTGCGCGAAGCGATCCGCGCCAGTATGCCCCGCGCCAGACGAAGCAAGACTCCCGAGGTTTGACGTGACCAGAGCAGCCTACTTCCAGAGCATCGGCGGCGCGAGCGGCGACATGGCGCTGGGCGCGCTCGTGGATGCCGGCGTCCCGCTGGAAACGATAACGGACGCTATGGACGCTATGGATGTCCGCGGCGTCGAGATAACAGCCGAGCAGTCCCAGCGCGGCGGAGTGATCGGCGCTCACGTCCGCGTCGAGTTGGACGAAGAAGTGTACAAGACCCACAGCTTCGAAGACTTCATCCAATCCGTAAACGCCGCCCCTCTGCCTGAGCGCGTCAAGACGCAATCCACCGCCATATTCCGCCGCATGTCGGCAGCCGAGGCGCGGGTCCACCGCACGACCGAAGACCACCTGCACCTGCACGAGCTTGGTACCCTTGATACCCTCGTGGACGTGGTCGGCGCGGTAGTCGGATTGGGCGAGCTTGGCGTCGAGCGCGTATTCGCGTCGCCCTTCCCCATGGGTACGGGCGTCTTCAGGAGCGCGCACGGCATTCTGCCGGTGCCGTCGCCCGCGACCTCCGCGTTGTTCAGCATGGCGGGCGCGCCGCTCGTTCCCGCGCCCAACAACCCCGTTCGCACCGGAGAGATGGTAACGCCCACCGGCGCCGGCATCATAACCACGCTCGCCGAGTTCCGGCAGCCCCGCATGGCGATGAGCGCTCACGGCTATGGACTTGGAACGCGCGACCCGGAGGAGTACCCCAACGTTCTGGCCCTGTGGGTGGGCGACTTGGAAGACGATCCAAACGGCGCGAACGGGATAGACGACGCGCCCAGCGCCCCCCGGTCCGCGCTGTCGCTTCTCGAAACCAACCTGGACGATACCACCGGAGAGGTTCTCGGATACGTCCAGGAACGACTGTTCGCCATAGGCGCCCGCGACGTGTGGTTCGTCCCGATCCAGATGAAGAAGAACAGGCCCGCCACTATGCTGTGCGCCATCGTGGACAGACGCATCGAACCCGAAGCCGCCGATCTAATCATGCGCGAAACAACCACGCTCGGCATCCGCGTCAGGCCCGTCGATCGCCATGAGGCGAGCCGAGAGATTCGGACCGTGCAGACCCCGCATGGCCCCGCCGCCATCAAGCTCAAACTGCTCGGCGACAAGATAGTATCCGCCAGCCCGGAATACGAAGACTGCCGCCGCATAGCCGCCGAAGCCGGCATCACCCTGAGGCAGGCGTACAGCGTCGTCGAAAATGCTTTTGCATTTCCCGACGGGCATCCCTTAAAATCATGATGGTTGGCTAGCCCTAGTGGCGCAATCGGCAGCGCACCCGACTTGTAATCGGGAGGTTGGTGGGTTCGAATCCCCCCTGGGGCTCCACCCTCGCGCGTATCCCTTCTCTTGGATTGGATAAGTTCGCTATGCTAAACTAACTCAGACATCGTGGACGGGTGGGTGAGTGGTTAATACCACCAGACTGTAAATCTGGCGTCCGGAAGGACTACGGGGGTTCGAATCCCTCCCCGTCCACCACCAATGTCGCTAAAGAAGGCGCTTTACAACACGACCAAATAACAAACCGGGCCCTCATAGCTCAGGAGGTAGAGCGCGTTCTTGGTAAGAACGAGGTCAGCAGTTCGAGTCTGCTTGAGGGCTCCAGGCAACGGAGGAAAGAGGAGAAATGGCTAAGCAGAGGTTTGAGCGGAACAAGCCACACGTCAACGTAGGCACCATCGGTCACGTGGACCACGGCAAGACCACACTTACGGCTGCCATAACCAAGGTGCTGGCGGCGAACGGACTGGCGGACTTCCGCCCCTTCGACTCGATCGACAACGCGCCCGAAGAGCGTGAGCGCGGAGTTACCATCGCAATCCAGCACGTGGAATACGAAACCGATACGCGGCACTACGCCCATGTGGACTGCCCCGGCCACGCCGACTACATCAAGAACATGATTACCGGGGCGGCGCAGATGGACGGCGCCATCCTCGTCGTCAGCGCGCCCGACGGCCCCATGCCGCAGACCCGCGAACACATCCTGCTCGCCCGCCAGGTCGAAGTGCCCGCTATGGTCGTCGCCCTCAACAAGGTGGACGCCATGGACGACGAAGAGCTCCTTGAGCTGGTAGAGCTCGAGATGGACGAGCTTCTGGAAGAGTACGGCTTCAGCGGCGTGCCCATAGTCCGCGTCAGCGCGCTCAACGCGCTCGAAGCTGACGATAACTCCCGCGACGGCGAGTGGTCCGGCGGTATCTGGGAGCTCATGGACGCTGTGGACGATAACATCCCCGTGCCAGACCGCCCCAGGGATCTCGACTTCCTAATGCCCATCGAAGACGTGTTCGGCATCAAGGGCCGCGGCACCGTCGTAACCGGCAGGGTCGAGCGCGGCATCGTCAAGATGGGAGACAACATCGAGATCGTCGGCATCAAGGAAACATCAACTACCGTCGTAACCGGCGTGGAGATGTTCCACAAGATACTTGATGAAGGCGAGCCCGGAGACGCGGTCGGCGTGCTTCTGCGTGGCGTTGACCGTGAATCGATCGAACGCGGCCAGGTGCTGGTCGCGCCCGGCAGCATGGCCCCGCATAGCGAATACGAGGCGCAGGTCTATGTGCTGAGCAAGGACGAGGGCGGCAGGCACACGCCGTTCTTCAACGGCTACAAGCCGCAGTTCTACATCCGCACAACCGACGTTACCGGCGAGATCCAGTTGCCGGATGGCGTCGAGATGGTGATGCCCGGCGACAACATCGAGATGAACATCAAACTCATCACGCCGGTGGCGCTCGAAGAGCAGCTCCGATTCGCCGTCCGGGAGGGTGGCAGGACCGTCGGCTCCGGCGTCATCACCAGGATTCTGGATTAGCTCCAGCCGTCCAAGAAGAGACAAGCGCCCTCTCAACGGCATCGCCGCATGGAGAGGGCGCGACACATTGCGTGGCGCGCTCAGGCGACAGCCGGCGCGCTTCCAAACCGGCCCAGTCGGTGTGACAGGCAAAGCGCCCACACTGGTTCGGCCCAGGCGCCTATATCAGGAGTGATTAGACGATGGCCCGCCGCGGAGAAGCCAGAATCCTCATCACGCTCGGCTGCGTTGACTGCCGGGATCGGACCTACAACTCCAGCAAGAACCGGCGCAATGACCCCGGCCGGCTCGAACTGAAGAAGTTCTGCCCCAGGTGCAGACGACATGTCCTGCACCGAGAGGTGCGATAAGCATGGCTAGGGACCCGGGCGTGACCCGCAGAGTCGGCGGCCAGGTCGCTCGCCGCGCGTTCGGCATCCGAGGCATCCGAGACGTTCTTGGCGAACTCAACCGCGTAACATGGCCCACTAAAGAGGAGACGTTCCGACTGAGCCTCATGGTGATCGCCGTATCCGCCGCCATTGGCGCGTTCCTCGGCGTCATAGACTTGGGGTTCGCCCGAGTCATGAACTTCCTGTTGGGAAACTAGACCTATGACTACTCAGATCACACACCCGGATCCCGATGTGCGCTGGTACATCATCCACGCCTACTCGGGTCAGGAAAAGCGCGTCAAGCAAAACTTGGACCAGCGCGTAGATAACCTGGATATGCAGGACCGCATCTTTCAGGTCATCGTTCCTACCGAAGAAGAGGTCGAGATCAAAGGCGGCCAGCGCAAGACGGTATCGCGCACCATATATCCCGGATACATCCTGGTGCAGATGCGTATGGATGACGATAGCTGGTTTATCGTACGCAACACCCCCGGAGTAACCGGCTTCGTGTCCGCCGAAGACGAGCGGGAGGGGCGACCAAAGCCTGTGCCGCTCGAAGAGCGCGAAGTCGAACAGATCCTGCGGCAGATCGAGACTGACACGCCAAGGCCGCGCATCGGACTCGAAAAAGGCCAGGGTGTCCGCATTATAGACGGCCCGTTCATGGACTTCATGGGCACGGTGGACGAAGTGTCCCAGGAACGCGCCAAGGTGAAGGTGCTGGTGTCGTTCTTCGGACGCCAGACCCCCGTCGAGTTGGACTTCCTCCAGGTAGAGCGCGCCTAACGCTCAACCTCTTAGCCCATGCCACCGGCGTCAAACCCAATTAGCCTAATCAGGATAAACAACGAATGGCAAAGAAAGTACGCGCGCTAATCAAGCTCCAGATCGAAGGCGGCAGAGCAAGCCCCGCGCCTCCCGTTGGCCCCGCGCTCGGACAGCACGGCGTCAACATCATGGCGTTCGTAAAAGAGTACAACGAACGCACATCCCAGAGCGCGGGCGCCATCATCCCCGTAGAGCTCACGGTCTTCGAAGACCGCTCGTTCACGTTCATCACCAAGAGTTCGCCCGCGTCGGAATTGCTGCGAAGGGCGGCTGGTATCGAAAAGGGCGCGAGCAACCCGAAGGCCGAGCAGGTGGCGACCGTCTCGCGCGATCAGGTCAAGGAGATCGCCGAGACCAAGATCAACGACCTCAACGCGGCCGACGTCGAAGGCGCGATGCGCATCATCGAAGGCACCGCTCGAAGCATGGGCATCCGGGTCGACTAGGCCCAAACCTATCACGTCGGCGAACAGCGCTAAACAGGACACTCCCACATGGCAACCAAGAAACGACGATACAACGAAGCCGTCGCGATGCTGGATCCCGAGGCAAGGTACGCGCCGGGCGAGGCTATCGACCTCGCCAAGAAGACGGCCACCGCGAAGTTCGACGAGACCATAGAGCTTCATATTCGCACCGGCGCCGACCCGCGCTACGCCGACCAGATGGTGCGCGGCGTCGCCGTCCTTCCGCACGGCGTAGGCAAGCCTGTGCGCGTGCTGGTGTTCTGCCAGGGCGAGGCCGAGACGATCGCCCGCGAAGCCGGAGCCGACTTCGTCGGCTCGGACGACCTCATCCAGGAGATCCAGAACGGCTTTCTTGGATTCGACGTCTCCATAGCGACGCCCGACCTCATGGGGCGCATCGGACGACTTGGACGCATCCTCGGCAGGCGCGGCCTCATGCCGAACCCGCGAACCGGAACCGTCGTCCAACCCGACGCCATTCCACAGGCGGTGTCGGATGCCAAGAAGGGGCGCGTGGAGTTCCGCCTCGACAGGACCGGGCTGATTCACTGCCCCATCGGCAAGGCGTCCTTCGAGGACGACAGCCTGATGGACAACCTGACGACGCTTATGGATAACGTGTTGCGCTCCAGGCCCGGCGGCGTCAAGGGCCAGTACATCCGCGCCGCCCACCTCACCGCTACGATGGGGCCGAGTGTGCCAATGGACGTTGATAGCCTGTCCGAACTTCGATTAGAATAGATACACACAACAGATAGAGTCGCCGGAGACAGCGGGCTTCCCCTTGGGGAACGAAGACACCGCCCGCCGAGGCAGCATCAACAGTCGCCGCCGGGCGCGCCCGGCTCCGACCGCGAATCGCGCCCCGAGCCTCCGGCTTGGGGTTTTGTCATTAGATAGGGAGAGACAGTCGAAGTGCCTACACAAGCCAAGATAGACGCCGTCGAAGCCCTCGCGGAGAAGCTCGACGGCAGTACCATAGTTATTTCAACCAGCTACACGGGCCTGCCCGTTGGCGAAATGACCGCATTGCGGCGCGTCCTCCGGGAAGCCGGTGTAGAGTATCGCGTAGTCAAGAACACGCTTGCATACCTCGCCGCCGACAAGGCCGGCAAGCCCGCTATCAAGGACAGCATCTCAGGACAGACGGGCTTGGCCCTCGGCTATGGAGAGCCGACCGAACCCGCGAGGGCGCTCACCGCGTTCATCCGCGCCAATAGGTCGTCCCTTGTAATACAGGGCGGCGAGTTGGACGGCGGCGCGCTCTCAGCCGACGATGTCGAACGGCTGGCGGCGATGCCTGGGCGCGATGAGCTGATCGCCACGCTCCTGATGAGGATGAACAGCCCCATCAGCGGCTTGGTCAACGTGCTCAACGGCCCAATCGCAGGCTTGGCCCGCGTCCTTCAGGGCCACATAGACAATCTCCAGCAGGCCGAAGCCTAACGGCGCCGAGGCCTGTTCAAACCAGTCAACCCACAAAGCGAAGGAGGTACGAATATGGCTCTTACGAAGGATGAGCTGATTCAGGAGATCAAGGGACTGTCAGTGCTTGAGCTGGCCGACCTGGTCAAGGCTCTGGAAGACGAGTTCGGCGTAAGCGCCGCAGCCCCCGTCACCATGGCCACGGTTCAGGGCGTCGCCGGCACCGCTGAGGCCGCCGCCGTCGAAGAGGAGCAGACGGAATTCAACGTCACCCTCAAGGAGATCGGCCCCAACAAGATCAACGTCATCAAGGCAGTCCGCCAGGTTACGACCCTCGGTCTCAAGGAGGCCAAGGACCTGGTAGAGAGCGCGCCGGTCGCCGTCAAGGAAGCCATTCCAAAGGACGAGGCCGATAACCTCAAAGAGACCTTGGAGGGCGCGGGCGCAGTCGTAGAAGTCGCCTAGTCGTCCGTCAGCTCTAGCAAGTCAATAGCGAGCGGCCCGCGTTCGCCCGGTTATGGGCGTGGCGCGGGCCGTTCTGCGCGCTAGCCGGGGATCCATTGCAGCGCTGCGCTCTTTGCGCCTCTGCGTTAAATTCCCAATTTTGAACTAGATGGAAAGCTCCGGCTTGACCAGCCAAGCCTCACGCTCGTAGGGCAGCCCCCGCCGGTCCACCCGCATCGTCGCCCGTCGCAGCGGCCGTCGCCTCGGCTGCCTCCGGTACCAGCGGTCCGGTCCGCCCAGAGTCGAACCCGCCGTCGTCAGCCCCTCGATGTAGTATCGCATCGGTATCACGATCATCGGAGAGATTCGCTCCACGAGCGCGTTCGCCTCATCCAGCGTCATTAGACGCTCCGAATCGTCCACCGGCAGGAAGAGCGCGTCCACCTTCCCCAGTAGCGCGATTGCCTCATCCGGCAAATCCGGCCTGTTATCCCCAAGATGACAGAACCGCACTCCTTCATGTTCCACCACGTAGATGGTGTTCTCCATCCCCGCCAACCCAGACTTTCCCGCGTGCAGATCCCGTACCCCTGTAATAGTCGTACCGCCGACCGTCCGCTGTCCCTCCCCGGCCATCACCGGCGTCCCGTCCGGAAGCGCGCCGGTGGCATTGTGGTCGAAGTGGTCGTGCGTAACCGCCACGAGGTCCACCGTTAGTGCCGGAAACGGGGCGAGGAACCAGTCGTGATCCGCATCGTTGCCGAACGGGTCTATCAGCAGTCGTTCGCCCGACGACTCCTCGAACAGAAACGCGCAGTGTCCCAGGTAGCTCACCGTCATAGCTGCGAGTCCTTTCGCAGCAGCGTCTCGCAAAGGTGCGCCGCGTCCACCAAGTCGGGAATGGTAACGTACTCCCGCACCGTGTGCATACCATGATCGGCCATGCCCACCACGACCGCGCTTATCTCGTTCAGCCTGAACACGTTGCCGTCCGTTCCGCCTCCCGAAGGCTGCATGGTCGGGGTCAGTCCCAGCGACGTCAGCGCCTGTTTCACCAGCGCGGTCGCCGGGTCGTCGTCCTCCAGCGTGTACGCTACGAACTCCGTATGCAGGTGGCAATCTATCGTCGCCTCCGGGTGCATCGCCCGTACCGTGTCCAGCGCGTCATCGATCTGGAGGCGAATGCCGTCCAGCGACTCCAGGTTGCGGCTTCTGAACTCGCCTACTACGCTCACGTTCTCTGGAACCGCGTTGCGAACCGTGCCGCCCTCGATAGTTCCGACGTTGAACGTCGTCTCCTCGTCAAGCCGGCCCTGCGGCAGCCTCGTGATTATCTCCGCCGCTATCCGTATCGCCGAAATGCCCTTCTCAGGTTCCACGCCCGCGTGCGCCGCTCGCCCCGTGATCTCGATGTCGAAGCCTATGTACTCCGGGCTGGACGACGTTATCTGGCTCGGCGGACCCTCGCCGTCGAACACCACCGCCTCCTTGCCCGCCAGCATCGAAAAGTCCATATTGCGCGCGCCGACAAGGCCGATCTCCTCCTCCCGGGTGAACGCCACCTCGATCGGGCGATGGTCCGCGCCGTCCTCCCTGATGGACTCGAGCGCTTCCAGTATCGCCGCAACGCCCGCCTTGCAATCGCCTCCCAGAATAGTCGTTCCGTCCGATACGATGCGGTCCCCATCCACGGACGGCTGTATGCCGCGACCGGGCTCCACGGTATCCATGTGCGCCGACAGGATGAGCGGATCGTCGCCGCCGTCCGTTGCGATAACGTTGCCGTAATCGTCCCGCGCTACACTCAACCCGAATCCTTCCAGCTTGGGGATGAGATACTGCGCCACCGCCTCCTCCTCGCCGGAAGGGCTGTCTATCCTCGCCAGCTCGCAAAATGTATCCACAATCCTGTCTCGGCTTATCATCGAGGTCCTCCCGGTGTTCGGCATATGATCGAGATGCCCGGCAATTGTATCCGCACAAATTGGCTCGTTCAAGGCGTTGACACAATCAGAACAAATAAACTATTATCGAGACATGGCAGAACAACACAACCCTAGTTACTCCCCAACCATACGCGACATGGCGCTGGGCGACCGTCCACGCGAACGATTGCGCGACAACGGCCCGCAAGCTCTCTCCAACGCGGAACTCTTCGCTATCTTGCTCGGAGCTGGTACGCGCGGCGAGAACGTCCTGCAGCTCTCCAACCGGATGCTGGTCGAACTGGACGGACTCTCCGGCATGTCAAAGACGACCCGCGAGGAGATATGCCAAATTCACGGCATCGGAGAGGCAAAGGCGTCGCAGATCATCGCCGCCTTCGAGCTCGGACGGCGAACCGCCAGCCTCAATCCGGAAAGCCGACCTACCATCACCTGCGCCGATGACGTGAAGAACGTCGTGGGCGCGGAGATGACCAACCTGGACCAGGAGCAGCTGCGCGTGCTGCTGCTCAACAACAAGCACGAGGTGATGGGTGTGGACACGATCTACCAGGGCACGGTCAACTCCGCTTCCATCCGGGTCGCCGAGATACTGCGCCCCGCCATACGCAAGAATTGCCCCGCGATCGTAATAGTGCACAACCACCCGTCCGGCGACCCTACGCCCAGCCCCGAAGACGTCCTCGTTACCCGCCGCATCAATCAGAGCGCCCAACTGATGGACATAGACCTGCTGGACCATATCATAGTAGGCCGCAGGGGGGTTGTCAGCATGAAATCAAGACAGTTAGGATTCTGATAAGCTGGCTTGGTAAGCGCAAGTCCCTTCCCCCTTGATGGGGGAAGGTTAGGATGGGGGTGAACGCCCCGCCAGTAATCAGGTATGAGTTAGGCTTCTGACAGGAGATTAGGTATGACCCAAGAACTCGGAAACATCGCCACCAACGTTCTGTTCGAGAACGAACACGTCAAGATTTGGAACCTGATTGTCAACCCCGGCGAGGCCAGCGACTGGCACCTGCACGGGCGCGACTACGTAACCGTCGTCGTAGAGGGCGACGGCCTGACCGCGGAGTATGACGACGGCACGTCTTCGGACAGCCCGTCATCCCCCGGAACATGGACGTACCACGGAGATCACCGCGTGCATCGTGTCGTCAACAACAGCGACACGCGCTACGTCAACGTGCTGGTCGAGCTCAAGAGCACGGAGTGAGCCGCGCATGAAGATACTCATCATGGCCGCCGGCTCCGTCGGCGGATACTTCGGCGGCTTGCTTGCTCGCGCCGGCAACGACGTCTTGTTCATAGCCAGGGGCGATAATTTGGCGGCTATCGAGCGGGACGGCCTGAGGGTCGAAAGCGTAACGTCCGGTGATTTCACTATCCCCGCTGGCGTCGCCCGCGCCGCGGAGCGCCCTGATCCCGGCTGGACGGCAGACCTTGCCCTGTTCTGCGTCAAGAGTTACCACAACGCGGTCGCCATGGAGACGATCGCCCCGGCCGTAGGCGCCGACACCGCGATCATCACGCTCCAGAACGGGTTGGGCAGTGGAGACGAGCTATCCTCCGTGTTCGGCGCGCATCGCGTGATGCTCGGCGCGGCGTACGTCGAGGCGGCGCATCCCGCGCCCGGCGTCTTCAACGAACTTGGGGGCGACTGCCGCATCGTGTTCGCCGAGCAGGACGGCGTCCCGTCCGAACGGGGCTCTGAGATAGCCGCGACGCTTGCCGGCGCAGGCATAGACTCCGAAATAGCCCCAGACATTCAGCAGGCGCTGTGGAACAAGCTCGTCTATATCTGCGGCCTGAGCGGAATGACATGCATCACTCACTCTTCGTTCGCCGAAGTCATGGATACGCCCGCCACCGCCGTCATGGCGCTGAAAGTCCTCGAAGAAGCCGCGGCCGTCGGACGCGCCTCCGGCGTGAATCTGGACGACGCGCTGGTTGACTCTATCATGAGTGGTTTCGTCGAAGACAAAGACCACCTCATCTCATCCATGCACGCCGACCTAACCACCGGCAAACCCATGGAATTCGGGAACCTCAACGGCAAAGTATCGGAGCTTGGCGCCCGGCTTGGGGTCCCAACCCCGATCAACGACTTCATAACCGCCTGCCTGACGCCGCAACACGAACGCGCGATGTCGCAAGGGTGATGACCTCGCAGGGACAACCCTGTGAATGTCCGGCGCCTCGTAGAATGATACTGCCCTCAAGAGGACTGAAATGACCTACACACGCAATCCCGACGACGTTGAGCGACGCGAACTCGCCCCGGGCGTGTTCCTGAGAACCATGTGGGGCGATAAGATCATGCTCAGCATCGTCGAAATCTCCGCCAACTCCGAAGTGCCGATGCACGAGCACCCCCACGAGCAAGCGGGTATGGTTCTCCAAGGCGAGTTCGACTTCACCATAGGCGGCGTAACCACGCGCGTAAGGAAGGGCGACACTTACATTATCCCCGGTGGCGTGGAACACGCCGTCCACGCTACTGACGAGCCGTCGGTCGCGCTGGACATCTTCAGCCCGCCGCGCGAGGACTACAAATAGCGCGGGGCGGATCCGAAGACCCGCCCCGCGTGTTTCTGTCTGGTCCGGCGCCGGATTGCCGCCAGATTGTTGAGCTAGGGCCTACGTCCCGTAGCGCGCGGCGGCGTTGGGATCGCTGTACTCCACGCCCTTGGTAGCCCAGAAGACCGAGGCAATGTCGTCAACGGCGGCTACCAGCGCCTCCGCGTTGTCCATGCTTACAGTCTGCTTGCACTGGCCCGCCAGCTTCAGCGCGGCGTTGAACTTGGCCGCGATCTCGTTCGGGTCGGTGTCGGGCCAAGTGTAGTCCGCCCAGAGCACGCGAAGCTCGTGCTTGCACAGTTCGGCATGCTCCTCCTTGACGGTGATGTAGCGCGACAGCGAGTTCGATGCCTCGACGCTGTGGCCCTCCAGCTGGCCGATTCGTAGAACCATCTTCTGAACCGTCTGAGCGGCGATCTTGGCAGAAATCGGGTCGTATATCCCGCATGGGATGTCGCAATGCGCCGCTGCTTCGCGGACGCCAAAAATTCCTCTCAACGTGGAAGAGATTTCCATAGCTTGGGATGCTCCTTTCATGGGTGCATTTCGTAACTGCCCGTCAATATGAAGATACAGAATTACCCATCCCCGCGCAAGCGCCGCCAACCGATGACTAGATACTGTTGATAACCGGAATTCGACGCGACGGCGTAAATTCTTTCCTCTGCGCTCTCCGCGCTTCTGCGTTAAAATATCCTGCAAGCAAGGAGACACGCATTGACCTCCACGCCAACCACCATTCTGTTCGTCATGATGGGCAACGTCGGCTCCGGCAAGTCCTATACCGCCAGCCGGATCGGAGATATGCTGCGTGAGACGTTCCCGCGTAGGCGGACCGTCATCGTCCGAAGCGACGAAGTGCGCGCCGCCCTATGTCCGGGAGACTTTTCCTGGTACGCGAACAATACCGTGTTCGACGAAGTCCACAGCAGGATCGAGGACGCCCTCCGAGCCGGATGCTTGGCCATAGCCGATGCCACGAACCTGATCACGGAGAATCGCGAACAGTTCCACCTGATCGCCCACGCCGCCGGAGCGATGCCCCGCACCGTCTATTGCGCCGCGCCCGAGGACGTGATCGCGCGTCGCCTAGCTCGCAAGCTGAGCGGCTTCGCGGAAGCGTTCGGCTCGACGGCTGACATGGAGATCCATCGCAATATGGCGCCCAACGACACTACGCCTTCCGAACCCCACTTTACCGTAACGCCCGACACGCTAGATTCATCCATCGCCGAGATGCGAACTTGGGCGCTTTCGCTGCTTGGACGCGACCCCAAATGACACTAATGACCCGGCTGTGGCGGCGACCGTCCCTGTACATAGTTCGAGGCCCCAGCATGGAGCCGTCGCTATACGACGGCGACGTCGCGCTGGCTTTCACCCCTCGCCGCTCCCTGGAACGGGCGACTATCGCCGTGATCCGCCTGCCCGAGTTCGGGCGACCCAAGTACAGGATCAAGCGAATCGTCGGGCTGCCCGGCGAGCGCGTCGCGCTCGAAGACGGCCTGCTGTTCATAGACGGGGCGCATCACCGCGAGCCTTATCTGCGCGGCCTGCCCGCGAGCGTCGGCGTGGACACGGCGTCTTGGACGCTCGGCGCCGAAGAGTGTTTCGCGCTTGGCGACAACCGCGCTCACAGCGTGGATAGCCGGAGCTTCGGCCCTGTTCCCACGTCTGCGATAGTCGCCATTGTCGCAATCCGAATATGGCCTATTGGCGGGAGCGTGGGACCGGCGGCCCGCTAGTTGCCGTCGCTCCCGCCGTCTCCGAACGGACCGGTTATCCCCGCTATGTCTATCTCTGGAGCCGGGGTGTCCTGCGCCTGTTCCAGCCTGCCTATCGGAATCGCCGGAAGCGTGCGTATATGCACTCCGGCGGCGACGCCCAGCGCCATCGAGAGGCGCGCCGCCGATTCGTTGTCCGGCGCCTCTACGATGCCCATAAAATCGTACTCGCCCAGCACGGCGTACAGACCCAGCATCTGCGTCTGCGGAATCTCGATCTCGGATTGCGCTGTCAGCACGATGTCCGGATTCTCCAGCATTCGCTGGCGACCCTCCGTTGTCAGGGACATTAGCAGTACATAGGTTGACACGGTTGACTCCTGTCGTTCGACGCTACTGCGAATCTAGCCAGCCCGCCACTTCTTTCGCGTGGTAAGACAGTATCGTATCCGCGCCGGCCCGTTTGATGGACGTCAGAATCTCAAGGGTGATGCGCCGTCCGTCTATCCACTCATTTTCCGCTGCTGCCTTGACCATGGCGTACTCGCCGCTTACGTTGTACGCCGCCACCGGCGTATCGAACCGCTCCTTGGCCGCGCGAAGCACGTCCAAGTACGCTAACGCCGGCTTGATCATCACCATGTCCGCGCCTTCTTCTATATCCAGCGCGATCTCTCGCATCGCTTCGCGGATGTTGGGCGGGTCCATCTGGTAGCTTGTGCGGTCGCCGAACTGAGGCGCAGAGTCCGCCGCGACCCTGAACGGCCCATAGAACCCGGACGCGTACTTGGCGGAGTACGCCAGAATTGGCGTTTCGGGAAAGCCCGCGTCGTCCAGCGCGACCCTTATCGCGCCGACCTGCCCGTCCATCATCGCGGATGGAGCGACCATGTCCGCGCCCGCCTCCGCCTGACGCACCGCCATCAGAGCCAGAAGTTCCAGCGTAGCGTCGTTGTCTATCCGGGCGCCGTCTATCACGCCGCAGTGTCCGTGATCGGTGAACTCGCACAGGCAGACGTCCGTAATCACCGTCATCCCGGGCGCGACCTGCTTGATTACGCCAATCGCCTCTTGGATGATGCCGCCCGGAGCGTAAGCTTCCGAGCCTACACTGTCTTTGTGCGCCGGAATCCCGAACAGCAGCACGCTGCCGATGCCGACCTCCGCCGCCTCGCCCACCTCGTGAATCAGCTGGTCGAGCGAAAGTTGGTAGATGCCGGGCATCGGCGGTATCTCTGTGCGAGTGTCTCGCCCGTGCGTCACGAACATCGGATAGATGAAATCGGCGGCCGATAGCCGCGTCTCCTCCACCATCCGCCTCAGCCCTGGCTTCTCTCTAAGCCGTCGCAACCTTGTCGTCGGGAATCCAACCATCGCCCGATAGTTTCCTCACTCTGTCATGTGGGCCGCCACCGCCCGCGTCAGCGCTTCCGCCGTGGGCGTTTCTGAAACTATATCAACTTTCAGTCCCAACCTTCCAGCGGTCGCCGCCGTCGTGGGGCCTATGCACGCGATCTTCACCCCGTCCAGCAAGTCTGAGTCGCCCTTCAGAATCCCGACCAGGTTCCTGACCGCCGACGAGCTTGCGAACGTCACGACATCCACCCCCGCGTCCAGCGCGTGGGCAAGGTCGCCGCGCGCCGAATCCGGCAGTGCGGTCTGGTACGCTGCGACCTGCGTAACCTCCGCGCCGGCCGCTCGCAGAACGTCCGGCAGCCTACGCGGCGCGATATCCGATCTTGGCAGCAGCGCGCGCTTCCCGGAAACTCCCGCCGCCTTCAGAGCGTCCGCCAGGCCGCTCGCCGTCGCCGAACGAGGCGTCAGGTCCGCGACGATACCCATACTCCGCAGCGCGCCTGCCGTAGCCCCGCCGACCGAGGCGACCCTGACCTCGCCCAGCGCGCGCGAGTCCAACCCGTTCGCCTCCAGCCTGTCCCGCACCGCCAGCGCGGCGTTCGCGGACGAGAACACGATCCAGTCGAACTTCGGCGCCTCCGCGAGAGCGGCGTCCAGCGCCGAGCAATCTTCAGGCGGGCGAATCTCGATCATCGGCGCTTCCACGGGAAGCGCGCCCATCTCCGCCAGCCGGCGCGATAGCGCGGTCGCCTGTTCCCTTGCGCGAGTTATCAATACGCGGCGTCCCAGCAGTGGCAGCGATTCGAACCAGCCTATCCTATCTCGCAGCCTCACCACCTCCCCGATGACCACCGTCGCCGGCGCTGACAGACCGCGCGACCTGGCGACCTCCGCGATATCGCTCAGCCGTCCGACCGCCGTCTTCTGGTACGGTTCGGCGCCCCAGCTAATCACCGCCGCCGGCGTGTCGCCGGGCTTGCCCGCGGCTATCAGCGCATCCGCCGCGTCGCCCAGCGCGCGCCACGCCATCAGCATCACCAGCGTTCCTGGCATGGCGGCCAGCGCTTCCCAGTCCTGCGTCCCCTCGTCTTTCGAGTCGGCGACGCTCGCGGTAACGACCGTGAACGACGATGCGTAGTCGCGGTGTGTCAGCGGTATGCCCGCATACGCCGGCGCCGCCACCGCCGCTGTAACGCCCGGGACCACCTCGAACGGTATGCTCGCCTCAGCCAGCGCCTCCGCCTCCTCGCCGCCCCGTCCGAACACGAACGGATCCCCGCCCTTCAGACGCGCCACTGTCTTGCCGAGCCGGGCCTCGCGTATCAGAAGTTCGCTGATGTTCGCCTGTGTCCGACCGCGTTCGCCCGGAACCTTGCCCACGTCGAACAAAGTCGCGTTCGGATTCGCCATCGCAAGCAGCCGCGGGTCTATGAGCCTGTCGTGAACGATGACGTCCGCCGACTCGATCAGTCGCAGTCCCTTGATCGTCAGCAGTTCCGGCTCTCCCGGTCCCGCGCCGACCAGATAGACCTTGCCGCCGCTCATTCGTCCCTCGCCCCGTACATGATTGCGTCCGCCCCTGCGCCTATCAGAGCCTCGACAGCCGCGCGTCCCGCGCCCCCAACGCGGCCAATATCCTCGCCCGCAGGCGCCGAAACCTCGCTTCTGTATATCTCCGAACCGTCCGGAAGGCACGCCACCGTCCGGATCCTGAGCGTATCGGCCTCCTCGATCGCGTATGCCGCCACCGGAACGCGGCAGCCGCCGCCCGCCGCTTCGACGAACGCCCGCTCAGCGCTCGCCTCGCGCCACGTCCGCGCGTGATTCACCGGCGCGAACAGCTCGGCGATTTCCCTGTCGTCCGCGCGCGTCTCCACGGCAAGCGCGCCCTGGGCCGAGTCCGGCAGGCACAGCGCGGGATCGAGATAGTCCGAGATCGCGTCGGACAGCCCCAGCCGCTCAAGTCCCGCTGCCGCCAGGACAACCCCGTCGCAGCCGTCTTTGCCCACCATGCCCAGCCGCGTATCCACGTTGCCCCGAATCGGAGCGATCTCGACGTCGTCCCGCGCCGCCAGCAGCTGCCCCGCGCGTCTGGGACTGCTCGTGCCGAGCCGCGCGCCGGCGGGCAGTTCGTCGAACCGCGCGCCCCAGCGGTTGACGATAACGTCCCGCGCGTCCGCGCGTCGCGGATATGCCGTGATAGTCAGTCCGTCCGGAAGCGCCGACGGCATATCCTTCGCCGAGTGGACGGCGGCGTCAATATCGCCGCGCAGCAGCGGCTCCTCGATTCCCTTGACGAAGGCGCCGCGTCCCAGTGACTGCAGCCGCGCGCGTTTGCGACGGTCGCCCAGCGGCGCGATGACTACGACTTCGATTCGCAGATCCGGCCACGCCACGCGCAGCGGCGCCACCACCTCCTCGGTCTGCGCGAGCGCCAGCGAGCTTCCCCGCGTGCCTATCCTGAGAACCCCTTCGAACACTCTTCTAGGGCCTTTCGATTATTCCCTCCCCCTTGACGGGGGAGGGTCAGGGTGGGGGTGAAATTCTCGCAATGGCAGCATTTCTAAGTACAGGACGGACTCCAAACCCTTCACTTACGACATTGGAACCGCCGTCGCCATCAGCCCGTCCATAAGCATCCTGTACGCCGCCTCATCGCTGCCCTGCTGGACGGTATCCAGCAACTCTTCGGTGATGCACGCCTGCCAGTCGTCCGGCGCGACGCGCAGATTCTGACGGCGCAGCTCCGCCCGCGCTCTCGCCAGTGTTGGAGCCAGATCGGCGAATTCCAGGATGCGGCTCGCCTCCAGCTTCTCCCTGAACGTCCGCGCCAGCGCCGGGCTCGCCCCGCCGGTGGACGTCGCCACCGTTACTTCGCCGCGCCTCGCAACCGACGGCGCGATGAACGTGCAAAGATGCGTAACGTCCACTACGTTCAGCAGCACGTTGCGTCGCTCCGCCTCCGCGTGGATGCGCCGGTCCGTGAAATCGTCCTCAGCCGCCGAGATAGCGATGAACGCTCCCGCCAGATCGCCGCTGCGGTATTCGCGTCTCAGCCATTCCACATCTCCCGCTCCCGCAAGCTCGGCCACCGTTTCCTCCACCTCCGGCGCGATCACCGTGACACGCGCTCCACACTCCAGCAGCTTAGCCACCTTCTCCTCGCCGAGCGGTCCACCGCCGAAGACCACACACTCGCGCCCGCGCACGTCGATGAAAGCTGGATAGTACCTCGGCAAAAGAAGCCTCCGTTCAAGCTCGTATAGCGCTGCCTACAATTCTAGCGCACACCGCCCTAGAATTTAAACGCAGAGACGCAGAGGCGCAATGGATCCCTCTGTTTTCCTCTGCGTCTCTCCGCGCCCTCTGCGTCTCTGCGTTAAAACCGCAACTCCCGCTCCGACTCCACCTTTGATTCGTCTATTGCGATGCCCATGCCCGGCGTGTCCGGTACCGTAATCATCCCGTTGACCGGATTCAGCGGCTCCTCTAGGAAGAACTGGTGAATCGCGTTCCACTTGATTAGAAATTCCTGGATGGGAGTAACTGTCGGTGGCTGCGAGGCGATAAGGTGCGCGGTGGCGTGGGAGCTGTGCCCGTGCGGAATGACGGGCAGGTCGAACGCCGACGCCAGGGAGCAGATCTTGATTGTCTCGCTCAGACCGCCGCACCAGTATATGTCGGGTTGGAGCACGTCCATCGCCCCGCGCTCCACGATCTGCCGGAAACCCCAGCGCGTGTACTCATGCTCGCCCCCGGATATGTCTATGGGCGAGCCGTCGCGTATCTGCGCGTAGCTATCCAGCTTGTCGGCGAGTACCGGCTCCTCGAGCCATCGGATGTTGTACTCCGCGAGCCTGTTCGCCATCCGTATCGCGTAGGGGACGTTCCACGAACTCCAGGCGTCGAGCATGATGTCCACGTCGTCCCCGACGGCCTCTCGCAGCGTCCGCGCCAGCGTCATGTTGCGGCGGATGCCGTCCGGCCCGTCCGTCGGCCCGTCTCGGAAGAACCACTTGGTTGCCGTGTAGCCTTCTGACGCGAACTGCGCGGCGCGCGCGGCGGCGTCCTCCGGCTCGATGGAAAATCCGAGCGCGCTCGCATACGCCGGAAAACTGGCGCGCGTGGGGCCGCCCAGAAGCCGGAACACCGACTGCCCCAGCGCCTTGCCTTTCAGATCCCACAGCCCGCAGTCCACGACGCTTATCGCCATCATCGTCTCGCCCTTGCGACCGTGAATCGAAGCGCGGTACATAACGTCCCACAGCCGCTCGATAGCCAACGGGTCTTGCCCGACCAGCAGCGGCCTCAGCGACGTATCTATGATGAACGCTTCCATGCGGCTGCACGGTCCCGCGAGTCCCACGATGCCGTCGTCGGTGTGGATTTCCAGGAACACGGCGCGAATGGCGTAGCGCCCGTCTCCAAGACTCGTCGAGAAGTCCGCCCCCTGCTCCCGGAATTCGGGATACACGTCCACCGGACGGATCAGCCGCTCCTCCCAGAACGGATCCGGGTGTTCCATAACACCGCTGAGCTCCCGTAGCTTCAGATCGACAATCCTCATCAACGATCCTCCCAATACTCTTTGCGTCTCTCCGCGTCCTCTGCGCCTCCGCGTTAAAATCCCTACAACCCGGCCAGTACCTCATCCGCCGCCTCGAGCGTTCGAGCCACGTCGTCCGCGTCGTGTTCGGTGGATACGAACCAGATGCCTCTTGCGATCAGGCGGACGCCTCGTTCCAGCATCCCGTTGCAGAACCGCGCGTACATGTCAGTGTCCGCGTGAGCCGCGTGGTCGCGCCAGTCCGAAATCGAGTCCGCGTCGGTGAAAGTCAGCGAAAAGACCGGCCCCGGCCCCTGTATGAGAGTTGGTATCTCATGCTTGTTGCACAGTTCCCGCAGTCCCTCCATCAACGCGTTCCCCACGCTGTACAACCGACCTGTAACGGCGTGATCATCGTCGGTTAGACGATCCAGGCAGGCGTTGACCGCGGCGAGCGACATGAGATTCCCGTTGACCGTACCGCCGTGCAGGGTGGATCCGTCGGCGAGATGCGACATGATGTCCTCCCTACCGGCAAACATTGCGACCGGGAACCCGCCCGCCATAGCCTTGGCGTAGGTCGAGATGTCGGCGATTATCCCCGACAACTCCTGCATCCCGCCTGTCGCCACTCTGAATCCGGTTATGACCTCGTCGAATATCAGGACGACTCCGTGCCGGTCGCACAGCTCGCGCAGCCCCTCCAGGTAGCCCGGCTTGGGCATGATGCAGTTCGTGTTGCACATGATCGGCTCGGTGAGAATCGCCGCCACGTCGTGATCGGGTGTCTCCAATGTGGCCCGGACGACTTCCAGATCGTTCCACGGAAGAACGATCACGTCTGCGGCTACGCTTTCGGGCATTCCCAGCGACATCGCCACCCGAGAGGGATTGTCCCTGTCGCCGCCGGCGGATACGTCGGCGAGCGTCGTGTTGTAGCTGACCGAGTCGGCCCAGCCGTGATAGTGCCCCTCGAACTTTATGAACCTCGAACGTCCGGTGTGGACGCGCGCCATCCTAAGCGCCGCCTGCACGACCTCCGTGCCGGAAGAAGCGAAGCGCACCAGGTCCGCGTTCGGGATGAGCTTCTGCAGTTTCTCGGCCACGGTGATCTCGAGCTCGTGCTGTCCCGCGAACGTCATCCCGTCGGCAATCGCGTCGCCGACCGCCTCATTCAGCCACTCTGGAGCGTGCCCGAAAATGTTAGGGCCTTGCCCCAGAACGTAGTCCACGTAGTCGTTGCCGTCAACATCCGTGAGATGGCTCCCGGCGCCGCGCGTGAAGAACAGCGGCGTCGGAGTCTCCACGCTGCGGACATTGCTGCTCACCCCTCCCGCCTGCGACCGGCGCGCTCTGGCAAGCAACTCCCGGCTCCTCTCGTATCTCATGACTAACCCCCTATTCGCGGATTCCACGCCGCCAGTGTACCAACCCCGAGGACGCGCCGCTACTTCCTTCAGAATTTCCTGCGTCTCTGCGCTCCTCTGCGAAAATGTAGCCACTGCTACGCCACTATGGTATCTTTGCCCCGTCAGATTCACGATTCAAGCGCCACCACACGAGGATTACCTTGGCAGACCTACGTTTTGGCGCGTTCCTCGCGCCCCACCACCCGATCGGCGAAAATCCCACCCTGCAATTTCGCAGCGATTTGGAGTTCGTAGAACATATAGATAGGCTCGGCTACGACGAGTTCTGGTGCGGCGAGCATCACTCCACCGGCTGGGAGATAATAGCTTCGCCTGAGATGTTCCTCGCCGCCGCCGCCGAGCGCACCCAACGCATCATGCTGGGAACGGGCGTCGTCTCGCTGCCGTTTCACCACCCGTTCATGGTCGCGCAGCGAATGGTGCAGCTCGACCACCAGTCGCGGGGCCGCGCGATATTCGGATCCGGCCCCGGCGCGCTGCCGTCCGATGCCCACACGCTAGGCATAGACCCCATGACGCTGCGGGACAGACAGGACGAGGCGATGACCGTCATCCGCAGGCTGTTCGACGGCGAGCGCGTAACCTACGAGTCCGATTGGTTCACGCTCCGAGACGCCAAGCTTCAGCTCAGGCCGCTGCAAAAGCGCATGGAGTTCGCCGTCGCCTCGATAGCCAGCCCGTCGGGCATGACCCTCGCCGGCAAGCACGAAGCGGGCGTCCTGTCCGCCGGCTCGATCACCACGGAGGGGCTCCGCGCGCTGCCGCTCCAGTGGAGCTTCGCCGAGGAATCCGCCGCTGAGCACGGCAACGCCGTTGATCGTAAGAACTGGCGCGTCGTCCTGAGCTGGCACATCGCCGAGACGCGGGACAAGGCGAGGAAGCAAGCGCGCGACGGCCTGATGAGGCACCACAACGACTATCAGGTAGGCACCCTTGCCGGCGGCGAGGGCGTGATATACAAGACGCCTGACGAAGCCGTGGACGGCGTAGCCTTCGGAGACGAGGCGATCGCCGTCGTCGGAACCCCAGACGACTTGGTGCGGAGGATCGGCGAGTTGATGGACAAGACAGGCGGCTTCGGCTGCGTAATCGGCTTCGTCCACGACTGGACAAGCCGGCAAGATATGCTCCATAGCTGGGACATGGTCGCCCGGTACGTCATCCCGGAAGTCAACGGGATGCTCGACGACTACCGCGAATCCAACAAGTTCGTCATCGAAAATCGCGGCACGTGGGATCGCGCCAACGCCGCCGTCAGAAGCAAGATCCTGGAGAACGAACGCGCCGCCGCAGCGCTGGCATACGACGAGGCGCATGGCACCCCGATAGCGCGGAGGGCTAGGGCGCGGTAGATTTAACGCGGAGGCGCGAAGTCCGCAAAGAAGCGCAGAGAGAAATTCAAGACCCCTCTGCGACCCTCTGCGCTTCTCCGCGCCTCTGCGTTAAACAGATAGGAGAACGCCAATGAGCAATCTGACTAACGAAGAAGTCCGCGCAATCGCCAGAGCGGTGGATCTGAAGATCGAAGAGCCTGAGCTAACCCAGGTCCGTTACAGCCTGAACGCGATTCTTAACGCTATGGACCGCATAGATATCCCGGGCCTGAACGCCCAGGAGCCGCTGCCCATCATCCCACCGCAGGAGGATTCGGATGGCTGATAACGAAATCATCTACCTGTCCGCCACCGAACTTGGCCGTAGAATACGGCGACGCGAGATTACGTCTGTCGAAGCCGCGGAAGCCTATCTCCGCCAGATAGAGCGGGTGGAGCCGACCCTCAACGCCTACATCACCGTACTGCCCGACCAAGCCATAGAATCCGCGCGGCAGGCCGACTCTGAAATCGCTGCCGGAACCGACAGAGGTCCCCTCCACGGAGTCCCCGTAGGGGTGAAGGACCAGATACACACAGCCGGCATCCTGACGACCAGCGCCTCCAAGCTGAGGGCGGACTTCGTTCCTGACGAAGACGCCACTGTCGTCAGCAATCTCAAGCGCGCCGGCGCGGTGATAATCGGCAAGACCAACATGACCGAGCTCGCGTTCGGCGACCCGATAACCTCCGCGTTTGGAGTAACCGGCAACCCGTGGGACCCCTCGCGCAACCCGGGGACGTCGAGCACCGGATCCGGCGCTGCGACCGCCGCGTTCATGTGCGCCACCTCGCTGGGCGAAGACACCGGCGGCTCGGTGCGCGGCCCGGCGGCGAACTGCGGAATTGTGGGGCTGCGTCCGTCGTGGGGCAGGGTCAGCAGGTTCGGCGTGGATGGCGCGTCGTGGTCGCTCGACACCATTGGGCCTATATCCCGAACCGTCGAAGACTGCGCCGCCACGATCGGCGCGATCGCCGGCCACGACCCGCGAGACCCGTACACTTGGAACGCCCCCGTTCCGGACTATCGGGCGGCTCTCACCGGAAACATATCGGGCGTCAAGATTGGCGTGGTGCGCGAGTTCACCGCCCCGGACGTCTCCCCGGCGACCGCCGAGACGCTTGGCGCCATATCGGTCGCGACCGAAGTCCTGGCAGAATTGGGCGCCGAAGTCAGCGAGGTGTCGCTGCCGCTCGCGCCCTTGGCGGGCGCCGCCAGCCGGACCATCAGCGCCGTCGAACGCGCCAACTTAAACCCCGACTGGATACGCGAACGCGCGGACGACTTCCACCCCAATATCCGCGTCCAACTGATGACCGCAGAGCTGATACCCGCCACCGTGTACAACAAGGCGACCAAGCTGCGCGCCATGATCCGAGCCCAGGCCCTGGAAGCGCTTGAATCCGTCGATGCGCTGCTGATGCCCACGTCCCCGGCTCCCCCGCAGGTCATGAACCTCACCCCCGGAGTCCGCGATCAGGCGCAGGCCGACGCCTTCATCTACGACGCCAACTTCAGGGGATTGTTCAGTATGGTCAGCGGTCCCGCCCTGTCCGTCTGCTGCGGATTCACCACCGAAGACGGCGTAGAGTTACCGCTGGCGATGCAGATAGCCGGCAAGCCATTCGACGAATCCACCGTAATGCAAATCGCCCACGCCTACGAGCAGGCGACCGATTGGGGCGCCCGCCGCCCGCCCATCTAACTCGATCAACAAAAATCCCTCTGCGTCCTCTGCGCCTCTGCGTTAAAACCCCCATCCAACGGAGGCAGACCATTGCTACCCGAGAAGGTCATAGAATTCGTATCCCAAAACCATCAGGCGGTACTGACCACCTTCCGCCGAAACGGCGCGGCTCAGATGAGCATCGTAACCGTCGGCGCATACGGCGACGGCGTGGGCTTCACGACCACCGAAGATCGCGCCAAGCTCCGCAACCTGGTACGCGACTCGCGCTGCTCTCTGCTGATCTCCAAGTCCGACTGGTGGGGATACGTCGTGCTGGAAGGTGAAGCTCGCCTGCTGAGGCGCGGCGAGTCCGACGATGCCGAGCTTCGCGACGCTCTGCGAGGCATCTACCGCGCCGCATCTGGCCAGGAGCATCCCAACTGGGACGAGTACGACCAGGCCATGATAGACGACAAGCGCGCCGCCGTAATCGTCATCCCCGATCACACCTATGGAACTGCGATTTAGCCGCGGCGTCAAGCGGTAAACCGTACCCCCGTCTATGAAGACTGAGGCTGCGCCCCCATGGGCTGAGCGGATTTCAGAACGGGATCCGGGCTTCGCGCCAACGCCATGCGGTAATCGCTTTCGAGGTTGAGCCAGAACTGTGGGTCCATTCCAAGCGCGTCGCCTAGCCCAATCGCCATCTCCGGAGTGATAGTCATCTTTGCCTCGATGATTTCTTCGATGACTCGAGCCGGGATTCCCACCATCGCCGCAAGCTCTCTTTGAGTAATTCCGCGCGCTTCCAACTCCTCGCCAAGTATCTCGCCCGGAGGGATTGGAAGATCCGAGTATGATCGTAGGCTGCTAGTCGTCATAGTGATTGCTCACCTCGCTAACTACAACTTGCTCTTCAGAATCACCCTTGATGACAATGAGTCTCCACTTGCCGGTCAGATATATGGATAGTTCTCCTCTCCTAGAACCCCTAAGAGGATGCAGACGGATTGACCGAATGTTGTATGCCTCTCGAAAATCTCTCACCGCGTAGAGTTGATTGATCCGTGTGATATATCTTCTTCCAACGTCTGCGCCCCATTGCCGCGCGGCTCTGGACGATTCTTCGTAGTTGCGCCGGAGACGGTTGGTTCTGAAGACTACTTCCATCAGTCACCCTTAGTTTGAATATAGCGCGAATACCTGTATCCGTCAAAGATAGGAGACGTTCTGCGAAATCTTGCAGGAGAGGTTGGCGAGCGCCTTCGATTCCGTTATTCCCCCATCTGATACGCTTAATGGGCAATGACCCTGCAAGACGCGCGCGACAGTCTAATCAGCAAGCTCTCCGCCGAAATCTCCGACGGGAGGACGCTGGACGCCATCGCGGCCGTGCCGCGCGAGCGATTCGTGCCGTCCGCCAGCCGCGCCGCCGCGTACGAAGACATCGCCCTCAGCATCGGCTTCGGCCAGTCCATTTCCCAGCCCGCCATCGTCGCCATCATGATCGAGGAGTTGGAGTTGCGTCGCTTCGATCGCGTGCTTGAAATCGGCGCTGGCAGCGGCTATCAGGCGGCCATTCTCGGACAGCTTGCGCGCGAGGTCATCGCGGTCGAGCGAATACCGGAGCTAACCGCTTCCGCCCGCGCGACTCTGCGAGAGCTGGGGTACGGCAACATCCGCGTAGAGCAGGCCGGAGACGCGCTCGGCTGGCCCGACGACGCCCCATACGACGCCATCATCGTCGCTGCGGCCGCGCCCCGACTTCCCCGCATCCTGCTCGACCAACTGGCGCCCGGCGGCAGGCTCATCGTCCCGGTAGGCAGTCGCCGCGAGCAGAACCTGGTAAAGGCGACCAAATCTCCACATGGCGTCGTCACTCGCTCTCTAGCCGCCTGCCGGTTCGTCCCCCTAATCGGCCAAGATGCCTGGCGGGAAACTGAGATTTAACGCGAAGGGGCAAAGAAATCAGTAAAAACTCTGCGTATCTCTGCGATTCTCCGCGCCTCTGCGTTAAATCCCTTGCGTATTTGCCCCTTCGCGCCTTTGCGTTAAAATCTCTGCGTCTCTGCTTAAAATTGCGCTACCGTTGCCCTCAACGCTATACTCAGTGCCAAAGGAGGCAGGTTTCACCGATGGAATTCGAGGTCGTAATCGGGCTTGAGGTCCACGCCCAGCTGCTCACGCAGAGCAAGATGTTCTGCGCGTGCAGCGCCGACTACCAAGACGCTGCGCCCAACACCGTCGTCTGTCCCGTCTGCATGGGTATGCCCGGTGTCCTGCCCGTCATTAACCGCAAGGCGGTCGAGCACGTCATCCGCACAGGCCTGGCGCTCGGATGCGACATTGCCGGCGCCACCAAGTTCGACCGCAAGAACTACCCGTACCCCGACCTGATGAAGGGCTACCAGATATCGCAGTACGATATGCCCATCGCGCACGGCGGCGCCATGCCGATCACCGTGGACGGCGCGCGGCGACACGCGGGCATAACCCGCGTCCACCTCGAAGAGGACGTAGCCAAGCTCATGCACCGCGCCGAGACTTTTGGAGAGGGCTACTCACTGCTGGATATCAACCGCGCAGGCGTTCCGCTCATGGAGATCGTCGGCGAGCCTGACCTCCGAAGTCCCGAAGAGGCGCGCGCCTACCTGGTGGAGCTTCACTCCATCCTCCAGTACATAGGCGCCAGCGAAGCCAACATGGAAGAGGGCAACTTCCGCTGCGACGCCAACATCAGCGTACGCCCGCGCGGTCAGACCGAACTGGGCGCCAAAGTAGAAGTCAAGAACATGAACAGCTTCCGCTCAGTCTTCCGGGCGTTGGAGTACGAGGCCGAGCGGCAGATCGAAGTGATCGAGTCCGGCGGGCGCATCGTGCAGGAGACGCGCGGCTGGGTAGAGGCGAGCGAAGTAACCGTCTCCCAGCGTGTGAAGGAGGGCGCGTCCGACTACCGCTACTTCCCGGAGCCGGACCTGCCGCCGCTCCGCATATCCCCCCAATGGGTGGATGACATTGCCGAGAGCCTGCCCGAGCTGCCCCACGCCCGCCGCCAACGCTTCATGGACGAGCTGGGCCTGCCCCAATACGACGCCGAGCTTCTGACGGCATCCCGAGACACCGCCGACTACTTCGAAGCGATCCTGCGCGCCGCGTCGTCATCGGGCGATACGTCGGGCGCGGTCGCGAAAGCCGCCAGCAACTGGATACTGGGCGAGATGGCGCGGCTGCTAAATCAATCCGGCATGAGTATCGTCGAGACGCGCGTCGCTCCCGAGGACGTCGCCCAGCTCCAACAGATGGTGGAAGACTCCACCCTCAGTTCTACGATGGCGAAGACCGTTTTCGAGAAGATGTTCGAGACCGGCGAGTCACCCAAGCGGATAGCCGAATCCGAAGGTCTGGCGCAGATCTCCGATACCGATGCCGTGCTTGCCGCTGTGCTGGATGCCATAGAGTCCAACCCCGACCCGGTTCGAGACTATCTTGGCGGCAAGCCGCAAGCGATGGGTTTCTTGATCGGACAGGTCATGAAGGCGACGCGAGGCAAGGCAAACCCGCGAATGGCCAGCCAAATGGTCCGTGAACGTCTGGAAGCCATGCGCTGATGAACGGCTCGCGGAACGGGACATCGCCCGAAGTAGGGTGTTACGAGGCAAGCGTGGGGCGGAATGCCGCGTCAGGCATCGCTGGTCGCAACGGAGCGTCTGCCGGCGCATCCGAACCGCTTGGAGCTTGGTCAGGCTCTCGAACCCAGCGATTCCTGCGGCTGCTGTATCCGGGCATCGGACTCAAGCGCTGGGCGCTCGTCGGCGCGCTGGGCGTAGCCGCCTGCTCCATCGGCGTATCGTTCCTCATCAGCCACCTATTGGCTGTCTCGTTCCCAAGCGTCTTGCCGTGGTACTTGGAAGGCTTCTTGCTGCTCGCTTTCGGAGCTGGCGCGATACTGCTATCTATGTACGGCTTCTATCGCGTGCTCGCGCCCCTGTTGCGCTCGCAGTCCATAGACGCCGTTGCGGACACGGTTTACAACCGTTGGTCGCGCGGACGCGGCCCAAAGGTAGTCGCCATCGGCGGCGGCACCGGCCTCTCGGTGCTATTGCGCGGCTTGCGGACGCGCACTGACAACCTGACGGCGATCATCACCGTAGCCGACGACGGAGGAAGCTCCGGCATCCTGCGGCGCGAGTTGGGAGCGCTGCCCCCGGGCGACTTCAGAAACTGCTTGGTCGCGCTCTCAGAAGACGAGCCGCTCCTTGCCGACCTGTTCCAGTACAGGTTCGACGACGGCGATGGCCTGAAGGGACACAGCTTCGGCAATCTGTTCATCGTCGCCATGACCGACGTTGCCAACAGCTTCGAGGAGGCGCTCGTCGAATCCAGCCGCATCCTCGCCGTGCGTGGCGTCGTTGCGCCTTCCACTTCCGCCGATCTGCAGCTGTCGGCGCGATTCGCCGATGGAGAGTTCGTGCGTGGAGAGTCCAGCATCACCCAGCGGGGCGGCAGTGTCGAGCGACTGATGATCGACCCTGAGGACGCCCCCGCCCACCCGCTCGCCGTCCGCGCGATCAAGGACGCGGATCTGGTGGTCATAGGGCCCGGCAGCCTATACACGAGCATCCTGCCCAACATACTCGTGCGCGGAATCTCCGACGCGCTCAAACGCGCGTCCGCGCCCGTCGTATATGTCTGCAACGTAGCGACGCAGATCGGCGAAACTCAGGACTATACTGTCCGCGACCACGTACTCGCTCTCCAGCGGCACACGTTCGCCACAATAGCCGATCACGTACTCGCCAACAGCAACCCGATTCCACTCGGCGACCGCTTCCTCGGCGAAGCTGTAGTCCACGACGGCCGACCCGTGCCGCGCGCCAACGTCATACTCGCCGACCTCGTAGATCCAACTCATCCCGTCCGCCATGACGCCAACAAGCTCGCATCCGCTATCATGGATATACAACAAGCCACAGGAGAGAGGCGAGAAGCGACTGAGCCTGTACTGGCAGAATAGAGTTTCTTCCCTATCCGATTAGGGAGCGCGGTGAGCTAAGTCCCTTCTCCCTTGACGGGGGAAGGCTAGGATGGGGGTGGAGCCGCCGCATCCAACTGGTTGCAACTCTTATGAAATAAGAATGGGCGTGAAACCCCAACCATCGGAGTCAACGAACAATGGCAACCCAAACCATACTGAACATCGTCCAGATAGCCGTCTCCATCTTGCTTGTCATCGTAATCTTGGTGCAGGTGAAAGGGCAGGGGACAGGGCTATTCGGCGCCGCCGAAAGCTCATTCAGAACCCGGCGCGGCCTCGAACTCCAGCTCTTCCGCTTCACGATAGCGCTCATCGTGGTATTCATCGGGCTGTCCATAGTCAGCGCGCGTTTCGTCTAGCCCATTTTCTAGATGTAATGCGACCCATCATCACGCTGACCACCGACTTCGGCGTTCAGGATCACTACGTCGGCGCGATCAAGGGCGTAATCCTCAGCCGCTGTCCCGACGCGAACGTCATAGACATCTCCCACGAAATCGCGCCACAAGCCGTCGCCCAGGGCGCATACGTTCTCGCCGCCGCGGTCGCGTATTTTCCGCCCTACGCCATCCACCTCGCCGTAGTGGATCCGGGCGTCGGCTCGGATCGCCGGCCCATAGCCTTGTCCACTCCCACAGGCGTGTTCGTAGCCCCCGACAACGGCATCCTCACCCGCGTACTCGCCGCCCATGGGGTAGAAGACGTACCGGACGCCGCCTCGTCCCGCGCCGCCGCGCCCACAAGCGTCCAAGTTCCCGCCGGCTGCCGCGCCGTCGTCCTCGACAACCAATCCCTCTGGCTGCCCGAAGTAAGCAACACTTTCCACGGACGAGACATATTCGCGCCCGTAGCCGCAGCCTTAGCGCGTGGCGCGGATCTGTCCCAGGTAGGATCTGAGATAGACTCCTTCAGCGTTCTGCCGTCGCCGAACCAGAAGATCGGCGACGCGACGCGCGGCGCCATAATCCACATAGACCGCTACGGCAACCTCATCACCGACATCCCCGCCGCAGATCTGCCCGCCACCGCGAGCGTCAGCATAGCCGGACGCTGCATAGAAGGCATCAGCCAGTCATACTCAGAACGCCCCGGCAAGCTGCTGGCAATTATCGGCAGCCAGTCCACCTTGGAAGTCGCCCTCGGCAACGGCAATGCGGCGTTGGCTCTAGGCGCGAGGGTAGGGGACGTGGTGGCCGTCTCTGCGTGAGCCTAGACACCGGCATACCCAGAACTCGCCCACGCTCGCCTTCCCATCCTCACACCACGGCGATCGCCTCTATCTCGATCAGGTAGTCGGGGCTGACCAGACCCTTCACGAACACAGTGCTCGAGGCCGGCCCCGGATCGCCCTCGAAGAACTCCAGCCTCGCTTTCGCATAGCCCGCGTAGTCTTCCGAGTTGATAAGGAACGCCGTTATCTTGGTGATGTCCGCCCGTGTCGCGCCCGCGACCCGCAGCGCGGCGTCCACGTTGTTCAATACTTGGACCGACTGCGCGTAGGCGTCGTCCTTGCCTACCAGGTTGCCCTCGGCGTCCACCGAAACGTGGCCCGATACGAATACCATGTTGCCCGCGCGCGTCGCCGGCGAGAAGCCGGAAGGCTTGTTGTCGGGATTCGGAAATAGAGACCTTCTTGGCATACTTCACCTCCGCCCTGCTGGGCTGGCAAATCCCTTCCCCCTTGATGGGGGAAGGCTAGGATGGGGGTGAAAGCCTCTCGCGCAACCACCCCTCGCGCTCTTCGATTACCTGTATTCTAGTAGCTCGATGCGCGTGTCGTCCGGCCCCCTGATGAACGCGATCTTTGGACCGTTCGGCACGTCTATCGGCCCTTCCTTGACCTCCGCGCCCATTGCCGTAAGGCGTTCTAGCTCCGCGTCCAGGTCGTCAATCGTAATGCCTATGTGCTCCAGTCCCCAGTGAACGTTGGCGTCGCCATCGCCCATCGCCTCCCCCGTACGCGCGCCGGATATGTTGACCGTAACCCCGTCGGGTGTCTTGGTTACGACGAACTGGTCCCCGTAGGGTCTAACGATGTCGCTGACGATAGTAAAACCGAACGCCTCGGCGTACCACTCGGCCGTCTTGCGCGGCTCAGGCGCCTTCAGATGAACGTGGTTGAATGCGTAGGGCATGGTTGCACCTCAGTATCAGTTATATCAGTATGACGCCGTTAGAGTGTATCGCAAACCCCCCCGCTCGCCAACCTATAACGTAGAGACGCAGCGAGTGTAAATTAAATCCCCTCTGCGTTGCTCTGCGCGTCTCCGCTTCTCTGCGTTAAAATTCCCCACGCCTTCACCTAAGCTCAGACAGCACCAGATACATATGCCGATAGAGCTTGGAAATCTCCCGCGCGAACTCCAGCGGGCCGACAGGCTTGGTGGGATCGAGATGCTGGAACAGCGAAAACTCCGTATGTTGGAAGTCGCCCCGCTCGGCCAGCGCGTCGGCGAGGCGGCGCGATTCGTCGGATGGAACCAGGCCGTCCGCGCGGTCGTGCATTATCAGAACCCGCGCCTTCAGCCCCTCTACGGACTCCGATGGCGAGATGCGGCGGAGCGTCTCCAGGCTCGGCTCCGGCAGCGTATCTATCAGCCTCCGCGCCTCAACCGCGTCGGGACCGGACAGCAGCCGGTGGACGGTTCGCGCCTCGTCCGACATGGAAGAAAGCGTCGCCGCGTCGAGCGGCGCGCCCCCATCTACGAACGCGCCCGATAGCGCGGCTGCCTCGGCCGGATCGCTCATGCCCTCGATCAGCTGCGCGGTTACGACTTCCCTGCTTAGCTTATCAGGCTGCCACGGCTCCACGACCCCGTTGTAGTATCGGCTCTCCGACAGCACGGCGGCAGCCAGATCGCGCGCGTCGTAATAGCCTGCGAAGAAATTTACGAACTTCACGTCTTCGCTGATTCGCGGGTCGGCGGCGGCGACGGTCAGCAGCGACGCGCCCACGCAGAAGCCGCCAACGCCCGCGCGCTCCGCGTCCACGCGCGGGTGCGCCGCCATGTATCGGAACGCTCCGATAAGGTCCTCGATCTCCTCCGGTCTCACTCGGAGCGACGTCATGCCCTCCGACCAGGGTATCATCACCACCGCGCCGGAGCGGGCAAGCCCCTCTGCCAGTCCAACGACGCGCGGATCGTCGCGCCCCGCCGGGTTGACGCCCAGAAACAGCAGTACGCCGCTCGTAACTTCGTCGCCCGCCGGAGTGTACAGGTCTGCGCTGCCTCTTCCTGATGAGGTGTCGTAGAAGACCTCTTGTCGCGACGGTTCGCCCATCACCCAAGGCTGCGGATTCACCGGCAGCGTGCCGACGACTTGCGGTATGAAAAGCGTCGTGCGCCAAGCTACACGTCCCTCGGGCGTTGCGACCATCCACAGCGCCAGCGCCCCGACGAATACTGCCAAGCCGATCCCCACGCCGCGAACCACTCGCGCCAGCCGTCTGCGCCAGCCCATCTTTTCATCCCTTCCGGTCATGTTTCGCTTTGACACTCCATAACCCCAATGCTATCGTAAATTTAGGTGACGCTCTAGCATTCATCATGCTGAACAAACTGAGCAGGCGCTGAAGCATGGTCGCAGACATACTATATCGCATCGCGGGCGCCGCAATCCTTGCCGCCGCCGGATGGGGCATCGGCGATTACATTGCAGACGTATGGGTTCCAGGACTGTACCTGTTCTCGGTGCTCGGATGCGCTCTCGCCGGTATCATCATCGGACTCGTCTCGACTCCATTCGTAGTCAACCGTATCTCAGGCAGCGTCGCCGACCAAACGCGCTCGCTACCCACCTCTCGCCTGCTTTCCAGCATCGTCGGCCTCGTGCTCGGGCTAATCGTCGCTATCCTCATATCCATACCTATATTCAGGCTGCCCGGCTGGTTGGGCTTGTTTCTCCCCGTCGCCATCAGCCTCGTCATGGCGTATCTGGGCGCGACGCTTATGCTGTCGCCGTCGCGGGACATCTTTCAGGATCTCGTGCGGGATGCCCCCGACCGGTCATCCTCCGATGACCTCCCGCCCAGGGTCGGCAACGGGAGCGTTGGAGCGATGCTGCTCGACACCAGCGCGATCATAGACGGGCGAATCGCCGCCATATCCAAGACCGGCTTCCTGCAAGGCAGGCTCATAGTGCCGCGCTTCATCCTCGACGAGTTGCGTCACGTCGCGGATTCCCGGGACTCCATGAAGCGCGCTCGCGGACGGCGCGGCCTGGAAATGCTCCGCGAGATACAGGAAGAAGGCAAGGTGCATACCCAGATACTGGAGATGGATTACCCACAGGCGCGCGAGGTGGACGCCAAGCTGGTTGGCCTGGCCCGGCAGATGGACGCCTCCATCCTGACCACCGATTTCAACCTCAACCGGGTGGCCCAGATAGACGGCATCGCCGTACTAAACGTCAACGAACTCGCAAACTCCCTGCGCCCGGTCGTACTCCCCGGAGAGCGTATGCGCCTGCGGATCCTGCACGAAGGCAGGGAGCCCGGGCAGGGCGTCGGTTTCCTCGAGGATGGCACTATGGTCGTCGTAGATTCCGGGGTGAGCTACATAGACCGCGACCTCGACGTAACCGTAGCCCGTGTACTCCAGACGGCGTCCGGCGTCATGATCTTCGCCAACCCCTCTTAGGCGATTGCCCGGATGTTCGCGCGAAGCCACACCGAATCCGCGCCGACTGTCGGGGCCGCCGTCGTCGCCGGTGGAGAGAGCCGGCGCATGGGCGGTATGGACAAGCTGTTCACGCCCATACTCGGCAAGCCGCTGCTGCTCTACTGCCTGGAAACGCTTCAACGCTCTGAACGGGTGCATCGCATCTCCGTCGCCGCCGGGGCGCTCAGCGTAGATCTCGTCAAGCGCTTGGCCGAAGAGCGCGGCATAACCAAGCTCGTCTCCGTAGCAAGCGGCGGCGCGCGGCGCCAGGATTCCGTATCCAACGCCCTCGACGCCCTCGGCGACGTCTCCATCGTCATCGTCCACGACGGCGCGCGTCCGTTCCTGGACCTGCGAACGATAGCCGCCGCCGTAGATGCCGCGATCGACTGCCGCGCGGCGACCGCCGCCGTGCCGGTCAAGGACACCATCAAGATCGCCTCGCCCGACATGACCGTCGCCGACACTCCGCCGCGAGACACCTTGTGGGCGGCGCAGACGCCGCAAGCGTTCTGCGCCGAGTTGCTGCGCGAGGCGCATCGCCGCATCCGCCGCGACGTTACCGACGACGCCGCTATCGTTGAAGCGCTCGGTCACCCCGTCAAGATATTCATGGGCGCGTACGCCAACATCAAGATAACCACCCCGGAAGACATCCACATAGCTGAAGCGATAGCCCGAAATATAGCCAAATGACGACCAGAGTAGGTATAGGTTTCGACGCCCACCCTTTCATAGAGGGCAGGGAACTCGCGCTGGGCGGAGTGGTCATCCCGTTCGAGCGCGGTTTGGACGGGCACAGCGACGCCGACGTCCTGACCCACGCCGTCATAGACGCTTGCCTCGGCGCGGCGAACCTCGGCGACATCGGCGCCCACTTCCCGTCGTCCGATCCCGCCACCCGCGGAGCGCGCAGCGTCAAGCTGCTCTCCGCGACCGTTGGCGAACTGCGGCGGCGCGGGTGGAAACCGGAGTACGTTGATGCTACAATAGTCGCCGAACGTCCCAAGCTCAGACCATACATAGGCTACATGCGCGCATCGCTCTCAGAAGCGCTCGAAATCGGCGTCGAATCGGTCAGCGTCAAAGCTACCACCACAGACCATCTCGGCTTCGTGGGCAGGGAAGAGGGCATCTGCTGCGTCGCCGTCGCAACCATTTCCAAGATATGAAACTCTACGACACTCTCACCGGCAAGCTGAGACAATTCGATTCTCCAAACGGGCGGGTTCGCATGTATGTATGCGGCATCACGCCCTATTCCTCGTCTCATATCGGACACGCCATGTCCGCCGTGTCCTTCGACGTCATCCGACGCTACCTGGAGTACCGCGGCTTCGACGTGCTGCACGTCCAAAACTTCACCGACATAGACGACAAGATGATCGTCGCCGCCAACGAACGCGGCATCGAAGTGTCCGACCTCGCAGGCGCCAACATTGAGGAGTACATCGAGGCGATGGAGACGCTCAACGTCGCTCCGGCCCACGAGTACCCCCGCGCGACTCAGGAAATAGACAAGATAGTCGAGATAATCCAGGGACTCATAGATAAGGACTACGCATACGACGTGGATGGCGACGTGTATTTCCGCGTCCGCCGCGACGACGACTACGGCAAGCTCAGCCACCGCAGCATAGACGAACTGCAGGATGGCGCGCGTATCGAGATAGACGAGCGCAAGGAAGACGCGCTCGACTTCGCCCTCTGGAAATCTCAGAAGCCCGGCGAACCCGCTTGGGACAGCCCTTGGGGCATGGGACGGCCAGGCTGGCACATCGAGTGCAGCGCAATGTCCATCAAGTACCTCGGCGAAACCATAGATATCCACGGCGGCGGTCAAGACCTGGTGTTCCCGCACCACGAAAACGAGATAGCGCAGTCCGAGTCGTTCACCGAGATGGAGCCGTTCGCCAGATTCTGGCTGCACAATGGAATGTTGCGGCTCGACGGCGAGAAGATGAGCAAATCTCTCGGCAACATAATCTCGCTGCCCGACGCGCTCGAACTCTACGAACCCCAGGCGTTGCGTCTGTTCTTCCTGAGCTCTCACTACCGATCGCCGCTCTTCTACAGCGAAGCGACCGTGCGTAGCCAGGAGCGGGCGATTGGACGGCTGCGCCAGGCGATGCGCGTCGAATCCGGAGACGGCGCGCCCGTGGACTCCGACATCTTCCGAGACCGCTTCATCGAGGCGATGGACGACGACGTCAACACTCCCCGCGCCTTGGCCGCGCTGTTCGATCTGGCGCGGGAGATAAACCGCTCGCGCGCCGAACGCGACGCCAACGTCTCCGGCGCCCAGGCCACGCTCGCGGATCTGGCCGACGTGCTGGGCTTGGACCTCTCCGAACCGGACACGGGCGACGATGCCGCAGCCGGCCCGTTCATAGAGTTGCTCGTCGAGTTGCGTGCCGACCTCCGAGCCGCCCGCCAGTTCGACCACGCCGACCGCATAAGAGACCGCCTCGGCGAGCTAGGCGTAACCCTCGAAGACACCCCGGCCGGCACAACCTGGCGCCTCGGCCAGTAAGCGCGACCGTCCCAGTAAACGTAGGGGCGTCCCCTCGTGGGCATCCTTGATCGCGGACACGGCAACACACAACGATAGGGCAGGGGAGAGAGTGGAGCCAACGGGCGGATTTGAACCGCCGACCTGCGGTTTACGAAACCGCTGCTCTACCACTGAGCTACGTTGGCGCCTGACGAGCGGGACCGTCCGAAGCGGCCTAGCTTGAATATCATAGCACACCCGCTCATACAGACGCATCCCGGATTCCCCGCCGAACCTGTCCCAGATTGCTAGGCGCTCAGATACTGAATACCATTCTCGACCCCAAACCCATTCCCGCACGGGCGGGAGTCCAGAGCGTCGCGCTACTACCAACCGTGACCCACCGAAGCCACACAGTAATTTGAGACAGGTTTGACCCTACCCGCTTTGTTGACACGGTCATTACACTTACCTATTATGCGCGCATAAATGAGAGGAGATCCAATATGGCATATTCGGATGAAGATAAAGTGGCAATGCAATCGGACGGATGGAGAGCGACGCCAAAGGGATTCGTCAAGAATCTCGGGAATGGATTCCAAGTTATGGTCTATCAGCGCAAAGGCGGCGGGTTCGTAAAGTCAATCGTCACTCGATTCAACGACGCAGAGTTTGAGACTGCCATAGAAGCTGGCAGGTTTGGAGTTGCCCTGGCAGCGAAATATGCTACCGTAACGGATAACGACTAGCCCATAGGAGGATTAATTAACATGGAAGCCAATGTCCTCAATCTGGACAACTTGTTCTCCGCTCAGATTTCTTATCGTATTCCGCAGTTCCAGCGCCCCTACGCTTGGAAACTAGATACCCAATGGGCACCTCTTTGGGAGGATGTCCGACAGGTCGCTGAAAATCACCTTAACTCAGAAGCCTCTGAGCAGGACCGTCCCCACTTCATGGGAGCCATTGTTCTGCAGCAGCAGCCAAACAGTGTTGGCGAGGTCACCAAGAGGCTCGTCATTGACGGTCAACAGCGTCTCACAACTCTCCAGTTACTACTTCGGGCAACTCAACACGCCTTCCAGAGCCAAGATGACATGGCCCGAGCCAATCGAATTAAAGAATTGACCGTCAATAAAGAGACCCACCTTGGTGGTGATCCAGACAATGAAACGAAGATTCGCCAGTCCAACCAAAACGACAAAGATGCCTTTCAGGAGGCGATTCGCGAACTGTACTTCGTTAGTACGTCCCAACGCCTGATTACGCAAGGGTATAATTTTTACCGCGACACGGTAAGCAAGTGGCTTGAGGAAGACCCGGTGGCACTGCAAGATCGGGCCGACGCGCTAGAACATACCCTTATCAGCCTACTCCAAATTGCTGCTATTGAGCTTGACCAGCACGAGAAACCCCACATCATCTTTGAAACCCTGAACGCAAGAGGCGGACCTCTCACACAGTCGGACCTTGTAAAGAACACCGTAATGTACGAGGCAAACGTCACCGACGATCGAGAGAAGGCAGACCGACTGTGGGGTACGTTCGAAACTGACTTCTGGAGATCAGGTTCAGGTGAGGGGCGCATTGACCGAATACATCTTGACAGATTCCTGAATTACTGGATGGTGACCAAGACTTACAAGCAGATAGTCCATGACCGCGTGGCATCGGAATTCAGAAACTATGTTTCCAAGGAGAATAGTTCACCCGATGGCGCTTCAATTGATGATATAGCTGCCGACATACGCAAGTCTGGGCTAATGTACAGAAAAATTGAGACTGACGCCTTGCCCGGGATCGAAATCTTCCTTAGAAGAATCAAGATTATGGAGCAAGGTACCATCATTCCCATTCTGCTCTGGCTCTATACTTCGGATGTTCCTGACTCGCAGATCCAGAAATCCGTAGAGGTACTAGAAAGCTACTTGGTACGCAGGATGCTCTGTGGTGGTTCGAGCAACTATCTAAACCAGACTGCCATAGCTGCCCTAGCAAGGATGTCAGAGGAAGGTCCGGAATCTGCTGGGGATGCTCTGGACAGATTCCTTAGCAGTCGGAGTGTGTCAAACAGTACTTGGCCAAGCGATTATCTGGTCCATCAGTCGCTCATTGCCGATCCGATGCGCGGTTCTGTACCAAGAAGGAAAATGGTCTTGGAGGCAATCGAAATTCACCTGCGCGGAACGATGGGCGAGTCTCTCAGTCTCGATGATAGACTTACCCTCGAACATGTCATGCCTCAGAGGTGGCAGTCTAACTGGCCAGTGCTGGCGCCACCAGCGCAGAAGAGCGATATTGAGGATGAGAGAGACCGTAGGGTCAAGTTCATCGGAAATCTGACCCTCACCACTGACAAGCTCAACACTAAACTATCCAACGCGCCATGGGTCGAGAAGCAGAAGGAGCTACGCAAGCACAGTACCCTCAAGCTGAATCAAAGTATACTTGACAACTCTCCGAAGAATTGGAACGAGGAATCCATCGAAGCGCGCAGCAAGCAACTCGCCAAAATCGTCACGAAGATATGGCGCGCGCCCTCTAGCGCATGATCCGGGCGCGGATGCGGATAGCGACATCTCCAAGCTAGGCGTTTCTACGCAATCACAGGCTGTTGGCTTGGCTGGTATCATTGGGTATGGTTCAAGACAGTTTCCCGTCAGCTCATCGGATTGGAACGGAGGGATAGACCATGATTACCGCCACTCAGAAGGAAGAAATTGAGACTTTCGTCCGTGACTTTCTGACAAGTCGCTTGGATGACTCAATTAGCCTCGACCCCATCTTGGTTAGAGAGGAAATTGATGAGTACGGAGACGAGTATGTCCACGTTTACGTAATTTACGAGAGCGACGAGTATCTCCTGCCGGGATCGGTAACTTCAAGCCTTGGCCTACCCCTTTGGAAGTACACCACCGAATTGGGGTTCAAGTTCCCACCGAGTGACTCGTTCATCAACAAATCCGAGTGGCCTATCAGTTCATTGGTGAAGCCGTGATCGCCCATGGCGAATTACTCTATTTGGCAGAGCGACTAGCCAACGGGTTGAGGGCGGATGATCCTACGAGTCCAGGTCAGGTCGAACTCAGGCGGTCAGTTAGTTGCGCCTACTACGCAATGTTCCATGCCCTTGCTCGGAACTGCGCCGAAACTTTGATCGGTTCGAGCGCGGAAGATCAGGCTAGCGAGGAGTGGCGACAAGTGTATCGAGCTCTTGCCCATGGATATGCTAGATCTCAATGCGCTCGTACCGGTCTGATGGGTCGCTTCCCTGAAGAGATAGGTTATTTCGGCAGACACTTCGTTGCAATGCAGAGGTCGCGCCACTCGGCGGATTATGATCCCATGGCCGAGTTTCGCCAGTCATGGGTACAGGAAATGGTGGACAGGTGCGCTACGACGATAGATGCGTTTGAGGCGGTTGACGCTAGGGATAGACGGGCTTTCGCGGCGTATGTGCTTTTGCCGGTTAGAACCGATTGATTTTCTCAGCCATTAAACTAATCTGAGCGTGCTCGCTCTACTTGCGGTTTTGCCCCGCTCGCTCGATTTCCCACACCCGTCCCCCCGCGTGATACAATACGCTCCACCTACTCGCGCTGAAGACTCGCGGAGGAACGCGCCATGCCACCCACAGCCGACTACACACTCATAACCGCAGACCGCGTGATAGACGCCACCGGCTCCGCCCCCATAGAAAACGGCGCTGTCCTGATCCGTGGCGACCGCATAGTCGCCGTAGGCAGAGCCGCCGACGTCGCCGCGCCCGAAGGCGCGTCCGTCGCCACCCACAGCTACCCCGGCTGTACCGTCCTGCCCGGCATGGTGGATTGCCATACGCATCACAACGGCTTCGGCGACGGCAGAGCCGGCGACGAGCTGACCCTCCTGCCAGATGAGTTGCTGACCGTCCAGGCGGCGCGCAACGCCCGCGCAAGCCTCTTCTCCGGCGTAACTACCATCCGCGAGAACGGCCCCAAGAACGTTACGATGTTCCGGCTCCGCGACTCCATCAACGCCGGGCTGATCATCGGGCCCCGTCTGCACCTCTGCGGTCGCCCCGTCGCCATCGTCGGCGGGCACATGGGCTACTTCGGCGGCGAGGTCACGGGTCCCACTCAGGCGCGCGCGCTCACCCGCCAGCTCATCAAGGAGGGCGCCGACTACATCAAGATAACCGCCACCGGCGGCAGCACCCGCACCTCGTTCCCGCTCAGGCCGTCGTTCGACGTAGATGAGCTGAGCGCCGTAACCCACGAGGCGCAGAAGTTCGGCAAGCTCACGGCCACGCACTGCCTGTCGTCTCAGGGCATCGCCAACTCGCTCGACGCGGGCGTGGACATGATCATTCACTGCGCCTTCAAGGACGCCGACGGCTCCGACAACTTCCGCGAAGACATAGCCGAGCGCATCGGAGAGGCCGGCGCCTACGTCAACCCCACGCTCCACGTCGGACGTTCCGGCGCGTGGACGCTCGCCCACAAGCGCGACGCCAAAGGCCTGACGCCGCAAGAAGAGACGGCACTGGACGACGCCCGCCGGAGCATCGAAGTCAAGCTCGACGACTCTCGGCGCATGATCGAAATGGGATTGCGCGTCATCACAGGCTCCGATTCGTCGTGGGGCAACTACAAGCTCGGCAACACCGTCTATGAGGCCGAGTTGCTAGTCCAGGCGGGATACACACATATGCAGGGCGTCCTGTCTGTAACCAGCTGGGCCGCCGCCGCTCTCGGTATGGACGACGAAGTGGGCAGCCTCGAACCCGGCAAGCTTGCCGATGTGCTGGTGGTCGGCGGCAACCCCGCCCAGGACATCAACGCTCTCTGGAACGTCCAAGAAGTATTCTTCGGCGGCGGCAAGCTGGAGCGCGGCTCCGACGAATCCCTCCAAGCCGTCCGACAACAGCCGGCGGCGTTGTAACGAATCCCGCGAATCCCAAACCACGAAGACAACGGCGCACGCAGGCTCGACGCAGGAGAACACGAATGCCACAGACACCCCAATTCACCATCCTCAAAGCCGACCGTCTCATAGACGGCAACGGCGGCCCCGTCGCCGAGCAAGCCGCTATCCTGCTCGAAGATGACAACATCTCTCGCATCGGAACGCGCGAGACGGTGCACGCGCCGGAGGGCGCGCCGGTTCGCGAGCTCGACTATGGCGACGCCACCATCTTGCCCGGCTTGGTGGATAGCCACGTCCACCTCATCGGCATCGGAGACGGGCGCGCGGGAGACGAGCTGGTTACCCTCCCGGACGAGATCCTAACCGTGCAGGCGGCGCAGAACGCTCGGCGGCATCTCTACTCCGGCGTAACGACAGTCCGCGACTGCGGCGCGAAGAACCGGACGACGTTCCTGCTGCGAGAAGCCGTTGAGATGGGCATTCTGCCGTCGCCCAGGCTGCTGCTGTCCGGGCGTCCCATCGCCATCATTGGCGGACACCTCAGCTACTTCGGCATCCAGGCGACCGGCCCCATCGAGTGCCGAGCCGCCGCGCGCCAGCTGATCAAGGAGGGAGCCGACTTCATCAAGATAACCGCCACCGGCGGCAGCACGCGCACCAGCCACCCGCTGCGCCCCTCGTTCGACGTGGACGAGCTGACCGCCATCTGCGAGGAGGCGCACAAGTTCGGCAAGCACGCCGCGGCCCACTGCGCGTCGTCCCAGGGTATGGTCAACTCGCTCGACGCCGGCATAGACACCATCATCCACGGCGTCCACAAGGAGGCCGACGGCTCCGATGTGTACCGCCCCGAGATCACCGAGCGGATCGCCGAACGCGGCGTGTTCGTCAACCCCACGCTCGGCGGCGCGGTAACGCGCATCCGCATGTTGGAGAACGAGCCGGACCTGTCTCCGTCGCGGTTGGCCGAACTCGACGCCATGCGAGAGGCGTCGCAGGTGCGAATGGAAAACGTCGCGCGAATGATAGACGCCGGCGTCGCCATGTCCGCCGGTTCGGACACCGCCTGGGGTTTCTACCAAATGGGCGACTTCCAGACTGAAATAGAGGCGCACGCCATGGCCGGAATGTCCAACATGGACGCCATAGTCTCCGCCACGCGAGACGCCGCGGCGTCCTGCTGGGTACAGGATTCGGTAGGAACGCTCGAACCCGGCAAGCAGGCGGACGTTCTGGTGGTCGAGGGCAACCCCGCCCAAGACATCAACGACCTGCGCAATGTCGCCGACGTGTTCCTAGCGGGCAGCCGCGTGGACAGAAGCGCCCTAGTCTAGCAAAGCAATGCGCCGAATCTTTCTGCATGAGCAGCGAGATTCGGCGCATCTAACTTAGCGCTTGGCTTCTATCGCTGAAGTGCGCTAATTCCCCGGAGAAACCCGCGCCCCATAAAAATCGGTGAAGCGCTCGGCTTCCTTCCTACTTCTCTATCGACGCGCCCACTATCGAGCCGTACTCGGTCCAGGAGCCGTCGTAGTTGCGGACCTTGCTGTGGCCCAGAATCTGCGTCAGCACGAACCAGGTATGCGAGCTGCGCTCACCGATGCGGCAGTACGCGATCGTCTCCGAATCGCCGGTGATGCCCTTGCCGCCGTATAGCTCGGCGAGTTCGTCAGCCGACTTGAAGGTGCCGTCTTCCGCGACCGCCGACGCCCATGGGACGTTCGCCGCGCCCGGAATGTGGCCGCCGCGCTGCGAGCCTTCCTGCGGCAGGTGCGCCGGCGCCAGCAGCGTGCCGTTGAACTCCTCCGGCGCGCGAACATCTACCAGGCCGACGTTGTTCTCGCCGCTGGCGACGCTCAGCACGTAGTCGCGCGTCGCGCGGATGGAGGTGTCCGGCGCGGAAGCCGTGTACTCCGCCGCGGCGACCGACGTCTCATCAGTCGTTACGTCGCGCCCCTCGGATATCCACTTCTGCCGTCCGCCGTCCATCACCTTTAGGTCGGCGTGGCCGTACATCTTCAGCTGCCAGAAGGCGTAGGTGGCGAACCAGTTGTCGTTGTCGCCGTACAGAACGACCGTCGTATCGTTGCCGATACCCGACTCGCTCATCAGGCTCTCCAGCTGCTCCCGCGTCAGGATGTCGCGCGTCAACTGGTCGTTGAGCTGCGTACTCCAGTTCCAGCCGACCGCGCCCGGTATGTGCCCCATGTCGTATGCGGCGGTGTCAACGTCCACCTCGACGAGGCGAACGCTGGAGTTGTCTAGATTATCGGCAACCCAATCAGTCGTAACGATAGATTCGGGGTGCGCTGCTTCTGCCATATCGCGTATCTCCTGTTTCTTTTGGATGGCGGGATCCGTTCAACGCCCCCGCCGTAATCTCTTTTCCGATTAACCCTTCCCCCTCGACGGGGGAAGGTTGGGATGGGGGTGAAAATACCGACTCAGCCCAGTAGCGACGCGCCGCCGCAGAACTGTACGTAATCGATCAGCTCCGTCACAGTCGGCTCGTCACCGCACAGCGGGCAGTCCGGATTGCGCCGCAGCTTGACGGCCCTGAAATCCATGTCCAGCGCGTCGATCAGCAGCAGCCGCCCGGACAGCGACTCGCCGATGCCCAGTATCAGCTTCACAGTCTCGGTCGCCTGGATCGTGCCGACCATGCCCGGGAGCATCCCCAGTACGCCCGCCTCGGCGCAGCTCGGCACCTCGCCCGGCGGTGGGGGCGTTGGGAACAAGCAGCGATAGCATCCGCTGCCGGGTAAGAACACCGTCGCCATCCCGTCGAACAGCAGGATGCTGCCATCTACCAGCGGCTTGCCTGAAAGGTACGCCGCGTCGTTCACCAGGTAGCGCGCCGGGAAGTTGTCCGCTCCGTTGATGACCACGTCGTACTGGCCGATTATATCCATCGCGTTTTCCGACGTCAGTGGCTCCTCGTGCGTGATGACCTCCGTCGCCGGATTGTATGCGTTCAGCGTCTCGACCGCCGACTTCACCTTAGGCTTGCCTATATCGCTATCGTAGTGAAGGACCTGTCGCTGGAGATTCGTCACGTCAACCGTATCGAAGTCCACGATCCCGATTGTGCCGACCCCGGCCAGCGTGAGGTAGATGGCGATTGGCGACCCCAGTCCGCCCGCGCCGACGATGAGCGCCTTGGCGTCGATCAGCTTGCGCTGCCCCACGCTGCCCACCTGCGGCATGATTATGTGGCGGCTGTATCTCTGCACCTCGTAAGGCGTCAGCGGCCTAACTGCGGTTGTCGTCATTCGGCTAACCTCCGCTCTCATGGATTCGATGTTGCCTGTCAAAATTATAGCACGCGCAAATCCCCCATTCAACGCGGCGGCGCAGAGGGGCAACGGGCTTCTCCGCTATCTTCGCGCCATTGAGCCTTTGCGTTAAATCCGCTGTTGCAATTACCATACTCGTATGAGACGGCTTGTCATGGTATCCAACCGCGTCCCGTCCGCAGAGGACTTGGACCCCGCCCGCAAAGGCGCGGGAGCCGTTGGCGGTCTCGTCAGCGCGGTGCGGGCGTCCCTGCTCGAAACCGGCGGCTTGTGGTTCGGATCGAGCGGACGCGCCTACCCAGGCCCTCCGATTTCCGGGCTGACCCGCGCTCCCGGCCCTGTCGAGCTTGCCACCATATTCCTCACTACCGACGAAGCCGACCTATACTACGACGGCTTCTCCAACCGCACTCTCTGGCCGCTGCTGCACAGCTTCATCGAGCGCGCCCGCATCCGACATGACACATACGACGCCTATCGTCGAGTCAACCGCCGCTTCGCCCAAGCGCTTAGCTCCGTCCTGCGCGATGACGATCTGGTATGGATTCACGACTATCACCTGTTGCCGCTCGCCGAGGAACTGCGCCAGCTCGGCTGGAACGGACGACTCGGATTCTTTCTGCATACCCCCTTTCCGGGCGCCGACGTGTTCTCAGTCCTCCCCTGGGCGCGCGACCTGCTGTACGCCTTGCTGTCGTTCGACCTAATAGGCGTGCACACGCGCCGGTACATGCTCAACCTGGTGGATGCCTTCCGCTCTGAGTTGGGCGGCGACTGGAACGGCCGGGACTTCGCCTACGGTGTACGCGCCGCCAGGCTGGGCGTCTATCCCATCGGCATAGACCCTGAGCCTTTCCGAGTCGCCGCGCGCGAGTCCCCTGAATCGCTGCGCGGTATGTTGGGCCTGGACGCAGACACGCGCATCATCATCGGCGTTGACAGGCTCGACTACACCAAGGGCATCCCCCATCGCCTGCGATCGTTCTCCAAGATGCTCGAGGACCGCCCCGACCTGCGCGGCAAAGTCGTATTCGTCCAGATATCCAACCCCTCCCGCGCCGACGTGCCCGAGTACGTCCGCGAGCGCGAAACCGTAGAGCGGTTGGTGGGCCAGATAAACGGACGCTACTCGGAGGGCGGCTGGATTCCGGTGCGATACCTGTACCGTTACTTCAGCCAGCAGAGTCTAGCGGCCTTCTACCGAGACGCCGACGTCAACATGGTAACTCCGCTGCGCGACGGCATGAACCTCATAGCCAAAGAGTTCGTAGTCTCACAGGTCCGCGATCCTGGTGCGCTCATCCTCTCCGGCTTGGCCGGCGCCGCCGCCGAGCTTAGCGACGCCATCATCGTGAACCCGTTCGATACAGATGGAATGGCGCAGTCGCTGTACGATGCCCTGCACATGCCCCGCGACGAGCGCGAAGCCCGCTGGCGGAGCATGAACGAGGTGATAACGAAGCGAACCGCATCCTGGTGGAGCGCCGCCTTCACCGGCGACTTGCGCCAAATTCCCCAAGACCGCTAAGCCAAAGCGGCCAAGTTCAAAACGTGAGAGCGAGGTATCCTCACATGACCGCCACCACATCCGAATCCACTTTCGAGGGCGTAAACGTCTTCTTCGATCGCGCCGCCGATCGGCTCGGCTTGGACGACGGCGTGCGCGAGCTGCTCCGCGTTCCCTGGCGGGAACTGCGCGTCTCCGTCCCCGTCAGAATGGACGACGGCTCGATCCACGTGTTCGCCGGATACCGGATTCAGCACAACGGCGCGCGCGGCCCGTACAAGGGCGGAGTCCGCTATCATCCCGAGGCCGACCAGGAAGAGGTCAAGGCCCTCGCCTCGCTCATGACCTGGAAGACCGCGCTCGTGGACATCCCCTTCGGCGGCGCCAAGGGCGGCGTGCAGTGCGATCCGTACTCGCTGAGTACGGACGAGTTGAACCGGCTCACCCGCCGTTACACCGTCAACATAGAGCACCTGATAGCTGTCAACCGGGACATTCCCGCGCCCGACCTCGGCACCAACGCGCAGACCATGGCGTGGATGATGGACGCTTACAGCCAGATACACGGCTACAATCCGGGCATCGTTACCGGCAAGCCGGTCGAGCTCGGCGGTTCGCTGGGACGAGAGGAGGCGACGGGCAGGGGAGTGGTCTTCGTCATGCGCGCCGCAGCCGCCGATCTAGGCTTGGACGTCGAGGGCGCCCGCGTAGCGGTGCAGGGCTTCGGAAACGTCGGATCCTGGACCGCCCGCGCCGCTTCCGAGTTGGGATGCTCAGTCGTCGCCGTGTCCGACGTCAACGGCGGTGTCCACAACGCCGCCGGGCTGGACATAGGCGCCCTCGTCCGGCACGTCGAGGAGGCCGGAACCGTTGTCGGATTCCCCGACGCCGAACCAATCGCCAACGATGAACTTCTGGAGATAGACTGCGATGTTCTCATTCCCGCGGCGATAGACCGGGTGATACACGCCGGCAACGCGCCGCGCATTCGCGCCCGCCTGGTCGTCGAGGCCGCCAACCACCCGCTGACGCCGGAAGCCGACGCCATCCTGCAGGACCGCGGCATCGCCGTCGTCCCGGATGTGCTTGTGAACGCCGGCGGCGTGATAGTCTCGTACTTCGAGTGGACTCAGAACCTCTACCAGCATCGCTGGACGCTCGAAGAAGTCAACACAGAGCTGGAAACGATGATCACCAAGGCCTACGACGCTGTCCGGGAGACCGCTCTGTCCGAGCGGATCAGCTACCGCGACGCAGCGTTTTTCGTCGGAGTAGGCCGCGTAGCCGAAGCCGCCCGCCTACGCGGGTTCATCTAATCCCCCAACTTGACCCCTACGCCCGCGAAAGCGTAATCTTGCCATACCATGCAGAGGAGATTGAAGATATGGAATTTGGCTCGTTCATGGAGTTTCATACCCGGCCGGACCGGGCGCAGTCTGCGGCGTTCGATGAGGGCTTCGACCACATAGAGCAAGCGGAATCGCTTGGCCTGGATTCGATCTGGATGGCGGAGTCTCACTTCAATCCCCAGCGATCGGTGCTGTCCGCGCCGCTGGTGCTCGGCGCGGCAATCGCCGGGCGCACCAGCAGAATCAAGATCGGAACCGCCGTCCACGTCATACCTCTCGGAAACCCGATCCGTATGGCGGAAGAGGCGGCCACGCTCGATCAGGTCAGCCAGGGCCGCTTCGAGTACGGAGTTGGGCGCAGCGGCTTCCCGGGTTCATACGAGGGCTACGGCATGGCATACGGCGAGAGCCGCGAGCGCTTCTACGAGTACCTCAAGATAATCCGCGGCGCATGGACGTCCGACAATTTCAGCTTCGAGGGCGATTTCTACTCCTACGACGATGTGAACCTCACCCCCAAGCCCTACCAGCAGCCGCATCCGCCGTTCAGGATCGCCGCCACTACCACCGACACCTTCCCCGTTCTCGGTGAGCTTGGCTACCCGATATTCGTCGGCGTGCGCGGACTGGGCGCGTCGCAGGTCGCCGAGCAGGTAGCGCTGTACAAGCAGGCTTGGGAAGACGCCGGACAAGAAGGCCCCATAAACGTTTCGCTCAGAATCCCCGTTTACGTCGGCGCCACCGAGGACGACGGCACGACCGTCCCAGAACACAGCTTCATGAAGCAGTTCCTGCGGCTCGGCTCGCAGCTTGCCGCGTCCGTATCCCGTCCGGGAACGGACCCTCGCGAGAACCGCGCCCAGCGCAGCGCCCAGATCGCCACGCTGACCTGGGAAGAGGTGATGAAGGAGAAGGTAGCCGTCGGCACACCCGACATGGTTATCGAACAACTGGCGCGGCTGCGGGACACCCTTAGCCTGTCCGGCGTGGTGGCGGAGTTCAACGCCGGAGAAGAGATACCGCCCGACAAGATAGAGTCTTCTCTGAAACTGTTCTGCGAAGAGGTGATGCCAGCCCTGAAGTAGCCAGCGCGAATTGGATGCCGTTCCCGACCTAAACCGTCATTCCCGCGAAAGCATGGCCTCGCGCAGGCGGGGGCGGGAATCCAGAGTGCTTAACTACCGACAACCTCGATTCCCGAATCAGCGTCTGGCGATCTGACATAGCGCCGGTCTGCAAGTTCCGACATGCTGCTCGCCATAGACATAGGCAACACCAACGTTACCGTCGGCGTGTTCGACGGCGAAGACTTGCGAACCACGTTCAGGCTGTCCACCGACACGCGAAAGATGCCGGACGAATACGCCGTTACCATCAATCAGCTTCTGCCGCTACAGGGGCTGTCGCTAGAAGACATAGACGCCGTAGCCATGTGCAGCGTAGTGCCGCCGCTCACCCCCAGCTTCGTGAACCTCGCCAGAACATACCTCGACCTGGAGCCGCTGGAAGTCGGCGCGGGTACCCGCACCGGCATACGAGTGCTGTACGACGCGCCCCGCGACGTGGGCGCGGACCGCATAGTTGACGCCGCCGCCGCGTTCCGCGCCTACGGCGGCGCCGTCATAGTGGTGGACGTCGGCACCGCGACCGTATTCGACGCCGTCAACGACAGCGGAGACTACCTCGGAGGCGCCATCGCGCCTGGCATATCCATCGCCGCCGACTCCCTCTTTCACGCCACCGCCATGTTGCGGCGGGTCGAACTGACCTCGCCGCCCGCCGCCATCGGCAGAAACACCGTCCACGCTCTTCAGTCCGGCCTTGTGCTCGGATACTCCGAGCTTGTGAGCGGTATGGTTCGGCGCTTCAAGGACGAACTCGGACATCACGCCAAAGTCGTCGCCACCGGCGGACTCGCCGAAGTAGTCGGCGCCGAGTCCAACGTCTTCGATGCCATAGACCCCAACCTTACCCTCACCGGCCTACGAATCGTGTACGATATGAACAACTAACCAGCAAGCGACAATTGGAAGCCAATGCCCGATAACCTCACAGGCAAGAACGTCATCCTCGCCGTCAGTGGCTCCATAGCCTGTTACAAGGCCGTTGACCTCGCTAGCAAACTCACGCAGCTTGGCGCATCCGTTGACGTGATACTGTCGGAGGCGGCCCAGCGGTTCGTAACTCCTCTCACCTTCGCCTCGATTACGCACCGTCCCGTTACCACCGGCTGGTTCGAGCGCGGATCAGAGGTCAGTATCAACCACGTCGCCCTCGCCGAACGCGCCGACGTCGTAGTCGTCGCTCCGGCCACCGCCAACACACTCGCGCGCATGGCGCACGGCATGGCGGACGACCCCATCTCGGCGACCGTTCTCGCCACCGCCGCGCCGGTCCTGGCCGCGCCCGCGATGGACGCCAACATGTTCGACAGCGCGGCGACCCAGGCCAACGTCCGGACGCTGCTGTCGCGCGACGTGTATATCGCCGGCCCCACCGAAGGGCGTCTCGCGTCCGGGCTGATCGGCAAGGGCCGCCTGCTGGAAACGCCGGAGCTGTTAGGCCACATAGGGATCGCCCTCGGCAGATGCGGCGACCTTGCCGGACGAAAGGTAGTAGTTACCGCCGGAGGCACGCAGGAACCGATAGACCCCGTTCGGGTCATCACGAACCATTCCTCCGGCAAGATGGGTTACGCCGTCGCCGAGGCTGCCCGCGACCGAGGCGCGGACGTCGCGCTGGTATCGTCCCCCACCGCGCTGCCTGACCCGGCGGGCGTGAGGCTGGTCCACGTAGGCTCTGCCCTCTCAATGCGCGACGCGCTGTATCGTGAGTGCGCCGACGCCGACGCCGTGGTCATGGCGGCGGCCGTAGCCGATTGGCGTGTTGCCGAATCCGCCGAACAGAAAGTCAAGAAGGGCGACGCCGATACCTGGACCATAGACCTCGTAAAGAACCCCGACCTCATAGCCGGCCTCGACTCCGTCGCGCTAGTCAAAGTGGGCTTCGCCGCCGAGAGCGAGGATCTGATCGCCAACGCCCAGTCCAAGCTCATATCCAAAGATCTCGACCTCATCGTCGCCAACGACATCACCGCCCAGGACGCGGGCTTCGCCACCGACGACAACCGTGTCATCATCCTGGACCGCGAGGGCGGAATAGACCACTTGCCCCTGATGCCCAAGTACGACGTGGGAGTGGAGATACTGAACAGGGTCGTCCCGCTCTTTCGCCGCCCGCCACGCTGAGCCCAACTATTGCGGATCGTAGCGACGCCTACCCCTCCATGCGGTTTATCCCGTCCAGCGCCGCCGTCTTGTAGCACTCCGCCAACGTCGGATAGTTGAAGACGGTATCTACGAAGTAATCTACCGTCCCGCCAAGCGCGAGCACCGCCTGTCCGATGTGTATCAGTTCGCTCGCCCCCTCGCCGATTATGTGGACGCCCAAGAGTTTTCTGGTCCTGATGTGGAACAGCAGCTTGAGCAGGCCGGAGTCGTCGCCGATTATCTGACCACGCGCGATCTCGCGATAGTGCGCCCTGCCCACTTCGTAGGGAACGACGTCCTCGGTCATATCCTCCTCGGTCCTGCCCACCATCGAGATTTCGGGAATGGTGTAGATGCCGTAGGGGAACAGCGACGGCGCGCTGCTTGCCGGCGCTCCGAACGCGTGGCAGGCCGCCAGCCGTCCCTGCTCGCCGGAGGTGGATGCGAGGCTGGGAAACCCTATGACGTCGCCAACTGCGTAGATGTTGGGCGTTTCCGTCTGATAGCGCTCGTTCACCGCCAGTCGTCCGCGGCTGTCCGCTTTCAATCCGACGGCGTCTAGGTTCAGCGCATCCGTCGCGCCGGTGCGCCCGACGCAGAACAGCGCGGCGTCGGTCAGGATCTGCTTGCCGCTGACCAGCCTTATGTTCACCCGCTCGCCCCGCTCATCCTCGAACGGCTCCGCCCACGTAACCTCTTCATCCAGTCGAAGCGTTACCCTATTCTGTCGCAGGTGATACACGAGTGTGTCCACCAGCTCTCCATCGACGAAGTGCAGCAGTCTCGGGTAGCGGTCGATCAGGGTAACTCTTATCCCCAGCGTTGCGAATATGCTGCCGTACTCCAGGCCGATGACGCCCGCTCCGATGATCGCCAGGCTGCGCGGAAGCTCCGGCAAGCTCAGTATGTCGTCGCTCAGCAGTATGCTTCTACCGTTCGCTTCCACGCCGTCGGGTTTGGCCGGCGAAGTTCCGACCGCGACAACGACCTTGTCCGCCGTGATCGCGTTGTGGCTTCTCCCGCCCACAGACTCAAGACCTATCGTGTGCGGATCGATGAACGACGCGCTTGCCGTGATCAGCTCCACCCTGTTTCTCATCAGTTGGTGGCGAAGCGTATCCTTCTCTTGCCGCACCACGTGGTCCGTGCGAATCATCAGGTCGTTCATTGTGATGTCTTGCTTGACTGCGTAGGAGGCGCCGTAGATGCCATGTTCCCTGTATCCGGTGAGATACATTGCGGCTTCGCGGAGGGTCTTGCTGGGGATAGTGCCTGTGTTCACCATCACGCCGCCGATCTCGGCGCTACGTTCGACGACAGCTACGCGCTTTTCCAACTTCGCGGCCTGCACCGCCGCCCGCTGCCCCGCCGGGCCGGACCCTATGACTACGAGGTCGTAATCGTATTCAGCCATCTTCGCTCTCCGCTTCAAGAGTATGGTTCACGCCGCCTTTGGTCAAGACCCGATCAGGAACCCATTCATCGTGGGAACCGCGCTTTCTCTTTCGCGTCTCTGCGCCTTTGCGCTAAATCCCAAACGCTGTTAGAATCCCGCCATCATGATATGAGAGGAGATCCCCATGCCCATCGTAAGAGTCGAAATGTGGTCTGGACGAACCCACGAGCAGAAGCGCGAGCTCGCCAAGGCGATCACCGACGCTGTCGTTGAGATCGGCAAGGCGCCGCCGGAAGCCACCTTCGTAATCTTCGAAGACGTGCCGAAGGAGAACTGGGCGCAGGCAGGCGCCCTGGCCTCTGACGAATAGCCCCCTGCCGCCGCTCCCCATATGACCGCGATCCAGCCCCTTATCGGTCTAATTGGCTTGGTCGCCCTGGCTTGGGCGATCAGTTCCAACCGTCGCGCCTTCCCCTGGCGTGTCGCCGCAGTTGGAATCGCCCTCCAGTTCGCCCTTGCGCTGATGCTGCTCAAGGCGCCCGGCTCTCAACTCGCCTTCGCCTGGATAGGCGACGGCGTAAACGCCCTCATGCGAGCGACCGAAGCGGGAACGTCTTTCGTCTTCGGATACCTCGGCGGCGCGCCGCTCCCGTTCGATGAGACGTCCCCCGGCGGCTCTATCGTCTTCGCCTTCCGCATCCTGCCCCTCGTCATACTCATAAGCGCGCTGTCCGCCGTCCTCTACCATTACCGGGTCCTGCCCTGGATAGTGTTCGGCTTCGCATGGGTGCTGGGCAAGACGCTCAGAATCAGCGGCGCGTCCAGCTTCGCCACCGCCGCCAACGTATTCATCGGCATGGTCGAATCGCCGCTGCTGGTCCGTCCCTACTTGGCGAACATGAGCCGTTCCGAACTCTTCATGATGATGACCGCCGGAATGGCTACCATCGCGGGAACAGTCTTCGCCGTGTACGCCAACTTCCTGTCCGGCATCATATCCGACCCCGCGGGACACCTTCTCACCGCTTCCATCATCAGCGCGCCCGCCGCCGTCGTCATAGCGCTGATAATGATGCCTCCAGATGGGACGGAGGAGCGCCACGACAGGGTGGAATTCCCCGAACTTTACGAGAGCGGCTTCGACGCCGTAACGCGCGGAACCTTCGACGGCCTGCGCCTGCTCGCCTACATAATCGGCATGGTGCTGGTCATGGTGGCGCTCGTCGCCCTGATCAATATAATCATCGCCGTTCCGTGGAGCATAGATTGGCTCAGGCTGCCCGGCGATCCGCTCACCCTGGAGCGAACGCTCGGCTGGATCATGGCTCCGGTAGCGTGGACGCTCGGTGTCCCCTGGTCCGAGGCTACCGACGCGGGCCAGCTTCTGGGAACCAAGGTGGTCATAAACGAATTTGTCGCCTACATTCAGATGTCCGCGTTGCCCGCCGGAAGCCTCAGCGAGCGCAGCGGCGTAATCATGGCGTACGCCATATGCGGCTTCGGAAACTTTGGCAGCGTCGGCATCATGGTCGGCGGAATTGGCGCGATCGTACCCGAGCGACGCCTCGAAATCGCCCAGCTCGGCCTCAAGTCCATAGTCGCCGGCAGCATGGCGACCTGCATGACCGGAGCCGTAGCCGGCCTTCTCACTTGGTAATCGAATTTCCGATCGAGGTATCCATATGCGCTTCGGATTCTATCTTCCCAACAGTGGCGACGGCGCTCGGCCCGATGCCCTCGCTTCCATCGCTCGACTCGGAGACCGTCTGGGCTTCTTCTGCATGGTCGCGCCCGACCACATCCTCCAGCCCAACCACGTAGAGTCTGTGTACCCGTACAGCCTGACGGGAAATATCCTGTCCGGCGGCAACATGGGCGGGGGCGAGTGGCCCGAGCAGATAACCACACTGGCGTTCCTGGCCGGCGTTACCGAGCGCATACGCCTGGTAACGAGCGTCATGATCGTCCCATATCGCAATCCGCTTCTGACCGCCAAGATGCTCGCCACGCTGGACGTCCTATCTAAGGGCCGCCTGATAGTCGGCGCGGGCATCGGCTGGATGGAAGAGGAATTCGAGATGCTGAGCGCCCCTCCCTTCTCCGAGCGGGGCGCCGTAACCAACGAGTATCTGCGCGCCTTCATAGAGCTTTGGACGCAGGACAACCCCGCCTTCGACGGCGAGTACACCCGATTTTCTGACGTTACCTTCCTGCCCAAGCCTGTACAGAAGCCGTATCCGCCCATCTGGATTGGCGGACAGAGCCGGCCCGCGATCCGGCGCGCCGCCAGGCTTGGCGACGCATGGCACCCTGTGGGCGCCATTCCCGCTACTCCTTTGGAGCCGGAGGAGTTGTCGGCCAACGTCGCGCTGCTCAGGGACTGGGCCGAGCGCGCCGGGCGCGACCCCGCCGCGATAGACGTGTCCATGAAGGCTCCCCTCTACGACACCTCCTTGGCCCAAGACGGCCCCCGTCGCCGGTTCTCCGGCAGTCCCGAAGACGTGCTCGAAGACATCCGCGCCTACGCGGACGTCGGAGTAACCCACCTGATATTCGACTTCCGAAGCCCCGACCCCGCCGAAACCGAAGAGCGCATGACCCGCTTCGCCGGGGAGATAATGTCCCAAGTGTAAGCTTGACACGCCCTCCAATCCATCCGCTATACTCTCCGCACAGGCTGTGATCAGGAGTAGTAATCCCTCCGACGGAGCTGCAGAGAGCCGGGCCAAGGTGAGAACCGGCGCTTGCGAGAGGGGCGAATGGACCTGTGAGCCGCCAACCGAACCCGCCTGCGTGGGTGTAGGCTTGGCCGGAGAGGGCGCCGTTACCAACGCCCAGGGCATCGAGTCCCCATTGTTAGATATGGGCAGACTCCGCGCCTGACAAGAGGCAGAGCGCGTACGCGCTCCGCGAAATAGGGTGGCACCACGGGAAGACGTACCCGTCCCTTGCAAGGGACGGGTTTTTTGTTTCTGGAGGAAAATCATGACTACCACACTCGACAGGCCGGATCGAGAAGACCTAGCTGCCCGCCGCAGGGTCCTGAGCGGCGTTCAGCCGAGCGGCGACCCGCAGCTCGGCAACTACATCGGCGCGTTCAAAGGCTGGGTCGAGCGTCAGGACGAGAAAGAGAACTTCTTCCCCATCGTTGACCTGCATACCATCACCGTGGACATCGACCCCGATGAGCTGCGCCGCCAGACTCGTGAGCTTGCGGCCGTGCTGTTCGCGTGCGGAATCGACCCGGACAAAAGCACGCTGTTCGTCCAGAGCCACGTAACCGCGCACGCCGAGGCGTGTTGGCTCCTAAACTGCGTAACCCCCATCGGCTGGCTTGAGCGCATGACGCAGTACAAAGACAAGTCCGCCGGAATGGTAAGCGTCCCCACCGGCCTGCTCGACTACCCGGTTCTGATGGCGGGCGACATTCTGCTGTACAGCGCGCACGAAGTGCCGGTCGGCGACGACCAGAGACAGCACGTCGAATTGACGCGCGACGTAGCGGAGCGCTTCAACAACAGGTATGGTGAAACCTTCGTCATCCCCGAGGCGGTCATCCCCGAAATCGGAGGCCGCGTGATGGGGCTGAACGATCCGAACGTCAAAATGTCCAAGAGCTACTCGCACATACGCGGTCACGCAGTCCGCATCCTCGACGAGCCGAAAGAGATCGAGCGCTCCATCATGCGCGCCGTAACCGACTCCGGCAACGAGATCGCCTTCAGCGAAGACCCGGAGAAGGCGGGCGTGAACAACCTGCTCGGCATATACAAAGCGTTGACCGACAAGGAACCGGACGAGGTGGAGCGCGACTTCGCCGACGCGCGCGGCTACGGCGACCTGAAGCGCCGCGTCGCTGAGGTCGTCGTAGAGCGTATGGCGCCAATACGCGAACGCTACTATGAACTCATGGACGACACCGCCGAGCTAGATCGCCTGCTCGCCGTCGGCGCGGACCAAGCCCGCGAGGTCTCCACTCCCAAGCTCGACGAGATGAAAGAGAAAATGGGCTTCGTTCTCCCAAGCTGAAAGCTACCGCCTCCCAATCGTCATTCCCGCGAAGGCGGGAATCCAGACACCACAAGGAAACTCCAATGTACTACCCGCCACTGGAAGAAGTAGAAGAGTACGCCCGCGACGCCAACCTGGTGCCCGTGTACCGCGAGGTCAGCGCAGACCTGGAGACGCCCGTATCCGCCTATCTCAAGGTGGCGCGCGGCCCGCACTCCTACCTGCTGGAAAGCGTCGCGGGCGGAGAGCAGATAGCTCGGTACAGCATGATAGGGACTGACCCGATCAGGGTCATCAAGACCGGCGTCGCCGAGTCGCTGGGCGAGATTGACCCGCTCGGCCCCGTCGAGGAGATGCTGTCCGAATTCAAGATTGCCGACGTTGACTACCTCGGCAAGTTCAACGGCGGCGCGGTCGGCTACATATCCTATGACGCCGTGCGACATTTCGAGCGGCTGCCCGTCCCTGGCGCTGATTCCCTCGATCTGCCTGAATCCGTGTTCATGCTCTCTACCACCTACCTGGTATTCGACCACCTCAAGCAGAAGATTCGCGTCGTCAGCCACGCGCACATCGAGGGCGACGCGGCGCGCGCCTACCGGGACGCCGTAGCCCGCATCGAAGACGTGATCGCCAGGCTCAGACAGCCGATCGAGATTCCGGAACCGAACCTGGACGGCGAGACCGACGCCGCGCCCGAATTCAACATGACGCGCGAATACTACGATGACATGGTGCACAAGACGCGCGAGTACATCATCGCCGGAGACGTGATACAGACCGTCGTATCGCAGCGAATGTCGCGCCGCACCTCCGCGCACCCGTTCCAGATATACCGGCAGCTGCGAGCCATCAACCCGTCCCCGTACATGTACTACCTGGACCTGGACGGCTTCCAGATAGTCGGCGCTTCGCCGGAGTTGCTGGTGCAGGTCGTGGACGGCACGGTCGCCGTCCATCCCATCGCCGGCACCAGGCCGCGCGGCGCCACCGAGGCTGAAGATCAGGCGCTCGAAGAAGACCTCCGCTCCGACGAGAAAGAGCGCGCCGAACACATCATGCTCCTCGACCTCGGACGCAACGACGTTGGCCGCGTCTCCAAGCCCGGCACTGTCAACGTAACCCAGATACTCGACGTTGAACGCTACTCGCACGTCATCCACCTCGTATCGCACGTAACAGGCGAGCTTCAGGATGGCTATACCAACTACGACGCCCTGCGCGCCTGCTTCCCCGCAGGCACCGTCTCTGGAGCGCCCAAGATACGCGCCATGGAGATAATCGCCGAACTCGAACCCGACCGCCGGGGCGCATACGCCGGCGCCGTCGGCTACTTCGACTTCTCAGGAAACATGGATACCGCAATCGCCATCCGAACCGCCGTGTTCAAGGACGGCGTCGCCCACGTGCAGGCCGGCGGCGGCATCGTGTACGACTCCGATCCGGACTTCGAGTACATGGAGACCATCCACAAGGCGTCCGCCGTCCTCGCCGCCATAGACCACGCCGAGCGCGAAATCGATGAGTAGGGGCAGCCCCTGTGGTTGCCCGATTAGGGAACAGCGACCATGATCCTCCTCATAGACAACTACGACAGCTTCACATACAACCTCTACCAGTACCTCTGCGAGCTCGGCGCCGACGTGCGCGTCGCTCGCAACGACGAAATCACGCTCGACGAGATTGCGGATATGGCTCCTGAGCGTATCGTCGTATCGCCCGGGCCATGCACCCCCGCGGAAGCGGGCATCTCCAACGACGTCATCCGGCGATTCGGCCCAAACACGCCAACGCTCGGCGTCTGTCTCGGACACCAGTGCATCGGCCACGCCTTCGGCGGAACCGTCGGCGGCGCGGGTGAGATAATGCACGGCAAGACATCGCTCATATACCACAACGGAGACGGGATATTCGCCGGCGTCCAGGATCCGTTCGAGGCTATCCGTTACCACTCCCTCGCCGTGTACCGGGAAGATCTACCCGACGAGCTCGAAGTAACCGCATGGACGGACAACGGCCTCATCATGGGCGTGCGCCACCGCGAACATCCCATCATAGGGGTACAATTCCACCCCGAGTCCATAATGACCAAACCGGGCAAAGACATACTCCGCAACTTCCTGGAGATGAAAAAATGATCCAGCAAGCCATAGAAACAGTAGTAGCCGGCGACAATCTCACCACCGACCAGGCCGCCGCCGCTATGGATCAGATAATGACCGGCGAGGCTACGCCCGCACAGTTCGGCGCACTCGTAACCGCGCTCCGAATCAAGGGCGAGACCGTGGACGAGATAGTCGGCATGGCGAGCGTCATGCGTCAAAAGTCCCTGCGCGTAGCGGTGGACGGCATTGTAGTTGACACCAGCGGCACGGGCGGCGACAGCTCCGGCAGCTTCAACATCTCGACCACAGCCGCGTTCGTGGCGGCCGGCGCCGGCGCGCGCGTCGCCAAGCACGGTAACCGCGCTATGTCCGGCTCCACAGGCTCAGCCGATGTTCTGGAAGCGCTCGGCGTCAAGATAACGCTCACGCCCGAGTCGGTGGCGACCTGCATCGAGCGAATCGGCTTCGGCTTCATGTTCGCTCAGGGATTCCACCCGTCCATGCGCTTTGCCGCCGGGCCGCGCCGCGAAATCGGAATCCGAACCGTGTTCAACATCCTCGGCCCGCTCACCAACCCGGCTGGCGCGGACCGGCAGGTCATCGGCGTCGCCGACCCCACCGTCGCCCGTCGCATGGCGGAGGCGCTCGGACGGCTCGGCGGCAGCCACGCCCTCGTGGTACACGGAAACGACGGGCTGGACGAGCTATCCATATCGGCCCCGTCATCGGTCTGGAGCTTGCGAGACGGCGAAGTCGCAGAGTATCAGGTAACGCCCGAGGAGATGGGCTTCCGCCGCGCCGACTCCGCCGCCATCCGCGCCGACAGCCCGGAGTCCAGCGCGGCTATGGCTCGCGCCGTGCTGTCAGGCGAATCCGGCGCGCCGCGCGACGTCGTATTGATGAACGCCGCGGCCGCTCTGTTAGCCGCAGGCGTCGCCGACACGCTGACGGATGGCGTTGAGCTTGCCGCTCGCTCGATAGACCACGGACGCGCCCTGGCCAGCCTCGACTCCCTTATCGAGCTGAGCGCCACGCTAGATTAATGCCCTTCGCTCTGACCATTTAGTCCCTTCCCCCTCGACGGGGGAAGGTTAGGATGGGGGTGAAAGCCCCCCAACAGATGCCCCTCATGACCGACAATCTACACCCTGCCTTTAGAGACGCCCAAGCCGCCCTGTTCGACTTCGATTACACGCTCGCCGATTCGTCGGAAGGCATCTTCGCGTCGTTCAACTACGCCCTTTCCCAGATGGGCTTGGACGAGGTATCGCGCGAAGAGATAGCCCCTACCATCGGTCTCTACCTGCCCGACGCGCTGGTCGCGCTCAAGGGCGAGGAGAACCGCCCGCGCGGCGCCGAGTTCCTGTCCCACTTCACCGACAAGGCGGATGAGGTGATGGAGGATGCCACCTTCTTCCTTCCCGGCGCGGCTCGTGTACTCAAGACGCTTTTCGAACACGGATTGACAATCGGCATCGTCTCCACCAAGTATCGTTACAGGATCAGGTCCATCCTGCAGCGCGACGGACTTAACGCCGCCGTGCAGGTTGTCATCGGCGGGGAGGACGTCGAGCGCCACAAGCCCGCGCCCGAAGGTCTGCTCAAAGCATCCGCTCGCCTGGGCGTAGCCTTGCGAGACTGCATCTATGTCGGCGACAACGAGGTGGACGCCCTCGCCGCGCGAGATGCCCATATGCCCTTCGCCGCCGTCCTGACCGGCTCCGCTCCGCGCGCGCTGTTCGAGACCTACCCCAATCGCGCCATCCTCAACGGCGTCGCCGATATAGTCGCTGCCCGTTTCTGCTAAAATATCCTCAACACTCATGAAAGGCGAGCGCGAATCATGACTGTCAGGACAGACTCCCCAGACATCCTCAAGAAGATAGTCGAGGTCAAGAACCGGGAGGTCGAGCGTCTGAAGGTCGAGGTCCCGGTCGAGGCGCTCCAGGAGCGCCTCGCCTCCCAGTCCGAGCCTCTGGACTTCGCCGCCCGGCTCGTAGGCGATCGCGTCAAAGTCATCGCCGAAGTCAAGCGCGCATCCCCGTCGCGCGGCATCTTGCGAGAGGATCTCGACGTCGAATGGCTCGCGCGGCTGTACGTCGAAAACGGCGCGGCCGCCATCTCTGTTCTCACCAACCGCGACCACTTCCACGGAACTATTGACGAGATGGAAGCCGTGGGCGAGATCGCTCACCCCGGCGGCGTGCCCGTGCTGCGCAAAGAGTTCATCTACGACCCATACCAGGTTTACGAAGCCCGCGCGTATGGAGCGGACGCCATACTGCTGATCGCCACCATGCTGCGCGCCGACAACCTCCAGCGCCTCAAGTCCCTCGCCGAAGAGCTTGGGATGCAGTGTCTTGTGGAAGTCCACGACGAAGACGACCTGGACATGGCGATGGATGCCGAACCGGCCATCATCGGCATCAACAACCGCGACCTGAGAACCTTCCACACCGACCTCGAAGCCACCTTCAACTTGGCCGACCGCATCCCTGAGGGAGTCGTCCTGGTCTCGGAAAGCGGCCTGAGCGCTCCTGAGCAAATCGAGCGCGTTAGAGAAGTGGGAGCGTCCGCCGTCCTAATCGGAGATGCCCTGGTAACCGCCCCTGACCCGGGCGCCAAGCTGAGAGAGTTGGCATGACGACACACTTCAAGATATGCGGCATACGCGACGCCGATACTGCTATCGTCGCCGCCGAAGCCGGCGCGGCGATGCTCGGCTTCGTCTTCGTAGAAGGCGTCCGGCGCCAGTTGATCCCCGAGCGCGGCGCGGAGATCATCGCCGAGTATCGCGCTAGGCGAGAACCTTCTCCGAGACTCGGATCTCCCGGACTCGTAGGCTTGTTCGCCAACCAGCCCGCCGACTTCATAAACCGCATCGCCCGCGACTGCGGCTTGGACCACGCTCAGCTATGCGGAGACGAGCCGTTCGAATTTTGGGACGAGTTGGATATCCCAGTCATACGCCAAATCAAAGTGCGGGATGACCTGCCGCGCCAACAAGCCCTGGACGCAACCCAACGCGAAGTCTGCCAGGCTTGCGAAACCGGTCACGAAGCCCTTCTCGACAAGTACGAGCCGGGCAAACTCGGAGGCACAGGCGCCACATTCGACTGGACGATAGCGCGAGAAATGTCCGACATACACTCGATAATCCTGGCCGGCGGCTTGACGCCCGACAACGTAGCCGACGCCATCCGCGCCGTCCGCCCTTGGGCAGTGGACGTATCCACCGGCGTCGAGACCGACGGCATCAAAGACCACGCCAAGATCCGCGCCTTCGCCCAAGCCGTCCAATCCGTCCCGCGAGAGGAAACTGGCGCCGTCGCATATCTCAGAAAATTGGAGTAACGGGTTGCCGCTCCCGATCCCTCTCACACCGCAATCCGTCGCCATCGTCGCCCCGCGCGAGTTGGTCTTCCAGATGCTAACCGCCTTCAGACGCGGCAGACTCTCCAGCGACAACGCCGAATCCACACGCCTAATCTCCGAAGAAGGCAACGTCAAGATCGTAGAGTTCCACACCAAATCCGGTAGCTTCACTTACCGAACCGTCGAAAAAGTAACCCTCTACCCGCCAGAGCGAATCGAATTCGAGCATCTGGAAGGCCCACTAACCTTCTCAGAAGAAGCCTTCACCCTCACCGAAACGCCCGACGGCTCGACCATCCTAACCCACACCGGCAGCTTCATCTGGAAGCGAATCCCCATCCTCGGCTGGTTGGTAGGGACACTCTACGCCCGTCCCATCTACCACCGCGCGATACGCGACCACTTCGCCGCCATCAAGCCCGCCGCCGAAGCGCGAGCCAAGCGCAGCCATGTGTTCAGGTCGGAGCGTGAACGGCTCACGACAAAATAGCCCCATCGGAGCAGGCAACATGACCCCCAACCGCGTTCGCAACCTCATCAAATCTGGCAAGCCCGCCATTGGCGCCTTCCTCGGACTTGGCAGCCCCGCCGTCGCCGAGATGATGGGACTCGCCGGCATGGACTGGCTCGTCATCGAAACCGAACACAACGCGCTCGACTCAGCTGAGATCGAGCATATGCTCATGGCCGTCGGCAACACCGGCGCAGTTCCGATAGTCCGCGTCCCAAACCGCGACCAGGTGTTCATCCAGCGCGCGCTCGACATGGGCGCTATGGGCATCCTGGTCCCAGGCGTCAGGACTGCCGACGAGGCGCGAGCCATTGTCTCATACACCCGCTATCCGCCCGTCGGAATCCGCAGCTGGGGGCCTCTCAGAGCGTCCGCGTACACACTCGACAACGACGACTACCTGGAACGGGCCAACGACAACATTCTAGTCTGTCTGATACTCGAAACGAAGGACGCCGTTGAGAACTTAGAAGAAATCTGCGCCGTCCCCGGAATCGACGTCCTGACCATCGGCCCGTGGGACCTCTCGCTGGAACTCAGGCTCGATCCCCGCAAGCTGCCCCTGCCCGAGATAGAAGACATATCACGCAATGCGCTTGAAGTGGCGCGCAGGCATGGCGTGGAAATCGGCGTGTCCGCCAATACCCCTGACGGCCTGCGCGAACGTCAACGGCAGGGCTTCACGTTCATACAGTACGGGCCCGACTACGCGCTGCTGGCCGCCACTGTGAACGCCGGTGTCCAAGCCTTCGACCGCGGCTGACGCCCGCCGCCTCCACTAGACCACGCGCCCCCCGTGTGCTACCCTCTCTAACTGAATCCACTAACCTCCGAGGTGGCCTTCATATGTACTCACACGACGTCATCATCATCGGCGCCGGACTTGCCGGCATGAGGGCCGCGCTCGCCGCTCGGCAGAACGGCGCGGATGTCGCCGTCATCTCGAAAGTCCACCCCGTCCGCAGCCACTCCAACGCCGCGCAGGGGGGCATCAATGCCGCGCTCGAACACGCCGGCGACGACTGGCGCGACCACGCCTACGACACCGTCAAGGGTTCCGACTATCTCGGCGATCAGGACGCGATCGAAGTCATGTGCCGCGAGGCGGGCTCCGAGGTGATCCAGATGGAACACTACGGAGTTACGTTCAGCCGCGACGAGGAGGGACGGCTCGGCACCCGCGCCTTCGGAGGACAAGGCAAGGCGCGCACGTTCTTCGTCGCCGACTTCACCGGACAGGCGCTGCTCCACGTGCTCTACGAACAGATCATGCGCGCCGGCGTGCGCGTATATGAGGAATGGTTCGTCATCGAACTCGTCGTTGAGGACGGACGCTGCGCTGGAGCGGTAGTCATGGAGATCAAGTCCGGCGAAGTCCACGTGATCCGCGCCAAGGCCGTCATCATGGCCGCCGGCGGGCTGGGACGAGTCTTCGAGCCTTCCACGAACGCGATCGTCTGCACCGGCGACGGCATGGGCCTCGCATATCGCGCGGGCGCTTCGCTGATGGACATGGAGATGGTGCAGTACCACCCGACTACGCTCAAAGGCAGCGGCGTGCTGATCACCGAGGGCGCGCGCGGCGAGGGCGCGCACCTGCTCAACTCCGAGGGCGAGCGCTTCATGAAGCGCTACGCTCCGAACATGATGGAACTCGCCTCCCGCGATGTGGTTTCGCGCGCCGAGCAGACCGAGATCAACGAGGGCAGGGGCGTGGATGGATGCGTGCTGCTGGATATGCGGCACCTAGGCGAGCGCGTGATACGAGAACGGCTGACGCAGATCCTCGATATAGCGCGCGACTTCGCCAACGTGAACCTGCTGGAAGAGCCGGTGCCAATCCGACCTGGTATGCACTACCAGATGGGCGGCATCAAGACGGACATTGACGGCCTGACGCAGCTTCCAGGCCTGTACGCCGCGGGCGAGGTCGCCTGCGTAAGCGTGCACGGAGGCAACCGGCTTGGCGCCAACTCGCTGCTCGACACGCTGGTCTTCGGGCGACGCTCGGGCGAACACGCATCCGACGCGGCCAAGTCAATCGAGCACGCCGATATAGGCGACTCGGCGGCAGACGTCCAGGTGGCCAACATCCAACGGCTGCTGGACAACGAGAACAATGGAGACATGTTCGGCCACATCCGCATGGATATGGGCGGCGCGATGAACGACCACTTGGCCGTCTATCGCAACCACGAGGGCATGGAAACCGCGCTTTCGATCACACGGCAGTTGCGAGAACGCTATCGCTCGGTATATGTGCAGGACAAGGGCAAGACTTGGAACACCAACCTGGTCTTCACCCTCGAACTCGGCTTCATGCTCGAATGCGCCGAAGCGATTAGCTTGGCGGCGATCGAACGCAAGGAGAGCCGAGGCGCCCACACCCGCGAGGACTACCCCGACCGGGACGACGAGAACTGGCTCAAGCACATCCTCGTCAAACAGACCGAAGACGGCCCGGCGCTCGAAGAGATGCCCGTAGTCGTCACCCAGTGGGAGCCGCAGGTGCGCAGCTACTAAACTCCACAGTCCAAGGCTAAATCAAAGGAACCAACTCAGATGCAAGTAACATTCAAGGTCAGGCGCTACGACCCGGACTCCGACAGGCCGGTATCCCGCTTTCAGGAATACACCCTTGAGATGACTGAGTCCAACACCGTATTGGACGGCCTGATCCGCATACGCGAGGAGACGGATGGCACGCTCGCGCTGCGCTGTTCGTGCCGCAGCGCCATCTGCGGCTCGTGCGCCATGCGCATCAACGGGCAAGCGGGCCTTGCCTGCAACACGTTGATCATACACGCGCTGCCGAAAGACGGCGGTCCCATCGTGGTCGAGCCGGCGGGCAACCTCGAGGTGCAGAAAGACCTCATCGTGGACTTCCAGCCGTTCTGGAGCAAGGTGCGCCAGGTGCAGCCGTGGCTGCAGCCCGAAGGTCCTGAGCCGGAGACCGAGTACCTGGCGCCCGCCGACGATATGCAGCACCTGACCGGCGTGATGGCTTGCATCATGTGCGGCGCGTGCGTGTCGGACTGCACCGTGCTGGCGGTGGACGACAATTTCATTGGTCCCGCCGCGCTTGCCAAAGCGTACCGGTTCGTCCGCGACCCGCGCGACGACGCCGACGACACGCGACTGGGCGCGCTCGACGAGTACGGTGGCATCTGGGATTGCACGCGCTGTATGCAGTGCGTCGAAGTCTGCCCCAAGGGCGTGGACCCGATGGGACGCATCATGGCTCTGCGCGACCGCGCCATGGAGGCCGGATACACCAACACGACAGGCGCTCGCCACGCCAACGCCTTCGCCGAGTCCGTAGAGCACAGCGGCTGGCTCGACGAGACCAAGCTCGTCGTCAAGAGCCACGGCGTTACGAACATCAAGGAGATGATGAAGCTAGTGCCTGTCGGCCTGCGCGCCATGAAAGCCCGAAAGATGCCGCCTCTCATACACAAGAAGATTCCCGACGTCGAAAACGTACAGCGCGTCTTCGACAAGGTGGAAAGTCGCCAAGACGACTAGGCCACAGTCCTTGACAACAATCTTGTTGCCAACAAAACCGTTGTCAACTCGACTACCTCTCAAGAAGGAACGAACAGACGAATGAGATATGCCCTCTATCCAGGCTGCGTCTCGCGCGGAGCCTGCCCAGAACTATACGACGCCACACTGGAAGTCTGCCGCAGGCTCGGCATTGAGCTTGATCTGTTCACCATGCAGATCGCGTCTTGCACCGGCGCGGGCGTCCTGCAGGAGAAGAATCAGCGTCTTGGCGACACGCTCAACGCCCGCAACTTCGCCCTCGCCGAGAGGGTCGGGCAGGAGATCATGACCATCTGCTCCACCTGCCAGGGCGTCATGGCGCAAGCAAACGCGCGCCTTCAGGACGACGAGTATCGCGCCTCCATCAACGAAGACCTCGCCGAGGAGGGCCTCCAGTACAGCGGAACGGCGGATCCGCGCCACTTGCTCTGGGTCATCGTCGAAGAGATAGGCGTAGAAAAGCTCAAGTCCCTGGTAGTCCGACCGCTGCCACAGCTGCGGATGGCCCCGTTCTACGGATGCTACATCGTGCGCCCGTCGTCCGACCTCAAGTTCGCCGAAAACCCGGAGCGCGAAGATGCCCTCGAACAGATCATCGAGGCCGTCGGAGCGCAGCTTGTGGACTTCCCAGGCAAGACTCTGTGCTGCGGATTCCCCATCCTCACCATCAACCAGACAAACTCGCTCAAGATGGTCGCAACTCACACCATGGATGCCAAGGGACTCGGCGCAGACGCAATGGTAACCCCGTGCCCGCTGTGCCATCTCAACCTCGACGGCTACCAGCCGCAGGCGGCGAAGGCGAATAGCCCGATGGCCCCGATAGACCTGCCGATACTCCACCTGCCCCAGCTGATAGGCTTGGCGCTCGGCATAGACGCCAAAGCCATGCGCCTGAACCGCCACATAGTCTCCACCAAGGCCATGTTGTCACAGATGGCGGTGTCGCCCTAGCGATACAATACAACTGATGCGTATGGGCAACCCTCGCGGCTGCCTGCGCCTACTCCTAAACCAAACCCCTCCCCGCCTCTGCGTTAAAATCCCGTCACTGCACCGGCAGCGGCGGCTGCCACCAGGAAGGAACCTCGCTCACCTCGATCTCCACGACCCACTTCACCCACTCGAACCCACGACGACCAGGCGCCGCCAGGCGCGCCGGGAAGCCGTGCCCGTGCGACAGACGCTCTCCCGTAACCCGCGTCGCAAGAATCAAATCTTCCGCGTCATCGAGGCTGAACTGCCGGTAGTATCCCGTAACCGAGCGCGCCACCACAGACCTCGCCGACGCGGTTGGACGCGCCGCCCGCACCATCTCGCCCACCGATGCCCCGCTCCACCGCTGCGTGGTGTGCCAGCCGCCAGTGCAGTCCAGCGTCGCCGTCGTCTCAGCGTCGTCCGCGAGATCCTCGTATCCAAGCGTCATCGGACGCTCAACCGCGCCCGTGATTCGCAGCTCCCAGCCGTCCACGTCCACCGGCTTAGGATCGTCGTTTAGCCACGACACGCTTGGATAGGCGTTCCCCGTAAACTGGCTGTGTTCATATGACCCCGTGAACCGCCGCTCGCTGCCGCGCAGATCGGCCGCGGCTGTCGCCCGCTCCGCGATCTGCCAGCCGATGAATCCCGCCGCCGCCAGCGCCGACGCGCGCAGAACCAGTCGCCGCTCCGCCCAGAACCTTATCGGAAAACCGCGCGCCATGTGCCACGAGTGCCACACCAGCAGCGGAGCCAGAGCCGCGCCCGCATAGATGTGCCAGCTCATCCCACTGAACAGCCACCACTTGAACGACCCTACGATAGACCACCACAGCCCAAGCCCCATCGTAATCGCCAGAATAGCCCCAAGCGCCAGCGACGCCACGCGAACCGAACCCCGCCTCGGCCACCTCAGCGATCGCGCTACGTTCACCGCCTTCCAACCCACAACCGCTAGAATCCCATAGCCGGCTATGCGGTGAACCTGCATATGAATCGCCCGGTTCTCCGAACCGCCCGAAGTCAGCCCAAGCAGCCCCGAGACCATCTCAGCGGCAAGGAACGCGAGAAGTAAAGTGTTAGCCCATGGGAACGTCAAAGCGCTACCTCCATCGGCGCGCCCTATTGCTGAGAAAGACCGCCTAAGCCGCTGCGTCTTCCACGATGAGCGTTCTGCCAACTGCCTTGAGCGCGTTCATCACCGAGGTCATGTGCGAGCCATAGTCCGGGTTTATCAGATTGCCCGCCGCCTTTTCCGAAACCTCTAGCCTATCCGCCAGATCCGCCTTTGATATGCCCTGCTCCCGCATAGCCGCGTATAGCGCGAGCTTTGCGGCGACCACGGGCGGGAGCGCGATCATCACCTGCCCTGCCGACGCGGGACTGGGTACGGGGATATCCCATCCCATCTGAACATATCCACCCATAGCGACCCACAATGCGTCTTCCGCCAACTCCAGAGATTCCTCCCGCGTTCCCGCTCCGGTGATTGCCTCCGGAACATCGGGGAAAGTCACGACGAACCCAAGACCTTCTTCCACGTCAGGTGTAAGGTTGCACGGATAGACGTACTTCATGGTTCAGAAATCCTCTCTGCGAATGCCAAGTTGCCTGAGCATCGAGCTAAGCGTGCCTATGGGAATCTCGCCGTGCTGCGTTGTAGTAAAGCGCGAGCCGACCCACACACGACCATGACTACCTTTGCCCGCTGTTGGGTCAAAGTAAAACTCCAGCCCTCGCCGCCGAGCGTATCTCCGCGACCTTCTCACGAATTCTCTACCGTTCACAACTCCCCATCCATGATACACCAAACGCATGAGAGGGACGCAGGCATTCCCGCGCCCCTCTCACTCCTAACTACTAGCGGTTAGCTTCTACGCAGACGCGTTCGCCATCACCTCTACCAGTTCGCGCACCGCCTCCGCGGAGTTCTCGAGTTCCGCCTGCTCGTCGTCGGTCAGCGCGAACTCGACTACCTCCTCGACGCCGGACGCGCCCAGCCGCACCGGCACGCCCACGTACAGGCCCTCGATGCCGTACTCGCCCTCCAGGTACGCGGTGCAGGGCAGTATCTCATTCTTGTCGAACAGGATGGACTCCACCATCTGCACGATGGACGCCGACGGCGCGTAGTATGCGCTGCCGGTCTTGAGCAGGTTGACTATCTCTGCGCCGCCGTCCTGGGTGCGGGTGACTATCTCCGAGATGCGCTCTGCCGACAGTAGCTGCGCGATAGGCTGGCCGCCGACCGTCGTGCTGCCCGTTACGGGAACCATCGTATCGCCGTGTCCGCCCAGCACATACGCCTCGACAGAGTTGACAGACACGTTCAGCTCCTCCGCCAGGAACGTTCTGAACCGCGCCGTATCCAGGATGCCCGCCATGCCGACCACACGCTCCTTCGGGAAGCCGCTCACCTGGTACGCGCGCTGGGCCATAGCGTCCAGCGGGTTCGTTACTATCACTAGAATCGCATCCGGCGACGCCGCGACCACGGCTTCGGTTACCGACGTTACGATGTTCATGTTCGTGAGCAGCAGGTCGTCGCGGCTCATGCCGGGCCGCCGCGCGATGCCCGATGTGATGACCACCACGTCCGATCCAGCCGTGTCCGCATAGTCGTTCGTGCCGACGATCTTCGCGTCCGAGCCTAGAACCGGGCCGGATTCGAGCATGTCCAGAGCCTTGCCCTGCGGCAGCCCTTCCACTATGTCCACCAACGCCAGGTCGGCGTAGCCCCTGTCGAATATCCTCTGAGCCGCCGTCGCGCCCACGTTCCCCGCGCCGACGATCGTTACTTTGCTTCTCGCCATTGATGTTTCCTCCGTCTGGTCTTGTCAGTTTGCGAACAATCAGAGGGGCGGGTCAGCCCAACCCGCCCCCGATTTTCAATCATCTTTGATTATGGGGATTTCCCGCTTGCGCCGCCCGCTAGCTCGCGTCCACGTATGCCTGCCAGCGCTCGTCGAGCGTCGGATCCGCGACCGTCTCCATCAAGTATTCGCCGAACTCGGCGCTCGTAGATCCCGTGTCTCGTCCTGTCATCACCAACTTGCGCTCGTACTGGCCGCACACGTCTATCGCCTTGTGCAGCTTGGCGCCGAGCTCCGTGTAGCCGATGTGCTCTAGCATCATCGCGCCGGCCCGCAGCAGCGAGCTCGGATCCGCGAATTGCGCCCGGCCCGTGCGCACCATGCGGGGCGCGCTGCCGTGTATCGCCTCGAACATCGCGTACTGCTTGCCCACGTTGGCGCTGCCCGCCGTGCCGACGCCGCCCTGTATCTGCGCGGCCTCGTCCGTGAGGATGTCGCCGTACAGGTTCGGAAGCGCGAGGACCTGGAAGTCCTTCTGACGCGCCGGATTTATGAGCGCGGCGGTCATGATGTCTATGTACCAGCCTTCCCAATCGATGCCGGGATAGTTCTCCGAAACCTCGCGCGCGATGTCCAGGAACTTGCCGTCCGTCGTCTTGACGATGTTCGCCTTCGTAACGATCGTGACGTTGTCCTTGCCCGTGCGCCGCGCGTGCGCGAACGCCGCGTCTATTATGCGCCGCGAACCCTGCGACGTGATGACGCGGAAGTCCATCGCCAGGTCGTCCGTAACGCTGATGCCCTGGCTGCCGACAGCGTACATGTCCTCCGTGTTCTCGCGGAAGAACGTCCAGTCTATTCCCTGCGACGGGATTCTCACCGGCCTGATGTTGGCGAAGAGGTCCAACTCTTTCCGCATCGAAACGTTCGCGCTCTCCAGGTTCGGCCAGCCGTCGCCGCGCTCCGGCGTGTGCGTCGGGCCTTTCAGGGTAACGTGGCACTGTTTGATCTCGGCCAGCACGTCATCCGGTATGGACTGCATCTGCTCGGCGCGGTTCTCGATGGTAAGCCCGTCGATGACCCTGAACTCGACCTTGCCGGACGCCACCTCATCCGACAGCAGATGCTCGAGGACCACCTGCGTCTCATGGCTGATGCTCGGCCCGATGCCGTCGCCGCCCAGCATCCCGACGATGATCGGCGACACGCTGGAATAGTCCAACCAGTCCGGTTCGTTCTTGAGTTGTTCGACGCGCTCCAACTGCTGCGCCACGACGGTCCCAAAGTGTTCCTTCGCGGCATCTATAATCTGACTGTCAGCCAATTTCGGCTCCTTTCATGTTGCCCCGTTGCGTCGCTGTTTTGATCGCTCTTAGTTCCATCGACCCGAACAGGGTCGCTTCGCGTAGTTCATCTAACCTACCCCCGCTGGCGGACGAACCCTATATTTCCCGCTCCTATTTGCTATCCCTACTTTCTCCTATTCCCCAATTACCGCCAATACCTGATCTCGCGTAACTTGCGTCCCCGCCGCGACCGGCAGCGAGGTTACCGTCCCGTCGGCAGGGCAGGGGATAGTGTTCTGCATCTTCATAGCTTCCAGAACCAGAAGCGGTTGCCCCGCGCTGACCCGCTCGCCAACCTCGACCGCGAGACTGACCAGCATCCCTGGCATCGGCGCCGTAACATGAGTCTCGCCCTCGGCTGCTGCCGGGGCTGCTGGAGCGGGAGCGGCGGCATCCGCGCTCGGCGTCGCCGCAGGCTGCGGAGATGGTTGTGTGGCCACCGGGCCGACAGCCGCGCCGCTTGCGGTCACGGACGTTCCGCCCACCGGATCCACGTCCACCTCGTACATCTGCCCACCGACATGAACGTTGAACCGGCGCGCCCGCGCGCTTAGCGGCTGTGCAGGCTGCGCCGTCTCCACCGGCTGCGCTGCGCTCGACTGCGGCTGCGGTGGCGCGGCTTCCGGCATCTGCTCGACACCGTGTTTGACGCGCAGGAATCGCTCGCCGGTCTGCGGATACAGCGCGTAAATCAGCGCATCGTCAATATCCGACGTCAGATCCGACACCGCCTCCCGCGCCGCGTCCAGCTCCGGCTCTATCGCGTCGCCGGGATGGTCCGGGACAACGCCCGGCTCGGTTCCGTCTTGCGCCTTCAGCGTATCCAGCAGCCCAGTGTCTATCTCCGAAACGGGCTTGCCGTAGCCTCCGCGCACGTACTCCTTCACAGGCTCCGATACAGCGGCGTAGCGACCGAACAGCACGTTGGTAACGGCTTGCGCGCCCACCATCTGGCTCATCGGCGTAACCAGCGGCGGGTATCCAAGCTCGGCGCGAGTTCTGACTATCTCGTCCAGCACCTCGCCCAGCCTGTCCACCGCGTCTGCCTCTCGCAATTGAGAGACCAGGTTCGACGCCATGCCTCCCGGAATCTGGTGCTTCAGCACGCCCGGGTCTATCACGGCGGCGCGCGTCGCCTGCATATGCTCGGCGTACTTCGGCAGAACCGCCTCCAGCCGGTCTCCGATCTCCAGCAGCTTGTCCAGGTCCAGGCCCGGATCGCGCTCGCCGCCGCCCAACGCGACGGCTATCGGCTCGACGGCGGGCTGCGACGTCCGCAGCGCCAGCGGCGCCAGGCACACGTCCAGAATGTCCAGCCCCGCCTCGACCGCCTTCAGCGCGCTCATAGACGCCATGCCGCTAGTGTAGTGGCAGTGGAGCTGAATCGGCAGATCGAGGTCCTGTTTCAGCGCGCTCACGATCTCATAGGCGTCGTATGGCGCCAGCAGACCGCCCATATCCTTGATGCAGATGCTGTCCGCGCCCATATCCCGCAGGTTGCGAGCCTTGGCGCGGTAGTATTCGAGATTGTAGATGGGGCCGCCCATGCGTCCCTCATCCGTAACCGTGTAGCACATTGTAAGCTGAAGATGCTTTCCAGACCGCTTTACCGCAGCCGCCGCGCGTTCCAAGTTAGGCTCGTAGTTCAGCGCGTCGAACACCCGAAACACATCGATCCCGTTCTCAGCCGACCGTTCCACGAAGGCGTCCACCACGTCATCCGCGTAGTTGCGGTATCCGACCAGCGACTGGCCGCGCAGCAGCATCGAAAGCGGCGTATTCGGCATCAGCGACTTGAATGTCCGCAGGCGCTCCCACGGATCTTCCATCAGAAAACGCGTCGCGCTGTCGAACGTCGCGCCGCCCCAGACCTCCATAGAGAAGAAGCCCACCGAATCCATAGCCTCCGCCAGCGGGACCATGTCCTCGGTCCGCAGTCGCGTAGCCATAAGGCTCTGGTGAGCGTCTCTAAACGTAGTGTCGCTAAGTTTTAGTGGGGTTTCGTTCATTGTCTCCCAGCTGCCTAATCGCTCTAAGTCGCTAGCCGTCCCGTCCCCGCCAGGAAACGTTGGCGCCGAAACCGCGCGTCCGTCCGCCCGCCGCATACGCCATCCGCCACGCCGATACGCCGCCGCGCGGCGCGACCGGCGGCTGAGCCGAACGCTCGGCTTCCAAATAGGCCTCCACCGCCGCGATGATGGCGGCTACGATCCGCTCATCGTTGCCGTTCACAGCGGAATGCTCCCATGCTTCTTGGGCGGTAGCTGCTCCCGCTTGTTTTGGAGCATCTCCAACGACGCGATGATCCTCGGCCGCGTCTCCGTCGGGTCTATCACGTCGTCCAGCAGACCGCGCGCCGCGGCGGCGTAAGGATTCATCATCCGGCTCTCGTAATCCTCGATCAGCTCGGCCCGCGTCGCCTCCGGGTCGTCCGACGCTCGGATTTCGCCTCGATGGATGATGTTGACCGCGCCCTCTGCGCCCATCACGGCAACTTCACCGGACGGCCACGCCAGGTTGACGTCGCCGTGCAGGTTCTTGCTGCTCATCACGATGTACGCGCCGCCGTATGCCTTGCGCGTCAGCACGCTGATCTTCGGAACGGTCGCCTCCGCGTAGGCGAAGATCAGCTTGGCGCCGTGTCGGATGATTCCCCCGTACTCCTGGTGCGTTCCCGGCATGAACCCCGGCACGTCCACGAACGTTACGACCGGAATGTTGAAAGCGTCGCAGAATCTCACGAACCGCGCCGCCTTGACCGAAGCGTCTATGTCCAGAACGCCCGCGATCATCTCCGGCTGGTTGCCGATGATGCCTACGCCGCGCCCGTCGAACCGCGCGAATCCGACCACCACGTTCGCCGCGAAGCTCTGGTGCACTTCCATGAAGTCGCCGCCGTCCACCACGCGGCGAACCACGTCCAGCATGTCGTACGGCTGGTTCGGGTTTTCCGGGACGATGTGGACAAGCTCGGCGTCTCGCCTTTCGGGGTCGTCGTTCGGCTGAGCGCGAGGCGGATCTTCCATGTTGTTCGATGGCAGGAACGACAGCAGCCGCCGAACCTCCGCGATGCACGCCTCTTCGCCCTCGATGGCGAAGTGCGCGACGCCGCTGCGCGAAGCGTGCGCGCGCGCGCCACCAAGATCCTCGTGGCTAACGTCCTCGCCCGTAACCGACCGGATCACGTCCGGCCCCGTAATGTACATCTGCCCGACGCCGGAAGCCATGAAGATGAAGTCGGTCAGCGCCGGCGAATAGGTGGCGCCGCCCGCGGCCGGACCAAGGATCACCGAAATCTGCGGAATCACGCCGGACGCCCACACGTTCCTGTGGAATATGTCGCTGTACCCGGCCAGGCTGTCCACGCCCTCTTGGATGCGCGCCCCGCCTGAGTCTATGAGTCCCACGACCGGCGCGCCGACGCTGACGGCCAGATCCATAATCTTGCAAATCTTCTGCGCCACCGCCTCGGACAGCGAGCCGCCCAGCACAGTGAAATCCTGCGAATAGACGAACACCTGCCGGCCGTCCACCTTGCCGTAACCCGTAACCACGGCGTCGCCGAGGAAGCGCTGCCTGTCCAGCCCGAAATCCGTCGCGCGGTGGACGACGAACGTGTCGAGCTCCTGGAACGAGCCTTCATCGACCAGCAGCGCGATGCGGTCTCGCGCCGTCAGCTTGCCGCGTTCGCGCTGGGCGTCTATGCGTCGTTGTCCGCCGCCCAGCAGCGCCTCGTCGCGCATCTCGCGCAGCTGCGCCCGTCTGTCTATCTTACGTCGGATCACCATACGCTTACGCCTGCCGTCAACCTCATGTCCGAACTGTGCACAAGTGTAGCTAGATTCTCCGACATGGGCAAGCGGCGGGTCAATTTGGAACGTGCGCCGGGATTGCTGGATTCAATGCAAAGTCGAGAAGTAAAATCCTTCGCCTTCTCTGCGTTCCTCTGCGCCTCTGCGTTAGATTTCCTAATCGCCGCTACCGTCTCAGATCGCCGCAAAGCGCCACTTGCATCATCCACCCAAACCATAGACAATCTGGCTGCCATCAACGACCGGGGCAACGAACAGGGAGGAAACCATGAGACTCGTAATCGCCGGCTGCGAATACTCCGGCACTTCTACTCTGACATTCGCCATAGATGACTGGCTGCATGAGAAGATGGGCGTTCGATTCCCGCTCATCCACGATCACTGGAAGATTCCAGATACTTCCGGCCACCCGCAGGCGGACATGACAGATGACGAACGCGGTCAAGTACTAGCTCTCAGCTCCGAACTCAAGGAGATGACCCAGCGCCATAGCCTCTACTATCATATCCAGGCGAACTCGTGGAACGGCCCGGACTGGCTCTCCATCGGCCTGCACATAGACGAGGCGGTTTACGGCCCTCGCTACTACGACTACGGCGGCGACGGCCAGCCGCACGACCGCAAAGTGGTCGGCTACCAGATCGAGCAGTCCATCCTGAAGTTTGCGCCGGACATCGTCCTTGTGGCAGTCAGCGCTGACGCGGACATCATCGCACAGCGCATGGCCGACGCCCCGCATCCCAATAGCCCGTTCACGGCGGAAGACATTCCCTACGCCCTCGATGCATACGCCGCCGCATTCGAGCGCAGCACGTTCCGACACAAGATCGCGCTTGACACGAGCTCCGCCACCGTAGAGGAGACCGTAGCAGATTTCGAGCGCAAGATAGAGCCTCACTTGACCGACGCAGACCGCTCGCGGATTCTGGTACACCGCAACTGGTAGGTGTGTGCGGGCGTGGCTTGTCATCTTGCCCCAAGTGGACCCTTGAACGAATAGATAGCAACGCCGGCGAAATCCTGGTCAAGCGTGTGGCTTGTCAAGCGCTCGGCTTGCTTGTCACCAGGCGCGCCAGCGATTCACTATCGGCATCCTGCGGTCCCGCCCGAAGTTGCGCGGCGTTATCTTGATGCCAGGCGCGGCCTGCCGCCGCTTGTACTCGGAGCGATCTACCAGCCCGATCACTCGCTTGACCGTCTCGGCGTCCTCGCCCTGCGCCACTATCTCGTCGAAGCTCATATCGTCTTCCACGTAAGCGCGCAGGATCGGATCGAGTCGTTCGTAGGGCGGCAAGCTGTCCTCGTCCAGTTGGTCGGGGCGAAGCTCGGCGCTGGGCGGCTTTTCGATGACCGACACAGGTATGACAGACTCGCTCGCGAGACTGTTGCGATGCTCGGCGAGTTCGTAGCACATCACCTTCGGCACGTCCTTGATGACGGCGAAGCCCCCCGACATATCGCCGTAGATCGTCGCATAGCCGGTAGCCATCTCGCTCTTGTTGCCGGTGGTCAGCACGAGCCATCCGAATTTGTTGGAGAGCGCCATAATCAGGTTGCCGCGTATTCGAGACTGCACGTTCTCCTCAGCCACCCCCCACTCCGTATCCTCGAACAAAGGGCCGAGCGACCGCATGAACGCGCTGAACGCGTCCTCTATCGGGATGCTCCACAACTCGATGCCCAGACGCTCGGCCAGTAGTTCAGCGTCCGTTACGCTGCCCTCCGACGAGAAACGCGACGGCATCGAGACGCCCACGACATTCTCCGCCCCCAGCGCGTCCACCGCTATCGCCGCCACAAGGCTGGAGTCTATGCCGCCGGAAAGCGCCACGAGCGTCTTGCTGAACCCGCACTTGCGAACGTAGTCGCGCGTGCCTACCACCAGGGCGCGGTACACTTCGTCCGCTCCGTCGTAGAACTTCCCGAACCGCGCCGGCGCGGACGTTCGCGTTTCGCCGCTCCACTCCGATATCGGAACGGCTTGCACGCGCCCTAGATGCCGCAGCGACTCCGCGTTCTCCTTGCGCCCTCGCGGTTCGCGCAGACGCGAGCGTTCGACCGCGCCGGCGTCCAGATCAACCACTAGAAGATCTTCCTCGAACTGTCCGGACGATGCGATCATCTTGCCCGTCGGGTCTAGCGCCATGCTGCCGCCGTCGAACACCAGCTCATCCTGGCCTCCTACCAGGTTGACGTAAGCCAGGAACACGCCATTGTCCGACGCCCGCGTCGCCAGCATCTTCTCCCTGAAGCGCCACTTGTCCGCATGGAACGGCGATCCGTTGATGTTGACGATCACCTCCGCCCCCGCCGCGCGCTGCGCCGCCGCCGGACCGACGGCGTACCAGATGTCTTCGCAGATGTTGACTCCTACGGGCGTTCCGTTGACGACGTACACGGGGCAGGCGACGCCCGCGCGAAAGTACCGGTCTTCATCGAACACGCCGTAGTTGGGCAGGAACTGCTTGTGATAGACGCCGACGACGCGCCCGCCGTAGGCGATGGCCGCGGCGTTGTACACTTCTCCGGCCTGGAAGTCGGCGAAACCGACGACCACGGCTATCCCGTCCGCCGCCGCCGCGACGCGTTCCATGCTCCGCCGGTTCTGTTCCAGAAACTGCGGCTTCAGAAGCAGGTCCTCCGGCGGGTAGCCGGGAATAGTCAGCTCCGGGAACGCCACCAGGTCCGCGCCCGACTGTCGCGCCCGCTCGATGCCGTCCAGTATCTTGGACGTGTTGCCCTCCAGATCGCCCACGGTCACGTTGATCTGCGCCAGGGCGACTCTGAAGCTACGCATCAGCCCGCCTTACGAACGTATCTATGCGCTCCAGCGCCGCCTCGATGTTCTCTGTGGAATTGGCGAAAGAGAATCGAACGAACCCGCGCCCGTATTCGCCGAACGACTCTCCCGGCAGGCAGGCGACCCCCGCCTCCGTCAGCAGATCGTCGGCGAACTTCTGGCTGCCCATGCCCGTGCCTTCCACGTTCGGGAAAGCGTAGAACGCCCCCTGCGGCATCGGGCAGCGAATGCCCGGAATCGAGTTCAGGCCGTCCACGATTATGTCGCGCCGCTTGCGGAACTCGGCGACCATCTGGTAGCTGTCGTCCTGCGGACCGTCCAATGCCTCGATCGCCGCCATCTGCGTGAAGCTCGCGGTGCAGGATACGCTGTTGGTAACCAGCCGAGATACCGGCTCTACGAGCTCCATCGGCATCACCCCGTAACCGATTCGCCAGCCCGTCATAGCGTAAGTCTTAGAGAACCCGTCGAGTATGACGGTGCGCTCGCGCATCATGGGAAAACTGGATACCGAGTGGTGCTCGCCGGCGTACAGGAAGCGGCTGTATATCTCATCCGACAGAATCAGTATGTCGCGTTCCTTGGCAAGCTCCGACAGCGCCTTCAGGTCTTCCTTCGGAATGATCGAACCGCACGGGTTGTTGGGCGAGTTGATGATCATCAACTTGGTGCGTTCGCTAACGCTCGCGGCAACCTCGTCTATGTTTATGTTGAAGCCGCTCGACTCGTGAAGCTGCATCGGTACCGGAACGCCGCCGACGAAGTTTATCATCGATTCGTAAATCGGGAAGCCGGGGTTCGGATACAGTACCTCGTCGCCAATGTCCACCATAGCCAGCAGCAGGAAGAACATGATCGGCTTGCCGCCAGGCGTAACGACCACCTGATCGCCCACTACGGAGACGCCTCGCGTCTCTGAGATCTCCTCGGCGATTCGGTCTCGAAGCTCAGGGTAGCCCGGCGAAGGATTGTACGTCGTGAAGCCGTCCAGCAGCGCCTGCCGCCCCGCGTCTATCACATTAGACGGCGAGCCGAAATCCGGTTCGCCGATTTCCAGATGAATCACTTCCATACCTTCGGCTTCCAGCAGGCGCGCCTTGGCAAGAACCTCGAAAGCGGTCTCGGTTCCAAGACGCGCCATCCTTCGGGCAAGTTTCATGCGGTTTTCCTCTCGCTACGTAGCTTTTCAATCGAGGCCGTCGTCGGCGTCCGCGACAGTGTACACCCTAAACGCCCATCCTATGATACAATCTAACCGCGTCTAACCGCAAAATTTCCCGGACCTGTGTCGGATCAAGCCCCTTCTGCTCAATTGTGAGGGAAGGTTAGCATGGGGGTGGACCCAAGCAATCTGACACAGGCTCGATTTCCCGGAGGTCCATACCTTGAACGTAATCCTCGGAGTGCCAAGAGGCTTCTGCGCCGGCGTCGTCCGCGCGATAGAGATCGTCGAGCTCGCGCTGAAGAAGTACCCGTTGCCCGTGTACGTCAAGCACCAGATAGTACACAACCCATACGTGGTCAAGTCCCTTGAGAACAAGGGCGCGGTCACCGTAGAGGATGTGGACGAGATACCCGAAGGCGCGACGGTAGTCTTCTCAGCGCACGGCTCCCCTCCCTCCGACTTCGCCAAAGCAGAGGCGCGCGGCCTCCGCGTCATAGACGGCACCTGCCCATTGGTAACCAAAGTCCACAACGAGGCGCATCGCTACGCGAGCGATGGGCGCAACCTGATTCTCGTTGGGCACAGCGGCCACCAAGAAGTCAAAGGCACGATGGGCCAAACCGACATGCACCTGGTGGACGACCGAACTCCTACACTGCCCGAATGGGACGGGGCCGAGCCTGTCGCCGTGCTGACTCAGACCACGCTGTCGGTGGACGATACCGCCCGCTCGATCGCGCGGATCCAGGATCGGTTCTCAAACGTCATCGTCCGAAACGACCTGTGCTACGCCACCACCAATCGGCAGGCTGCGGTGAAAGATCTGGCGCGCATCGTTGACGTGGCGCTGGTGATAGGCGCTCAGAATAGCTCCAACTGCAACCGCCTGCGCGAAGTCGCCGAAGCCAACGGGGTGCCCGCCTACCTGATAAACGGGCCCGAAGAGTTGGATGCTGCGTGGCTCCAAGACGCGCGGACCGTAGGCATAACCTCCGGCGCTTCTACTCCCGAGAGCCTCGTCATGTCGGTCATAGACGCCATAGCTCCCGAAGACGTGACCACCATAGACGGCATGGACGAAGACATCACTTTCGTCCTGCCCAGAGAGTTCCGAAGCTAGCTATGCGGATAGTCCTCGACAGCCTTCTCGAGGGCGCGCGTCGCGCCACCGGAACCGTCGTTATCGTAGATGTCCTTAGGGCGTACACCGTTGCCGCCGTCGCCCTGTCGCGCGGAGCGGACAAGATCGTGTTGGTATCCGAAATCGAGGAGGCGCTCGCCCTGCGGCGTGAAGGCGTTGGCCAGATCTGCATGGGCGAAGTCGGCGGAATGCGCCCGGAAGGGTTCGACTTCAACAACTCCCCCTCCCAGCTCGCCCGCGCCGACGTTCGCGGCAAGACCATCATACAATCTACCCGCGCCGGAACCGTCGGCATGAACGCGGCCACTAACGCCGACCGTCTATTCGGCGGTTCTTTCGCCGTCGCATCAGCCACCGTCGAGGCCATACACAGAATAGATCCGCCCGTCGTAACCATCGTAGCCATGGGGTCCGAGGGCCGCGTCCGAACCGACGAAGACGAGCAGTGCGCCCTCTACCTGCGCAACCTGCTTCTCGGCGTAAAGCCCGACAAGAACGCCGTGCGCTCCCTGGTGATGTCCGGGGCCGAAGCCCGCAAGTACGGCAACCCCGCGACTCCGCACTTCCCAACCCAAGACCGGGACATGGCCGTTGCCATAGATTCCCACGACTTCCCCATAGCCGTTAATCGAGAAGACGGCTTGCTGGTGGCTCGGCGAAGCTAACGTCTCTAGGATCGCTCACTGACCACCGAAAACTAACAGTTTAGGAGAACCACCCTTGCAATACAGACAACTAGGCGCCTCCGGCCTTCAAGTATCCGCCGTAGGGCTGGGCGCAAACAACTTTGGCGGTCGCGTCGAATCCGAGCGCTCCACCGCCGTTATTCACGCCGCGCTAGACGCCGGCGTCAACTTCATAGACACGTCTAATAGCTACGGCGGCGGACTGTCCGAGAAGTTCATCGGAGACGCTCTGAAGGGGCGGCGGCACGAAGCCGTAATCGCCACCAAAGTATCCAGCAGAGTGGCAGACGGGCCTAACAACGCCGGCAACTCGCGCAAACACATCATGGATCAGGTGGATGTCAGCCTCCGCAAGCTCCGGACCGACTACTTAGACCTCTACCAAATCCACTGGTGGGATCCGAACACTCCGCTCGAGGAAACCCTGCGCGCGCTGGACGACCTCGTCCATGCCGGCAAGATTAGGTACGCCGGCTGCTCGAACTTCACCGCATGGCAGGTCTGCGAAGCCGAATGGACGTCTCGGACCCTGAGCGTCAGTCGGTTCGCGAGCGTGCAGCCGCGCTACTCGATGCTCTACCGCCAGCCCGAAGCGGAGTTGATACCGCTTTGCGACAGGTACGGTATCGGCATTCTGCCGTATTACCCACTCGAAAACGGTTTCCTCACAGGCAAGTACCGCCGCTCCGCTCCGCCGCCCGCCGGTACCCGACTGGCCGCCGACGATAGGGGAGTGTTCACCGAACGCAACTTCGATATTCTCGAAAGCCTCGAAAGCTTCTGCGCCGAGCGCGATCATTCGATCCTGGAACTGGCATTTGCATGGCTGTTGGCCGCGCCGTCGGTCAGCTCAGTCATCGCCGGAGCGACGCGGCCCGAGCAGATACAGGCTAACGCCGCGTCAGCCGATTGGGTACTGAGCGACGACGACTTGGCGACGGTCAACGAAATACTGGGGTAGCCATGAATTTTGGATTCGTCATTCCGCAAAACTGGGGCTTGTCAAACCCGCAAGACGTGGTGGACATCGGCGTCCGCGCTGAAGAGCTTGGCTACGACTCGGTCTGGGTCAACCATCATATCCTGAACGTGGGATACATCCGCGAAAGGCTCGAAGATCGTCCCTACTACGATGCGCTGACCGCGCTGACCTGGGTGGCGGCGCTCACCGAGCGCGTCCGTCTCGGAACCACGGTGCTTGTGCTTCCGTACCTCAACCCCCTCGTTCTCGCCAAGACCGTCGCCACGCTCGACGTCATGTCGGGCGGGCGCGTGTCGCTCGGCGTGGGCGTCGGGATGCTGCGCGAGGAGAACGAGGCGCTGGGCAGCGACTTCACAACGCGCGGCGCGTATGCAGACGAATCTATCCGCATCATGCGAGACCTCTGGACGTCCGAGGACCCGGCGCACAGCGGACGTTTCTTCGACTATGGCGGATTCAAGTTCTCGCCCAAACCCATCCAAGAGGGCGGAGTTCCGATCCTCATAGGCGGCATGAGTCGCGCCGCCATGCGCCGCGCCGCCGCGCTCGGCGATGGCTGGCACCCCAACGGTGGCTCGCTGGAACAACTTCCGTCGCGCATCGCCGACCTGCGGTCCATGTGTGAAGCCAACGGGCGAGACCCGGACGAAGTGCAGCTGGTGATTCGCGGCGAACTCGACGTTCGGGATACGGTGTCTGATGACGCTTCCTTACCTCTGGTTGGATCCGTGGACCAGATACGCGCCAGCGTCGAATCATACGCCGAGATGGGCGTCTCGGAACTGGTGATGCAGGTCAGCGGCGGCGACCCCGACCACATCCGCCGCGTACAGGATACATTCGCCGAACAGGTACTCCAAAGGCGGTAACCATGCTAGACATCCTGATAGAAAACGGCTTCATCATAGACGGCGCCGGCAACCCGGGCTACTACGGCTCGGTGGGTGTCGAGGGGGAGACGATCACCGTATTCAGGGGCGCGGTCCGCGACGTAGAAGCCGCCCGAGTGATTGACGCGACGGGCAAGACCGTATGCCCCGGCTTCATAGACATGCACGCCCACTCCGGCCTGGTGCTGCTGTCCGACCCCGCCCACGAGCCAAAGGTGCGACAGGGCGTTACCACAGAGCTAATCGGCGTGGATGGGAACTCATACGCGCCGTTCCGCTCTCAAGAAGACTTTCGCCGGTTCGTCGAGATCAACTCGGGGCTGGACGGCAACCCTCCGCTGCCCGGAACGTGGTCAACCGTCGAGCAGTACCTGAACATGTTCGACCGCAAGTCCGCCGTCAACGTCGCCTATATCCTCGGCAACTCGCCCGTTCGCATAGACGCGATCGGGTGGGAGTCCACGCCGGCCACCGAGCGCGACATCGCCAACATGAAAGCGATGATACGCGAGGCGATGGAGGAGGGCGCCCTAGGTCTGTCCACCGGACTGGATTACCCGCCCGGCGGATACGCCTCCACAGATGAACTCGTTGAACTGTCGAAGCAAGTAGCCGAACTTGGAGGCATCTACCATACCCACGTCCGCTACAAGTCCGGCGATATGTTCATGGACCCGTTCCGGGAGGCTATCGAGATCGGCGAGCGTTCCGGCATTCCCGTTCACATCACCCACTTCTATCAGAAAGCGCCGTCGCCGGGAGGAGCGCCGGAGCTTCTGGGACTCGTGGAAGATGCCGCTGAGTCTGGTCAGGACGTTACCTTCGACAGCTATCCGTACAGCCTCGGCAGCACGCGCATCCTCATAGTCTTCCCCGACTGGGTTCACGAGGGTGGCCCTGAACGTCTCAAGCAGGCGCTCGCCGACGATGACGCCCGGGAACGTCTGCGAGGTGAGGTCGTTCCACGCGCCCCTACGTGGCACGATATGTGGCTGACCTACTTCAAGCGTCCCGAAAATCACCAATACGAAGGACGCTCCATAGCCGAGATAGCCGAGATGCGAAGCCAGCATCCGGTGGACGCTCTGTGCGACCTGCTGATCGAGGAAGACCTGCAGACCTGCTACGTCGCAGAGGGCTTGAACCAGAAGACGCTGCCGGCGTTCGTTACTCACCCGCTGTCAATGGTCGGAAGCGACGCCGTACTGCTTGGCGACTTCCCCAGCCCGCGCACCTACGGATGCTTCCCCGTAATACTTGCCGAGTACGTTCGCGCCGAGCGGCAGATGTCCCTGCCCAACGCCATACGCAAGATGACATCGTTCCCCGCGCAGCGGCTGGGCTTGCAGGACAGGGGCGTGCTGCGCGACGGAATGAGAGCGGACATTACGATATTCGACGCCGCAGAGGTGAGCGCTCCCGCTACGCGCACCAACCCCAAGCAGTTTCCAGTAGGCATAGAGTACGTCATCGTCAACGGCACGATCGTCATTGACGGCGGCGCTCACACCGGCGCGCTGCCTGGCAGGGCAGTCCGCCGAGGCTAGGAGATGAGGCTCGCGGCTGTCGCTAGAGGCTTCCTGCTGGCGATTTTGGTCATCATTCTGACTCTCCTGATGATGGCGGCGTTGCTGGTCTTCGAGGTGGAAGGTTCGCTGCTGAACTCCGACTTCTACAAGGACCGTCTCTGGAACGCGAACGCATACGCTTTCTTGCTGAACGACGTGGCTGAGGCCGCGATAGACGACGCGCGGGCGCTGCCTCCTCCCGACGGCATGTCCGAGAATCTGATAAACGCGACCGGCTTGTCCACCGAGCGGATCGTCGGCTCCTTGAATCGCGCCCTCCCGCCGGGATGGCTGCGTGGACAGATGGAGTACAACCTCGATCAAATAGTGAGCTACGTCGCCGGAGACACCGATCGCCTCACCGCAAGGCTGGACGTAAGCGACAGGGTTCCCCAGATCGTCGAGGAGGGCGGCGCGCTGGTCGAAAACGCAGACGTCCACGGCATCATCTACGACCTGGTTCTATCCGACCAGCTAGACAGCCTCTACGCCACAATGGCCGTGGGCGGCATGGAGATCGAGCGTGAGAGGCTTGACCGCGCCTTCAACGTGGTCTTCACCAAAGAGTGGACCGAGCGCCAGGTGATGATGGCGTACAACGAAGTCGCGCCCTACGTAACTGGACAGACCGTCTCGTTCGAGGCGCTACTCAGGCCCGACGGCCTCAAGGAAGCCCTTGCCGCCGAGCTCACCGACTTCGCGCGCGGCGTGGACTGGCGCCCCTTCCTGTCGGAGCGAGCCGTCGAGCTTATGATCGGTGGCGGGCAGGGCCGGTCTGTCAGGCTCGTCCGGGGTCTCCATCTGCCACAATCTGAGGTGATGGAAGTCCTCGGCGACTCCGTATCCCAGCAGGTGTATGAGGCCGTCGCGGGAGACGTTGTGGGCGAAGCGGTCAACTATATGTACGGCGAAACCGATGAGCCGACCGTCAGGGTTGACCTCTCCGACGTGAAGCGACAGGCTCGCCCGCGCATGGTTGACCTCGCGCGCCGCTCCGCAAGCGAGGCTGGCGGCTCCCTACCCCTTTGCGCCGCCGGACAGCATTGGTTGCCGCCCCCTGACGCCTTCGGAAATCCCGTCTTCCCCTCGTGCTACCCCCTAGAAATCCACGCTGCGGCCGACATGGAGCAGTGGGTGGAAACGTTCAACCGCGACATCGAAGCCCACGTCGATAGCGGCGTCATCGCTCGAATGCCCGATCAGATTACCCTGACCGAGACCACCTTCTGGAACGCGATGGCATACGGCAGGATCAATCTCGACGCCCAAGCCGTTGAGGAACTCCGTTCACTGCTGAGCGAGGGCGTCGCCTTCACCTCCGACGATCTCAAATCGGGCTTGGAGAGTCGGCTAGGCCCCGGCGCCGCGCAGAGCGTCGAAGACGCGCGCTCCTTCTTCCAAGATGGCGTCGAGTTCACCACAGCCGATCTGATTAGGGCCGCGCCCGAAATCCGGCTGGTACGATATGAGTTGTCGAGAGCGTCGCAAGCCAAGTGGATACTGCCGGCGCTGATCCTGCTCGCCCTGACGCTGTATATCGGGCTGGCGCCGCGCGGCCGCCGCATCATCTGGACCGTCGGGTGCATGGCGTTCGTCTCGGCGTTTGCGTTCGCGTTGTTCGGGCCGATATATGGGCTGTTTCTGGAACCCGAAGTAAGCGGATACTTCGCCTGCTCGGTATCCATGTTTGGTCCTTCGATGTCGGACTTCCCTCGCGTAGGGTCCCTGCTTTGCTTCAAGCTCTTTGAGATCGGTGTGGATTCGCTCAACGCTATCATGGGCGGGGCGGCTTTCAAGGCGGTGGTATGCATGACTGTCTTTGGCCTGCTGACGCTCGGCGCCGCGATGTGGCCCAGGTTCTCGCGATCACGCTTCGCCATCGCCGCCAATTCCCGCCTGTCGGCTGCTTTCGGAGACGCCCCGATACCGTGGAGAAGACCAACGACGCCAAGGTAGCGCGGTTGTCCCCACCCATAGTCGCGTTTCGCTTCGCCTTCCTAACGCGCCACCGGCAGAATGATGTGCGACGCCCGCTCTGGGCTGTGGTAGATGGTTTGGCGAGCCACTTCGTAGGTTCGGTCCGTCCCCAACTCCGCGCCCGTGTTGTGGTTCACGTCGAAGCGCGGCCAGTTGCTCGAGCTGATGTCCACCCGAATCCGGTGCCCCGCCGCGAATATGTTGGACGTCGGATACAGCTCGAACTCGAACTCATACGCCTCGCCCGGCTCCAAGAACTCAGGCTCGTCGTAGCCGTTGCGGTAACGCGCCCGGATTATCGAGTCGGTGATGTTGATGGCCAGGCCCTCCGGAAACTCCGGCGAGGGCGGATATACGTCTATCAACTTCGACGTGAAGTCGGTATCAACCGCCGATGACGACGCCCACAGCCTCATCGTTATCGGCCCTGTTATTTCGACGTCGTCGGCGAGCGGCTGCGTCTGGAACGTCAGAACGTCGAGGCGCGCGTTCAGAGGCTGGCGATCCGTAGTCCCGTAGAATCGGGATGGGTCGCCACGCTGGTCATACGCCCCAGGCGCCATGATCGGGTCCGCCGCCGATATGCCGCCGCCGATAGTCGGCACAGGATCCGACGGATCGAACAGGTAGCTCGTCTCGGTCAACTCGTCTCCGCCGGGCGGGCGCCGAGACAGAACCCCGTCGCCGTGTAGGTAGTGCGGAGTGAACCGGCTGGACTCTGGCGGCCAGTCGGCGGCCGATGTCCAGTAGCCGCCATGATCGAGTCGGCCCTCGTCGTTCACGTCTCCGTCCCCTCCTCCCATCGTGAAATACGTCACCGCGTCCCACGAGGAGACCTGGGTGCGGAGGCCCTTGAGATAGTGGTCGAACCAAGCCAGCTTGAGATCGTTGTAATCGATCTGCGCCTCAAGCCCAAAGTCAATGTCGCCCGAGTGCGTAACCTCGTACTGCGCGTGTGTCCACGGCCCCATCAGTAGCCGCTGCGGAGACTCCTTCATCTTGCTGAGCTTGGAATAGCTCTCCGGCGTATTGCGCGCGTAAGAGTCGTACCAGCCGCCCAGGTACAGCGTCGGAACGTCCGCGTGTTCGTCGTAGTACTCGACCGGAGCGTACCCGCGCTGCTTCCAGTAGTCGGTGTACTCGCCCACCGTCTGCAGGTCTGTAACCCACCGCTCGACCGTGGGCAGCCTGCTCAGGATCGACGTTCCTTCCAGTATCGGGAAATTCTCGACGATTTCCGGCATACCCTCGTCGAATATGCTTTGCAGCGCCGCTTTCAGCGACGGGTAGCGCTTGGCTTCGTGGCTCGTCGTCGCCATTCGGTACGCGTAGATCAGGAAGCGCTGTTCCAGCGTCCCGTTATGCCGCATCGAGCTCGTAAAGTAGTTCGAGGCGCCGACTGCGACAATCATGGTGGACAGATGCGGCGGATTCAGCGTTGCTAGCGCCGCCTGGTCCGACCCCGCGTACGAGTCGCCCATGGTGCCTACTTTGCCGTCGCTCCAATACCGCGTCCCCAGCCACTCTACCGTGTCGTAGCCGTCCTCAGCCTCATCGTAAAACGGCTTCCAGTCGCCTTCCGAGTTGAAGCGCCCGCGTACGTCCTGGATCGCCACCACGTAGCCGCGCCGCGCGAAGAACTTGCCCTTGTTCGTCTGACGCGCCGCCAGCTTGTCGTAGGGAGTCCTCTCTAGTATCGTCGGAAATGTACCGGACGCCTCCTCGCCGTCGAACGCGGGGACGTACAGATCCGTCGCAAGTCTCACGCCGTCGCGCATCTCGACCATCACGTCACGGTGAATCGCCACGTCATAAGAAGCCGTCGAACCCTCATACGGCCCGGCGCTCACATCTGCGGTCGAGGACTTGGAACCTGCGGGCGCGGTGTCTTCCGCGCCATCCACATCAGCCTCTGCCGCAGCCCGCGCCGGATACGGACTCACGATCTGGACAGACTCGGCGTTACGCTCGACCTCTTCCCAGGAGTACGTGGCGCGGATGAGATCCACGTCCGCCCATATCGGGGCTTGATCGGCGTAGTGCTCGCTCGCCGGATGACCCGACGCGCCAAGCGGCACGATCCAGCGCGAATTGTCCCAGTCCGCCGTATCCCACACGTACCGCGCGACTGACGTGCCGGTGATCACGAACGGTTCGGCAGACGCGAAGCTGCCCGCCTGCGGCGTGTCGCCGTCGCCGCTCATCGCGTATCGAGGCGGATCGAGACGAGCCGCCAAATCTCCCGCCACGTCCGATAGGGGGTGCTTTGGCTGCGTGTAATGCAGCGCGCCCCAGTCGGGTAGGGGAGCGTCCCGTTCGGTCATCGGATGCAGCCGCCGCGCGGCCGCGTTCATTGCCGATACGATCATCGAGTCCCAGTCTTCTCCGGGCGGCAGCAGGCTCGTGTCGTCCGTCGCCGCGTGGCTTACCAGCAGCGACGCGAGTTGCCGCAGATGGCCCGGAGCGCCCCTGCCGCTCGCCGAATTCGCAACCGAGAACAGCCGACCAAGCAGGTGCCGGAATACTTCCCGATGCAGGCATTCGCGGAACGAGCTGAATATGAGCGGCGCCGAACTTTCGCGATCCATTCGTCCGTCCCACCCGACCAGTCGCGCTCGAAACTCCTCAGCCGCCGAATCCATCGCCGAAGCCCTAAGGATCAACGGCGTATAGACCTGCGCGGGTATAGACGTTATCTCGGCATGGATTGACGCCATATCCTCGACCGTCGCGTCCACTATCCCGGCGAGCCTGTCTAGGATGCGTCGAGCGCGGTACTCCGGCGCGAAGTCGAGCGCGATGTAGTGCCGATAGTCGGCGTTAACTATGCGGTTGTTCGCCGTCACGATCACTCCGCCTTCCGGGTTGCGGATGCGCGCGAGTTCGCTGAAGGGGATGTTGCCCTGCCACTCGTTGTCGCCCGTCCAGCCCGGAACCGGCAGCCAGGCGTTCGCCATGGGGCGGATGGGAACCTCTCCTCGGTTCAGATAGGCGATGTCGCCGTCCACGTCGGCAAACACGAAGTTGTTGCACGGATCGACCCAGCCGCGCATCGCCTCATCCATCTCGTCAACATTCTCCGCGTACATCATCCGCCGCAGGCACTCGAAGCCCGCGTTCCGCCCCGCCATCGCGGTGTATTTGAACGCCAGACCGCGTGTCCCGGCGGAGTTCTCAGCGATGATTGGACCATGCTCCGTGGCCATGACCTCCAGAGCCGTTTCGTCCCCGTCGCGTGCCTTGATGACCTCGCTCCGCGAGTCCGCCGATATCCACTCGTCTCTGCGCCGGTACTCGCGCCCGTCTGACCCATCGCGCAGCTGCTCGACGTATAGGTCCTGATAGTCCGCGCCCGCGTGGGTAACGCACCAAGCCACCCGCGCGTTATGCCCGAAGTGAGGGAAGCCCGGGCAGCCGGGGAACGACAGCCCGATCACGTCGAAATCGGGGCAGACGATGTGATTCTGGTAATAGACGTTGGGAGTATCCAACCCTCGATGCGGGTCTCCCGCCACCAGCGGTCTGCCCGACGCCGTGCGCGATCCGTGAACCGCCCAGCTGTTCGAGCCGGCGTCCGCGTCCTCCATCCAGCTGATAGCGTCCAGACTATTCGCCAACTCATCGACCCCATCCAGGAAATCGCCGTTATACTCATCGCCCGGCGGCGCGATTACCAGATGTCCGGGCTGGTAGCCCTTGAACAGGCTCGACGCCCGTTCCGGTCCGAAGGTGTTGACCAGCTTGGCGCGCCACAGCTTGCCTTCGAACACGCCCATCATTATGTGCCGCACCTTGAATACAGCCAGCGAATCCTGCGGGAGCCACGCCTCCGGCTTGGAGCCGGTCAGCGCGTACTCTACGGGCAGCGCGTTCGTCGTTCGTATGAAGGCGTTCACACCGTCCGCGTAAGCGAAGAACATGTCGCGCGCATCGTCCGATAGCGCCTCCCAGTCCTCGAACACTGAAGCGGCGATGCCGAAGCGTCGCATCGTCATGTCATGCTCTACGCCCGGCTCGCCTACGCACTCCGCCCATCTGCCGTAGGCGCGAGCGCGATCGTAATCCATATGCCACAGCCTATCCTGAGCCGTAGCGAACCCCTGCCCAAAGAAGGCGTCGCGCGCCGATCCCGCGCGCACGTGCGGAATGCCGTGCACGTCTCGCACAATGGTGATTGGGCCTTCCAGCCCCTGCGTCGTCACGTTCGAAGTAGTATCCGGTATGGCGTCTGAGAAAGCCTGAGAGCGATCGGGTGTTTCCGTAGTCATCTTGGCTATACCCCTAGCGTTCTGGTGTTGATGCGTGGATGTATCCTAACACGTTCCCAACAAAAACCGACTCAAGACCCTTTGTCCTCTGCGCCCCTTTGCGCCAATATCCCCCTGAGGAAGTCGCCCATCTGAGCTTTGTGCGTCGGATAGAACCGGTCGAACTCGCGCAGATTGCGGGCCGCCTCCTCGTCCGCATCGAACCCGGCGCCCATCAGCTCGTAGTCCGAAGCCAACTCGACGTTCCACACCCGCAACTCCTCGGGTGTCAGCTGCGGCTCGAACTGCGCGCCGTAGGCGTTCTTATACTTGAACGCCATGTCGAAACGCAGATAGCGCCCATCGCGCCGCAGCATGAATCCCTCCGCCAGACGCGTCGCCTCGCGCGGCGTCGCAAAGCGCTCGCCATGTAGCGTCGGGACGAGCGGAGCCGTGATCTTGCCAAACGCCGAGTCGGCGTGGCCCCGCTCCGAAACCCACAGTTTGCGAAGCCCGAACTGGTAACCTCCCGTTGGCTCGACCGCGCCGCCTAGCGACCGCGCCAGCAGCTGCGCCCCCAGGCAGATCCCCAGCGTGGCGACTCCACGCTCGGCCGCGTCGCGCAGGTACTCCATCTCGCGTTCCAGCGCCGGTAGCTCGTCGTTCGCCGACATCGGCCCGCCCAGCGCGATCACAACGTCCTCCGGCCCCGCTTCCGGCGCGTAGAACGACTCGAAATCCGGAGCCTCCTCGAATACCGGAACGGTTGCGATGTCCAAACCGGCATCCGTTAGAATACTCCCGAAGTTCGCCCCAAGCGTCTCGTGCTTATGGTGCTGAATGACGATCGCCTTCACTCGCCCAATCTCCTTCCTATCTCCTATCTCTCATCTCCTATCTCCTAGTATGCTACCATTTCCACCAATACACTCCACCTACATACTCCACATAGAGGCAATGCCATGACAAGAGTCCCACAGATACAGCAGCGCGGAGATGTTCCGGCGGACGCCGCCCACCACTTCGATTCCATTGTCGGCAGCAGGGGGCGCATAAGCGGCCCGTTCTCGGTGCTGCTCAACAGCCCGGAGGTCGCCGGACGCGCCGCCCACCTCGGCGCATACATACGCTTCGAGTCCACGCTGAGCGATTCGGACCGCGAGCTTGCCATCATCACCGCCGCGCGCGAGTTCGATTGCCACTACGAGTGGTCCGCCCACGTCGTCATGGCCCGCGACTCCGGGGTAAGCCCGGAGGCGATCGCCGCCGTAGCCAACCGCTCGGAGCTGGACGGACTGGACGCCGCCGACGCGCTCATCATCGCTTACGGGCGTGAAATGTTTCAAAGCAAGCGCGTGTCCAACGCCACCTTCGAAGCCGCCGAGGCCCGCTTCGGCGTCAAGGGCGTAACCGAGCTAACCGCCACCATGGGCTACTACGGGATGCTGGCATGCGCCTTGAACACCTTCGAGGTGCTGCCCGACGAAGGCGCCGAGTGGCTGCCGTAAAGCCCTTCCTCCCATTAATTGAGACGCGGCGGGGCAAAGAAATCTCATTGACCCTTTGCGCCTCTGCGTTAGAAACTCGCCCGATTGAATCTCCAACTCAGTTGGCGGCATCCCATAAGCGATTGCTATAATTGCTAACCATACTTATCAGTCCATAAGCTAGCTGAAGAGGTCGTACCCAGATGAACGAGTTGAAAGGCCAACTGGCCGAATTACGCTCCCGGATATCCGACCTGATGGTGCGGCTTTGACTTGGACGTGAAACGCGCCGAGATAGATACGCTCGAAAAGCAAGCGTCCGATCCCGAATTTTGGTCGGACAACCGCAAAGCGCAAACCCTCATGCGAAAGCTATCCGACCTCAAGGATGAGGCGCAGTCATGGAACGATCTGGACTCGCGCGCTCAGGACCTCGACGAGTTGCTCGAACTCGCGCTTCTCGAAGGAGACGACTCCCTAGCCCAGCCGATTGAGGATGAGCTCGATGATCTAACGGCCTGCCTCGAAGGCTTGGAATTGACGCTGATGCTGTCCGGCGAGTACGACGACCACCACGCCATACTCGCCTTGTACTCCGGCGCCGGCGGCGTGGACTCGCAGGACTGGGCGCAGATGCTCATGCGAATGTATCTGCGATGGGCGGAGCGCAGAGGGTTTGCCGCCGAGCCTCTCGACGTAACGTCCGGGGAAGAGGCTGGCATCAAGGGCGCGGTCATACAGGTGAACGGCCCCAACGCGTTCGGATACCTGAAGGCTGAACGCGGCGTCCACCGCCTCGTCCGCATATCCCCGTTCGACGGCAACCACGCTCGCCACACCTCGTTCGCCCTCGTACAGGTCATGCCGGACGTAGAAGACGACCCCGCCGTAACCGTTAGCTCCGACGATATACGCATAGACACCTTCAGGGCGGGCGGGCACGGCGGCCAGAACGTCCAGAAGAACTCCACCGCCGTCAGGATAACGCACATCCCCACAGGAATCCGCGCGACCTGCCAGAACGAACGCTCCCAGCGCCAGAATCGGGAGATAGCCATGCGCATCCTGCTGGCGCGCCTCGCCGAGCTCCAGATGCAGAAGCGCGAAGAAGAGATGGCGCGTATCCGCGGCGAGCACATATCCCCGGAGTGGGGCAACCAGATCAGGAGTTACGTCCTGCATCCGTACCAGATGGTGAAGGACCACCGCACCGAACACACCGTATCCGACACCTCCGGCGTGCTCGACGGTAATCTGGACGACTTCATCACAACGTATCTTAAGACAACGGTGGGATAAAATCCCATAGACGCTGAAACCGATAGCAGGGAGCGTAGGACCGCTTATGAAGACACTAACTATACTTCTCATAGCGCTCGCCATGATGCTCGTCCTGGCCTGCGGATCCGATTCCGAAGAGCCGACCGAGCCAGCGGCGCCCGAGCCAGAACCGGCGGCGGCGCAAGCGCAGGCCTCAGAGCCGGCGCCCGCCCCAACCGAGCCTCCGGCCGCGGCCCCGCGGGCGCAGACGTCACAAGCCGCCCCCAGCCAGGAGGCGCCGAGCGAAGCCATGTCCGGAGGCGTCTTCCGACGGCTGTGGTCAGATCCGCCGACGCTCGACCCGCACCTGTCGTCCGACACTACCTCGGCCGGCATAGTAGTCGAGATATACAGCGGTCTCGTCGCGCTCAATACCGATCTACAACTTGTGCCTGACATCGCCGAAAGCTGGGAGATAGACCAGTCCGGCACCGTGTACACCTTCCACATCCGCGACAACGCCAAGTTCCACGACGGCAAGCCGGTTACCGCCGGAGACTTCAAGTGGTCCATGGAACGCGCCGTCCACCCGGATACGGCATCCCCCGTCGCCGATACCTACCTCAACGACATCATAGGCGTCGAGGACGCCCTGGAAGGCAACACGACGGACATCAGCGGCGTAAAGGTGATAGACGACTCCACCCTCCAGATAACGATAGACGCGCCCAAGGCGTACTTCCTCGCCAAGCTGACGTACCCGACGGCCTACGTGCTGGACAGGGAAAACGTTGAAGCCGGCGGCAGGACGTGGACCGACTCGCCCAACGGCACAGGTCCCTTCAAGCTGAAGGAGTACCGCATCGGCGAGCGCATCATTCTGGAGCGCAACGAGGAGTTCTACCGCGAGAAGGCGCATCTCGACTCGATCGCCATGAACCTCGCCGGCGGCCAGTCCATGGCGATGTACGAGAACGACGAAATAGACATCACCGGCGTCGGACTGTTCGACCTCGACCGCGTGCTGGACCCGAACGAAGAGTTGAACAAAGAGCTCGTCGTAGCCCCGCCCGACTTCAGCGTCTCATACGTCGGCTTCAACACCAATGAGCCGCCGTTCGACGATCCGAAGTTCCGGCAGGCGCTCAACCACGCTGTTGACAAAGAGCTGATAGCCGCCGAGGTGTTGTCCGACCTCGTAGAGCCGGCGTACGGCATCCTGCCGCCTGGATTCCCCGGATACAGCGATAACTTCCGGCTCCAAGACGCCGACGGACAGCCCAACCCCAGTTTCGCCGGCCTGGAGCACGATCCCGAGCTTGCGAGGCAACTGCTGGCCGAGTCCAAGTACCCCGACGCCGAGACGCGGCCTCGCATCGTCATCACCGTGCCCGGCACCGGCGGCACGATCGGCCTGGACCTCGAAGTCGTGATCGAGATGTGGAAGCAGGAGCTGGGCGTAGAAGTCGAGATACAGCAGGTGGAATGGGCGACGTACCTCCAGGACCTGAACCAGAACAGGTTCCAGGCATACGGCGGTCTCGGCTGGTCCGCAGACTACCCTGACCCGCAGGACTTCCTGGACATCCTGTTCCACACCGAAAGCTCGATCAACCACGGCGCATACTCGAACCCGGATGCGGACGCCATACTGGAAGAGGCGAGGGTCGAGGCAGACATCGAGCGCCGCATCGAACTGTATCACCAGGCCGAAGAGCTAATCGTTCAGGATGCCGCGTGGCTGCCGTTGTGGTACAGTGGTGAACGCTACGTGCTAATCAAGAGACACGTAAAAGACTACCGCGTAACCCCCATGATCGTTCCCAAGCTCAAAGAAATCCGCTTCACCGACAGCTAGCCCAAGTTAGAGGCGGTTGGGAGCGAGGAGGCAAACGCCCCTCCTCTCTCCTAACTCCTCTCTCCTAACTCCTAAAATGTGGCTCTACATCACCAGAAGACTCCTCTGGCTGCCAGTGTTGCTGTTCGCGGCGTCGCTGGTAACCTTCACGCTCGGACGGTTCGGTCCTGGCGACCCTGTACAGGTGATGCTGGGCAACAGGTACGAAGAAGGGTCCGTCGTTACCGAAAACCTCCGCGCCGAGCTCGGGTTGGACAAACCGTTCGCCATCCAGTACGCAACCTATATGTTGGGCGTTCTGCAAGGCGACTTTGGCGAAAGCTACCGCTTCAGGGGCAGACCGGTCAGCGAGTTGCTGATTTCCAAGATGTGGGTGTCCTTCCAAGTCAACCTCGCCGCCCTCATCGTCAGCCTGTCCGTCGGCCTGCCGCTCGGCTTCTACATAGCCCACAAGCAAGGCACGTGGCAAGACCCTACCACCGTATCGACCGCGCTGATCCTCATGTCCATCCCCATAATGGTTAGCATCCCCGCGTTCCTCGTCGTCGCCTGCGTCAGGACTGATCTGCTGCCGTGCTCCGGCTGGGGAGGTTTCTGGGACAAGCGCATGATCACCGTCGCTGTTACGATGGGCATTCCCGGCGTGGCCGGTCTGCTGCGCCTCATGCGCGCCAGCACGCTCGATGTGATGGGGCAGGACTTCATCCGCACCGCATACGCCAAGGGGCTGACCTCGTTCTCCGTGGACTACCGGCACGTTCTCAAGAACGCCATCATCCCCATCATAACCATCATGTCGTTCACGCTGGCCGGTATGCTCAGCACCGGGTTCATCACCGAGCGCATACTCGGCATCCCCGGCATGGGCAGTCTTGCCATAGACTCCATCTTCAACCGGGACTACCCGGTGATAATGGCGATCACCATCATCGGTTCGACCGCGTTCGTGCTTGCCAACCTGCTCGCCGACATCTCGTACTCGCTCGTTGACCCCAGGATCCGGTACAGGTGAGCCGCGAACGCGCCGAGATGGCGATTCCCGATCTCGAAACCGCCGCCGAGGACCGGGGTGGACAGGGACACCTCCAGCGCGCCATGGCGCGCATCGTCCGCAAGAAGCTGGCGATGATTAGCGTCGTCGCGCTGGTCATCCTATACTCGCTCGGCATCTTCGCGCCGCTCCTAGCGCCATACGACTACACCGCGCAAGACTACACCGCAATCCGCAAGCCGCCGAGCGCAGAACACTGGGCCGGGACCGACCTCAAGGGCCGCGACCTGCTGACCCGCGTCATGTGGGGCATCCAGAACACCGTCATAATCACCGTGGTCTCGATGGCCACGGGCGGCCTCGTCATCGGCGTAACGCTCGGCCTCGTCTCCGGATACTTCGGAGCATGGGTAGATACGCTCATCATGCGCGTCGGAGAGGTGTTCGCGTCATTCCCGGACATCCTGCTGGTAATCCTGCTCGCCGCGACGCTTGGGCCCCGAATCAAGGATGCCGTGCGCGCCCTGGAAGACAGCACATTCCTCGACGGCCTCGTCCGCTCCGGCGTGCCCGACTACCTGGTAATCTCGCTCGCCCTCGTGTCGTTCAGCTGGTTCGGCATGGCGCGGATAGTGCGCGGGCAGACGCTGGCGCTCAAGCAGACGCAGTTCGTGGACGCCGCGCGCTCCGTAGGCGCTTCCACTCCTCGAATTCTGTTCGTCCACCTGCTGCCCAACGCCATCAGCCCCGTCGTCGTAGTCGTAACGATGGGCATGGGCTCGATGGTCGGCGCCGAGATCATCCTGAGCTGGCTCGGTCTCGGAATCCAGCCCCCGCGCCCAAGCCTCGGCGTCATGCTGCTCGAAGCCGGCAGCCTCAGCGCCCTGCGCGAGGTGCCGTGGATGCTGCTGACCCCCGGCGTCGTCGCCTGGGCGCTCGTGCTGTCCTGGAACCTGCTTGGCGACGCCCTGAACGACGTCCTGAACCCCAGAACCCGATAGTCGAACCGCCCGGAGATTAGCCCAGAGAACCGATAGGAGACCCGCCATGTCCTTCAACCTGCTCATATTCGATGAACGCTCAGTCGAAAGTCGCGTCGGAGACTGGCCCGATCTGCTTCGACAGAACGTGCCCGGCATCCAGGTCAACGTCGCCAGTTCTGTCGGCGAAGCGATGGAGATGATCGGAGAGGCCGACGCCGCGTTCGGCAACATCGCGCCTGAGCTGTTCGAGCGCGCCGACAAGCTCCGCTGGGTCGCGTGCCCGCAGGCGGGCCCCAGCGCCGGGTACTACCACCAGGCGCTCATAGACAGCGATGTCGTCGTTACCAACACCCGCGACATCTACAACGACCACATATCCAACCACATCATGGCATACGTGCTCGCCTTCGCGCGCGGCCTTCACACCTACATCCGGCGCCAGATGGACTCCAACTGGCTGCCCGGCGAACCGATAGTGAACCTGCCCGATGCGACGGCGGTAGTCGTAGGCGTCGGCGGCATCGGCGGGGAGACCGCGCGGCTCTGTTCGGAATTCGGCGTCCACGTCATCGGAGTAGATCCGCGCGTACCCGAACCGCCGCCCGGAGTCGCCGAGCTGGTGAGGCCCGACGCGCTAGACGACGCGCTGCCCCGCGCCGACTTCGTGATCGTTACCGTGCCGGAGACGCCCGAGACGCAGCGCATGTTCACCCTCGACCGCTTCCGGTGCATGAAGCCGTCCGCCTACTTCATCAACATCGGGCGCGGCGCCACCGTCTCGCTGGACGACCTGGCGGCCGCGTTGGAAGCCGGCGACATTGGCGGAGCCGCGCTGGACGTGTTCGAGATAGAGCCGTTGCCGTCCGACCACCCGCTGTGGCAGATGCCCAACGTCATCATCACCCCCCACTGCGCCGGAACCGGCCCCTACCTCGACGACCGCCGCACCGACCTCTTCATAGAAAACTGCATCCGCTTCGGGCAGGGCGAAGAGCTAAAGAACATAGTGGACAAGGCCAACTGGTTCTAGGGGACGGACAGCGCCTTTCCCTGGCGGCCCCTAGTCGCTTACGGTCACCGAAAACTCACTGACCGACCACCAAAAACTTCTGTACAATACCCTGGACAGGAGGCCCAAGCATGGTTACGAAGACTGTCGCCGCTTCACCGATCGCATTTCCGGAAGCGCCGCCCAGGGTAGATATGCAGAACTCTCTACAGCTATTCCAACCTTCCGTGCTGCCTGCATTGCGGGGGCGCCTGCGAGAGCTGGAAGACCGCAAGCCGCCCGACCAAAGACGCTCGGTCTTCGTTTACAGCGAGATACACGTTAGACCGGTCCCTACGCTCGACTACACCAGACTCTTCGTTCCCGACCTGACGGTCGCCTTCGACGTAGATATGGATACCTTCGAGCGCGACTACGGCTACGCGACAGAGCATCAGGGCAAGCCTCCGGAGTTCGTGCTGGAGGTAGCGTCGCCAACGACGGGAACGCGAGACTACACCGTCAAGCGGGACGGCTACGCGAGCTTCGGCATACCCGAGTACTGGCGCGTGGATCCGTCCGGTGGCGAGTGGCACGACGCCGCGCTAGCCGGAGACCGCCTGGGGGATGACGGCAGGTACGCCCCCATCCCCATAGAGCGGATTGATGAAGGCAAATTGCGCGGATACAGCGACGCGCTGAGCTTGTACGTCTGCTGGGAGCATGGCTACCTGAGAATCTTCGACCCGGAGGTAGGCTACCTTCTCACTTACGAGGAGCAGACCGCCCGTACCCTCGCAGAGTCGGCGCGGGCGGACGCCGCCGAAGCCCGCGCTCGACGGCTAGAGGAAGAACTTCGACGGAGGATGACACCGTGACAGAAGAATCCGCGCCAATCGGAGCGTTGACTCACGTCGGCATAGACGTCGCGGATCTCGAGCGGGCGGAGGCGTTCTATTCGTTATTGCTCGGAACCGAGCGGGATTACGCGTGGGATCAGTATCTCGCCTTGAAACCCCTGCCAAGCGGATTGATAGTCTATCTCCAGCGAGTCCCCGATAAGAAAACCAGCAAGACCCGCGTGCATATGGACCTGACGGTGCCGGACGTGATGGCTGCGCTGGCGAGAGTCGAAGCCATCGGAGGAACTGCGCTCACAGACTTCGTCGAGCCGGGAGACAACCTCGCCGTAGTCGCCGACACCGAAGGCAACGAGTTCTGCCTAATCAAAGGGTAGGGGCGGCCTCTCCCCCAATTGTTGGGAGATCGCTTATGAGGTTGATGCCCCAACTACAAGACCCCCTCTCCCTCAGGGAGAGGGTTGGGGTGAGGGTGAATACCTAGCCCCCCGCTTCTCCAGCGCATCCCCGATCGACTCCAGTACCGAGTCCAACTGGGTCAACACCTCGTTGTCCCAGAACCTGATCACCTCGAATCCACGGACACGAAGCCAATCAGTCCTGGCTGCGTCGTAGTCTTGCTGATCCAGATGGTGTCCTCCATCAATCTCAATGATGAGATTGTGCTTTCGGCACACGAAGTCCACTACGTATCTACCGACCGGAAACTGTCTGCGAAACTTGCAATTCATCATCCGACGGTCGCGGAGCTTTGCCCAGAGTAGTCTTTCCGCGTCTGTGGACTGCCTTCTCAACCGTCTTGCTCTAGAAATCTGCGACATCGCCCTCACCCTAACCCTCTCCCCCAGGGAGAGGGAACTGCTGCCTGCCAATCATACCGCCTCTCTCTCAGAGAGTTTGGCCTCCCCAACCACCAAACCCCCTCTCCCTCAGAGTGGTTTATGCCCCAACCACCAGACCCCCTCTCCCTCAGGGAGAGGGTTGGGGTGAGGGTGAATCCCTAGTCCCCCATCCCCCTAAGAGGAGGTTGGTATTCATGCTTGTCTAGACAACGTTGCCTACCACCCCCAAAATCCCCCCAATCCTCCTCCCAACCTCCGCAAAATGTTGGACCTCCTCCGGCCTCAGCGACCTCCCCAGAACCTTGCGCTCGCGGTACGACAGCCACTTCTTGAGAACCTGGTATCCGCCGAGCTTGTACCCCCACACGTTCGCTGGGACGTTGCGCCAGTACGCCCGGTCGTTAAGATAGACGTCGAACGTCGTGTCGCCGAGCGCCGAGATCGAATCCCCCATCGCCTCGCGTTCCTCTGCCGTGTACCCACGCTGGACGACCCGGCCCTGTCCCGGCATCACCGCCTGTCCCGACCCGAAGTAGCCCCAGCCTGCCGTAACGTCGAAGTCGCCGCCGTCCATGTTGCCCCCGTCCGTCGTGGACGGCACAGCGACGACCGCGATCTCAGGACTCAGCGACCCGGACGTAACCCCCGGCGCCGGAGTATCAGAGTCCAGCAGCGCCGCCAGTGTCCGGCCACGCGCCGCCGACTCTGCCAGCTCGTTAGCCGCCCCAACCTCCTCTCCGTCGGGCCAGCCCGGAATCGGGATGCGAGGCCACTCCATCCTGAGCGCCCCAGCGTTCGCCTCCCGGTACGCCGGATCGTGCAGTACCGCAAGGATGTGATGGAACAGGTCCTCGACATCCGCCCCTGTGCGTTCGAGATAGCGCTGCGCCGCTCCCGACAGGTTAGGACGGCGTTGGATGCCATCACCTTCTACTCCAAGGCCTTCGTCGCGGAGCCATAGAGGAATACAGGACGCGCCTCGGTCCATCAGGTCAAGACAACCTATGTGAGAGATGACTTGTGGGGGTGACCATTCCCTGCGTGGTTTCTGCTGAGAGACCAACCAAAGATTGCCCTCATATACATGGGGTGGGTAATTCGGACTCTTCTCGCGCAGTAGTTTCGTATCAGATTCCCAGTAAAGCCATCGGTTGTCGAAGGGGCGGTAGGCGTAGCGAACAAAACCAGCTTCAGTTGGCCCACCACGCTTGATTAGTGTGGATCGTACCGACTGAGCATCAAACCTCCTAGTGTCCGTCATCACTCGAGGATGGTTACGAGCAATCTCTTCATGGCTAAGGGTCGGATTGAAGTAGTCGCTGATTCGTGATCGAAGTTGATCGTCTTCGGTGTCAACGAGAAAGCTATCTCGACCCGTTTGAACCCCTGGAAATAACATAGGGAAGATGTCGATCAACGCCGGCCACTCATGCCAATCTCCACTTGCGGCAATTGGAGCGAACGGCAAACCCAGTGGCAGGACTGGTGAAACTTCATCGTACAGCGCGTCCGGCCCGGACTCTGCCGTTTCTGTCAGTTCCTCGCTCTTCGCCTGTCCCCACAGATTGCGGAAGCCGACTGTCGCCGAGGGTTCGTGTTCGGATTTACGCACGAGCGTCGCAATCGCTGTACCAACTTGTATGCCTATCGGATCGCCCGGAGTCGAGAAGATACTAGGGTCGGGAGAGCCATCCGGCGCGACCTTGCCCGTCCTGTACCTGTCGCCGTTGAGGCTGTCTATCCGAATCGCGTCGAACTCTCTCAGAAAACGCTCCCTCATGCCGGTGAACGACAGTCCATCCAGCCACGAGTAGTTGGATATGAAGCACACCACGCCCTGTCCCGTCTTCTCCGTGATGCGACGCTCCGCCATCCTGAAGAAGCGCACGTACAGGTCGTTCAGCCCCTGCCCCTCCGGTCGCCGTACCAGCCGGGTGGTCCGGTAGGCGGTCGAAAGCTCGCGCTCCTCGTCCACCGCCATGCCCGCGAACCCGTTGTACGGCGGATTGCCCAGGATGACCAGAACCGGCGTATCCTGCTTCACCCGCTCGGCGCGGTCCCGCTCCTCCTCCAGCTCAGGGAATGGCAGCGGCTTCTGCACCGTCGGCTCCCAGCCCGTCAGCGCATTCGTGAGGAATATCCCGGCGCGCTCCGTCTCGTCGTCGGACAACGGCGCATCGAGGCCCTGCATCGTCAGCCCGACCTGTAGATGCGCCACCACGAACGGCGCGGGCATGATCTCGAACCCAAACACTCGCTCCGTGGCCGCCCGCTTCACCCGCGATCCGACGAGCGCGCCAAGTCCGCTGCCGTTCAGGTTGTCCGCGATTCGTTTCAGAACCTCGCTGACATAGGCTCCGGTGCCGCAGCACGGGTCGAGCACATAGACGTTCTCAGCCGCCAACCCGTCGGCGATGCCGAGGTTGTCCTTGAGCGCCATGTCCACGCGAGCGACCATGTACCGCACCACCTCGGACGGCGTGTACCACACTCCGAGCTGCTTTCTCAACGCCGGATCGAACGCCTGCAGGAACGGCTCGTAGAAGTACTGCACCGCCTCGCCCTCGTCGAACCGCTCAAAGAACGCCTCGCGGTCCACGCGATCGAGCGCGTCGGCGGTCCAGTCCAGCACCTCCACCAATCCCAGCGGCTCTAGCTGGCCTGGATTTGATAGCTGCTGGAACAGCGCTCGGAGCACCGGCGCGCGCAGATGCCACACCGCCAGCCGCCAGTCGAACGTGCCGGTCGGCGGTGGCGTTTCGCGAGACCACAGCGCCCATGCCGAGAACACGCCGTAGAAGAGCGTCTGAACCAGCGTAGATCTAAAGAACGCCGCGCCCCGGTCGCCCTCGAATCGCACACCCAGCGCATCCTCGAGCGCCGAGCGCAGCGCCGAAAGAGAGGCCGGGTCTCCGGAAGCCTCGACACGCGCCAGCCCGTCCCTCGCATACGACGCCATCAGCCACGCGAGGTCGCCGGGCTCCGAAAGCGCGGCGCGATGGGACAGTGCGCGGCAAAGGTACTCGCCAAGTCCGGCCCCCACGCTGCGCGCAAACGCCCGCGGCGTCTGAAGCAGAGCCTCGAACTCGTCCTCAGAGCCGGCCAGTCTGAACGTCTCCAACTTCGCCGGATTGCCATCGGCGTCCTCGCCCAACAGCACGAAGTCCCGCGTGTTCGTAACCAGCGCCAGCCGGTACTTGTCCCAGTAGCCGCTGACCTGACTGCTATCTGCGGTCAGCCAAGCGTCGTCGCCGGGCCCTTTGACTTCCACAACGCCACGCTCCGGGGACTGCCCCTTGCGAGGCCTGCCCCGCTGCACTTGACCGGCGGCGTAGAGGCCCATGTCAGGATGCCCCGCGCCCTGGTTGGCAAGCTCGACGACACAGAACACCTTCGGCCTTAGCGTCGCACCGACCGCGTTGAGCAGGTTGGAAAGCGCCGGATACGTCGAGAGTTCGCCCGTCGCGCCCCCGGAGGCGCGCAGACGCCGCAGATCCGACAGGTACTCCTCGACAATCGAGTTCAGCTTGGCGGTACTCGCAGGCATGTCCATACCTTTCTATTACGAGGGCGACCTACATCACCGACCGCACCAGCCCGCCGTCCACCAGCATCGTCGTGCCAGTGATATAACTCGACCGCGACGACGCTAGGAACGCCACCAGGTACGCTAGTTCACGCGGCTCGCCGATACGCTTCAATGCCGTCTGTTCCGCCCGCTCCGCCAGGGCGTCTTCGATGGAAACCCCCTGCGTGCGCGCCCGATCCTCGACGTTCTCCATCATACGATCCGACATTAGGCTGCCGGGGCACACGTTGTTGATGAGTATGTTCTCGCGCCCGACGTCGTCGGCCAGGTTCTTCATGAACCCGATGACGCCCATCCGAGTCGCCGCCGACAGCGCCAGGTTCGGTATCGGCGTATAGACCGTGCTGGCCAGGATGTTGATGATGCGTCCGCCGCCCTGCGCCCGCAGATGCGGCAGCGCCTCCCGCGTCATACGCGCAAAGAAGAACAGCGAGCGATTCGCCGACACCTGCCACAATTCTTCGGTGGAATCCTTGGCGAAGGCCTGCGGCGGCCCCCCGGAGTTGTTCACCATGATGTCCAGCTGCCCGAAGCGTTCCACCGCGCCGGCCACCAGCTCGGCGATGGTCTCTTCCTTGTCCAGGTCGCCGGCAAAGGTGAAGATCTCTGCCCCCGTAGCGTCCCGTATCTCGTCCGCCGCCCGCTCCAGGTCCGACGCCGTGCGCGCGCACATCGCCACCCGCGCGCCTTCCTCCGCCAGAACCTCCGAGCACGCGCGTCCAAGCCCTTTGCTGGCGCCGCCCACAATCGCTACCTTGCCGTTCAATTCCAAGTCCATATCAGCGCGGCCTCCTCAGTTGCTGCCGCCGATTATAGCAGGTGAGGCGAAAACCTTTTCAGTCGCCATCCGGCCCCACAGCTCTTTGGGCTACGGGCTACCGGTGCCCGAGGCCGCGTTGCCGGCAGACTCGGCTCCGATGCTTGTCGGTGCGACATAACAGGTGGTACAACTGCAATAGGCAGGTAACGGACGATAGGAGGTCAACATGCAGACGGTAGGCTTCATAGGGCTTGGCAACTTGGGAACGCCAATGGCGCGAAACATCCAGCGCGCTGGGTTCCCTATGATCGTGTTCGACGTGGTGGAGGGCGCGACGAGGCCTCTGCTCGAGGGCGGCGCTCGGTTTGCGACTTCCCCCGGAGAGGTCGCGGCCGCCAGCGAAGTGATTCTCAGCTCGGTGCCGGGGCCTCCCGAGGTGGAGCGGGTAGCTCTCGGCCCCGAGGGGATCCTCAGCGGCATTGGCGAGGGGGACGTTTACGTGGATCTCTCCACCAGTCGGCCTGCCCTCATACGCGAGATCGCGGGCGTCTTCGAAGGGAAGCGCGCCCACGTGCTCGACGCCCCGGTACTGACGAGTCCGGCCGCCGCTGAGGACAGGGAGGTGATCGTCATGCCCAGCGGAGACAGGGAGGTGTTCGAGCGCCTTCTTCCGGTGTTCGAGGCCTTCGCCGACAAGGTCGTTTACCAGGGCGAGTTGGGCATGGGAAGCGTCTGCAAGCTGGTCAACAACATGATCACCCTGGCAGTGAGGCAGGTGGTTGCGGAGGGACTGACTCTGGGCATGAAGGCCGGGCTCGACCTGGAGGCCCTCATGGAAGCCGGCGGCAGAATGACTCTGGGTACTCAGAGGGAGGGTCTGGAGAGGACCGTGTTCCGGGGTGAGTTCGAGCCTCCCTCTTTCAGGCAGGCTCTGGCTAGAAAAGATATAAGTCTCGCGAACGAGCTCGCCCGGGAGCTGAGCGTTCCAATGCCGGTTGCGAACATCGTGGAGCAGGTCGCCATCCAGTGCGGCAACCGCGGCTGGGGAGACATGGACACACACGTAATCTACCGGCTGCAGGAGATCGCGGCGGGTGTGGAGATCAGGCCGCGCTAGTCCGCCGCGTAGCCCGACGGTCAGCCTTTAACCCTCTGGTACACTTGGATCCGGTGCCTGGAGGACTCCGTTACATAGAGCCTGCCATCGCCGTCGAGCGTAACGGAGGCCGGCCCCCAGAAGTACGGTTCCGTCTGCGTCGATACCAAGTAGGGGGTGTTGAAGTGGGAGGGTAGGTCGGGCGTCAGGTTGGACTGGTCTCTCGTGACGCTCTCGTCCGGGTTGACGTCGAGGAACTCCTGCGCCCACTTCGAGACCGTGGCCTCGCCCCGGAGACTTTGCACGAATGCGCCGTCCGGCGCCAGCAACTGTACCCGCTCGTTGCCCCAATCGGCGACGTAGATGTACCCTTCGGAGTCCACCGCCGGCTTGGCGGGCCTGTGGAACTGGCCCTCGCCCTCTCCCGGCTCTCCAAAAGCGGCCAGGAAGCGTCCGTGGGCTGTGAACTTCTGGATGCGGTCATTGCGCCAGTCAGCGACATAAACGTTGCCGTGAGTGTCCAGAGCTATGCCCCAGGGGAGGTTGAGCTGTCCCTCCTCTTCACCCATCTCCCCCCACTGCAGCAGATGCCGACCGTCGGCGGTGAACTTGTGCACGCGACAGTTCTTCTGGTCCACGACGTACACGTTGTCGTCGGAGTCGATGGCCAGACCGGAGGGACCGTCCAGTTGGCCGTCGCCGCTGCCGCGCTCTCCCCATTTTTTCTTGAACGCTCCGCGCCTGTCGAACACGGTAACGCTGTGGTGGTATTCGTCTGCGACATACACGTTCTCCCGGCTATCGACAGCGATAGCCGTCGGTAGCCAGAACTGGCCGTCTTCGTGGCCATAGGAGCCAAACTCGCCCAGGTACTCCTCGTCGAGAGTGCATATACCGACACGAGCGAGCCCTGCGTGCCGGTTCAGCGCGTAGATGCGGCCGCCCTGGCCGATGGCGAGGTCCACAGGGTGCCCGAAGCCTCTGCCGGTCGGGTTGTTGTTCATTACGCCGATGGTCTTGAGATAGCTCAGACCAAGGGCATTCGCTCGATTGACGCCGCTCAGTGGTCGCTCCTTGCCAGTATGGGCCAGTATGGGCGCTGTGGTCCGCCGCTTCGCGCCGTGAAGCTACGCTCGATGGAACTCCTTTGTCGCCGCGATGAGGCCCAACAGCTCCGCGACGCGGCGATCGGACTCTCTCCCTGCCGTGCTAGGTCGGAGGGATACATCGCCCTTCTTGCCGACATGACGAACCAGCGCGTTGCGTGTTGACTCCTCCACCTTTGTCAGCGGGCCCATAAGGTCCAGGCAGCTATCGACCAGATCCTCGGGGGTGAAGGAGCTTCCATTCTCGTTGGCCAACCGGTCGATGATTTGCTGTACGCCGGGCTTTTCGACATCGTTGAACTGCTTTGCCGCGAAGTTCACCCTCTCCACCAGCGCTCCGCTGTTGATCCACTCCGTGCCCTCATGCCAGCCCTCCACCGACGGCGGCGCCAACAGGCTCTGCCCCATGTACCCGATCACCGCGTTGGCCTCCTTCATCTCGAGCGTCGGCTCGGTAACGCCGCCTCCGAGCCGCATTGCGCCCGCTACGAACTCGGCGGGGCACTTCACCCGCGCGAACTGGGCCTCCTTGAAGAAATCGGAGTTGAATAGGACCCGCAACATGGAGCGTATGTCGTGACCGCTGTCCACGTACACGCCCGCCAACGTCTCGATGGCGTCCGGGTCCAGTGGTGGAGTATCGGGCCACTGTGGGACCGGCGCCTCATCCGCCACAAAGAAGTCGTAGATGTGCCTGGCGATGAACCTGGCGGTGGCGGGCTGGCGAGCGATTATCTCTATTACGTCCTCCCCGTTGAATGGCCCACTCTCTCCCAGAAACTCCTTTTCGCCGTGGTCGTGGTCGTAGTCCCGGTAGTCGAAGTGCCAGGCGATCGCGCCGTAGGGCCAGATCGAGGCCTTCATGGCCCTCGCGGCCATGTACTCCGCGTTGCCCACGGTCCAGCCCGTGAATGCCCGCGCGCACTGTTTGATATCGTCCTCCGTGTAGTTTCCGATTCCCATGGAGAATAGCTCGAGCAGCTCGCGCCCGAAATTCTCGTTGATGGCCCCGTTGTGATTGTCCTGGTTGTCCAGCCACATGATCATTATCGGGTCTCTGGATATCTCCAGTAGAAGCGTGTCGAACCTGCCAAGGCCGAATCGCCGGAACATGTCGATCTGGACCGCCAGCGACCGGGCCTGCTGGGTCTTGCTGAAGCTCGAGGCGAAGATGCCGTGCCAGAAGAGGGCGACCTTCTCCTCAAGAGGATTGCTGGTGGTGACCATCCGGTATAACCACTCCGTGGCCGGTGGTTCGGGGATGCGGGACTCGTGAATGTCGGCGTGGTACCTCCGGATTACGTCATCGCCGAGGCGCTGCGTGTTCTCAGGATTGAGCAGCTCTTCCACCGTCTCCTCGTAGCCCCTGGCCACACGCTCCTCGATCTCATCCCTGGAGGCGCCGAATCCTGCGCGGCGCATCAGATGCGCCATTAACTCTATCTCTTGCCTGCTGGCCATCTCTTCACCGTCCAATGAAGTCGAGCTGTTCGAAGCCGCCGTTTACAATCGGTACCGGGTCCAGCCCAAGCCACCTCTCCAGTATCGTCGAGTAAGTGGAGCGGAAGTCGTTGTTGAAGCGCAGGTCGCCCTGGAGCTGGTCGGCCGACTTGAGTGAGGGGTACTCCCCGTACAGACCGCCCTCCACGGAGCCGCCGATGCAAAAGGCGACGCCGCCGGAGCCGTGGTCGGTGCCGGAACCGTTGTCTTTGATTCGGCGCCCGAACTCCGAGAAGACCAGTATCAGCGTATCTCGGTCCCGGCCATGGTCCTTGAGGTCGTCCATGAAGTCGCCAATCGCGGTGGAGACCTCGCGCCATAGCTTGTTGTGAACGGGAAGCTCGCCCCCATGGGTGTCGAAGCTGCCGTGCTGGGCGTAGTAGATACGGGTCCCGATGTTGGCGCAGATCACCTGGGCTGCGTCGCGAAGCCTCTGAGCGAACGGATTCGCCCCATACTCCACTTCTGAAACATAGCTCTCAGGCGCCGACCTGAGGATGTCCGCTCCCTTGAGGGCGGCCTCGCCGGTCTGTCCGATGAACTCGGACACGACGTCCCTTCCCTCGGCCCCGCCGTACATCTGTGAAAAGGTGTTGAGAGTGTCCAGCCGCGCCTGCTCGTCCTGAACGTCGGGGAACAGCCCGTAGGTCTCGAGGTTTCCTACGGACGCCACCGGCACACCCACGCACGACAGCGCCCGGGGCAGCCCCCTGCCGAGGTTTAGGCCTGTGAGTACGTTCTCACTTCCTGGGTCGAGGTCTCTGATCGCGCGTCCGAGCCAACCCTCTCCGATCACCTTCGTGGGTTCGGCGGTGTGCCAGATGTCCATGGCCCTGAAGTGGGAGCGGTTGGGTTCCGGGTAGCCGACGCCGTTTATGATGGCGACATTGCCATCGTCCCACAGCCTCTTGATGGGGCCCATCTGTGGGCTCAGCGCCAGCCGGCCGTCCAGCTTTAGTACCTCGTCCTGCTTGTGGTGGACGGTGGGGCGGTTGTCGTAGTAGAGCTCATCGTCGTACGGAACGACCGTGTTCAGGCAGTCGTTGCCGCCGGTGAGCTCGACGACCACCAGCGACCTGTTTGACTGTTCGGAGACCATGAAGCCCTCCTCGGCGCATATCGGGAAATATTTTCAGGCGCGGGATGTTGTTCCATATTCTAACCGCAATCTGGCCCGGAGTACATATGCCTTCACCCAGCCCGAATCGCGACGATACTGATCGAAGCCGCGTCCCTGGCTAATCTGTCATTCCGCCTACTCTGACGCCACCGCAAGGGCTATAGCCAGGGGCCGCTCCTCTGGTATCCGCCCGTGACGTGGAGCGCAGTCCCTGACACCCATGCGGAGAGCGGACTGACCAGGTAGAGGACGGCTTCGCCAACGTATCTTGGCTTTCCCAGACCAAGGGGGTACTGTCGCTTCTGGGCGGCTCTTTCCTCCGGAGACCAGCCAAAGTCCCTCGATTCGATGAGCGCCGGCATGATGGCATTCACCCTCACACCCCTGTGGGCCACCTGAGCGGAGAAGCCTACTGTAAGCCCTATGAGCCCCGCCTTGCTGGCGTTGTATGCGGGGGAACCGTCCTTGCCGCTGGCAACCCTTGCGGACTGAGAGCTGATGTTCACGATGTTGCCGCTTCTCGCCTCAAGCATCGGGCCCAGCGCCGCCCTGGAGCAGTAGAAGACGCCACTGAGGTTGACGTCGATAGTCCTCTGCCACTCGTCGTCCGGAAGGTCCCATGCGTGCCCCAGCGGCGCGTCTATGCCGGCGTTGTTTACCAGGATGTCGAGTCGGCCGTACTCGCTCAACGCCAGGCCCACTAGTGCGTTAGCCTCTTCAGATATGCTGGTGTCCATCACCATCGTGACTGCCTCGCCGCCTCCCTTGCGGATTTCCTCAGCCGTGGAGCCGGCGTCCTGGATATCCCCGATTACGACTCTGGCTCCCGCCTCGGCCAGGACCAGTGCGATGCCCCTGCCGATACCCTGGGCCGCTCCGGTCACTATGGCGACCTGTCCGTCCAAGCTTAGTTTATCGACCATGGCTCAACCTCCTTGCTGGCTATCGCTCGAGCTAAAGCTCCAACTAGGAATCTATTTGTCGGAGGCGATGCTGTCAAACTGGCGAAACTCGGAGCTAAGGTACGCCGGAGTTGACCGGAGACAGAAGCATCTCTGAAATGGGAATGGATCTGGTGGCAATTGCCCCGCAAATCTTGGAGCAAGGCGTGGGATACATCATGGTACCCCTGACTTGACGAAATCAAGAACCGACGCCGATTCCCTGGTCACACCGTCACTCGGCATAGGGACCGTGTATGTCATGGTAGCCTCGTCACCCATCACCTCGATACCCTGCACGAAGTTGCGGATGAGCGCCTTGCGCTCGGGGATCGTCCCTTCCTTCAGGAACTCCCGGAAGTCTGTCACGTATTCCCTGATCACGTCGGTCGAGGGTAGCTCCACCTTGCGCTGCTCAAGCTGGAACTCGGCGTCGCCTCGCGCAGCCTCCAACTGTTCCTCACGGTGCCTCAGAGAGAAGATGCGGGGGGACAGGACATCCAGGGTCAACGCGCTGGTCTCAATTGCCTCGTAAAGCTTCTCAAGACGCTTCCTCACATCCACTAACTCTGATTTGATGACTTCCAGCCTGCCCGATAGCTCACCTGCCATGGCGTCGATCTCCTCGGCCACCAGCGTCACCAACTCCATGATGGTCTCCTCGTTGAGGATGCGCGCCCTGATCTTCTCGACCACGAACGCCTCCAGCCTGTGAGCGTTCAGGTAACGGGCGCTGCACGTCCCTGCGCCCTCCCTGTGGAGGGTACTGCAGATGTAGTAGGCGAACTGTCCGCTCTTGGCTCCCTGGGCTGAGTAGGGCTTGCCACAGACTCCGCATCTGAGCAGCCCGCTCAGCAGGAACTTGCTCCCCACTCTACCTGGCCTCTGCACTTTCGGAGCTCGGTTCCTCATCGCCTGTTGAACGTCGTCGAACAGCTCCCTAGACACCAGCGCGGGCCAGGCTTCCTCAACCCTGACCGGGTCGGTGGCCTTGCCTCCCTTCGACGTGCGACCCCAGACGGCTGTTCCCGTGTAGGCTTCGTTCGTCAGCAGGTAGTGAAGGCTTCCCTTGTACCAGCGTTTGCCCCTGTTGGTGATGCCCCGGTCGTTCAGGGACTTGCATATCTCCTTGAGACCGTTGCCACGAAGGGAACTCTCGAACATCTCCTTCACCACCGGAGCGGTTGCGCTATCAACCTCAAGGGTAGGCCTCTCTTTCACGCCGTCGCTGACCTTGACTCGCCTGTATCCGAAGGGGGCTCTGGAAGCCATGAAGAAGCCCCGCGATGCGGCTTCCCTCATCCCTCGGACGACATCCTGGGCGAGATTTTCCGAGTAAAATTCGTCCACGCTCTCGATGATGGCCTCCATGAGCTTGCCGGTCGGGGAATCGTCGGCGTGCTCGGTGATGGACACCACTCGGATGCCCCTGCGACGTAGCATAGACTTGAAGGCGACAGCGTGTTCGCGCTTGCGGGTGAATCTCGAGAACTTCCATACCAAGATGACCTCGAAAGGGGCCTTCGGCTTACTGCCCTCATCGATCATCTCCCTGAACTGGGGCCGGTCGGCCACGCGGCCGCTCTCAGCCTCGTCGATGTACTCGCGGGCGACGGAGTAGCCGTTGGCCTTCGCGTACTCATTGAGCGCCCGTAGCTGGGCTGCCACGGACAGGTCAACGTCCTGACGGTCGCTGGAGACCCTCGCGTATAGGGCAGCCGGTGTTAGGTCGAGACGGTCTTTCATGTTCTGCTACTCCTCATGTTTGGGAATCACCTGCTTGACCCCAAGGCGGTACAATCATCCTATGAAACTTTCTCCGAAAGCCTATGCAGTCCTGTTCCTTGCAGCATGCTGGGCAATTGCCATCTGCAATTGGCTAGGAATTGAGTCCTTTAGCTCTGACAAGTACGAATTGTGGGAGTTCCCTGTTCTGCTGTCCCGTTTCGTCGTGATCATCTCGGTAGTGGCGGGCGTTGGATACTTGATCTCTTGGATTCGAAGCCGCTGAGACGGAGCTTGAGTAGATGGATCAACAAATCCCTCTTGTGTTTGCTCGGTCGGCTTCCCGTGTTCGCAGTCTTTGCAGTCGTTCCCGCCTGCGCCACTCCCGTTCCTCCATGTAGAGGCGAATGGCCTCTCGCAGAAGCTCGCTTACGGTGCGATCCTCCTCCTTGACCACTTCCCGCAGCTCCCGCGCCATCTCGTGCGACAGGGAGAAGGTGATGGTGGCGGTGTTCCTTGGCTTGGTGGGCATTGTCTCTTTTTTCACGTCGTGGTAGCGCACTGTCTTACTCTTATCATACCACAGACAGGGGCGTAGTGTTATCTTCCACCCAGTAGCGCGCCGAGCAAGCCGTTTCGCCTCCTGCTGAGGTTCCTGTCCAAGAACTCTTCCAACTCCGGACGGTTAAGGACGGTCCTGCCGCCAACGCTCGCGTTATCGTCGATCAGAGTTGAGGGGACGTTCTCCCATTCGAATTCTCGCCGACCGAATGTGTCGGTCTGTTCGACCACGATTACCTTGTCGCCCTCCAGTATCCAGCCGGTCGGCTGACTTCCCTCCTTCTTCATCCTGGTGGCCGACCTCAACAGGTGATCGAGCTGGGCCTTGATCCTCTCGTGGCGCTTGTCGGCGTAGTCGTTCCACTTGATCCGGCCGCACCACATGGGCGGGCTATCGCCCAGTAGGTCTTCGATCAGCCCGGAGAGAACAGTGGAAGAGAACTCAAGCCAGTCGTCGGGAATGGGCGTCTCGTCGAGCTGAACGAGGACCCTCTTCAGGTACTCCCTGTACAGGTGGGTGGACAGATCTCGACGAACCCCCTGGATCTTCAGGTGAAGCTCGTGACGCAGACTCTCCTTGTAGGAGGGCAGGGCAGTGGTGGTGTAGATCATCAGGCTGCGCTTCACGATCTGATCGGTGAATGCCTTGAGCTCCTGGTTCATGGATAGCACGAAGCAGGGATACTCGGATACCAGAGGAGGGACCTCGTCCTTTATTGCGTCCTCGCCATGGTTGCGTATAGCGGGCCTGCCGATGTCATCGAACACGGCGGGGAATCGCTTGTAGGCGTACTGGATGTCTCGGAGTCTGCTCTTCGTGAACTCTCTCTTATCGACGCTGTGCGCCTTCCCGAACATCGAGGTCATCAGAGTGTCGATCAGACTGGACTTTCCGCAAGACGGCTTGCCGTATACTATGGCGAAAGAGGGGAATCTGAAGATGTCTCCGTCGTGACCGGCCAGCGTTCTCATGTCGCACATGAAAGGCGAGAAGTAGAGCCATGACCAGAGGATGAAGTAGTCCCGCTGAAGTCTCTCCACTCCCATGCCACCCTCGAACGTACCCTCGTAGTTGCCGAAGAAGTCGACCAGCAGCTTCGCATCCCTCCGCGCAGCATCCTGATCGACTTCCAGATGAAAAGGTTCGCCGAAGAGTGAGACGGTCTTTGCGTCCCTGTCGATGGACAGCTCGCGATGGTCAACCTCCTCATTGGACTGCACAACGCGGATGCGGCTGTACTCCTTGACAATCTCGCGCCTGAGTTCGGGGGGTATAACCTGCTTCCCGTTGCGGGGTGATGGGATGATGTTCGCCACGACAGGCGGGATCGCCGCTTTCATCTTCTCTATCCGCTCAATCTGGGACGGGACGTTTATGTGAACGATGTTGCCTTGCCGTAGCCCCGTATCCGCAGAGTCGATCACGAGGGTCGAATGGTCGTTGGCGTCGAGTACGGGCACCTCCTGGAGGCTGATCTCCGCACTCTCGACTCGCTCCGGAGGCAGGGGAATCTCATCTGAGGTTTGGTCCCTGACGGACTGGTACATGCCAAGGTAGTGTTCCCAGGCGGCGGGGTCGTCGTCAAAGCACACCAGCGTCTCAGACTGGCGTCCACCGAAGGCGGTCTCGGACAGGTTCGCAGAGCCTATCAGGGCGCGGGTCCTCCGGTCCCCGTGTTATCGAGTAGGTACAGCTTGGCGTGAGCTATCTGTTTGCGCAGCACTCGAAACCGCGCCTGTCCATCTCTGACGCGGCTGAGAATGAACACATGCCGCTCGTCGGGCAGTCCCTTGATCGCCGCTCGTGTGTCGCCGATGGCGACCTGCTGAAAGGCCATGATGTCCTTGAGGGTGCGCAGTGTGCCCTCGCACCCGAACACGCACTCGAAGTCGTTGAACTCGTGCCTGTCGAGCAGACGTACTATGGCGCTCACACCCGCAGAGTAGGTGAGGATGCGGATGCGGTCGTAGCCGTCGAAGAGCGACCAGGAGAACTTGGACTCGGAGTCGAACCTGGCGCGAGCCACACGAAGCCCGGTCCCGTCGTCGATGTCGAATCCCAGGGTTTCTCCGGGTCTGGGTTCGTCGAATGTCATGCCAGTCTCCTCCGTTGGACCTGATTGCCGTACGAGTTGGTCTGCCAGGGGGCCGACGCCGCCAGCCCGAGCATGGGGGTTGTCGAAGCCGACTGTGGACCTCTGCGGGTCGAGCGCGGCCAGGTGAGGATATAGCACGGCGACGACCGCCACCTTCCCAATCCATGACCGGCCTCGCTATGGCGGCAAATCCGCCGGCCTCTTTGCACTCGGTCCTGCCTGAGCCTACCACCCAGTTCGTCAGAGAGCTAGGAGCTGGCCGTCTTCCCCAGAGCGGAACGCCGCCCCTCGATCCTCAGTGCAGTTCCGAGTGCAGTGTTCCGACGCCCCGGGACCGGCGCAAGATGGTCGCCCGGAGCTCGGATGGTTCAGTCCCGGCCTCGAGGCTCGATATGTCATCGCGGTCTCGACCGTACAGGACCGCCATCAGCGGGAACTCGCTCACCACCTCGGCAAGACACAGCGTCGCCGAAGCGTATGACCAGCGGTACACCCGTTGGAGGGCCAGCGGATCCAGCCCAGACGTCTGGGCCACTAGCGAGGCCCCCTCAGGCTGCATCAGCGCCGCCGCGGCGAAGCGGTCTGCCTGCCTGCACACCCTCCATTTCAGCGACGAGCCTGTTGTCTGCTCACTTAGCGTCTCGCAGATGATCTGGTAGGTCTCGTGGAGCACCCTATGCTCCTTCGCCCCGTCCGACAGGTTCTGCCGGTAGTAGCTTGAGACGCCTGAGAGCCTGTTCACGTCCCCCAAGCTCAGCTCTCCCCACAGCCGCCGAAGCAACATCCCAAGGTCCTCGTTGCCCTCCAGCCCACTGCGTTCGCCTCCGTCCCTGTCATGATCATGCTCGACCATGATGCTCTCCCCCTGACGTCGTATGCGCCAACATACGCGCGCGAACTGTCTGCTATATCACAGCCATATCACTGCTACGTCAGAGCAAGCAATATAACAGTAAAGGCCGATTAGCGCCTTTATATCGTTGTCGGGACCTAGATTCTATTGATACGATCACGATACAGAACTAATATGCTAATTCTGATCGAGTATACATCACCGGCGTGCCTGAAGTCTATCTCCTCGCGGCGCGTCGGATTCCACCAGAGAGAACCAATAGCATGAGTAAGAAACGGAAGCGAAGGCTGACAGCCAAGCAGGAGCAGCAGCGCATCGATGGGTTGCGGATATTGGCCCGGATCATCGCCCGCCACTACCTGGCCAACCCTCACCTGTACCACAAGGATCCAGCTGGGGACGAATCTCAGGCGGCTCCGAAGGAGGGCGCGGCATGAAGCGCAGGCAGCCATCCTCACGGGTCAGACTCAACCCCGACAGGGTGTGGGAACTTCTAAACCGCCTCAACATGACGCAGTACGAGTTGGCGCGGTTAGCCGGTATCTCGTCGGGCTATCTCTCCCAGCTGATGACCGGAACACGGCGCCCCTCTGCGGAACTGCGCAGGCGGCTCATGGAGGCGCTGGGCGTCACTCGGTTCGAGGACCTGTTCATTCTGGAGGCCGTCTCTTGAGGCCTGTGTCGATTCCACCCGCTCATCTCATGTTCGGCATCACCTTTCTGCCGGAGGACTTCCCGCGCCGCCTCAATGCGTTCAAGGAGGCCAGTGGCCTCACGTGGGATGGACTGGCCGGGTGCTTGGGCGTGGACCCGCGCCAGCTTCAGCGGTGGCGAAGTGGTACCAAGCCCAGCGGCGATGGACTCTACGCCCTCCTGTTGCTGGCGGCCCGTGTGCCGGGCGGCGTGCACACTTTGCTGGGGGTTCACGTTCTGCCGCCGGCCGGGACGCTTCAGCCGCCTCTGGCGGTTGGGTTCGGGTTGGACGAACGGGACGGATAGGCCGTGGGAACGCAGAGACGGGTACATCGTCCTATCAAGTGCGTGTTTCCTCCCGACTTCCCCGAGCGGCTTGAACGCTTCAAGGAGGCGAGCGGGCTTAGCTGGCGGGCGATCGCCCGCATGCTCGGCGTCAGCTTACACCGGCTCAGGCAGTGGAGGAACAAGGGCGTGGCGCCAAGTCCCGCGCATCTCTTCCTGCTACTGACCATTGCAGAGAGCATAGGATTGCGGGATGGCATCCTGATGTGTCCAGAGCGGGACCTGCCAGACGGCTTCGACCAGGACGTGTTGCGGCGATGAGTTGACTGACTGTCATCAGCCTCGGAGGCGGTGTGCAGTCCTAGGTCTTGACGCTTATAGCGAGCTAGGGTCAGTTAGACACCATGCCGGACTGCGCGCTCCTCGCCTACACCTATGGAAGCCACCGAGCATCTACACGCATCTTGAGTGGTTCGAATGCCGCGTGAATTTTACGCTCTACCTTGTGGACGGCGGTCGCAGCCTCAGGAAAGACATGGAGGCACTCACCAACCACTCCGGTTCCCTTGAGCTATCTGAGCGCATCAGAGTATCTGAAGAGAGGTGACGGTGAGTCGAACGGCGTCTGCAAATGTCAGCGCACCACGAACTACGAGATCGGGCCGATTCGCCACAGGATACAGGGGTTGCTGGGAGTGAAGCCGAGGCAGCGCGTCTCCTACCTGCACTCATAGCGCATTCCGTTCGCGGTAGATGTGACGCTTGACGAGGTTCGGTTGGAAACCAACGGGCAGGGGTCGGCTTCGGCAACGAGCGCAAGGGGCGCCACGGCGTCTGACGCCAGTTACCATGTCCCGCTACCTATGACAGAACCTCCCGGTCAGGGGTTCTATGTACCTTGTAAGGAATCCCGCGCCTTCTCCCCTCGGGAGGTCAGGCGGTATCGTTGGGTCCTGCTTCTGGGACTGTCCGGCTGGGTCATCTCTACCAGTCCCCCGTCCAATCCGGGTTGCAGGTAAGTCGTAGCGAAGTGCCTGCGATCCTTCAACTCCAACACCTCCATGAGCTTCGCCCGGCTCATCTCCCCGTCCAAGACTGCGATGAGCCGTCCCACATGAGGGGTTACATGGGGGGCACATGAGGGGTGTCAGTGCTTGCCGGGCGTTAGAAGGTCACCGTCAGCCAGACGGGAGACACATCAATAGCCGGTTCCGTAATACCATGCTTCCGGCAGGCGTCGTGATTCCGACGGATGCCGCTGCCAATCTATTCTACCAAAGAGCATACTGAACAGAATGGATTGCTGGGAACGCTCTTGCTTCCCAGGTCTTCCTCACGCATCCCGGTGAGTAGTCCTACTGGCGTAACGATCTCCACCCGATCCTGGAAGATGAGGTGGTGAAGCGCCTATCGTAGCGGACGGACGCGTCGACGCGGTTTGAGCACCCAAGCCGGGCTGCGCGTGCATATCCCCGGGATTTGGTCTTGCGCAGACAGGGGTCTATGACCTCAATGCTGCCCATTCGGTGCGTCCCTTTCTTGGTAGAGCCTGCGATTCAGGTTTTTCCACCGCTAGGCGTCCGAGCCGAATGGCGCGGGGACGCGGTAGCGGTGCACCTTGGAATCGTCGATGTAGTGCAGCCTCATATTCCAGGGCTTACCGGTGAGGATCGGGTACAGGGCGCGCGGAACGCCTGGTCGGCCTCTAGAACGCCGGGCGTGAGCCATGGTCGTCCCAGCGGCCCCTCCCGCTCAAGCAGCCTGCGATTTGAGACCAGCAGGGGGACAGTCACGCCCGCGCGCGCCATCTCCTCTCGCGCCACTCTTAGGAAGTGTGTCTGCGCGATGTCGTCGTCGAACACGATTAGGACGTCGGGCTGAGCGCCGTGGTCGTCGGTTGGTCGGTGCGATGAGTAGTATCGCAGGTACGGCGCGAGCCGTGCGGCCATGGTTACGGGCCGCACGGCTCTGCGCTCCCACTCTAGGAAGAAAGACCTGACACCGCCGCCACTTCTCAAAACACCGAAAGCGTCCGGCTGGATGGAGCGCATCCGACCATCGTAGCGGAAGTACCTCGACGCCCGGCGCGGTGGGTCAAGTTGCACGGTCTCCATCGACCGTGAGCGCGCCTGCCTCGATAGCGCCGCGATGAACCCGTGTACAGCTTCGGTGTGCTCGACGTTCCTGAGCAACTGCCTGCTGCGCCTACCGGATACGTTGCGCCAGGTGAGGGGTTTGACGTCGTCGATGGACGTTACGCTCCACCGCTTTCTCGCGGCTCCAACCGACGTCCGGTCCCTACGCGCCAGTATCGCCAGCCCGCGATCCGTGACGGCGAGACGGCGTCGGCCCTCGATGGATGCACCAACGATCAGGCGCAGCTTGCGGAGCCGCGCAACGACCCCCGCGAGTCTCGACCTCTTCAGCCCCATGACCGCGCCCACGTGGCCGGGAGTCATCCAGGGCCAGTCGTAGATCAGGTCGAGAGCGCGCTTCTCGACGGGCTTGAGCAGCGACGGGAGCATCCAGTCGTATCCGGCCTCCCTGTCGATGGCTTCAAGGAGTGACGCCCTCACGAAGGGAGTCTCGTGGGGCCAGAGGCCGCGCGGTCCGGTGTGTTCCAGGGCTGTTCGAAGGTCGAGGAGCGCGGCCCCTGACGGCGCGCGCCAGATGAACGCCCCCACGCCTAGGGACGCGACGTCGCTCTCCAGCGCGAGGTAGGCGATGGCTGGCGCGCCCGCGACCTGCCTACGCGCGTGTTTCAGTCGTACCTCGTCGGGCATGAGCATGAGAACGGCTGCGGTTCGATCCCCCTGCCTGAGCCGCCACAGCCGCTTGGAGAACCCCGTCCTGTCGGTGGTCGGACCCTGCCTGACGACGGCGATCACGCGCCCGTCGGGTAGCGCGATAGCCGCGTCCATAGGCATGGCCCTGAACCAGCGGAAGCGTATGGGACGCGCCACGTCGGATATGGCGGAGGCCAGCCGGTATATCACCGCCACGGCGTCCAGGCGTTCCATCAGGACGCGCCGCCACTGGGCTGATACAGGGCGACGACGGAGCAGATCGCCCACCACCTCGTCGTCCTCTAGCGCCAGCCTCCGCAGTCCATCTGCGGTGAGGAAGTGGCGTCGGGTTGACGGTATGAGTTCCGAGGCATGGGGTGTGGACGCAACCAGACCGCCGCGGTCGAGACTCTCGAAAGCATCATAAACCGCGCTCCTAGACCAGCCGGAGACGGCAACCGCCTCCAGCCGGTCGATGAGTGGCATATGCGCCAGAAGCCGCAGCATATTCCCCTCTACGGGCCTCATTCCGCAACCTCCGCCTTCTTCTCCTTCCTTCCAGTGGGTGGCTGGAAGCGTTTGCTGCGCTGCTTGTTGCGCTTGAGTTCCTTCGGAGCACCGTCCTTCCGCTTCTTCGTGGGGTCTTCTTTGCCGCTCCTGATATCCTCAACCGCCTGCCTGTATTCGTCCGCGCGTCTGTGGATCTCAGCCTGCTGCGCTGCAATCTCCTCGGCTGAGGTGACGTAGCCGCCCGCCTCGGCGCGGATGCGCTCGGCTATCGCAGCATTGCCGTCCTCTGGCTTGCGCACCATCATCGAGAACGCGGGCATCCGCTCCTTTCCGACGGTGGCGCGGACGTAACAGTTGTGGACGTCCAGCGACAGGATGTCGTCCTCGGTCACCCGGTCCTTGCCGAGTTCCCACACCAACTGCCGGGCGTCGCTGCCCGCCACCTGGAAGACCGCCAGGCATCCGACGTTGGCGAGTATGGTGTCGCGCATCGCGCGCGAGAGGTCGTCGAGCTTGGCGAGGCTCTGGGTGGCGAGGATGAACGACGCGCCGAACTTGCCCAGCTCGGACAACATGCTCTCGTAGTCCACGCCGGGCATCGACTGCATCTCGTCCACTACGACCAGCGCGACGCGCCGCTTCTCCTGGGGCAGGCTTCCCTGCTCGCGTATCACCGCGTCCACGAGGTTGAGAAGCGACGCGCCCACCAGGGCGGACACGTCCCTGCCCACGCTCCCCTGGGCTGTGGACACCAAGAGGATCCCGCCGTCGTGGATGGCGCTGCGCAGGTCTATGGTCGAGCGCGGCTGTCCGAGGATGGCCCTGGCGCGCTTGGACGAGGCGTAGTAGGACAGCCGCGTCTGCACGGGGGCGAGCGCGTCGGCGCGAGTCTCTCGCCGCCACTTCCCGAAGTCCCTGGCCCACCACTGGAGCAGGAAGGGGTCGCTGACCTTCGTAAGCACGTTCCCCCGGAACTTGTCGTCCGAGATGAGCGTCAGTCCGTCCAGGATGGTGAACTGTTCGTCGTCGCCGGTGGATGGGTGCTCGTTCGCCTCGTGCAGGGTCTTCACGGTCTGCTCGATGATGGACTGCATCCGCGGTCCCCACTGGTCCCACAGGCCCTTCGCCACTCGCACCACCGAGTCGGCGGTACGATCACGGTCAGCGAATACGCGGGTGTCGAGCACGTTGATGCCCGGGGCTCCTCTCTCATCCGCAAGGTCTATGAGCCGGACGCTGCCTATGAGCGACTCCGGCACCTGCCTGAGCAGACCGTCCACCAGGTCCGCGTGGGGATCGATCACTACTATAGCGTCGGAGTCCCTTCCAGCAGCCTTCTCCTTAAGCTTATGGGTGACGATGTGGTGCATGAGGGTGGACTTGCCCATGCGGGTGCGCGCCACGTAGAAGTGGTGACGCCTGAGAAGGTCGTCGGGAAACCTGATCGGCCTCGGCCTACCTGCCGTGGTGTCGCCCACCGGCGCGCCCCCCTTCACGCCGCGCGCCGACGGCATCAGCGCCCTCGCGCCCGATCGCTCCACCAGCGGCGTCTCGTCCCTCGCGCCCGGCGGGTGCCACAGCGCCGCCGCCTCGCGCACTCCTAAGACGCTGCGACTCCCGAACAGTCCGGGCCCTGATGGGCGCAATGTGGACGGGTCGAGGACGACCGGCCGCACTCGGCCCACCTTGAACCGCGCTCCGGCGGGGTTGTCGTAATGGCGATAGGCGGCAACCACTGGCTCCAGCGCTCTTCTGGCCCGTTCGAGGTCGTCCTTGGGATCGTCCGTTTCGGATAGTACGACGACCACCTGCAACTCGGCGTCGAAGGCGACTCGAGCCACCTTCTCCCTGATCAGCAGAGGATCGAAAACCCGGTTGCGGGCCTTCTTCCAGCGATGCCACGCCCAGCCTCCTACGGCAAGGGCGGCGGCGATTCCGGCGCCCATCAGCGCGGCCTTCCATGTTTCTCCGGCCTGCACCCACAGGTAGCCGCGCAGCGCGGCCAGCGCGGCCACTCCCAGCACGGCCATCGTCACGCCGTCGGTCTGGTGTCGCCTGGTCTGGTGGGTGTAGGAAGAGTCGCGCTGGTCGTCGACGGCTCGCGTGTGCGCTTTCTCCTGGTACGCCTGCGACCAGTCCGGTCCCATAGAGCTCAGCATCAGCCGGGCCACGACGCGCTCGTCGGCATTCAGGTTGGAGAGCGAGCCCAGCACGGCTATGAGGGGGTCGGAGCCGGGGTCCAGCAGGTCGTCGTCGCGGAACACCCTCAGGGGGACGTACTCGGGTCCGCTCGCGCGTATGGTGATGCTCCACGCGCCCTCGCCCTCTCTCAGGCGCAGCGGGTCCTCCTCCTCCGGGACCTCGCCTATGACGGCCTGCGGGTAGTGGGCCGCGATCTGACCGCGCACCACCTCGTCGTCGAGGCAGCGCGCCATGAGGGTCACGCCGTCCATGTCCCCGGCAAGCTCCAGGGAGAATGGCTCCGGGACGGCGATGGACTGAAGCATGTTCTCCACTCCGAGCATCGTGCGCTCGCCGGTCCTTGGCGGAGTCACCGCCAGAAGCGCCGGGGTCTTGGACTTCGACTTTCCGAGTATCTTCGACAGGTTCAGTTTCATTCGATTCCTCCTCTCTATCGGCTTCGTTTCTGTGTATTCGTTTCAGTCAGCGCCTGCCCGGCGTCCACTCGATCACATCGGTCTCCTCAGGCGTCGCCTCGATGCGCACCGGGAAGCGGTGGCCCTTCGACAGCAGCAGCCCGTCTCCGCGCGGGCAGGACAGCAGCCAGCGTTGCAGATCCTCGGGCAGGTCGAAGGCATCTCCGACCGTGCTTATGGCGGCCGCGTCCTGCTGGAGAAGCAGCTTGAAGGCGGCGTTCTGGAGCAGCGCCCTTCCCGAATGGCCCGTGATGGCCCTCGATGAGTCCTCAGACAAAAGGTCCTGCACGTCTTGGGTGATGAACTGGAGGCCGAGCTGGTGCTTGCGGGCGCGCTTCGCCATGGACACCATGAACGCCGCGCCTTCGGGGTGCTGCATGATGCTCCACACCTCGTCCACTATCAGCAGGCGAGGCTTGGGATTCTGCGCCGCCGCCGCCCACACCGTCTCGGTGCAGACCATCGCGGCCGCAGGCCGGAGCTCGGGTTCGAGCAGCCGCAGGTCGAAGACCGTTACCAGCGCCTCGTTGCCCAGCAGGTCGTCGCCCTCGTCGGACAGCAGGTTGCGAAGGCTGCCGGTGGCGAAGGGCCGTAGCAGCCTCGCGAGGTCCTCCGCCTCCCCTTCGAGATAGGCGTAGAAATCCTTGAAGCCCGTACGTTCCCTAGCCTCTGCGTAGTATCCCGCCAGCGCGTGGTCGAGGGAGGCGCGACGGTCTGCGGAGAGCCGCTCGCCGATCATCACCTCGATGAGTCTTCTGAGGCTGCCGATGCGCTGGAGGACCTCTTCCGAGTCGCCCCTGTCGATGACGAACGGGTTCATGCCCTGTCCGGGCACTCCGGGTGACAGTACCCGTCCTCCGGCTGCGCGCGCCATGTCCGCGTACTCGCCTTCCGGGTCGATCACATATGCGGTCACTCCGCGGCACAGGCCGCGCAGCGCTCCGAGCTTGGTCGCGAAGGACTTTCCCGAACCCGACCTTGCGAGCACGGCGGTGTTGGCGTTGAGGTGCGTGCCGTCCCAGGGGTCGTACACGACCGGGGCGCAGGCTCGCATGTCGATGCCGTACAGGGTTCCCCTGCGGGTGTCCATGTCGGGCGGGGAGAAGGGGAACAGCCTCGCGAGGCTGGACGTGTCCAGCGTCCTCCATACCGCGACAGCGTTCAGGGCCAAGGGGAGCGTCGAGAGCATGCCCACGCGCTGCCGGAAGGTCAGGTCGTCGAGCTTGCCGAGCGTGGCGGCGAAATGTCCCTTCGCCCGGTGGGTCATCTCCTTCAGCGAGTCGGCGTCGTTCGCGCGCAGCGTCACCGACAGCGACGAGTGAAAGAGCCGCTCGCGTCCGCGCTGCACCTCGTCCCTGAGGCGTGTTACGTCTTCGAGGGCGATCTCAGCCTCAGGGGACAGCGTGCGCCCGCGCTTCAGCGACAGGCTCTGCGCCGACTCGAAGCGCACCTTCTGCCACTCCAGTGTCCTCGCCGCCTGCTCAGCGGGTATCGGTCCCAGGTGGATAGACAGGTCCATCGGCGCGCCCGCCGCCATCAGTCCCTGTATGAAGCCTGGGGCCAGAGACCTGGGCCACTTGCCGAGGTGCAGCGAGCGTACTAGGCGGTCGCCAACGCGCGCGTCGCGCCGGTTGATCTCCACCTCGACCTCCATCTCGTCGTCGAACTCTCCCGGAGCGCCTCCGAACGCCGCCGACACCAGGAACATCCGAAGCTGGCGGCCGCTGAGCGGGTGGACGGACAGCCCTGCCCGCGCAAGCATGCCGCGCAACTCGTCAACGCGGGCGAACTCGCAGATGGCGTAGAAGCGCCTGTCGAGGATGCCGTCGCGCGCTTCGAGGTCGGTGAGCAGCCTGCCAAGCGACTCGGCCGCCGCCTGGGTCTGCGGTGGCAGGCCCTCCGGCTGGGATCGTTTGAGTTTTTCCCTCAGCCCGTCCAGTCTCGGCGGATGCTGCCTGATGAGAAACTGGAAAGGGAAGTCGCAGGCGTTGAGCGCGCCTGCGAACGCCCCCAGCTTCGGCTCGTCGATCTCCTGTCCCATCACCTCGCACACACCCAGCTTCACCCCGTCCAGTCTCACCGGTCCGTCGTCCTCGACGTGCGAAAGCATGAAGAACAAAGGAAGGTCGGGCAGGGGCTTTGAGGTTGTCTCATGGGGCTCGGTGGGTTGAGACGCCGACGTGGGGCTGGATACCACAACGTCCTGAGGAGAGGAGGCCGCGTCCTGCGGAGTCTCCCCTTCGCGTCTCGCGATCTTTCTGAAAAAGCTCTTCAACGGAGTCTCCTTACATTCCTCTATGGAGTTGGCAGGCCGACGATGCCGCTGCGGAGCAGCGTGGCGACGCCCTTGGCGAGTAGCGTCAGAACGAGGCCGGCGACCGCCATGATCACCATGCTCTTCGCCCTCCCGCCGCCGCGCTCGTCGGCTCCCTCCGCCATCAGGATGAAGCCGGCCCATACGATGGCGAAGACGCAGATGCCGGCGGCGACGTAGGCCATCGCGGTGAGAACGCGGTCGAAGGCCGCAAGCATCGCCCGCTCTTCCGGCGCGGCCCCCATGCACGCGAGGGCCGCGCCGGCGAGCGCCAGCAGGGTGGCGGCGCGCCTCACCAGGGCCAGTCCCATCCGAGCTGGGCGAACCAGTTGGCGAGTCCGCCGCCCGCCGGAGTCTGCTCCGCCGGCGGCTCGACGGGACCTGGCTCCGGCAGCGCGAGCGCCTCGAACGGCTCGTCCGATCCCACGCCGGACGAAAGCGACAGACTCTCGTTCCGGCTCCGGTCTATGGGCGATCTGTCCACCACCTCGGCATCGATGCGCTCCGGGTGGACGATGGCGAGCGTCACGTCCTTCTGCACCGTCTCGCCGGGTATCGACAGCGTCGCCGAGATCGTGTGCCAGCTTGTGGCGCCGTCTGATCTGGTCACGGAGACCCTCTCGCTGACGGTACTGCTCGTCCCGGGCCTGTACAGGCTCACGGTCTGCGTGCGGTACTCGGTTCGCTCCTCGTGGTGGGTGAGCCGCGTCAGCGGGGGAATCTGGATGCGCAGGCTCGCCTCCAGATCCATCTCAACCGTCAAGGCGTGAATCGCGTCGCCCGCTGCGACGGGAATGGAAAACAGAACCTCGCCGTTGGGAACAAACGCGACGCTCGCGTTGGACGCCGCGGTCGCTGCAGAGACCGTCCCGGATATCCCCGTCACCTCGGCGTCCATCAGCATCGTTTCGGTGACGCTTGCGTGCCCAGCCACCGTCTGGAGCTCGATCGGGCGCTGGATGCGCGTCACGCACTCGGACTCGACCGCTCCCGCGATCCCGCCTGGCGTCCAGCCGAGAGAGACGAGCCTGGCGTTGCACAGCTCGCCCTCGACTTCGGGAAGAGGGTAGGGTATCCGGTCGTGGGTGATTGTCACCGCCCCCGCCTGTCCCATCGAGTCCTTCCACGAGAAGGTGAGGGACGGGACCGGTCCGTGCAGGGGAAGGGAGTATTCGACACTCTCTCCTTCGGCCAGACTGGCCGCGTCCCAGAAGCGCAGCCAGGTTCCCTCCGGCCCGCCGAACGCCCGCGTCCACAGCTGTATGCCGGTCGCCGCCCGGAGGGTCACGGCGGCGCGGTCGCCGGAAACTGCCAGCCCCTCGACGAATACCCTCCGGCCGTCGACCGGCTCGATCAGCTCGAAGTCGATCTCGTCCCGCCAGTCGTCGTGGCCGTCAGCGAGCGCGGACTGTGGAGTCGTGGCGACCATCCCGGCAATGATAGCGACCACTGCGACAGCCACCATCTTCGGGTGTCTGTTTCGCCGGGTCTTGCGGCCCTCCTCGCCGCTGCCGCCGATGTTCTCCTTGTCCGCCTCCTCACGCCTGCGCTTGCCAAACCAGCGGTGGGGACGGAAGGGCATCCGCCCGCCCATCCGCTTCCGATTCCCGCGCCGGCGAAAGGAGCGCAGGCTTCTCCTTGCGCGCTTCGCCATCAGGCGCATCGGACCCGGGCCGCTCCCCTCCGGCTGCGCCGGCGCGGGTGGCTCGCCTCTGACCAGTTGGGACAACGGCCCGGCGTATCGCCGCGCCCCCAGCCGGTAGCTCAACAGGTCGGCTACCACCAGCGGCAGCCGCCGGCCGCCTATCTGCCCGACGACCGCGACGAGTCCTGTCAGGCCGAGCAGGACGGCAATCGCGATCCTCAGCTCGGAAGGCCCGACCGGGGCGTAGCGATACGCGCCGTAAGACAGGGCGCACACAGCCGTCATCGCCACGATCTGCGGGAAGGTGAACCACAGCAGGGCCTTGTCCTCGGCCTGCAGGTGGGTCGGAACCTCGTGTTCTCTCATGATGTTGTTCTCCCTTCTCGATATCGGTCTATGACTATGGGGTGGGCGTAGGCGCGGGCGTCGGGTCGGGAAGGTCTCCGATGTCCACTGGGGAGCCGACCACCGCGTTGATCACCAGCTCGACGACGCCGTAGGCGACCAAGGCCAGCACGACGCCGGCAAGGGCGGTCATCATCGCGCTCTTGCCGCGCTCCATCTGGTGTGGCGCGCCGGATGCGGTCAGGTACAGGTAGGCCCCGTAGGTGAAGAAGCCCACTCCGACCACTCCCACGACGCCCAGCAGGATGCCCACCAGGTTCGATATGGTCTGCGTTAGATCTGCCATAGGTTCTGTCTCCTCTCTTTTCTCTGCCGGGCGTTAGCCCGCCCGATCGTTTGCTATCGGTCTCATCGTGTCTTCTCGTCTAGCGGCGCATCGCTCCCACCTCCTTCGCGTCAGTCGATTGGCGCGGCGCGCGCCTGCGCCTCATGGGTCGTTGTGGCCTTTGTCGGGATCACTCGCTGGCGCTCCTGGGGGCGTTTCCCCCAGCGCCTCCGCCGCCCGATGGGGTCGCCGTAGAAGCCGCCGAGCCGACGCCGCTCGCGGCGGCCGTCACCCCCGCGCTGGCCGCCATGGCGCCCGCGGCCGCGCCGCCCGGACCTCCCGCCGCGCCGCCAGCGATCAGCCCGATGGTGCGGGCCGAGCGCGCGATCGAGCCTGGAAGGGACATCCCGAAGTAGAGAGTCGAAAGCCAGGCGTCGAACGTCCCGGCATTGCCGAGCATTGACGGCACCCGCGTCGCCATGTACACGAACGCGAGCGACATGAGCAACTTCCAGATTAGGTCCTGCGCAGGTTCGAAGGCGGCTATCTGCGCGACCTCGTTTAGGAAGCCGAATCCCAGAGCGAGCGCGATGAGCTGGATCGCCTGTTGGAAGGTCGTCGTCATGAACAGCCGCAGCCAGTGGCGTCCCCAGCCCGCCGTGTGGGGCAGTATCCACAGCCCCAGGGCGACGGGCGCCAGGGCGAGCAGGATGTCGATGAGCGCGAGGCGCAGGATCATCTGCACCAGTACGTACAGCACGAAGAATCCGTACACCAGGTAGAGCGCCGCAAGCAGCAGCGCCATGCCCACGCTCCCGGCCTCGACCGCCGTAAGCAGCGTGTCCAACGTCGAGCGCAGCAGGTCTCCCGGCCTAATGTTCAGCGACGCGGCTATGAAGCCGCACACGGCGTGGGCAACGTCTAGCGCCAGCGCGCACCACCAGAGCGAAGACGCGGCGGCGACCAGGCCCAGCGCCAGGCGCGGGAACATCTCCCGCCATCCGACCTGCTGGCGGCCCAAGTGCTCGGAGACGATGAGGCTGAGGCCCATCCACCCCAGGATGACCACTAGCGCGCCGGAGGCGATGGCCCAGACGACCATCCACGCCTGTCGCACCAGGTGGTGATTGTAGGTGAGTTCGGCGGGTGTGCCGGTGAGGATGTCGCTCATGGCTACCCTCCCTCGCAGTTGTCGGCGTCCTCGCCGGACGCGCGCTCGACCACGCCGCAGAGGGTTCCGTGCACTCCCTCGATCACCCATCCCGCGAACGCCCTCGCCCAGCGCGCCGGATCGAGCGCGCTCAGGACCCTGTCCCAGATCCCGGTCGGCTCGTAGATGGGGATGACGGCGTGGAAGGCATCTCTGTCGCCGCTGTCAGTCGCCGCGAGCATCGCCAGGAGGTTGGCGCGGTTGGGGTCCAGGTCAGGCTGCTCGTCGAGCGCCGGGTACTCGAAGCTGTACTCCCAGCCGTCGCTGAGCCTCTTCTCGCCGCCGATCACGCGGTACATGGCGCTTATCCAGTCGCCGGTGTCGGCGTCGCGGACCGCGTAGTAGAGGGTGTCGATCTTCCGGTCGAAGACTGGACGAGCGACGAACTCGCCCTCCTTCTTGCGCTCCACGAAATCCCGGTCGGCGTTGACCAGGACGATTCCTGATCCCTGGGCTTGGACGATCCCGCTCGATGGGACCGCCACCAGCGCCGCCAGCAGCAGCGCGGCGGCCAGAGGTATCAGCCGTTTGGGGCTAAGGGGTCGTCGGTTTGTCGCTTTCGGTCCCACGTCTTCGCCTCCTCGTCGATGGGTTCGTGTTGCCTGCCATCGAGTGTGGGGAGCCGAAACGCGCTTAGGAATGGTGGTTGAGGGGGGCATTTCGACGCGCCCGGGCACGCGCAGAGGCCCCCCTCACGAGGCCTGATATTTGGAGCGCCCGTTGTGGTGTACTACCCGTGTACAGGCGATCTATTGGAGCGACAAATTGCGGAGAGGACGATTTCGTAGCTGAAATCGGGGTGAATGGGACAACCTGCCACATCAGAGCAAGCAATCAGGTTCCGGGGTTCGTTCCACGGGGCTGATGCAATTGCCATAGCTGGAAGGACGCAAGTTGCTCATCGGCGAAGAGTGGGGGCGAGTGCAAATACCCCCTATTGGATGGCGCAAGTTGCGCGGGGAGCGTTGAACTATGAGAAAGACCGAGCCGGTTATAGAAGATAGCGGAGTCGTCGAGGACGTTCACCACCTGCGGCTCATGGCGTTGCTGCAAGAACTGGCGCGTGAGAAGGGCAAGAGGGGCGCGGCCAGGGCGCTGGGCATAGACCCCAGGACCGTGGCCTCGTGCATGAGAACGGGAAAGCTGTCGTGGAGGGTGAGAGAGGCGTTGGAGCGCGGGCTGCAGTCCGGGGCGGGTTCGGCGGCCGCCCGGCAGCGTGAGCGCAACGACGCGCTCGAAAGGCGGCTGGAAGAGTTGGAGGGACAGCTCAGAAGCGGTCTTGAAGAGGTACGGTCGGACATTGTGGGAGATGTCAGTGCCCTGCTGGATGAGCAGACCGGGACGCTGGAGCGCTTCGAGCGTCGGATGGCGCGGCTGGAGTCGGCGAAGGACGCCAAGGGAGTACCGTCGGCTGCCGCTTCAGACGAGAAACCCGCGCCCGCGCCGCCGTGGAGAGAGTACCGCGAGCTGGTGACTGAGGAGGCCGAACCCGGCGAGGAAGGTGTGTACGGCGAAGCCACGCCGCTGATCGTCGAGTGGCGCAGGGCGACTGCTGAGCGCAAGCGGGCCGCGGCGACGGGTACGGCGCTGGAGAGGGCCGAAGCCAGGATGCGCGCGCTGGAGTTGGAAATAGAGCTGATCGACACGCGCGAGCTGACTCTGCCGCCCGACACGTACCCCTGGGACCGGTCCAACCGGCGCGAGCATCTCCGGCGCAGGAGGCGGTCTCTGGAGAACGCGCGCGTGGAGCGAAGATGGGCGCTGCTGAGGCGGTGGCTGCGGCGCGTTCTCACCTTCGGACTGTGGAGGAACTAGGGGGCGGTTCCCTCGCCTGCCACATAGCTGCCACAAAGCTGCCACGGCACAGCAAGCGATCTGGGCTTGAAGGGGCGATTGGACGTACCGGAGCTTCCATTCGCTCGTCCGTTCGGGCGATAATCGACCCAGTTTCTGGCTTTTTCCAGTGTTTCATGCCGAGAAAACTGGAGGGTCAGTCCCTGACCCGGAGCGACCCGACGGATCGAGCCCCGCTCTCCCGACGGAGTTCCACGAGGGACGAACGCTTCCCGCTGCGTGACGCGGTCTAGGGGTCGAGCTCCGCTCCTCCGACACCGCCTCGAAAGCAGGGACACGCTGGCTGAAGCGCAGCCGACGCTTCTACCGGTTTCACGCGCCTGCGGTATGGCTGACAGTCGGTCGGACCGCGGCTACCACACGCGAAGGTCTGCCAATCGCAGGCTGGTCCCCTCGCGCGCTCGCGGCTTCCCCCGGAGACATCTCACTCCTGGGAGAGCCGCGTCTTCCTTCACCCAGTCCTCCCCCTCGCTCGTATCATGTCGGGCTGCGGGAGTATTCGGAATGTGCGCACCGTTTCAACGGTAACGACAGCGTATCGAGTAAGCAGGCAACATACGGCATCGACAGAACGGACACACACAGAAGGAGGAACGGATATGACGGACAGATACGTTGGACCGAGCGCTGCGCGGGTCGCGGACCTGCTGCCTCACAGGGTCAGCTTCGACCGGGGCTGGTTCTGGACAACCACCGCCATCTGCCACGGCGGGAAGTCGGACGGGTTGGCTTTCAGGCAGAGGCCGGACGGCGAGGGCATCGACGCGCGCTGCCACACGCGCGGCTGCTCTCGCGGACTGGTCATCACCCAGCTGGAGGGCGCGACTGGGCTGGACATCTGGAACGCCTATGAGCCGGTGCGCGACACGCCGAGGACATGGTGGCGGAAGTGGTGGACGCCGAAGCGGATCGCGGTCGTTGGGATTGTCGCCCTGGTCGTCGCCCTGATCGTCGCGGCTCCGCTGCTGCTCGGGCGGGGCGCTGAGACGGTCTTCCTCAACCTGATCGGTTTCAGCGTCGGCGCGCTGCTGATCTGGCGGTTCGCGCGTCGCTTCAGGCGGTGGATCCGACTGTAGGCAGACTCCACAACTTATCCCAGCGCAAAGGGTCGTCTCCTATTTGGGGGCGGCCTTTCTTCTTTGTCAGAAATCGGACGCGGATCAAGGTAACCCAACACGAAGGAGGTCACGATGACTACGGCGATATTAGCAACTGGAACTCGGAAGACGGATACGACGGTGCAGTCGGGACGCAGCCTCGAAGAGCTGGTGAACAGGCTGATGGTCGCGCTGCTCAGCGAAGAGACGCAGAAGGCGGCTCCCACGGCTGCTCCGAGCTTGGCGCGCTCGATCCACGAGGCCAGGCGGCTCAGGCAGACGGGGGACGTGGACGGCGCCCTGGCGGTCCTCGGCGGCGTGGACATGGCGAGGGTGGAGACGCATCAGGCTCGGTGGGCCTTCACCGAATGGAAGCAGTTGGTCAGGAGGCGGTTCGGCGACAGGGAGGCGATGGTGTACAGCCAGAGCACGGGCAGAGCCGCCGCGCTGGTTCCCAACGGCGACGCTCTGGAGGTGGTGGCCGTACTGGGAATGCGCTGGAAGCCTGGCAAGCTGGTCTTGCAGCGCAGCCTGCGGGGTCTGCGGCCCCTGGCGAAGGGGGGCGCGTGATGGTCGCGGCAAAGGTGGACATCGCCGCGCTGAAGGCGCGGCACCTCCTCGGCGACACCGTGGAGGCGTCCGGAGTCCGGCTCAGGGGAAGGGGCAGGGTCCGCCAGGGCGTCTGCCCGTTCCACGAGGAGGCCGAGGGGAGCTTCACAGTGTACGCCGACTCGGAGAAGTTCTACTGCTTCGGGTGCGGTCTGGGAGGCGACGTGCTTGACTTCATCCGGCGCGCGGAGAACCTCACGCTGCCGGAGGCGATCAGGCGGCTGGACGGCGGCGCCTACCCCACGGTCACCCGTGCGGCGCGGGCTAGTCGCCGGAAGGCCGCTGCTCCGCTGCCCCCACGCGATCCGGGGCTGCTGACCGCGGCGGCGCGGTTCTACGCGGGGCAGTTGCGGCGCAGTCCGGCAGGGCTCGATTACCTCGCCTCGCGGGGCATCGGCGCTGACGCGGCAGTTCGCCTCGGCCTCGGCTTTGCGCCTGGCGCCGGGCTGAGGCGGTCGCTTGAGTCCGCAGGATTCTCCGCAAGGCGCATCCGCGACTCGGGGCTGTTCTTCGAGCGGGGCGCTGAGCGGTTCGCCGGAATGGTGGTCGTCCCGGAGGTCTCGGACGGCCTTGTCCGCTGGCTCAAGGGCCGGGCGGTGAGCCCCGATGCGAGGCCACGCTTCCAGGCGCCTCCGGGTCCGAAGCCGGTGCTTGGACTTGGCAGGCTCGGACACAAGCCACAGTGGGTCGTCGTCACCGAAGGGGTCTTCGACTGGCTTGTGCTTGCGTCCTGGGACATCCCGGCCTGCGCCGCGCTCGGCACCAAGGGCGTCGAGCGGGTAGTGGCTGTTCTCAGAGGCTGCCCCAGGATCTTCCTCGCCTTCGACTCGGACGACGCGGGACTTGAGGCGAGGGAGCGGCTCGCCGTCTTGCTTGGACGCCGCGCAGCCACGGTCGTTCTGCCCCAGAGCGTTGGCGACGTGGCCGAGCTTGCCACCGTCCCCAACGGACGCTCCCTCTTCCTTCGCCTGCTTGCACGGGCCGCCCGCTTCGTGCGGTAGCAACCTTTCCCCACTTCCCCCTACTTGCGGGACTCGCTCCCGCCTCATCCATTCCACTGCCGCTACCGGTACACGACGGACGCTGCCGGCGCACGGGTTCTCCCTTGGGAACCCGCACCGCCCATTCGCTTACAGGAACGACATCTAGGCAAGGAGACACGACATGACCAACAACGGACACCACCGCAACGGGACCGGCAACGGCGTCGTCCCGGCCAACGGAAACGGGACCGGCAACGACATCGAGCGCGACGCCGCAATCATCAACGGACACGACCTCCTCTGGGACGGCCTCTCGCCCGCCGTCACGCAGGCGCTCGCGCAGCCCCTCGATCCCGCGCTTATCTCCCAGCGCAGGGGCCGCGCCGGGCGGATCTTCTCCTACATCGAGGGCCACACCGTCATCGACGAGGCCAACGTCATCTTCGGCTACGGCGGTTGGGGTTACGAGTTGGTCGGCGACGTGACGCTCCGCGAGATCGAGAACGTCGATCCCGAAACCGGCGTGGTGAGTCTCATCCGAGCCTACAGCGCCCCCGTGCGGATCACCGTTCCCGGCGCGCCGGCGCGAACCGACGTCGGCTTCCACGCCGTCGCAGATGAGACCCCTGACGGCCACGAGACAGCCGTAAAGGGAGCGGTGACGGACGGACTCAAGAGGGCGCTCCGCAGCTTCGGCGCCCGCTTCGGAAACGGGCTGTACGGAGACCAGGCCCCGGTGAACGTCCCGCCGAACCCGCAGCGCGCGCCCGCTCGCCCAACGGCCGGTCGCAGTCAGGGGACGGCAACGAGTCGCAGGCGCGGATGCTGCGCGCGCGGCTCTTCGAGATCGCGACCGAACAGGGCCTAGACGAGGACGGGGTCCGGGCAGCCGTCGTAGCAAGAACTGGCAAGGGCGTCGACGAACTTACGGCCGGCGAACTGGCGCCGCTGGTGAAGGCCGCGGACAACAAGCTGAGGCAGATGAGGCAGGCGGCCTAGCCAGCCGGAGAGTACGGCAATCGAGCGGGGTCCGTCTCACGCGAGGCGGCCCCGCTTCTTCATCTACGGGAAGGAGACGACCGATGACTACGAACCTGACATACACGCCATGGGGCTGGACGAAGAACGTTGTGAAACTGGCCGGGGGTGTCTGGCGTGTCGCCACGCCCTCGCACGGCGGGCTGAAGCTCAGCCCCCAGAGATGGGCCGAGCTGCCCGCCGAGGTCCGTGACGCGATGTACACTCCCACCTTCGCCGAGGAGGACTGCGAGGAGCCCATCGTAAGGACACTCCTAGGCTTGGGAGACGCCCGCGAGAAGGAGCTTGCGCTTATGGTGGCGGGCCGCTTCGACCGCTACGCTCCCGCGCTCCCGTACCTCCGCAATCTTGAGCCTGAGTTGCACTACCACATCATCGCCTACTGGGGCGGTCTGGCGACGGACCCATTCGAGCGATTCGACACGCGAGTGGAGGCAGAGTCGTTCGCCAACGACCCGGAGATGGTGAGGAAGTACGGGAGGATGGAGGCCGTCGAGTGCAGCCGGACGCTCCCGCTCTGCGTTGGGAAGGGGGCGGCGTCATGACCAAGACGACGCGGTCCAGGCCGCTCAGCCTTCCCAGCGCGACCACGAAGCTCAATACCGAGCTCGGCAACCTGTACATCACCGTCACCATGGACGAGAGCGGCCAGCCGTTCGAGGTGTTCGGCTGGCTCGGCAAGGGCGGCAGCTTCCAGCACGGCGTCACCGAGCTTGCCTGCCGCCTCATCTCGCTGCACCTGCGCAGGGGCACGCCCATCGAGGAGATTATCGACCAGTGCGCCGGCATCGCAGAGATGCAGCCGCACTTCAACCGGATGCCGGATGGCGAGAGCGTGCCAGTGCTCGGACTCGGCGACGGCATCGCCCACGTCCTAAAGGCCCACGTCAGGGACAGGGAGGAAAGCGAGATGACGCGGGAAACGGACATGAAGGCGGCGTGATCGGCGCATACAACCGAAACCAACGCGGGGTCGTCTCTTCCGGGAGCCGGCCTCTTCTTTCATCAACGGGCCGCAAGGAGCAACCGAAATGACGACAGAAACAATCGAAAGGGCGGAGGTCTTCTCGCGCCCGGCGGCGCGGTTCGACGACGACGGAAACATCGAGGTGCGCGCCTCGGCGGCGCGTAGCTGCCGCCGCGCCCTCTGGTACGCCGCGACGAACTACCAACCCACAAACCCGCCGAGCGATGAGTCGCTGACCGCGATGGAGATGGGAAACGCGCTTGAGCCAGTGGTCGCGCGGTCGATGGAGCGCGCCGGTTGGCAGGTCGATGCCGCCGACCCCCATGATCCGCAGGCCGTGGCCGCGAGGGTCGGACCAAACATGGTCGTGACAGGACACCCCGACGCGACGGGGCGGATGCCGCTTTCGGATGACGAGTCGGCCGCGCGGACGGCGGCGTCTCAGATGTTTCTCTTCGACGACGAGCCTACACCGCCCACGCTCGGCGACGAGATGCTCGTCGAGATAAAGACCCGCGGGCCCAATGCCTTCAAGCGCTGGCGGACGCTCGGCGCGGAGCGCAGCCACCCCGAATCGGTCGCCCAGGCCGCCTTCTACACCCTGGGACTCTACGGGGAGATGCGTGACGCCGCAATCGCCACTATGGACACCGGCAACAGGACGTGGGACTACGAGGTCATACCCGCCGACAGGCTCGAACGCGCCTTGCAGGACGCCTGCGAGTGGCTCGACGAGCTCGCCACCCACCACGCGCTCAACGGACCCGACCCTGACGAACTGCCGGAGCGAGACTTCTCGGCGGGCGACTGGCAGTGTCGCTACTGCCCGTTCCTGGACATCTGCCTGCCGGGCGGCGGCGAGTTGGAAGAGGAAACGGAGATCGAGGAAGTGAGCGACGAGGAGGCTAGGGACGCGGTGACCGCCTACACGAAGGCCCAGGAAGCCATCAGGGAGCCTCAGAAGGCCAAGCGCGCCGCGCTCGACACCCTCAAGTCGTGGATGGGCGGTCAGCCGGACACCAAGGCGACCGTCAACGGACGCGCGGTCAGCCTCATTGCGTCGAAGCGCTACTCGGTCAACCACCGCAGGCTCAACGAGTTGCTGGACCCTGAAGCGCGCGCCGGGATCGTGACCGAGAGCGAGTCGGCGTCTGTACGGGTCAGCTAGACGCTCCAACAGAGGAGCGCTGTACGGGGCCGGACTTCCTGTAGTGGAAGTCCGGCCCCGCTTTCGTCTCAAACGAGCGCGGACACGCCGCGCCATACCGATCTGAAGGGAGAACAGAAATGCCCCGAGACAAGGAAGCCACCGACAAGAGAACCGATACCTCAAAGGCCGATCCCGCGCCCAGCCCGGAAGGACAGGCGCTCCTGGACGCGCTGCGCAGCAACCTGAGCCTGCTGGGAGAGCTGGCGGTGCGCTACGAGGTCGCCGTAAGGCCCGAAGGTCCGGAGAACCCGCCGGCCATCAGCTGCTCCCAGGACATCTACAACCTGCTGGGGCCCGAGATGTCGACGCTGGCGCAGGAGCAGTTGCGAGTGCTCATGCTCGACAGGAAGAACCAGGTGATGGGACAGCGCGTCATCTACCAGGGCAACGTGTACTCGTCGATGGTGCGCTCGGCGGAGGTGTTCAGGGCCGCCATCATCGAGTCCGTCCCCGCCGTCGTCGTGGCCCACAATCATCCAAGCGGCGATCCGACCCCCAGCCCTGAGGACGTGCGCATCACGCAGAAGCTAAAGCGGGCGGCTAATCTGCTGGACATCGACCTGCTCGACCACATCGTCATCGGCGGCAAGCGGCACGTAAGCCTCAAAAGCCGGGGCCTCATGCCCAGCTAGAGGCCCGCTTCGACCGGGCGGCGCGAGCCGTCCGGCTCCCACGCGGGGAGCGCCCCGCGCATCGTTCCGACTCACACGCAAGGAGGTCGCAATGCTCGCGACTCACACCATAGACCCCGAAGACCTCTACACCATCAGCGCAGGGGGCTTCAGCGCCACCGTGGACGCCTTCGCCCGCGACGACGTCACCGACGGACTCTGGTTCGTCTCGATGGTCGGCTCCCAGACGGCGCTCAAGGCGATCTGGGCGTCGCTGCTCAAGCAGCCCCCGGAGGCCGCGCACATCATCAGGGGCGCGGACGGAATGGCGCTGTCCGGCGGCTACCAGCGCTGCCAGGTGCCCTACGAGACGCTGGGCACCTGGACGACAAAGATCGCCCGGCTGCCGGTGTCCGGCGGCTGGCACGCGCTCGTCTATACGAAGCAGGCGGAGTTCGGCTTCGAGAAGGACTCCTTCCTGCTGCTCGCGCAGAGCGAGGAGGAGGCCCCGGCGCTGCACCACCGCTTTCTGGACAAGCGCAGCCCGCTACCGCTCCACGGCTCCTGGGCCGACTGGCTCTGGGCGAGGGGCATCGAGCAGGAGGAGATAGTCCCGCTGCAATCGGTCGGAGTGTCGGCGTACAGGTGCTCCCCGAAGCCCAAGAAGCTCCGCGAGGACCTCTCCGACGCGGTGGCGTCGGGCTGGTTGACGCTGCCGAGAGAGGAGACCGCGACGCCATGATCGACTACCGCTATGACGATGGCGGCCGGGCGTCGGCGGGATACCGGGGCAAGACCGGCGACTGCGTCGTTCGCGCCATCGCCATCTGCGCCCGCGAGGACTACCGCGCCGTCTACGAGACGATGGCCGAGCACATGAAGCTCAATGGCTTCGCCGCCAGCGGCAACGCCTCCGCCACACGGGAGCGCAGCCGCAAAGCTCCCCGCCGCAGGGGACAGCTCAGCGCCCGGCGAGTCCAGGACCGCGTCCTCGAAGCCTACGGCTTCAGGAAGGTCCGCCGGCCGGCGGGAACGCGCCCTACCTACACCGAGGCGCACCTACGGTACGGCGACTGCATCGTCGGCACCACCAGGCATATGGCTGCCATCGTGGGCGGCGCCCTCAGAGACACGTTCGACGGGCGCACCTACGAGTGGGCCAATCCCTATACGGAATCCGAGACGCGCGAGCGCAAGGCCCAGTCCGTCTGGGTGAGGCGCCGGGCGAAAGAAGAGTAAGCAAGAAAGGAGATACGACATGAGACTTGCCGCACAGAGCAAGGGCGGCTACTATCCCACTCCCGACCGGGTGGTGGACCTGGTGGCCGACCTCATCAGCACCCCCACCGGCTCCAACTACCGGAACACGGAGACGCTGCGCATCCTCGACCCGTGCTGCGGTGGTGGGGACGCGGTGGCGCGGCTGGCCGACCGCCTGGACAGGCCCAACGCGCTGCCCATCGAGACCTACGGCGTGGAGCTTCACCGCGACCGCGCTGAGGAGGCGGAGAGGCTGCTTTACCGTACGCTGGCGGCGGACCTGTTCGCCACCTCGATAGCGAACGGCGCCTTCGGCGCGCTGTACCTGAACCCGCCGTATGACTGGGACGCAGAGGACAAGCGCGTCGAGCACGCCTTCCTCACCCACTGCACGCACTACCTGGTCGAGGGCGGGCTGCTCATCTTCATCGTGCCCAGGCAGCGCCTCGCTGTCTCGGCGCGCTACCTGTCCACCCACTACGGCAGGATGCGCTGCTGGGCTTTCCCGGACCCCGAGCGCGAGGTCTTCGACCAGGTGGTGATGATGGCCTACCGCAAGGCCGACCCATCGCCCGACGCCTACGCAGAGGCCAAGATCAGGGAGTGGGCCGAGGGGGAACCCGAGCCGCTGCCCTCCTATCCCCACCCGGAGTACAGCCCGTCCGCGACGCCAAGCGGCGACGTGCTCTTCGCCACGCGCAGCGTCGATCCGGTGGCGGCGGCGACGGAGGCGCGCCGTTCGGGTCTGTGGGCGAGCGCGGAGATCACCGACACGCTCTGGCCCGCCGGGGACAGCCGCACGCGCCCGCTCATGCCCCTGCGAAGGGGACACATGGCGATGCTGGTGGCTGCGGGCTTCTTGGACAACCTCGTCCTGGAGGGCGACGGGCGGCGCGTGCTGGTCAAGGGCCGCACCAGCAAGGAGATGGTGCTGGTGGAGGAGACCCTCCAGAAGGAGGTCCACCGCGAGAAGCTGAACACGACCGTGGTGGCCCTCGACCTCGACGACGGGGTGATAACCGACATCGCGGCCTAGAACGGTCCGCGACGCAGAACCCTACCACGAGGCCCCGCCACTCCTGCACAGGGAACCGGCGGGGCCTTCGCTCTAAAGGAACGTTTCAGCAGAACCCATACATAAGGAAGGGGAAGAAGAAATGCAGACGACGATGACGCTCGAAGCCTGCTCGCGCTGCGGGCAGCCCATAGCTCCCGGCGAGCCTGCCATCCAGACCGCCTCGGTGGACCTGGACGAGTACGGCAGGGCGGTGTCCTCCCCGGTGAGGACGTACCACCTCCGGGGACGCTGCTACGACGAGCAGGGGCAGCGGGGAAGCCTTCCTGTCGCCGCGTAGCCTGCCCGCCGCAGGCAGGACGGCCCGCACCGGGCCGCGCATAAACGGGGTCGGCCTGGCCTCGCACATTCAAAGCAACCGTCTGGGGGCGCTGCCGCAGACCGAACGCCCCCTCAGGGGCGGGTCTTGGCGTCCCCCTCCGGCAACAACCGAAAAGGAGGACGACACGACATGAACCTCGGAGAGTTCATCGACAAGTTCAGGGACGCGATCGCGCGGCGCGTGGTCGAGTCCTACCCGCCGCTGTACCGCCCCTCTGAGAACGGCGGTATACTGCCCCGGCTGCTGCGCACCCCGCTGGGCGCTCAGGCAGACGCCATCAGGGGCGCAGCCCTCTCCCTCGAAGCCCACCGCGGCACCACAGTCGTCGGCGAGATGGGTACCGGAAAGACCTTCATCGGCGCGGCAGCGGCGCACATGGCGGGCTTCCAGCGGATCCTCATACTCTGCCCGCCCCACCTGACCAAGAAGTGGAAGCGGGAGGTGGAGCAGACGGTCCCGTTCGCAAGGGCCGCAATCGTAACTTCCATCACCGACCTGGAGAAGCTGCGCAGCTCCGTGGGCTCAGGCCCGCTGTTCGTGGTGATGAGCAGGGAGCGCGCGAAGCTGTCCTACCGCTGGAAGGCAGCCGTCATCTACAGGTGGGCGAAGTCGCGGGGACGGCTCATCAGGTACGAGGAGACGGGCGAGCCCTTCCGGGTGCCCTGCTGCCCGGACTGCACCGCGCAGATCGTGGACAAGGACGGCGTTCCGCTTACGGACGCGGACCTCAACCGCAGGAAGCGCGTCTGCGCGGCCTGCGGCGCCCCCCTCTGGCAGGCGGACAAGGCCGGTCCGAAGCGCTACCCGCTCAGCGACTACGTGAAGCACAGAATGAAGGGCTTCTTCGACCTGCTTATCGGGGACGAAATCCACGAGTACAAGGGGCGAGGCTCCGCGCAGGGCATCGCCGCCGGGGTGCTCGCGGACGCCTGCGGCAAGTCCCTCAGCCTGTCCGGGACGCTCATGGGGGGCTATGCGAGCACGCTTTTCCACCTGCTGTACAGGTTCAGCCCTGAGATCAGGACCGAGTTCGGACGCTCCGACGAGCGACGATGGATACAGAGGTATGGCTTCGAGGAGCACAGCATCGGCAAGCCCGACGACAGCTCCGTGGAGGACGGGCGCAACAGCCGCCGACGCAAGTTCCGCAAGGTGGTGCGGGAGAAGCCGGGACTCGTCCCCTCGGCGCTGTTCCACATAATAGGCAACACGGTCTTTCTGAGGCTGGCGGACGTGGCCTCCGGGCTGCCGGACTACGACGAGCAGATCCTGCTGTCCTCGATGGACGCCGAGACCGACTCGACCGGCTACTCGCAGCGCAGCGCCTACAACCACGTGTTCGAGAATCTGCGCAAGAAGCTGACCGACGCGCTCAAGAGCGGCTCGAAGCGGCTGCTCGCGACCTATCTCCAGACGCTGCTCGCCTACCCGGACGGCTGCACGAAGGGCGAGACGGTCTTCGATCCACAGACTGGGGACATCATCGCGCAGGTGCCGCCGCTGTCGGAAGAGCGACTCTACCCGAAGGAGCAGGCGCTCATCGACCTGGTGGCGGCGGAGCGGCTGGAGGGACGCAGGGCGCTGGTGTACGTCACTCACACCGGAACGCGCGACATCACAGGGCGGATGGACGACATCCTCACCCGGCACGGCTTCAGGGTGGCGGTGATGAAGGCGGACGCGGTGGCGCCCGACAAGAGGGAGAAGTGGGTCGCAGACAGGGTGAAGCAGGGGCTGGACGTGCTCATCTGCCACCCGCGCCTGGTGCAGACCGGCCTCGACCTGATCGACTTCCCAACCCTCTGCTGGTTCGAGACGGACTATAGCGTCTATGTCATGCGACAGGCGTCGCGCCGCTCGTGGCGCATCGGGCAGACCCGTCCTGTGAAGGTGGTCTACATGGCCTACCGGAACACGCTGCAGGCGGACGCGCTCAAGCTGGTGGCGAAGAAGCTCCAGAGCTCCCTAGCGGTCGAGGGCGAGCTGCCGGAGGACGGGCTTGCCGCCTACGGGGACGACGGCGACGACCTGATGATGGCGCTGGCGCGCAAGATCGTAAGCGGCGAGGAGGACGACGCCGAGACGGTGGAACAGGTCTTCGCTGCGGCGCGGAACGCTGAGGCAACCTCCGAGGAACTACTCGTGGACGACGGCTGGAAGGCGGTGGAGGTCGGACCGGAGACCATCGGGGTCAACAGTAACGGACACCACGACGCCATAGGGCCGACAGTCGAGCCTGTTCCTGTCGATGGCGCCCACGCCAACGGCAATGGACACGCCACCGTCGCGGTCAACGGCAACGGGGCGAACGGCAACGGCCACCAAGAGGAGGCGCCGGAGCCCCAGCAGTCGCTGTTCTCCTGGGCCGAGTTCATGGCCGCGGACCCGGTGAAGCCCAAACGCCGCAACGGGAAGCCCCAGCCCGCAACCATGTCCATGTTCGAGTGGGCGATGGAGCTGGAGCGTGAGAAGGAGACGGTCGGCGCCGGACGCTAGACCGCGAGTTCACGGGGGAGACGACGCTACATCCGCGTCTTTCTCCCCCGCTAATCGAGAGAACGAAGGAAGACAAGCGACATTCACAAAGGAGAAGAAACATGGCACGCATTTTCGTGTACGACGACCGCGAGTTCCCGGACCCGGATCCGGGGATGAGCGTCGACCAGGTGAAGGCGACCCTCGCCGACTTCTACGGCGAGATCGCCAACGCCTCGGTCAAGGAGACCAAGCGCGGCGACGACACCATCTACGAGTTCCAGCGGCGGGTGGGCACCAAGGGAGCCTTCACCCACGCGGGGAGATAGGGAGGGACCACATGGACAACAGGACGTTCGCGGGTCTGCTGGCGGCGACGCCGCCTGCGCGCCTGCGTATCATCGAGCTCGCGGCGGAGCTCACGCGGCCCGACGGATCACTAGACCTGGACGTCGCCGCAGCCCGCCAGTCGGAGGTGGAGACGGCCTGCGCCCAGGCGCAAGACTACGCCTCGTCCACGGGGCGTCTGCTGGAGGCGCTGCGATGGAAGCTGCGAGACCGGCGCTCCTGAGCGGGCTGGCGAAACTGCTCCTGCGGCGTCCGCCGTCGCTGCGGGAGTTGGCAACGCTCGTCGGCTACGCCGACGACTACGCATGGTTCGCGGAGCTCGCGCTCCGCCTCTTTCCCGATGAGGCGGAGGCGACGCTTTCGGCTACAAACACGAGCGAGAGGGTGGAGCGCTTCGCCCGGCTCTTCGGAGAACGGTATTTTCCCCTCTATTCCACTTTCGTGGAGTTCTTCATCGACGAGGGGGACGAGCCTCCCTGGACGTGGCTGCGCAGGGGCATCCCCTTCGAGCTGATGGGCTTCGGCTACGATGGCCTCCACGAGATGTGGAACTGCTATCGCGAGGGGCTCTCGGCTCTGGCGCTCCTGGCCAAGCCCCCGGACCTCTTCTACGAGGGCCCTGACGGGATACGGGTGGCTTGGCTGGAGTCGGCCGCCGCCCACATCCCGGAGGAGACTCTGCAACGGATTCCCCGGGGCGGCATACCCATCGACGACCTCGCCGGGGCGCTGGAGGACACACGATTCGAGGGGGCGGCCAACGCCGTCTCCTGGGTCTGGGCCGAGACTGGCAACTTCTTCCTCGACAACAGCTACGAAGACGGGATGTACGACGGCTTCTCCGATCCCTGGGAAGACGAGATCATCGATGAGGGCGCCAAGGAGTAGCGCAGGGCCAGCGCGCTCATGGACTTGGTGTGCAACCTCGTCGACTGGCTGGAGGAGGACCTTCCCGCCCGTTTCGCCGAGATGCTGGACTTCATCCTGGAGCGGCTGCCCAAACAAGAACAGGAGGAAAACGACGATGACCAATGATGTCTACAAGACCGGATGGTCCCTGCCGGACGCGACCGACGCGCCCAGGGACGAGCTCAGGACGCAGCTGGAGGTCTACTACGAGACGATCCTGCTGCGGGGATTCGAGGGCGACGCCAACTGGGTCAGGACCGTCTCGGCCGACGAGATCGCCAACGTGTTCACCCGGCACATCGGATTCTCATCAGGGCTGTTGCCGGAGGCGACCCTCTGGTGGGGTCAGGGCGAGACCGGGCAGGTGGTAAGTCTGTGGAGGCCGCCGCAGGTCTGGAAGGTGGCGCTGCAACAGGAGGCGTTCAAGCCTCCGGCGCGGCTCCGGCTCCCCATGCCGGGCCTGGTCTTCGTCTGCTCGCCGGGACGCGCTCCCTGGGCCTACGCCGCGCTGGACAGGCCGACGGATCCCGACCAGACGCTCTTCCGCATTCCCGCCTTCAACGTATTCGGCGACGGGCGGGTCTGCCCCGGCAGCCACAAGTTCCCCGAGGAAGTGGGACGAATACCGGAGTCGTTCTTCCAGTCCTTCTTCTCGCTCACCGGTGACACTCGCAACCGCTCGAAGAAACATCCCGACGACCTGAACGCGCTATGGGAGGAGATAGATGGAAAGACCGAGTACCCGGTTGAGGACCTCGTTCCCCAGTGCGACGTGGCCCACGCCATGGCGGTCTCCGAGGGCGGACGCAGGTACTTCTAGCCCCGGGACGAGTCCGGTGGGATACCTGGTGAACCAGCCCGGCGGACTCGCCGGAGTCCAGGGGATCGGCTTCGATTACGTGCTCGGATCGGGTGGCGTGTACGTCCAGTCCGAGAGCGCCCACCTGACGGCAAGAATCATGATCGCTCCCTGCGAGGTGCGGGGGCTCGCGCCCGTGACCGAGAAGGTGGCGCTCACGCGCGGCCCCATCCCGGCCCGGCTGTTCGAGATCGGACTGCGCTGGTTCCGGGACGACCCGGACACCGAGCGTTTCTTCGCCGTGCGCTGGGACGGGAGCGGCTACCGGCTGGTGGTCCCGCCACAGGAAGGGACGGCCACGTCTCTTACCTACCGGCCCCCTACGGGCGTGGTCGCCGAGTTCCACTCTCACGGAAGCTCCCGCGCCTTCTTCTCGGCCACCGATGACCGGGACGAGCAGGGCTTCCGCATCTACGGCGTCGTAGGACGCCTCGGCACCCCTGAGCCGGAGCTGAGCCTCCGGGTCGGCGTCTACGGCCACTTCGCTCCGTTGGAGTGGCCGCAGGCGTTCGTCGGCCCACCCCCTGGAGTCCGGCTAACGGGAGAGGAATCGGATCCAAGAAGAACTAACGACACAAGGAGGTAATTGCCAATGCCCTACTATCTGGACAACGAGTTCCTGCTGGACAACCCCTGGATCACGGTGGTCGGCACTGGCGGCACCGGTGGCTTCGTAGCCGAGGGCCTCTGCCGCCTCTTCCAGGGGCGGGAGGCCACCATCGTCCTGGTCGACCACGACAGGGTCGAGCCACACAACCTGCTGCGCCAGAACTTCTACGCGGAGGACGTCGGAAAGTTCAAGAGCCATGCGCTGGCGGACAGGCTGGCCAAAGCCTACCGGCGTCCGGTGGGCTACTCGGTCTATCCGTTCCGGGAGTACGAGGCCCAGCCTCACGGGAGCGGCTACCCCGGATTGCCCAACTACGGCGGCGGCCTGGTCATCGGCTGCGCCGACAACGCAGCAGCGCGGAGGGCCATGGCCGAGTGTCTGTCCGGAGACTCCCGTCGCTGGCTCATCGACGCGGGCAACGACACCAACTGGGGCCAAGTGCTAGTTGGAAACGTCGCCGAGCGGGTGGAACTGGAGGAATCTCCCTTCACGGGGGAGACCTGCCACCTGGCCCCCGCGCCCACGCTGCAACGCCCTGACCTGCTGACCGCTGTGTCGACCAGGCCGCCGGACGTGGACTGCGCGGCGGCCCTCGACCTCACCGACCAGGACCCCACCATCAACCAGATGATGGCTTCTCTGGCCTTACAGGTGGTGCGTCGCATGGTGGCGGGAACATGTCCCTTTATGGCCCTCTACCTGGACATGGATCAGGGCACGGTCGCTCCGACCTACGTCACCCCGCGAGCCGTGGAGCGGCTCGTTGGATCCGACGCCGACTGACCGGGGAGCGTGAACGCGCTCACAGAACAAGCGAGAGAGGAGAGACCCGTGTCTGACGACAAGGGAACCATCAAGACCGACATGACCTGGCGGGACGCCCACAGCGGCCTCCGCGGGCACGAGCTGATGACGAAGGAGCTCGGGGAGGCCATCCCCGCGCTCTACGCTAACGAGAACGTTGCCGACGATGCCGTTCTGGCGCCGGCCAAGCTGTTCAGCCCCTACACCGGCTGGCGCTGGTACATCACCGAGTGGAACGGGGAGACCGGGCTGTGCTTTGGCCTCGTCGAAGGGTTTGATACGGAGCTCGGTTACTTCGACCTCACCGAACTGTCCGAGGCGACCGTTCTCGGCAGCGTTCCCACGGTGGAGCGCGACCTCTACTGGGAGCCGAAGACGCTCGGTGACATCAGGAGACAGACGGTCTAGCCACCGGCGCCTATCAACCGCCCAGAGGAAAATAGAGGAAAGGAGATACAATGCCAGACGAAATCGGAAAGGAGGCGATGCGCACTGACGCCCCGGGAGCGGACGAGAATCCCTCCTCCGATGCGGGGGACGACGCGACCACCTCTGTCACCGAGGAGAAGGAGACCGCGGATGGGACCGACCAGGGCAGCCAGAGGCCGGACGTCGCCGGGGAAACCTCCAGCGCGGATGAGACCGACGCTCCGGAGGACCTGAAGCTGATCGTGTCCATCAGGGACGGAAAAGCTACCATCGGGGTGCAGCGGCCCTCGTCAGACCCGCACGTCGAGACGGCAGACCACCCCAACCTGTCCGCGCTCGTCAGGGACATCCCGGCGGTGATCGCAAGGGCGAGGGCTAGGTGGGAGGAGTCGCCCAAGCATCCCGCCTACGAGAGGCCCGCTCCACCGGCGACTCGCCGGTCCAGGCGGCAGGGGACGCCGCAGGCTTCGAACGCTGAGGGAGAGGGATCGGAAGCGCAGCAGCAAACGTTGAGACTGTTCTAGGGTCCGCACCTTGACGACAGCGCACGGGGGAGGGATGTCATGATGACTCCCTCCCCCGCAGGGCCACGTATATCAGCCTGTCTCATAAGTCGCGAGAGTTGGCGAGAAGAACTGTGTTCAGTGTACATTCTCAAGCGACACTGAGTTAGGAGCGAATCAGATGCCGCTTCGAGACATGGATCGAGAGCAGGCTTGGCTATTGCCGCCGTCTCTAGACGATCTGCTGCCATTGGATCACCCAGCTCGGTTCGTGGCTGAGTTCGTAGACGCCTTGGATAGGGAGGGCTGGTCAGAGCTCGGCGTGGAGATAGAAGGAGACCCGATGGGGGCTCCAGCCTACCATCCACGGGCGCTGTTGAGCGTTTGGCTGTACGGCTTCATGACTGGGGTTCGCTCCTGTCGCAAGTTGGAGACGGCTTGCCGGGACCAGATACCGTACCTGTGGCTGACAGGGTGGCAGCATCCAGACCACAACACTCTGTGGCGATTCTACAAAGCGCACAGGCAGGCTATGAGGAAGCTATTTGAGAGAACGGTCCATACGGCGGTCACGATGAAGCTGCTGGACCTGGCGGTACAGGCGGTGGATGGTACGAAAGTGAGCGCCAACGCATCGGTGTACAGAACCCACAGCGCTGAGGAACTGCGCAAGTTGTTGGACCGGGTGGAAGCGGCGATACGTGACCTTGAGGCTCAGAACGAAGCTGGAGAAGATACGCCCGCCGTCCATCTGCCTGGGGAGCTGGCCGATAAGGAGATGCTGAGGGAGCAAGTAAGGCAGGCGATGGCCGACCTTGGGAGTAAGGAACGCCAGAACCGCATCAACCTCACAGATGGAGATGCCCGGCTGATGAAGACGCGTGGCAGTGTTTTGCTCGGCTACAATGCCCAGGCCATGGTCTCACCCTTAGAACCTGACGGGGGAGCGACCGGCATGTTTATAACGGCGGTTGATATTGCGGACGATGGTCGTGACGATCCACAGTTGGTTCCCATGGTTGAACAAGCTGAGGAGACGACGGGGACGAAGTCAGAGATGACGCTGGCGGATGCCGCCTACCACTCTGGGAAAGGCCTGGAAGAATGCGCTCGTAGAGGCCAATCAGTTGCGATGCCGGAGGCGGCGAGCCAACGGACACTCAGAGGCATGTATCACAAGGATCGATTCACGTACGACAAGCACAGCGACAGCTTCATGTGTCCGCAGGGACAGAGGCTCCAGTATCTTCGTATCCAACGCTTGAATGGAGTCCCTTGGCGACTGTACCGAACCTCTGAAGGCGTCTGTCAGGCGTGCCCTGCCTTCGGAGTCTGTACAAGGTCCCAAAGGTTCGGCCGTAGTGTGACAATAGGGCCTTACGACGCCGTGTTGCGCCGTCATCGTGTTTGGATGTCTACCGGCGAAGCCTGGGATGCGTATAAGCGGAGAAAGCAGTTGGTCGAACCGGTCTTCGGAATCATCAAGGAGCAACTGGCAGCTCGGAGGTTCCTACTGCGGGGCTTCGCGAACGTGTCGGCCGAGTGGACTCTGTTGGGCACAGCCTTCAACCTGCGCACTCTCTGGCGGGTGTGGCGCCTCGGCGCCTTCGCCGATCCACTTCGCCGACCAAAGCCTCAGTTCGCTTCTTAGACCCTCGCGATAACAGCGGGCGCTCACTGGTCGCAGGTCCCGTAGCCTACTTTAGCTCTACAGGCCAGTCCGTTTGACGAGTCCCTCGAACCTGAGCTGGTCGCAACATCGCTTATGAGACAGGCTGATATATGCCTCTTTCGCCCATTTATCTTCTTGCCTCCGTCGTAGCTTCGCGGCCCCTTTTTCCGTGATCCTCACCGACTGGCTGTCGATGATTGCCGCGCTCGGTGTGGGCTCGCGCCCCTGCCTCATTCGCTCCCGCTCACGTAGAGCCTCGTTGATCTCCTCCCACACCCCTTCCATCCGTCAGGCTATGAAGTAGCGATAGACCGTCTTCCACGATAGAAGATCATGCGGAAGCATCCGCCAGGATATTCCACCCCTCAGAACGTAGAAGATGGCGTTGAGAACCTCTCTGGCGTCTGTCGAACGTGGTCGTCCACCGGGCCTCGCCGGTGGAACCAGCGGCTTGATGATAGCCCACTCTTTGTCGGTCAGGTCTGTCGGGTAAGATAGGCGCTTCATAATAAGCCTATCTTACACCTTTTCAGACTCCCTCTTAGCTGGACTTTGTACAAAATTTAGAAGAGAGCAGGGTAAGCTGACAAGACCGAACCATCACGAAAGGTCAAGTCATGCTCACCCTGTCCGATGCCATTATATCCTTTCTCAGTCCGTTCGCGCCTATGTTTCAGGTCAGAACATGGTCGAAAGTACAGGTGCTGCTCGTCGGCGTGATCCTGGCCACGCGCAGCAGGACCGTCACCTCAGCGCTCCGTGCCATGGGACTCAGCGATGTCACCGGCTTTCCCAGATACCACCACGTTCTCAATCGAGCTCAGTGGTCACCTCTCCAGTTGAGCCGTGTTCTGCTGTCGCTGTTGATTCAACACCTTGTATAGGGGTGATGGTCCACTGGTATTCGGCATTGACGAGACGCTGGAGCGACGGCGAGGCATTCGGATCAGGGCGAAGGGGATATATCGCGATGCGGTGCGCTCCAGCCGGAGTCATTTCGTCAAGGCCTCCGGTCTGCGCTGGATAAGCCTGATGCTGTTGACCAACATACCATAGGCACATCGGACATGGGCGTTGCCTGCGCTGACCGCACTGGCTCCGTCTGAACGATACTGTCATCAGGTGGGACGAACTCACAAAAGACTCACCGACTGGGCGCGTCAGATCATTGGACAAGTCCGTCGCTGGATACCCAACCGTCCTGTGGTAGTGGTCGCCGACAGCAGCTACGCTGCCCTTGACCTGCTCCATTTCTGTCAGTCCATGACTCGCCCGGTCACATTTATCACCCGATTGCGTCTGGACGCCGCACTCTACGAACCCGCTCCACCGCGAGAGCCCGGACAGATGGGGCGTCCACGACTCAAGGGCCAACGTCTGCCCACACTCACCGAACTTCTCGAATGTCCCGACACGAGCTGGACCGAGATGTCTGTGGACTGGTATGACGGTGCTACTCGCATGGTGCAGGTGGTCTCTCAGACGGCGGTCTGGCATCACACCGGCAAGCCCCCCGTGCCCATCTGGGAGTGGAGACTCAACGACAGTGGTCGGATCGCGCCATATCTCGGACCACTCCTTTACTGTTGGAACTGTTCTCCTGGGTAACTCTCGCAGCGCACCTGTTGGGAGGTCGCCGGCTGACAACTCCACGATCAGCGGCATGGTATGTCAAGTCAGCGCCTACCTTCGTCGATGCGATCGCTCTGGTGCGCCGTCACCTCTGGTTTGCTTCTCAGACTTTCTGCACGTCGCCCACATGCTAGAAATACCTGCCACCATGCTCAACAGATTCATCGAATCGCTTTCCTATGCGGCGTGAATGTACAGAGTCCAGCTTACTTGGTGCTCGGTTTCATCCATACCTGCTGATTACCGTGCATTCTGGTATCTTGTGAGGATGTCCATTTGGTAAAGGCTAGAATATTCGATGAACCTGACCTGGACAGATAGACCGAACGATCCATACGGATGAGGAATGAATTATGGCGATCATAGCTACCGACTCAGCGTGCAATAGGCTCTACAGACCCTGAAAGTGATTTCAACCAGACAACATTTTATGCTATATACACAGATATTTTCATAACTTGATGCTATCCTCAAGGTTACTCTCTAAATTATAGGCTATTAGCACGGAGATTTCCTGTTGACGCTGCAGAGGTTCTTGACTCATCTCGGGTGAACATCTATAATGGATATAAGTGTTTGAAGCATCAGCAGACAGTATATAGAAGAGACAGTATATAGAAGGAATATAAGCAATAAGTTGAATCCATCGAGAGATCAAGTCAATAGCAGAAAGGAGACTATGATCGTTACGAGAAAACTTGTGAGTAGCCACATCTAGTCATGAATAATATATATGGAAATTATTTGAGGTGTAAATATATGAATAACGAAACTATTATAACGATTGAACAAATCTGCACTCAGATTAATGATGGGGAATTTAGCTTATCTGAACATGCTCGCAGTCGCATTCTCGAACGAGGGATCAGCAACAGTGAAATAAGTCAAGCAGGGCAGTGTGCTACTATAATTGAAGACTATCCCGACGACAAGTATTCGCCGAGTTATCTGTTGCTCGGGTACACTTGTACAGGAAGGGCTTTGCACATCCAAGTCTCTCGCGCAGAAACTAAATTGGTCAGAGTCGTAACGGTATATGAACCGGATAAGGAGGTATGGATCAATGATTCTAGGAGGCGATGAACATGGCTGAGTGTCCGGTTTGTCACTACGATAAGATCCGAAAAGAGTTGGTAGATGAGGTCTTCAACATAGACGGACGATACGTACTTGTGACCGGTGCACCTGCGATGGTGTGCGCTCGCTGTGGTGAAAAGTCCTTCAGTAGTGAATCAGTCGAGCAGACACGCCGGATGATTCATGAGGGAACCGAACCTAACGGAACCGTTCCATTGGAAGTCTTCAACTTTACTTCTCAGATTGAGACTGCATCGTCTCGTCTCGATCCGGTGCGCGATGAACACGGGGCTTAACAGGCTGCGGAAGAATGGGTACCGGAGCAGCGTAGGAACCGCATCGGCTGCATGTTGCCGTCCTTGGGGGGACTTTTCGGAGTCTGGCAGTCTCAGGTTCAGCCCTCAGACCCCCAGCCGGGATCTGAGGGACGCACCTCGACCATGGAGCGCTAGCCGAAGACAGGCGCCTCGGCCTCCCGCTCGGCTATCAACCTCGACATCCTCACCAGGTTGTACGCTGTCGCAACCAGTTCTCCGCACAGTCCAGTCCGCTCCAACCCAACGTACCGACTCCTACGGAACCCTCCAACCGTCTTCATCCACCCGAAGATAGACTCCACCCGCTTTCGCACCTCTGACTCGACCTGTACGCCTAATGTCGCGTGTGGAGTGACGTTGAACTCCCTGCACTCGGCCACGAAGTCCCTCGTGTCGTACGCTCCCACGCTCAGCCGACGACTGTCGAGTATTGACATCAGCATATCCAGCGCCGCGTCCCTCTCAGCCATGCCGTTGGCCTCCGGCAGCCGAAAGTCGCTCACCAACCAGTGCCTGTTGTCCATCAGCGCGTGAGCCATGAAGACCAGCTTCGCCTCCTTGCCCTTGCCCTTCCTCATCAGTCCAGCATCGGGATCTGTCGTACTCCTGTGCGTGGCGTTGGACAGCTTCTCCCCACGAAAGTCGCCGCTACCGCCCTCTCCATCGCCCTTGGAGTCATCGTCGTCATCGCGACGTCTGAAGCTCCTGATGGATGCCGCCGCCTCGATGAGCGTCCCACATCAGTCCACGGCGGTCCGCTTCATACGCCACCTCCTCGAACAGCTTCCTTCCCACCTTGTGTCTGAGCAGCCTCCGTCGGTTCTTGGTGAACACGGTCGGAGCGAAGCTCGGCTCCATCAGGTCCATGTCAAGGAACCAGCGGTAGAGCAGATTGTAGTCGAGTTCCCGGCAGAACGCTCTCTCGCTCCTGATAGAGTACAGCGAGATCAGCAGCAGAGACTTAAGCAGACGCTCGCGAGGAACCGATGCCCGACCGATCCTCGAGTACATCGTGTCGAAGTCGTCTGACATGCGGGAGAGCACGTCGTCAGCGACGCGTTTGATTATCCTGAGAGGGTGGTCAGCCGGGACGCGCTCGTCGAGGTTGACGAAGGCGAGCATGGTGGACTGGGGATTGCGCCGACCTCTCATGGGACGTTCTCCTAGACTGTTGGTCTGGTGAGGGCATTGTATCCCGACAGCTTGGAGGACGCGACTTCAACAAGCCTTTTCAGCGGCCTGCTAATGGCAGGCTCACCCTTGCATCGGTACCCGCGCCCTCTGCGCTGGTTACGGTGAACGTCCCGCCCAACTCCTCAGCCCTGCGCCTCATGCTATCCATCCCCCAACCCGCTCCCGGCTCACCAGTGTTGAATCCGGCGCCGTCGTCCTTCACAGACATGCGCGCGCTGCCAGAACCCACTTCCAGCTCAATGCGAACCTCCGATGCCCCAGCGTGCTTGAGAACATTCGACAGCGCCTCGTGAAGGATGCGATACATCCCTACCCGCGCCAGGACGGGCATTTGCCGGTCGCCGCCGCGTATTTCCACATGAGCCGGTATCTGGGAAATGGCCTCAAACTCGCCCACCTGCTTTTTCATCAGGTCCTCGAAACTGTCCCCGCTCGACAGCAGTGGCGTGAGGTCGTACAAATAATGCCGGATCTCAAGGAGCGTCTGACGCGATAGTGGAACGAGGCTGCCGAGCGAGTCGTTCAGAGTGGGATAGTCCCCCCGCTCCGCAAGCCGGGCGCAGTTCTCGATCCCCAGGTTCAGCGCGTACATGGACTGCGCTACGCCATCGTGTATCTCGCGAGCGATGCGGGCGCGTTCTTCGTTTGCGGCCAGCTCCAGCTGTCGCCTTCTGAGATCGACGTTTTGGATCCCCAGCGCCAGCTGCGCTGCGAGGGCGCCGCACAGCGTAAGCGCATGGTCGGCGGCAGCGCCCGGAGCGTCCGAACCCGCCACTATCGCGCCCAGGGTGGACGAGTCGCTCGCTATCGGAACGGCGATCCGCCATGAGCCACCGATTCGCTCTCTCACCGGACGAAACCCGGCTGTTGCCCTCTCCGCCAATGACAGGAAGGCATCCTGTGGAAGAGTTCGAATTGGCTCGCCACCGGCAAGCCTGAGATTGTCGTTATCGGGTTGCGCGATATATACGGCGAAGTGGTTGTACCCATGACGTTCCACTACGGTAAGGGCGGCCCTTCTCATCAGGTCGTCCACGTCGGTCGGGGCGGAGAGAATGATCAGGGTGATTTCGAAGATCGTTCCCTGTTCATGTAGGGCCGTCTGCGTTTGCAGCCTTTGCGGGTCCGCATCCGCTTGGTACCTCATAAGGTCGTAGTCGTCAGCTACCATCAGTCTGATGCGCTCCATTCGATGCCCCTTTCTGAATGTGTATCCTTTTCACGAACCCTGGTTGATGGTACACCATTTGAGATACAAGAACGTTTGTCGTAGGTCTTCCTACCTATGTCTGGGTTTCAAAAATAGGCCTTGAGGCCTATATCCGGGCCTGAAAAATAGGTCTTGCGGGTGATATGCAAAATCCCCAGCGTGGGATAGGGTTCTCGTGCATCGGTATAGGACATCAATCACCCATCGAGAGGGGGCAACATGAAAAGAATATTGAACTGGCGTGTATTGGGCATGGCGCTGCTGTTGGAAGCCGTAGCGCTTGCTGTAATCCTGCTACCAGCCGCAACCGGGACCGCAGAGGCTGGAACGTGCACGGGACACTACTGGTCAGCGGCAAACGACGACTCAGGGAGTGGCTTCTACGGAGCGTCTGGGACCAGCAAGGTGCAATTCACACCCGTGCCTGGAAACTCTTCAAAATTCTTCGTCAACTCCACATGGATACAGTACGACGCTGACCACTATGCAGAGGTCGGATGGATCTGGAGAGGCGGTTGGGGCAGTCCCAAGATGATGGCCGTATGGAGCAAGTATGGCAATTGGGATGTCGAATACTTCAACACGCTCAGCGTGAACGGATCATACAGTTTTGCGGTCCGCAGGATGTCGACAACTTCCCACCAATGGAAGTGGTATCTCGGCAACAGCGTCAAAAAGACTGAGGACCTCATAATGGGCCATGGCGACGCTGGCGCTCAGCAGGAGCGTTACAATGCATGCGACACCCCCGACGAGAGTCACTGGTGGTCGCTGAAGAGGAGAGCGGCGATCTCCACACTCATAAGCTGGGAAGACCTTGAAATTTGGCGTGAGGACGACCCCGATTACTGTCTGAACGAGATTTCCAATACTGAATTCAAGGTAAAGAAGGGATCGGGAACCTCGTGCTAGACTCCATACTTGCCCATGGCTGAAAGAGAAAGGAGAGGAGTCAAATGAAGTTGAGAATACTCATCGGCATGATCGTACTAGTGGTGGTCCCAGTTCTGATCGCTACGTTCGCAATATTCAGGTTCACATCAGAGCAAGGAGGCTCGGGTGGCCCACCGATCCAGGCTTCTACAAATGTCGCCCAGGCTCCCAGGCCCCCTGCACATGCCCCTATCGTCGGAGACCGTGTAACCCTAGATGAGGCGCGGCAACGAACGCCATACACGATACCTGTTCCTCCACTTGACGTCGTTGGGTCCGACATTCAAGAAGTGTGGGCCTCTCGGCAGAACAAAGCTGACGAGTTCAAGCAGGTCTACATCATTTACTCCAACGGGTTGAAGATTTCCATAGGAGCCACCCCCAACACTCCCCCTCCCGTCGATCTCAGCAAGTTGCCTGACGCGTACAGACAAGAGAATATCGGAGGAAAGACGGCTACGGGTAAGGATGCGTTTGTCAAGACCACAAACATAGGCACTCGGGTAAACGTTCCGGCAAGTCTCAGCTGGTGGGACAACAAGGTTCTAATCATCCTGTACCACCCGACCATGTCATTGCAAGAATTGGTCAGAATCGGAGAGGCGATGCCTTCTCCCACTTGGCCCTCCCTTGGGTCATAGAGGCTTTGCAGAAGAGGCGTTTTTCACGTCAAGTCGTGATGTCTCACAATAGGTGATGAGCGCGACTATCCGACTTACACCCATGAAGGAGAGGTCCCGGAACGGCCCGGGGCCTCTTCATGTCCGAAAGCCAATCTCTAGTACCAGTTTATTCTGAATTTAGTGAATATATGTGATTAAGTTTATGTCGGGCATCGTGAGTAGTGAAGCGCCAGTGGATAGTGGCTCCGGCATCATTGCGCTCGGCCTCAAGTGCGCCTATCTGCCGCCTCAACTGTATTTCATCCGCTACTCGACCCCTCAGACAATGCTTGCTGAAGACGCTCAGTTCTATCTCCGCCATATTCAGCCAACTCCCGTGCTTGGGTGTGTAGTGGAACTCCAGTCTCCGCGCTGTGCGTCGTGCCTCGGATGGCTCAAAGGCTTCATAGAGCGACCCCATCTTGTGGGTATGGGCATCGCGTGCGGAAGTTTCCAACGCAGCGCCGTCCCTTGCCGGAGCGTCTGCCGGAAGCCCGTAGCCATCGTCAGATTCGTCTTCCCTGGCAACGTGGTTGAGTAGCAGGGTGAAGAGACGTCGAAGGCGGTCCTCCGCGTCTGCCGCGGGGTTGAAGTCGATGGTGACCGTGCCGAGCTCGGAAGCGTTCCCGCCACTGTTCTCTGGCCCTGCCTGGTTCTTGACTTCTTTCAAGGTTGTCGCTCTGTTTGCGTATTCGTGCGTCCGGTCTCAGTGAACACGCCAGATCAGCATTGACACCGAACGACCGCAAGGCATGTAGCCAGTGTGGGTGAAGGGAGAACGGAGCGTTATCCCTCGGAACGGGATTTCACGCATGAAACTTGAGGAGGAGAAGGTCGCAGGCCAGCGGCGTATCGGATCGCACCCCCCTGCGGGTCTAGGAGGGCCGGGTCAACTTGGCGGTGGGCAGGAGATGGCCGAGGCCCCTGCTATCGGCAAGCTCCTGGAGGGCCAGCAGGTGGTGCATGTTGGGAAGCACTCCCCGATTGCGCCATCGCCACAGGTTGAGGACGCTGGTGCCCAGGAGCCGGGCTATCTCGGCCTATAGCAGCCCGGACGCGTCTTTGAAAGCCGCAAGGCTATTGCCGAAGTCGACGGTCAGTACGGGTATCGTTCTCTGTCGCTTCCCCCGCTTCTGAGACATGCACTACTCCTTACTGAGGGAGACAGGAAACCCTCTCCCATTAAGATGTCCAGGCCGCCCGGTATCCAAGGCGCGAGTCCCACTAGAGTGTGATAGGCTCCTCCCGACGGCTTGGTTCCCCTTGTCCATCTCAGCGCCTGCTTGGGCTCAACGCCCAGGACGTCGACAAACTCCTCCCAGGTGAGGCCGCTGGCCAGCTTGAGGCGGACGAGTCGCTTGGCGAAGTCGTCGGGCAGGTCTCCGCTCAGAGTGGGAACGGGGCGACCGTCGATGACTGGATCGCCGGGATACGCTGGTAGTCGGGGAGAGCTAAGCGCCGTCGTTATCGTGACGCTCCAACTCGAAGAGATCATGGAAGTCCTCCACGTTCAGGGCCTTCTGCATCCGACGCTTGATGCGCCCGGACGGGGCGCGGCCACGGTTGATCAGGTCTGACAGGTAGCCCTTGCTGATGCCTACCTCGCGGGCCATCTAGTTCTGGGAGCGACCCAGCAGAGCTAGTCGCTCCCAGATAGCCCTGGTTTTGAGCGGGACAGCGGTGCGTCTCATGGGGTTAGGAAGTCCTCTGTATTCTAAGTATTACTTATGGTATAATGTAATAATATCGCAGATAACATGGCAAGAACTGATGTACTATTATTATAATCGTTGATTAGAGACTCTTATGGTCACTGACCAAGAGAGGCTGGAACCCATGACCGAAGACCGGGGCTACCGCTTGAAGGGCATCGGAGCCCGAATCAAAGAGGCGCGGCTGAAGGCCGGCCTGACCCAGAGGCAGGTGAGCGAGATGGTGGGGGTCAGCCCCCACGCCGTCTGGTCCTGGGAGGCGGGCAAAATGAAGCCTACCCCGGAGCACCTGTTGAAACTGGCCTACCAGTGCGAGACCAGCACCGACTGGCTCCTTGGCAGGGACGTGGTGGACGCGGAGATACTCAAGGAGGCCGACGTCTCCTTCAGAAACGCCATAGAGGGATTGCCGATGGAGGACATCGAGTCGATCATGAACTTCATCCGCTTCATGCGGGAGCAGAGGCGGAGGAAGGAAAAGGATGGGAGATGAAGCGGGTGCAGCGGAAGGCCGAGCAACTGCGACGAAAGCTGAGGCTGTCGGGCCGGGTGGACGCCGAGGCGGTGGCCAACGTGTTGGGGCTGGATGTCGTGCCGTGGCCGCTGGAGATGCAGGAGGAGATGCAGATGGGCCGCTACATCGGGGTGGCCGATAGGCTGGATTCACACTGGCGTCACTGGGTGATAGCCCACGCCATAGGCCACAGGTTGCTCCACTCTGGCAACCATCTGTGGATACGCGACCACACGAGCCTGGACAGCCTGTTCGAGCGAGAGGCCCAGAACTTCGCCCGCGTCCTGCTGATGGACGTGGACGAGGCAATGAAGGAAGGGCTCAGCGAGCTGTGGGAGGTGGCAGAGCGCTTCGGGGTTCCGGAGGAGATGGCGGCGCTTCAGCCGCCCCTCCCGATGGAGTGATCCCCGACGCTCCGATACGACGCTGCATGTCGGTAGCGTTTGGGCTGACGCGCGATGTAGTCGGGCTGTCGTTGGAACGGCGAGATACCTGACTGCGCTGCGCGATACCCGTAGTTCGGTTATGGGTTACGCGGGGACATCTTCCGTTCTCTGCGTCGGGATCGGGGTTGAAGTCTATCCCGGCCGGCCTCATCTTCGAGGCGTTTGCCGCTGCGGTTTCCCGACTTCGCCCTGCCGAAGGATAAGCGTTACGGCGCCTCCCGTCTTCGCCCAGCCTTCCCATCGGTTGGGGTAAGGGCTTTGGAAGTCATCGCGCGCATGCAAAATGGTCGTATGTGAGACCGCATTTCACATTGAGAAAACAGCCTCTGTCCTGTAACATGGGGTGTCCACCACACGGGCCATTTGCGCCCGGGCTTATGTGTGAGGCTGAACCGATGCGAACACTGAGGCACACTTCCGTTACCCCCCATAACAGACGTTCTAACCCCCTGTTGGCCTGTGGCGTCGTCGGACGGCGGCTTAGGAACCCAGCCTTAGCGGGCGGCCAGATCCAGTGGAGTCACATCTTCAGATGCGCCTGTAGGAATCCGCAATCGTGCATGATGATACCCGCGAAAGTCACAGGAGCGCAGAGGAAACAATGCTAGAGGTAGGAACGATATTCAAATGTGGTCAGGTTCTCTGCCCCGGGTGTCAGAAGTATGAATTGAGTGCTGAAATCATGGAGTGCGGGCTATGGATGCTATCTGAAGGCGACCCTGAACCAGACAATGCAAAATGGGACAGGCTCGACGCCGCTTGTGGGATACAGACCCGCAGAACAGTGCAGACGGCAATGGCGTTCGGCGAATACTCCTTCACTTATCCCAATTGTACATTGACTGGGTTCCAAGAGGGACACTTGAGGACGCGGAGCGGTCGGGCGCAACTATAGAGATTGACCACCCCTATTTCATTGTATTGAGATGGAGTCTGCCCTCACCTTGCGGCATACTCCCATTCGGCGGGCGGCTCAAATACAGGATAGCCATAGACGACACATTGACGTGGAGGCAGCTTAGGAAGGGGCCCGTGACTATTGTAGGGGCAGAGACAAGCCTGTGCCAAAGGGCGACGACCTACTGAGTCGTATGAAGAACACTGCAAGGCACAAACACACCAACTACGAAGAAATCCTCGGCTTCTTCAAGTCGCGTGGCGGTCTTCAGCAGCGTGGAGTAGACGCCATTCGTTTGGCTTTCAATGAAGAAATTGAAAAAGTCTATCCGCCTCTCAAAGGCTTCTAGGCGAGGATGGCGCGTGGAACAGCGCGGCAACCGTGGTCGATACCCACCGATACTCAAGGGTTGGACGGAACTCGAACAGCGCCTACGGGCCCGCGTCTGCGGGGTTTGCGGCTCACCGGCGAGGTTCAGTTGCATCACGTGCGAGCGCTGAAAGACCTTCGCAAGAAGGGAGGGCCAAACCGCCCGTTTGGGTAGAGACGATGGCGACACGGCATCGCAGACGCTCGTGGCCTGTGCGTCATGCCACGAGGACTTCCATGCCGGACACTCACTGAAGTAGGACGAACAGGCAGGAGCTAATATCAGAAGTTGTGGAAATTGGAAATGCGTGAGTAAGAGAACGGGCGTATCCTTCCAGGCGACTAAACCGTCAATGAGACGAGGAACTGGAGGGATACGCCGTGCGAGAAGTATACCAGACCGAAGGGAATGAGAACGTCATCGGAGACACGCTGGAAGAGATGGTCAGGGAGGGAGCGAGAAGGATGCTGGCAGCGGCCCTCGATGAGGAGGTCAGCGCCTTCCTTGGGAGGGACCGCTACGAACGGTCCGACGAGTTTCGCGGATACCGCAACGGCTACCACATGAGCCGTGAGTTGACGGTGGGCGTGTCTGCGGTCGAAGTGAAGGCGCCCAGGGTGTCGGACGTGCCACGGGAGGTGTCTGCGGATGGATACAGTTCGCAGATAGTCGGCAAGTACCAGCGCAGTTCCCGCCAGACCCAGGAGCTGTTTCGGAAGCTGTACATGGAGGGGCTGTCGACCGGGGACTTCGAACCGGTGTTTCGGGAACTGGTGGGAGAGACGACGGCGCTTAGCGCAAACGCTATCGTGAGGTTGAAGAGTCGTTGGGAGGACGAGTATCGGGCGTGGCGCAGTCGCCGCCTCGACTCTCGCCGGTACGCATATATCTGGGCTGACGGGGTGTACCTGGGAGCCGGTGTGGATCGGGAGAAGACGGCGCTGCTGTGCGTGGTGGGAGCGAGTGAGGATGGGACCAAGGAGCTATTGGGAATGGAACTCGGCTACAGGGAGAGCGCGGAGAGTTGGGCCGGCGCGCTGCGTGGGTTGAGAGACCGTGGGATGGATGCGCCACTTCTTGCGATGGGAGACGGGGCTCTCGGTCTGTGGTCTGCGCTGAACGAAGTCTATCCGACGACGGCTCACCAGCGCTGCTGGAACCATCGCTCGCTGAACCTTTCGGCCAGACTTCCGAAGTCGTTGCAGTCGTCAGCGAGACGCAGGCTGCGGGAGATCTCCCACGCTCCGACGCGAGCGGAGTGCGAGCGGCTTCGCGATGAGTACGTCTCCGAGCTGAGCGCCGAGGGGCGCACTGATGCCGCCGAGACGGTGGTCCGGGACTGGGACTCGTTCGTTAGCTTCTACGACTTTCCGACTGAGCATTGGGTCCATCTGAGAACGACGAACCCTCTGGAGTCGGTGTTCAGCGCGGTCAGGCTGAGGACGGATGCCGCTCGTCGGATGAAGCGGCGTGACAGCGTGTTGTACCTGGTGTCAAGGTGGTCAGCAGGCTGAGTGAGAGATGGAGACCGCTGTATGGAGGTAGAAACCTGATGAAGCTGCTGATGGATGGAGCGAAGTTCGAGGACGGGGTCCTAACCGAGTTGCCGGTGAGTATTGAGGAGGCAGTCGCGGCCTGATGAGCTAAACCGCCTGGAAGGAATTTCCACAACATTTGACACAAGCTCCTCACCTGATCACGTACACTCCTCAACCACCCATCCAGCGCGCTCGTCCCAGCCTGCTGCACGTCACGCCACACGCTCATCCTCGACAGACCACAGCCCAGAGCGCCCAGCAAATGGCTCACTGAACGCAGTGACAGTCCCAGCGCCCAACTCAGCGCTGCCAAAGCCCTGAGCCTGTGATTCTGGTCGTGATGGTCAACTCCCTGCGGATAGTGTCTGAATGTGCGACCACAGTCGCAACAGCGGTATCTGTGCGCCGTGACCTCGCTGACGTAGAGATCACTGATCGGCTTTGTTGCCGGCCCCGTGCCTGTTCAGGTACATGCTGCCGCAATGCGGACAGGCTGAAGGCCGAGTGTCAGGGAATACCTTGACCTGTGGAAGTGTGAATCTTACTCTTGGCATTGGCAGGGTCTCTTGGTCTGGGTCTGTTGTTATTACCCAAACTCTAACAAGATTCCCTGCCTTCTTCTTTCCACACCGCCTATGGGATGGTTACGGTATTGCTGGGGCGACTGTTACCGCTTTGCTAGCTTAACGGAGTAGACGATATGGTATTCTGGATTAGGGCTATCCACGACCTACCCTAGTCTTGAGATTCACAAAGCTATGGATGAAGTCAACTCAGAGAATACGAACTGTCCTGAAGATGGCGACGATGACTCTGGTGCCAGAGAGCCGTTGATGGGGATGAGCCCCTATGCGACGGGCGGCGGAGGCGTAACTTTCGAACGGAGAGTGGCGGTTCAATATCTGGCCCATCTTCTTGTTGGAGATGGCGCCGTAGGGTTCGGGGATGGACGCCACATCGTTAGCGTGGCGTTCCAGCAATTCCATGAGCGTCCGGCGGATGACTTGGTGGTTCGCGCAGCGCGCGACGACGAACCGGAACCATCTCTGGAAATTGCGTTTGAGGTCCGGCGGTCTCCGAATCTTGTGCCGAGCGATGAGGCTGCGCGGAGGCTTATGGGAAAATTCATCCGCGCTGTGACCAACGCGCCAGACGATGGCGTGGAACGCCGTCTGGGTCTGGTAATTTCGGGTAGCGCCACCAATCGACATGCCCAGCAACTTGGAACGCTGGCTGGACTTGCGGCTACCCAGATGGACGCGCAGGGATTCTTCAACCTTGTCTATACGCCGAACGAGTTTGACAGCGGCGTTAGAAGTGGGCTGGAGCATATCGAGAAGCTCGTTGAACTCGCGCTGCAGGACCTTGACGGGGTCGAACCGGATGTTGCGCTCGTCCGAAAACGCGCTTGGCAGTTGCTCTCTACACTTGTCGTCCTCGCGCCGAGATTGGAGTCTCCAGACGAAACGGATTGGGCGTCAGTTCTGAACAGTCTCAAAGGAGTGGCGCGAACTTCGGACTTAGAGGGAGCGTCCCGACTGCGAGACCGGCTTGTCTCCCTAGCGAGCGACTATTCGCCGAAAGCCGCCCGAATCAATCTCAAGCTGCTGAGACGCGACGCGCATGAACTCCTCGACCCTGATACGCGCCGCCACCAACGCGGCTGGCAGGCGCTTGATCAGCTCAACGAATCCGCGCTCAATAGGGTGCGTGGCGACATCGCCGACAGCGATGGAGTTCGTCGCAAGACTCTCGATCGCAAAGACTCGGCGCGGGAGCTGTTATCAGCCATATCGGACGCTAAGGCAGGGCTCGTAATCGGAGAATCAGGCGTAGGCAAAAGCGCGCTTGCGGTATTGTCGCTTGCGGCGGAGTGTGATGCGAAACCTGAGAACGCTCAAGCGTTGTGTGTCAATCTCAGGGACATTCCAGAGTTGGCAGTGGACTTTGAGAATCGTCTGAGTTGCCCACTTTCTGATCTGTTGGGTGAACTGAGCGCGTCGCTGCGTGTTCTTATCGTTGACGGAGTTGACGCCGTAGCGGAGGGCAAGGAAAATACGTTCCGCTACTTGGTTGACGCCGCCGCAAAGAGCGACGTCAAGGTCGTCGCGGTCGCTGCTCAAAACAACGCCGAAATCGCGCTTGATGTCCTGAATGACCGCTTCGGGTCTGGTGTTGCTGAGTATCCCATGCAACCGCTAACCGATGCCGAGCTAGATGAAGTAGCCGAGGTTTTCCCGGAACTGGACAGACTGATTGCAAATCCTCGGTCTCGAGATCTGTTGCGTCGCCTGGTAGTGGTTGACCTTCTGGTACGTGGCGGTATCGCCGGAGTACCGCTCACCGATGCGGACGCGATGCAAGAGGTGTGGGACGGTCTTGTTCGCAGGCGCGAACGGTCAGATAGGGGACAGCCTGACGCGCGCGAGTTCGCGTTACTGAACCTGGCAAAGCTCTCAGTCAGCGGAGGGGACAGGCTTCAAGTGATGAACAGCTTGGACCAGGAAGCGCTAACCGGATTGCGTCGCGATGGTTTGTTGCGAACGCCAACTGATCAACCTTACATGGTCGGCCCCGACTTCGCTCACGACGAGGTGCGACGCTACGCCGTCGCTCGCCTTCTTCTAAGCGAAGAGGATCTAACATCCAAAATCATGAACGCCGGAGCGCCGCGTTGGACGCTCAGCGCCGCGACACTCGCATGCCAAGCGCGGTTGAGCGAATCCAACACACCGTCCGTGCCGTTGCGTGGCAGATTCTCGCGCTTGCAGGCATCTTTTGACGCTCTCGTCGAGGCGGGATATGGAGCGCGCTGGGGCGACGCCCCTAGCGAAGCGTTGATCGCGTTGGCCAATCCCAGCGAAATTCTTCGGGACGCCTGGGATGACCTGCGATCGGATGACGCCGCCGGTCTGCGAAGGCTTGCGCGTATAGTAGGTCAGAGACACCGAGACCAAAGTGGTTTCATCAGCCCCGAGGTCATTGAGCCTATTGTCAAACTGCTGCTTGAAGACACCACACCATGGAATCTGGGAGAGTACGCCTATGGGCTTCTGCGAGATTGGCTTAGGGGACACATACACGAGCGTACCGCATCGGGACATCCATTACGGACAAAACTCCACGAACGTTTAGCTGTGGAATCCGAAACCGCTGACCGTCGCCTCGATGAGCGACGAAAGGCAGAGGCGAAAGCGCTCGCCGAGCGAGTGCCGGAAGACATCGCGTGGTCTCGCCAGATCATGGTGAGTACTCCCGAACTCTTTGAGAGTGGTTATGGCCGCCGCCGTCAGCGTCCCGACGTGCCCCGAGAACACATGGACAAGATGTTTCTTGAGTTACTGGCGCTGCTCGGTCCGGACCTGGATGCCCGCAGCGCGGGGATACTTCGGCGAGTCGCTAGGGATGCTCCGTGGTCGCTTGCCCCTGCTTTGGAATTGCCATTCACCAATCTGGCAATCTCTCAATTCAGCCCCAAGCTCCTTGCCCTGCTAACGGAAGCATACTACTTAGACGAAGAGTCTGATGGTCTTGGATTCCATGGATATGGCATCCGTCGTCACGACTACAACCTTGGACTGCCGTCGGCCATGTGGCTTCAAGGACCCTTCTATAATCTGTTTGTGACTGATTTCACGGGCGGCGTTGCGGTGTTGAACCGAATGCTCAACCACGCCACTCGTACCCGCGTGCGCTCTTTAGTCCGTCTGCCCCAAATGGGAGGCAGCCCAGAAGACATTGACATTAGCCCATACCAGTCAGAGTTAGAGATAACCGGCGTGCGCCGCATTTATGTCGGCGATGATCAGGTTTGGCTGTGGTATCGGGGAACCGGAGTCGGTCCGTACCCTTGCATGAGCGCATTGCAGGCGCTGGAGCGTGTATGCGACCAAATGATTGAATCGGGCGTCTCCACCAAGCGACTAGTGGAGTTTCTGCTCAATGACTGTGAGAATCTTGCCATGGTCGGCCTCGTCGTCGGAATACTCGTAAGACACTTGGAATCCGCCGGCGATTCGCTGGATCCATACTTTGCTGAACCGCTCATATGGCGCCTAGAGTTCATGCGGGTCGTTCAGGAGGGTAGCATGATTGCCGCCGATTCAGAAGGGGTTGCAGCTCCAGAGCGTCGCGAGTGGAATCTCGGAGATGCGTCGATACTCATGGTATCGAGGGCAGACAGCGAACGCGCAAGCGTTCTAGCGACACTTGGAGATACCTTGGTCGAAAGAGCGCGCCGCGAAATAGAGCAACAGCGCAACGTTGATTCAGCCGAAGAATCAACCAATGATGATCGGGATATTGAACAGCAACTTGCAGAAGTCAGAGCTTGGGCAAGCCGGCTGGACTACAGCAAGTTTCAACTCTATGATACTCCAGACGGTCAGTATATTCAGGCGGCACCATCTAACGAAGTCATTCAGGCATTGCAACCTAGCAATGAAGACTTGGCGCGCGTGGCGGAAGAAACCCGTCTCATCAACCGATATTGCTTCAATATAGGCGCGGCGGATTCTGGAGTAATCGAAACCGACGAACTGATGGGCGACATAGAATCTGCCCGCAAGCTACTAAAGTCTCCGACGACTATCAGTGTCCACCACCCTTATGACGTTCCGGCATTGGTCGCGGCTGCAGTGTTAGAGGCCCGTCTATTGCGCTATGTTGGCTTCCCTGAGGATGCGCTGAACTTCGCTATTGAGATCATCCTCCAAATATCAGAGAGCAAGAATTTGCGAAGTCCGTTCGAGTTTGAAGAAACACACTTTGAACTAGGCGCAAACCGTAGCGCGGCGAGAGTCCTCCCACTGTTGCTTATGCCGATCGCTGCTTCTACGCGCGCAACTTTTGACGGCTCGGACGGGGCGCCGACCTTCAATCGCGTTTCCGTGGCCGGTCTCAACCTTGCTCGCTCCGTAGCCAATGAAGTGCGGCTCTATCTCGCGCGTGGCCTGGACCACCTTTGGGATACTCCCTGTGTTCAGAACGGGATATGCCATCACCGAGCTGGGTGGCGTATTGCCAAAGAGATGATGCGTGACTGTGCAACTGGCGCCTGGAATCCTGAAACCCAAGCAAGTAGCCTCATTCTGCTTGACGAACCTCTAAGCGCGTCGCTTTCAAATACCGCGGACGATTCAATCATGCCTGATCGTCTCGACGCTTCGATACGAGCTTTGGCGCCAGCGGTCATAGCCGAAATTTGCGTTTCGCCCGACGCCCGTAAGTTGCTGGAGATTCTGCTTGCCGCTCAACGACGGTCCTCTACATATCACGAGCGCAACCAAGTGGATATTAAAGATACTCACTCACTGGTGAGCGCCCGCGCTTTGCTGACATTAGCTCAACGTGGCGATGATGCGGCCATCTACGAACATATTAACGCTTATGCCGATAATCTGGCTCTGCTCGATAACTATCTCAGCGCTCTGTCTGTAGCGGCGGCAGAGACGCCGGACCGCGCAACTACGGCGCGACGGATTTGGCCTGCGATATTCCGACACGCGCTAGAGCTCTTGGACAGTGGAAATATCCAGTTTCGGCAAGATTTCTACGGGAAGATGGCGCTCGCCGCCCTGCTGCCTAACGCTGCATCTAAGGACAAGTATCTCTTTTATGCGGAGATTCAAGACAAGCCGATCCTGTGGTGGAATCCGTATGAGCTTCGTTCAGAGGTCGAATCATGGCTTGCATATGCGGCTGGGAACGCTGATAGCGTTGACCAACTCATAATTTTCCTAAAACCCCTTTCGCTTGAAGACCAAGTCCGTCTTGGGGTTCCATGGGTCGCCAAGATGGTACTGCCAAGTCCTAGTCAAATTGCAGGACGCAGCTTCATGCTGGCAGAGTGGCTGATAGAGATACACCCGGACGTCACGAAGACCGACCTTTCTGACCTATGGCAGCAAATCGTTGATGCGCTGGTTGTTGAAGGAGATACGCGACTAGCACCTTACTCCGTGTGATTGAATCATTCAATAGACTGGAGATGCTTTTCGACATCCGCTCGGCAAACTGACACAGGTTCCACCCCTCTGCAAACGCGAAGTTCTACCGCCCCGCCAACCCATCCTCCAGCGTTGACCATGCCAACAACGCGCACTTGATTCGGACGGGGAAGTCTCGCACCTTCGCCAGAGCGCCGAGGTCGCCTAGCCGTTCCAGCAGCGCGGCGGTGGGCGGGGGGCCCTTGCATCATGTCGTGGAAGGTGGCGGAGAGGGCGTCGGCCTCGTCCAGCGTCAAGCCCTTGATGGCTTCGGAGAGCATGGAGCCCGTGGCTTGGTTGATGGAGCGACCCTCCCGCTGGAAGCCAGCTTCGGCGATGCGCTCGTCGTCGCTCAGCCTGATTTGCAGGTGTATCTCGTCGCCGCGGCGGATCTTTCATCATGGACTTGGCGCGAATGAACTGCGCGGGAGCGGGGCCGTTCGACGGCCTATCCGACTTCATCGCCCGGACCGCCGTGCCGCGAGAGGCCGTCGAGAACTTGGTCCGCGCCGGCGCTTCCGACTCACTGACATTGGACCGTCGCGCCGCGCTGTGGGAAGCAGACCTCCTGCGCCGCACCGCCGGAGCGCAGCGCGCTGCCCCTGCCGGTCGAAGTCGACCTGGCTGACCTGCCGGAGATGTCCGGCCATGAGATCATGCTCGGTGAGTACGCCGCGATGGCCTAACATCCGGGCCCCTACCTCATGTGGTACCTGCGGGAAGGGCTGCTGGGCTACCCGACCGCGGAGAGGGCCTCGAAGGGCCGGATGACGACTCGCAGGTGGTCGTCTGCGGTCCGGTCGTCCGACGCAATCGCCGTCTTCCGGACGCTCGAAGATGAGACCTGACACTCGCCGGTCGCTCTGTGTCCCGCCGTGTTTGAGTGGCACGGTTTCGAGATACGCGCCCCGCTGCTCATGGTCCATGGGCGAGTGTCCCATCACCAGGGCGGCATGAACATCGTCTCCAACCGCGTCTGGGGCATCGCTGCCACCCTCTCGCAACTGACATTAGCTCCGGTGCGATTTCGGCTTCTCAGACATTCGATAGGCTGGCGGCCCAGTCTGCGCCCCACGCTCAAACTGAAATCCGTCCCTTCCTGAGATTACCAAAGTCTATGAATTAGAACAGTATCCCCCTCAGCCTGATAATTGAGAAACCAGCCATGGTTCGATTGAAACGCCGTTTTTCACTTATGGGTAGTCCCCGCTAAGTCACGAAGACTTACCGAATCCCATGCAGGACTCGGGATCAAATCTAAACCTTATGTTGTTGTGCGCGAGCCTAAGCTCTCGCTTCTTCAGCCTCGCGCTCACGAAGTGCCATGGCATGCGGATCATCTCATTCGGCTGTCAAGTGCGTTTCACGCACAGTCTCCGTCGGATAGACTCTGCGCTCGGCGGATAGTTGAGAGCAAGTGTCAGGGCGTGTGTCGGAGCTCGCCCTGGCGCCAGCCGCCAACCGGCTCGATCACTTCCGGCCCGTCGTTGGCGACCGAGTTGACGAGCGACGATACCTCGTAGGCCTCCATCAGCTCCGACGGATATGGGACGAGGACCGAGGACAGCGCATCTGGATCCTCGACGCCGTCATTCAGCCACAGCCTCTCGGCATCCCTGGACAGAATGACCGGCATCCGGTCGTGTATCGGCGCGAGCGTCTCGTTTGGCGTCGTCGTGATGATCGCGCATGACGGTATGCGATTGCCGTCCTCATCGCGCCACACCTACCACAGCCCGGCGAACGCGAACGGCTCCCGCGACCGCATGACTATCCGCATCGGGATCCTGGACTTCCCGACCCTTCGCCACTCGTAGAACCCGTCCGCCAGCGCCAGGCATCTGCGACGGCGAAAGGCCTCCCGGAACGCCGGTTTCTCGGCTACCGTCTCCGCCCTAGCGTTGATCATGCGCGCTCCAGTCGAGGCGGTCTTCGCCCAGCGGGGGATCAGTCCCCAGCGCGTGAAGCCCGCCCGTCTGTCCTCGCCGCCCACGACGGTTAGAATACTCTGCGTCGGCGCAATGTTGTGTCTGGCGTCGAAGGCGTCCCAGTCGCCGTCGAACTCGAACCGCCTTGCAAGCTCGCCGAGATCGGCTATGAGGCTGAATCTGCCGCACATGGCTTTCCCCTTCGATTGGAAGCGGACGTTGGATCCCGCCCGCATCGTATCCCCGCCGTCCGCTTCACGCAACGAGCGGCGCCGCCATATCCTCCTCATTTGCAGGGAGCGCTCACCGCCAGTCACGCGACGGCGGCATCCGAACGCCCACCGGAATCGCGCGGACGGACGACGCGATCACGTTCGCCACGCCGTCCCACCGCGATACCCGGCCGCCGATCATGACCACCCGACCGCTCAGCTCGCGCCCGTACCACCCGAAGACCAGTGGCCAGAGTATCGCCTGGGCGTCGCCCGTCTCGTCCTCCAGCGTGACGAACACCACGCCCTCGCGTCCCTTCGGATGCCGGCCCGCCACTAGTCACGCCTGATACCGTCGCCGACGCGCCGTCGCCGGGAGCCTCCACCCCGGCTGCGGGAATCACCAAGCGCGGCAGCGTCGGCCTGACGAACTCCATGAGATGCCCGCGAGGGTATAGCCCCATCGTCGCGTACTCCCCGGTCATCTTCTCCGCGGCGGTAAAGTCTGCGAGTTCAGGGCCTACCGCGTCGAAAAAAAGAGGAGCGGGCCGTTTGAAGACCTGCTCCTTCCATCCCAGCTCGGACTCACCCCAGCGACTACCTACAGCGTTCATCGTATCCATATTTAGCTTCCGCCATTATCTTCATTCGGTCGAGCCAGCGATACTTGTCAGGTAGGGGAGTCCATCTGCAGCGGCGCCCATATGCCAATCTACCATGTATTTAGTACACGTACCGCGCCGCAGTGTCAACCGCCACGCGCGATAGTCTATACTGAACCCATGAGCCGATTCGCAGACCGGAACGCAAGGATGCTGTTCGATGGACTTCCAGTACGACGGTTGCCCGCGGACATTCAGAGACGAGCGAGAAGTCGTATGCAGAGAGTTGTAGCCGCAGCCAGGTTGACGGATCTGCGAATGCCTCCATCTTTCCGGCTTCAAGCATTGCGTGGCGACCGGGCGGGACAGTACAGCATAAGGATCAACGACCAGTGGCGGGTTTGCTTCCGTTGGACGGATGACGGGGCAACTGACATTGAAATTGTCGATTATCACTGAGGAGGACGTGATGGATCTGAGTATCCCAATCCATCCGGGAGAGCATCTGGAAGAGATTCTGGTAGAACTGGATATCAGCGAGTGTCGTTTCGCCGATGCCATCGAGGCGCCGACGAGCCTGGTAGTCGACATCATTCGAGGCCGCCAAGCCGTAACTGCCGAGATCGCGCTCAAAATCGGCGCGGCTCTCAGAATGACGCCCGAATCTTGGTTGAACCTTCAGCGGTACTACGACTTGGACGTTGCGCGCGCTTCAACTGACATCAGCCGAATCCAGCCCATCGTAGCGGCAGACTAGATCGCCTGACTCAGTACTTCCAACTGTCAAGCTCAGGTCGGTCACGCAATGCGTCTGAGAACGTCAACCGCCTCATCCAAAGCGCCTCCATACGGCTTCAACCAGTCCTGCACGTTGTCAGGATCGACCGACAGCCACACTGTATCGTTACCTCGTTGCCCGCCATGTTGAACAGGTAGTTCCGGGGTCCCCCACTTCTCCATTATCACCGACTTGGGAAGTACCCAGCAGTGCGCTGCGAAAGGACTGATGCCCAAGCAGATGGCTACGTCATAGTTTTGATCGCGTAGTTGCTGAAACCTATATCCTCCATTCTCCCAAAGAGTTGAAGACTTTATCTCTACCCTAAGACCATCCACCACGCGGTCTGCGTCTGAGTCTGGCGACCTGTCAACCTGAAAACCCTTAGACTCTAGGAACCCCGATACAAGGCGTTCACAGATGGCGCCCTTCTGTCGTGACGACGGGCGATTCTTGATCCAAGCGAATGGGCTGCCTTCCCAAGCGTCATCATCTTTGACGTACTCCGCCTGAAGCGTCGTCGAGACCAATTTTAGTGTCTGCATATTGAGATCGATCATGGCTAGAATAACCTCCTAGATTGCCCTATTTCCGCGTCAGCAACCACGCCCTCGCCCCCAACCACCTCCACCCCGTACTCACCCAGCCGCCGCGCCATAACCCTTACCGCCCCCGGGTTGTCGTCAACCAGCAGAAAGCCCCGCTCGTGCTTCGCTGCCGCCTCGCCCGTCGTTCCGCTGCCGGCGAAGAAGTCTACCACCAGATCGCCGGGGTTGGAGTGTACGCGTACTAATCGCTCCATCACCCCCAGCGGTTTCTGAGTGGCGTACCCCGTCTTCTCGCGGCTGTTGGTGCCTACGATGGTGTGCCACCACACGTCCGTAGGGGTCTTGCCTCGCGCCGCCTTCTCCGGTCCGACCAGACCCGGCGCCATGTAGGGGATGCGGTCTATCGCATCGTAGTTGAACGTGTAGCTGCCCGGATCTTTCGCGTACCACAGGATGTTGTCGTGCTTGGCGGGCCAGCGAGACTTGGAGCGTCCGCCAAAGTCGTATGCCCAGATGATCTCGTTGATGAACGACTCTCGCCCGAATATCTCATCCAGCAGAACCTTGCAGTAGTGTACCTCGCGGTAGTCCACGTGCAGGAAGAAAGAACCGTTCGGCTTCAGGACCCGGTACGCCTCGCGCAGGCGCGGCTCCAGGAAGGCCAGGTAGTCGTCGAAAGCGTCCGAGTAGGATGACGATCCGGCTTCGACCGTCCGGTAGCGTCGCCCCCCGAAACCCGTGCGGTCGCCGGAATCGCCCTGCTCAGCTCGGACCGTGCGAATTGACCGGCGCGTCTGCGTTCGTCCCGTATTGAACGGCGGATCTATGTACACCAGGTCCGCGATCCCGTCCGGCAACGTCGGCAGATAATCCATGTTGTCCGCAAATACGATGCGTCGCACAAGCCCACTCGCGCAGAAATCGCTGCCGGTCCTCGCCATCATCCCCTCTCGCTCCTCACCGCTCTTCTCTCACTTATCACCGATGTCACCGCCGGCGTCTCCGCCCTTGCGAGTATATCCCCGATGTTCCGCACCTGCCGGTTGACGAACGCCGGTCCTAGCGCGAACGCGGCGACCAAGCCGCCGCCAATCGCTATCGCCACCGGCACGCCCACGAAAGTCCATGTTGAACATTGGAGAGCGCGGAAGCCCACTTGGAATAAGAGTACCAAATACTGTCGGTCGATAGACACCGGTATGGATACCTCAACATCATGACCCAGATCAGCGAGACTCCTCATAATGAGCGATCCCGCAGGTAAACCACACCAATAGCACACAATCCCAGCAGATAGCGCAAACGCGCTTCTGGCAGCCATCTCCACCCACCATACATTCGTAACCGTCCCACAGGCGGTGTGGTATCAGGTGAGGAGTCTAGGAGGCACGCAGTCCTCTCCAGTTTCGGCCCAAGACCTATGCCGCCATCAGCTCACCGAGGTCGAGACCTTCCTCACCACTCCATATCCACTGCGTCAGTCTCAACCCGCTCATCATCCCATCTACGCTCTTGTACCCTCTGACCGTCTTGTGCCTCACCTTGCTTCTGCCTATCGCTCGCTCAGTACAGTTGTTGGCCTGTGGGATACCCATCACTCGCCGGCGGTATAACAGAGACATCCACTTCTCGCACAACTCTACCACCAGCCGACGAAGCGCGGGATCAGAACGAACTCGACGCTCCATATCGAACAGCTCCCGACCTCCTCCCTCTAGAAGCTTCGTCAGCAACCGCCATATCCTCGACCTGTACCAGTCCCAACCATCCATCTCCGCCAGACGATTGGCCTCGTTCTTCCTCACATGCGCCATGCACACCTGGTGGTCCACACCCAGTCTCTCCACCACCACGGGCTTGTAGGCGGACAGGTCGTCGGTCACCACAGCTTCCACACCCAACTCGCTCACGTAGCCACTGAGCCAGTCCACGAAGCCCTCGGCGTCACGATTCACCAGCACGTCCATCCAGACGATCTGTCCGATCTCAGCATCGGTCGCCACTCCCACCACTGTCTTCTCTCCCCTGAGCTTGACCACGGTCTCGTCCGCTCCCATCACCCTCACCCTTCCACGCGCGCGACTCATCCACCGACCCGACCCAGCCCCGGCCTCCTGGACATCTCTCCAACCGCTCATCCGGGACAGACCACTGCCCAGCGCACAGAGCATGTGGCCAGCTGATCTATGCGACAGACCCAACGCCCACACCAGCGCCGCAAGCCCCCGGCGAATGCTTCCCGGCGGAGCAGCAGAGACAGTGCGAGACCGGCAGCCAGAGACAACTTGGGGCCGTCCTGAGAGTCCCTGCGAGGCAGTCGTTACTGTAGCGTGGCTTGGGTGAGCACGCTTCCGCCACTCCGGACACGGATATTCAGATCGTGGCCGTCCAGCAACCGCATACCGACCAGGGAGCGGTTTCGGCGGCGTCGGCCAAGACGTATCTCGGCTGACCGTCCCAAAGCACGGCACCGTCGTATACATCGAAGGTCACCTCGCTGCCGTCAGCAAGGGTTGCCCGGCTCGTTCCCTCAAGGATCAATCCCAAATCTGTTGCCAACGCCGGAGTCACCGTCAAAAATCCGGTGAAACCAGTGTCCACTACCGCCTCGATTCGACTTGACTCACCCGATGGCCCCTGTACGACCAGAGTCACTAGCGGCTCGTAGGCCGCGTTCACCACACCTTCTATCACTCCGTGCTCCTGATGGGACGACCACCAAAGTGATGTAGCGCCCGGTGCCCGACCCGGAGCAGCCAGACATCGATAGCGCCCGGGCGCTGTGTTCGCAGACGCTTCGCTGCTGCTCGAAGATCGTCAGAGATCGTCCAGCTCCCACTGTCAACATCGATTGCAACGAACTCCCCATGGTGGTCCGCTTCGACCTGCTATTGTATCCCGCCAACCTGGAGAACGCGACTTCAACAAGCCTTTTTCAGCGGCCTGCTAGGTATTGCGATCTCACAGGACAGCCACGTTCACACTTTGGCTACGGAACGAATGATGGAAGACGTTCTGTACGGCGTCGGTTACTTTCTTTGCCATGTTCTCCCCCTGTGCCAATGAGCGAAGCCCGACAAGCAGACAGCGTTATGGCATATTGCCCCTGTATTTGCGGAAAAATCTCTTCAACCTGCTTTTGGAATTCGCATCCCGCTCCCGTTTCAGTTTCAGAGACCGTTCATTCTGCACCTCCCGCGCTTTCCAATCACTTGCGACAAAGTAGCGCTTTCTGAACGCCTACGTCTTGGTGCAACGGAGACATGACACCTCAGCGCAGTCATCTGTCAAGCCCTCACTAATTTTCCTATTGCACGCCGCTCGTGTCGCTACTTTCCGAAGGCGGAACCGCCCTTGTTCAACCGTTACATTTTTCGCAAGATGTTTTATCGGTTCATTGCTCATCTGACTATCCTTCCATGACTGGAAGAGTACCTAACCTCCCTTGACCGATTCATGAGACTTGGCTGACTGCCCAGTCCTCAGACAGGACTTCGGCTTGCTCCAAGACGGTCTGAGTTGCCTTCTCCTGCTTATCTGGCGGGTAGCCGTACTTGCGCAGGATGCGGCGAATCAACCTTCGAAGATTGGCGCGGACGTTCTCCCGCATTGTCCAATCGATGGTGACGTTGATTCGGACTGTCTCAACGAGCTGGCGGGCGATATCTCGGAGACTTTCGTCTCCGAGGGCCTGTACGGCGCTGTCGTTCGTCCCCAGCGCGTCGTAGAAGGCAAGTTCGTCTTCTGACAGTCCCAGTCGTTCGCCCCGCGCGTGGGCCTCTCGCATCTCCTTTGCGAGAGCGATCAACTCCTCGATTACCTGAGCCGCCTCTATCGTGCGGTTTTGATAGCGGCGCAGCGTCTGTTCCAGCATCTCGGCGAAGGAGCGCGCCTGCACCACGTTCTTGCGGCGGCGAATGTTCAGCTCGCCCTTGAGCAGCTTCCGGAGCAGTTCGACCGCCACGTTGCGATGCTGCATCCCTCTGACCTCGGCCAGGAATTCGTCCGACAATACCGAGATGTCCGGCTTGCGCAGGCCAGCGGCGGCGAACACGTCCATCACGCCCTCGGAGGCGACTGACCTGGATATGATCTGTCGTACGGCGAGGTCAATGTCTTCAGCTAACCGAGCGGGCCTTGGGGCCTGTTTGGACAGCGCGGCGCGTACAGTCTGGAAGAAACCCACGTCATCGCGTATCCGCATGGTCATCGGATGTGGCACGGAGAGCGCGAATGCCTGCGACAGCTGCCGAACGGCGTTCAGGTAGCGTTCCTTCCCGTCCTCCTGAGCCAGTATGTGCTCTTGAGCTGCGGGCAGGAGGGACAGGCGGTCCTGATGAGATCCCGTCTTCCAAACACCCCAGTCGAAGCCGTGGAACAGGCGACAGCAGATCTCATGCTTTTCCAGCATCGCGTCGACCGCCTTTTGTTGGTCCACCGCCGTCTCGCCGCTGCCGCCGCTTTCGGTGTACGTCGCCAGAGCCTGTTTCAGGTCTTGCGCCAATCCGAGGTAGTCCACCACCAGACCGCCGGGCTTGTCCCCGAACACACGATTGACGCGCGCTATCGCCTGCATCAGCCCGTGGCCGCGCATCGGCTTGTCAACGTACATTGTATGCAGGCTGGGGGCGTCGAAGCCCGTCAGCCACATATCGCGCACCAGCGCGATCTTGAGCGGGTCGTCGGGATCCCGGAAACGTTGCGCCAGGGCCTCGCGCCGCGCCTTGTTCCCAATGTGCGGCTGCCAACCCACAGGATCAGACGCCGAGCCGGTCATTACGACCTTGATCTCGCCCTTGCCATCATCGTCGTCATGCCATCCGGGACGCAGCCGGACCAGTTCGCGGTACAGCTCGACGCAGATGCGGCGGCTCATGCAGACGACCATCGCCTTGCCTTCCAGCGCCTCCCGGCGGCTCTCGAAGTGGGCAACGATGTCCTCCGCGATCTGCTTGACCCGCGCGGGCGCGCCGACGACCGCTTCCAGCTGCGCCCACTTGGTCTTGAGTCGCTCCCTGCGTTCTGTCTCTTCGCCCTCGGTAGCTTGGTCGAAGTCGGAGTCTATCTTGGGCCTCTGGCGTTCATCCAGAGCGAGCTTGGCCAGGCGGCTTTCGTAGTAGATCGGCACCGTCGCGCCGTCTTCTACGGAGCGTTGGATGTCGTAGATGCTGATGTAGTCTCCGAACACGGCGCGGGTGTTGGCGTCCTGGATCTCGATGGGCGTGCCGGTGAAACCGACGAACGATGCATTGGGCAGCGCATCGCGCATGTGGCGGGCGTATCCGTCTATGAAGTCGTACTGGCTGCGGTGCGCCTCGTCCGCGATTACGACGATGTTGCGCCGCTCCGACAGCGTGGGGTGGGTATCGCCCCGCTCCTCGGGGAAGAACTTGTGGATGGTGGTGAATACCACGCCGCCGGCGTTGACTGACAGCTTCGCGCGCAGGTCGGCGCGGCTCTGCGCCTGCGTCGGCGGCTGTCGCAGCAGATCCTGGCAGCGCGAGAACGTGCCGAATAGCTGGTCGTCCAGATCGTTGCGGTCGGTGAGCGCCACGACGGTCGGGTTCGCCATTGCCGGATCGCGTATGATCGCGCCGGCGTAGAACGCCATCGTCAGGCTCTTGCCCGAGCCCTGAGTGTGCCAGACGACTCCGATGCGTCGGTCGCCCGGCTCTCCTCCCGGCCGTCTCGACTCGTACCCGTCGCTTCTCGCATCCCCTACCCGCCCAATACGCGCCGCCCTAAGCGTCTCCTCTGCGGCTACGCGCACGGCGTGGAACTGGTGGTAGCCCGCCATCTTCTTGACCGGAGTGCCGCCGCCATCGTCATCGAACGCGATGAAGTCCCTGACGAGCGCGAGAAAGCGGCTCGGCTCGAACACGCCTTCCAGCATCACTTGCAACTGGGGCGTATGAGAGTCAGCCAGCGTCTCGCCGGTAACGGTTCGCCAGGGCTTGAACCACTCCTTGCCCGATGTCAGAGCGCCTATTCGCGCTTCGATGCCGTCCGATACGACCAGCGCCTCGTTCATGGAGAACAGCGTGGGAAGCTCAGACTTGTAGGTCTGGAGTTGATTCCACGCCGTCCAGATTGTGGCGTCCTCGTCCGTCGGGTTCTTCAGTTCGATGATTGCAAGGGGCAACCCGTTGACGAACAGGACGACATCGGGCCTGCGTGTGTTGTGGTTATCGGTGACGGTGAACTGGTTGACCGCCAGCAGGTCGTTTGCGTACGGATCGTCGAAGTCAAGGACGCGGGCTTGATCTCCACGTATCCCCCCGTCTGGCTCTCGATACTCTACCTCCACACCATTGACCAGCATCCGGTGGAAGGCGCGGTTGCGGACTTCGAGAGACGCCCCCTCCGGGCGCGTGAGTTTGCGTAGGGCATGGTCCAGCGCGTCGGTCGGTAGAGTGGGATTGAACATGGCGAGCGCGTCCCGTAGCCGGCGTTCGAGTACAACTTGCCCGTAATTGTCGCGTTCCGCGTTCGGCGTTCCGGGGGCGATGTCCGGCCCGTGGGCAACGTCCCAGCCGAGAGCGCGGAGCCAGTCGAGCGCGGCGGATTCGACGTCGGACTCGGTTAGGGTGGTCATGGGGGATTATTCCGTCAGGAGGCTCAGGTTGTGGGGGCGGCGCAACTCGTAGCTTCCGCCACTTCGGTATATGTCGCCGTCCACGCTTATCGGGACGCGCTGATCGAAAGCCTTTATGACGGCGCTATAAGCCGTCTGCTCGAACTCGACTTTCAGCCGTAGAGCGCGTTCATCCCGAACGTACAGGATGGTTGCCCTGCCATCGAATTCTTCTGGCTCTCTTTCCAACCTAACTACGTAGGCTATTATGGACTCGTCTAGGAACGGCTCGTTGCGTCTGAAATTAGATGCCGCTTCTGAGAGAATGTCGGCGGAATGCTTGGAAAACGTGAAGCTTGGATCCGGTACGGTGGACGGCCTCACATCTGCCCATGAGAGGTTAATTTCGATTCCTTCTCCCTTCCTTGCCAATTCAGCTACCGATTCGCAGAGGTTGGAGTTTACGCCGTGCGCGACCGCCTGCGTGAAGGGTTCAAGAGATTCTCTAGCCACCGCCTCTGACAGCGCAGCTTCGGAATGTTCCAAGGCTTCGGCGAGCTTTAACGTGACCTGACGGGGGAACGGGGGCATGAATTCATCTCCCATATCGAGATGAGTTCCGATTCCGGCAGGGACGTTGGAATGCAGCGTGAGATCATAGCCTCGATGAGGGGCAGGTAGCGGACGAACGCTATCCAAGTACTCCCTTACTCTGGAACTCATCGGTCCGCGATAGGTGGGTTTTGGCTTCTCTGCAGCGCGCGCGGAGGCGGCGACCATATCGTAGGCATCGTTCAGCAGGAGAGCGCTCTGGCGTAGAGACAGCACTTCACCAGACATTCCATTAGTCGAGCGCAGACGTATGGTATCCGCGCCCGCGCCTAGCAGGTCGTAGTACACATCCAACTGTGAGCGGTCTTCATCATCGGCAAGCGTGGAGACGGCTTCCGCCATGCTACGGGCGTAATCCGCTACGGTATCGCGTACGGGAACCAAAATGTCCAGCGTTTGCCTGTTGCGCTCTTTAAGGTACAAGGTCGCCCGTCCACCGCCCCAAGATCCGTCGTCTAACCATCCATGAGAATTCAGGTAGGAACGCAAACTGGAAAGGGGCAACGCGGACAGAGCCTTTTTGTCTTGGATTTCCACTCTCATAGTGGTTCCCCTCTTTCTACCCTGCCCATCATGGAATCCAGTTGCTCTCTGTTGAATACACTGCTAGTCGGTATATGAATGCTAATTTTGGACCTGTTGGATACTGACCCACGCCCTTCTAGCGAAATCCAATATCCACAATGCCTTAGACAGAGTTCGCTGTCCTCTTGGGACAACCACTGTTCAGTATCGCTCGGAACTCGGACGACAATGAGTATCCGCGGCACCATGACCTCCTGATCGCGGAGATCGTCGTAGTTGTCCACGTCTAGGCGAAAGCTCAAGTCTCCGTCCCGCCTGATGATGTCTTGCCCGGTGGCTTTCGCTTGGAATTCGATTCTCGGTCGCCTTCCCCGGTCAGATATAAGAATACCGTCCATGCTGTCCCAGTCCGGGTCAGCGGTGCCTATGCGATACCCAGCTTGAGATGCGACTGCTCGTATGTACGCGAGCGAAAATTGTTCCATCTGCATATTGGGGGTCATGGGTGGCTATCCTGTCTATGTATCTGATTCAAACACCTGTGTCTCAGCCGATAGCAGATTGGGCAACAGTGTATCACGCAAGCCGGTTAGGGTGTAGGAATTTTGTATATTACTCAAGATACGACTCATGTAGGGGGTTACGGTAAACTCGAATGCCTGCGCGATATTGACGGGCGGGGATACCGTCTCGGCGATCTTGAAGGTCTGGCGAGTGATCGTGTCAAATATGGTGCCATGCGTTCTGCCTTGCAATTGGCTGACGGTGTTTCGCACGTTCCAGTAGGTGAAGTAGTCGGGATAACCGGCGGCTCCACGGATTCCATAGCAGGTCTGATTCATAGCCATCGGAATCCCCAGACACGCTAGTCGCCCAACCGTACCGCGAGCGCTGATTATGGTTGTCCCCATCGAAGAATCTTTGTAGAGCTGTTCTCAACGCCCGTTTCGGATATGTGCCGTTCGGTATCCAAGACGAAAATATCGCTCAATGAGGGAGCGTCCTTGGGAGTGTACCAAGGAATGTCCCCATTCCAGTAGTTATCAACTGATGTGCGAGGTGTTCCTCCACTGAAAATCTCTATCACGTCATCCAATACGCCAACCGCCCACCCCTCCGGTATCTCGCCTAACTCTGAGGGGGTCAGTCGGTCGGGGAACAGGTCGTAGCCCTCGGCGGGGAGGCCGGGGAGGGACTCGCCCCTGCGCCAACGGCCTTCCATCTTGGCCCGCACCGGCTCGAAGTCCACGAACCACGACTTGAACAGCGCCCGCGCCATCGCCTCCAGCGTCTCGTTCATGCGGCGGTTTAGCTCTATCTTGTCGTCCAGCGTGCCGAGGACGTGGGCGATGGCGCGTTGTTCGGATAGGGGCGGGAGGGGGATTTGCACGAGGCCAATATCTGCTTTCCGCAACCCAAAGCGAGTAATGCCGTTTGCGTAAGAATGGAATTGCTGTTGGGCCTCGTCTGTGCTCAGAGCGTAGAAGAGGTAGGCCCCGTCAACTTCTGACTGGTGGGGACGGAGGATCGCTAGATGGTAACCGCAGACCAAGTTGGCAACATCGTCACGCATCAATGCCGGAACGCCAATGTCGTCATGCTTCTCAGAGTCTTTCGTGATGATGACATCCCCTGATCTCAGCAAGCACCGCTCTATCTCCCGCTGAGTTGCCGTTGCCGACATAAAGTCCATGCCAGCATGTATGAAGCTGTTGTTGTACACATCCGTGTAGTTGCAGAGCCGCACGGACCGTTCATTTGTCTTTGACTTCTTGTCCACGCTGCTAAGTTGGAGGTCAGTGATATTGCCTAGGTCAACCCTAAGCCAACCATTCGTCGCCCCTCCTCTGGCACGCTCCTGTACCACCACGTAATCCCGCTCGATCTCCCGATGAAAACTCTCCGGCAGATTCGCCCAGTCGTGGGCCTGCACCAGGATGGGGATGTTCGACTCTCGGAACGCCTCGACAAGGTCGATGAACTCAACGCCCAGTGGCTCCAGCGCTGGGCCGCGCACCACCAGGTCCAAGTCGCTCCCCTCGTGACTCTTCCCATTGACGCGACTGCCATAGGCCCAGACCTCCGCGTTGGGCACGTGTTCGCGCAGCAGTTCCTCCACCAAGCGGCGGTGGCGGGGAGAGAGCGACAGCCGGTCAGTCATCGTCGCCCTCCGCTACACAGGAGATCCAAATATGCTTGCTCACAGTCATAGTCAGTTAGCACGCCCCAACCAACCAATCCAACCGAGCTGTCCTACATCCAGTTGACAGCTGTTCTTATGAGTTCTCCCGCTCAAGTCTTCATAGGTGATGGACACGTCGAAGCAACGCAGAGCTGGAGGTGACAATAGTGCTGGGCCACTGCCGAAGAAGGACTGGATACGCTCGCCCTGCGGGAGCATGTCGGTACCCCTGCCGCCTGAATGACTCGTGAACGATGACGATACATCGTGAGACTTGAAGTCTCCCATGTCTCCCTCAATTGTGAACTCAACGTTTCTCGCTGGTCCTCGCCCCACATTTGCTAGCACAAAATTGATGGCATGTGGCCGTTGGGCGTCTGCCGCTAGGTAAGCGACGACCTTGGGTTCGGTATCTGCCTTTCGCATGAGTCGGTTTTCCTCTGCGAGAGCCCTGGTTAGCCAAACTGTGATACCTGCAAAGGACGCTATGACCACCGTTGCAATTGCCGAGATGAGCCCATGGTTGGCGTTCAACCATTCAATCAAGATCATATCCTCCGCTGCTGTGCGTACACAGTTTGCCAAGCAGTTCTTCCACCATGCGGCGGTAGCGGGACGGGAGCGACAGCCGGTCAGTCATCGTCGCCATCCCCAAGCACGCGAGCAAGTTGCTTCGCGTCTCCAACGAACTCCGGCAGTAGCTTCAACGTGGTCTCCGCGAACCCTTCGCCGTAGTTGTGCGCCGTGTCGTTCCGGTTGTCCCTGTAGATGAACCAGCGCTCACTGGCCTCCACGGTAATGAGGCCGTGCTTGGCGGCGTGCCGGAAGGCGTCCTTGAAGGTCAGCCGGTCCGCCTGCCTGTTGCTGGCGAAGAAGGGCCGGAGCCGCTTCTTCAAAAGGCTCCCACACTGCTCCAGGATGATCTCGAACTCCTTGACCGCTGCCGCCCGAAATATCTCGTAGAAGGCGTCGTCCGGCCCGCGTCGTTGCAGCTCGTCGGAGGCCGACTCCAGGGTGTCGATGCATCGGGTGAGGAAGTCCGTGTTGATGGTCATGGGGCTATTCTTCCCTCCCACATCTCATCCGTTCCCTATGAGCTGCGTCACTAACTTGACTGATAAGGGTTTGAAGTCCCCTTTGCTTGCTATAGGCAATTACCCCACATTCGGTGGAAGCATAGGCGCGGCGAATATCAGAGGCAAAGCCGTACAGTTCATCAATGCCCAAGACCTTTTCGTATGTTCTCCTGGGTTCTAGAGTCTTCGGAAGAGGACCCTTAGGCTCTATGCTCGGCACACGGGCTAAGTTTGCGTATTTCCCCTTTAGTTTGAATCCGACATCGGTGATGGCAATCGGGAATTCGCTCAAGTTTACTACTCGTATCTGGAGATTCGTCCGGATTCCGTTTGGAGGCAATGCCACCATCGCCCAAGTCACTTGCACGTGCAACCGGACTCTATCCCGGCGAATGTTCCTCCAAGTGTTGAGGATACCCAAGACAGCACCAGTTACGCCTGACGCCACTCCCAAGACTGCAAGCATCAATGTTATGGATTCGGTAGACATGGCACTCCGTCTTGCCCTCTCATAGCCTCCATCACAAAAATCCCTCCCACAGGTAGTTCCCGGCCGGGCCGATGTTTCGCGAGGAACTGCATCAACTCATCAACGGCTACTATTCTCCTCCGCCAATTTCCCTAAGGCTCTTCACCCCGCCGCCACGACGACAGCGTCAACCACCGCCGCCGTGGTCTGAGGTTCCGGCACAGGTTCGCCATCTAGGTGCATACCTTCGATGTGGAACTCTATGGCTTCCCTTATTTCCTTCAACATCTCCCTGCGGGTAGCCGCTGTAGCCACACACCCCGGCAGGTCAGGCACATAGGCTGCGTAGTTGTTTGGGGTCCTCTCAATGACGACGGTGTACTTCATGGCTCTACTTGCTCCTTCAACCCCGACTGCTTCAATATGCTGTTCCAAGTCCCTGGAGGCAGATCGTCTCCTGGCTTGCCTGGAACTGTCACGCGGCCTGGCTTCATGGGGTGCTTGAACTGGCGATGGCTCCCTCTGGTGCTAACAAGTCTCCACCCGTCCTGCTCAATCAACTGTATGGCCTCCCTAACCTTGGGCATCACCAGTCCACCCCATTCCAAACCCCAGCCTGGCTAGGTTCTCTTCGATAGCCGCGTCCAGACGCTGGGCCTCCGCCTGCTGCTCGCGCCACTGGGCAGAGAGGCGGGTCATCTTCTCGGCGAAGGGCTCGCCGTCGTCGGGCTGGGGCGCAGCGCCCACGTAGCGGCCGGGTGTCAGGACATGGCCGTGCTTGCGAATCTCATCAAGGGTGGCGCTCTTGCAGAATCCCGGTTCGTCGGCGTAGTCGGCGTCCCGAGCGCCACGCCAGGTGCGGTACGTGTCGGCGATGCGTGCTATGTCCTCCGCCGACAGGTCCCGCCGCGTGCGGTCGATCATGTGCCCCAGCCTGCGGGCGTCGATGAACAGCGTCTCGCCGGTTCGCGCTCCACTGCCGCGGCCTCGCCGCAGGAACCACAGGCAGGCCGGTATCTGGGTGGAGCGGAAGAGCTGGCCGGGTAGAGCGATGATGCAGTCCACGAGGTCGGCTTCAATGATGCTCTTGCGTATCTCCCCCTCGCCCGATTGGCTTGACGACATGGAGCCGTTGGCCAGCACGAAGCCCGCGATACCGCGAGGCGCGAGGTGATGGAGGAAGTGCTGCACCCAGGCGAAGTTGGCGTTCCTCACCGGGGGCATGCCGTACTCCCAACGCTTGTCGTCTCGCAGCCGTTCGCCACCCCAGTCGGAGACGTTGAAGGGCGGATTGGCGAGGATGTAGTCGGCGCGCAGGTCGGGGTGTCGGTCGTTGTGGAAGCTGTCCCCGTGCTCGATTCGCCCTTCGATGCCCCGGATGGCAAGGTTCATCCTGGCCATGCGCCAGGTGGTGTAGTTGGACTCCTGCCCGTAGATGGAGATGTCGCTCCTGGCCCTGCCCGCGTTGCCGTTGCCTGAGGCGTGGGCGCGGATGAACTCCACCGACTGCACGAACATGCCGGACGAGCCGCAGCAGGGGTCGTACACTCGCCCCTGGTACGGCTCCAGCATCTCCACCAGTAGCCTCACGACCGAGCGGGGTGTGTAGAACTCGCCGCCCTTGCGCCCCTCGGCCAGGGCGAACTGTTCAAGGAAATACTCGTAGACTTCTCCCAGCACGTCCGTGGCGCGGGCGTCGGCGCCGCCCACTTTGATGTTGCTCACCAGGTCCGCGACCTGCCCCAGGCGTGTCTTGTCCAGCGCCGGGCGGGCATAGTCCTTGGGCAGCGCGTCCTTCAGGGTGGGGTTGTCCCGCTCGATGGCGGTCATGGCGTCATCCACGGCCTGCCCGACGGAGGGCTGCCGGGCCTGGGCTTGCAGCTTGGGCCATCGGGCTTCGGGAGGCACCCAGAAGATGTTCTGGGCGCGGTACTCGTCCGGGTGTTCGGGGTCTGCGCCCTCATCCACCTCGGCCAACAGCTTGGCGTGGGCTTCCTCGAAGGCGTCGGAGATGTACTTGAGGAAGATCAGACCCAGGACGACGTGCTTGTACTCGGCGGCGTCCATGCTGCCCCGCAGGGCGTCGGCCATTCTCCACAGCTCGGAGCCGTAGTCCGTCGCGGAGCCTTCGCCGTTCGCCCCTGGGTTGTTGCGTCTCCCCCGTGCCGTCGTCATCGCGCCCCTCCGCCGCGCTTGCTCTCCGACCGCCACCGGTCCGCTTCCCGTCTGGCGTTCTTGCAGTCGGGTCCATAGCCATGCTGCACCAGGAACCCCGGCACGCCGCCGTACTCGACGGAGATTACCGCAGAGCCGGCGGCCTTGTCGTGGCCGGGCAGGAGGAACGACCCGATGGCCGTCTCCGCGCCGCATCCGCACCAGCATTCGCCCGTCGGGAGCAGCCGTTTGGTCGAAGCCATGTCCCGTTTGCCTCCTGAAGCACCTACTCGAAAACTCTCTTGCTCCGTGTCCTAGGGCGTGTCATCAAATTCGTGTGATGGTGTTAGCCTAGGCACGTAAAGTTATACAGCCTGAGGGGAAATATGTCCACCATGACAAGAGCGCCCGCCCACCGCCGCCACGATATATCCGACAGAGTCTGGAACATTCTCGACCCGCTGCTGCCCGGACGCAAAGGCAGCTTGGGACGTCCTGCCCAAGACAACCGTCGCTTCATCAATGCGGTGTTCTGGATAATCCGCACAGGCGCGCCTTGGAGAGACCTTCCGCCTGACTACGGCGACTGGAAGAATACCCACCGTCGCTACAGCCGTTGGCGGGATAGAGGTGTGTGGGAGGAGATACTGGATGCGCTGATAGACGAACCAGACTTTGAATGGCTGATGATTGACGCCAGTTATGTGAAAGTCCACGCACACGGCACAGGAGCGGAGGGTGGCAGTGATGCTATCGGTCGCACAAAAGGGGGTTGAACAGCAAGTTGCGCTTGGCGGTGGACGCACACGGTCTGCCAGTAAGGATGCTGGTTACTGCGGGTACAGTGGCGGACAGCAGCGAGGGGTTGGCGTTGATAGAGGGCATAGAAGCGGAACATCTGCTGGCGGACAAAGGATATGACAGCAATGCTATCGTGGAGGGAGCGCTGGAGCGGGGGATGAATCCTGTGATACCGCCGCGGCGCCACCGGCGTGAGCAGAGAGAATATGACCGTTATCTGTACCGGTTGCGGCATTTGGTGGAGAATGGGTTCTGTGAGTTCAAGGGATGGCGAGGGATAGCGACCCGGTATGCGAAGAAGGTGTCATCATATTTGGCAAACTGCCAGATTAGGGCAATACTCATATGGGCTAAAATCATTTGACGACACACCCTAACACCATCACACGAATTTGACGACACGCCCTAGTACTACAGTCGCAGATGATCATGGAGATGCTGGAGTCGGCGTTGGTAGTGGCAACGGCGGGCCCGGGCCTGGTGGCGTCGTCTCCAGCGGGACCAGGCTAACGCCAATTCGGGCGATCCCCTGGGCTGCCAGATCAATCGGCACAGCAGTCGTCGCACCTCGGGAACCGTGAACGGTATCAGTCTTTGATCCCGACCCGCGTCTCCCCCTTTTTGACTTCTGGGCAGGCGTTAGCCCGTAGCCGCACTACCGCCAGGAAGGCATGGGCCAGCATGGCCAAGGTGACGTGCCGGTACCATCCCTCCCATCTGCGCACTTCATACTGGTCCAGGCCCACCTGACCCTTGGCTTCCTCAAAACATTCTTCAATGGTCCACCGAGTTCCCACCACTTGCGCCAGTTCCTTCAGAGTCGTCTCCCCAGGGCCGTAGCAGACGTAATAGGCCAGCTCTTCAGGCTGAGCTATGCTGCGGCGGACCAGCAGCCAGTACCCCTTGCCTGGTTCCCGCAAAGGACGGATAGCAACCCAGGTCCAGTCGTAAATCCTAGGTCCCTTGGCCCCGTCCCCAGCGCTCAACCGGACCCAGTCCGCTTCTTCCACTTGGGACGCCAACCGGTCCGCACGCGCCTGGCTGTACCCTTCCTCCGTCCATGCCCACAGCTTCTCGTTGCTCTTGATAGCCAGCACGTGGGATATCTCTCGCTCCTCCAGCCATCGCCGCAGCCTGCGGTCGCTGCCGTACACCGTGTCTCCGGCAAACCACCGGAAGGGGATGCCCCCTTCTGCCGCACGCTCCACCATTTTCCGGGCCAGTTGCGGCTTGGTCTGGAACCTTACCCCCTCCGGCGCTCCCGCCTCATGGCGCCGCTCCCAATCCTCTGACCATACCTGGGGCAAGTACAGCTCGCGATCCAACAGAACCTTGCCCTGGGCGGTAGCGTAGGTCAGGAATACTCCTACCTGGCAGTTCTCTATTCGCCCCGCCGTCCCATTGTACTGACGTTGCACCCCCGCCGACTTGCTTCCCTTCTTCAGGAATCCCGTCTCGTCCGCCACCAGCGCCCCGCAAGCGTCTCCCAGATACTCCACTACGTAGTCCCTGAGATCGTCTCGAACCAGCCCAGCGTCCCATACATAGTTGTACAGCAGGCGCTGCACTCCATCGGGCGTGGCATCCCCCGCCTGCTCCGCCAACTGCCATCCGTTCTTGCGCTCCACGGGACTGAGCAGCCCTTTCAGGTAGGCCAGTGCCCGCCAGCGGGGTTCCGAACGGTAGAACCGTGCCCCAATGCGCCGGTGGAGATCCTCAATCCCTTTGGCCCACTGCGCCACTTCCAACACCTCAACCATCTCTCCAAACAACTCCTCTCCTCACCAATTATCTGAAGTAACCCTATTCTACTTGAACTTATCTGCGACTGTAGTACTAGAACGCCAAGCCCTGTATTGGATGAAGTACGGGACGCCTGAGCGGGCGCTGGAGCATATAGTGGAGCAGGCGGCCGCCGACCGGGAGCGCAAGGCGGAGGCCATAGAGAGGGGTGCTTGGATGAGCGAGGCAATGGAAGATGCCGTGATCGATGCGCTCAAGGCTCTGATCGAGACTACGGGATCGAAGCAGGCAGCTCGTTCCTGATTGCTTCGGGCACTGGTATCTCAATGCCGAGGTGTCCGTCGGTCGCCACTTCCTTGTAGACCAGACACAATCCGGGATGCCTGGTGGGATCCTTACGGTACTCCCACGTGTACTCCGCAATCGCGAAAGTCTCAGGATCCAAGACGAGCGCCAGGTCCAATGAATCCCTCCCTGTCCAGTCCCACATATTCACATAGGAGGGGTCCAAAGAAACCTGGATACGAACGTTTCCTTCAGTGGTCTCTTCAATGCTTATGTCCTCAGAAGATCCGTCCATTATGACGCTGCGAATCGTCCGATGGAGCTTTCCGTTCCACAGCCAATACGAACTGGCATCTACGACTATCTCCCTTTTGACCTTCTCCCACGTTCCCTGCGGGGAGAGTCTCCAGTGGGTCCATTCCCCATCTTCTCGAGAATAAACTATGTAGAATTGATCCGTGTGAAAGTCTAGGAATATCAGGGCGGGCTCGTTCTCAAACACCGCGAAGTTCCCAATCGCCATATCGATTGGACCTCGCCTGACCCCGAAAGTGTGGTTGCACGCTCTATCTGTCCACCCCCCACTCAGGCGGAAGCTGGCAGATCCTGCCTCTTCAAGCGCAACGTAGGCCCGCCAAATAAGACCTATGGGATCATCAGGTGTTCCGTCCGATTCGACCTGCGGGTCTTCTATGAGTTCCGCTATATCGACGCCAAGTGCCCCGTCGGTTGCCACTTCCTTGTAAATGAGGCACGCGTCGGGGTTTGCGTCCGGGGTCTTGTGCAACTCCCAGCTATACCCCACGAGTGTGTATGTCTCGGGCTCCAGGACGAGCGCCAAGTCCAATGAATCCCTCCCTGTCCAGTCCCACATATTCACGTAGGAGGGATCCAAGAAAACCTGGAGACGAATGTTCCCTTCAGTGGTCTCTTCAATACTTATGTCCTCAGGAGATCCGTCCATTATGACGCTGCGAATCGTTCGATGGAGCTTTCCGTTCCACAGCCACCATGAGCTGGCACCCGAGACGGCAGCTCTGGCGACCTTCTCCCACGTTCCCTGTGGGGAGAGTCTCCAGTGGGTCCATTCCTTGTCTTCTCGGGAATAGGCTACGTAGAACTGGCTGGGGTGGATGTTCAAGTACAGCAGGGCTGGGTCATCCTTGAACACGGTGAAGTTCCCGATTGCCATCTCTATCGGACCTCTCCTGACGCCGAAAGTACGATTGCACTCTCCCCCGCTCAGTCGAAAGCTCACGGAATCTGCCTCTTCAAGCGCAACGTAGGCCCGCCATACGAGGTCGAGCGGATCGTCACTTGAAGCCGAAACGACCTCGGTGTAATCCAAGAGTTCGTCGGTGAGCACTATCGCCTTCCGAACGTCCTCCATCGACATACCTGGGCGCACCAGCGGATGGGAATTGAGCTCGATCAACTCGCGGTCTCTGGGACTCCATGTATTGAGTCCCGACCCTCCCATGATGCTCACGGGCCGGGTGCTGTGACCGATAGGAACCAGGGCGTGAAGGGCCTCGTGTATGGTTACAGACCTGATCGCATCGATGGGCGACCTGAACTTGGTCAAGTCGAGAAGCCATATGACAATGTACCCCGATGTGGCTTCACCTCGGTTCACAGCCGCGCTTGCGAAACCCCAGTAGTGCACTAGCTTGGGGTCGTCGTCAAAGCCGAGCTCTGAGGCTTGAGAACGAGGCACGCCTACAAACGCCTTGAAATCCGCTTCTTCCTCCGAATCGACCCACTCGAACACCAGATTCAGTATCGGAGCAAGCTCGGCCAGAACCGTTTCGAAGACTGCGATGTGAGTCGGGTCTCCGGTTGCCCACACCTTCACGGGAACATCGTTGAGCCACTTCTCGACTCTATTGGTGCCCCACCCACCGCAGCCGTAGAAGAACTCGCCTTCGATCTCGACACGCCGCTGCGGCCTGTCTGCATAACACTCCCACAGGTCGCGGTCTACTCCAACGATGCGTTCGGGCACCTCTACCTTCGAAATCAGCGGCTCATCCCCACCATAGTCGAATGCCAGACTGGACGCACCCATCGGGAGCCGCAGAGTGAAGCTCTCGGAATTTGAACTGAATCCATCTGGCAGGGAGAGGCCCAACTCCCTGCGGCAGTTCCTGCGCTCATCGTCCTCGGATACGCACGTTGCTGTGATCTCTTGGGCACTGTCGAGCCGGAGTGTGCCATCGTTACGCAAGGTGGCAGTGACCTCGACTTCAGCTGAGCCGTCAGACCGATACCCAAGAACCGTCGATTCAGCGTGAAATACAAGCTTGACAACGGGTGTGGGCGTGTTGGTAGGCGCCGGTATGGGTGTGCTGGTCGGCAGCGGTGTCGGCGTTTGGGTGGGCACGAGTGTATCGGTTGACGGCGGTACCGCCGTCTCTGACGACAAGGGAGTAGGTGTGTTGGCGGGTGTCGGCGTGGGCGTGTTGGTAGGCGCCGGTGTGGGTGTTGGCGTTGGCGAAGGTGCCGGCGTGGGGGTGTCGGTCGGCGCGGGTGTTGGTGTGGGTGACGGTGTAGGCGTAGCCGAAGGCACCGGCGTGGCCGTGTCAGGCGACGTGGGAGTGTCGGTGAGTGCGGGCTTCAGTATCTCAGGTGGAGGTTCATCGCTACATGCCGCCAGGGTGGTAGTGATGAGAACTGCCAGCAGACCGCTTAGGATAGCACGACTAACGAGGGTGTCCACGAACTCTGCCGCGAAGCGGGCGGGATGGTCGGCGGGGATCAGTTCGTCAAGGGTTGGGGGCAGCAGCCACGCTCGGTCCCGGGTCATCTCGCGAAACGGCATTGCTCGCCTCCCTATGTCATCGGCGAAACGGCCTACACGTCTCGTCCATTATCGCCTATCGGCGAAGACTTTTGAGACAGCTACATGGATGAAGTCCCTTGCGGGGGATACCGCTCGCTCTTTCAAGCCCGCAGACTGGTCCGAGGACGCCGGACATCCGGCGTCAGCGGCGGGGAAGCCAGTCTGCAATCCCGCCGAGACCGAGACGGAGGAGCGGGATGAGAAAGGCCGATAGAAAGAAACCATCACCGCGCTCCCCCCTGTCGCCGAGCAGGTCATCGGCGGCGCACAGCGCCGAACAGCGGGAGCAACTGCGACGCGGGCTGCGCATCCTGACCCGCATGATCGTCCGCGCCCACCTGCGACGGCAAGCGTCGAATACGGCGGAGCCGCCATCGGAGGGGAGGTGACGCCTGTGACACCCGATATAAGGCGTTGGGGAACCATATCCGCCTTCCCAGACTCGACCAAGGCCCGTCAGCCGCCAGCCGCCAAGGAAGCCAACGCGAAGCCGCAATAGAAACCGAACGTCACGTCGCCCGCAGTGGCTTCAGCGTCCTCCCCGAGCGCAACGGCCCATACCACAAATCCGCTTTCTAAACAATGGCTTGCGAGCCATTGCGAGCGAGCGATTTGCCGTTCAAGATGGAAGTCGGGACATCAGCAAGTTGGAGCATTGGAATGGCGGTTGCAAATCCACAAACCGCAGGAGTGAACGGCGCGGCGCAGGGCGGAGCGGACCTCGACGAGGCGGTCCGGCGCTACGTGCGCGCCCACGCCCTGCTGCATGGGAATCCCAGGACGGCCGAGTTCCTCGGCGTCTCCCGCCACACCCTGTGGCGCTTCCTCCGGCGCGGCCATACGGGGCGGGCCATTCCCCGCGCGGTTCTGGAGCGTGTGGGCGGCGGCGCGCGGGAGCTGTACGACGCCAAGGAGCGGTTGATGCTACAGGCGCAGGCCGGGAGGCGGCTGATGGAAAACGGTCCGGCTGTCGAGCGGCGCCTGAGCGAGGTACTTGAAGACACTCTCAGGCTGCTGTGCGCGGCGCCCCTGGCCACCGTGGACGAACTTTCCCGCTTCGGGCGCATCCCAGCCTCCACGCTGAGAGAACGCCTCGGCAAACTCGCCAAGCAAGGACTTGTGGACTCAGCGCCGCACCAGCTGAGCGTTCTCGGAGCCCGGCCCCAGCGCCGCTACTTCCCAACGCAGCGAGGCATCGTCGCCGGAGGGAGGATCGAGCGTGGTACGGACCGCTTCCTCAGAGAGTACCCGGTGTCCAGGCAGTGGTTCCGGCTGCTGACCGAGCGTCTGGACGCCGCGGCCGTCCTCTACCGCGTCGCCGCCATGATCGCCGACGCAGACCCGCGCAAAGAGCCCGCGCGCGTGGACCACTATCGCAGCGGCCCCTACGACCTGCTGGTCACCCTGTCCGGGGGCCGCTCCATCGGCGTCATTCGCCAGGGAGCGACGCTGCCCACGTCCAACCTGCGCTACCGCCTCAGGAGCGTCGAGCGTCTCTCCGGCCGTGAGAGGCCCTTCGTCACCCTGGTCTTGACCCACGCCGACCAGGCCACCCGCAGGGCGATACGCTCCCTGGGCGACCCGTCGGAGCATCGCAGGACCTTTGTGGCGACGGAGGATGAGCTTCTGGCCGGAGACCACACCGGCGTCGTCTGGCAGCAGTGCGGGGGCGGCCTGGACAACGACCCTCCCGCGCGCATCGACCCGGACGCGTCACTGGCGGGCATCCTGTCGTGGATGGACAGGCTGCAGGACTCGTCCCACTCGTTCCTTCGCGACAACCCGATACCCGACCCTGAGGCCCTCTACTCCTCCGGAGTGAAGGCCACCATGCCGGAGCCCAATGAGCAGCTCACGTCCTGTCTATCCGCGCAGCTGACCCGGGCAGGGAAGGAGGTCCTCGACCTGCTGGCCGCATGGCCCCTGTGCTCCCGCGAGCAGCTTGCCGGACTGATGGGCGGCGTCACCCCGCGCCGGGTCAACCAGGCGCTCCGCCCCCTCCGCGAGCGCGATCTTGTGCGGGAGGACGGCTCCCCGCTCATGCTCACCGACGAGGGTCTGACCTACCTGGCCCGCAGGGACCGGGCCGCCGTCGGCCTCACGCTCGACCGCTGGAGCTCCGAACCGTCGCGCTCCAACCCGTCGGTCTACGCGGGCACCGCCCTGCGCGCCCTGGCCTCCCAGATGCGCCACCACTCCGGCGTGGTAGGATTCGCTTCAGCCCTCTCCGCCGAGGTCGCCCGCTCTCCGGACCACGACCTGTTCGACCTGCTGCCCACCCACCGCTCCAGCATCGGCTACCGCCACGACCGGACCGCCTACGCCATCCACCCCGACGCCTCCTTCACCCTGGAGTACAGGGGCGAGTGGCGTCCCTTCCTGCTGGAGTTCGAGCGGAGGGCCACCACCCCGAAGCGCATCCCCAAGCGCCTGAGGTCCTACCGCCGATACTTCACGAGCGGTTGGGCAGAGCGGGACCACGGGGGCCGTCCGCCCCACGCGCTCTTCGTCTTCGAGTCCCACGACAGCGAGACCGCCTTCCTCGACATCGCCGACGAGATGCAGGAGATACCCATCGTCACCTCCAACATCGAGACCATCGCAGAGAATGGCGTCCTGGGCGACGCATGGATATTTCCGCCGCCGCACTCCCTGGACCGACGTCCCTTGTCCGAATTGTACTCGATTGCAGAATGACAACATGTCCACCTTTTCCGTTCCGAGCGCTTCCGATAGGGGGCTTCCCGGCAGCCTTGCAGGGACCGCTTCGCCGCAACTTGCAGCCCGTATCTCCCCTTGCGCCCTCCCGGATGCAATCCGTTGCAGAACCGACTGGTCAGGCTCTTTTCGCCGCTGCGTCAACCACCCCCGTCTTCCTCGCCTCTCAGCTACGAATCCCGCCTACAGTCGCCTTGCCCAAAGCCTTCGCAGAACGGACGCCAAGCCCCTCGCGCCGCGTTCCAACTTCCCCGCCGAGCCGTTCCCGGGACTTCCCATAGAGGGCAAAAGGACATCCCCTTCACTTCCCGTGTCAGCCCACAACAGCTCCCAAAATGCAATTTTGTTGCAGAACCGGGGAAATCGCCGAGCCGCCTGGAGACACAGCCGACCACGTCCTTGCAGACCTGTTCGGCCTCATCGACGGGCTGACACGCCAAGATTTGGGAGAGCGGAGGGCTGCCGCGCAGCGCCCGAGTCGCCCTTGAAGGTGGATTGCCCGATTGTCTATAGTAAGACTCAGAGCTATCTTTGCATATGGAAGGGGTGAGGATGCAGCCCAACTCCAGAAACACCGTCACCGTGACCTTCTCCCTGCCGCCGGAGATGGCGCGGAATCTGCGGCGGGTGGCGACGGAGGAGCAGCGCGCCGTGAGCGGGCTGCTCAGGGAGGCCATCCGGCTGTACATGGAGGAGCGGGAGTGGCGCATCAGGGAACGTATAGAGCGGCGATCGCGCCGGGCCGCGCAGAACCGAGAAGTAGGAGGACTCACAGATGAATCAGACGAATGACTGCGCCCCCGTGGCCCTGTACGTCAGGGCGCCGTCCCTCGTCGCAGTGTCGTTCTGGCTCTTCGCCGTGATTCTCGTCGGTTGCGCTCAGGAATCCGCCTCCACCGAAGTCGAGCCCGTGATCGTGGGACTGATTACCAAGACCGAAGCCAACCCTTTCTTCGTCACCATGGCCGAGGCGGCGCAAGAGCGCGCCGAGGAGCTTGGCGTCGAACTGCGCGCGTACAGCGGCGCCTACGACGGGGATACACAGGCGCAGACAACGGCCATCGAGGAACTGGTCGAGGCGGGCGCAAAAGGCATCCTCATCACTCCGTCGGACCCGCTGGCGCTCGCCCCGGCGGTAGAGCAAGCGCGCGCGGAGGGCGTTCTGGTCATCGCTCTCGACACTCCCTTCGATCCGCCGGACACCGTTGACGCGACCTTCGCCACCGACAATTTCCGGGCCGGCGAACTGATTGGCATCTGGGCGCGGGGAAAGCTGGGGCCGCTGGCCGCCCGGACGCGGATCGCGACGCTGGACGGCTACGAGACGCCGGTCACCGTCGGTGTGATGCGCAACCAGGGCTTCCTCCACGGCTTCGGCATTGACATCAAGGACCCGGGAAGAATGTACGATGAGGACGATCCGCGCATCGCCGGCAGCGCTTCCACCATGGGCTCGGAAGCAGGCGGGCGCGGCGCGATGGAGCGCCTGCTGCGGATGGACCCGTCGATCCGACTGGTGTACGCGATCAACGAGCCCGCCGCAGCGGGAGCCCATGCGGCGCTCCGCTCCATGGGGCTGGAGCGCGAGGCGCTGATCGTAACCATCGACGGCGCCTGTTCCGGCGTGAGCAGTGTCGCCGCCGGTGAGCTTGGAGCCACCGCCATGCAGTTTCCGGTTCGCATGGCATCGCTCGGCGTCGAGGCCGTGGTCGAGTTCGTCAGGACCGGACAGAAGCCGCAGAAACCAACCGGGCTCGACTTCCACGATACGGGCGTGGCGCTGGTGAGTGAGGAGCCGGTTACAGACGTGCCGTCCATTGACGCCGAACAAGGCCTGACGGAGTGCTGGGGGGCGAGTCCGGCGCAATGAGCGGTCTACGACCTCGACTGATCGTCTGACCTGTCCGGATTCGGGGCTGCGGCCAACGTCAGTACCGTCCCGAAGCCCCCGATTGACAAAAGGCAATTTCCGAAGCTGGCGCTGTCCACTTCACGCCCGTTTCTCAGTTTGACGTTTTGTCAATTTCCAAAGCTGAGCCTGTCCGGTAGACGTGGAACCAGCCTCGGAATCTGATTGCTTGCTTCTATGCGGCAGGCAACGCCAACTACCCCGATTTCAGCTACGAAATCTCCAACCCTACAACTTGTCGTCCCATGAGATCGTCTGTACACGGGTCGCCGCCAGCGGACCGCCGGACGGCTGACCTCCTGAGGGAGGCTGCGCACAGCCCCGGGCGAGCTGGTGATCCGCCCTCATGCGCCATTACCGGCCCTGGCGTCAAGTCCGCGAGACCGACGCAGTCCCGCCCATCGCCATCGCCCCCTCAACGTTCCCGCCAGCCCGGATTTCCGGTCTCTCCCACCTCATCCGGCGCCCCTCGGTGTCCATGTTCCACTTTCCCCATCTCGTAGCTGGGACTGCCCCATGCCCCCGCAGATGGCGATGTTCCACTTTCCCCATCTCGTAGCTGGGACTGCCCCATGAGCATGGAACCAGCCCCGGAATTGGATTGCTTGCTGTGATGTGGCAGGATGTCCCATTCACCCCGATTTCAGCTACAAATCCACTCTCTCTGCAACTTGCCGTCCCATGAGATCGCCTGTACACGGGTGGCGCGCCGCCAACGGCCCGACGGACGGCCGACCTTCTGAGGAGGGGCTGTGCGCAACCCCGGGCACGCAGATGATCGCCCCACGGCGCCGTCGCCTTGATGAACGCGCCGGGGTCAGACCACGCCACCCGCGACGTCACACACCGCGCATCTCTCAGTGGGCCTCGCATTCACCGGAAGCGCCCCGGACTGCCCCGGAACCGCTTGCTCGGTTGCGGCTTCGACATCGCCGTCTTCCGCCCCCACAGCTCGGTTGTCCGACTTGTATTTCTGCAACTTCCGCCGGAACAGGCCCATTCACGCTTACCCTCGGAGGTCACGGATCCGCATCGCCCGCTTAGGAGCGGCGGCGGCGTTCTGCGTACCTTACCAACTGGACAGCAGTCCCGTCTGAGGCAACCCATTCCTCGTAGACGTCACCGACCTGGACCCGCTCGAGGTCCGGCCCGCCCGTACAGCGCCAGCCGCAACGATCCGGCCAGCGTCAACGGCTCGGCCAGCGTCAACACATCCCACATCCTTCAGCAGAACTCGCTCCCACCAGTAACGGCCTCAAGCTGACACGGGGATCGCCTGCCCGGTGTGGCTACGACCTGGCTGCCGCCATCCGCTTTTCGACTTCCCCTCAGGGAACTCACTCCGGAACCTGCCTAGTCACCGTATCCTGGGTCCACCGCAGATGTCCCCGCGCCAAAATTGCTTGCTCCGATGTGGCAAGAATGTGGCAGAACACGCCCATCGAGGGGTTATGCTGGAATAGCGGCTCATGTCGGAGGGGATTTCCGTTGGAGCTTCCTTGACGATGGAGGTTCGTGTGGGAGATAATAAGAGTAAGACAGCGTATTATATCAACGGACAAAAAAAGAGATAATGCCCGCCAAGCGCAGGAATGCCGCCACCATCACCTTCTCGCTGTCCCCTGAGATGGCTCAGGAGCTGAGAGACGTGGTCAAGGAGGAGGATCGCACGGTCAGCGAGCTTCTCCGCGAGGCCATCCGCCTCTACATGGAGGAACGCGAGTGGCGAAGACGCGAACGAATGGAAAGACTGAGGTCCCGGCAGACGGGACGGAAACAGGAATGAACGGGGAGGAGATGCACATGAAAGACCGGCTCGATATGATACCTGCGGCCCTCTACGCAAGGGTCTCAAGCGACAGGCAGGACGTCGACCTGTCGGTGTCCGCGCAGCTGAGGGCGCTCAGGGACTACGCCGGGAGGAACGGCTACCTCGTTGCCCGCGAGTACGTGGACGAGGCGGAGAGCGGGAGAATAGCCGACAGGCCGCAGTTCAGAAGGATGCTGGACGAGGCTAGCAAGCCGGAGGCTCCTTTCAGGGAGATCCTGGTCTGGAAGTTCTCACGGTTCACCCGCAAGCGCGAGCACGCAGTCGCCTTCAAGTCCATGCTGAGACGCAGAGGCGTCCGCGTCGTCTCAATCACCGAGCAGGCGGACGACACTCCCACCGGGAAGCTCCTCGAGGCCATCATCGAGTCCGTCGATGAATTTTACAGCGAGAATCTTGCGCAGGAGGTTACGAGGGGGATGAGAGAGGCGGCTTCAAGGGGCTTCTGGATGACCACCTATGCCCCCTACGGCTACAGGAGGGTCTATGTCCAGGACGGGGCAAAGAAGCGCCCGAAGCTGGAACTGAACCCGCCAGCGGACGCCGTGGTACGGCGCATCTTCGATATGGTACTGGAGGGAAAGAGCCTCCTCGACGTGACCAGAACCCTCAACTCAGAAGGGATACCCACCACCAACGGAAGGAAATGGGTCAAGACCACCATCCACACCATGCTGGGCAACGAAGCCTACACCGGCGCTCTGGTCTGGGGAATCAACGCCAAGGACGGCCAGCCGCCCGTGCGCGTCGAGGGCGCGCACCCGGCTATCGTCTCCAGTCAGGAGTTCCGAAAGGTCGGGAGTCTGCTGAAGTCACGCGCTCCGAAGCGAGTCCATCCCAGGCGGGCGTCCAGCCCATACCTGCTCAGTGGACTGGCCAGGTGCGAGATCTGCGGCAAGTCCATGGTCGCGTCAGAGGCCAAGAGCGGAAGGTACACCTACTACGTCTGCGACACCCTGATCAAGCGTGGCAGCGGCACGTGCGAGACTCCCAGACTCAACGCGAGGAAATTCGAGAAGCTCATCGTGGAGCAAATGAGGGAGAACATCCTCACAGAGTCCAATATCAGGGGACTGGTGAAGCTGCTGGATGAGGAGATGGACGGGGTGGCGAGGCAAAAGCGGGAGCAGCTGGAGACCATCGAGGGGGAGCTGGAGGAGGTGAAGCGGAGGCTGGGCCGCATCTGGCGCGTCATAGAGACGACGGACATCGAGATGGCCGACGCCTCTGACCGCATCAGGGAACACCGTGAGCGCAAGGAGAAGCTGGAGGCAGCCGCCGGGGAGGCAAGGGCGCTTTTGGCCGAGCGTCGGCAGTTCCTCGACAGCGCCGACATCGTGGCAACCTTCGCAGAGGAGATGAGCGAGTTCCTCAAGACCAGTGAACTGACCGAGACCAAAGCCTTCGTCCACTCGTTCGTCAAGGGGGTAGAGGTCAGGCAGGGAAGGGCGACTATCGTCTACACCATACCCACCCCGGACGACAGTCCGATGAGGGGAGCGGACTCCGCCGAAATAGTCCTGAACGGCGGAGTTCGCAATACGGTACTTCATGGTACCCCTGCCCGGACTCGAACCGGGGCGCCCGGTTTAGGAAACCGGTGCTCTATCCACCTGAGCTACAGGGGCACACTAGCGTCGCGCGCCAACACACCGATTTTGGCAAGTATTACGAGCGCGTGTCAACATGCCTGCTAAACTCCGCGCTCTTGATGTCCCGCTCGACTATGGCGCTGATGTAGCGACTCTGTATCCGCTCCACCTCTTCGCGCACCCGCTCCGGCAGTTTCGGGGCGCCGATGCTGTCGGCATCCCGAGAGCGCCGCAGGTGGCGCAGTACGCGCATGGCGGACTGAGACACCGCCACCTTGCGCCCGTATCCCAGCGATCTGCAATTGGGACACAGAACGCCGCCGGCGCCGAGGTCGAGAACGTGATCCGCCGGCAGGAGTTCCTCGCCGCACTCCACGCACCGCTCCAGTTGGGGACGGAAGCCGGTTACATCGAGCATCCGCTGCTCGAACCAGCGGATGAGCAGCCACAGGTCCGGAGCGTCGTCGAGCGCGCTCAGGGTAGTCGTCGCCAGGTCGTAGAGGCGACGGCTGGGCGAACGCTCCTCGGTGAACAGGTCCGCAAGCTCGCAGACGTACATGGCTTGCGACAGGCGAGCCAGATCCGCGCGCGTGGCGGGGTGGTCGTCTCGGATCATCGCCTCGGTTACCACGTCGAGGTTGCGCCCGTAGGACGCTGAGAAGTCCACGACGTTCGTGAGGTCGAGATGTCCGCGCAGCTTGCCTCTCGGTCTGCGGACGCCCTTGGCCACGGCGCGCACCTTGCCATGGTCGGGCGTGAGTATCACGACGATGCGGTCCGCCTCTCCGAGCGGATACTGGCGGAGCACGATTCCGGTGGTGGTGTATGTTCTCGATCGCGGCATGAGATTCGCCCAATGCCCCCGGACGCTCTTTGACGCCCGGAATGATTAGAACGTCTGCCTGCCCTCTATGGCGCGTCCGAGCGTGGATTCGTCGGCATACTCTAGATCGCCTCCGACAGGGAGGCCGCGCGCCGGGCGGGTTACGGATATGCCGAGCGGAGAGACCAGCCCGTATATGTACATGGCCGTCGCGTCGCCCTCTACGTTGGGGTTGGTGGCGAGGATTATCTCCTCTATCGGCTCCTTGGACAGGCGCGAGATCAGCGGCTGGATCCTGAGATGGTCGGGGCCGATGCCGTTCATCGGCGAGATGGCGCCGTGCAGAACGTGGTACATGCCCCTGTACGAACGCGTGCGTTCGAGGGCGAGAACGTCCAGCGCCTCCTCTACGACGCACACGCGAGCCGGATCGCGCTCAGGATCTGAGCAGATGTAGCACGGGTCGGATTCGGTGAGGTTGAAGCAGCGCGAACAGGTGGATACGCCTTCCTTGACGCCTATGATGGCGGCGGCGAGCTCCTGCGCGTTCTCCTCCGGCATACGAATCAGGTAGAAGGTGAGACGCTGGGCCGACTTGGGCCCGATGCCGGGCAGCTTGCTGAACTCCTCGACGAGCCGAGCTATCGGGGCGACGGAGTAGGAGACGTGACTATTCATGCTAAGTAAGTCCGGGTATGTTGAGTCCGCCGGTTAGTTGCCCCATCCTGGAACTGACCATCTCCTGAGCGTTGGCCAACCCCTCGTTGACAGCGGCCATTACTAGGTCCTGGAGGAGGTCGACGTCCTCCGGCGATACGACTTCGGGATCTATCTCGATAGACTCGATGGTCAACTTTCCGGTTACGACGACGGTTACTACGCCGCCGCCGGCCGTGGCTTCCACGGTGGCGGTCTCCAATTCTTCCTGAAGCTCGGCCATCTTCTTCTGAAGCTGCTGAGCTTGGCGGATCATCCGACGGTTCATCATTGTGGAGCGTCCTCCTCGATTGTTTCGACTAGACGCGCGCCCATCTGCTGGGCGGCGCGCACCAAGTGGCTCTGGTTGTTCTGTCGCCTTGCCGCGCCGTTCACGCCGGACTCCAACTCTACGTTTAGCTCGTAATCTCCGCCCATTGCCCGTTTGACGAACTCGTCCAGCTGCCGCTTTACGTCGGGATTTCCCATCTCTTCCTGGAAGCGTTCGAAGTTGGAGTTATGCGCGAACTTGACGACGACGCGCCTCTCTTCGAGATTATACTCTCTCGCGCTGCGGAGCAGGGCGCCGAGCTTGAACCGGGAGCCGACGTTTCTGAGCGCCTTGCGAGTGAGATCGTCCCATACGGCGTCCAGGCGCTCCCTCGGGTCGGTCGGCAGCGGCTGCCCCGGCGCGCGCGCGGCGGCGGGACGAGCCTGTGGACGACCGGTTGGCGGAGGCGGAGCTTGCCGAGGCGGCGCGTACGAGGGCGAGCCCGACGAGCCGGCTGCCGGCGCGCGGCGAACCGGCCTGTCAGTCTGCGGTTGGGCGGGTGGTGGAGGGGCGGGCGCGGCCTCGACGACCGGCTCCAGGCTGGATTCGGCTAGCGCGAGTTCCAGCGGTAGCGACGACGCTGAGTCGTTCCGTATGTCGGCTTCGGCGAACGCCCTGAGCGCGCGGAGAACGTGCGCTTGGTCGGCCCCCGCCGCTATCTGCGCCAGACGCTGCGCCGTCGTATCCGAATAACGTGAGGGATCGCCGGCGCCCGCGAGTATCAACATCACGGCGCGCAGAAACTCGGTCGCGGCGCGCTGAAGCTGGCGTAGATCGGAACCCTGGTCGGCGATGCGCCCGATAAGGCTGAGACCGTCGGGCAGATTTCGTTGAACGACGAGTTGGCACAGTTCGAGCGCGTCGTCGTCGCCCGCCAGCTCCAGCATATCACGCACCTGGTCGCCGGTGAGCGGTGACCCGTAGGACACCACTGCCTGCTCGAGCAGGTTTTCGGCGTCTCTCAGGCTGCCTGTAGAGTGGCGGGCGAGAAGGTCCAGCGCCTCCGGCTCGGCCTGTACGCCTTCGGCTGCGCTGAGCTGCGCCAGCTTGTCCTGTATCGAGCCGACGGGTATGCGCCGGAAGTCGTACCGCTGGCAGCGCGACACGATGGTCAACGGCACCTTGTGAACCTCCGTCGTGGCCAGGATGAATATGGCGTGGCCGGGAGGCTCTTCGAGCGTCTTCAGAAGCGCGTTGAACGCCTGGTCCGTAAGCATGTGGACTTCGTCCACGATATAGACCTTGTAGCGCGACTCGGTTGGCGCGAAGCCTATCTTGTCGCTCAACTCGCGTATGTCGTCTATCCCGCGATTGCTGGCAGCGTCTATCTCTATCAGGTCCAGAGCGCGGCCCTCGAGTATGGCGAGGCAGCGGTCGCACGAGTTGTCAGGCTCTCCATTGATCGGAGCTAGACAGTTGACGGCGCGGGCGAGTATGCGCGCGGTGCTGGTCTTTCCGGTGCCGCGCGGCCCGCAGAACAGGTAGGCGTGCGTAAGGCGTCCGCTGGAAACGGCGTTCTTGAGCGTATTGGTAACCGTCTCCTGCCCTACGACTTCGTCGAGGGCGCGGGGACGCCACTTTCTGTATAGGACTTCGACCATTTACTCGATCAGCCCCGCATCCCTTATCGCTTCCATAGCGGCGCGCTCCCTTGGGCGCATCCGCTCGGCGTCATCCTCATCTTCATGGTCGTAACCTAGCAGATGGTAAATTCCGTGGGCAAGCAGCGCGGCTATCTCGTTTGCGAGTGGATGACCCGCTTCAGTAGCCTGCCGGCGCGCTTGGGGCAGGCTGATGATTACTTCGCCTATGTTCGTATCCGCATGATCCGGGGGAAGGATGAACTCGAACTCATCCATGTTGGCGTCGCGCTCATCGTCTCCCCAGTCGTCCCCCCGGTCATCCCCATAATAGGCGCCGGAGTGGGTGGGCGAGAAAGAGAGGACATCCGTTGTGGCGTCCAGGCCGCGGTGTTCGGAGTTTAGCTCGGCAACGGTCTGGTCGTCTGCGATCGCTATGCTTGTGGAGGCGCCTTCCTCCACGCCTTCCACAGACAGCGCGATTCTGGCGATGGCGGAGAGCCATGCCGGTTCAAGGTCGTCTGCGTATTCGTCGAAGACGTTGACCGCGACGTTATACACCGGCACAGTCGCCGCCCCGATTCAGTTGCCCTGGTTCGCTTGCGCCGGTTCGGGTGTCTCTACCGGCTGCGCCGATTCGGTTATACCGCTCGATCCGGTATTCCCATTGAACCGATCGTTGGAGCCGTCTTGGGATTGGAGGAACTCGAACAGGTCGCTGTCGGCGGGAAGCACCACGGTAGATCTGGCCTCGAATATCTTGCGGTAGGCTTCGAGCGACCGCTGGAAGGCGTAGAACTCGGGATCTTCCGAGATTGCTTCCGCGAATATCTGTATCGCCTGCGCCTCGCCCTCGCCGCGCGTGATGTCCGCCTGTCTCTGGGCGGTAGCCTTGATGATGGCGGCCTCGCGGTCAACGGCGGCGCGGACCTCGGCATCTATCTCCGCGCCCTCGGCGCGCTCCTTGTCCGCCTTGCGCTTGCGCTCCGACTGCATACGGGCATAGACCGACTCGGCGATTTCCGGCGGGAAGTCGGCGCGCTTGATGCGAACGTCAATTATGTTCAGGCCGAACTCCGAGAGCTTGGGCTGGACGATCTCCTGAACCCGTTTCATGATGTCTTCGCGCTTGGTTGTGATTATCTCAGCTTGGTTGTCGCTGGCGATTTCGCGTCGAAGCTCCGACGTTATGATGTCCACGGCGCGCGCTTTGCCCTGGCTTTCGGTCTGCACCGTCTCGCGGAACTTTACCGGATCGACGATGCGGCCCCTAGCGTAAACGTCTATGATCAGACGCTTCTTGTCCTTGGTCAGCAGCGACTCGGGCGGCGCATCAAAGCTGAGCAGGCGCTTTTCGAAGTACGTCGTCGTATCTATGAACGGCGTCTTAGTGTAGAGGCCCGGGTTCTTGATGGAACGCTGCACCTCACCGAAGCGGGTAACGATCGCAAGCTGCTTCTCGTCCACTATGAAGAGCGCCTGCGGAACTATGATCGCGGCGACGATGGCGACGATTATTAGCGTTAGCGCCAGAAATTTCATTCGATGCTATCCTCTACTGGTCTCCAACAAGCGGTTCCAAGAGCGCATCGGCGCTGCCCGATAGCGGCAGGATTTCGAGCAGGCCGCCGCCTGTCTCGTCGTCTATGATGTACTTGTCTATGCCCGGCAGGATGTCTTCCATCGCTTCGAGGTACAGCCGCTGGCGAGTTACATCCGGCGCCTGGTGGTACTCTAGGAGGATAGACTTGAAGCGCGCCGACTGTCCTTCGGCGATGGCAATGCGCTCCTGCTTGAATGCTTCCGCGGCCTCGACCAGGCGTGCGGCGTCGCCCCTTGCGTTCGGCAGAACGCTCTCGCGGTAGGCGTCGGCCAGGTTGATGATACGCGCCTTGTCCTCCTTGGCGCGCACGACGTCGTCGAAGGCGTCTTTGACCTGCTCAGGCGCGAACACGTTGAGCAGCTTGACCTCGCGGACGTTGATTCCGGTTTCGTACTCGTCCAGCAGCCTTTGGAGAAGTATCTTGGTGTCAGCCTGCGTATCTTCCTTCTTGTCGGTGAGCGGGTCGTCTATCGGACGGCTGCCCACCACTTGGCGCAACGCGCTCTCGGTGGCGTCTTTGATCGTCTGCCCATCGGGATCTACGGAGCGATAGAGGAACTTCTTGAGGTCTTTGATGTCGTACTGTACGAGCAGCTGAACGTCCACGATGTTCGGGGCTTCGCCGGGCTGTCCGGCTTCATCCGGGTCTCCGGTAATCATGAGCGATTCGTTGAGGGCGGGCGTGCCGCCGCGCACGCCGATCTCCAGCCGGCGCACCTCGTCAACTCGCACTATGTCCCGCGCGCCGAGAGGCGACGGCCACCACCAGTGCAGGCCCGGCCCCTGGATGCTGTCGAAGATCCCGAACCGGCGCAGGGCGGCTTCCTCTCCGGGCTGCACCGTAAAGAAGCCGCTTCCCAGCCACACGACCGCGGCTACGAAGAATAGGACGAGTATGATTATCGAGCCAACGCCACCGCCTCCCCCGGACCCGCCTAAGCGGAACCTGTTGAAGAAGTTTCTGACTCTCTCCAAGAGCTGATCGAAGTTTACTTCTGGCTCTTCTGGCCGGTACATGCTGGCGCGCGTCTCCGTTCACTAGCGGTTATGAATATAATACTACCACATCGTGGGGGTCATGCTCTAATGCCCATATTGCCTACCATCGGCGTTCCCGCGAAGGCGGGAACCTAGGGTGGGAGCGCGGGGTGGCGGCGTCGTTGACGCTATGAATCATCCCCCTATGTTCCTGATACGTTCCAGACGCTCCAACAGTTTTAGGAACTCATCGTAGCTGCCGACCTCGGCAATTAGGGAAATGAACTCTCCTACGTCCGCTGATAGGTCGCGTAGTCGCCGCGCCTGTGGGCCTATGGGGTCCACGGAGGCGGGGCTGTCGGCGTAGGAGCCGTTGAAGGCGAAGTACGCTTGGTTGAGCTTGCGGATGGGATAGCCGTTGTCGTTGAACGTCCGACGGCGGCTTTCCATGTAAGACTCGGCAAGTTCGACCTGCCCGGCGGCAAGCAGCCTGTCCACGGAGATGCGGGTCTCGCGCATCGCGGGGCCGTAGTCGAACGCGGCCCCAGACGCGGATGCTGGGCCGGCGCGCATCGTGTCGGGCGGCGCGCGCATGGCTACGTTCTCTCGACCTCCAAGCTGCGCCGACTTTCGCTCCATGAACGCCAGGTACGCCCAGTCGCCCAGTTCGTTGCCCGCAATGTTGGCCGCGGTCTCGTTCAGTGTATGCATTGCCGGATCGGAGTGCATTTCGGAGCCGAGCGGATGGAAGGCCATATAGTGGTGTATCCACTCGTGGGCGACGATGCGGAGCGTGCCGCGCAGGTCCCCGCCGTTGTAGATGGATGCTGGATATGTAGCGACGCCGCCTATATCGAGCACGATGGCGGATAAGTCCTGCTCGTCGGCGATTCGCCGCTCTATGCGCTCGCGTTCGCGAAGTGTGATCCCAGGCTCCAGGAGGACGGTTTCCAGACGCTCGATCTTGTTCCTGGGGGATGTGATGAGGGCTTTGGGCGGCTCCTGGAGTCGGATATCTATTGGAGGGAAGACTAACTCGTCCAAAAACTCCCATGAGTCCATGACGCCGAGCCGGTGGTTCCTGACGGCAGAGCTTACGCCCGATTCGATGGTCTCCTCGACGTCGGCGCGGATGAGCAGCCGTTCGGCGCGGACCTGGTCGAGCCGCCGAGCCAACGTCTCCCGGCGTCCGGAGCCGTCGCCTGAGCCGGTAGACCCATTGGAGCTGAACGCCAATTGGTCTTGCAGCCTCCGCGCCTCGTCGCCCAGCAGAAAGTATCTGTCCATCAGCTCTACGCGGTCTTGGTCGGAAATGCCGAGTCCGGGCGCGGCCCTGATCAACCAATGCGTCCACTTGGAGGCGAAGTTCTCCATGTGCCAGCCCATGAGGTTGTAGTGGCTGCCCAGCGCCGCCATCCGGGTTTCGCTCATCATGAATAGTTGCGAATCTGGTATCAGCATCAGGTACGCCGCCGCGCCCAAGACCAAGAATCGTCTGATGTAGGCGTTCAGCTTGCGGATGTCCGGTTGCACGGCTGGCGCCTCCGATAACCTGGGAAGCGTGATAGCCCCCTCTCCATGTGGGAGAGGGTTGGGGTGAGGGTGACTAAACGCGCATTCTTGTGGAACGTCGGCTTGCGCCGGCGCTCCGCTTCAGCGACGCCGGAACAGATCGAGGAAGCGATCCTGGTATGCGTCGAACGCGCCCCAGCGGTCCAGCTCCTGCCGCAGCGTCTCTGGATCCCCGCCGTTGCGTACGTCCCGGAACAGACGCTCGATGCTGGCGACGGCCGCCATGGGGATGCCGCCGGCGCCTGGCGCGGGGTCTAGCAGGCCGCGAGAATCCAGCTCCTGAACGTTGTGGGGCGCGGAGTTGGCGGTGAGCTCGTATATGAACTTTAGCAGCGATACGTCCCACAGATCGTCCACGCCTATCATGACGACGGTTAGGTCTTCCCGCTCGCCCGTCAGCCGCTCGTCTATGCGCCGGGCTATGTCCCCGGCGTCTCCGCTGACTATCTCCGTTCCGCTCGGCTCGTTGCGGTACTTGTACAGGATGCCCGGACTGTTGGGGCCGTGCCGCGTGGACATGGCTTCCAGGTACCTATAGGCGTCGGAGCTGAAGCCTTCCAGGTTCATGGCATAGAATGGCGTAACGATCGCGGGCTCCTCCGCGACGACTTTGCCCGTCCGGACTACGCCCTCCTTGTCCTGCGGGTCAGGTTGGATGTCGCGATATATCGGCTCGGTTACGACGTAGTAGGTGAGAGTGGTCGCCCCGAACGTCGACAGCCTTTGGCGAGGGTGTCTAACGACACGAGTCTGCTCTACCGCTCTGATGAAATCCAGTTCGTCTTCCACTCTCATCTCCTCCGGCGGCGCAGACCCAGCCCTACCAGGCCGATAACGCATAGCGGGATCGCGAGGTCCGCCCTTATCGGCGACTCTGCCGCTGGCCCAATTGGCGCAGAACATCCTCCACCCGTCTGCGGCTCGGTCTCATCCTGTTCTGCTGATTCCTCCGTTTGAGATTTCGATACGGCTGGCGGCTGTGTCGGCGCGGGCGCAACGGTCGGGATGGCCGTCGGCTCAGGCTCGGGTGTTGGAGTGGGCGTCGGAGTATCGCTCACGTCGCCGACAGCCTCAGTTCCCGCCTGTGGTGTCAGGCTAAACAGCCCAAGCGTGCGCCGAGCGACCGGCGTCGGCTTCGCGCTTTCGCGGTCGGGCGGAACGTAAAGCTCGGCGCCGAACGATCCGCGCCACTGGTTTTCCAGCTCGATGCGGCTGACGCCGTAAATCTGCATGATCGCGTCGTCCATGGACGTACCGTCTTTGAGTAAGGCGAGCAGATCGCGCATGGCGGTCGGACCGTACACGATCACCATGTACTCTATCAGGCTCTTCGCCATGCCGTAGAAGATGATGACGTCTTCGGGGTTTCCGGGCAGCGAGGGCATGGATGTTAAGGGCAACAGCCTATCCGTCGCCATGGCGAATTCGAGCGCTATGTCGTATGAGATGCTCTGGTACAGGTTGCCGAACTCGGCGAGCCCCTCATCGAGCCAAGACGGAACTCGGCGCGCGGCGCTGTCGCCGGCGCGGTGTACGAGGATGTGCGTGACCTCGTGCGCCGCCGTGCCGGTGTCGCCTCTTCCGCCCAGCACCAATAGCGTGCCCAAGTTTGTGAACGCCTGCCCCTCGGTGATCAGCTCCCGTCGGATGGTGGTGGAGCCGGGCGGCAGCGCTTCCAGCATCTCCTTGACGTTGTTGTACATGGTGGTTCGAATCGGCTCATCGGTCTCGGCGCCGAGGATCGGGGACATGAACTCTATGGTATCTACGATCGCCTCGAGGATCTTTTCTGCGCGCGACTTGACGGGGCCGTGGTAGGCGACGGCGATTACGCCGTCCGACACCTCATCCCACTCGAACCGCGCGTCTTCGTAGATGAACTCGGCGATGTCGGTAACCAGCTCGTTGCCGTCGACGTCGCGTATCTCGAAGTAGTAGTAGATTATCGTTCCGGGCGGAATGTAGCGTCCGGCGGTATCGGTGCGCCAGAAAAGCTCCGAGTCCACGACTTTGGCGGAGTCGAACTCCATGTAGCCGTAAACTTCGCGCTCCTGCGTTCCGGCGCGGAACTTGACGGCTATCTCCTCTATCTCATGATCGGACTCGACCTCTATCGAGAAGCGCATCCCCTCCGGGAACTCGCTGACGACGTTTGAGGACTCGACCGTTATGGCGTCGGAGTGCGCGAACGCGGGCGGCGCGGACGCGACCGCGACTATCGCGCAGGAGACGAGTATCAAGATTAGCCATGGGCGGCGTGTGAGTGTCAAGTTGAAACTCCGGTAGTGGTTTAATATCTAGTTACGCAGCCCGCGGGCGGTGTGGATTAGTCGGTGGATCGCGGTGATGGCGGTCAGACCGGCTATCACGGCGAGGACGCCGGTCATCACCACCGGCGCCCAGTGGCCCGCGATCAGACCGATGCCGACGGCGGCGACCCGCTCCGGGCGCGTCATGACGCCGACCTTGTTTTCTATGCCCAATCCTTCAGAGCGCGCGCGCATGTAGCTGACCATAATCGAGCCGACGAGAGCGGCGTACACTAAGATCGCGCCCAGATCGTCGTTATTTCGGATGTAGAATACCAGCAGGCCGAACAAGACTACCGCTTCGGATACGCGGTCTATCGTTGAGTCTAGCAGCGCGCCGAAGTCGGACGCCCTGCCGGTGGCCCGGGCGAGCGCCCCGTCGAACAGGTCGAAGATTCCGGCGAACAGGACTATCGCGCCGCCCGCCCACCAGTTGCCGACGGCGATAGCGTAGGCGCCGCCCGCCGCTATCGCCAAGCCGATGAGGGTTACGACGTTCGGCGTCAGCCCCAGCTTGGCGAACAGCCCGGCGACCGGCCTCTCGACGTAGTTTTCCACCGCCTGCCGCGCTCTATCCCGCCCTATCATGTGTCACCGCCCAATGGACTGGTATTGGGATATGGTAGGGTAGCGCGTGGCGCAGGGTCAAACCCGCAGGCGGGAGATAACCCTCCGCCCGTCTGCGCCTCTGCGTCAAAAATAGGCGCTCGCCCCGCTACGCCGGTATCCCGTCTGCGGTCGCCAGGGAGGAGTCGAACTCTTGGTAGTAGTCCATGACGCGGCCCGCTATGTTCTCCCAGCGGTGGGTGTCGGCGGTCTCGGCTCCGCGTTCGGCCAGGCGATAGCGTAGCGACGGGTCGGTGATGAGCGCGACGATTGCCTGCGCCAGACCCTCGTCGTCCTTCGGAGGAGCCAGCAAACCGTTGTATCCATGTTCGATGACGCTGGCATAGCCTTCGATATCCGTCGCAAGTACGGGTGCGCCGGCGGCCATAGCTTCCAGAAGCACGATTCCGAAGCTCTCTTTGCCGGTTGCGGGTGAGCAGTAGATGTGGGCGGACTTGAAATAGCGGGCGCGCAGCTCGTCCGACGTTCGCCCAACCATCATCACGTCTTGCAAGTTGCGCTCGCTCATTATGCGGTAGCAGTCTGCGTCCGGCTGCCCGCCGCCGACGACAATGAGCCTGAGGTCGGGCCAGTCCCACTTGAGCCGGCTGTACGCCAGCAGCAGATACTTGAGACCCTTGCGCTTTTCGAGCCTGCCCAGGAAGAGAAGGTTTATCTTGCCGTCCATCAGCTCAGGCAACGGCTCGGCGTCCCTGAAGTCATCCACGCGCACGCCGTTGGGAATGATGCGGTAGTCCGCCGGGAAGTGGCTGTTGTGGAAGCTCGCCGCCGGATTGGATACGGCTATCCTGCCGTGCATCCGGTTCAGGAGCCGGTTGGCGAGCCGGTCCGGCCCTATCGCCCACCATACGCGACGGTTGCGGTAACTGTGGAACGTGGCGACGGTAACCGTCCGATTCGTGTCTATCTGACGAAGCGCGCTGAACGGGACGAAGCCGACCAATGGCTCGTGCATGTGAACGACGTCGAAGCGCTCCCGCTCGAGTAGAGACTTGATTCTGGGGTGCAGCCACGCCGACAGCGAAATGCGCGCGATCGAATCCGCGGTCGGAAGCGGAACCGGACGCCCCATAGGTATGAAGTCGGGATCGTCGTCCCGCAACGGCCTCGAACTTGGGGCGACGATACGCACAGTGTGGCCCCATGTGCGGAACTGGTCGGCAATCTCGCGTATGTGACTCTGGACACCGCCGCTGTAGGCGTGGTCGTAGGGCGAGAACAGGCCGATTTTGGACGGTCGGTCCATAACCTCTCCTTCACACTCTAAGCCTATTCTATCCGTATTTTCTGCTGATGGCTAGTGGTGAGAGCGAATTTCGAGGTCTTTAACAGTGTAGGGGCAGTTTTCGATCCTGCCCCTACGCAAACGCCGCTATATTTCCGATCTCCTCAGTTGTCCACGCCCTGAATGAAATCCTCCACCATCTGGCGGGCTACGTCGTCCCTATACTGCACGGGAGGCGACTTCATGAAGTACGCCGACGGGCCCAGGATTGGTCCGCCAAGCCCCCTGTCCCTCGCTATCTTGGCGCAGCGTATGGCGTCTATGACGACACCGGCCGAGTTTGGACTGTCGTGGACTTCGAGCTTCAACTCTACGTTGAGCGGCACGTCTCCAAAACTGGTGCCTTCCAGCCGTATGTACGCCCACTTGCGGTCCGACAGCCACGGCACGTGGTCGGAAGGCCCTATGTGGATGTTGTCGGCGTTGAGTTCCCGTTCCAGCTGGGACTGCACCGAGTTGGTCTTGGATATCTTCTTCGAGGCGAGGCGGCTGCGCTCCAGCATATTGAGGAAGTCCGAGTTGCCGCCGAAGTTTAGCTGGTAGGTGTTGTTCAGATCCACGCCGCGATCCTCGAACAGGCGCGCGAGGACGCGGTGAATGATGGTTGCGCCGACCTGGGACTTGATGTCGTCCCCGATGATGGGAGCCCCCGCGTCCCGGAAGCGACGCTGCCAGTAGTCGCCCTCGCCGCTGGCGATGAAGACGGGAATGCAGTTGATCATGCCCGCGCCGGCGGCCAGGATCTGCTCCGCGTACCAGCGCGTCGCGTCTTCCGAGCCGACGGGCAGGTAGTTGATTACCACGTCAACCTCGCGCTCGCGCAGGATGCCGGAGATGTCGTCTGTCGGTCCGGGAGCCTTCTCTATCACCTCGGACATGTACTCGCCCACCCCGTCCAGCGTCATGCCGCGCTGCACTGAGATGCCGCTATGCGGCACGTCGTGGAACTTGACGGTGTTGTTGGGTTTGGCGTAGATGGCTTCCGACAGGTCTAGGCCCACCTTGTTGGTATCGACGTCGAACGCCGCGACCACGTTTATATCGCCTATGCCGTACTCGCCTAGAACCGGGTGCATGATGCCGGGTATGTCGTCGTCCGGGCCTGCGTCGGCGTACTTGTGGATGCCCTGCACCAGCGAGGACGCGCAGTTGCCGACTCCGATTATCGCCACGTTTATGTCTGCCAACTGTGCACCTGCCTAGTCTCATCCGGCGCGTCGTCTGTGGGCGCTCGGCGCTGTTGGTCCGCAAACCGATTGGTGAATTGTAGCAACTGATAAAGACGCCGAACAAGTTTAGCCCATCAGCCACCGCCCCTGATTGACGCAAAGGCGCAAAGATGCGGGGAACGCAAAGAACAATCCCCCACTCCCTTTGCGCCCTTGCGCCTTCGCGTTGACTTCCTCTGCGCCTCTGCGACAAAACCCTCCCGCGTTGACGCGCGCCTACTCGAATGTTAGCATCCCATCCGTTCGCCCATACGCTTAGGGAGACGCCCGTGAATATAGCCCATCGCCTCGCTCGCAGGACGCCGTTCTTCTATGGCTGGGTCGTTCTCGGTTCCGCGAGTACCGCGCAGATAGTCAGAAACGCGGCTGCGAGCCTGACCATAGCCGTCTTCATGTTCCCGCTGGCCGAAGATTTGGGCTGGTCCCGAGCGTTGATAGCCGGCGCGGCGAGCTTCGGCGGACTTGTGGCGGTGTTCGCGTCGCCCGTGTGCGGCTGGCTGATAGACAAGTACGGCGCGCGGCTGGTGCTGGCTTCCAGCGTATTCATCCTGGGGCTTTCTACCATCTCGCTCGCTTGGTCCGATCTGCTGACCATATCCATCCCGGCTATTGACATACCCCTGCCGTGGACCACAATTTCGATCGCGGCGATTGCCTTGCCTGTCGTGTTCTATCTGGCCTACGGCTTGGGGCGCGTCATCTTCTCGAGCCCGGTGCAGATCGGCGCGTCCGTCGTCGTATCTCGCTGGTTCATCCGGATGCGCGGAAGGTCGAGCGGCGCGCTGTTCATGTCGCACTCCGTCGGCATGGTAACGTTTCCTCTAATCGCCTCGGTGGTGATGTGGCGGACGGGCAGTTGGCAGACGGCGTGGATAGTGCTGGGAATCGTGGTATGGGCGGTCGCGCTGCTTCCGACGTCCCTGCTGATAGTGCAGCGGCCCGAGGACGTGGGACTGCGGCCCGACGGCGATACGGATGAGCGCGATGGCTCCACTGGCAGCCAGGCGTCATCCGGCGCCGCCGCCGAGCCTGAGTGGACGCTCAAAGACGCGATGAAGACGCCCGCGCTGTGGATACTGGCTATCTGCGCGGGCGCGCTGTTCCTGATGCAGGCGGGCATCAACACGAACCTGGCCGCGTACTTGCAGGATGAAGGGCTGAACGTCGCGCTCGCCGGCGTGGGCATCGCCATAAACGCGATCGCGCTTGGGCTGGGCAGCATCATGTGGGGCTGGATCGTAGAACGAGCGCCCGCGCGACACGTCATGACCGCCGTCGCGCTGACGATGACGCTCGGCGCGTTCCTGTTCACCACGTCGGCCATGATACCCAGGGAGATGCTGACCTATGCGTTGTTCTTCTTCTCCGCGCTGTTCGGCGTCGGGCTCGGCGGTATGCTGTCGGTGCCGCCGGTAGCGTACGCCGACTACTACGGCAGAACGTCGCTGGGCGTGATACGCGGCGTTACGGAACCGTTCACGAGCGGCGGCCAGGCCATAGGCGCGGTGGCGATGGGCGCGGTGTTCGACGTTGCCGGCAGCTATTACATCGCATTCATCGCGTTCACCATCGTCGGCGCTGTTGCGGCGCTATTGGTTCAGCTTGCCAGGCCGCCCCGACCAGGGGCGCCCCGACCAGGATAGAAGGAGGTAGAGAAGCGAGAAGCGAGAGGGTAGGGCAGGGTACCTATCTCTTCTCTCACTCCTCGTTTCCCTAATTCGACCCCGGCCCGCGCTCCATCGAGTAGGGCTGCCAGCGTCTCAGGTCTGTATTGACCAGTACGGACGGATTGACGCAGGTGCGCGGCCAGCGCCCGCTCAGGACGAGGGCGATCTCCTGCCCTACGCGGCGGCGCGCCTCGGGAGACATGCGAGACGATGCGGACGCCACGTGGGGCGTTAGTATCACGTTGTCCATCTTCAGCAGCGGGTTGTCCGGGTGGGGAGGCTCGATTTCGGTTACGTCCAGGCCCGCGCCGGCTATCCAGCCCTCTTCCAGCGCGCGGATCAGCGCGGCTTCGTCAACCGTCGGCCCGCGGCCGTTGTTGATGAACAGCGCGGTGGGCTTCATGCGGCGGAAGTGCTCCTCCGTCAGCATGTGGCGGACTTCATCTGTGGATGGCGCGTGCATGGATACGAAGTCCGACCGTTCCAGAAGCTCGTTCAGGCTGACGGGTTCTACTCCGTAGCTCGTTATCGTCAGCTCTTCGATGTACGGGTCGAACGCCATCATGCGGAGTCCGAACGGCGCTGCGCGCAGCGCTGTGGCGCGGGCGACGTGTCCGAACGAGACGAAGCCGAGCGTCTGACCGTACAGGCGAGGGAACTGGTTGAGATACGGCCTTCCCTCGCCGTAGCGCCCGGTGCGAACCATCTCATCCATCAGCGTAAGCCGCCTGAAGGTGGCCAGGAGCAGCATCATCGTATGGTCGGCCACCTCTTCGATAAACGTGTCCGGCACGTTGGTCACGGGTATGTTGCGCGACGTTGCGGCCGGAACGTCCACCGTATCCGCCCCTACGCTGCCGAGCGCGATTATCTTGCAGTTGTCGAGACTGTTGATAATGGCCTCGCTGATGCGGTCGCCGCGCGCTATCAGCGCGTCGCAGTCCCGCGCCTGCTCGATGAACTCCCCCTCGCTATCCGCTTCGATCTCTACGATCTCAGCGTCAACGGTCGCTAGGTACTCCATTTCATAGCCATAGTCGCCGCCGCCAAGCGCGTAAGTTACATTGCTGGGCCTCTGGACGGCCACCTTGAATTTCGCCATTTCGCATCCTCCCTCGTTAGTCAGAGTTTGGGTTGGTTTGGGGCTTAGGATAGTGAGATTGGGGCGAAAGCGCAAACGCTTGGGCATATGCGATTGCCCCAACGATTGACACTCCATCAGACCCTTGTTACGATTTACCCATAGTGGACGACTTATCCGATAGACGTATCCGCGCTTTCTCGCCTGGCTCGGGCAGTAGATGCCCGTTGGCTGGGCGTTCGTTTGTTTCCGCGCCATGAGAGCCGCCGCCGCCGTCATTCTCGCTGCCGGACAGGGTACGCGGATGAAGTCGCGCATCCCCAAGGCGCTGCACACCGTGAGCGGAATGCCCATGGTCGCCATCGCGCGCGATACCGCGGTCGCTGCCGGCTATCGCCAAGTGGTAGTCGTAGCGCCGGACGCGCAGTCGCCAATCATCGAAGCGCTTGGCGGCCCGGCTCCCGCCGGCCGTGTACCCTGCGCCTTCGCTTACCAGCCCGAACCGCTCGGCACCGGCGACGCGCTGCTCCGAGCTAGAGACGCCGTCGCCGGCTGCGACGACGTGCTGGTGATGAATGCCGACGCGCCGCTGGCGCGGTCTGAGACTCTGGCTAGGCTTTCCGCGAGGCACACCGAGTCCGGCGCGGCGGTTACGATGCTAACGGCAAACGCGGCGGATACGCGCGGGACGGACGGCATGGGGCGGGTAGTGAGGGACGGCGATGGACACGCGCGCGCGGTGGTCGAGGAGCGGGATGCCGATGGCGACACTGTTGCGATCCGCGAGGTGAACGCGGGTGTGTACTGCTTCCGTACCGGTTGGCTGTGGGACGAGTTGGCGCGAATCGAGCCGTCGGCGTCTGGCGAGGTGTATCTCACCTCGCTGATAGAGTTGGCGCCGGTGGGAATGGTCGAGACGCTGACGGTGGACGACCCGCAAGAGGCATGGGGCGTCAACACGCGAGTCGAGCTTGCGGCTGCCGAAGCCGTGATGCGAACCCGCATCCGCGAGCGCTGGATGCTCGAAGGCGTTTCCATGCCGGATCCAAACTCGGTCTATATAGACTACGGCGCCAGCATCGGCGCGGATACGGTGGTTCTGCCGAACACTCACATACGGGGCGCGACCCGCATCGGCGCCGATTGCGAGATCGGCCCGAACTCGATCATCGAAGACTCCCGCATTGGCGACCGCTGCCGCGTGGTAGCGTCCGTGATCGAAGATGCGACGCTGGAATCAGGCGTTGACGTCGGACCGTTCAGCCACATGAGGCCGGGCGCGTACCTCGAGACCGGTGTGCATATCGGCAACTTCGGTGAGGTGAAGAATAGTCGTATAGGGCGTGATGCCAAGATGGGGCACTTCAGCTATATCGGCGACGCCCGGGTGGGCGCTAACGTGAACATCGGCGCCGGTGCCATTACCTGCAACTACGACGGCGAACGAAAGCATGGGACGGTCATCGGAGACGACGCTTTCATCGGGAGCGACACGATGCTGGTCGCGCCGGTAACGGTTGGCGAACGGTCTTACACGTCTGCCGGAGCGGTGGTGAATAGGGACGTGCCGCCCGATTCAGGCGCCATAGGCGCTCCCGCGCGCATTAGGTCCAAACGTCCCTCGAAGAAGTCTGCCGAGCCTCCAGGCTCGACGGGCGTTCCGGCATAGGAGCGCTGAGGTGGAGAGCGACAGTACGCTGCCAGCGTTGCTGGCATTGGCGATTTCCGCGCTGGCGTTCGCTGCCGGCGAGTTGGGCGCGGCCTCGATCTCCGCGGGGATGAAGGCGCGCGCCGCCAACGTTCTGAACGGCGAGTCCGATCGGTTATCGCCTCTCGCGTTGGTGGCGAACCTCCCGGCGGGGCCCACCGCGCCGTTCCGAGTTGTAAGTTGGCTGGCGCTGGCGGCCGCGATGGTCTCCGTCGTGGCGGTCGCCTGGTCCGGTTGGAACTCGATGCGTTGGGAGCTTGTTTCTGTGGGTGCGGTGGGCGCTCTGGTGTGTTTGGGGGGGGTGAGCTACGCGTCGCGCTCGCTTGGCATGAGATATGCGGCGCATCTTTGCTCGCTCACGTCCAGAGTCGCCTGGCTGCTGTCGTTTCCCCTGCGTCCGATTCTGCTGGTGGAACAAAAGATGGTAGGAAGCCCTACCTCCTCCGATTCCCAGACCCCCTCCACTCCTCTGATAGTGGACTCGCCTGATGAGGTCTTGGACGAACATGAGGTACGGATGATACGCGGCGTCGTGCAGCTGGACCGGACGGTGGCGCGCGAGGTGATGGCGCCCAGAGTGGACATCGTGGCGGTGGAGTCGGACGCATCGTTGAGGACCCTGGTGAACGTGATGATCAGACAGGGGCATAGCCGCGTGCCGATATACGACGGCGATCTAGATCGCATAGTTGGCGTAGCCCACGCTCGAGACGCGCTGCAGCAACTGGCGAATTCGGGCGACGCCTCGGAAATGCGCGCGAGTCAGGTGAGCCGCGAGCCTTTGTTCATACCGGAGTCTAAGACTCTGGAGGGGCTGCTAGAAGTCTTCCGGAAGGAGCGGATGCATTTGGCCGTAGTCGTGGATGAGTATGGAGGCGTGTCCGGAATCGTGACTATCGAAGATCTGCTCGAAGAGATAGTCGGGGAGATTCAGGACGAGTTCGATGCCGAAGAAGAGCCGGAGCTGCGGAGAACGGGAGTAGCCGAGTTTACGGTGGATGCTGGGATGCCGCTGGACGAGTTGAACGACTCGCTGGGAGTGAACGTGGTCGGAGATGGCTTCGACACGGTGGGGGGGCTGGTGTTCGCGCGGCTGGGCAGGATCCCTGTCGCGGGCGACAGGGTGGATCATGTGGGCCTGAGCATCGAGGTAATAGATACCGCCGGCAGACGGCCCACTACGTTGCGCGTTACGCTCGCGCCAACCCCGGATGCGGAGAGGTAGAGGTATGGTTCGTCGCGCGACGCGCTCCCAATCCCCGCAGACCCCTACTCGCGCGAACCCAGGATCAAAACTTCCGCCCAGCCGCTCCGTTCTCTCCTTGGGGCGGCATAGTCCCTTCGCTCTCGATGGGATAAGGTGATTCCGCACAATCGCTTTGCGCCATGCCGATTACTCGAAGGACTCTGGGGCTGCATCTGATCGCGCAGACATACGGTTGAGCCGTGGGGTACATCGGACAGTGTGGCGCATCGGCTTAAGATGAACGCCCATCAAGCGAGGAATCACCCGATCCCCTACTGTGACCCTTTGACAGTCGTCGCATTTAATGCGGGACTGGTCAAACCCGTAACAGCGGCGGCGGCGGGTGGTTCGGGAAAGTTTCTCTGATAGCGCAACGACGCCTCCCCAATGGGAGGCGTCGCGCGTATGGTTATTCCGTTTTGTAGTCTAGGCTACTTGGGCTCTGCTACCACCAGCACGCCGGAGGCTACCGATCCCATGTTGCCTGTTGCCTTGAGGGTGTACACACCCTCCAGGCCCGTGGCGCTAGCGGAGACTTCGCCCGCGAATGCGCCGGACATGTTTGCTTCGGCGTTGCCGACTATGCGGTCGCCACCACCGTCGGCGGCCCCTACGAGTATCAGAGATACTACCTCGCCAGGCATGAAGCCACCGCCCCAGATCATCACCGGCTCGCCGGATGCTGTGCCTGAGGCAAGGAGAACGGTGTCAACTGCGGTCATAGGCTCAGCCGAGCTAACCACCTTCACAGGTGTGCTGGCTCTGCTGCCCCACGCGCCGCTGGCGACGAAGCTGCGGTCTCCGGGAGCGCGGGCTTGGCTTGCGGAGGCCCCGCCAACCTCATCGAACGATGCGCTGAACGCGCCTGCTTCGTTCGCTGTTACCTGAGCGCCCCTCGCGCCACCAGCAATGATGGACAAATTCTGATCTACCCTGAGCTGCAACACGACCGGCTCGCCTGGCTGGAACCCAGAGCCATGAACCATGATCGGATCGCCCGAAGTAGCGATACTTGACTTATTGAGCATGATGGACGCTTCAGGCGACACTGCCGGCGAGCCTGCTGGGCCGGGAGGACCGGGAGGACCGGGAGGACCGGCTGGTCCCGGGTTGCCTGGGAAACCGGACAGACCGGGTAGTCCAGGCTCACCCTGCGGTCCCTGAAGACCGGGTTCTCCGGCATTGCCGGGCGCGCCTGGCAGGCCGGGCAGACCGGGTTCGCCTGGCGGCCCCTGACATGCTATCAACGCCAACATAAGAACGGATGAAAGCAGGGCTATTGCTATTCCCTTTACGGGGAAACTCCTTCTCATCTGACCCCCTCTCGAGATGAATGATTTAGACCTAAAGTCTATCGGTCTGATCGAATGTCGCACTATCGAGGATAAGGATTTCAGCTTTCCCGCCGATAGAACCGACGGCGCACAAACGCGGCATAATCATATGCACCTAGAACGATGTATGTCAAGTGTATTCGGCACCCACTTTCAAGTATTGGCGGATGGGCCTCATTCGGCGTCTCGACCGGCCATCGGCTCCTATCATAGTCGTGCAAGGGCGCGACTGTCGAACCCGCCTCGCCGTTCATCTTGCTCACAGCCTCCACAGTTGGTATATTGTTGTCGATGGGCGCCCCCGTAGCTCAGCGGATAGAGCGCCGGCCTCCGGAGCCGGGTGCGTGGGTTCGAGTCCCGCCGGGGGTACCAGACTTGATAAAATCAAGAACTTTCACATTGAAGGTCCAACTAGCGTTCTAACCACACAATATGCCTTCCGGTCGCTGTGAGAGAATGGGTGATAGATGCGTGGGACATATGGGGCCGAGACATAGGGAGTCCATTCCTTCGGCTGACGACAGCAGCCGTCTGTTGTCCCATTGCCTCTCGCTTGACCTTGAAGTCGGCGTCAAAGACCGTCGCATCCGCGCTTTCGCAGGAGTACGTCTGGACACCGGACAATCCCTGGCGTTTCCTGTAGCGGGAAACAGCCTCGCCGGGGCATTTGCCAAGCTGGACGACCTTGCCGGAGGCGCGGAGTTCCTCCTGGGCCACAACCTCATCGAATTCGACTTGCCTCACCTGAAGGCCGCGAGTCCTGGACTGGGACTGTTGCGGCTGCCAGCGGTGGACACGCTCAGGCTCAATCCCCTGGCCTTCCCACGCAACCCCTACCATCACCTTGTCAAGCATTACCAAGACGGGCAACTCAAGCGTGGGCGCAGAAACGACCCGGAGTTGGACGCGAGATTGACGCTTGAGGTTTTCGCCAATCAGCAGAAGGAACTGCGTGATGCACCGGCTGACCTGTTGACAGCCTGGCATTGGCTCACCACGTGTGAAGATGGCGCGGGATTCGACAGGGTATTCGCCTCATTGCGTCGGGCGCGAAGACCATCCAACGTAGAGGCGCATGAAGCGATTCGGGCACGTTTGACCGAAAACGCCTGTCAGACACAGGCGCGCGAGGTCGTGGCGAACGCCACCCGACACGGTTGGGCGCTCGCCTATGCGCTGGCATGGATGTCGGTGTCGGGAGGCAACTCGGTAATGCCTCCCTGGGTGCGGCATCAGTTTCCCGAAGCCGGTCGGCTCGTGCGCCGGTTACGCGACACTGCCTGCGCCGATGCCGCTTGTGGATGGTGCCGGGAACGACACGACGCCCGCAAGGAACTTGCCCGCTGGTTCTGCTTTGACGACTTCCGTCCTGAGCCGACGGACAACAGTGGGCGGCCTATGCAGCAGTCCATCGTCGAGGCGGCGATGGCAGGAGAGCATGTGCTGGGCATCCTGCCGACCGGGGCCGGCAAGTCGCTCTGCTATCAGGTCCCGGCGCTATCCCGCTACGACAAGACTGGCGCTCTGACGGTGGTGATTTCGCCTCTGGTCGCCCTCATGGCGGATCAGGTGAAAGGACTTGAGGCGAGGGGCATTGGTTCCTGCGTCACCATCAATGGTCTTCTGTCCATGCCGGAGCGGTCCGACGCTCTGGACCGGGTGCGGCTGGGAGACGCGGCTATTCTCATCATCTCGCCGGAGCAGCTTCGCAGTGTCTCCGTGCGCCGCGTCCTCGCCCAACGCGAGATTGGCTCCTGGGCGCTGGACGAGGCCCACTGCCTCTCCAAGTGGGGCCATGACTTCCGGCCCGACTATCGTTACGTGGGACGCTTCATTCGTGAGAGAGCGGGACAAGAGCCAGCGCCGCCCGTGCTATGCCTGACCGCGACGGCCAAGCCTGACGTGAAGGCCGAGATCGAGGATTACTTCCAGGAAGAACTCGGCATCAGGCTGAAGGTCTTCGACGGCGGCGCTCAGCGTACCAACCTCGAGTTCGTGGTGGTGCAGACGAGCAGCGAGGGGAAGTTCGCCGACATTCATCAGATCATAGAAGCCGATCTGCCGGCAGAGGAGCCGGGCGGCGCCATCGTCTACTGCGCAACGCGGCGGCAGACCGAAGAGGTGGCGGAATTCTTGCAGGCGAAGGGGATGGACGCGAACTACTTCCATGCGGGGTTGCTGCCGGAGACTAAGAAGAACGTGCAGGAGAGTTTCATCCGTGGCGATCTGCGGGCCATCGTCGCCACCAACGCCTTCGGCATGGGCATAGACAAGCCGGACGTGCGGGTTGTGATCCACGCCGACATCCCGGGTTCCCTGGAGAACTACCTCCAGGAGGCGGGGCGCGCTGGACGGGACCAGCGGAGGGCGCGCTGCGTGCTGCTATACACAGCGGATGGTTCCGTTGGGTGTTAGGGGGCGGCATTTTAAGGCTATCGGGCGACTGGCGCGGTTCGCGGCATAGACTTCCGTTTCGGCCTCGATGCCCTCGAAGACGACGGGGACGCTGATGAATAGCTATCGCACTACCTTCATGCGACGCTCCCAAGCCAATGCCCTCTTGCGGGTTACCGGCGGCCCCTCGATGCGCATCTTTCCTGGTCTGCCGGCTCGCTCATGCTCGCCAGCTCTGCGCTTCGGGTTGTTCGTGATGCCCCGATAGGTGATCCGGTTCCCCACGCGCAGAGTGTATTTGTGCGTGTCTCGCTTAGCCATAGCGACTCTCCTTTCGGTAGAGTCGCCAGAGACGAGTAACGGTCGAACCAGCACGGTCGAGCCGCCCGTCATGCTTGACACCCCAGAAGCCGCCAGATAACCTAGCGGTGTTCGTCTTCTGTTGGGTGTCCTCGCCTCTGGCGCGGACTAAAAGTAAAAGCGCCCCGCTTGGGCAATCCAGGCGGGGCGCTTTTGATTTAATGCTGTTGGCCGTCTATACTGACGGTGTCCGGCGGCCTGGATTAGACGCTGGACGCGAGGGTCTGAATATTCGGGTTCAGGCCCTCACTTTTGTTCCCACTCTCCCTTCATCGAAGCGGTTAGATTACCAAATCAATACCGCCCAAAACTGTCAACACCTAATACCCAACGGAACCCAGCGGATGATGTGGAGAGGCAATTTGGCATGTCTGCCCGTTCCCGGCTCACGCGCCGCGAAATCCACGGCGTGCTGAGGGCGCTGCGGAATCTCGACCGGAAGAAGCGCTTGGGCGGTGAGGTGGTGGCCACCGCAGGCGAGATCCTGGGGGAGGATGAAGAGAAGGCATTCGAGCGAGACTCCGCCACCGACGACACACGGGTGCGCACCTCAGTGGCCTGGCTGGAGGAAGCTGTGCTGCTGACACGGGAGGAGAACAAGGTTCAGGTGTTTCCGTCCTCCCTCCGGGTGAGATCGGTGGAAGAGGCGAGAGCCAAGCTGGAGAAGGCGCGTATCGCGGACGCCTATCGCCGCCAATTGCTGACCATTGCCGAGACACTCATCGAGGCGGATGCGGACGAAGGGATCTCCACCGACGAGTTGATGGCAGCATCGGGCCTGACGCCCGAGGGTGTGCGGGGCGCGCTCCACGATATGGAGCGATTGGGCATCGCCAGCAACGACACTGCGTTAACAGCCTTCGTCCATGCAGGAGTGCCGCGCGCTTCCCGGCAACGCTTCGAGCAGGCACTGGAACTGGAGCGGGGCCTTATCGATCTCTTGCGTAAGACGGCTCCGGACATGGAAAAGGGTGACTCGTCCCCACTTCATCTCCGCCTCGCTACCCAGCGGCTGAAGTGCGACGGCCATGCCTATGCGCTGCCGGAACTCCTGAGGCGCGTTGTCCGCAGCATTGCAGCTGACGGTCGGGGCGAGGGTGGCGGCGGGGGAAGTCTTGGAGTGCGTGGGCGCGATGGGGAGACCATGCAGGTGACGTTGCAACGCGAATGGAAGACGTTGGACAAGATGGCAGAAGTGCGACGTATGGCCGCAGGGAATCTGCTGGACCACCTGCTCGCTTGCCTGCCGTCGGGAATCTGGGGTACGGACTTGCTGGCCGAGACGACTCTCGGCAAGCTGCTGAAGGTCATCGAGTCCGATTTGGTCCTGAAGAGCGAGGTCAGGAATCCCGCCAGGCTGATGGACCGTGCGCTCCTGTGGCTGCACGAACAGGAAGTCATTCGGCTGAACAAGGGGCTGAGCGTATTCCGTCCAGCTATGACCATCCGCCTGAAGCCGGAAACACGCGGCTTTGCCCAAGCCGACTTCGCATCCCTCAAGCTCCACTACGACGAGCAGGTGCTGCAAATCCACATCATGGCCGAGTATGCGGAGCAGGGCCTTGGCTCAATGGCCGACGCTCTGGGTTTGGCCATGGACTATTTCAGCTATAGTCAAGAGGAGTTTCTGAGTCGATGGCTGCCCGATAGAGAGAGGGAAATCTCGCGTCAGACCACACCAGAATCGTGGCGAGCAATCGTCGAGAGCCTCAACAATCCCATCCAGCGCCGCATCGTCGCAGACGACCGGGAGCAGACGAACGTGCTTGTGCTGGCAGGCCCGGGCTCCGGCAAGACGCGGGTGCTCGTGCACCGCATCGCCTACCTGATTCGCGCCAGGCGCGAGAACCCTCGCGGCATCCTGGCGCTCGCCTACAACAGGCACGCGGCGATGGAAATACGCCGACGCCTAGCGGACCTTATAGGCGACGATGCCAGAGGCGTGATGGCGCTCACCTGCCACGCGCTGGCCATGCGGCTGGTCGGCGCAAGCTTCTCGGGGAGGGCTGATCGACTGGACGACGGGGAATTCCAAGAGATACTCAAGCAGGCGGTAGCCCTGCTGGGCGGGGAGGGACTGCCGCCCGATGAAGCGGACGAGTATCGCTCTCGATTGCTGTCTGGCTTCCGCTGGATACTGGTGGATGAGTACCAAGACATCGGTCCAGACCAGTATGAACTGATCTCCGCTCTTGCAGGCAGAACTCTCACTGAGGAAGACGACAGGATCAGCCTCTTCGCAGTGGGCGACGACGATCAGAACATCTACGCCTTCAACGGCTCGTCCGTGGAGTTCATACGACGGTTCGAGGCGGACTATGGGGCTAAGCCAGCCTATCTCACCGACAACTACCGCTCCACCAGCCACATCGTTACGGCGGCCAACGCGGTGATCAAACCCGCCCGGCAAAGGATGAAGAGCGGTCATGCGATCCATGTCAATCGTGCAAGGGAGAAGGACGCCCCAGGCGGTGTGTGGGCCGAACTTGATCCGGTCGCCCGCGGTCGAGTGCAGATACTGCCAGCGGGATACGATCCCATCTCACAGGCTCAGGTGACGGTGGCTGAGTTGAAGCGGTTGTCTGGACTCACGCCGAACTGGGACTGGTCCACCTGCGGAGTGATAGCGCGGGAGTGGAGCTACTTGGACCCGGTGCGCAGCCTTTGCGAGCTTGAGGAAGTTCCAGTGCAGATGGCGAATGAAGACTTCTCAGGTGTCTGGCATCTGCGGGAGACTCAGGCGTTGGTGAATTCGCTGCGCGGGCGGGACTCTCGCTTGGTGACGAGTTCTGACCTGAACGAATGGCTACTTGGGCAACCCTCAGGCCTTTGGACCGACCTGCTGGGCGACGCCATGGACGAGTACGAGGTGGAAACCGGTGGCGCGGAGACATCGGTGAGTCACTTCATCGAATGGCTGGCAGAGTGGACAAGAGAAGTGCGCCGCCGCCAGCGAGGGCTTATGTTGCTCACGGCCCATCGCGCGAAGGGCTTGGAGTTCGACCACGTGGTTGTGCTGGACGGAGGCTGGGAGCGCTTTGGGCTTGATGAAGACGCCGATGCCATGCGCCGACTGTACTACGTTGCCATGACCCGCGCCCGGGAAACGCTTGCCCTTGCGCGCCTTAAGGAGTCGCACCCTCTCCAAGACGGCTTACGGGGCAGTCAATCGGTGCTGCTCCGCCAAGCGCCTAGCGAGCTACCGCCGGCGGCCCCGGAACTGGCTCGCCGTTATCGGCGGCTCAGCCTGCGAGACGTCTTTCTCAGTTTCGCGGGGTACAAGCAATCTGGTCATCCAGCGCATCGCACCATTGCCTCACTCGCGCCCGGCGACAGACTGGAGGTGCGTAACGGCTCCAGCCGCTGGGATATTCTTGATCGCAAAGGGACGGTCGTCGGGCAACTCGCTCGTGGTTTCGAGATTCCCGACGGTATGCGTTGCACGTTTGCCACGGTTTTGGCGGTAGTGACATGGGATAGGGAGCGCTCTGAACCGCAGTATAGGGACGGTCTTCAGTGCGATGCCTGGGAAGTGGTGGTGCCGGAGTTGGTGTTCGAGCCAGAGTTGAAGGAGAGGATTACGAGACAATGAGAAGGCAAAACGATCCGATGCGCTTTCTGTGCTTGCTTGATGAGCTGGAGACGTCGAGGGAGCTCCTCAAGTCTGGATTTGGACACCTCCAGGAAATCGATATGGGCAGGACGTTCTACAGCCTGCCGCACCAACTGTTGGCGAGCGGTTTGGAACGCTCGATGAAGTGCTATATCGCCGCCGTTCACAAGGGCCGTGAAGGGACATACCCCAACAGGATGGCGATGAAGTCGCTCGGACACGATCTAGAGAGCCTGCTAGAGACGATCTGCACGAAGTACTATGGCGGAACGCAACGGCCCCTGGTGCAACAGGATCTTACATTCATCAGGGGGGATCCCGTGCTAAGCGATTGCGTGAGAATCCTATCCTTGTTCGGGAAGATGGGTCGTTACTACAACCTCGATGTTGTGGCTGGGGCGGGCCACAGGCCCATGGACCCCAAAGGTGAGTGGGAGGCGCTCGAGTCCCACGTCGAGGACCCGATTCCGTACCTTGACAATCTGGAGCGGTTGCACCGCGACTACTACCCGCGAGTGAACAGTGCGTTGATTGCGAGGATGGAGCGGCTGGTCCGGGCGATAGCCATGCAGTTCACGCTTGGGGGACATGCCGACCCAGAAGGTGAAATCAGACGACTCTCAGTCGTGTATCAAGAGTTCAGGAATCTCCGGGACGACCAATTCGGCACCATCGACTATCGCCGTTCGGTGGAGATACTCAGATGCGACACCGACCAATGGGTCAGGCGCTCCGCCCAGGAGGTCGCGGCGTCGGGTTGGCCTTCGTTGTCAGTCAGCGAAACAGAGTTCGGTAGCGAGTGGCCGTTCCGCGACAACCGTGTGACTGTCGAGTGCCGCGAAGGTCTGTTCTGCGTGGTCAACATCGGCGGTTACGACTTCGCGCTCAACGGTGCCGCGCGGAGCCGTTTCGGATTGCCATTTGCGCACGACGCGGGAGTGGCGGTGCTGGGGAAGTCCGTAGGGCCGTTCATTGACATGGCACACGGACTGTCGGTGTGACCGAGAGGGACCCCGCGTCAGAGCCAGCTTGTATGGTTGGAAAGTAGTCTATCGAGTAACCGTCCCATAGGCGGTGTGAGATGTTGAAAGTAGTTTGAAAGGGTCAGCGTGGGCAGAGAGAGCCAGTATCTAGGCGGCGATCAACACGCCGAGATCGAGCGCTTCCCGACCGCTCCATACCCACTGCGTGAGTCCCAGTCCATTCATCATTCCTTCCTCGCTCTTGTACCCTCTGACCGTCCTGTACCTGATCTTGCTCCTTCCTATCGTCCGATCCGTGCAGTTGTTGGTCTGTGGCATTGCTCTCACCCGCTGGTGACATGTCAGAGACCGCCACTTCTCGGACAACTCCACCACCAGCCTGTGAAGCTTCGGTTGTCTGCGAACCACAGGCTCCATCTCCAGCAACTCTCGCCCACCTCCCTGTGGCAACTCGGTCAGCAGCAGCCATATCCGACTCCTGTACCAGTCCCACCCTTCTATCTCCCTGAGTCGGTTCCACACCCACTTTCCGACATGCGCGATACACACCTGGTGATCCACTCCCAGGCACTCTACCACCGGCTTGTAGGTGTTGAGGTCGTCCGTCACTATAGACTCCACACCCAAACGGCCCACATATCCGCTGAGCCACTTCACGAAGCCGTCACTGTCCCGCTCCACCAATACGTCCATTCCCGGTAGTCGGCCATTCGCCGCGTCTGTCACGAACCCGACCACCGTCCGTCTGCCCCGCACCTTGAGCACAGTCTCATCGGCGCACATCACCCTCACCTGACCACGTACACTCCTCAACCACCCATCCAGTGCGCTCGTCCCAGCCTGCTGCACGTCACGCCACACGCTCATCCTCGACAGACCACAGCCCAGAGCGCCCAGCAGATGGCTCACTGAACGCAGTGATAGTCCCAGCGCCCAACTCAGCGCTGCCAAAGCCCTGAGCCTGTGACTCTGGTCGTGATGGTCAACTCCCTGCGGATAGTGTCTGAATGTGCGACCACAGTCGCAACAGCGGTATCTGTGCGCCGTGACCTCGCTGACGTAGAGATCACTGATCGGCTTTGTTGCCGGCCCGTGCCTGTTCAGGCACACGCTGCCGCAATGCGGACAGGCTGAAGGCCGAGTGTCAGGGAATACCTTGACCTGTGGAAGTGTGAATCTTACTCTTGGCATTGGCAGGGTCTCTTGGTCTGGGTCTGTTGTTGTTACCCAAACTCTAACAAGGTTCCCTGCCTTCTTCTTTCCACACCGCCTATGGGACGGTTACATTGACCCTTGCATCTTCGTCATGGCCGCACTTATGCTTACGGTACCGCTAATTGCTTGGGGCAAATCTAGGTCAGGGGACCAAGCGTCGGATGACTAACCACATCAAGTCCGTTCACATCATCACGGCCCCTTGTGGTCAGTCGTCGAGAGGAGTACCGCTTGCTCAGTAATATGGAGCCTACGATCCAGTGGCGGGATAGTGCCTGAGATGTTCCCATTGCTAGATGGTTTCTGGACGGGGATTAGCCGTGCTCTTCTAAGCGGTCTGCTGGCAGCGCTCCTCGCTACCACCGTGGCGGCATGTAGCGATGAACCTCCACCTGAAGCGCTGAAGCCCGCACTCACCGACACACCCACGCCGGTCCTTTCGCCAACGCCCACACCCACGCCCACCGACACTCCCACACCTGTGCCTACGCCAACGCCCACACCCACGCCCACCGACACTCCCACACCTGTGCCTACGCCCACGCTCGCACCCGCGCCCACCGACACTCCCACACCTGTGCCTACGCCAACGCCCACACCCGCGCCCACCGACACTCCCACACCTGTGCCTACGCCAACGCCCACACCCGCGCCCACCGACACTCCCACACCTGTGCCTACGCCAACGCCCACACCCGCGCCCACCGACACTCCCACACCTGTGCCTACGCCAACGCCCACACCCACGCCTACCCCAGTTCCAGCCTGGTATCAGGCTTGGAATAGACTCCCTGGCGCTCGGGAGCTCGACCAGTACCATAGATCCGTTGCGCTGGAGATCAAGGCCATGCCGTGGATGCAGGATGGCATTGACGAGGCAGAGGCTAAGGCCATAGACGAGATACGCTGGCTTGCTCAAACAAGCCGAACAGCAGCGTGGAGCCTCGTGGGATTTAGCTGGGTTAGGGACGACATAGGCCAGGGTGAGGCCGAGGCCATCGACGTCCTTGTTGGTACAAACCATGTACCTGCTCAGGAATCGGCTATTCAAACCCCCTGGGTAGAAGACGGTATTTCCCCGAAGGAGAAGGATGCTCTCCGAGCGCTATGGCGTCTCGGAGGCGAAGACGCAGATCAACTGTTAGGAATGCCATTTCTTTATTGGGTTGAACCTCATGACGCAGTTGCGCTGAGCGTTCTCGCCTCGTTGGCAAGCAGCGAGAGGGATACATACCGCAAGGTCACGTCATCGCAGCCGTTCGAGGATGGCCTTACCGATGAATGGGCAATTGTTGTGACGACGTTGCGAAGCGTCTTAGAGGACAAAGCGGAGGGACTGCTGGAGCGCGCGTTAGATCCAGCCAGCGTCAGCGTTGAGAGGCGTTCCGTTTCCCTTCCGCTTTCCGGAGACGTATCCCTCGCCTTTGTACGTATCGACGTTGACGGGTCGGGCGAGAGCATCGAGATAGCGGCGGATGCGCTCGACGAGATTGAGTCGGTTATGGGGATGCCTTTGCCTACGTCCTACGTTGGTGTACTCGTTGCTGACGGTGGCTGGTGGGGGCACAATTCGTGGACGCACGTCGCAATTCGACCCCTGGAAGACGAAGACCCAGATACAGGTTCCTCCGGCTCTTTCGGCCTTCGCCACCTGCTCACCCACGAGTTTGCCCACTACTACTGGCGTACTCATGCTATCTGGGTCGATGAAGGCATCGCAAACGCCCTGGCGGACCTACATGAGCTGCGCGTGGCGGGGCGAAACACATTCGCCGAGCGCAGATTCGGGTGCCAGGAGAGTGCAATCCAGGATATCAACAAAGAAGCGCCTGGAACGTGCTACTACGATCTCGGGACGCAGTTGTTCGTCGAGTTGCATGGTGTATTGGGGGATACCAGATTTCGAGAGGGCCTACGCTCGTTGTGGTTGATGGAGGGGCGGCTGGGAATCGATGAGCTGCGAAGAGCTTTTGAAGGCGAGGGGGCTGTGGCTCTGAACATCATCAACCGCTGGTATTTCGGAGAGTGAATTGCGGTGATTCGCGGCCATGGGTTTGCCGCGAAACCCTCGTTTGCAGAAGAGCTTGAGCAACCCCCTTGACGGAGGAGGTGAACGGGGGGAGAGGCGGGGCATCGGGGTAGGGGTTGTCATGAGAGGGGGCTAGCACACCCACGACGCCAAGCCAGCCGCAAACTGGTGACCGCGGATGGTCTGTCGCGGCAATGACGGAGGAGGCCTATGAACAGCTTGGGCATAGGGGAGCTCAGTCGACCGTTCATTGGCTTGGCCGTCCTGGTCGGGGCGCTTCCTGATCATGGTGGTCGTGTTCGCCGGCATCGCCTACTCGCACGGTCCACCCGCCGCCGCCGGCGGTCCGTACCCAGAGCACGATGAGGACTGGTGCCACCTGCACGTCCTAGGCGAGTCGCTGTGGCGCCGGTGGAGGACTGCGGGGACGGAGGCGGAGGCGCGCTCAGGGGCCAACGGCGGCCTCGGAAGGCACCGGGGACTTCTCCACGGGCGGGTCATCGGACACGGGTGACTCATCCGCCTCGGACGGCGATGTGGGGCGCGCCCCGGCCCCGACTCCCACTCCAATATCGACACCCACCCCAACGCCCACTCCCAAAGGGCGCCCCAACCCAAACTGCGGGAGCTTCACGGTCCTTGGAGAAGACCAGCCGAATCATAGATGCTGATGGCCTGTACGGTACTGTGACAATCGGCAAGACCGTGTTTGTTGTTCCGGTTGAGGGGCAGCCTTGTCCCGATTGGAGGCGGATTGACCCCAACCGCGTATTCAGACATTGCACGGTCGGACAGCGAGGATATGGCCAGACTCGGTTTCATGAGTCACGACATAGGAGGCAGGGATCCCACAGACAGAGCGATGGCCGCAGGGTACAAAACTGCCGCGCCTATAGAGGGGACAGTTCGTACTCCTATGGTCTAAGCGAGAATATCGCTGAACACCCCAGAGTTACCCAATGGAGGGGCCTTGGCATGTCCTACCGTCCCGTTGGCCATTATCACGACGCCGAGGAGGCGGCTCGGGAACTTGTGCAAGGATGGATGGACAGCCCAGGCCACCGTGAGAACATTCTCGACAGGGAATCTCGCAGGATTGGCGTCGGGATAGCTATCCGGCAAGGGTCGGAATACGGATATGTCAGCGAGACCATCTATGCCACACAGAATTTCTCGGCGTGCGAGTAGAAAGTAGGGGGCCGGGCGACCTACCACTCATCACCCCATCGATAGAGGCCGCTGCCGGTCAAGATAGACAGAGCTTGGCACACAGTTGGCAGCCTACTTCGCCGGAGTAGATTTCCCTTCAGTTTGATGAGAGCCTGATGGACGAGCAAGCACGCTGCCGACGCCACGATTAGGGAAATGCCAACATGGGTCCCCACCCCGCTACTTTCAGTGAGGTCTGGCGCGCCGTAGATAACTGATACCGACGATGCGAAAACCAGACAGGTGGCGAACGGGGCAGTCTTGCGTCGCGCATACTTCGCCATAACCACAGAAGCCGATACAATCAAGAGAGCGGGACCTACCACAAGGACTGAAGCTTGAAGCGTTGATACCGCGAAGAGATAGTTGACAGCCGGAGATATCGCCAGTACGACCAGTTCAGCGCCACTGCTAGCTTCACTCATCCCATCAAGCTTTGCCCAAGGCAAGAAAAACGCCCCCATGATCGCCAATGTAGCTGCAAAAGCTACAAGGCGCATGGCGAAGGTGGCAACCTCCCGGAGGCCAATTGGCAATGACATTGGCTTCATCTGTTCACATCAAATGGAGAGGCAATGATCTCGCGGATATTCTCCGACGCAATCCGGAATTGAGCCAATTCCTCCTCCAGCGCCAGGATGTCGGAAGGAACTTCGTTGAACCTGCTTGCATCGAACGAAAACTCTGACCGCAGTTTCAGCTTCTGAAGGGTAATTCCCATGTCGCTGAGACGCTGTACAATCTCCAGCGCTTCCCTTCGAACCCCGCGAGCTCGCTCCCGCCACAGTTCGTATTGTGCGAACTCGGCATCATCAATCGCCTGTGCTCGCGCACGAGATTCTTCGTTTAGGAATCCTTCGGTCAACGCCCTTTGCGCCGCGAAGTAAGCATCTGCACTGCTTTCGGCAGCGACAATCGCGGCATCAAACTTACGGTACGCAGTCTGCGCTTCCTGGTATCTTGGGGACCATTCGTCCAGCAGAGTGGACAGATCAGTTATCTGTCCAATGTCTGCGCCAATGAAAATCCCAGCGCGGTTGAGGGATTCACCCATCCGACCCGTCTGGTGATTCACCATGGAGAGGCTTGCTTCGGCGTGCGCAGCCTCTGATTTGCTGACTTCGCCAAAGGCTATCCATCCACCACCTAGCGCGACGGCAACTATGCTGGCGGCGATGGCGATACTAAAGAACCGTCGCAGCACTTTCGTCATCCCCTCCAATCAGTCTCGACACTCTGGACTGAGACCGATTATATTAGATTCTCAGGACTTTGGTGAAGCCCAATAATGGTGTACTTGCAATATCTACGCCCATGCGGTGGTGGCCGGAATCAGTTTGCCATTGGCCGGGTCGGCCGCTAGGCGCAGCCCTTCCAACGTGTAGGCCCCCAGTAGGGCGCGGGCTTCGTTCTCACCGAAGACTACGAGGGTGACTTCGCTGGCCCCGTTGATCGTCGTCCAAGCTCTCCCGATGTCGTACTCCACCCTTCGGCCATCGGCCATCGTCAGGCTGATCTTGTTGATGGCTTGCACTCCCAAGTCATTCAGAGGGTGGGCGGGCACGATGGTGTAGCTGGAGCCGTTATCCACCATCGCCTCTACTCCAGCGACCGTTGGCCGTCCATGCTATCCAAGTGGACTTATGTGAACGTGAGGTCGGGCGAGGCTAGGAATTCGGTCTTCATCTGGACCGCCATCGTGGAGGAGACCGACGGCAGACGCTGGGCGGACTATGAAGTCGGCGTCGGTACGCCGAGACGTTCATGAGGCTGTACCGGCGACTTCCAGGCGCGGGTCTGTACCGCTCAGATGACTACTCGGTGTATGCCTTCTGTCTGCCGTCGGAACGGCACGTTGTGGGTAAGGGTGGAGCGGTGAACCGCAACGAGGGGGCTGCACTCCAAGCTGCGCGGCAAGTTGAACCGTCTGGCACGCAGGACCAAGGGATACTCCAAAAGCCTGGCGATGCTGTCTCTGTCGCTTGCAATGGTCTGGGTTCGGGAGGGACTTATGGAACATATGCGCGTGTAGGGAATACCGGCTTGTTGCCCTAGCGCGCCGCTGTCCGTATAATCTCAGTGACTATAAACGGCAGATGGCGCGCGTCGTCATCACATCTCACACACTAGGGGTTGGCTGCAAATGGACCTTACGCTCAACGAGGCTCAGACGATGCTTCAGACTTCCGTGCGGGAGTTCATGGAAGACCAGGCGCCCAAGACGCGGGTGCTGGAGATTGACGACAGCGAATCTGGCTTCGACCCTGCCCTGTGGCAGCAGATGGCGGAGCTGGGCTGGCCGCCGCTCACCATCTACTATCTTGACTCGGCGCTATATGGTTTCAAGTAGCCATGCCTACATCTGGTTCGTAGTCTCCGGCTTGTTTTTCTCATTAGTGTGTGGTTGTACCCAGGCGAAAGAAAAGACTGAATACGGTAGCGAACTTGATCAGGCGCCCATCACCCTGGTCGTGGTGACGCCTTCTGCTCCGCCTGACCTACCACCCAACGCCCTCCTGTCAGTTAATCAGGGGAAGGAACAGCAAATGGGATTACTTGTGTATCACAATGACGATTGGAACGGTGTGCCTGATGAATTCTCAATGTCATTGCCCGTAGAGTGGCCAGCGCCGCTACCGGCAGGTCGAAACGAGAAGGTTGTGCTGGACCTCAGAACTCCAATCATGCCTGCAAATGTTGATGTTCGCTGGTTCACGGAGGTTAGGCCGAATGGCGAACCAGCACACCCCCCCAACGAACTGGCGTGTTCCCTGTTGGGCCGAACCACCGACACATGTGATTTAGACCTGCCCGCGGACAGGCGAGAGGATTCCGATTGGACACTAGGGATACCAATGCCTCCTGAGAGTGGAACCTACTATCTATCAGTCCAAGGGACTTGGATAGACACTCTGACTCTACCTGAGGGAAGGACAGACTCGACCATCTATCTATCCACCTGGCTGTTCACGGTCGCGCGGAACTAGCTCATTTCATTGGATGCACCCAATGCGTCAAGCTATAGGGTGCTGGTTGCTCCCGGACATCGCGTTTTACTTTCTCAAAGTTTCGTGTATGGTATCGTTCGCTAGGAACCATTTAGATCTTGATAGAGTTTCTGGCACTCAGATTTTGAACGGTGATAGCGAGAAGGGAAACGAGACATGACTGTAATGCGAAGCCTTTCAGTATCGTTCGTATGTGCATTGGCTATTGGGGTTGGAATCATCGCCGCGGAAACGGCGTTGGCTAATGGTCCCGGAACTTCCAGCGAGCGAAGTCAACTTGCGGGGCCTGAAAGGAATTCTCTGATTGGATCTGTTGTCAGCTTTGTTACAAGGGGCAGATTTGGCAGCAGTCAGTACGCCTGCTATGGGGAAAGTCGCAACCTCCATCTCTCTCGGCACCCTAGAACAAGAGGCAACGTAACAGGAGAAGGCGTTACGTGGTGCAACCTGCCCGTGGAGAGAATGTATGTAGGGTCAATGCTGATAAAGGTCGACTGGTGGCGGGGCAACCAACAGATTGACTTTGATCAGGATGAAAGGCCTTGGATTGATAGAAAAGTGCCGGCCCAAGCGAATCCCGGCGATGACTGCCGAGACGACGGCACCTATGCCATATCGAGCATACATTATGCATGGGCGCTAGACGGCACAATCCTTTCAGGCAGCACATACAAGAGTGGGCGCATAACATGCTAATGATTTGTAATCTCAACGTTGAGCCTAGACGTGGCTAGGCATAGAGATTGCGCTCGCCTGTCTCGTGTCCTCGGCTTGATGTACACCGCTCATGAGCGTTTCACATCCGTTGAGGTCAGGTTTCGGACGTGGTTCTATCCTGACCGGCTCGACCCCACGAAGAGCGCTGAGGTTGCTGACTTGGAGGGTGACGGACCTCATGCTCATTGGATCGTGGATAGTCGGCTTCATCTCAAAGTAGGCAGATCGCCTGATCGCGAGTTCGACATTGCGATACTCGATGAATCGGGTTTCCACGGGTATGCTGGGGGAGTTGAAAGCGTCCTGTTTCCCATGAGGTGCATTTCGGACTCGGATCTCATCGAGGTTGGCGAGACCAAGATTTCCGGCAGGCAAGCCATTGAGATCAAAGCCGTCGCTCGCAAACAAAACGCGAGCCTATCCGGTCGTCCCTTCGGAATTGGACCGGATGAGCACCGGCTTGTCCTAGACTCGGAGCGGGGGGTGCTTCTGAGCCTTACATCGCTCCGCGGAGGCCGCCCTGTATCTGGAGATGAGATCCACTGGGTCAGGTTCAACGACCCGGTTCCTGACGAAGTGGAGGCTCGTTTCGAGGAGACTTCGGAGCTCGTCCGACTGCTCTACTGTGCAAAGCGAAGCTTTTCGACCGTGCGATTGTCGGCACGCAGCTGGCGCTCCAATGGAGATTCTGAGCAAGCGATGAGTATAGACTTGGAGACTCTTCTCTGGGTCGAAAACCCCACCAGATTTAGGGAGGAGACCTCCGGTCTAAACGGACGACAGGTTCATGTGGTGGATGAGAACGTGTGGTGGAGATTGAGAACGACCAATGACGTTCTCACAAATGCTCAGCCTGAAGACATACGTGGCTTTGCATCCGTTTCATTTCACGACCACCCGTCTACGCCAATTTATGAGGACGCCGAGCATGCGATAGTCTCCCAGCTGCACCTCGACCCTTCTTGGTTGATCTCCCGAATGTGGCTGACTCCAATTGAACGCACAATGTGGCTGGGGCGAAAGGCCCTGAAGGTCCGGGGCGAGCCCGTCAGATCGGACGGACGCTGGGCAGATTACGCCGAGGAACTCTTGTGGCGGGACGGAGATGAGTATGAACTGCTTATCGACGCCGAACGCGGTTCCCTGCTGAAGCTGACTTGCCGGCTGGACGGGAAAGAAACTAGCGTCGATGAGGTCACTTCGATTGAATTTGATTGCGACCTGAGTGACACCCTGTTCACACTCGTTCCGGATGCCGATTTAGCTGTGAGGATCAGCCAATCTGAGTGATCGGTCTCATCGAACTCCGAATCCCTCGCTCGTGTTGCCCTATCGCGCCACTGCATCACCTACTCCACCATCCTCGACCGCTGGCTCGGCCTCGATCCCGAACCCATCGCCAACGGCAACTTCGAGCAGTTCGACTTCGTACGCAACTAGCACACTGGAAACAACTAACGCCCGACTATCCGACAACCGTAAGGATAATTCGGCTAACCCGTAGGGGCAGGTTTCAAACCTGTCCCTACGGTCCTAGATTATACATTCAGATATTGGAGGCCATTTTCATCTTCGACCCCATTCCCGCGAAAGCTGGAACCAGAGCGCTACTCCACTGTCAACCGTATCCCTCGAAACACCTACCTGCCTAAATCGGGTACAGCCTCTGAAAATAAATAGAGACCAGAAGTCGTATATTCATTCCGTCGGAGCGCGGGGATTCACTCAGTATAACCCCAACGCATGGGATAGACTGGGGTATTAGGAGCGCTGGCAGGAATGCTCACCGTCCCGTCCGGCGCGACACTCACTCCAAACTCTCGCTCCAGGACATAGCGAGGGTTGGCGTCTTCGTGGCGATAGTGGGCATCGTGGCGTTCGCCTATTGCCACCCAAACGTGGTAGAGGTTAGGGCCGGACAGAGGCGGCTCTCGCAGAAACGCGAGAACCGCATCCGGGGACGCGGGTGAAGAGACGACGTCCCGTTCGCGGCTCCACCAGTCAAAGACGTTCCAGTGGTCCGCGAACGTCACCGCCCCGTTCGCGGAAACATCTACGCTGTAACAGCGGTCTATGTAGTAGCAAGGATTCGCATCCTCATTCCAGTAGTAGGCATCGTGCCGGAGATCAATGGCCCAGTACACGTCTGCGAGACGCTGCCCGTGAACGGATGGGTCGGTTAGGAATTTCAGAACCGTCTCAGGCGACGCTACAAACGCCCTGAAAGACTTGGCTTCGCACCAGCGTTCGAATATTGCCCAGTCCTCTGCAGACTGCTCAAGATGGCTAACCAAGATCGGGCGAGTCGTAGGGTCTTGTCGCCAGTCCATCGGAAATCCGTGTTCGTCCAATTCGGGCGGCGCGGACTGCGCTTGTCTCTTCAGACGCCTGGCGATGAACGACGGGATTGCCATAAGCAGTCCAAGAATCACGTTCCCGACGTTCTCAATCAACATCCAATGGCGCATACGCCGACCTTCCGCTTCCGCGAGCTCTTCCATGTCAGGCTCGCCATGAAGGTTGACGCGGTATAGATACGAAATGTTGGCGTCACACCACCCTAAGGACGTCTTGAGTTTTCTGAATAGATTGATCATGAGGCGCAAACTCCACTATACCAGTATGCGGTCTGCGATCCCAAGCGAGGGCAGTCGCTGTCCCTTGATGCGAGGGCGTCCGATCTGTCCAGGCATTCTGCTTGGCGGAGGTTCGTAGAGCGCTGCGTCGAGTCTCGGCCTGGCGATGAATGTGACCGGTTGCGTCAGGGACTGGCAGAAGTTGAGCAGTTCGAGGGCGGCATAGTTACGGTCTGCGACCACGACGATGCGTCTGGTGGGCAGCCAGCGTCGCAACTGGAGTATCATCTGGCGCGCCCAGTCGATGATCCTCTTATGCGGAAGACCGGACCTCCCGATGGCACTGCTCGGATGGAGCCAGAGCGGTCATAACCGGCAGAGCCCAGGTTCGATGCGCCCATGGTATGTGCGCCAGCCACATCAGGCTTATCCAACGCAGACCGGTGGACTTGACCACATGGGACTCGCTGGAGCGGACGGCGTCCCGGTAGATACCCAGAGCGCTGATGCGTCTGCCGCGACGTCGCTCGTTAGTCTCGTCTATATCGAAGACCATCGGCTCACCGTCTCGACCGAGACGCTGGACCAGAAGAAGCAGCGGAACCCTGCTGAGTCGGAGAGGAGAGAAGACCGCGCGGTTGAGAACGTGGCGGTACTTTGCGAAGCCGTAATCGTCGCCGAGTCCCATTGCGCGAAGCTCCGATTTGATGGTCCGTTTTCGCGGACTGAGTATGGCTCCGAACAGCAGGATCTGAGCTTTCGTCCACGTCCTCCGGTGGAACAGGGTTGAGAAGGGCTGAAGTATCGGTACAATAGCTTCTGGAGGGATGAGCGCGGGCGGTACCTCTCGTGATGGTTTGGTACGCCCAGCTTATCCCGCTTCCTTATTCTGTCTAGCTTTTGTACAAAGTCGAGATACAAGGATAGGATGGTAATCGAGCGCTTCTTTGGCAGCGCAAAGCGCTCGCGTATGCTTGCATACCACCGGTACTTCGATATGTATCGAATCGAAGCTCACGTGGGAATGAGCCTGTTGGCTTATATTCTTTATTCGCGGTGTGAGTGGTATAGCGCACACGGCAAATGGGTATAAGACGAGCCTTCGCAGTGTACGTCAAGCACGCTGGAGACTGGCGCATGATCTCTTGGCGCACTGTCTTCCTGCCCGAGCAGGCGAGCGTCAATTGTCTGGTGTAGCGTGTGTCGGATTATATGCGACCGCGCTACACACTCACGTCTCTTGCCGACTCGGTAACGGATCGCGCGAACCTTGTCTTGCAGCGTTGAGCCTTACAGAAGAAGATGTGGTATTCATCGAGCGGCACGTCTCGCTTTGCGGCTTTGCTGATTCTGTATATGGCGTTGCCTGCCAAGAACGCGCCCCCGGCGATCATGAGCGGAGTTCCAAACGGACCAAGCGAAATTCCGATTCCCACTGCCGACGCGGCAGTCGCCACTCCGGCCGTCGCGCCGCCGACTCCGGCGGCGACCGCCGTGCCCTTGGCGGCGTCCTTTGCGGCCTGACCGCCGGATTTGCGCCCTCGCCTCCAGTGTAGGATGTTCTCAGGCACCGACACGGCGGCCTCCGTAGCCGCTGCGAACACGCCTCCCTTGGCCGCGTTCTTGGCAGTAGCCTTGGCTGCTATGCCAAGCGCCGAGAGTCGTCCCGCTGACTTCGCGGCGGCGACTTCGGCGGCGGTCATGTTCCGGCTGCCGCGCAGGTGATTGGTTCTGGGATTCTCCCACACGATGTTGCGCGGCTGCTTGGCCCGACCGGGCGCGTTGGCTACCGATGTGATGTGGCTGGCATCCTTGCCCCGGAGGAACTCCCTAACAGCGTCGTCTCCCAAGTTGCGGACCGCTTTTGGGACGCTCTGCTCGTAGAGGCGACGCGCCATTTCGGAAGAGCGGAAGCCCAGGCCGCGTCCGCGCAGCCCGCGCGTATGGAACAGGCGTCGCGTCTGGGGGGATAGATTATGCCACCCGCCCGCCGAGTTCGTGATGACGCCGCTCCCCGGACGCGCAGTCATTCCACTTACGACGGAGCCAGCGTCCGAACCGGCGCCGTCGTTGATGCCGTTCACAAGCTCCAATTCGGTATCAGGCCATGCGTATATCTTCTGAGCAACAACGCTAGAGCCATTAGATATTGTCTTGTCGCAGTAGCCGCACCGGACGTCCTCTCGCGTCTTTTCCCGGAAGGTGTACCAGTGACTGAGCCTCCGGGTGTAGCAGGCGCGGGCTCTAAGTCCTTGCTTGCGCGTCTTCGCGTTGCACTCGGCGCACTCGATACAGAAATTCTCGTATTTGCGTCGCAGGAAGTCATCAGGCATCGCCGGAGGCATTTGCGATAGGCATCGGGATCCCACAGAGATTATGTGACTGCACTCCGTACAGCGGATGTCTTCCTCTGCGATTACTTGCCACATGTCTGTTCCTTGTCAGAATGGAATGGTGGAATGATGATGCAGCGGCAAGGTCAGGTACAAGACAGTGAGGGGGTACAAGAGCGAATCTGGGATGATGAATGGATTGGGGCTGACGCAGTGGGTGTGGGACGGGTACGGACTCGACGCCACAGAGCTGATGGCGGCGTAGCCGGCTGTCGCCCGTCTGGGAGGAGCGCGTCCATCTCGAACTCATCCCAAACTCGCACACCGCCTATGGGACGGTTACGCCGTCTGCGGAGCGGTTCGACGATGGGCGGGACGGTTAGGGCGCCGGAACGCGGGGTATGTGGGAATGAGGCGCTGGTATCTCCGTTGACGGGGTAGGAAGTCCTGTGTCGGTTGGTCTTGGCTACTTGAGGGTGTATTCCCGCGTACGCGGGAGGGGGTTCGGACGTTGTATTCGACCATGCGTGGTAGCCGAAGTGCGCCAGGGCCAGCAGAAAGCCAGGTTCTTCGACTAATAGTGGGGCTCCTATCGTCAGTGCGTCACTAACATTGTCGTCCGCGTCCGCGGTATCGGGCTGTGCCATGGGCTGTGTCCTGGGGCGGGCTTGCTGGAGCACAGGCGACGCTCGGGCTAGTATTGGTTTCGGGCACTATGCGCGAGCCCAAATTGTGGCGATGGCGACGATGAGTACGGCGGTTCCTGTCAGCCCGGGATGCCGTGGCCGATATGGCGACTCCCTTCTGGGTGATGATGGCGATGCCATCGACGGACCGAAGCCAGCCGCCCGGCACGCCTCGCATCGTGCGAGGTCGGAAGGTCTTGGGTCGCCGCTCTCAGACGCGGGCAACCCGACCTCCGCCCGAATCGAGCCATACGGAAAGGCCCGGCGCGATGCGTATCCAACGCGCTGGAGCCGTAGAACCGGAGACATCGCGTCGTCCATCCGGCGACTGTCGCCACCGGCGGTCTTGACGACTTGGATACATGCACCCCTACTTCGTTGTCACCAATCGCCGGATGATGTAGGCTATTCTTAGCGGTAGAAGGCTCCGCAAGCGCCTGATCGAGTTTCAAGTCGTACGGAATCATCGCGGAGTTGAAGCGCGTCCCCTATGGAAGAATGCCAAAATGCGAACTCATCGTCACCCTTCTACTAGGCCCGGCGGGGCATGCCCGGAAAGTGGAAGCTCTCGCGAAACTACAAATTCACCACAATGCTACTGAGAAGGCGACATCGGCGAACTCTAGAACGGATGCGGGCGACGCCCACCCCGGCTGACATCAGGTGGTCGGAGATTGAGTCCTTGCTGAACGCTCTGGGAGTCAATCTCGCCGAGCGAGCTGGTTCCAGGGTGCAGATGAGTAAGGGAACCGAGGCGATGGTAGTGCATAGGCCGCACCCAAGGCCTGAGACGAGACGAGGTACGGTCCGCGACATTGTCGCGTTTATCGACCGCATAGGAGAGGGATGATGCTGGAGTACAAGGGTTACATCGGAGAAGTGGTGTACGACGATGAAGCAGAGACGCTGCACGCTCGGGTCATCAACAGCGGCCCGTATCCCATCGCCAACGCCGAAGCCACCGACATCGAAGACATCGAACGAGAGTTCCAAATCTCCATCGACATCTATCTTGAAGGGTGCGCTGAGCTCGGCATCGATCCCGTGGCGCCCTCGGCGGTGCCCTTGAAGACCGAGGCCGTCTGATGTTGCGCCTAAGGGTAAGAGACAGTTGCCTCGTCCTCATACGGACCAAGGCGTAGCGCGTCTTGGGTTGATCTGGCATCGGGAACGCCGTCGGCTTGTTGTTGCGGTTGGAGTGGGCGGGGATCACGGTGGAGTCCACCGCCACCACCTCGCCAAGCTCGGGCAGGTACTTCTTGAGTTCCCGTATGATCTCGCCCATCCCCTCTCTCAGGAGGGATGCGGCGATTTCGGTCAATTGTCTTCTTACTCTCCTGATAGTGTCGGCCGAGGGCAACGCCCCGGGCCGGTCCATGCCGCACACCCTCCGCTGCGCAGGATTGTTGTCCAGCTCTCGGTGCAGGGCGGAGACGGATGGGATTCCCAGCCATCCTTTGGCTATCAGGCACTTGACCACGGTCAGCCTGTCGTACGGTTTTGGACCCCGCTGTCCGGCGGGCGGAGACAGCGCTTTGGCGAGCCTCTCCGTGTTCACACAGTCCACGACAGCTTCCAGCTCTCTGTGGTCAGCGTATCCGTTCTTATTGCGTCCGACGATTCCTGAGAGACGGGAGCGGGGCAACCTAGCGACACCTCGCTTCCGTGGAAGTCAGATACAAGTGGCATCTCCTTCACTCACTCGGGGTTGATCGGTAACTAAGGGTTGGATGATCGATTCTCCTAGGCGCGGCTTGCCGGACCGCGCTTTCGGCTATTCGACTGTGAAGGAGCTGTGTGTGGGCCTGGGCGTAGCGCCCGGCCCTCTGCCACGCAGGGCGCGGCAAGTCGGAGTCTATGTCATTTCTTGTACTTGTTCAATGCGGTGCGGTCAGTGGAGAATGAGCCATCGACGAAAGACTTTTCTCCGCGGCTGTCGCGCTGTGCTATTATCCATTTGAGCCTTTGCGGGAGTGTTAAGACCATATGCCGATCGCCAATCATGGCGTGAACGCGTTCCGGTTTCTCTTGTCACCGCCTTTGCGCGACTCCCAGAACTGTCAGATCAAATGCTTTCATGGAGATAACATCGTCAACGCCTACTACCACAAGACACGAGTCGCGTGATGGCAAACTACCCCGAGGGCGCACCGTGTCGCCCCGTTCGACGTGGATATTTCGGCCAACATCGCGCTAACGTAAATGATCGAGGTATTGGAGTGGTTCGGGAAATATGTCCTGCTTTTGACCATTTGCATAGCCCGCCCCCCTGCTACAATACGATTGGAAACCTACAGGAGGACGCAGGCTGGTGACTACGACCGTACCCCGACCCAACAGAGACGCGCTTGACAAAGCCATAGGTATATATACGGACGCTATGCGCCCATTCATCATGCGTGGACTTCGCCGTGTCAGAGGTTCCAACCCTGAACAGGCCGTCTTGGGAGCGCTCTTGGATAACCAGCGTGAGATGTTCCGGGATGCGATGCGAAAACCGAACGCCACGGTCGAGAGCCTCATAGAACCCGGCCACTTCCCGCGCATTGTCGGCGGACGGCTCTGGCGGGAAGTGTTCTCCCAAGAGTTTCAACGCGACAATTCCATCCAGAGCAGGCTGTGGATAATCGCGACGGCCCGCAACAATACCGCCCATCGAACCGATACTGATCTCGATACCGATGCCACCGTCGCAGACCTCCTCCAGGTCGAGTATGTCCTTGGCAGCATCAACGCGCCGGATGAACAGTCAGCAGTACAGGCCATTAGGAGAAGTCTGACCCCTGTTTCCGAACCGCAGCAGCCTCAGCCTGCCCCTCGGCTCACCATCGCCACCGGCCCTCGGGGAAGCTCCAGAGCATCACCCCGCAGTCTCAAGCCGTGGCGAGACGTTATAAAGCCCAACCAAGACGTACAGCTAGGCACATTCCGGCAGGCGGAGTTTGCCGCCGACCTGCAGCAAGTGTATGATGGGCGCGCGGAGCAGACTCAGTACGGCGATCCAGCCAGCTTCTTCGCCCATACCTACGTCACCCCAGGTATCCGAACCCTGCTCACGAACGTCCTCAGGCGAATCTCAGGAAACGGCGGCGATCCCGTAATCCAGACCAAGACCGGCTTCGGTGGCGGCAAAACTCACAGCCTCATCGCCCTCCTCCACCTAGCCAGAGACCCCTACGCCATCCTCGGCGCCCCAGACTACGAAGATGATAACGAATCAACCACCGTCATCCGCGACGTCGCGCGCGATGCCGGCATGAACCCCGATGCCCCGGATTCACTCATCACCGCCAGCGTCGCCGTACTCGACGGAACGCACCTCGCCACCACAGACCAAGACACGACCGCTGAGGGCGACCCGCTCAATACCCTATGGGGCGTCATGGCGTACCAACTTGGCGGACAGGAAGCTTACGAACTCGTTGGTGTCGCCGCGAGGCAAGGCACATCCCCAGGCGCCGCGCAACTAAACCGCCTGTTCGAACACGTTGGCCCATGCGTCATACTGATAGATGAGCTTGTCGCCTATGTCCGTAACGCCGGTATGGCCAAGGATAACATCTACACCTTCATCCAGAGCCTCACTCAAGCCGTTCGCCGCAGCGACAATGCCGCACTTGTCGTAACCCTCATCGAAAGTGAAGCCGAAGCGGGCGGCCCCGAAGGTGTGGAGGCGCTCACGCGTCTGGATAATATATTCGGTCGCATCGAGGCTGTCTGGCAGCCTCTGGAGGTAGAAGAAGCCTTCGAGGTCGTGCGCCGCCGACTGTTCGGCGCTGTCGTAGACGCTGCAGAACGCGACAAAACCTGCGAGGCGTTCTCCCGCAGGTACGGCCAACGCCGGAGCGACTATCCCAACCACGTCTCCGAACAGCGCTACTTGGAACGCATGAAATCCTGCTACCCCATACACCCGGAGATATTCGACAGACTCTACGAGGAGTGGTCAACCTTCAATCGCTTCCAGCGAACGCGCGGCGTCCTACGCATGATGGCCGTCTGCGTCAGCCGCTTATACAGGACCGACGACTCGCCTCTCATCATGCCCGGCAGCCTGCCGCTCAACGATCCTGACCTTGCAAACGTGTTCGACAGCATCCTGCCAGGCAACTGGCACCCCGTGTTGACAGAAGTGGACAGCAACGGCGGCAGGACCGACCGAATAGACGCCGGTAGCGCCCGCTTCCAGGATATGCGTGGCGCCGCCCGCAGAATCGCCAGAACCGTCTTCCTCGGAAGCTCAGGCGCAGGCGCTGTGCGGGGCATTGACGCCCGCGACATCAACCTAGGCGTCGTCATGCCCGGAGAGGGACCGGCTACATACAGGGACGCCCTCAGCCAGATGGCCGGTGAACTCTACTACCTCTACTCGCAGGACGGCAGATACTACTTCCACGCCGAAGAGAATCTCAATAAGGTTGCTACTGACCGCGCCGACGCTATCGCCACGCGCGAACTCGACGAACGCATAAAGGCATTTCTTGAAGAAGCCATGCACTCCCGATACCGCAACCGCGCGATACTCTGCCCGGAGACTCCCGCCGACGTAGCCGACGTTGACAGAACGCGTGTCGTCGCGCTGTCGCCCCCGCAGTCCCTCCCAAGCCGAGCCAGCGACCCGGACGACGCCAAGCCCGTAGCCGAAGAAATACTCACTAGCTTCGGCGAGGGAAGAAGCCGACTGCACAAGAACACCCTGCTGTTCCTCGCAGCCAAGAAAGACGAGATTCGCGCACTCCGCCGCAACATCAGGCAGTACATAGCCTGGCGATCGATAACCACCGGAGACGCCAGGATCAACAACCTTGTCGGAGAAAGATTCGCCCAGGCGCGCGACAGCGCCACGCAGGCCGAGGCATCCGTACGCTCATCCCTCACGCGCGCCTACCGATGGGCTCTGAACCCTGTCCAACCCGACCCGCAAGACGCATCGTATGAGATCGTCGAGCGCATGACCGACGCTGGCTCAGACAGCGCCGATTTCGTCGGCAACGCCCTAGACACGTTCATCCGCAACGAGATTCTGGTTGCCGAAATCTCCCCGTCCGCCCTCTCCAACCTTCTAGACCAGCGCATATGGAATAGCGAAGCATACAAGAACCACATCTCCGTAAGCGTCCTATGGGAGATGATGACACAGTACGTCTATATGACGCGCTTGGACGAAAGAGACACCCTGATACGCTGCATCCGACGTGGCGTTCAGGAAGGCCGTTTCGGAGTCGCCCCCTCATCCAACAACGATTACGAGGGCATCAGATTCCAGGAAGACCCGCAGGATGCCCTCGGCGGATTCAACCCCATCCTGCTCGTCGAACCCGAAACGGCGGAAGCTGCCAAATTGCTGCATCAGCAACCAGCCGTTCCGCCTGAACCCGGGCCCAACGACACACCGCGAGTCATCTTCGAGCCTGACGGTCCCTCAGATCCCGATGGACCTTTCGCGCCGCCGACCCCACGCGGCCCACGTCAAATCGTCGCTTCCAAGACGACCTACTCCGACATTTCCCTCGACGACGTGAGCTTGCTCCGCGAGGAGGTAATCCGCTCCCTTCGAGAAGACGGTGGCGACATCACCGTAGAAATCATCGTCCGCGCCAACAAGTCCGACGGCTTCTCAGAGCGCATAGCCCAAGCCGTCCTTGAGAACGGCATCCAGCTGGGTCTGAACCTAGAGCAGACCCCATAGTCAGGATTCCCACATGCCCACATACACTAAGAAACTGATAGAAGTGGACCTGCCCCTCGCCGAGATAAACCGCGAGTCCTCGCGCGAAAAATCCATCCGCCACGGCCACCCCTCCACCTTGCACCTCTGGTGGGCGCGCCGCCCCCTCGCCGCCTGCCGCGCCGTGCTGTTCGCCAGCCTGGTGGATGACCCGTCCGAGCATACCGACGAGTTCCCGACTATCGAGGAGCAGGACGCCGAGCGCGCCCGCCTCCACAATCTAATCATTGAACTGATCAAATGGGAAACCACCGACGAGCGAGAGCCGACATCGCGCCGAGTAATCGCGGAAGCGCGTTGGGAGATAGCCCGCTCCATCGCCCGCTCGCGCGGCGATGCTCCGCCAGACGAAGACGATCCCGCCGGCGTGTTGCGATACCTGGACGACAACGCCAAGCCCATATACGACCCGTTCGCAGGCGGCGGCTCCATACCCCTTGAAGCGCAGCGACTCGGATTGCGCGCCGTCGCATCAGATCTGAACCCTATCGCTGTCCTCATCAACAAGGCGCTCATCGAACTTCCCCCAAAGTTCCACAACCGCCCGCCCGTCAACCCTGACGCTGATCCGACAGGTATGTTCACCGGCAAAAACGTCGGGAGAGGAAGGAATCGCAAACCCGAGCAAATCCCCTGGCGCGGCACGGCAGGACTGGCAGAGGACATCCGCTACTACGGACGCTGGATGCGCGCGCGAGCGTTTGAGCGAATAGGTCACCTCTACCCGAAGGCAAGGCTGTCCGACGGCAGCGAGGCAACCGTGATAGCCTGGCTATGGGCGCGAACCATACCGTGCCCCAACCCCGCCTGTGGCGTGCGAATGCCGATGATGAAGACGTTCCGTCTATCCAATAAGGCAAACAACCGCCATTGGACGAAGCCCATTGTGGACCGCGCCAACAAGCGAATTACGTTCGAGGTGCAGAATCACGAAGACGGAGTTCCAACCCACCCCACCGTGAACCGCAACGAAGTCGTCTGTATCGCCTGCGGATCAACCGCGCCCCTTGCGTATGCTCGGGAGCAGTCCGCCGCCGGAAACATGTGCGACCAGATGACCGCCATAGTTGCCGAAGGCGACCGCAAGCGACTGTTTGTGTCGCCGACACACGAACATATTGATTCGGCGTTATACCATTTCAGTCTGAGCAGGCCGCATGACATGATGGTAGGCCATCGACCGCTTCGTCTATCCAGTCCCATCCGGCAATCGACCGCACTCGGGCAGGATCAGACTCCAGGCGGCGCAGGTATGCGTCCACCGCAGCCATCTTCTCCTCGACGCTCCCATAGACCTTGCCCTCGACCCAGCGACGCGCCTCCTCGAACACCCGCTCAGCGGGGTTGAGTTCCGGACTGTACGCCGGCTGTACCACCGTCGGCAGCGCCACCGCCTCAACAAGTCGACTGCGGTGTCCGCGCGCGCCGTCCCACACCAGCGCCTCCATATCGGTCCCACGCTTCAGGCCGTTGACCGCCGCCGCTATACGATCTGACTTCATCGAGTCTATCCAACTCCACAGCAACTTCCCGCGTCTCCCGTCCACCACACAGAACAGGTACATCCACTCGTACACCGTCTGAACCCGCTGGCGGACCTTCACCCCGCGACGACCCCACACCCTGCGAACCGTTCCCCGAAGTCCCACTCGCATCTCGTCGGCAAAGCCCAGCACCGTCTCCCGACTCACTCCCGCGCCGCGGAGCGCATCGCGGAGTCCCCCTTTTTCCACGATTCTTGCGCTCTGAGGTCTGCCTTCTCATGCAGTCCTCTCGGAACCCTTGGGGAACATCCCAGTCTCGCAAGCAGGCTGTACACGCTTCCGAGCCGAAAGCTCACTCCATACTCGGACTCTATCCAGTCTCTGACCTCGCCGCCCGTCCTGAACCGTCCGCTCCCAACCTCTTCGGTCAGTTCCCTCTCCTGCTCGGCGCTCAGAAATCGCGGCTGTCCCTTGCCCTTGTTCGTATGTGAAACAACCTCCTTCACTCCTCCGGTCCTGTACCACGACACCCACCTCTGGAGCGTCCGGTAGTGAATGTCCACCACTGACGCCACCTCGCCCATGCGTCGTCCGCTACGCAGCAGCCAAAGCGCGTGCAGTCTGGTGCGAAGCATGATGTCCCGCTCTGCTCGATATGCCGCCCTCAGCGCCTCGGGCGTGTCATTCGGGCGCCAGTCCACCCGGAACTGTCTTCCAGTCATACGATGCCCTCCAACTCGATGAGTTGGAATCAGCATAGACCAAGTACCAAACTACTGCCAGACCCCTTACGGCAGACTTACGCTGAAATGGTATTAGAAGCTAAACCTGCACGGCGTCCGAGCGGAAGATTGCCTGAGAGAGCATTGGGCTTCGCCGTGCAAGCATATGGCTTGACTGAATGGCATCAACTATATTCCGAACGTCAACTTGTCGGATTGACCACTCTCAGCGATTTGCTCGCAGAGGCTCGCGCCGAAATCGTGAGAGATGGGGCTGATAGAGAATATGCTGCCGCGGTTTCTACATATCTAGCGCTGGCGATCGGGCGCAATTCAGACGGTTGTTCTAAATTTGCAGTTTGGCAAAACGTGGGCGACAAAGTCGCCCACGTTTTCACCCGTCAAGCCCTTTCTATGATTTGGGACTACGCGGAGTCTAATCCGTTTTGTTCCGCAACACAGAATTGGCTTGCTCATATTGAATGGGTTGCCAGAGTAGTGGCAAGATTGCCTGCCAATGTAAACGTCGCTGAAGCGCACCAAGCCGATGCAGCAACAACAATTCATGCCGAGGAAGGTCCCGTTATAGTTACTGATCCGCCTTACTATGACAATATAGGATATGCCGATCTTTCCGACTACTTCTATGTCTGGCATCGTCCACTGCTCCGTGACATATATCCCGACCTCTTTGCCGGAATCCTAGTACCGAAGCAAGAAGAGATGGTGGCTGCTCCTGTGTTCGAGAACGCACATGATAGGTTTGAGCAATTGTTGGGCAAGACACTCCGGTTGATACGTGATCGTTGTAGCCCTGAGTTCCCGTCATCCATATTCTACGCCTACAAGCAACAGCAAGAAGAACGTGGTGGCAGAACTTCCACTGGCTGGGAGACGATGCTGACAGCACTTGTAGATGCGGACTTCCAGATTGTCGGCACTTGGCCTATGCGTACCGAGCGGTCCAGCAGACTACGCTCGCTCGGTTCCAACGCCCTCGCCTCATCAGTCGTCCTAGTCTGCCGCCCGCGTGCCGAAAACGCGACCGTTGCCACCCGCCGCGAGTTCTTGGATGCCCTAGAACGCGAACTCCCTACCGCCCTCACGCGGTTGACCCACGAAGCCCACATCGCCCCCGTTGACCTGGCGCAGGCAGCCATCGGTCCCGGCATGGAGGTGTATTCACGGTACGTCGCTGTCGAGACAATCAGCGGAGAGTCAGTTACGGTGCGAGATGCCCTTATTGAGATAAACCGTGTGGTGGACGAATTCCACCGGCAGGAAAGCGGTGCCCTTGATTCCGTCAGCCGCTTCTGTCTCGATTGGCACGCGACACACGACTTCAGCCAAGGCAGCTACGGCGAAGCTAATACACTCGCCCAAGTGAACAACGTCGCCGTCGAATCCATGTCCGCCCTGCTAACCGCTCGGCAGGGTAGCGTCCAACTTCACGACATGGATGCCTATAACCCTGACCGTCCCCTAACCCTTGATGGTATGACCGCGTGGGAAGGCTGCTTCCGCATGGCCTACCACATGGACCCGAACCGAGAAGACGGCGACGCTATGCGGGGGGCAGCCAATGTCGCGCGCGCCCTCGGCAGCGACGCGGAGTCCGTCGAACGCCTGGCTCGCATTCTCTACCAGCGCTACGATACCGGAAACGACGCCAGCCACGCCGCCCTCTTCAACAACCTCGTAACCTCATGGCCCCAGATAATCGAAGAGTCACTCAGATCGCAGCCGGAGAGACTGCTATGACCACCACCTTCAGCCTAAAGTATCGACTGGAAAGCCTTCGCTACCCGTACAACTCCGATGAAGTCCGAAAGCGCGTCCCCACAGACAGAATCGGCGTGTACGCCATCTGGGAGCCGAGCGTTGTCCCCGGCGGATTCCGATGCGTGTACCTCGGCAAGTCCGAAATATCCGTTAGGAGGCGTCTCCTAGACCATCTACGCCCGAACGAACCCAACGCCGACCTAAGACGTAACATAGACCTCTTCCGAGACATCCTCAGATTCTCAGCCGCCTACACGAAAACTCCCCAGGAGGCCGACTTACTGGAAAAGCGGATAATCCGCGACTGGGGCCCAGACGCCAACCACCTTCATCGTTAGCATCCCTAGTCCTTCTTCCACGATGAGAGAAGACTAACCCCACTCTCACTTTCCAACGCTTCGTAGATCGAGTTGAACAGCAGCCGGGCCGTCGTCGGGCGGCCTGCGGGCTACATGTCTGAACGCGCGATCTGAGCCACACGCTCCCCGCGCAATGCGGAGATGATCAAGGTTGATCTCAACGAGGTGATGTTCGACGTTGTGGCGAATCTGGGGCGTTCCGGATGCGGTGGAAAGCCAAGTTTCTCGGTCAATCCGCTCTAAACAGACTGATTCGTGACCAAAGCGGCCTGAGGCCAAAGTCATCTTTCCGACGCTCGAAGACGAGACCGGACAGTTGCCCAGTCGTCCCGCATCCCACATTGGCCGAGGAGCGCTGCTTAGAGATACCGCACCGGCCCGGATGGTCCATGGGCGAGTTTCCTGTCGCTAGGGCATCATGAACATCGTCGCCGGCTGCGTCCGGGGCATCGAACGGCCCATGCGTTGCCGCCCTTGCGCAGCTGGCGGCAGTGCTAAATCCCGCGAGTCCAGACTAGACTTCTGAAGCGTCCACCTGACGATTAATGCCCCGACAAGCACTCTATGCACACTTCCGGATCGCAATTTCATCCTCAGACCGCTTCCCGCAATCCGAAGCCTGTGATACCATGTTCCTCATCCAGTAGGCAACGGCTCAAAAGCCGGAAATCACCTGATGCGGGGATTTCCCACACGGAGTTTGAATATGGGGTAATACACGCATATTCGAGATACGTACTATACTACCCACCCCCCAGATTAATTGTGCACGAGCCTACAGGAAAGTGTCTTCCTAGACGGTGCGAAATCGGTGTCTTCAGCACCACACAGGATGATTCGGGAACCATCGGCAAGGAAAAGGGATAAAGGATCTGCAAAGTGCCGCTGCTGTACAAATATCTATCGTCCGAACGTATCTGCGACTGTCTACCCGAGCAAGGAAATGGGACTCTGCGTGCAACTCAGCCCTCGGCGCTGAACGATCCGTTTGAATGTTCGGTGCGCGGCCCGCTTCTCACTGAGTACGACAATAAGGTGTCCAATAACCTTTCTGCCATCAACCCTGCCAGTCCGGTAAGTGAGAGGGACATAGCTAGGGCGCGGGAGAAGTATGGAAGCCTGTATGTACGCGAATTGTTAACGAGGCAGTTGTCTGCGAGATTTGGGATCATCTCTTTTTCAACTGACCTTCGTCTTCCTCTCATGTGGTCACACTACACGACGGATGGATCGGGGTTTGCTGTGGGATATGATATGGACCAACTCAGAAATCTCGACTGCGGGGCGATTCTGAAACCTGTCGAGTACTTCCCAAGACCACCCAGTCTCTTGCTCTCGGAGGAGATTGATGAAACCATCCTTATTCCTTTCTTGTGCCTAAAGAGCTGTGATTGGAGCTATGAGAAGGAGTGGCGACTTATAGTGGACGTGAGCGAGACTATGGGGACTGAAGGAAGGGACAGGCGTGGGTTCCAAGTCAATGTCATCCGCATTCCAGATACAGCAGTCAAAAGGGTGTATTGCACAGAACGAACCCCACCTTATCTAGTAGAGAGGATACAAAGTCGCCTGGAAGACTCCAGAAATCTCTATGGTGCAGAGCGCGTCACGAAGTTGGTGTTATCTGATGATAAGTATGGCTACGAGGAAGAGGAGGGCTGATTCCCTACAGATCTGGCAGGGTACGGAAGAAAGCGGCTCAACGTAGCGTAGCGCGCGTTGGAGCTTGTGTCAAATGTTGTGGAAATTCCTTCCAGGCAGTTTAGTGCATCAAGCGGCGACTGTCTCCTCATGGCTCATCGGCAACTCGGTCAGGATGCCGTCCTCGAACCCCGCTCCATCCATAAGCAGCTTCATCAGGTTCCGCCCTCCGTTCAGCGGTCGCCAGCACTCTCCAAGCTTCCGAACCACCTTGTACACCAAGTACAGCGTGCTGTCTCGTCGCCTCATCCGCCGCGCGGCGTTCGTCCTCAGTCTCACCGCGCTGAACGCCGACTCCAGAGGATTCGTCGTTCTCAGATGGACCCAATGCTCCATCGGGAAGTCGTAGAAGCTAACCAAGTCATCCCAGTTCCTGAGTACCGTCTCAGCGGCATCGCCGCGACCTTCGGCGCTCAACTCGGAGACGTACTCGTCGCGCAGCCGTTCACACTCCGCTCGAGTGGGAGCGTGGGAGATCTCCCGCAGCTTCCGTCTCGCTGACGACTACATCGACTTCGGAAGCCGCGCCGACAGGTTCAGCGCACGATGGTTCCAGCAGCGCTGGTGAACCGTCGTGGAGAACACCGCATCGAGCGCCGACCACAACCCCAACGCGCCGTCTCCGACAGCAAGCAACGGCGCGTCCAGCCCCCGGTCCCGCAAACTCCTCAATACCTCAGACCAACTCTCCGCGCACTCGCGATAGCGCAACTCCACCCCAAGCAACTCCTTCACGCCATCCTCACTCGCTCCCACCACGCACAGCAGCGCCGTCTTCTCCCTGTCCACGCCAGCCCCCAGGTACACGCCATCAGCCCAGATGTAAGCGTAGCGGAGCCCATTCAACATCCTGCTGCGCCACGCCCGATACTCCGACTCCCAGCGCTGCTTCAGCCTCACGATAGCGTTCGCGCTAAGCGCCGCCGTCTCTCCCACCAGTTCCCTGAACACCGGCTCGAAGTCCCCGGTGGACAACCCCTCCATGTACAGCTTCCGAAACAACTCCTGCGTCTGGCGACTCGTTCTCTCATATCGCTTCACTATCTTCGACTCGAAACCCTTCTGCGATACTTCAGCCGGCACGTCCGATACCCCCTTGGAACCTTCACCGCAACCGCCGACACTCCCACCGTCAGATCATGGCTGCGGTGATAGCCGTTTCTGTAACCGCGGAACTCCTCGCCTCTCTCGTAGCGCTCCCTGCCCAGAAATGCGTTCACCTCCTCTTCGAGGGAGTAGTGTCCCTTAGAGTGGTGTAAGAGAGGACTGTAATAGAGACAGACCATCGCATCATCCTTATCATCGATAAAGGAAAGATCCGAAGCAAGGAGAACGACGATGGTCAAGGACAGCATGGACCTTTTGGAACTATTGCGCAAGAGGGGGATAGACGGAGACGTGGACTTTCTGCGCGAGGCATTGCGGGTGTTGATGGATGCGATCATGGATGCGGAGGTCTCAGCGAGGATCGGCGCCGAGCATGGCGAACGCAACCCTGACCGGCTTACCCACCGCAACGGTTACCGCTCCCGCGCCTGGGACACCAGGGTTGGGACTATGGAGCTTCGCATACCCAAGCTGAGGGAGGGAAGCTACTTCCCCTCTCTGCTGGAGCCTCGAAGGCGCAGCGAACGCGCTCTGCTGTCTGTTATCCAGCAGGCGTACGTCGAGGGTGTGTCCACGAGGCGTGTGGACGATCTGGTCAAGGCGCTGGGATGCGATGGCATCTCCAAGAGCCAGGTGTCTCGTATCTGCGGGGAGATCGACGGTGTGGTCAACAGCTTCCTGGGAAGGCCGCTGGATGAAGGACCGTACTGCTATGTGTGGCTGGACGCGCTGAGCCAGAAGGTCAGAGAGGAAGGCAGGATAGTCAACGTATCTGTGGCTGTGGCGACCGCGGTGAACGCTGAGGGCAAGCGTGAGATCGTGGGCATGGACGTGGGAACGAGTGAGAACGGCGCGTTCTGGCTGGCGTTCCTGCGATCCTTATCCGCCAGGGGCCTTTCGGGCGTTCAGCTTGTGACCTCGGATGCACACCATGGACTGAGGGACGCGATAGCGACTGTGTTCGCCGGCGCCAGTTGGCAGAGCTGCGGCGCCCACTTCATGACCAACCTTCTCACCCGCGTTCCCAAGAGCGCCCAGCCATGGGTGGCGACCATGGTCCGCACGATCTACCAGCAGCCGTCTGCCGAGGAGGCGCACTCCCAGTTCAACAGAGTCGTCGACCAACTCAACGACCGGTTCCCTGAGGCATCCTCGATGCTGGCAGAAGCCGGAACTGACATACTGGCGTTCACCTCCTTCCCCGGCGCTCACTGGAAACAGGTATGGTCGAACAATCCCCAGGAGAGACTGAACAAGGAGATAAGGCGCAGGACCGACGTGGTGGGGATATTCCCGAACCGGCCCGCAGCGCGTCGGCTGATCGGAGCTGCACTCGCCGAGCAGCACGATGAGTGGGCAGTGGGCAGACGGTACCTGACGCCCGCTTCAGCGACCTACGACAAAGCGTTGCCGCAGGCTCAGATCACACAGCCGACTGCGGCTTAATTGAACAAAAGGATTGACGTACCCCACACCACATTAAGGGACTTGACCGGACAAAGTTTGCTACTGCCAAGGCCCGCTAGGCAAAGTCTTGGCGAGATGTCCTGACGACAGTCCAGGCAGAGGTCTTTTCCAAAACGTACGGACAAGAAAGACCTTCATCCTAACGCCTCTGATCGCGCCACTCTAAGCTGGATCGCAGAATGGTGAAATTCATGTAGCCAGCCGTGATCTGGGATTTTCCTACCCGGCTATCTTGGTCGGCTATGACTCAATTGGACTACTCATAGCAGGTGGTCAGAGGCGTTATGGAGAAACAAGATCAGCTATCCACAGCGCAGAAAATTGACGTCCTCTACCGCCTGCAATACCATACCACCATGCAGAATACAGGGAGATAGCGAAATGCCTGACCTTAGAACCATCCTGCGAGGAATACGCGGTAGGGTTCGCAGACACTATGAGTATTTCTCGGGCATAGACGAGATGCGCACTCGATATGGTCTCGTGGATCCTGTGCTGTGGGGACTCGGATGGCGCACTCATGATCCGGACAGAGTTAAGGTAGAGTTCGATCTGCCGGACGGCGGTAAGGTGGACTACGCGCTGCTGAAGAGCGGATGCCCCATCGCCATCGTTGAAGCCAAGAAGCTCGGTCCCGACAAGGCTGAGCCTTTCGCGCTCGCCTCGGATGCGGACAACGCCCAGTTGTCGAGAGCTTGGGACAGCCTGCAGTCTCCGATTGCGCCTTCCCCTGCCAGTTCCACGATAAGAGAGATGCACAACGCGAATTGGAGACAGTCGAGATTCATCCGCGCCCACCAAGACCAGCTCGAATCGTATGTTGACACACTCGGCATGGATACGGGATACGCGGTACTAACCGATGGTGATGAGTGGCACATCTTCAATCTCGCTCGACGATCAGGGAGTCTATCGCAATCACCGGCCATCTCTACCAGCATCCTGTTCTCTCTAGGTATGGGTGAGGTCGTCGCCGCGCTCGATACGATTTCCAGATAGGTGAGCCACAATTCACCGCGCTAGTCTGCTGATGCAGGCGTTATCGACGCGAATCGAATCTGTGATCAGATACGATATCAGGCTACGGAAGAAGGGGTTTCAGGGCAGCGTAGAGTGCGCATCGATCGCACAGGAGCGTCTGTTCCGGCGATTTTCGGTCTGAGAAGGTTTCATTCGCCGTCCTCCATGGCCCCAATCCGAGTCTGTGTGGTGCACGTCCACCACACAGCGCTTGCTGAAGATGAGTGCCTCAGCCTCCTGCTCAGCGATCAGCCTCGACATCCTCACCAGATTGTACGTCGTCGCCGACAGATCCCCGTACAGTCCGGTTCTCTCGACTCCACAATACCGACTCCGACGAAACCCTCCAACGGTCTTCATCCACCCTACGATCGACTCCACCCGCTTTCGGACCTTGTATCTTGGTTTTGGTGTGTAGCAATCACTTCACTTAGGTGGGTCGGGGTACGGCAGACCGATCGGACTCAGGTCATTGAAGACCGTTCAGAAGCATGGGTCGCCGTATCCCTTCCCCAGTTGGAGCCCGTACAGTTGCGAGGGCTAGCCAAGCCCGCATCTCGCAAGGATGGGCCAGCAACTGGTAGGAGGTCTGATGGAACAGGAAGAGACCTGCGTCGGCATCGATGTATCCAAGGCCAAGGTGGATGTCGCTGTCCGGCCAGCGAACGACGGCTGGATGGTCCCCAATGACGACGCGGGGATCAGGCTACTGGTCTCCCAGATGAAGACTCTTGAACTACAGATGGTGGTGATGGGGTCCTCCGGCGGGCTGGAACTGCCGCTTGTGGCAGCCTTGGCGGCTGAGGGATTGCCGGTGGTTGTGGTCAACCCAAGACAGGTGCGGGACTTCGCCCGGGCGACCGGGAAGCTGGCCAAGACCGACGCTCTGGACGGTGGGGCGCTGGCTCACTTCGGCGAGGCGGTGAAACCTGCTGTGCGTCCTCTGCGCGACGCCGAGACGCAGGCTTCAACTCACTAGCTGCTCGAAGACACCAGGTGGTGTCGATGCTGATCTCTGAGAGGAACCGTCTGAGCGTTGCCGCCACCGCGGTCCGTCCCCGCATCGAAGCCCACATTGAGTGGCTTGAGGGCGAGCTAGACGACCTCGACAAGGATCTGCGACAGACCATCCGACAGAGTCCCGTATGGAGGGAGAAGGACGATCTTCTACGCAGCGTACCCGGTGTAGGGCCGCAGGTGTCGCTCACGCTGCTTGCGTATCTACCGGAACTCGGCACGCTGAACCGCAAGCAGATCGCCGCTCTGGTCGGAGTGGCCCCATTCAACCGGGACAGCGGTACCCTGCGAGGACGACGCGCGGTATGGGGTGGACGAGCCAGAGTGCGAGCCGCGCTGTACAAGGGAGTGCTGGTGGCAGCCCGGTACAACCCTGTCATCAGCGCCTTCTACCAGCGGCTGCTGGACGCCGGCAAGCCGAAGAAGCTCACCCTAACAGCATGCATGCGAAAACTGCTTATGATCCTCAACTCCATGCTCAAGCATCGGTCCGTTTGGTGAGATCTGAGCATCAAATCTGCTGGGTAGCGCCATTGACTTTCAAGACAGTTGCTTCTGACTCGACCTGTATGCTTCATGGCGCGTGGTCCGTCCGTCTATCGCGGACCACCTCTTCTTCTGGGCCACATGCGGCGGGACGTTGAGTCCCCTGCACTCGGCTACGAAGTCCTTCGTGTCGTAGCCCCTATCGGCTCCCACGCTCAGTAGCCGACTGTCCGGTATCCGCATCAGCATGTCCAGCGCGGCATCCCTCTCAGCCCTCCCGTTGGCCTCGGTCAGCCGGAAGTCGCTGACCAGTCCATGCCTGTTATCCATCAGAGCGCGCGCCATGAAGACCAGCTTCACCTCCTTGTCCTTCCTCATCAGTCTCGTATCAGGGTCTGTGGCACTTCGGTGGTGGAGTTACTCAGTTTCTCGCTAGGAAAGTCTCCGCTCGCGCCCTCTCCATAGCCCCCTGAGTTGTTGTAATCACGACATTTGAAGCTCCTGATGGAGGCAACCGTCCGAAATGCTCATCCGACATCAGACCTTTACGATCTGCTTCATACGCCACCTCCTCGAACAGCTTCCTTGCCACCTTGTGTCGAAGCAGCCTCCTCCTTTTCTTGGTGAACGCTTTCGCATCGGAACTCGGCTTCACCAGGTCCATGTCCAAGAACCAGCGATAGAGCAAGTTGTAGTCGAGCTCACGGCAGAACGCTCTCTCGCTCCTGATTTAGTACAGCTTGAGCAAAACGCTCGGGAGGAACCGAGGCTCGACCTCCCCTCGAGTACATCCTATCGAAGTCGTCTGACATGCAGTCGAGGACGTCGTCAGCGACGCGCTTGATGATCCTGAGCGGGTGGTTCGGCGGGATGCGCTCGTCGATATTGATGAAGGCGAGCATGGTGGACTGGGGTTGCGCCGGCCTCTTATGGATCGTTCTCCTGTGCGATTGGACTGGTGGGGGCATTGTATCCAGCCAATCTCAAGAACGCGATTTCAGCAAGCCCTTTTACAGCAACCTGCTAATATATGGGACGTGACTCAAAAGCGGTCAGACTCACGATTCGTCGGGAGTGACTGGTTCGCTATGTGTTGGCATAACTCTCGTATCGAGGTCTCAATGATCCTTGGGAGCGCCCACGTTCGGCGTTGTGATTTCCTGTCGATTCACTCAGAGATTCAAGGGTGGCAAGGATGAAGTATCTGGCATACGGAATAGCAGTGGCGTTCGTCCTGGCTGTTGTTGGGTGTCTGCTTGCTGGTTCAGCCAACCAGGACGGGCTCGACCATGTCGAGCAGGGGGAATATGACAGGGCGGTCGAGGAATTTACGAAGGCAATTGAGATTGATGACTCGAACGCGACCTTCTACAGCAACCGCGCTTGGACTCACCGGAACCTTGAGAACTACCGACAAGCCGTACGGGACTTTGACAAGGCGATCGAATTGGACTCCGAGGATGCGGACTCCTATTTGGGAAGAGGGCTTACCTATATGGACCTCGGCGACCCTTGGCGGGCGATGAGCGATTTTGACAAGGCGATCAAACTTGAGCCTGCACAGGCAATGAACTATGCGAACCGGGCGCTCGCTCACAGAGAGGTAGAAGACTACGATTCAGCAATCCATGACCTGACACGAGCGATCAAACGGGTGCCGGACGAACCCGATTTCTACATGTGGAGGGCGCTGGCGTATGTGGATATGAAGGATTTCAGCAGAGCACAGTCAGATATCGAACGGGCTTCCATGTTAGCTCCGAACAGAGATGACATCAGAGACTTCAAGGAACTCGTGCCGCAAGTACAGAGGGTGGAGAGGTTCCAGGAGGCATTCCCATACTTCAACAGTGGAACGGCCAACCTTGCAGACGACAACTATATTGATGCCGCTCTCGACTTCGACGAGGCCATAAGGATAGACCCTGAGAACTCCCTTCACTACGCCAGCAGGGCCACAGCATATCTCAATCTCGACGAACCCCAGTGGGCTGTCGAAGACTTGGATAAGGCCATTGAGCTAGAGCCGGATGAGCCTACGTACTATCTATTGCGCGCCACGGCCTACGAAATGCTCGCCGGGTATGCACAGGCAATTGAGGACTGGGATCACCTCATCAGTCTGAAGCCAAATGACGCGGACTTATACAAAAGGAGAGGGTACTCGTACGCTCGGGTCGATGAATTCACCAATGCGATTGAGGATTTCAACAGAGCGTTGGATCTGGATCCGAATCATGCGGAGCGCGACTCAATTGAAGCGGCTATCGAAGCGTTGTCCGAACTGGAGAACTGATGCGGGTTCGACAAACCAACTAGGCGTAGTCCGCTCCCGTCAACAGTGGTCAATCCCCCAGTGGAAGAGGAATCCACAGACCCGTGTAGAGCTGGGGGTAGTATACGAGGCAATCGTGGGCGTTCCATCCTGCAAGCTCTCTCTTCAGCACCAGCCTATCCGTTGAGTCGAGGCTTAGATACGGCGCATCGAGCAGGTCCATGACGTCGGGGGCGAGGGGGCGACATTCACCTCTCGCATTGCGCTTATCCGCGTTCAGCGCCGAAACTGGTTCCGACCACAGAACGGCGCACGGATGCTGCATCACCTGCAAGAAGTCTCCTTGGTCCAAATCCAGTTCCACCCTATCGATGCTAAAGGACACGCCGTCCAATTCTTCAATTAGCGTCGTGTACCACTCGAAACGTTCGGTATCGCCGAGGCTTGCGGCGTCGATGTTCCTCAGGCTCCTCACCAGTATGGGAGAAACGTCGTTGAACTCCATGACCGCGGCGCACCGAACGAGACTGCGGTCCTGGATGTCTGGGGCGTAGTTCGGACTCAGGAAGAGAGCATTCCGATGCCTCTGGAGTTCGCCGGTGTCGAACTGTAGGGAATGATCGTCGGCGTCTCGCACGTAAGACGATCCTTCCAGTGAATACACCCTGCTGAGGCTCTCCTCCACGGGCCCAAACTCCAGGGAGCGGCTGGGCCTGCCGCTCCTGGTCAACGTTCGCAGCTCAAGGTTGTCCTCATCACCGTCCGGTCCTCTGACTCTAAGGTAGACCGAGTCCCTGTCGGTTACGTGTACATGTTCGTCCAGCAGAATGACGAACCTGCTGTTTGAGTTGCCTGGTGTACCTTTGATCTCCAGCCCGACCACCTCTGGATAGTCGTCGTGTCTCTGAGGAATAACGTAGTCATCCATTTGCCGACCTGAGCGATTGGCGACTTCAAGCGCTGGGCTTGGAGTCGGCGTGTCGCTCGGCAACGGGGTATTGGGTGGCAGGGGAGTTGCCGGCGGCATCGCGGCGCGAGGGGCTGAGACGGCGTATCCCATCTGCGGTCCCGGCTCTTCGGTAGGAGTCTCCTTTACAGGAGTCTCGTCCGCAGAGGGGAGTGGCGCATCAGGGATCAGATCGGTGGCGAAGCCCAGACTGTCAGCGACTTCCGAGCACGCTGTCCCGAGACCGTACTGTTCCAGGGCTTCCCTGATAGCTATACGCTGGATGCTTCCCAATTCGTCCAGCGGAGACTTCATCCACTCCACAACAAATTCAGGGACGCTGGCATCTTGCGCCGCTTCAATGCACTCTCCGGGAGCGGCGTCGTCAGAGCATGCCAGTGCAATCAGTGAGAGGGATGCCAAAGCAAGCCCAAGCCAAATCCTGGCAGGAGTTACTAACGTATGTGTCCTCACTGCTACACCTCCATGGAAGCTCAAATGGTTGAATGTCATTGTTCCTCCAAGATCATTCGCCGTACCACTTCGGGATTATTTCATCTCGCGCCACCGGATCAAACTCGAAAGCCTGTCTCACGTGGGCGCGCTGAGCTCTCGGCCCGCCAAAATCGACGTCTTGCTGCTGGTTCATCAGGTACAGGGCCCTAAAGCCCTTCCGGAAATCCTCATCGCCCAGGGTGCGATAGAGATCCAAGAACAGACCCCCGCCAAGCCCATAGACGCAGTCTATCGGCAGTTCCCCAGGATGCCGCTCGAGGGCCGTGAGGTCAGAGATCGGGCACGGATATATTTCCGGGAGGTCTGAGACGCGCCACTCATATCCGGCGATGGCCTCGTCGTACACGAAAGCCATCAACTCGGCCGCACCCTCGTAGATCCAGTCCTCGCCGAAGCCATTCCAGTAGTAGTGGGCCACCTCATGGGCCACTAGCGAGGGAGCAAGCAAAGCCTCTTCGCTTCCGTCATCAACGTCGAAATCCGGATGCACAACCATGTTGATGCCGGCGTTGTGGCCATCGGCATCCGGCAATACTGCGTCAGCGAAGAGCAGGAGCGCGAAGGTCGTGGGGAAGGGTTCATCCATGTGTCTTTCAGAGAACCGAACCGCGCTCTCCAGGAGATCGATGCTCCGGCTCGCTCCCGCCTGAGTTCGCACTATCGCCAACCGCACGCCGCCTGCCAGCGGCAGTTCTATGTCTCGTTCCTCCACCATGACCCCAGATGGGTCGAGAAGAGTATCGATCAGCTCCGGCTTCGTAAACTGGATGTCATACAGCAGGGCTATGACGGGTGCCGCCGCGTCTGTAATACCATCCGCGACCGTTGGATGGGAGATAATATCATCGAATACCGCCGGCGTTTCTTCTGAGAGAAAGCTCAGGGACAGCAAGGCATGGGAGTCCGGAGGTTCAATCGAGTCCAGGAAGGGCATTGCAAGGAACATCGAGACCGCATCGGTCTCGTACGATATGGAGCCAAGAGATTGTATGGCAAACGACTCGTCTTCGGTGATTCCATCTGAAAACCATGGCTTGGAAACCAGGTCTCGGACCAATTGAGGCGACTCGTTGGCCAGGTCTGGCAGAGAGTAGAGAGCCCATGCCTCATCTTCGTTGATCCCGTCTGTAAACCATGGCAAGGACAGGATTCTTTCAATTGGGCTTCTCGCATCGAACGCGACACGATGCCAGACGAGGTATCCCAGCGCGCTAACGGCAGCGCCTTCGTTCTCGTCGAGTTCATCAGTCATCCATCTCACCTCCATGAGAGTTTCTGCCGCCAAGGGAGCTTCCAACGCCAGGTATATCAGGCCCTGCAAGGGTTCCCACTCAATCCTGTATATGCCATCCGCCACCCACGGAAGCTCACCTATGGAGTCGTAGACTGAGGGATCCAGGGTCCTGAGCAATGAAGCGCCTTCGAAGTCGTCGATCTGCCGCTGCGAAGCCCCAAGCCTCTGTCTCTTCTCTGGAGTTGGCGTGTGCACCTGATGTGGCGCCGAAAAGGGCATTTGGGCTGGTATCGAGCTGGTCGGCGACGGGGTCATCACAGGATCGGGGGTAGCGGTCGTAACCAGAGTCTGAGCTTGTGCGGCGGCGGTGGCAGCGACGGTGGGTGATGGAAGGGCCGTCGGGCGCTCTCGCTTGGCGAAAGGGTCGGGTTCTCGATCGACGCACAACCTGTTGATTGCAATTACGCAGGCGATGATCACGATGAGAATAACGATTGCCTTCTTCATGACGGTTCTGCTCAATTTTGCGGGGTAGCTACCAACGCAGTCGCTCGGCGCGGTGGGCGTATAGTGCGCCCGCTATCCGCGCCAGCCTAATAGTGTCAAAGACCATTGTCCAAATCATCCAAAGCGTGCAGAGTTGCAGAAACCCGACAAACGCCTGGATCTCACGGACGTCTCCTACCCCTATCTCACCCCGAATCGCCGCCGGTGTATCGTCCAGCATGGTCACATCATGCCCGAACATATCTACGGGCATGAATAATACCGTAGAGAGCCAGCCAACCCGAAGCAGATATCCTATCCAGAATCCCACGCTATGGATGGCAACAGGACGCTTGAAGCGCTTGATCGCCGCGCTGACAATCCAATCCGCTATAAGCCCGAGTAGCAAGAAGATTCCTACGGCGATTGCCATCACGAGTACGACTAAAATGGCAAGTTTCGGATTTTCGGCAAATCCTGTAATTGGGATATCAAAAATCATCGTGAACCCCTTTACGAACTACCCCGCAAAATTGAACAGAACCTTCATGACTACTCATAACAGCTTGTGTGGTCGCTACTGCCTGATGAACTCTCCAACTCGGTTCGGTCTCTGAGCGCCTACAGCGCGATGATAGGATACCGCATCCGCTCCCAACCGTCTGTCCAGCGAATTCTAGGCATCACCTACACACTCATATGTCCATACATGACCTTCCCAACCTCATGCCGTTGCAAGCGAAGACCGACGACATCCTCTCCGATGTCGGTCTTGCCGTCCACCATGATTCGACGCACGGGCACGGGCAGGTCGGCTCTGCCCCAGCCATCCACATTGAATAAGTACAAGAAATGACATAGACTCAGTTTCGCCGCGCAATGCGCGGAACAGGCTTGGGCGCTCCGCCCAGGCCGACGCACAGCTCCTTCACAGCCGAAAGCGCGGACCGGCAAGCCGCGCCCAAGCGAATCGATCAACCTCCAGTTTGAGGGAATCCCACAGGGGGTATAAACGATTTTCCGACCGACTCTGAATTATGCACGAGCCTAGGGTATGTATGTTTCGTGCCATTCTGATGACCCTCATTGAGATGTTGGGGCGCTCAGTGATTTTCAAACCTGAAAACTCGGCTTTGGTTCGGTATGAAGCCTCCGACGGCTCCACGCTCGACTCCAGTAGACTGCAAGGATTTATAGCTAAATTCAGCCGCTTATATGCTCCTGTCAGGGGGTATCCGAAGTGCGCTTGAGCATCGGTTAAAACTCAAACATGGGAATGCCACGGGCACAAACGGCCCGTATGGTGAGCGTCCATGCTACACGACAGAGCATCTCTCGCACAATTAGAAATGCGGTCTTACATACGACCGTTTTGCATGCGCGCGATGACTTCCGAAGCCCTTACCCTAACCAATGGGAAGGCTGGGCGAAGTCGGGAAACCGCAGCGGCAGCGTCTTGAAGATGAGGCCGTCCGGGATAGACTTCAATCCCGGTCCCGACGCAGAGGACGGAACATGTCCCCGCGTAACCCATAACCGAACTACGGGTATCGCACAGCGCCGTCAGGTATCTCGCCGTTCCAAAGACAGCACGACCGCATCACGCGTCAACCCAAACGCTACCGACATGCAGCGTCGTATCGGGGCGTCGGGGATCACTCCATCGAGAGGGGCGGCTGAAGCGCCGCCATCTCCTCCGGCACCCCGAAGTGCTCCGCCACCTCCCAAAGCTCGCTGAGACCCTCCTCCATCGCCTCGTCCACGTCCATCAGCAGGGCGCGAGCGAAGTCCTCGGCCTCCCGCTCGAAGAGGCTGCCTAGGCTGGTGTGGTCGCGTATCCACAGATGGTTGCCAGAGTGGAGCAACCTGTGGCCTATAGCGTGGGCTATCACCCAGCGCCGCCAGCGGGCATCCAACCTGTCGGCCACGCCGATGTAACGGCCCATTTGCATCTCCTCCTGCACCTCCAGCGGCCAAGGCACCACCACCAGTCCCAGGATGTTGGCTACCGCCTCGGCGTCAACCCGACCCGACAGCCTCAGCTTCCGCCGCAGACACGCCGCCTTCCGCTGCGCCCGCTTCATCTCCCGTCCCTCTCCGTCCTCCTCCGCTGCTCACGCACGAAGCGGATGAAGTTCATGATCGACTCGATGTCCTCCATCGGCAATCCCTCTATGGCGTTTCTGAAGGAGACGTCGGCCTCCTTCAGTATCTCGGCCTCCACCACGTCCCGGCCCAGCAGCCAGTCGGTGCTCGTCTCGCAGCGGTAGGCCAGCTCCAGCAGGTGCTCCGGGGTGGGCTTCATCTTGCCCGCCTCCCATGACCAGACGGCGTGGGGGCTGACCCCAACCATCTCGCTCACCTGCCTCTGGGTGAGGCCGGCCTTCAGCCGCGCCTCTTTGATTCGGGCTCCGATGCCCTTCAAGCGGTAGCCCCGGTCTTCGGTCATGGGTTCCAGCCTCTCTTGGTCAGTGACCATAAGAGTCTCTAATCAACGATTATAATAATAGTACATCAGTTCTTGCCATGTTATCTGCGATATTATTACATTATACCATAAGTAATACTTAGAATACAGAGGACTTCCTAACCCCATGAGACGCACCGCTGTCCCGCTCAAAACCAGGGCTATCTGGGAGCGACTAGCTCTGCTGGGTCGCTCCCAGAACTAGATGGCCCGCGAGGTAGGCATCAGCAAGGGCTACCTGTCAGACCTGATCAACCGTGGCCGCGCCCCGTCCGGGCGCATCAAGCGTCGGATGCAGAAGGCCCTGAACGTGGAGGAATTCCATGAACTCTTCGAACTGGAGCGTCCAAATGATGACCATTAGCTCTCCCCGCCTGCCTGCGTATCCCGGCGATCCGCTAATCGACGGCCGGCCCGTGCCCTACCTCAGTGGCGACCTGCCCGACGATTTCGCCGAGCGCCTCGTCCGCCTCAAGGAGGCCAGCGGCCTCACCTGGGAGAAATTTTCCGAGTTGCTGGGCGTGGAGTCCAAGCAGGCGCTGAGATGGACGAAAGGAACCAAGCCGTCGGGAGGGGCCTATCACTCCCTTGTGGGACTCGCGCCGTGGATACCGGGCGGCCTGGACATCCTCATGGGATACGACTTCCTGGACCCGCTCAAGGAGGACTGAGTCACATGCACGGAAAACGCACTCGAAGCAGAAGGGCGGTCTACGTCCTCACCGGCGACTTCGCCGAGGGACTTGAGGCGTTCAAGGAAGCCTCAGGCCTTACCTGGGCCGAGATAGCCCGGCTCCTGGGCACCAGCGTCCTCAACCTGTGGCGATGGCGCAATCGGGGAGTCCTTCCCAACATGCACCACCTGCTGGCCCTCCAGGAGCTTGCCGATAGCAGGGGCCTCGGCCATCTCCTGCCCACCGCCAAGTTGACCCGGCCCTCCTAGACCCGCAGGGAGGTGCGATCCGATACGCCGCTGGCCTGCGACCTTCTCCTCCTCAAGTTTCATGCGTGAAATCCCATTCCGAGGGATAACGCTCCGTTCTCCCTTCACCCACACTGGCTACATGCCTTGCGGTCGTTCGGTGTCAATGCTGATCTGGCGTGTTCACCGAGACCGGACGCACGAATACGCAAACAGAGCGGCAACCTTGAAAGAAGTCAAGAACCAGGCAGGGTCAGAGAACAGTGGCGGGAACGCTTCCGAGCTCGGCACGGTCACCATCGACTTCAACCCCGCCGCAGACGCGGAGGACCGCCTTCGCCGTCTCTTCACCCTGCTACTCAACCACGTTGCCAGGGAAGACGAATCTGACGATGGCTACGGGCTTCCGGCAGACGCTTGGGCAAGGGTCGGCGCTGCGTTGGAAACTTCCGCACGCGATGCCCATACCCACAAGATGGGGGCGCTCTATGAAGCCTTTGAGCCATCCGAGGCACGGCGCATAGCGCGGAGACTGGAGTTCTACTACATACCCAAGCACGGGGGTTGGCTGAATATGGCGGAGATAGAACTGAGCGTCTTCAGCAAGCATTGCCTGAGAGACAGAGTAGCGGATGAAATACAGTTGAGACGCCAGGTTGCTGCGCTTTGAAACCGAGCGCAATGATGCCGGAGCCATTGTCCACTGGCGCTTCACTACTCACGATGCCCGACATAAACTTAATCACATATATTCACTAAATTCAGAATGAACTGGTACTAGAGATTGGATTTCGGACATGAAGAGGCCCCGGGCGTTCCGGGGCCTCTCCTTCATGGGTGTAAGTCGGATAGTCGCGCTCATCACCTATTGTGAGACATCACGACTTGACGTGAAAAACGCCTCTTCTGCAAAGCCTCTATGACCCAAGGGAGGGCCAAGTGGGAGAAGGCATCGCCTCTCCGATTCTGACCAATTCTTGCAATGACATGGTCGGGTGGTACAGGATGATTAGAACCTTGTTGTCCCACCAGCTGAGACTTGCCGGAACGTTTACCCGAGTGCCTATGTTTGTGGTCTTGACAAACGCATCCTTACCCGTAGCCGTCTTTCCTCCGATATTCTCTTGTCTGTACGCGTCAGGCAACTTGCTGAGATCGACGGGAGGGGGAGTGTTGGGGGTGGCTCCTATGGAGATCTTCAACCCGTTGGAGTAAATGATGTAGACCTGCTTGAACTCGTCAGCTTTGTTCTGCCGAGAGGCCCACACTTCTTGAATGTCGGACCCAACGACGTCAAGTGGAGGAACAGGTATCGTGTATGGCGTTCGTTGCCGCGCCTCATCTAGGGTTACACGGTCTCCGACGATAGGGGCATGTGCAGGGGGCCTGGGAGCCTGGGCGACATTTGTAGAAGCCTGGATCGGTGGGCCACCCGAGCCTCCTTGCTCTGATGTGAACCTGAATATTGCGAACGTAGCGATCAGAACTGGGACCACCACTAGTACGATCATGCCGATGAGTATTCTCAACTTCATTTGACTCCTCTCCTTTCTCTTTCAGCCATGGGCAAGTATGGAGTCTAGCACGAGGTTCCCGATCCCTTCTTTACCTTGAATTCAGTATTGGAAATCTCGTTCAGACAGTAATCGGGGTCGTCCTCACGCCAAATTTCAAGGTCTTCCCAGCTTATGAGTGTGGAGATCGCCGCTCTCCTCTTCAGCGACCACCAGTGACTCTCGTCGGGGGTGTCGCATGCATTGTAACGCTCCTGCTGAGCGCCAGCGTCGCCATGGCCCATTATGAGGTCCTCAGTCTTTTTGACGCTGTTGCCGAGATACCACTTCCATTGGTGGGAAGTTGTCGACATCCTGCGGACCGCAAAACTGTATGATCCGTTCACGCTGAGCGTGTTGAAGTATTCGACATCCCAATTGCCATACTTGCTCCATACGGCCATCATCTTGGGACTGCCCCAACCGCCTCTCCAGATCCATCCGACCTCTGCATAGTGGTCAGCGTCGTACTGTATCCATGTGGAGTTGACGAAGAATTTTGAAGAGTTTCCAGGCACGGGTGTGAATTGCACCTTGCTGGTCCCAGACGCTCCGTAGAAGCCACTCCCTGAGTCGTCGTTTGCCGCTGACCAGTAGTGTCCCGTGCACGTTCCAGCCTCTGCGGTCCCGGTTGCGGCTGGTAGCAGGATTACAGCAAGCGCTACGGCTTCCAACAGCAGCGCCATGCCCAATACACGCCAGTTCAATATTCTTTTCATGTTGCCCCCTCTCGATGGGTGATTGATGTCCTATACCGATGCACGAGAACCCTATCCCACGCTGGGGATTTTGCATATCACCCGCAAGACCTATTTTTCAGGCCCGGATATAGGCCTCAAGGCCTATTTTTGAAACCCAGACATAGGTAGGAAGACCTACGACAAACGTTCTTGTATCTCAAATGGTGTACCATCAACCAGGGTTCGTGAAAAGGATACACATTCAGAAAGGGGCATCGAATGGAGCGCATCAGACTGATGGTAGCTGACGACTACGACCTTATGAGGTACCAAGCGGATGCGGACCCGCAAAGGCTGCAAACGCAGACGGCCCTACATGAACAGGGAACGATCTTCGAAATCACCCTGATCATTCTCTCCGCCCCGACCGACGTGGACGACCTGATGAGAAGGGCCGCCCTTACCGTAGTGGAACGTCATGGGTACAACCACTTCGCCGTATATATCGCGCAACCCGATAACGACAATCTCAGGCTTGCCGGTGGCGAGCCAATTCGAACTCTTCCACAGGATGCCTTCCTGTCATTGGCGGAGAGGGCAACAGCCGGGTTTCGTCCGGTGAGAGAGCGAATCGGTGGCTCATGGCGGATCGCCGTTCCGATAGCGAGCGACTCGTCCACCCTGGGCGCGATAGTGGCGGGTTCGGACGCTCCGGGCGCTGCCGCCGACCATGCGCTTACGCTGTGCGGCGCCCTCGCAGCGCAGCTGGCGCTGGGGATCCAAAACGTCGATCTCAGAAGGCGACAGCTGGAGCTGGCCGCAAACGAAGAACGCGCCCGCATCGCTCGCGAGATACACGATGGCGTAGCGCAGTCCATGTACGCGCTGAACCTGGGGATCGAGAACTGCGCCCGGCTTGCGGAGCGGGGGGACTACTCCACGCTGAACGACTCGCTCGGCAGCCTCGTTCCACTATCGCGTCAGACGCTCCTTGAGATCCGGCATTATATGTACGACCTCACGCCACTGCTGTCGAGCGGGGACAGTTTCGAGGACCTGATGAAAAAGCAGGTGGGCGAGTTTGAGGCCATTTCCCAGATACCGGCTCATGTGGAAATACGCGGCGGCGACCGGCCAATGCCCGTCTTGGCGCGGGTAGGGATGTATCGCATCCTTCACGAGGCGCTGTCGAATGTTCTCAAGCACGCTGGGGCATCGGAGGTTCGCATCGAGCTCGAAGTGGGTTCTGGCAGCGCGCGCATGTCGGTGAAGGACGACGGCGCCGGATTCGACGCGGGAAACCCAAGAGCGGGCTTCGGGCTGGATGGCATGAGGCGCAGGGCTGAAGAGTTAGGCGGGACGTTCACCATAACCAGCGCGGAGGGCGCAGGTACCGACGTAAGGGTGAGCCTGCCGTTAGAGGGGGTTGAGAACTAGGATGGTCAGCATGGTCAGCAGCGTGACGATCCATACAGCCGCCCCCAATCCTATGAGCAAGATTGCGACCGCCTGGACGGGCGCGCGGGAATCCCGCCTAAGCGCCCATATCCCAGCGCCCAGCAGCGCGGAGGCGGGCAGCCCGAATAGGATGATTATCTGCGCTCCGGCCCCTATGTAATACATCATCGCCTGACCCCTGCGTTCAGTTAGTCGCTATGGTACGCGTCGCGCGGCAGATCAATACGGCAACGGACGGAACGCGCCCTCGAACGCCAGCGTCGCCAGCGTGAATAGCCCAAGAGCCGCCCCCAATCCTATGAGCAAGATAGCGACCGCCTGGACAGGCGCGCGGGAATCTCTCCTGAACGCCCATATTCCAATTCCCAGCAACGCGGAGGCGGGCAGACCCATCATGATTATCACTTGCGCCACGAGTCTTATGTCCATTGTCTTGCCTTTGCTTCCAGTTAGTAGCTACTGCGCGTCGTGAGCGTCATTGTCCGCGGCCGCTATCTTCCAACTCCACTCATTTGCCAGTGCGTATCTGGACTGAGACCCAACTGTGACTGCTTCTGAACGTGTTGATTATATCGAGTGCCTCTTGGGGAGCCTTGCGATTGAAAGCTATCCAGGCGTTGCTATCGTCAACGATCTCCGCTCCGATGAAAGCATCGGGAACCGCTTCTTCGATTTGCGATGCCGCCAGTGAGAAGTTGTCTCGCCAGCCATACCGCTCGATAGCGGTCTGAAGGGATATGCCCTCTTGGATGGCGATGAATTGCAGGTCCTCCAATTCCGCTTCATTAGGGGCGTCGCCGATCTTCGGAGCCGGTACGTCCGGCAGGTCCGCAACATAGGCTTCCGCTTCCCAGGATTGGAGTCTCACGAATTCTCCGGCATGTTTGTCAACGATATTCCGGTCTCCCAACGGCTCTTGAAGCCGTATCGGAACGTGACCGAGACAATCCTGCCCAGCCTGTGGAGATAGGCTAGGGTCAGTAACCACCTTGACCCGCACATCAACGTCAGTCTCCACCAAGTGCGACGCTTCCGGACTCTCATCGCAGGTATTGATATAGAGGTGGAGTACGTCCGGGGCTTTCAAAAACGCTGAGCGCACACTCACCCCAGGATACGAAGATGCGTCTCTGACGACTTTCCCCGTATGCTTGTCAACGACGTCCCGATCTCCCAATGGCTCCTTCAGCCGTACCGAAGCGCGGTTTTGACAGTCCTGACCACCCGGTGGAAAGGATTGGGAGTCGGCAACCACTTCGAGCTGCACATCAACGTCAGTTTCCACCAAGCGCGACACTTCCGGATACTCATCGCAAGTGCTGGCATAGAGAAAGAGTAGGTCCGGCGCCCTCAAAAACGTCGAGCGCACGCTCACCCAAGTGTGCGAAGATGCGTCTCTCACGACATTGCCAGTGTTCTTGTCAACGACGTTTCGATCCCCCAACGGCTCTTGAAGCTGTACCCTGACACTTCCTCCGCAATCCACTCCATGCAAGAAGGGCGTGGCGTCGGCAACCACTGCGACCTGCACGTCAACGTCAGTCTCCACCAAGCGCGACACCTCCGAGTTCTTGGTGCAGTCGGCGCTGACACGGAGTCCAAGCCTGTCCGCTGGGGCGCTCAAACGCGCTTCGGCCACAGTCACTCCGATGCGCCAAGTGTATCCGCCGTTGCCAATGAAAGTGAACAGCCAGACAGCAAAGGCCAGCGACCCAACCGCCACAGCCGCGATGTACAGGAAGATACACAGCCGTCCTAGACGGCTGGACAGGAATCTTCTTGAACCGGGACTGTTGGCGATCATAATGTTCCCTCCGGTTGGCTGCGCCCTTCCATGACGTTCAATCTCAATTGGTCAACATAATGCTTGGTTCCGAATGCGCTAGTCTTCAGGTGTGCATCCGGGACCAGGCTTTCGTTCCCTACTCGGTGGCGATGTACACGTAGCCTAGGGCATCGTCAATGCGATCTGCCCGAGAGAAAACATCTCGCTTGAACGGCCACGGGTCCCACATCCAGCCTTGGTGAAGTCCATATGCTGTGCTTCCCCAGTACACGGGGCCGCCGCTATCAAGAGGTGCAGACAGGCGCGCGCCCATTTGTACGAGATTGCAAAGGTTATCCTTGCATACGTCCACCTTCCGCACTGTTTGGCAGTCCCTGTGGCTCACTAGACCATTTCGGCAAAGATAGTCCCCCACTTCCGGCGCTCCGACGGCAGCGACATCAAATTTGTTGGTTTCAGTTTTCGTGGAACTGCCCCCGTAGAAGTCGTCAGTTTCAGTGTCGGGGCCCGTATGCCACTGGAAGTCGCCGTGAGTGCCCTCATGCTCTCCATGGTGGGTCAGGAGCAACCCATCATCTGTAAGAGAGTTGCGGCAGTGTCCGGCGGTGGATATACCTCTCACCTGCGACGTAGTGATCGTCCCGAATCCTGAGGTGCATTCATTCTTGTCACCGTTATAATCTTTAAGGACTTCACCGCCCATGTGCTCAGGATTGCTATCGTTGCCGCCTAGTACGAGATGTTCTGAACGGACTACAGTGACGGAGATGCTGCTGAGAATGTCCGCCCTGGTCGCATTAGTGAGATTCGTTTTCGCAGTCGCCTTGAGGCTCTCGATCACGGAGTCGGAAGCCGCACCCTCTAGGACGGCAGTCGTATTTATCTGATCTGTCGAGGAATCGAAAGTAGTGACGGCGCTGTGTACTTCAGACGACTCGTACACCGCGTAGTGAGCCGCTTCTATCACTTTCCTGAGTTCCACCTCAGTAAATCCCTTGCCGGTAATGATCTGGACTGAGACTCCACTATGACTATTTTTGAATGTGTTGATTATGTCAAGAGCCGCTTGGGGCGCGTTAGCTTTGAAAGCTATCCAAGCGTTGCTGTCGTCAACGATCTCCGCTTTGGTGAAAGCGGCTGGAACCTCTTCTCGGACTTGCGCGACTGCTAGTGAGAAATTGTCGCGCCAGCCATACCGGGCGATGGCGGTCTGAAGGGATATGCCTTCCTGGTTGGCGACGAATTGCAGGTTCTCCAATTCCGCCGCGTTGGGAGCGTCGCCGATTGCCGGCGCAGCCACGTCCGGCAGGTTTCCCGATCCCGTGGCGTGGACTACGTTGACGGTCGCTACGACCACAACGCTGAAAGCAAACAGGACTGCGAGCATCGCCCGTAGGGTTGCGCTAATGTGGATACGCTTGTTCATGAAAGTCTGCCTTTCCCTACTGCTAGTCTGATGGGTGAACCTTACCCCGCGTCGGGAATTCCGCATATCCCCCGCAAGACCTATTTTCTGGGCCAAGATATGGGTCTGAAGACCTATTTTTGAGCTCCGACATAGGTAGGAAGACCTATGGCAAATGTTCTTATGCGGTAGGGCTGCCACTCGTGGCGCGTAAGCGCGTATCCTAAGAATAGTGTACCATCCATCCCGTCGGGATACGTGAGGAGGACATCCATTCAGGAAGGAGCATTGGATGGAGCGCATCAGACTGATGATAGTTGACGACTACGCCCCTATTCGGCTGGGGCTGAGGGCGATATTCGAGAGCGAAGAGGATATCGAGGTGGTTGGAGACTACGGTGATGGCGAGTCAGCGATCGAGGACGCTGGCGAGGTCATGCCGAACGTTGTCTTGATGGACGTCCGTATGCCCGGCATGGACGGGGTAGAGGCGTGCCGCCTGATGCGGGACAGGGTTCCCGACGCCAACGTGGTGATGCTGACGTCGTTCGACGACGAATGGGCCGCTACTGCTTCCATACTGGCGGGCGCGCGTGGCTTTCTGCTGAAGAACGGCGGTTCCGGCGAACTGCTCCACGCGGTGAGGGCGGCGGCGAGAGGCGAGACGCTGCTGGACCCCGCGCTGGCGGGTCGCGTCGTGGACAGCCTGACGTCGCTGGCTTCCGCAGGGCAGCCCGTCCAAGAATCCGACGCCGCCCCGTCCGGCGACGATTCTTCGTCGCCGCAACTGCCGCTGTCCAAGAGAGAGCGCCAAGTTCTGGCAATGCTCGTTGATACGCTAACCAACAAGCAGATTGCGAAGCTCCTCTACATAACCGAGAGCAAGGTCAAGAACCACGTCAGCAACATTCTGCGAAAGCTGGGGCTGGACAATCGCCATCAAGCCGCCGCGTTCGCCGCTCGGCGGGGTGGGACGTCCCCTGTCAGCGACTATTAGAGGGGCAACCGCGGCGTCAGAGGCAAGACGCCCGGCCACCCGCTCGAACAGCGCGGACGCGCCTAACAGGTATCCCTCTTAGCGCCACGGGGCTACGATTTGCAGACCTACGGGCAAGCCCGCTTTGGTGAATCCGCAAGGGACGGAGATCGCCGGGCATCCGAGAAGGGTGATGGCGAGTGTGAGGATGAGCCAGCTAAGCTGGACTTTGTACATTCCGCCGAGTGACATGCAGGGTATAAGAACAGGGTAAGATGGCCCGAACCCCCTTCAAAAGGTTCAGCCATGCTCACCCTGCCTGATGCCACTGTACCCCTACTCAATCCGTTCGCGCCTGTGTTCCAAGCCAAGACATGGGCGAAAGTCCAGGTTGTGCTGGTTGGGGCGGTTCTGGCTACGCGCAAGAGGACCGTCACCTCCGCGCTCCGCGCCATGGGACTCAGCAACGACCCCGGCTTTGCTCGGTACCACCACGTTCTCGATCGCGCTGTGTGGCCGCCGCTCCAACTGAGCCGTGTGCCGCCGTCGCTTTTGGTAGAGCATCTGGGTCAGGGTGATGGTCCAGTGGTTGGGGATAGATGAGACTTTGGAGCGACGACGTGGCAGGCAGATCAAGGCCAAGGGAATATATCGCGACGCGGTGCGCTCCAGTGGCAGTCATTTCGTCAAGGCCTCCGGCCTGCGTTGGATAAGTCTGATGCTGTTGACCACCATACCCTGGGCGCCTCGGACTGGGCATGGCCGGTACTGACAGCCTTGGCCCCATCTGAACGATGCTATCGGCAGTCGGGCCGGACTCACAAGAAGCTGACCGACTGGGCGCGCCAGATGATCCTCCAAATCCGTCGCTGGCTGCCCAACCGCCCACTGGTGATGGTGGCCGACAGCGGCTATGCCGCCTAGACCTGCTCGCCTTCTGCCAGTCCATGACTCGCCCGGTCACCTTCATCCATCACCCGGCTGTGTCTGGATGCCGAGCGCTACGAACCCGCTCCACCCCGACGCCAATCCGATGGGTCCTCATTCGAGACGCTCTACACCGATTCGACCCCCAGGCGTGGCTGTGTACCAACCCCACTGTCGATCCGGCCCAGATTGCGAGTGGTCCGCGCTGCGCTGGCGGATCGAGGTGACGTTTCAGGAGACCCGCGCCCATCTGGGATTGGAGATACAACGCCAGTGGTCGGATCGCGCCATATCACGTACCACTCCTGTGCTGTTGGGACTGTTCTCCTGGACGACACTCGCGGCCCATCTGCTGGGAGACGGACGGCTGTCGACTCCGAGACCGGCGACATGGCATGTCAAGTCGGAGTCTACATTCGTCGATGCGATCGCTTTGGTGCGCCGGCACCTCTGGATTGCTTCTGAGACTTTCTGCGCGTCGTCGCAGAAACCCGATATGCGAAAAGTCCCAACGCCCATGCTCAACAGATTCATCGAGTCGCTGACCTACGCGGCGTGAATGTACAAAGTCCAGCCTAGCCAGAGATAGGATTGATGGGATTGGATCATCTCGGATCGTCCCGTTATTGGGCAGTTCCGCCTACTCTGTTTCACCCGTTCTGTATCCATACATGCCGAATTCACATGTTGACTTGCGACTAAACAAAGTCCCATGTAACATGGTGAAGCGTTGAACCGTATATTCTATACAGACTAATCAAAGCAACAACGTACCAGGAGTTGCAAATATGCCAACTTTCGAGATAATCCCGATGCAAGAAGCTGAGCTTGCGATGACCCTTTCCGGCGCGCGTGGCGCACAACTCCGCGAGTACGTCGAGATCGTCCGCCAACTGGAGCCCGGCAATGCGGGCCGCGTTACAGCGAACGAGGGCGACACTACAGCCGCGATCCGGCGCCGTCTCTCCAGAGCCGCAGAACTTCTCAACAAGAACATCGTCGTCAACCGGCAAGATAACGTTGTGTACTTCTGGGAAGAAGGCCACGGTCCCACGCCTGTCCGACGCCGTCGCCGCCGCGCCGTCGCCGACGGTTCAGGCGAGTAATACCATTCTGATCTGAGCAGACCGTAAAGAGAGTGGCGAGGATCCAGCGCATGCTCGATGCTTCGGGCAATTCGTCGATTCGGAGCGGGTAGAGCTGGCGTCCACCAGCGCGGTCACGCTCCTGCCGTCGGACGCCGCGTGGCCCGACATGGACGAGGACGAACGGCACGCTGCCGCTCTGGACGCTCTCCAGCGAGCCGTTCCGTCACATGGGCGCCTCGTCTCCATCCCGTCCCGATATTCAGAACGCCACCAGCCAGCTTAACCCGCAGACGCGAGGCACTGCGTCATGGTTTACTGAGCTTGAGTGTTCCGGTCTCTCCCCGCCCCCTTCCAGTATAGTAGTCGCCATCAAGGCCAGATCTAGTTAGTTCCAGGGTTGCCGTGCCCCTGTGCATCTCCATCGTGACCGGAGCATTCGACTTGGGCTCGTTCACATACTGGTAAGATAGTTCGGGATTGGGCAAGTCGGTAGTCCTGAGTCTAGCCGTGATGCTATGAGAGCGAGAATGCTCAGTCTCTAGCCTAAGGACCATCTTCGACCATCGCTGTAATACGACCACGGAAACCAAGTGGGCGCTACCGCCTGGGCCGTAGGAGGATTCGACCTCGCCAACCCACTCTCCATTGAGGTTGGGGAGATGGACGAGCTTGAGCTTCCGAAACAAACCGAGCCTCCACCCGTAGTGGTCGAACAACCAATGGAGCCCCGAATAGCACCCTGCGAACGAGGGTACGCTCAACCACCACTGAGGCTGAAAGTTGATGGTGTCCAACACTACATGAAGGAGCCAGATCATCAAGATGCTGACGACAGCGAGTGACACCTCAACTCTTCCTCGCCCTTCTACCTCGTAGGAATGCATCCGAATCGATCACCTCCAGTCGTTCCACAAGGATACCAGTTGACTCGCCAGTGTCTTAGCGTCCGCTACCGACCATTGCTCAGGAGACGAACCGAACAGCAACTGCTGACCATTCTGACAGACGAGTCCATCGAGATCGTTCTGAACCATCCAGTTGACGATAGAGCGATAAGTGTCTTGGAAGCTGTACTGGAATGCTGAGTCTGGCGCGTTGTAGAGGAGACACTCGACGAAGTATGACGGAGCGAGGCCACCGCTGATCCTCCGGGTGGAAATCAAATGATTCCTGGCGTTCTTGAACATCCTCACCGTTCGCTTGTACCGGTCCCAAGTGCGGTTGCTCTTGGCCGCCCCGTTCTTATAGTGCTCTTTCGGAAAATTGATGATCCATCGCTTGTCACGCAAAGCGTAGAATGTGATCCCTTCTACGTATGAGTAGCGACTGGTGTACTGACGGTGTCCCATGCAGACGACGACATCAGCCGCGAGTCTCGACGGAGCGGCCTTGAGCTTGATCGACTTGTTGCCCTGCGACACCATCCCTCTACCGAATCCAGCTTCTAGGGCTTTCAGTGCCTCGCGCCTGAAGTCGTTCCAATCATGGGAGGCTGGATGGAAAGTCGCAGCAAGCAGTCCCTGCTCGTATTGAGACAGGGCACTCTTATCATGGCGGAAGGCCGAAGTAAGCTCGAGCACGACGTCCACGTCGCTGTCTCCCAGGATGTTCGTATCGTTCCGGTAGGATCCTTGCAGGTAGAAGTCCCTGGTCATACCGGGAGGCCATTGGTAAGCATCCAACACCCGTCTGATGGCCTCATGAGTACGTTGGGATGAGTCCTGGGGCCCGTGATGGGACCATCTGCTGAGTTGAGATTCGGGAATCGCCATGTCCTTCCTTCCAACAACATCCTTACAAGGATGGCGTATCTCCATTTACCACCTATCTGCAGGTGGTTATAATGCAAACCTGACGAATATAACAGACAGACAAGCTGTTGAGCCAACTTCGCGTTGTTGTATATTGGATTGTAGATATGTGTATATTGAAGAGTAGGTTGGGGTGGCTCGCTAGTACTCTGGGACCCTGGGTCGCGTGGACAACTGCCAGGTACTGGTGACGACCCACTACGTCAACAGCGTGTATGGCTGACAGATCATGTCGAGGGTGTATCTTCCGAAGTCGTGGGCGAACGATGACGAGTGCAGTGCGGCCGCGGGCGTGTCGGAGGATGTGGGCTTCGAGACCAAGGGGGAGATCGCGCCGGGACTGATCGACGCCGGCATCGAGGCGGGCGCTTGGACTCGCGCCGTGGTGGCCGACGCCGGTTACGGCGACCAGCCGCCGCTGCTGGACGGTCTTGAGGACAGAAGGTTGTCGTACGTGGTCAGGGTGCCCTTGATCGTCCGGTTCCGTACCGCAGATGAGGTTCAGCGGTATCCGGGGGATGGGCAACCACCTGAGTACCAGGGCATCGGTCGTCCGAGAGAGGCAAAAGGGGCTCGGGGACTGGGTGGCGTCGATGGAGGCGACTTCCATCCTGGATGGACTCGATCCCGACAGTTGGCGCGTCGTCGCCTGGAGGAGAGGCGCCAGGGGCGTTCTGCGGAAGCTGCGCGCGAGGATGGGAGTGTATCGGGTGGGCTATCGCGGGACTCATCTGACCTCGGCTGGATGGCTTACCGGAGAACGTTCCACAAATGGGCGCCCCACAGAGACCAAGCATTACTTCGCGTCGGGAATGGACCGTATGAGCCTGGACGACATCGTGGAGTTGGCTCACTGCCGCTGGATAATCGAGCACTTCTACCAGGATGCGAAGGGAGAGGTTGGGCTCGACGACTAAGAGGGCAGACTGTGGTCGGACTTCCATCACCATGTGGCGCTGTGCATGCTCGCCCACTGCTATCTCGCGCTGCGCCAGAACTACGGACTGACCATTGCCGACCAAGCAAAGACCGGCCCGGCGGACAGCCCGGGGCCGGGTGCGGGTGCTGGCGGTGGACGGCGACCCCAGGCGCTGCGGTACATCCGGGACGTGCTCACCAGGGCGGGCTATGCGCTCGTGGTCACCGGCGAACCGGCCGACGTGCCCCGCCTGATGGTGGAACACCAGCCCCACTTGGCGCTGCTGGACCTGGCGCTGCCCGACAAGGACGGCATCGAGCTGGTGCACGAGGTCCACCGGGTGGCCGACGTGCCGGTGGTCATCCTATCGGAGTACGGCCAGGGAGACACCGTGGCCCGGGCCTTCCACATGGGCACCGCCGACTACCTAGTCAAGCCCTTTTCCCACACCGAGCAGACGGCCAGTCAGACTTAGAACTAACAAATTTCAGCGTTTACCCACCCACATGGGACACTTTACCTCCGCCGTTTATGTGGCGGGGGCATTCAACGGTTATCCATCCTCATATACCTCTCTCCGGTGTTTCACGAAGAGAACGACAATCAAGCATTCTTGACGACGTAGGTCATACAGAACTCGATAGCTGCCAACACGTAAGCTAAAAGTGCCGGACCATTGGTGTTTCAGCGCTTTGTGACGCACCGCTGTCGCGTTGTCACACAACCAACTCAGCTTGTCAAGGACCTGTTGGGCGACTGTCTTGTCTAATCGGGCGAGGTCGTTCTCTGCCGCGTCTTCGAACTCCACCCGATAGCTCACCATGACAAACCTAACCTCTGAGCCACCTCTTCCGCCGAGCGGGTAGCGCCGCCACGTTCGGCTGCTTCCAACGATGCTTGCAGTTCAGCAGAAAACTCTGCGCGCAATTCCAGGCCCGAATCCGGGCCATCCATAGGCTCAGCATCTACAACCTCGATGCGCCCAAGCGACTTCAAAGCCCAAGCGACTTGCGGGTAGCGGTGCTTTTGCACGTCTTCTATCCGGCGACTGCGTTCGGGAGCCAAACTTTTGAGCAACTCCTCATCCCGCCTGAGGTTGGCTTCCCAAGCCGGTATAATTTGTCGCTGGGATTCGTCGCCACTCGTACGGATGTTTTCCAGTATTGCTTGAGTAGCGTCAACCTTGTCTTTGGCTACCCGCTCCCGGTAGTCGAACCACTGGTCTAACCTCGAGACCTCCCTTCCGACCCTGGCGGCAGCTTGGCCTTCGGCCTGCTCCTGCAGTTCCTCTCTCTTTGCATCTGCAATTCGGTTTGCCAACGGTTCCAGTTCATCCAGATTGTCGGGAATCTCCGAGGCATCTATGTCCCTCTCGTCATCGTCGAAGTGGAAAGCGCGCTTCACCAAGTTGCGCCCCGTGTCGGGATCGATCTCCCCGTCGTCGCTGACGAACACGGGCTCAAGGTGCTCCGTGGTGCGCACACCTGGAACATTGAACTGGTACGTGAATAACCATCCGGCGCATGGAGCAAGGTCGTCGCCGGATGGGACACGGCGTGATCCGGTTACACCTTCGTACTCGTCCGCGAGCACTCGCTCTACGACCCCATCGACTATTGGATGGCCAAAGGTCATAAACTCAACATCCTCAGAATCGGGGCGGCGGTCTGCCCGAAATACTGCCTTGCGTGTGGCTCCTCCTGCGAACAGTTCTTTGTGATGGTCGAGTATTTCTCCGTGGAAGGTCAAATCGTAGGCAGCGCCAGTTCGCCGGATGTATGTGTTTGCATCAGCGAGTAGTTGGCCTATAAAGGTGTCCAGGTCGTAGTGTTTGATGGGTGAAGGTTGCCCAGCGATACGCTCAGCAAGCTCTCGTCGATAGGATTTCGTATCCATGATGAAATCTCCGAGCTTCGCTTCCGCGTCCCGAGCCTGACGTACCTGCTCTTCAAGTTGCCTTCCGAATTCCTCAAGAGCTTCAGTCCGTCTCTCCCCGGCGATGCGCATGATCTTCCTGATGTCGCTCTCGGAGTCCCCCAAAATGGGGTCAAGTCCGCCAACGGTTTCCTCAAATACTCGGATGCGCTTCTCCAACACGTCGAGGACTCTCTCCTCTACAGTGTCTTTGACCCAGAGGTTAAAGATGCTCACGGTCTGGTCCTGTCCGATCCGGTCCACCCGCCCAATCCGCTGCTCCACCTTCATTGGATTCCACGGCAAGTCGTAATTGACCAGAAAATGGCAGAACTGGAAGTTTCTTCCTTCCCCGCCTGCCTCGGTGCAAATTAGGACCTGAGGGCCGACTCCGTTCTTGAAATCCTGCACTGAGCGGTCCTTCTCTAAAGGTTTCATTTGACCGTGAAAGACGTTTACTCCCCAGCCTTTCTCAATGAGAATCTCTTCCAAATGCCGCAGGGTCTCCCGGAATTGGGTGAATATGAGCACCTTCTCATCCGGAGAATCGTCAAACAATACTGACAGTCGTTCGACCAGCGCATCCGCCTTGGAGTCGCTCCGTACTTGATCGAGAGCATGAATTGCCCTCTCAAGCAGCTCCAGTTCTGCGTCAACTAGGTCTCGTGCGTTGCCGACGCTTACAACAACATCTCCTGCCTCTTCGTCATTGAGCAACCGCTCTTCCAGTTCATATCCGGATGAGGAAGCCTGAAGACTTCTCGCCAGGATTCTATCTCGTCGCCTGCCCAGAGACATCCGGACCGCTGCAATACTGGATGCCATCAGTTTCTGAAATGTAACCATGACAAATCCGGTAGGAGTGTCATTTGTGCCCTCGGCAATCTGGAATCCGTGTTGGACGTAATGCTCAACGGCTTCGAGAGCCGCACCTTCCTCGGGTGTTAACTCGACCTTCCACCGGCTTGCAACTCGCGGCATAAATTCGCCCACGGCTGCCTTTCGATTCCTGATTAATACTTCACTCAAGAGATGGTGGTCGGCCAATTCGGCTGCAAGGCGTTCCCTTGCTTGCTGTCCCGATGAGAGACGCTCGCTGACCACACTCACATCCAACCCGAGCCAGTCGGCGACCTGCTTTGCGGTCTCGCCAGGTTCTTCATCTGGCAACGGGAACCCATTGCGGCCTAATCTTTCGACGAGCCGAGAGAGACCGGGAACCGCCCGGCGGTGCCGTTCAAAATGGTCCTCGGATGGAAAGAGGGCAGGGTCCAAGAGTTCAACTAGAGAATAGAGTTCGTGAGTGTCCAACTGCATGGGAGTTGCGGTCAAAAAGAGCATTCCGCGTTGGGCGAAGCGTTCCGGTTCTGCCAGCTTGCTGACCAGTTGGTAGAGCCGTGTCGTGCTGACTCGGTTGCCAGAACGGCGACTTCTGGCATGATGCGCCTCATCTAGGATAACGAGGTCCCAATTGACTCTTGAGCATAATTCCGCCCACGTCGGGTTCGCGACCCAGGATGACGAGCAAAGTATGCTGTCTGAAAAGGTAAAGGGGTTGTCGACCTGCCCCTGATCTCGGAGGAACCGAACGGTGTCTGTATTTATAACAGAGAAACTCTCATTGAATTTCGTCTTCATCTCGAAGTGCCATTGCCCTACCAGGTTGGGAGGCACAATGACCAACACTCGCTGGGCACCTCCTCTGGCGCGGAGCTCCTTCAACACCATCCCGGCCTCTATCGTCTTGCCGAGACCTACTTCGTCACATAACAAAAACCGGTGCGGGTAACTGGAAACGACCTTATGAACAACGGAAACCTGGTGAGGTTTTATGTCCACGCCAATCTGCCCCAGCGACACGAGCTCATTATAGAGGTGCGATATCCGATACCACCGGGTCACTTCCTGGAGCCGGTACTGCTGAAGGGAGCCGATGAGGTCGGACTTGAACCTCCCGATTGGGTCGGTTACGGCCAACGGCCTCAGATCCGCTTCCGGCACGTTGACGGTTTTGCCCCCCGCAGTCGCCAAGAAGCATGTCCAAGCTGGCGTTTCTGAGGGGGTCGAACTCAATACGGCCGCATTTTCGCCCGTCGAGACCAAGCGGACACGTTGCCCGGTCAAGTCGACCCGTAGCAACGGCGGGTCAGCAACCGCGAATTGGGTTGGAGGACCGGAAGAGTCCCATCGGACATGGATCATGCTGTCGTCGATGTTGGTTACCACGCCATAGGTTCTTGCTCCCGTCCATTGTACGAGAGAGCCAACGGTTAACATCTGGTTGCTGAGTGTCATGATCGACAAGTACCTCTGGGTACCCCTTGTGGCTCTTGGCCGCAAGGGCATGGATGTTCAAGCGGGCAAAAGTAGTAATTGCACATTATATTACCATATTGCCACCTCGCCGTAACCGTCCCATAGGCGGTGGGGTATTTTGGTTGGGCTTCAGAGAACCGCAGTTCCCTACACCATGACCCCGGCTATGCCGCCATCAGCTCACCTAGGTCAAGACCATTCTCGCCGCTCCACACCCACTGTGTTAGCCTCAACCCGTTCATCATCCCATCCACGCTCTTGTATCCCCTCACCGTCTTGTACCTCACCTTGCTTCTGCCTATCGTCCGCTCAGTACAGTTGTTGGTCTGTGGCATCCCTCTCACTCGCTGGTGACATAACAGAGACCGCCACTTCTCTCCCAACTCCACCACCAGCCGACGAAGCGCAGGCTTCGCTCGGACACGACGCTCCATATCGAGCATCTCCCGACCGCCTCCCTCTGGAAGCTCCGTCAGCAGCAGCTCTATCCTCGACCCAGGTAATGTCAGATGTTGTGGAAATAGGGAAGCGTGGAAGAAGGGAGAGGCGTATCCTTCCAGGTAGTCAAACAAGGTCCATAGGACAGGACTGGAGGGATACGCCGTGAAGCAAGTATATCAGAGCAACGAGGACGCAGGCTTGGTCGGCGACACTTTGGAAGAGATGGTCAGGGAGGGAGCGAGAAGGATGCTGGCGGCGGCCCTCGATGAGGAGGTCAGCGCCTTCCTTGGGAGGGACCGCTACGAACGGTCCGACGAGTTTCGTGGATACAGAAACGGCTACCACAGGAGTCGGGAGTTGACGGTGGGCGTGTCTGCGGTCGAAGTGAAGGCGCCGCGGGTATCGGAAGTTCCCACCGAGGTATCGCCGGACGGATACAAGTCCAAGATCGTGAAGCGATACGAGCGTACTTCTCGCCAGACCCAGGAGCTGTTTCGGAAGCTGTACATGGAGGGGCTGTCGACCGGGGACTTCGAACCGGTGTTTCGGGAACTGGTGGGAGAGACGACGGCGCTTAGCGCAAACGCTATCGTGAGGTTGAAGAGTCGTTGGGAGGACGAGTATCGGGCGTGGCGCAGTCGCCGCCTCGACTCTCGCCGGTACGCATATATCTGGGCTGACGGGGTGTACCTGGGAGCCGGCGTGGATCGGGAGAAGACGGCGCTGCTGTGCGTGGTGGGAGCGAGTGAGGATGGGACCAAGGAGCTATTGGGAATGGAACTCGGCTACAGGGAGAGCGCGGAGAGTTGGGCCGGCGCGCTGCGTGGGTTGAGAGACCGTGGGATGGATGCGCCACTTCTTGCGATGGGAGACGGGGCTCTCGGTCTGTGGTCTGCGCTGAACGAAGTCTATCCGACGACGGCTCACCAGCGCTGCTGGAACCACCGTGCGCTGAACCTGGCGGCGCGGCTTCCGAAGTCGTTGCAGTCGTCAGCGAGGCGCAGGCTGCGGGAGATCTCCCACGCTCCGACGCGAGCGGAGTGTGAGCGGCTTCGTGACGAGTACGTCTCCGAGTTGAGGACCGAAGGTCGCGGCGATGCCGCCGAGACGGTTCTGAGGGATTGGGATGACTTCGTTAGCTTCTACGACTTTCCGGTGGAGCATTGGGTCCATCTGAGAACGACGAACCCTCTGGAGTCGGTGTTCAGCGCGGTCAGGCTGAGGACGGATGCCGCTCGTCGGATGAAGCGGCGTGACAGCGTGTTGTACCTGGTGTCAAGGTGGTCAGCAGGCTGAGTGAGAGATGGAGACCGCTGTATGGAGGTAGAAACCTGATGAAGCTGCTGATGGATGGAGCGAAGTTCGAGGACGGGGTCCTAACCGAGTTGCCGGTGAGTATTGAGGAGGCAGTCGCGGCCTGATGAGCTAAACCGCCTGGAAGGAATTTCCACAACATTTGACACAAGCTCGTATTCCAGCGGCGCGTGCGACGAGTGGAGTCCGTACAGCGAGTCGCGGAGCGGCACGCCGACGCGGTAGCCACGCGGAAGCGTCAGACGCTGAGGCTCAGGCGACCCAAGAGCGGGGCGCGTCGGCTGCCGACGTGGCGGAGGCCGCGATGGCAAACCTGCCTTGCCCTGCGCAACGCAGGCGACGTGGCGAACGGCATAGAATCTGCGCTGGCTGAGAGCCGGAGCGACGCCGACTTCTTGACGCTGGGACACGAGACCGGACACTCGCCGGTAGTCCTTTGTCCCACCGTGTTAGAGGAGCGTCGGTTCGAGATACGCGCCCCGGCCCTGATGGTCCATGGGCGAGTTTCCGTCGTCAGCGACCAGGTCCGGGGCTTCATGCTGTCTCCCGCGTTGCTGCCATCGCGCAGTTGGTGGCGTTCACCTGACGAAGAGAACGGAGACAAGCGCTCCAGGCACACTTCCGGGCCTTAATCTCACCCTCATACGGTCTCTCGCAGTTTGAATCCTGTGATACCATGCTCCTCAATCAGCAGGAAACGGCCCCAAAGCGAGAAACCGGTCTATGTGGGGATTTTCCACGCGAACCTCTATCGTGTATAATCCACATATATTTGGAGTCTGTACTAGACTATCCACGCCGCAAATCAATTATGCACGACCCAATGATAATAGGTACAAAAGCGCACCGACAAAGTTAGGGGCGCGGACAACGGGCTGTCAACGCCCTGTTCTAAGGGATTCAACTCTGTCGGAAGTGATGGGATACAATAGTCTCTAACCCCGAAAACAGGAGGCCACTGGGGATCTGCGCGAGTAGTCTCAGATGGTTATAACAGAATCTCCCAGCGAAAAGTTCGCAGTTCAGTACGCCACGGGGTACCAGACCTCCCAGAGCGCGCCCCAAACCATACGCTCCCGATTCTATCACGCCTAATTGCAAAGCGCACCCTGAAACCGCCGGAGTCTTCAGGTATTCCGATTGCCGACCCCCGCCCGTTTGCCCATCATCCCCCGCTTGGATACAATGCCGTTAGAAGGCGCGATGCTTCGCGCCAACCAACAGCAGCAGTGCGGGAGATGGATTCATGGGCTTGAATACAATCGCTATCCTCAGTCCTGGAGATATGGGGCATGGGGTCGGGATGGCGCTCAGGGAGCACGGGTACGATGTGATCACGTGCCTGGCCGGACGCAGCGGCCGGACGAGAGAGCTTGCGGCCGCGGGTGGGTTCCGCGATGTTCCGTCTCTGGATGAGATGGTCAGGCAGGCCGATCTCATCATGTCAATACTGGTTCCGGCGCAAGCCGTTGGCGTTGCGCGCGACGTGGCGGACGCGCTGCGCTCCGCGGGCGTAGCGCGCCCGTTCGCCGACTGCAACGCGGTGTCTCCACAGACGGCGCGGACTATGGCGGCGATCATCAACGGCGCGGGCGGAGATTACATAGACGGCGGCATCATCGGCGGCTCTCCGGCAAGGGGCGCCAGGCCGAACATCTACATATCCGGCCCGTCGGCTTCGCTGATGGATGAACTGGACGGCAAGGGCATTGGCTTTCCCAACCTGGGGCCTGAGATCGGACGCGCGTCGGGAATCAAGATGTGCTACGCGTCAATGACCAAAGGCACATCTACCCTGCGGACGGCGATGCTGATGACGGCGCAGTCGCTGGGTCTGTATGACGAACTGGTCGCCGAACTGGAACACAGCCAGTCGGGCGCGCTTTCGGCCATGGAATCCGGCATCCCCGGACTTCCGGCCAACGCCGGTCGCTGGATAGGAGAGATGGAGGAGATCGCGGCGACGTTCGCGTCCGTCGGCGTGTCGCCCGGCTTCCACCAGGGAGCGGCGGCGGTCTATCGGCTGCTCGCGGCTACGCCGTTCGCGGACGAGAGCCCGGAGGAAATCGATCGGAATCGCCCGCTCAAAGACGTCATCGAGGGGGCGGTGGAGCAGATCCCAAGCCGTGTGAGCGAGGTAGCCGATTGAGGGCGCTCTACGTAGCCGAAGCCGCGCGTGAGCCGGTTCTGGAGGTGCGCGACGTACCGACGCCGGAGGCGGGAGCCGATGAGGTCGTCGTCGAAGTCGCCGCGGCGGGGCTGTGCGGACACGACATCGCGATCATGACGGGACTGCTGAGACGCGGCGTGGACCATGGAGTCGTCCTCGGACACGAGGTGTCCGGGCGCGTCGCGCAGGTCGGCGACGGCGTCGAGGCCCTGTCCGTGGGGGATGCGGTCGTAGCTTCGCTAACGGCGGCCTGTGGCGCGTGCGACAGGTGCGCGACGGGCGTGGACTACCGCTGTCGCAACGGCGCCGGCGTTGGACATGGCGCAGACGGCGGCTTTGCCGAGTATCTTCGGCTTCCGTCGGTGAGCGTTACCACGCTGCCGGACGGTGTGGACTTGGCCAGCGCGTGCCTGATCGCCTGCCCGATAGGCGTCGCGGTCCGGGCCGCGAAGTCGGTCGCGCGGCTGCGCCCGGGGGAGACGGCTCTGGTCACTGGCGCCGGCGGCGGACTTGGCATCCACGCGGTGCAGGTGGCGAACGCGCTCGGCGCGGCGCAGGTGTTCGCGGCCACGTCGTCGCCTGCGAAGCTGGACGCGATAGACCGCTACGCTCCGGGCGGAGCGATTCTCGGGGGCGAGCTCGACTTCTCTGAACTTGTGATGGCGTTCACCTACGACGAAGGGGTGGACGTTGTGATAGACACCGTCGGTTCGGCGACTTTCAGGAGCGCGCTCAGGTGCCTATCGCAGTACGGGCGCATGGCGCTGCTGGGTGAGGTCGAAGGAGGTCGGGCGTCGCTGAGCTTGACGGACATTATGTTCAGAGACGCGGCGGTTCTCGGCTCTACGGGGGCGAGCAAGCCGGACATAGAGGCGGCGGTACAGATGGTGGCGTCTGGCGCGGTCGAGCCGGTCATCGGCGAAGCGGTTGCGCTTGAGGATGCGGCGGGAGCCGTGGCGACGGTTGCGCGCAGGGAAGTCGTCGGTCGCGTAGCGCTCACGCCCTGATCGGCATGATCGGCCTGATCGGATTGAGCCTGGTCCAGTATCGCCTTCCCCCTCGAAGAGTGGGGGAAGGCCGGGATGGACGCGAAAACCCCTTGCCCCTACGTCCCTATGCCCCCTATGCCGCTGACGCCTGTCCGCGCCGGAATAGACGGCGAATGTCCGAGTACTCCCACGAGATCAGCGCTTGGCTCGCTATGGCTATGCTGCTGTACGTGCCGGCCACCACGCCGATTAGCAGTACCAGCAGGAACTCCCGGATGGTGGGGCCGCCGAACAGGTAGAGCGCGAGCAGGGTTATGAGTAGCGTCAGGCTGGTGTTCAGGGACCGGCCTATGGTTTCAGAGATGCTGAGGTTGACTATTTCCGACAGCTGGCGGTTGGGATAGGTGGCTACGTTTTCTCGGATGCGGTCGAACACCACTATGGTGTCGTTTACGCTGTATCCGATCACGGTGAGGATTGCGATCAGGAACATGGTTCCGACTTCGATCTGGAATAGCTCTCCGAGGATGGCGAATATGCCGATTACGATGATCGTGTCGTGAATCAGCGCGACGATTGCCGCCGCGCCGTACCGGAACGGGCTGGGAACGTTGCGGAACGCCCACCAGACATAAACGAAGATCCCCACGCAGGCAGCGAGTACGGCGTAGATGGCGTTGACGACGGTCTCAGAGGCGACCACCGGCGACACGAGGTCGAATGACAGCTCGATTACGCCATCCGGTGACAGGGAGGATTCGAGGCGGGATACGAGCGACGCCTTGCTGGCGTCGCCAAGCTGCCTGGTGCGGATGAAGAAGGTGCCGTCGCCGAGCTTCTGGACGGTCGCGTCTTCGTATCCCATAGACGTCAGTTCGGCGCGCACGTCGGCCTGCTCGACTTCATTAGCGAATTCGAGCGTGATCGACGACCCGCCGGTGAAGTCTATGCCGGGCCGAAGGCCGGGCGCGATCGCCAAGAACACGACTCCCGGTAGTATGACCAGTAGCGAGACGAGGTAGAACCAGCCTCTCTTTCCCACGAAGTTCAATTTATGCTCCTGTCGTTAGTCTCCGCCCGCCGCCTGGGGGATCTCGCTGCCGCCGGATGGGAGCCAGGCTCGAACCCCGCGTGTGAAACGGATCGTCGCGAGGAAGCGCAGCAAGGTGCGGCTTATGATGATGGCGGTGAACATGCTGATCACGACGCCGATGGCGAGCGTTGCCGCGAAACCCTGCACGATGCTGGCGCCCAATTGGTCTGCGAACCAGAACAGGATGGCGCACGTTATCAGCGTCGAGACGTTGCCGTCGCGGATGGCGGGCCAGGCGCGATCGAATCCGATGTTGACGGACATTAGCAGCGTGCGCCCGGCGCGCAGCTCTTCCTTCATGCGCTCGAATATGAGGATGTTGGCGTCAACCGCCATCCCGATAGACAATATCAGGGCGGCGACGCCGCTTAGAGTCAGCGTTACGGGCAGTGTCTTGAATACCGCCAGCACGAGCGCGGCGTAGATGACCAGCGCCACCGAGGCCACCAGACCGGGCAGGCGATAATAGAGGGTCATGAACGTGAGTACGAGCGCCAGTCCTACGAAGCCGGCGACGACACTCTTCGCCAGCGAGTCGGCGCCCAGGATGGCGTCAACGTCGCGTTCCTGGATCAACTCTATCGGCACCGGCAGGCGACCGCCTTCGAGCAGCAGCGCGAGATCGCGGACGCGCTCGATCGTGAAGTCGCCCTCTATGATGGCGGTGCCGGCGGTGATCGCCTGGCGGACTTCAGGAGATACGAGCTCCTGACCGTCCAGGAATATCGCGATCTGGTCTCGAATCCCGGTTTCCTGCTCTTTCTCAATGATATCCAGTGTAAGCTCGCCGAATATTCGCGTGCCTACGTCATCGAACTCTAGGTTCACTATCGGCTCGCCGGAGGCGGCGTGCTGACCCGGAAACGCGCGGGCCAGGTTGTCTCCGCTGAGGCCCGTGTCTTCGTCCACCGCCCCCTGAATCTCAGTGAACAGGACGGTCGCGCCTTCGCCAAGCCGTTCTCGCGCCGATTCGAGCGTAACTTCCGGCGCCTGGGTCGCGCCTTCGACGACCGGCTCCGGCGGAAAGGCGAAGGCATAGGTGTTGTCCAAGGTGGGCGCGCGCGCGATCAAGTCGGGGGTTAGTTCATAGCCCAGATCGGTCGCTCCACTTACGTCGAGATCCAGCCGGTTGTAGATCGGCGGTGGTGGATTGCCCACCGCCACCCCTTCCCCGGATGCCTGCTGAGCCGCCTGCTGAGCCTCGAACCACTGGCTCAATTCGCTCTGATATGCGAAGTAGCTCAACTGCATCCGAATCAGGATAGGCTCGAACTTTGCCGCGCCTTCGGGCGTGAACTCGACCAGCAGAACTACTGGCTGCGGCTCTTCTTCAGCCCCGGCCACCGGTTGGTCCGCGCCCGGCGTGGCGTCTGCCGATGGCGTCGATGCGGGTTCAGGTGTGGGCGACGGGGTTGGGAGGTAGTCTGCTCGGACCGATACTATGTCCGCGGCGCCGATCTCGGTTGCTTCGCGCGGGACGTTGATTTCCCTGCGCTTGAACTCGAGCTGCGCCGTCTCGCCAATGTAGGACTTGGCGCGCGCGAGATCCGACACGCCCGGCATCTGGACTAGCAGCCTGTCGTCTCCAAGTATCTGGATGATAGGCTCGCCCAGCCCCGCGCCGTTGACGCGGCGTTCGATGGTGCGCTTGAGCGACTCCATCTGGTCTTCCGTTACCGCTACCGATTCGCCGGTCTCCGGATCCGTCAGGTTTGCCTGATAGACCAGATGGCCGCCACCCTGGAGGTCGAGGCCCAAGCTCAGGCCCAGCGGGGTGTCTTCGGATCCGCGCTGGAATTGGGCTATCGAGATCGTCTTGAATCCGAGTGTCAGCGCCGCCAGCGCTACGATCACGACGATGATTAGAACCGTGCGCCCGTATCTACCCACCGCGGTCTCCTGCTTCCAGATGTGTTCTTGCCAGTTTCAACGCCTCGTCCCTCGTGCCAACGCTGCCGCCCGCTTCGGCGCGGGCAACCTTCCTTAGGAGTCGTCCCACAACGGGGCCGGGTTCCAAGCTAAGTTCGTTCATGATGTCGTGGCCCGTCAGCAAACCCGCGCGTCTTGCCTGCCGCCGACTCCGCGGCTGCGGGCCTACTCTAAGGATGTGCCCTATGATCCGAGCCTGCGCGGACATCTCTTCGGGCGTAAGCGCAGGCCCACGCGCCGCTAGAAAGTCTGCCATGTTAAGGTAGAGCGTGTCTAGGGCGGCGTCTCCCAAGTCGCGGTAGTAGCGGAATATCGCGCGGTCGGTTGGCAGTTTGCCGCGCTCCGCCATCTGGCGCGGGCGCAGATGATGGAGAACCATCGCGCCAACGAGCCGCGCGCCCCTGCCCCCGAACCGCAGCCGTTCCATGATGTTCCACGCCACCTCCTCGCCCCGCTCCGAGTGTCCGAGGAATCGAACTCTGCCGGACGGCTCTACGGTCTTCGTCTGCGGCTTGGCGACGTCGTGCAGCAGCGCGGCGAATTTCAGGAAAGCCCCCCGCGTATGCCCGTCCGAGACCTGCTGTGAGAAGTAGGCTTCTATACCCCCATTTGCGCCGTCTATGCGCGGCATCATCTCGGCTATGAACTGAACGTCGTAGTCGTCGGCAACTATCTGGCCCGCGAACTCGGCGGCGGCTGTGAGGTGGCCGAAAACGTCGTAGTAGTGCTCTTTAGGCTGTTCCACGCCGCGCGCCGCGTCCAGCTCCGGCACGAGCGCGGACAGCAGGCCGAGCGAGTCCATCAGCTCGATGGATGAGCCGCCCGGCGCGTCGAGCGTCCTGAGCAATACCTCGCGCACCCGCTCCGGCGACGATTGGACGATCAGCGCGGCGTCTCGGCGGATGAGCGCGCGCGTATGCGTTTCCACATCGAAACCCGTCTCCGCGGCGATACGAACCGCCCGCATCATCCGCACCGGATCGTCGGTGAACGCGGTTTCGGACGCGGCGCGAATCGTCTTGGCGCGGATGTCGGAGACGCCGCCAAGCGCGTCTATCAACGGCCAGTCGGCGGCGCTGGCTCGGCTCAGCGTTTCCGGATTCAGCGGCGCGGCTATGGCGTTGACTGTGAAATCGCGCCCCGCTAGGTCGGCTTCTATGCTGCCGCCAGCGAGTGGCGTCAGGTCCATCATCAGCGCCGGCTCCGTCGCCGAATCTCCGAACGCGATCACACGCGCCATGTCGAGCGGCGCGTGGTTGGTGATCATGCGACCGCCAAGCGCGTCCGCGATCCGGGGTCCGAGAGCGTGAGGCGAACCGTCAATCGTCAGGTCAACGTCGTTCGTAGTCTTGCCGAGCAGCCCGTCGCGGATGGCGCCGCCTACGATGTATGCGGGCGTTCCGGAAGCGCTGAGGATGCGCGCGGCGGTGGCGACTGCGGCGTTGGTGGATGGGCTGAACGGTGTCATATAGTTGGATACGACGCGCCGACCGCTAGCGGATGGTCATGGACGCGGGTACTTCGGCGTCCGGGAGCGCGTCGTCTTCGGATTCGTCATCGTCTTCGTCGCGGGGACGATACTCGAGGACGTTGCCGTCTTCATCTATGATGTTCCCGTCGTGATCCACAAGGTTGCCGTCCTCGTCTTGGGCGCGCCACTCGATCACGTTGCCGTCTTCATCCACGATGTTGTTGTACTCGTCAACCAGGTTGCCCTCTCTATCTATCAGACGTCCCTCTTCGTCTATGCGGTGGCCGTCGGCGTTGACGCGGTACATCTCCGAGTGGTCTTTGAGGTGGTCTATGTACATGATGCCGTTGAGATGATCTACTTCGTGCTCCATGGCCTGCGCGAGTAGATCTTCGGCGCGCGCCTTCACGAGTTTTTGAGAATGGTCTATGGCGGTAAAGCGCACCCACTTGGAACGCTCGACGTCTGCGGCGAACCCGGGCACGCTCAGGCAGCCCTCCTTCACCTTGCGCTTGCCGCCTCGACGGTGTATCTCCGGGTTGAAGTATATGCGCGTCTCCTCCTCCTCCGGTATGTCTATGACTATGACCCGCCGCAGTTCGCCCACCTGGTTGGCGGCAAGCCCCGCGCCTCCCGCGTCCTTGAGAGTCTCGACCATATCGTGCGCCAGCCGAATCATCCGCTTGTCTATGCGTCTGATCTTCCGGGCGCGCTGCCTGAGAATAGGGTCTGGTAGATGGAGTATCTCTCTGATAGCCATTCTAGCGGGTTCCTGTGTGGAGTTTGGCAAGATTGATTATATCCAGTGTGGTCGGGGCGTGTAAAATAGAAAGCACGGGAGATAAGTGATGGGAGACGGAGGAAAGCCGGATGCGAGTTCTAATTTCGGGTTCTACCGGCATGATCGGACGGGCGCTGATTCCGCGGCTCGAAGCCGACGGACATACCGTTGAGAGGCTGCTGCGCCCGTCGTCGAGCGGTGTCGTCGGAGCCGGCATAGTCTGGGATCCGGCGGCCGGAACATTGGACGCGTCGGAGCTAGAGGGGTTCGACGCGGTAGTGCACCTGGCGGGAGAGAACATCGCCAACAGGCGCTGGTCCGAAAAGCAAAAACGCATAATCCGGGACAGTCGCGTTGTGGGAACGGAGCTGCTGGTATCGCGCCTGACATCCTTGGAAAGGCCGCCGTCCGCGTTGCTGTGCGCCTCTGCCGGCGGCTATTACGGCAGCGACAGGGGCGACGAGTGGCTGGACGACTCCGCGTCGCCAGGCGCCGACTTTCTGGCGGTGGCGACGCGCGACTGGGAGGAGGCGTGCGCCCCCGCGTCCGAGGTGGGGATTCGTGTCGTGAATATGCGAATCGGCGTAGCGCTCAGCGCGGACGGCGGTATGCTAAGCCGGATACTGCCGATATTCAGACGTGGTCTTGGAGGAAAGCTCGGCTCAGGCGCGCAGTACATGAGCTGGATAAGCGGCGCGGATCTGACGAACGCCTTTATATGGGCGATGGAGCGCGAAGAGCTCAGCGGCGGGGTCAATATATCCTCCCCCAATCCTGTTTCGAACGCGGAGTTCACACGCGCTCTCGGACGGGCGTTGCGGCGACCTACGCCGTTCTTCGTGCCGAGATTCGCGCTCAGGCTGGCGCAGGGTGAATTGGCGGATGTGGTTCTGTCGAGCCTACGCATGGCGCCGGAGCGTCTAACGGAGAGCGGCTTCGAGTTTCAGCATCCCCGTATCGAAGACGCGCTCGCGTGGGCGTTGGACACATAGGGTTTTGCCACATTCTCTAGCGATTCAGTTCCTTCCCCCTTGACGGGGGAAGGTTAGGATGGGGGTGTGTCCCCTGACCCTAAGCTCTCTCCTCACGCCTCTACCAGTTACACCGCTCGAATGCCGTGAGTAGGGAAGATGAGACGCTGTACGGATTGGACGCTCGCTTCCGCGAACTGGCGGGAGTCGGCGAGAATCTGGTCGGTCATCCGCAGATCGTCCGTGTCATGAAGCTGCGTTACGCCGTGTTCAGCGGCGTAGGCGTCGGGGATGCGGTCGTCGAATCGCTGGCCCGACATGACGCCGTAGGCGAGCGTCCAGGCGCGGGCGACCGCCTGAAGGTCGTATCCGCCGCCGCCGAGCGCGAGCCATCGCCCCGGCGCGACGCGGGCGAACTCCGACACCGCCTCTGCGAACCCCTGCACGGTTAGCGCCAGGTGGGTTATCGGGTCGCGGTAGTGGGAGTCTATGCCGAGTTGCGTTACCAGCGCGTCCGGACGAAAGCGCTCGAGCAATGGGATGATGGTCTGCCGGAACGCCCACAAATATACCTCGTCGGATGTGTAGGGATAGAGTGGCACGTTCACCGAGTATCCTCTGCCAACGCCCGCGCCGGTCTCCTGCACGAATCCGGTGCCCGGGAACAGGAACGCGCCGGATTCGTGAATTGAGATGGTCAGAACGCGGTCGGTGTGGTAGAAGGCGTGCTGAACGCCGTCGCCGTGGTGGCAGTCTATATCCACGTATGCCACGCGCATCCCGGCTTGCAGGAACTTGTGTATGGCGATTACGGGGTCGTTGAAGACGCAGAATCCGTAGGCGTGGTCGGGCATCGCGTGATGCAGGCCGCCCGATATGTTGAAGGCGACGTCGGCGTCGCCCGCTATCAACGCCTCTGAGGCCGCGAGCGACGCGCCGGTCGAAAGGGATGCCGCCTCGTAGATGCCTGGATAGGCGGGGTTATCTCCGGCCCCGAAGTTGAAGGCGGCGGGGTCGGCGTCCGACCGGCCCGCGCCGATGCTCTCGACCCCATCCACGTACTCGGCGGAGTGGAACAAGCGGAGCTCCGCCTTCGTAGCCTCGCGCGCGGCGACGACGTTGGAACGCTCATCGTCGAACGCTCCGTAGTCGTCCAGAAGCCGGCGCGTATATTCCAGGCGCACCGGCTTCATTGGATGCGTATCGCTCAGGGTGTGAGCGGACATCCTATCGTCATGTACGAACGCTGCGCGGTTTGGCATATGAGCTACTCGCTCCCATCGTCCAATCTGATCACACGCGGTGGCGCGCCGGAGCGACAGGCTACTGCGGCAGTTCCTCGATCATCCACGAATTGCCATCGTCCGATTTTGTAGCTTTGAATCCGCCTAATTCAAACGGGGGATTGGTGATAGTAGTGCTCAGTGTAAGGCCGCCAAAGACGCCATCCAAGACCAAGTGGACCTCAGCGTTCACTTGAACGGTATATCCGGCGCCGCCGCACTCTTCTCCCGGATGCAGGACCAGCCCGATCGCGCAGCTCGGCGCGGTGGATACCGGTTCTGGCGTCGCGGTCGGTTCAGGTTCCGGCGTGGCGGTTGGTTCGGGTTCCGGCGTAGCTGTTGGCTCCGGTTCCGGCGTAGCCGTAGGCTCTGGCATAGCTGTCGGTTCGGGTGTAGCCGTAGGTTCCGGCGTGGCGGTCGGTTCGGGTTCCGGTGTGGCGGTAGGCTCGCCGTATTGACCAAGGCTCGTGATCGTCCAGGCGTTGCCGTCCTCGGACGAGTACTTGATCGACACCGGCCCAACGGGCTTCTTGGTGTCGCGATCTATGCGAATGGTGTAGCCCTCGCCCTCGCACGAATCGCCGGGTTGGAGAACCAGCCCAACGCTGCACTCGTACACGTTGGGAACGGGTGTAGCGGTCGGTTCCGGCGTAGCTGTTGGCTCCGGCGTAGCCGTAGGCTCAGGTGTGGAGGTAGGCTCAGGCGTCGGAGTCGGCTCCTCCTCAATAATCGGGTTGGATGGAAGGCTGTCTATGCGCCAGACTGGGCCATCCGCGCCGTCATGCCGGGTTACGCGGAGGTTTCCAACCTCGATGTCGGTTGGGAACGACGTATCATACGGGACGCCTTCGACGTTTCCTTTGATGATCGAGTCGCCCGTGTCTCCCACCTCGATGGTGAAGCCTACATCCTCGCATAGGCCGCCCGAACCAATAGTCATGCCAACCTCGCACGGTATGGCCGGAGCGGAGTCTTGCGTGAAGAACCAGAACGCCGCGCCAATGATAACCACCAGGGCGACCGCGCCAATCACGCCCAGCATCCACGGCGGCATTGATGATGACGAGTCCGCAGCTGCGCCACGGTCGGCGGGCGGGCCGTATCCGGCGCCGCGATCCGTCTCTCTGAAGGCAATTTCCGAATCGCCGACGACTATCGTATCGCCTGGACTGAGAACGATGCTGGTTACGGATCTGCCGTTCACGACCGTGCCGTTGCTGCTCTGCAGGTCGGTAAGCGTCACCTCGCGTCCGCTGTCGGTGAGGCGCGCATGTGTGCGGCTTACCTTGGGGTCATTTATGGGAAGGTCGTTGGACGGAGCCCGCCCAATTGTAACTGTGCCGCCGGAGAATGTAGTCTCGACGCCTGCCGACGGACCAGTCACCACTTGTATCGTGTACTCTGCCATAGTTCTCCTCGCGGGCGATTGGCTGCTCGCCTAAGCGCCCGTTCGCTTGAAAGTCCGATTCCGTAGCCCGGCGTCTAATGCGCGGCGCATAACCGCGTATATGGTACTACGGAGCCGACTCCTTTTGCGACTCTAAACGAGGCGTTCTTACTCGGAATCTTGCAGCCGCTTGATCCACCGGACGGTGGCGATAGTAGCGGATGCAAGGATCGCGCCGCCGATGACGGCCGACGTGCCGAGTGTGGCCGGGTCGATCTCCTCGAAGAATGAGCCGCGCCCGGAGAGATGAAGGCGCCAGGCTGCGTCCAGTTCTTCTACGGTCAGGCCGTATGTGGAATCTAGCGCGCTTTCTATGCTCTCGCCGGCTGCAAGCTCGGCAAACAGCTTGGATAGCCGGTCTTCTCCGAACGTGGCGCCCATGAAGCGAACGATGCTATCAGACTGTGAATAGAAGAGATGCACGTCTTCGGGGCGTCCGGGGACGGCGCGCATCTGCCGGATGGGGATCAGGTCGCCGCGACGGTACGCGCGCCGAACCTCCGACTCCCTTCTCCCTCCGTTCGGTTCGAAGTACATGGCTATGCCCTCGTTGAGCCATCCGGGGATGCGTCTGGGACTCGCGCCTGTCGCCCCCATCGCTTCGGATACCATGAGGTGCGTCAGCTCGTGAACCAGCCCGTCCTGGTCGAGACCCGCCAGCGTCAGCGCGCCGTATGCGCCAAACGCGAAGCCGCCGTACAGCGAAACGTCCTGCGACGTTTGGCTGACGGGCGGGAAGCTCTGCGCGGCCTCGCGGCGGTCGTTGATGATGACCGCCTTGAAGTCGTAGTCGCCGTCCAGATCCAGCAGCGCCTTGACGCGCGCCATGCGAATCGAGGCGCGAGAGGCTATGCTCCTGACCGCGCGCTGTGACCGATCGTGGTAGATGATTGTGAAGTCTTGGTACTCTAAGCGCCGCCAGTCCTGCGATGGGTCCAGATACTCGAACGTGAAGCGGTCAGACTCGGTTTCTATGCCTTGGGAGTCGGTTAAGACATAGTAGTACTCTAAGTCCACGCCCTGAGGGATGAAACTGCCCTGGCCGGTCCGAATCACGAACTCCGCCGTGAGGCGCGCTGTGTTGTCGAACGACTTGGGACGGGCATAGATTCGCGCGTCCGCGCCGCCCAGGGTGTAGAACAGCCTGACCGATTGAACGTCGGGCTGCGCATCGGCGGACAGGCTGATGACGATGCGCTCTGGAAACTCGATGCGGTGGCCGGACTCGATCGCGCGAACGCTTGCCCGGACCTCCGAGTCTTCCCGCGTGTCGCCACCCGCCGCGATGCCGGACACGGCGGCGACAGCGACCAAGATGGCTAGCAGCAGAGTTTTCACGGCTTCACCACTCCCGCGAGACCGGATGAATCGGCCCTTTTGCCATTAAGATGCTCGGCTATATCCCGGCGATTCTGATTGTCGAATGAGCCTTGTAGATTCGGTTGATGTTGATGAGCAGCGCGGTAAGGTTTTCGACGTAGCGAGCGTTGACGAGCCCTCCGCCGTCAACTGCGCGGACGCCTGAAATGGTCTGGGCCAAGTCCATGACGATCCGCTTGGCGTCGGCGTCGTCCGCGCAGACCACGACGTCGGCGTCTATGGACGCTTCCGGCTTCAGCAACTCCTCCGCGCTCAAATTCTGAAACGCTCCCACGACGAAAGAGTTAGCAAGGATGCGCTGAGCTTCCTGCGCGGCTGAGCCGTCTTCGACGTCGAGGGCGCGCGCGCCGTCCCTTCCGAACGCGAGTGGAGCGACGACGTCCACGACGACCTTGCCGTCGAGAGCGGAGCTCAGCGATTCGAGCGTCGGTCGGTGGCCGGAGTAAGGAACCGCGACGAACACGATGTCCGATTCGGAGGCGACCTGTTCATTGAGGCCGCCAGATACTTCCAGTCCCTCGCCGAGCGCCGCGACAGAGGCAGCGGCGTCCGTAGCCCGCGCCGAATCCCGCGAACCGATCATCACCGGCTCGCCGGCCATGGCGAATCGCAACGCCAGACCGCGCCCCTCAGGTCCTGTCCCTCCAATAAACCCAATCATGTGGTGTCCTCCCATCGGAAATAATGATACAGCACAGGCGCAAGCCTAGCGGGTAGAAACGACCGGCGCAAATGGAGACATTGCGGCAATCGCCCCGCCGTTCTCACTGCCCGCTGCCAGTATGCCTCCCCCGCGCCTCCAGTGTTATTAGCTCTATGATGCTTGCGCTCGTCACCGTGCCGAGGAAATTCTCCGTCTCGCGCTCCATCACCGGCAGCGTAGTAATCGAATTGTCCGACATCCGCTGGAGCGCATCCTCCGCCAGTTCGTCGGGCCATGCCCTCAGCGAATTGCGGCGAACCACGTCTCGCAGCGGAGTGTCCGCCCAGTTCTCCTTCGGCAGGTAGCGAAGCAGGCTCAGCGACACGATGCCCGAGAAATTGCCGTCCCTATCCACTACCACATAGTCATGCTGGTTCGCGTCTATCCACCGATTGGCGAACTCTCGCACTGAAAGAGACTCATTCGGATGGAGATGCCCGCGATCGATTATGTCGCCCACCGTGACATGGTCCATCGCGAAGGTGACAAGCGAAGGCGGCAGATGGTCCGGAAGCTTGATGTCCTCCGTCGGCCCCGCGCGATTGATAGTGAACCTTATCGCCAGTGGAGTCAACAGAATGTACGCGAACATCACCATCGCCAGAAGCGAGAACACTTCCTCGTCGATGACCCCGGCGTCCAGCATCACCAGCATAAGCGCTATCTCCGCCACTCCCTTCGCCATCAGTCCCATAGCCAGCGGGAAAGGCTTCTCGAATCGCGCCGCTAGCGCCCCCACGAACGCCCCCGCCGCTTTCCCTGCGAGTGGAACGAGAACCAGCCCCGCGATCGTCCAGCCCGGCAGTTCCACGAACGACAAGTTCAAGTGCAGTCCGGCCGACGCGAAGAACAGTGGAACGAACAGACCCTCCGCCACGCTCCTCATCCCAGGCACCACGTCGCGGCGCACCTGTGGCGGCAGCCCGGACAGCGCCGTTCCGAACAGCAGCGCCCCCAACTTGCCGTGAAGGCCTATCTCCTCAGCCGCTATCACCATCATGAACATTATTCCCAGTATCAGACCGAACGACAGGAACGGCGCGTTCAAGAGGCGCTGGAGATGAACGATTACGGGCGGAATCACGCGAATAGCCAGAACCCACGCCGCAGTGGTGAACAGCGCTATCTTGAACCCCAGCCAAAGCATGCTTCCAAGGTTTAGGTGATGGTCGTGTTCGCCGATCGTGAACCCCACTATCAGCATGGCGAGCAGTTCTGCCACGATGACCGTCGTGAACATCTGAATGCCGATGGGATCGCTCAGCCGACCACTGTCCGATAGCTCTTTCGCCACCACCCCCAGGCTCGACAGCGCCAGTACCCCCGCCAGAGCCAGAGCCTCCGTGAACAACAGGTCTAGCCCGAATTCGAAGAACAGGTCATACGTAACTATCATCGACACAATCAGCGACGCCATCACCGATATGAATGCCGCTACGAATATCCGCCCGCGCAGGTTGCTCACGAAACCTCGAATGTCAATCTCGTCCAGACCTATCAGGAAGAAGAACAAGAAGCCGCCGATCCCCAGGAACGCCAGCAGCTCAGGCGCTGGATGAACGATGTCCAAGACAGTCGGCCCCAGGATGAAGCCCGTAGCTATGTACGCGACAAAGGGACTCAGCCCGAATCTGCTCAACGCGCCCTCCGCCAACTTGGCGCCGATGAGCATCATCCCGATCTGGAGCATCTCGCTATGGATCAGCGCGTCCGCAGATAGAAGCTCGTCTCCCATATGCCCCTACCTTTCTACTCGACGCGAACCGGGCTGTCCCGCCCGTTGCGCCATGCCACCGCTTTCAATACAATGGTGGGAACCAAAACTTTTTGCAAGGAGTACACGAATGTCGAATGTCCCCACTGAGCGGATTAGGAACATCGCCCTACTGTCGCATAGTGGAGCGGGCAAGACTATACTCGCCGAGGCTATGCTATATGCCGCCGGCGTTACGTCGCGGCTGGGCAGGGTAGAGGACGGCACCACGACTTCCGACTTCGAGCCGGAGGAGCACAAGCGCACTACCAGCGTCGGCTCTTCTATCGTCAACGTGCCTTGGGATGGGTGCAAGCTGAACGTAATAGACACCCCCGGTTACGCGGACTACCGCGGAGAGGTGATCTCCGGCATACGCGTCGCGGACTCTGCGGTGATCGTCGTGGCCGCGCAGGCGGGCATCGAGGTCGGCACAGGCCAGATGTGGAACCTGGCGGTCGAGCGTGACTTGCCTCGTGTGGTGTACGTCTCCAAGATGGACAGGGAGAACGCGGACTTCGACAGCGTCGTAGCCGCGCTTCAGGATAGGTTCGGGCGGCATCTGGTGCCTGTGCACCTGCCCATAGGCGCGGAGGCGTCGCTCTCCGGCGTGGTGAACCTGCTGGATGAGGACGCTGAGACGCCGGCGGGCATGGAGTCGGAGGTAGAAGAAGCGCGCGAGCGGCTGATAGAGGCGGTGGCAGAGATTGATGACGACCTGATGATGAAGTATCTCGAAGAGGAAGAGATTACCCAGGACGAGATGCTCTCCGCAGTCAAGCAGGGTGTAATGGACGGCTCTCTCGTGCCGATACTCGCCGGCTCGCCTCTCAACGGCATAGGCGTTGCCGAGTTCATGGACTTCGCCGCGTCGTACCTGCCCTCGCCCGCCGACGTTCCGGCGGCGATCGGCGGCGCCCCCGGCTCCGAAGACCTTGCCGAGCTCGCCTGCGACAGCGATGGACCGCTGGCGGCGCTAGTCTTCAAGACCGCCGCCGACCCCTTCGTGGGCAAGGTGTCGTACTTCCGCGTGTACAGCGGAACGTTCACGGGCGATTCGCAGCTGTTCAACGCCAGCCGCAACGAGGCTGAGCGCGTGGGGCAGGTGTTCGAGATGCGCGGACGACAGCAGGAAGCCGTACCCCAGCTCTCCGCCGGAGACATCGGCGCGGTAACCAAGCTCAACTCGGCGCTGACGGGCGACACGCTCGCCACCCGCGAAAACCAGATCACGCTCGAAGGCTTGGAGTTCCCCAGGCCCATATACCTAATGGCTGTCTATCCCAAGACGAAGGCGGACGTGGACAAGATGACAAGCTCGCTGGCGCGCATAGTCGAGGAAGACCCGTCCTTGGTCCTCATCCGCGAGCCGAACACGAACGAGCTGATCATGGGTGGGCTGGGCGACACGCATCTGGACGTCGCCATCGAGAAGATGCAGCGCAAGTTCGGCGCGAACCTGGTTCTGGACGTCCCGCGCGTGCCGTACAAAGAGACTATCAGCCGCCGCGCCCGCGTGGAGTACCGCCACAAGAAGCAGACGGGCGGACGCGGGCAGTTCGGCCACGTATGGATAGAGGTCGAGCCGCTGCCGCGCGGCACGGGCTTCGAATTCGCCGAAAGCATCGTAGGCGGGGCGGTGCCGCGCGAGTACATCCCCGCCGTCGAAAAGGGTGTGCGCGGCGCGCTGACCGATGGCGTGGTCGCAGGATTCCCAGTCGTGGACATGAAGGCGACGCTGGTCGATGGCAGCTTCCACGACGTGGACTCCTCGGGCGCGTCGTTCGAGATAGCCGGCGGCCAGGCGGCTTCGAAGGGCTTGCGGGAGGCGAGCCCAATCATCCTCGAACCCGTAATGAAAGTGGACATCAGCGTACCCGACGAGTTCACCGGCGACATAATAGGCGACCTCAACAGCCGTCGCGGACGCATTCAGGGCATGATCCCCAACGGCGACGGTACAACGACCGTGCAGGTCGAAGCGCCCCAGTCCGAGATGCTCACCTACGCCACCGAGCTCCGCAGCCAGACGCAGGGACAGGGCAACTTCACCATGGACTTCGATCACTTCGAAGAAGTCCCGTCCCACATGGTTGACCGCGTGGTGCAGGTAACCCAAGAGCTAGACGAGCGCGCCGAAGCGCGTATCTAGCAAGTTCCACGCGCCCGACCGGGAAAGGCGCTAGGCTCTATTTAGACTCAGAGACGTAAATGATCCCGATTACCCTCCCCTTTGCGTCTCTGAGTTAAATCCTTCCCAACATCGGCAAACCCCTAGCCCCCACATCCCCAACCGCCCTACAATGACGTCGCATACCCCACGACCATCCCCCAGGAGCCTTGCCCCATGAAGATCGGCGCACACGTCTCTACCGCCGGCGGACTTCACACCGCCTTCAAGCGCGCTTCGGACTTGGAGGCCGAGACCATCCAAATCTTCGCCTCATCCCCGCGCGCCTGGAAGTTCCGCGAAATCAAGCCCGACGTAGTCGCCAAGTTCCATGAGGGCGCCGAATCCACCGGCATCGGCCCCATCTTTATTCACGGCAGCTACCTGGTCAACATTGCCGGCGCGCCGGATCTGGTGGAGAAATCCGTAGCTTGCCTCGTCCGCAACATGGAGGTCGCCGCCGAGATCGGCGCGGCGGGCGTCGTCTTTCACTCCGGATCCCACAAGGGCAAGGGGTTCGACGCGGTGATAGGCTCAGCCACCGACGCGCTGAAGCGGGTTCTGGACGAAAGTCCCGACGGTCCGCTACTGCTGGTCGAAAACAGCGCCGGCATGAAGACGCAGCTTGGAGGGGCGTTCTCAGACATCGGCGAGATGCTGAACCGGGTGGATAGCGACCGTTTCCAGGTCTGCCTCGATACCGAGCACTGCTTCGCCGCCGGTTACGACATATCCGACCCCGACGGCGTTGACGCCGCCATGTCCGAGTTCGACGAGCATATCGGCTTGGACAATCTGACGGTCGTCCACGCCAACGACGCGAAGGTGGAGATGGGTTCGGGCGTGGACAGGCACGAGAACATTGGCGAAGGGTACATCGGCGTCGCCGGTTTCGAGACCATCATGGGACATCCCGCCTTCCGAGACATTCCGTTCGTGCTCGAAGTGCCGGGCAAGGACAAGAAGGGCCCGGATAAGGAAAACGTGGACCGCCTCAAATCCATCCGCAGTCGCCTGTCCGTACCGGCATGAATCACTTATAATATAGGTGATTATGAGTGACCCGGAACTCGATGGCGAAAGCCGCTCGAACGTAGCGCATGGAGGCAACCTGCGCGCCGCAGTGCTTGGCGCCAACGACGGCCTGCTGTCTAACTTCAGCCTGGTAATGGGCGTCGCCGGCGGCGCGAACGATCCAGCCATCGTTCTGCTTGCCGGAATCGCTGGTCTGCTCGCCGGCGCCTTCTCGATGGCCGTGGGCGAGTGGATATCCGTTAGCAGCCAGGTGGATTTCTACCGCAACATCATCAGCCGCGAGTCCGCGCTGTTCGACGGGTCTCCTGATCGCCAGCGGCGCTCGCTCGCCGACATCTACGCCTCGAAGGGGTTGGACGACGCCGACGCTTTCGCCATTGCCGACCGCATCATGCAAGACCGGGCCGTCGCGCTCGATACGATGGTTCGCGAGCGGTACGGCTTGGACCCGGACGATCTCGGCTCGCCATTCGGAGCGGCTTTCAGCTCCTTTACCGCGTTCTCGATTGGCGCGATTATCCCTATCCTGCCGTACCTCGTCGGGCCGGACGACCTCGCGCTGTCCCTCAGCGCTGCGCTAAGCGCGGTTGCCCTGGCCGCCGTCGGCGCTCTAGTCGCCCGCGTGTCGGGACGCAATATTGCCTGGGGCGGAGCGCGAATGTTGCTGGCCGGTGGGGCCGCCGCAGCCGCCACCTTCGCCATAGGCTCCCTGATAGGCATAGCCATCACCGGCTAAAAACTCAAGGCAAAGGCGCGAAGACGCAAAGGATACTATAAAATACCCTCTGCGTTTCTCTGCGCCCTCTGCGCCTCTGCGTTAAATTGCCACAAATGGGAGAACCCCATGGTCCTAACCAGCGTTCTATACGGCCTCGCGTTCGCCGCTGGCATCGGCGTCGCCGACGTCATATCCGCCGGTCTTACGCGCTCGCTCGGCGTGCTCCGGACGGTCTTCCTGCTTCAGCTGATCGGCATGGTCGCTATGACGGCGCTTGGGCTTTCCTCCGGGCAGCTCGGCGGTCTCGAACCGCGATACTGGCTCATCATGGCGGGTTTGACGCTGCTGGTGGCAGGCTTCTATCTAGGCTTCTTCAAGGCGCTTCAACTTGGCCCGATCGCGCTGGTCGGTCCCATAGTCGCCGCGCACAGCGTCGTCGTCGCGCTGCTCGCGGTTGTCTTTCTGGGCGAGAGTGTCAGCCGCTGGCAGGTCGGCGCGATGGCGCTTACCGTCATCGGAGTCGCCATCGCGTCTGTGGACTTCCGCGCGCTCCGACAGGGCAAGACTATCATCGGACTGGGGGTTGTACTGGCCATAGTCGTCTGCGTGGCCGCCGGATTCTGGCAGTTTGCCCTCGCGGCGCTGTCCAAGCAGATCGGCTGGTTCGCGCCCGTATATCTGACGCGGCTGATGATGGTCGCCATCTTGCTGCCCGTTCTGATGGTCCGCCGAGAGCCGCCGTGGCGTGGATTGGACCGGCGGCTCGCGCTGGCGGTGGTCTTTGTGGGCGTGGTCGAGAGCGCCGCTCTTCTCGCGTTCACGCGCGGCTCGCAGATCGGCATCGTCGCGATAGTAGCCGCCGCGTCCACCGCATACCCGGTCGTGCCGATCATAGGCGGCATCGTCTGGTACGGAGAGCGGCTGTCCGCCATCCAATTCGGAGGGCTTGCGCTGGTTACGTTAGGGTTATTCGGCCTGACCCTGCTACCATAGAGGCAACCACCCATCGAAGGGAAACTATTACTGCTGAGGAGGCAAGAATGGGCTTGAAGGATAGTGTCTGCATAATCACGGGCGGCGGCAGCGGCATCGGGCGCGCATCGGCTTTGCTGATGGCGTCGGAAGGCGCGGTCGTGATAGCCGTAGGCCGCACAGCGTCGAAGGTGGAAGAGGCGCGCGACGAGATAGTAGCGGGCGGTGGCAGGGCCGAGGCTTACGGCGTGGACGTTGGCGACAAGGACGCCGTTTTCGCCATGGTTGGCGGAGTGCTGGATAGGTACGGCAAGGTGGATGTGCTGGTCAACAACGCCGGCCACAGCTCGCCTCGCCGTATGCTGCTGACCACCACGCCGGACGACTTGCGAAGCGTGTACGACAGCAACCTTGTAGGCTCCGTCTTCTGCTCGCAGGCAGTCGTGCCGTCCATGAAAGAAGCGGGGCAGGGCACCATCATCAACGTATCTTCCATGGCCGGTCTGGGCGGCAGCCCGCTCGCCGGCATGAGTTACAGCGCTGCGAAGGCGGCGGTCATAAACTTCACCGGCTTCCTCAACGCCGAGCTGAGAAACACCGGCATCCGCGCAAGCGTCGTCATACCCGGCGAGGTGGATACCCCCATCCTGGACGGTCGCCCCGTGGTGCCCGATGCCGAAGCGCGAGCTACGATGGTTACCGCGGAAGACACCGCCGAGGCGATAGCGCTCATCGCCCGCCTGCCGCAGCGCGCCGCCATCCCCGAGCTAATCATCCGACCCACCTGGATGCGCGATACCAGCGCGGAAGCCAACATAGCCTAGAACGAGTTTGACACATCTCAAGCAATGTGCAACCCTTCGCGTCAAGGATGACACGCATCCCCCGATCAGGAAGCGCAACGGGAGGGTTCCGAAATGTCTAAGCTTAGCGTACTGTGGATCGCCTCTCTGACGCTCGCCGTCGCCCTGATGGCGGCAACCGCGTGCGCCGAGCCTGAACCGGTGGAGGTCGTCAAAGAAGTCGAGGTCATCAGGACCGTTGTGGTCCCCGGCGAGACCGTAGTGAAGGAAGTCGTCAAGACGGTCGAGGTTCCTGGCGAGACCGTGGTGAAGGAAGTCGTCAAGGAAGTCGAGGTCCCCGGCGAGACCGTAGTGAAGGAGGTCGTTAAGACGGTCGAGGTTCCGGGTGAGACGGTAGTGAAGGAAGTCATCAAGACGGTCGAGGTTACGCCTGTACCCCAACCGGAAGCCCCCGCCTCGATGGGGCCGCCCATCTACCAAATGGGCATCTTCGAAGAGCCGATAACCCGCAACTTCTGGAACTACTTCGGCGGGCCGGGCGGTTCCGTTTGGACGCAGTACGTGCTCGGCGGACACGCCGGCGCTCTCTACACATACTCCGACCAGCGATTCGACTGGATACCCGCGCTCGCGTCCGATTTCCCGACCGCGCTGGCCAAGGAGACCGTTGACGGGACGGAATACTGGACCACCACCGTCCCGATGCGAACCGGCATCAACTGGAGCGACGGCGAAGAGGTGAACGCGGACGACTTCGTGTTCAACGTCAACACCGCTCTGGACATGGGGCTGAGCGCCAACTACGCATCCGCCATCAACCCCACCTTCCTGGACCGCGTCGAAAAGGTGGACTCGCACGCCATCAAGATATACTTCAACGCGATGGACGAAGAGGGCAACGAGCTTACCCCGGGCCTGAGCGTCTGGCAGTTCGGACTCGGCTTCCTGCCCATCCTCGCCGAACACTACTGGGCGCCCGTCGTCGAAGAGGCGAAGATGGCCGGCGAACTCGAGCAGCAGCAAGAGGCGTTGTTCGCCCACGTGCCGGAGGGAGAGCCGACTATCGGCGGGTTCACGTTCAGCCGTTGGGAGCCGGGCGCGTTCTACGAAAAAGACACCGATCCCAACTACTACGACACCGGCACAACCGTCACCAACTACGCCAACGGCGCATACTCCGAATCCAACCCCAATACCGGCCACTCGGCCACCTACTTCGGCGAAGCCGCCGGCGACAAGACGCTCGAATACACCGTCGGCCCGCACATCGATTCGGCGCTGTTCAGCATCTACGGCAACCAGGACGCCGCGATTCTCGCGCTCACCGAAGGCGACATTGACTACGTGTTCAACCCGCTCGGCCTCGAAAAGGGCTTCTCGGAGCGCGTCAACAGCGCCCCGGACCTGAACGTCGCCGTCAACGCCAACAACGGCGTCCGCTATTTGGGATTCAACACCCGCAAGGCTCCGATGGACATCAAGGAGTTCAGGCAGGCCGTCGCCACTCTCATTGACAAGGAGTTCGTCGCCTCCACCATCCTGCAGGGCGAGGCGCTGCCCGTCTATTCCATGGTGCCGGAGGGCAATGGATTCTGGCACAACGGCGATGTCCCCAAGTTCGGCGAGGGCATGAGCCGCGGCGAACGCATAGCCGCCGCCGTCGAACTGCTCAAGGGCGCTGGCTTCACCTTCGAGGAGGAGCCTGCAATCAGCGAAGACGGCAACTTCGTCGCCACCCCCGGAAAGGGCCTCAAGATGCCCAATGGCGAGCCCGTCCCGGATATGGAGCTAATCGCGCCCAGCGCCGGCTACGACCCTATGCGCTCCACCTTTGCCATCTGGATAGAGCGCTGGCTCAACGACGTCGGAATCCCGCTCCGCGCCAATCTAACCGGCTTCAACGTCATAGTCGCCGAGCTGTTCAGCGATACAGTTGCCGAGGATTTGGATATGTGGATGCTTGGCTGGGGCCTCTCGATCTTCCCCGACTACCTGGACAACTTCTTCCACAGCCGCTACGCTCCCGAAAACAGCGCAGGCGGCGGCCACAACTGGGGTGGATACGCCAATGCCGAGTACGACGACCTGGCGTTGGGGCTGCTGTCCGAGACGACCATCGAAGGCGCCCGCGACAAGGTCTTCAAGCTCCAACAGTACCTGGCAGACGATTTGCCATACGTAACCCTGTTCACCACGCCCAAGCTGGACGTGTACCGCCCGAGCAGGGTCGAGTTCCCCTACACCGAGGTTCTCGGCGGCGTCGAATCGCAGGGCGGTATGCAGGGAGTGGCCGTAATCAAGTAGTAGAGTCTCGCATCAACCCGATCAGGGGCGCGGCATGGCGAAGTACCTGGTAAAGAGAACGCTTCAGATATTGCTGACGTTGTTCGTCTTCCTGTCCATCGTGTTCTTCGTTGTGAACGCGCAGCCGGGCGACGTCAGCAACTTCTATGCCCTCAACCCAGATCTGCCCCCCGAAACGCGGCAGCGGATGCAGGAGCTCTTCGGAGTGAACGAGCCGCTATGGAAGCAGTACCTCGTTCACCTCCGAAACACATTCACCGGCAACTTCGGCGTCTCGTTCAGTCACTACCCGCGCTCCGTCGCCGACATCATAGCCGAGCGACTGCCCCGCACTCTGGTTCTGTTCCTGACAGCCACCGTCATCTCGTTCTACCTCGGATTCGCGTTCGGAAAGATAATCGCCTGGCGCAGAGGAGGCTGGACTGAGTACACAGCCACCATCGGCGGCGTAATGCTGTACACGGTATTCACCCCCTGGTTCGGATTGATGATGATCTGGCTGTTCGCCGCCCAGTTCGGCTGGCTGCCGATAGGCAAGTTCCTGGAACCCTCGCTCTGGCTGGATGCGCCCGTGGACGCCAATACTATCTTCAATCGGATGATACTCACCGCGTTCGCGCTTTCGATAGTCGCGCTAGGCGCGTTCGCGCTCACCGCGCGATTGGGAGGTCCGAACGCGCTCTACCTGAGGGCTGGCATAGTCGCCGCCGGGTTCGTCGTGGCGATCGTCGCTTGGCTCGCTACGGGAGTCACGCATCTCGCTCTGGACATCGCGCGCCATATGGTTCTGCCGGTAGTAACGCTCACGCTGATAAGCTTCGCCGGCGCGATGCTGCTCACCCGCAACAGTATGCTGGAGACGATGCGGGAGGATTTCGTAATGGCCGCCCGCGCCAAGGGCCTGCCTGAGAAGGACATTCGCAACAAGCACGTCGCGCGCAACGCGCTGCTCCCTGTGGTTACCAGCTTGGTGTTCAGCCTGGCGTTCGCCATAGACGGCGGAGTCATCATAGAGGGCATCTTCTCGTGGCCCGGCATGGGGCAGACGCTGCTGTCGGCCGCGCTGAGCGAAGACCTGCCGCTCGCCGTGGGCGCGTTCGTGTTCGTCGGCATATTCGTCCTCGTCGCTCACCTCGTCGCCGACGTCCTCTACGTCTTTCTCGACCCCCGCATACGGTATTAGGACACGGTACCGATGGCGTCCGGCTACACACAGCGATTTGAAGAGCGTCCGCTGTGGCGCGTGCGCCTCTACCTTGCCACCCAGAGCCTGCGAACCGGGTGGGCGCTGTTTGCCAACACGCGCGTCGGCATAATTGGCTTGGTGATAATCTCGCTGTACGCCCTGTTCGCCGCCGCCCACCCGATCCTGATGATGACCGTATGGGAGGAGCGCATCTACGACCCGGTGATCGGCTACGCCTTCGACGAGACCCGGCAGCCCGCGCCGCCAAGCGTGAGCCATCCACTCGGCACCGATCCGTTAGGTCGAGACATACTGAGCCAGTTGATGTACAGCGCTCGATCAGAGTTCATGCTTGGCTTGCTCGCCGCCATCGTTACCGTAACCATCGGCACCATCGTCGGCGCGGTGTCCGCATACTTCGGCGGCATCGTGGACACGCTGCTAATGCGACTGGCGGACATAATGATAATGATGCCCGGCATCAGCGTACTCGTCGTGCTGAGCGCGCTGATTGGCGTCGAGCACTTCGAGCTTGCCATCATAATCGGGTTGCTGTCCGGCTTCGGCGGCACCGGAGTCGTGCTGAAATCCCAGGCGCTTTCGGTCGTCGTCAAACCTTACGTCGAGGCCGCCAGAACGGCTGGCGGCGGCCCCGTCCACATAATCTTCGTCCACATCGTACCGAACCTGCTGCCCCTGTCGTTCCTCTACATGATGTTTACGGTAACCGGCGCGATATTCTCAGAGGCCGTGCTCAGCTTCCTCGGCCTGCTCGACATCCGCATGAGCTGGGGCTTGATGATCCACACCGCATCGTCGGCGGGCTATCTGCTTCAGGTTACCGGATACTGGTGGCTCATCTTCCCGGCAAGCGTCTCCATAACCCTGCTCTGCTCGTCGTTCTACCTCGTGGGGCGCGCTCTGGACGAAGTGGTCAACCCCCGCTTGAGGAGCGTATGATGCCCTTCGACGTCAAAAATCCCTCACCCCCCTTACCCATCTATGCGTTGGTAGGTGTAGGCGCAATTAGTTTCTTCCTCTCCCTCAAGGAGAGGGCTGGGGTGAGGGTGAAACATGACTAACGCCCATCCCGTCCTGTCCGTCCACAACCTCACCATGCGATACTCCACGCGCGCCGGCCCAGTTCACGCAGTGGACGGCGTGTCGTTCACCCTCGAACGTGGACAGGCGCTGGGCTTGGTCGGAGAGTCCGGCTGCGGCAAGACCTCGCTCGCCATCGCTCTGCTCAAGCTGCTGCCCGACAACGCCCGCATCCTGTCCGGCAGCATACTGCTGGATGGCGACGACGTCGTTCCCATGTCTGAAGACCAGATGCGCGAGTATCGCTGGAGCCGCATCTCGATGATCTTTCAGGCGGCCATGAACTCCCTCGATCCCGTTTGTCGCGTGGGCGACCAGATAATAGAAGCCCTCGAAGCGCACGCGAGCGCCGCGCCGGAAGAATCGCTTGCCCGCGTCCGCGACCTCTACGATCTGGTCAGCCTCGACCACGCCTTCATCCCGCGTTACCCGCACGAGTACAGCGGCGGCATGAAGCAGCGAGCGATAATCGCCATGGCCCTCGCCTGCGAGCCGTCGGTCATCGTCGCCGATGAGCCGACGACCGCGCTGGACGTGATAGTGCAGGACCGCATCCTGCGCGAGATGCTGCGCATCCAGCGCGCGCTCCATATGAGCATGATCTACATATCGCATGACATGGCGGTAATCGCCGAAGTAAGCGACGTCGTAGCCGTAATGTACGCCGGCAAGATTGTGGAGTTCGGTCGTACTGAGGACGTGTTTGGCAGCCCCGTCCACCCGTACACTCGCGCGTTGATGTCGTCGTTCCCAAGCGTTGTGGGCGAAAAGCGCGCGTTGACGACGCTGGACGGCGAGCCGCCCAACCTGCTCGATCCTCCTAGCGGCTGCCGCTTCCACCCTCGATGCCCCTACGCCACGGATGTCTGCGCCACCGACGCTCCGCCAACCGTAACCCGCGGCATACACTGGGCAGACTGCTGGAACCCGCCTGATTAGCGAAACGAGCGCCTGATGCAAGCGAATCATCACAGCGAAGCCGCGCAACCCGGAATTGACGGACACTCGCGGCGACCGGATACCGGTCAAGCGCCCGGCTCGCCGCTACTCAGTGTCCAAAACCTAACCAAGCGCTTCCCCGTCTCGTCGGGAAGCTGGTTCCGGCGCAGCCACAGCTTCATCCACGCCGTGGACGGCGTGTCGTTCGACCTGGCCCCTGCGGAGAGCTTCGGCCTAGTGGGAGAGTCCGGCTGCGGCAAAACCACGACAGGCAAGCTGCTGGTGCGCCTGGCCGACCCGACCAGCGGCCACATCGTCTTCGACGATGGCGAGTCCGCTCCGACAGACATCGCCACCCTCGCCGGCGCCGATCTCAAGTCGTTCCGGCGCAAGGCGCAGATGATCTTCCAGGACCCCTACGAGTCCATGAACCCGCGCCGCACTATATTCGACACCGTGTCCGAGCCGCTGAACGTGCAGAAGATAGGAAACGCCGTCGAGCGGATAGACCGCGTATCGCGGATGCTAGAGCTCGTTGGGCTGACGCCCGCCCGCGCCTATCTCTTCCGATTCCCGCACGAGCTATCCGGCGGCCAGCGTCAGCGCGTCGCCATCGCCCGCGCGCTCGTGGTCGAGCCGTCCTTCGTCGTAGCGGACGAGCCGACGTCCATGCTCGACGTTTCCATACGAACCGGCGTAATGCGCCTCATGGAAGATTTGGCGGAGCGGCTCGGGATCAGCTACCTGTACATCACCCACGATCTAGCCGTAGCTCGTTACATGTGCTCGAGCATAGCCGTGATGTACCTCGGCAAGATCGTGGAGCGGGGCGAGACCGAGCGAGTGCTGCGCGCTCCCAAACACCCGTACACGAAGGCGCTGCTATCCGCCGTTCCCGTGCCGGATCCATCGGCGCGGCGTCCCCCTGTCAACATCGTCGGGGGCGTCTCCATGCCCATAGACCCGCCCCCGCGCTGCCGCTTCTACGATCGCTGCCCCATAGCCGACGATTATTGCCGCGACAACGACCATCCACCGTTGGAGGACAAGGGCGATGGCCAACTCGCCGCCTGCTACAAGGTCTAAAATCCCCTTCCCCCTCGACGGGGGAAGGCTAGGATGGGGGTGAAAACTCCGCGTTAGCTAAGTCCCAGCTCCCCAGCAACCCCATACTCTACCGCCAACTCTCCGAGTCGCGCCCATGTCGCGTCCTCGACGAAGATGCCCTCGTCTAGAAGCTGTTGTTCGCGCTTGTGCTCCAGCTCTCCGGGATAGAACACCTCGCTGAACCCAGCCGCCGGCTCGGAGCTCTTCAGATACTGCGCGAACTCAGTAACCTCCGCCTTGAACTCCTCCGCGTCCCGGAACGCGCCCACGTCGAACGCCGCCATGAAGCATCCGTCGTTGTGCCGCCCGGACGGATCGTGTCCGAACCCCAGACCCGTAAGGATGCCCGACAGAATCTCTACCATCACCGAAAGTCCGTATCCCTTGTGTCCCTCCGGTCCGCCCAGCGGCAGCACCGCGCCGCCGTTGCGAAGATCATTCGGGTTCGTAGACGGGTTGCCGTCCTTGTCTAGGATCCAGCCTTCAGGCACGTCCGCGCCGCGCGCGACCGCTACGCCCAGCTTGCCCGCCGCGACCGCGCTCGTCGCCATGTCTATGAACATCACGCCTTCGAGGTTCGACGGCATGGCGATGCAGATGGGGTTCGTGCCGAGTCGCGGCTCGCGCCCCCCGAACGGCACGACCGACTTCGACGACCGCCCCGAGTCGGCGGTCATCACTCCGATGAGCCCCTCGTTGGCAGCCATGATCGGATAGTCCGCCACGCGCCCGACGTGGCTTTGCCGGAACACCGTCGCCGCCGCGACACCGCTCGCCTTCGCCTTGTCTATCGTCATCTTCATCAGCCGTTCCGACACGACGTAGCCAAAGCCCCAGTGCCCGTCCACAACCGTAGTCGTCGGTGTATCCCGCAGCACATCGAACTTCGCGCCCGGCACGATGTGTCCGCGCTTCACGCGGTCTATGTACGTCGGAATCTGTATGATGCCGTGCGAGTCGTGCCCAGCCAAGTTCGCGCCAACCGAGTGGCGGGATATGATCTCCGCCTCCTCTGCGCTCGCGCCCGAACCCTTCAGAAGCTCCTCGGAGATCGTAGTAAGTCTGTCAGCTTGTACTGTCGGCACTTTTAGAATCCTCTCTGGGGCGCGGTTGCTTACCCGTCCCTTCTCATCTGATTATTCGGGCGCTGGCGCATCCGCCGGAATCAGCCCCTCCGACTTCAACTCCGTCCACAGATCCGATGGTATGTCGAACCCGGTCATCGCCATGTTCTCCTCCACCTCGCCCGGCGAGCGCGGTCCCGGGATCGTCGCGGCCACGGCGGGGTGCGCCAGCCCGAACTGGAGCGCCGCCGCCTTGAGCGGAACGCCGTATCGATCGCACACCGCCTTGATCAGCTTGGCGGTCTCCAGAACCTCCGGCGGCGTTCGCTGGTAGAAGTACGTCGTACCCGGCCCCAGGTCCGACGCGAGTACGCCGCTGTTGTACGGTCCGCCAAGAATCACGCTGATAGACTTGGACTCGCACAGCGGCAGAAACTCATCCAGTCCAGAATGGTCGAGCAGCGTATAGCGTCCCGCCAGCAGGAAGCAGTCGAATTCGCCCTCCCGCGCGAACCGCGCCGGCATCTCCCACTGGTTCATCCCCGCGCCTATCGCGCCAATCGCGCCCTGCGAGCGCAACTCGGCGAGCGTTGGGTACGCCTCGCCGATTGCTTGTTCCCAGTGATCGTCCGGGTCGTGGATGAGAACCACGTCCAAACGATCGAGGCCGAGCCGCTGAAGGCTCTCTTCTATCGAGCGCAGAACCCCGTCCCGGCTGAAGTCGAACACCACGTCGAACGGCGGAGCGTCCGACAGAACGTCCGCGTCCGAGCCGTTCGGATTCAGAACCCTCCCGACCTTCGACGACAGCGTGTAGCTTTCGCGGCCATAAGCGTCGAGCGCGGAGCCGTAGAATCTCTCGCTCCGGCCCTGCCCGTACATCGGCGCCGTATCGAACAGCCTTATGCCCAGATCGTATGCGCGCCGCGTCGTGGCCGCCGCGTTCGCCGCGCCGTCAGGTCCGGAGAACGAACCCATCGGCGCGCTCCCCATGCCCAGCGCGGTAACTTCGATGTCTGTCGTTCCGATGCGCCTAAGTTCCAGCGGGTTCATGTTCAACTCCCCGGTGAATCACGTAGATACTCATAGATACACGGGATGAGCGGGGTTCGCAGGGAAGATCACCCCGCATATCCCGTCCATCCCGCAATCTTCATGGGCTAGAACCTGTACTACTGCCTTGGCGCCTGCCTGGGCGCGGGGTTCACCATATCCATGCCCAGCGTGCCAGGGAACATGGCGGCGATCTCCTCCACGGACCAACGCCCGTTCTTCTGGAGCGTGCGCGCCGGCTCCGGGTTGTTCATCAGCGAAATTTCTCCGCCGGTAACGTGGAAGATGTATCCGTTCACCTCCTTGGCCTCGTCCGAGGCGAGCCAGGTTACGAACGGCGCGATGTCCTCGGGTTCGCGCCTGAGCTCCAGCGTCCGCGCCGCGCCGCCGCTCTGGATACCCGACGACGCCCGGATCTGCCGCGCAGAGTCCGGCACCGTCGCGGTCATGCGCGAGTTCGCGCCCGGCGAGATCCCGTTCACCCGAGCTCCGTACCGGCCCATGTCCCGCGCCACCGCGCGAGTGAAGCCCGCGATGCCGTCCTTGGCCGCGCCGTAGTTCGACTGCCCGGAGTTGCCGTACAGCCCGGACGTGGACGAGAACGTGATGATGCAGCCGCTCCGCTGCTGGCGGAACAGGATGCACGCGAACTTCGACACGGTGAACGTGCCCTTGAGGTGGACGTCTATCACGTCGTCCCACTCCGATTCTGTCATGTTGAACACCATGCGGTCGCGCAGGATTCCGGCAGGCGTAACCACAATGTCCAGCCTGCCGTAGTTGTCCAGCGCGGTTTGCACGATACTCTCGCCGCCTTCCATTGTGGCGACCGAGTCGTAGTTGGCGACCGCCTCGCCGCCGTTGTCTTTGATCTCCTCTACCACCTCGTCAGCCGGACGATTCGAGGTGCCCGTGCCGTCCACCGCGCCGCCCAGATCGTTCACCACGACCTTCGCGCCCTCCGCGCCGAACAGCTTGGCTATCCCGGCGCCGATGCCTCGTCCCGATCCGGTAACGATGGCTACCTTGTCTTTCAGCAGGTCTCCCATAGTTTAGGTCTCCCGTCAATGTTTCTATCGAATGTTCGGTCATCGCTGCGCGCTGTGTATGGGCGTCCCTTATGGGCGCCCCGCTCAGACGAAAGAGCGATTAGTGGAAAGATATGTCTCTCGCTCCTCGCTCCTAATTTCAATTTTCTCGCCTACTGCCTCGGCGGCTGCGGCGGAGATGGATTCGGCAGACCGCGCGTGATGTGCTGCGGCACCAGTTCCTTCATCTCGTCCAGCGTCCACTGGCCGTTCTTGAAGATGGTGCGAACCCGGCGCGGGAGCGACAGCAGAGTAATGTTGCCGCCATAGACCAGGAACGTCTGACCGTTCACGTCCTGCGCCATGTCGCTCGCCAGATAGGCTATGAACGGCGCGATGTCCTCCGGATCCATCGGACCCTGCGGCGCGCTGTCGGCGCGAGCGTCTTCAGTCCGGTTCGAGCGCATCTGTCGCGCCACGTCCGGCACCGTCGCCGTCATGCGAGACGACGCGCGCGGGCAAATGGAGTTCGCCGTAACGCCGTAGCGTCCCAGATCGCGCGCGACGACCTTCGTGAAGCCGGCGATGCCCGACTTGGCGGCTGCGTAGTTGCCCTGTCCCGTGTTGCCGAACAGACCGGACTCAGACGCGAACGTAATGATGCGTCCCGAACGCTGCTGCCTGAACAGGATGGACGCGAACTTGCAAACCGTGAACGTGCCCTTGAGGTGGACGTCTATCACGTCGTCCCACTCCTGCTCCGTCATGTTGAAGATCATCCTGTCGCGCAGGATACCGGCGACCGTAACCACGATGTCGAGCTGTCCGAAGTTTTCTAGCGCGCTATTCACGATAGCCTCGCCGCCATCCATGGTGGCTACCGACTCGTAGTTGGCTACGGCCTCGCCGCCGGCCGCCTTGATCTCGGCCACCACGTCATCGGCCGGGCTTGTGGATGCGCCTGAGCCGTCCACCGCGCCGCCAAGGTCGTTCACCACGACCTTCGCGCCCTCGGCCGCCAACTGCAGCGCGACCCCTCGGCCGATGCCCCGGCCCGCGCCGGTTACGATGGCCACTTTCCCATTCAGCGTATCTGCCATTGATTCCTCCTGTATTCGAGACGCTCGCGGCTCCCATGCCGCGGCATCGGTTGTTCGACGCCCGTCCGCGGACGAATCCGCGCAAGGCAAACACAGTGTACAGTAAATCGCCGCCAAGTATAAACCGCGCCTATTCCATCCCCCTATCCAACGCGAAGACGCAAGTGAAAATAAAGCCCCTCTGCGATTCTCTGCGCCCTCCGCGTCTCTGCGTTAAATTCTTCGCGCCTCCGCGTCTTTGCGCCTTTGCGTTAAATTCATTGACGATATTTCGCGCCAATAATATACTAGCCTCAAGCCCACAGAAATCCCCGCGCAGGAGGGTTCCAATGTCAGACAGAGAGGACATCGTCCTGATGGCGCACCTGATGCGCCGCGCCGGATTCGGCGCGACCCGCGATGAGCTTGAGAGACTAGTAAATCAGGGGTACGAGGAGACGGTCGAGCGGCTGCTCGACCCGCCCGACGAAATCCCGCGGGCGGACCACCACCTGCTGTTTCGGTACATTCCCGCCACCGAGACCGGCGGCCCCAGCCCTGCGCCCGGCGCGGCCAACTGGCTCTACCACATGATCAACACCCAGCGTCCTCTCGAGGAGAAGATAGCGCTCTTCTGGCACAACGTCTTCGCCACTGCCAACTCGAAGGTGGATAACGACAACCACCTGACTGCGCAGATAGACATGTTCCGCGATCACGGGATGGGCAACTACCGCGACCTTCTGCTGAAGGTGGCGCGGAATCCCGCCATGATCTTCTGGCTGGACAACAACGAGAACCACAAGCGCGCCCCGAACGAGAACTGGGGTAGGGAACTGCTCGAACTGTTCTCGCTCGGCGTAGGCAACTACACCGAGACCGACGTGTTCGAGTGCGCTCGCGCCTTCACCGGCTGGACGATCGCTCCCAAGATTCCCAGGCAGCCGCACCACAGATTCTCGTGGAGCTTCGAGTTCCGACCCGAGGAGCACGACTACGGCCAGAAGGCCTTCCTCGGCAGAACGGGCAATTTCGACGGCGAGGACATCATAGACATCATACTCGAACAGCCCGCGTGTCCCAGGTTCATCGCGCGCCACCTGTACAACTTCTTCGTCGCCGACGAGCCGCAGGTGCCGGCGTGGTCCGTAGAGCCGCCGCGAAACCCGGAGGCGATCGATCTGCTTGCTAGGACGTTCGTCGAGTCGGGCTACGAAATCCGTCCCGTACTGCGAACCATGTTCAACTCAGATTTCTTCAAGGAGTCCATGTACCAGAAGGTCAAGAGCCCGGCTGAGGTAGTCGTAGGCACGCTCAGGCTCACGGGCGATCTGCAAGGTCCGGACCCTAGGCTTATGGAGACCGGACAAGAGCCCGCATATATGGGCCAGAGCCTGCACGACCCGCCCAGCGTCGAAGGCTGGCACACCGGCAGAGAGTGGATAAACAGCGGCTCGGTCGTGAAGCGAATCAACTTCATGGTGGACCGCCTCAGCGACACCGACCTTCCCGGCGTCCGGAGCATCGTGGCGCGGGTAGCCAACGGCGAGCAAGCTATGACGCCGGAGGCGCTGGTGGACAGGTGCCTGGAGTTCATCGGTCCCCTCGAAGTGTCCGAACAAACCAAGCGCGAGTTGGTATCACACGCCGAGGACGAAGGCCCCGTATCCTGGGCTTGCGACGAGGACAGCGAAGTCTCGTCCCGCCGCGTCGGAGATATGCTCTCGCTGATCGCGGCGACGACCGAGTACCAGTTCGGCTAGGGGCGGTCCAGCCCCCAAAGTCCCTTCCCCCTCGACGGGGGAAGGTTAGGATGGGGGTGACCAACCCCGCCTCTCCGACAGGAGGAAAGAAGATGGCATCCCATGACAAGCCCCCGGTAGTGGTCATCCTCCAGCTAACCGGCGGCAACGACTACATGAACACGATCGTTCCCTACACCGATCCCAACTACTACGACAGCCGGACGACGCTCAGCGTCGATCAGGAGAGCGTGCTGAAGCTGGACGACGAGCTTGGCTTCCACCCCACGATGGGGTCGCTGAAGGAGATTTACGAGCGCGGCGACATGGCCGTAATCCACGGCGTCGGCTACGCCAACTCCCCGCGCTCGCATTTCCGCTCCATGGACATCTGGCACACCTGCGAGCCAGACATCATCGGCACCGAAGGCTGGCTCGGACGCGCCATACGCGACATAGACCCGGATGGCGAGAACCCCGTAACCGGCGTGAATATCGGCCAGTCTCTGCCGCGCGCCATGATGGTCCCCGGCGTGTCCGTCGCGTCCGTGGCTGATCTTTCGACATACGGCCTGATGACCGGGATCGAGCAGCAGAGCAAGCGCGACAAGATGTTGCAGAAGTTCGTCAACATGTACGGCCAGGCGATAGGCACAGGCCCTGTCCAAGACTATCTCGGACAGACCGGACTCGACGCGCTGAAGGGCGCGGACATCCTGAAGGAAGGGCTTGGGCGCTACACGTCCGACGTCGAGTACGCCGACGATCCCATAGCCAAGAGCCTGCGCGACGTGGCGATGATACACACCGCAGACGTCGGAACGCGCGTCTTCTACACACAGCATGGCAGCTTCGACACCCATGCGGCGCAGGCGCCCACTTTCGACAAGCTGTGGATCGAAGTATCCGGCGCAATCGCCGACTTCTGGGACGACCTGCGCGAGCACGACGCCGATGAGAACGTCGTCATGTTCCTGTTCTCTGAATTCGGCAGACGGGTGCGCGACAACGGCTCCGGCACCGACCACGGCGCGGCCGGCGCGTGCATCGCCATAGGCCCCCGCGTCGCCGGAGGAATGCACGGCGAATACCCCGAGACCAGGGCCGAGGCGCTGGAGCAGGGCGACCTTGTCCCGAACCAGGACTTCCGAGGCGTGTACTCGACGCTGCTGGAAGACTGGCTCGGTCTCGACCCCACGCCGATAGTGAACGGCCACTTCGAGCAACCCAAGTTCGTCCAGACGTAATCCCAAGTCCTGTGGTAGTTCCTTCCCCCTTGACGAGGGAAGGCTCGGATCGGCGTGAAACCCACGTCAATGGGAACCATATTGCGGAGTTTTCCACCATGCAGCAGTACACAAAGACGGTGGCTGGCCGCACCTGGAGCTTCAGCCACCCCATCGGATGGCTCGCCGTCAGGGGAAGGGGACTGTGGCACCCCACGTCCGTCGCCGTAGCCCCGGACGGCAGAATCTACATCCTCAACAGCGGTGGACGCGCCGGCGCGCCGATAACGGTTACCAACATCGAGGAAGACTTCATCGGCGAGTTCGGCGAGGGGGACTTCACTTGGCCCGAGGGCTTAGCCATAGACCGCGCAGGCAACATCTACTGCGCCGACGGCTACGATCACTTCGTCAACGTCTATAACGCCGACGGCGAGCGCATCGCCAAGTGGGGCGAGCATGGCTCGGAACCCGGCCAGCTCAACGGTCCCTCCGGCCTCGCGTTCGACGCCGACGACAACCTGATGATCGTCGACAGCCTCAATGGCAGAGTCCAGAGCTTCACGCGAGGCGGCGAGTTCGTCTCCGCGTGGGGTTCGCCGGGCAGTGGAGAAGGACAGCTGTATCGTCCATGGGGCATCACCATAGACGGCGAGGGCGACGTGTACATCGCCGACTGGGGGAACGACCGCGTGCAGAAGTTCACGGCGGACGGCGAGTACCTGATGAAGTTCGGCTCAGACATAGACGATGGCGGTCAACTCAGCCATCCGTCCGACGTCGCCGTGGACAGTGAGGGAGACGTTTACGTAGCCGACTGGGGCAACCACCGCGTCCAGATATACTATCCCGACGGCGACATCATCGCCGGACTCTACGGCGACGCGCGCGTCTTCTCCAAGTGGGGCATGGACTTCATGGACTCGAACCCCGACTATGTGAAAGCGTTCGAGCGCGTTGACCCCGCCGAGTTGGTAACGCTAGGCAACTTCCAGCGACCGGGCGGCATAGTCATAGACAACGAAGACCGCATCATCATCTCCGACGGAATCCGCTGCCGCCTCCAAGTCTATACCAAAGACAAAGACTACTTGGAGCCGCAGTTCAACCTCTAAGTCGGATAATCCACACCGCAGACGATCAACCAAGCGCAGGTCTGAACATGGATGAGAACACGCTGACATTTGAACTGGGAGGTCAAGTCGATATAAAGACGCTCTCAGACGGGTTCCGAGCCTTCTATCGCTTGGTTGATGCGCTTACACCTAAGAGTGCGGGGATCGCGTGGATAGTGGATGACCTCCAAGCCGGAAGCGCTATGGTCACGCTTCGGGGAGAATCAGAGTCCGTTTCTGCCGTGAAAGAAGTCGTCGAGAGGTTCCACAAGGTGGGCGCAGCGCTCGCTGATGACGAGGATCTCTCGCTAGAATTCGACGCCGGAACCCAACACGCTGCAAGCTCTGTTAGGAATATGACTGCTTCCACTTCTGTCGAGTACGCGCGGTTCGGAACGGCCCTTGACGATATCTTCATCTTCGCCCACGGTCAAGCGCTGAGCAATCCTGAGGGCTTGGTCAGTGTCGGGGTAGTTACAGGAACGGTCCAGACTCTGAGTAACCGCTCTGGGCTGAAGTTCACGATATACGATTCGGTTCACGACAAAGGAGTGCAATGCTACCTTGAACAGGGGCAAGAGGAACTCGTCAGAGGTGTATGGGGACGCCGCGCCAGTGTGAGTGGCACGATACACAGGGACGGAGTGACCGGAATCCCCAAGTCGGTCACGAACGTTCTAGGGGTAGAACCACTCCCCGACCGTCTACCGGGTTCATACAGGAACGCAAGAGGCGTAGTCCCCTGGCAAGAAGGCGACAGGATGCCTGAGGACGTGATCCGGGGGTCGCGTGATGCCTGGTAGCCCCGAGATTGTGTACTGGGACGCGGATGCCTTTCTCTCTTACATTAATGAACACCCGGATCGCGTGGCAATCTTGGAACGGCTGCTCAGCCTGAGCGCAACCAGCGACAGCTCAATCACGATATACACATCAACGCTGTCTCATGTGGAGGTGGCGTTCGCTGCTTCTGAACAGAACAATCAGGCGTTAGATCGGGAACAGGAGCGGCGGATAGGTGATCTGTGGAACGACCCAAACGCTGTGGTATCAGTGGAGGTCCACCAAGACATCATAGTTCGCGCAAGGTCCTTGATTCGGGCGTCAATTACTCGCGGCTGGAGTCTCAAACCAGCGGATGCGATTCATCTAGCGACTGCTCAATGGTTGTCGCATACAGGTACGGCAATCTCAGAGTTCCATACATACGATAATCGCCTCTCCAAATTCAGCGAGATCGTTGAGTTTGAGATCATTGAGCCGTACACGAACCAGCCGTCTTTACTTTAGCAGCTCCCACCCCCTGTCGTACCACACTGGTCGCAAGACGCCCCGCGTACACTGCTCATCCTCTCATTCGCTCGCCTGGCGGCCGCCATCACCACGTCGCGCGGGCGGCCCAAAGTTCCCATGGCTACAAGCTCATGCGGCAATCCTCATCCAGTGGCAATGTCTTTCATCGAGGCAGCGCGAGGTTGCTAGCGATTGCGAGAAGCGTTTAAATGAGGCTTCCCCGTGGATTTTACTCTCGGCTAAACCGTCAATGTAGTCAGATCATAGAGAAACCGAACCTGCCTCCCACCATCGCGCGCCCCACTGTCGCGACGCCACCCCATGGCCTCATAGAAGCCGATCCCCCGCTCGTAGCCTTCGACCGTCCAGAGTATCGCCTTGCGATAGCCGTCTGCCGCGAGGTGGCGCACAGCGAGCGAAATGAGCGCCTTGCCGATTCCCGCCCGCCAGTGACGTGAGTCAACCGCAATTGTGTCAATCTCGCCGAGTTGTGGATCTACCGGATCACGGCTGGGCCCAATGCCGACGAACCCGACGATGCTTCCCGCGCGTTCCGCAACCCACCATCTATGAGGGACGGGCATTGCAAGGTAGCGCCGCCAGCGTTCGGTAAGCTCCGGCGTAACGGTTCTATTGGCTTGCGACAGGAGCTCGCCAAACCCGGCGTTCCACGATTCGATGTATATCCGCGTTATGGTCTCGGCGTCATCCACTGTGCCCGAGCGGATCATAGTTGGCAAGTCTGTCGTCGAATTCTGATTCACCCATCTCACCATCCGTCAATGCGAGTATCTGAAGCAAAGATCAAGAACCCTTTGATCTTGCCAAGGCCGCTGCCTTCTCCGCGTCCCTGGCCGCGCAGCGCTCCCACAGCTCCAGGTTCACGCGGGCGTTCTCATCAACCGGCACGTCTATCATCATCGTGGTGCCGGGGTAGGGGACGGCGGCGGTGCCGCGAGCGACGCCCTCCGCGAACAGCCGCCGCGTCTCGCGGTAGAACTCCAACTGGTTTTCCGGTGGAGAGAACGCGCGGTTGCAGTGTCCCACCCACGAGACGTCCGGGCAGATTGCGCCCGCGAAGCCCAGATTCTTGGATCGGAGCGCGAGCCTCGCCACCTCAGCGTCGTCAAGTCCATCCACGTAGCCTGGAACGCCGCCCAATACGCTACAAGGATGCGTCAACCCTATCGGCTGAACCCGCGACGCTCGCGCCTCGATTATCACCCGGCCCTTCGCGTACTCGAACGGGTCGAATCCGTCGGTCTGCTCGATGCCTAGACTGCGGCACAGTCCCGCCTCGTCCAGCCCGACGGAGCTTACGCGCTCGGACGCCCGCGCAATCTCGCGGATGTTCCACACCCCCGCGCCAGAATCCAACAAAAGGGAATTATATACCTATGCACATTTTAGCTACGAATCGTCTGTCGTTGGCTACTGAGACTTTCGCCGCCGTTCTTCCTCGAATCTCCACACCTTCTTAGGCTTGGCTCGCAATACCACGTCCGCGATCTCCTCTGGGCTGGCATCAATCCGTTCTGGGTATTCCCATTTTACAGGGCGTCCTCGTTCGCGCTTTGGTTCGGATTCTGCCTCGTTGTGTCGCTCGGACATTGACTCCCCCAATCTCACAATGCGGTCTGAACGCCACGTTGTAGAATACGCTCATTGGCGAATTGAATCGCCTTGCCAATGTGAACCATATCCTTCACCGTCTTGTAGGCGTGTTGGTCATCGGCGTTCTTCTGTCGGAGTTCTTCCAGCGTCAGTCGGTTGCCCTTGATACCGTTGCAGGTTCGATGCAGGAGCGCAAGGTTGTAGAGTTCGTCATTTCCGCCTCCGGCGGCGCTGGCGTCCCTCTTGGCCCATATGTGGTCAACTTCCAGCAACGTCAAATCCCTGTCGCCATTCGGGAAGACCGGAGCTTCCCAGCCGCATCCCCAACACTCCGCGCCGAACTCGTCTATCAGAATCTGCTTGGCTTCGTCCTTTGGGATGCGCCCCGACCACGTGGACGACCGAACGGACTTCTTTCCGCGCTTTGGCTTGGCGAGACTGTGGAACGGCTCAGGGTCAACGTCCTCGCGCTCGGGCAGGTCATTAGGGCCGATAGTCCATGACGTAGCCCTGGACATCTGGGGCTGCTTGCCTTTGAGGGCGTCGGTAGTAGCGCTGGTCATATCGTCCAGCGCAACGCCATTGAGCGCGAAGCGTCGCTTGAGCATCGTCCATGACCGGTAAGCCATGTCGCAGGCTATCCAGCGTCTATCGAGGTTCTCAGCGGCTACGGCGGTTGTGGCACAACCGGCGAAAATGTCCAGCACCACGTCGCCGGGGTTGCTCGACGCCCTGATGATGCGTTCGTATAAGACAAGCGGCTTTTGAGTGGAATAGCCGGTCTTTTCGGATGAAGCGTATTCGAGCTTGCCGATGTCCGTGAGAACATCTTCGCAGGCGCGGCCTTTTGTGGAAGACAAGTATCTCTTCAAAGACGGCATCTTGCCGCGCTTGGGCCAGTGGATCAACCCAGCCTCGTCTAGGGCATTCAGTCTATTGTGAACGCCGGTCATCGCCTTCCATTCGGGGATCGCGTTCTGTTCTATCCAATCAGCCATGCCACCCCGCATGGGCAGGTTCCACATTCGACCAGCGTTTAGATTCACACCCTTCCATTGGGAGAAATACTCGCCGCCGGATTTTCCGTGGCCGTTGGCGGTCAGATCAGCTGACCGCCAACGGCCTCTTCCATCTCCATCATCGTGCCTATACATGCGCTTGACGTAATCGGGGTCATGGGGCGCGTATTGGGTATTCCATGTGAATTGATTGGACTTGGCATAGAAGTAGATGCTGTCATGAACCCTGCCGAACCGCTTGGCATCCGAACGCCCGGCGGTTCTCTTCCATACGATTTCGTTCTTGAAGTTCTTTGCCCCGAACACCGCGTCTAGCAACATCCGCAGATACCCGTTGGCGTGATCGTCGCAGTGGACGTAGATAGAACCAGTGTCTTTCAGCACGCGGCGACACTCGATTAGTCGAACCGCCATGAACGCGATATACGCCGCCTCGTTCTCCGACGCGCAGGCTTCCACCGCCTGTATCACGCTGTGCACCGGCGGGTAGTCGTCCTCTATCCGGGACAGCCAATCGGGATGAACGTCCTCATCCCAATTCCATACGTCCTGTACCCGCGTCTCCCCGATACCCTCGTTGTGCCTCGCCCCGTGCTTCTTTGCCAGAGCCTTTTCCTCAGCAAGTTCGGCCTCGGAGATAGGCGGCTTCGGTTTTGTAGTGAACGTCTCATTCGTTGCGAATGGCGGGTCTATGGCTATCAGGTCTATGCACTCGTTGTTGAGCGAACGCAGGAAGCGAAGATTGTCCATCACTCCCAGCGTCCGATTTTCCATGTTCAACTGCGTCATACAGCCAATCTCCTCCTGAGCGGTTATTTGGCCGGCCAACTGTCCGCCGCAAAGTTGTGGTCGGGAGCCCATTGGGACACACACTCGTTGCAGATGTGGTTGCAGACGTGTTCATGCTCAAGTCGCAGATCCGGCATGAATCTGTCGCACCAGCCACACTTGCATACTTTTGTCTGACGGGTCGCTTTCAGTTGAGTTGTCATTCTCCGACCTCCTTCGTGATCTTTCTCTCCGGTTATACCAGCCCTATCTGTCCGTTGATGCGCGTGTGGGACGGCCCCGAGCTTCAGGTATCCCTGCTCCTCAAGGCGTGTCCGTTGATGCGCGTGTGGGACGGCCCTATCAAGTCCTGGTAGGGCAGACGCTTGCCCACAGACCCGACGGCCATGGACGCCATCTGCCTCTCCGTGTCCATCGGGCGGCGGTTATGACGCCCCGAAAACTCCGTAGCGTAGCGGTCAAGATGCTTGGGGCTGACGTGGTGGTATGTTCCGTCTATCCCGCGCTTGAGCATCGCCCAATGCGATTCCAACCCGTTAGTGTGCGCCTGCCCCCGAACGTACTCGCCCACGCTGTGGCTTACTGCCTCATGCGCCCGCCTCAGCCCCATGTAAGCCCGCGCCTCGTCCGTATAGACCGTCGCATCCGGTTCAGTACGCGAATGCACGAACTCTTGAAGCGTCGCCTTGTCCGTGGACTCCACCACCGCCGTTGACACCTGATTGGTCTCGCGGTCCCTAACCCCGGCAACGGGTGTCTTGCCTACCGCGCCCCTGCCTGCCCTGAGCTTCTTCGCCTCGTGCTTGTTCTTCTCAAGCCCGCCAACGTAGGTCTCGTCAGCTTCCACAGGCCCTACAAAGCGCTCCATTGCGTCATCATCCCACGTCTCGCGGATACGATGCGCCATGTACCAAGCGGACTTCTGCGTGATGTTCAGGTCGCGGTGCAACTTCATGCTCGATACGCCCTTGAGGTTCGTGCTGAACAAGTAGAGCGCCAATGCCCACTTGCCGAGCGGCAGGCGGGAATCGTGCATGATCGTTCCCGTCTTGACAGTGAAGTCCTTCTTGCAGTCGTTGCAGTGATAGGTGGGCGTCTTGCGCCGCGCGCTTGGCTTTCGGGTATGGATGCGGTCTGAATCGCACTCGACGCACTCGACGCCATCCGGCCAGCGTCTGGACACAAACCACTTCTCCGCCTCTGCGTCGTCGCCGAACCTGTGGACAGCCTCAACCAGCGAGATGCCCTTGCGGTAAGCCTTGCCTGGGGCGTTCTTAGCCATGCGCGAAACCCTTTCTATTTACAGACTTAGTGTACACTAGGGATGCGCCAATTGTCAAGGAAAATGTGCATAGGTATATAATTCCCCAACAAAATGATGATGTGCAAACCGCTTTCTGGCAGTCCTAACCTCTCTTCCAGTACATCGAGCGCCTTGGCGACTGTCGCAATCTCCGTCGCCGATTCCACGCTATGCGCCACCACACCGCTGAAGTGAGCGGTGTTCACGTGAAGCAGGTCCGCGTGGACAATGCCCACGGACGCATGGATGAACACCTCCGCCCCACCCTGTGCCGCAATGTCTATCGAATCGGTAAGCCCAGACCGCGCCTTGATCCGCGCGTTGCCCTCTGGTAGCGTCAGGATTACGGCGTCGGCGTCATGTGTCCAAGACGCGGCTACCGCGTCTGCGTCTGTTGCGTCAACTACGAGATGGGACCGTCTCACAAACGGCTTCATTCTTGCGACTCCTCGGCTTCGGTTCGCTCGCGGGCAGCGGCTTTTTCCGCGTCGCGCTTGGCGCACAGCGTCGCCCACTCGATAAGCTCCCGCGCTCGCGCCGCTTCATAGGCGTCAACAGCCTCTCCGTCCATATCACCCTCCGCCTCTCCGTCCGCGTCGAGTTGCGCGAAGAAATCCAGAACTCGGTTGGCGCGCGCCACCTCGTCGGCGGTCGGCGTCAGCCCCTCGTTTTGTGGCGCGACGACGTTCGGATGCAGCCCGCCGCCGGAGCGCAGGCCCGCGATCCGGTTGGCGCGTGCCCTGTTGAGCGCTAGATCCGCGTTGCCAACATTGCCCGTCGTGTCGTCCATATAGACGCCGCCGTCGCGTTCCAGTCCCAGCGCCAGCGCGATCAGCTCGCCCTCGCCGCGATTGTAGAAGAACTGGTCGAAGCCGACGAACATCTCAACGCCCATGTCCATAGACATATCGTAGCCCGTCCCCGGCCCGAACGAGTCTATGCGTGGACTTGCAGACGCTATCTCGTACGAGTTGGCTACTCCCAGCGTCGTCTCTATCGCCGCGCCTATCCGCACCGCGCCGAGGCGTATGCCCCGGACCCGCTCCATATCGGTAATAAGTTTGTCGAGGCTGCGTATCTGCTCCGCCGTCTCCGCTTTCGGAAAGTTGATCTGCCTAACGCCGGGCTGCACCGCCGCCGGCACGTCCGCCTCCGGATACGCGCAGTTGATGCGAATGTTGATCTCAGCCGCGCCCTTCTGCCCCTGCTCTATCGCGTATTGGACAAGCTCTCGGGCGCGCTCTTTCTGTGACTGCGGCACCGAGTCTTCGAAGTCGAAGTTCAAGTAGTCGCAGTCGCGCGTCCAAGATCTGCCGACGAAGCGCGGGTTGTTGATGGGCATGGTCAGCCCGGATCGGCGTACTCTTCTAGTCATTGCGCGTATCCCTCGTTCAACGCGGCCACTTGATGCGGCCTCATGCACAGCGCGCCCTTGAATCCGGCGAGTTTGCCCGTAACCGCCGCCTGCAGCGTGTCATCGTAGGATGCGGTCAGTCCGCGAGACGTCGCGCGCCACCACGCGCCTACCGGCGCTACGCCCGTCGCGTTGGCGACGATTATCAGCCGCTGCATCAGGTAGGGTAGTAGGTGAAGCTCGCCGGACGGCTCCTCGCGCAGGTCCATCACCAGGTCCGCTCGTCCGAGACTGACGGACTTGACGCGACTGCTGGCGCGTATCAGCTTGTCGGCGTTCCAGTTGCCCGCGCCGGTGTCCAGCGATAGGTGGATTTCGAGCGCCTGCTCCGGTCCGCGCGGGTCGTCCGCCTCGCGCACGTCGCCGATAGGCGGCGGCTTGACCACTCCGCGCTCCAGCTCGAACTTCGACAGTAGCGCGTCCGCCTCCCGAACCTGCGCGTCGTCCGTAACGCCCGGCAGGATTACCCCCGACAGCCCCCGCCACACGGACGCGTTGAGATCGGCGTATAACAACTCGATATCCGAGCGGACGAAGACCTCCGAACTGGCGTCGCGCATCGCCCCAATCGCCTCGCGGACGTTCGCGCGCGCCTCGTGCTTGCGGCTGTCGTGCACCGTATCCTGAAGGTCCAGTACCACCACGTCCGCGCCGCTTGCGGCAGCCGCCGACAGCGCGTCGCCCTTATGCGCCGGAGTTACGAGCCAAGACCGTCGAATTGGCAACATCGCTCTCAATCCCCCTCTGCGTCTCTCTGCGACCCTCCGCGCCTCTGCGTTAAAACCAACGCATCCAGCGCCCTAACCCCTTCGCCCTCCGGCATGACGACGAGCGGATTTATGTCTAGCTCCTCTATCTTGCCTTCCAGATGTACCGCAAACTCGGACACGCGAACCAGCGTATCCACAAGCGCGGCGACATCCGCCTTCGGGCCGCCTCTGAAGCCGCGCAGCAGCCGGCTGCCGCGAACCTGGGCCACCATCTCCTCCGCGTCGAGTCGTGAAACGGGACAGACGCGCAGCGCGACGTCGCGCATCACTTCCACCAGAACGCCGCCCATGCCGTACAGCAGAACCGGCCCAAGCTGCGCGTCGTAGTTAACGCCGACGATGACCTCCGTCCCGCCGGATACCATTTCGGATACCAGCGCGCCGTCCAGTAGCGCGTCGGGCGCGTATGCGGCGGCGTTGTCCATGATCTCGCGGTATGCTGCGCGGAGTTCGGATTCGTCGTCGATGCCGAGTCTCAGAGCGCCTGCCTCGGTCTTGTGCAGGATGTCGGGCGAGTTCACCTTCAGCGCGACCGGGTAGCCGATTGCGAGGGCGCTCTCCGCCGCTTCGTCCTCGGTGTGAGCCAGCCGTTCTTCGGCGGTCGGGATATCCCACTCTCGAAGCAGTTGCTTGGCGTCGTACTCGGACAGCGCCCCGCCAGATTCCGGTAGGGCCGAGACTGCTGCGCGTTGGCCATTCGTTATCTCAGACGCGACGCCGAACCCCGCCTCCGATCTGCTTTCCCGCCATTCGTGGTAGGCGTGGAACTGGCTGAGCGCAAACGCCAGGTTCTCCGGGCTGTGGAACACCGGAACGCCCGCGTCCTTCAACCTGTCTAGTCCCGTGGACGCTCCAAGCTCGTTACCGGTGTACAGGAACGCGACCAACTTATCGTCATGCCTGTTCCGCGCGTCTATCACGTGTCGCGCCTGATCGTCCGACGCGGAGCTTGCGACGACCAGCGAGCCGACTTCCGGCTCCGTGATCATATGCTCCATGATCGGCAGTACCGTATCGCGGCTGGCGTGACCCGTGATGTCGGCTGGATTGGCCGCCCATCCGAAGCCCGCCAAAATTTCGTTTATGCCATCGCGCGCCGGGTCTGAGAGCGGCGGCAGATCTAGGCCCGCCGCTCCGAGATTGTCTGCCGTCAGCGAGCATACGCCACCCGAATGAGACACCAGCGCGATGCCGCGTTTGGACGGCTTCGAGGCTCCGCCGAGCAGCTGGGCGACCTCGAGCAGTTTGTCCCAGTCGTGTACGCGCGTTACGCCGTACTGCTCGAACGCGGCGTCATAGATTGCGTCCTCGCCCGTTAGCGCCGCCGTATGCGACCGCGCCGCTCGACTGCCAAGCTCCGAGCGGCCAATCTTGACCGCTACTATCGGCTTGCCCCGCTCTGCCGCGAGCTTGGCGACCTCGACGAACTTGCGCGCGTCCTTGAAGCCCTCGATGAACATGGCGATTACGGTCGTGTCGTCGTCATCCAGCAGGTAGCGGGCGAAGTCCGGCGCCTCCAGGTCTGCCTCGTTGCCGGTCGAGACGATGTAGGAGAATCCGACGCCCCGCCCTACGGCGCGCGACAGGAACGGTCCGAACGCCGACGCTCCGCTCTGGCACACCAAGCCGACGTTGCCGCTCCGAAGCTCCACGCCCTCCAGTCGCGACGACGAGCAAGCCCAAATGTCATCCTTTATATTGGCGAGCCCGAGGCAGTTGGGTCCTGAGATGCGGACGCCGGTTTCACGCGCCACCTGTCCTAGCTCCGCCTGTAGTTCGCGTCTATCCTCGACCCCGCGCTCCGAGAAGCCGGCTGATATGACGATTCCCGAACCCGCGCCCCGCTCGGCCGCGTCGCGCAGCGTCGGAATCACCAGGTGGTACGGCACGATTACCCCCACCGCATCCGGCGCCTCCGGCAGATCGCGTACCGATGGGTAGCACTCCAAGCCCAGCAGTTCATCGTAGCGCGGATTGACCGGATAGACCCGAACGCGGTCCCCCGACTGCATCGCCGCGCGCAGGAAGCGCCCGCCGTACTGCATCCGCTCGGTCGCGCCGACGACGGCGATCGAGCGCGGATTCAGCATCTTGTGGATCGAGGATAATTGGGCGTCGGTCCAGTAGGTCATGGGCAAGTCTCCGCGCCCCAGAGTTTCAACGATGCGGCGTCGGGTGTCAAGCCACTAGGGATATTCTTGACGCGGAGGCGCAGAGACGCGGAGGAAAATAGAGACCCTCTGCGCCCCGCCGCGTCTCTGGGTTAAATCTAATGCCCCACGAAGTCTATCGCCCGAATCCCCAGCAGCCGCACATCCTCCGGCGGCGGCTCCGGCGTTGACGCGCCGCCAGTCAACGGACGCCCTTCCTCCAGCGCCTCACGCGACACCCATCGCCAGCCGTCCGCCAATTCGACAGGCTTTCCCGCATCTACGGGACGGCAGAAGTAGATCATGTCTATATGCTGGTGAAACCCCTGTACCGGATCGTGTATGTCCTCGATCATGATCGTGTAGGGCGGATGCACCTGCTCAGGGTAGGGGAGACGCAAGACTTCGCCCGTCGGAACCACCTCCACTTCCAGTCCCGTCTCTTCCTGCGCCTCCCGCGCCACCGCCTGCACCGGGTCCTCGTTTGGCTCGACGTGGCCGCCCGGAGGCAGCCACGCCTTCACTTTCTTATGCCAGTGCAGCGCCACGCAGCCGCGATAGACCACGAACCCGGTAGCTGTGAAGTGGCGTGTCGTCATCTCCCTAACCCTGTGCCTCGCTGGCGTCCTCGGCCGCTGGTTCGGGCGTCTCTGCTTGCCGTCTGGCCCGCCGTCGCCGGTTCAGCCGTATGATTCCATAGACGATGCCGCCCAAGATGAGCCACGCCGGGCTGAAGATGACCGTCCAGATTATCAGAGTTCCCATCCCCTGCCCGAAGACCGACAGCGCGCGAGTGGCTTGCTTCGCGTTGTCTCCCGGGCTCCATCCGCCGATCACAAGCCCCTCATCCTCCTCGACGAAGATGTACGTATAGGACGAACCCGACACCTCCCCCGCCTCGCTCTGCGCCGTTACCGTTAGCGTGATCTGGTATTCCCGATTGCGATAGTTCTCGTAAGCGTGGATCGCCGTGATCCGCGTAACGCCCTCCTCTGGCACGCCATTGACGACCGGGCTGCCGTCCCCGAAGTCCCAGCTGTACTTGAAGTCTGAAAGCTCCGAGGGCCGCGTAAACGAGCCTGAGAACTCCACGTCTTCCCCGTGCTCGGCGTTATTCTCGGCTTCGAGGAATATCTCTATCGGCGGTATCTCCTTCACCGTTACCGTGAACGTGTCCGATCCCTCGACCTGTCCGGCGTCTCCGAACCCCATGATGTCCAGCGACACGATGTAGGGAGACTCCAGATCGTCCTCGTATGTGTGATGAACCGTTGCCGTAACGCGCTGCCCTGGCTCTGACGTGGCGACTGTTCGGTCTCCATGTACGACCTCCCTGCCGTCGCCGAAGTCCCAGACGAAGCTGAACGTATCTATTCCCGCCGGTGGCGTAAACGTCGCCCTGAACCGCGCCGGCTCGCCCTCGCTCAGCGTCCGGTCTTCTCCCGCTTCCACCGCCATCTCGACAGCCGCCAGCGACAGCCCGACGTTGATAAGCGAGAACGCCGCCGTCTCCTCCAGGAACTTGATGCGACCCAACAGAGCCTCAATCTCGGCTTGCAGGTTGGCAAGTTCCCTCTGCACCTCGAGCGCCTCTTCGACCGTCTGCGCCTGCTCGAACAGCGCCAGCAGCGCCTCCTCGGTGGCTCGCAGGCTCGTCAGGCGTGAGCGGCTGTCAACGTACTCGTCCGTAACGTCCTGGCTTGTTGTTGACTCCGACTCCACTTCCAAACCTATGCCTCTTATGTCCACCACCGCCTCTTCGAGCGACTGCGCGGGAACGCGAATGGACACTCGTCCCCTGTGGACTGCGCTCCGGTCTGCGCCGACTACCCATCCGCTGTATCGGCGCGCGATCTCGGCGATCGCGTCCACCGATTCCGCCACGTCCCTGACCGTCAGACTCATATCCACCGTGCGAACGATGATCCGCTCCTGCTGGACGAACGCCGCCTGTACGCTTACGATGTCGAAGCCGCCAGGCGCTCCCCGGCCTGCTGACAACTTCAGCGCCTCTGGGGCGGGCGCGCCCGGAGGCCCCGCTGGACCCGGAGGGCCCGGAGGCCCCGGATTCCCAGGCCAACCAGGCATTCCCGGAACGCCCGGGGCGCCCTGCGCGCCCTGCGCCTCCGCCATCTCGGCCTCCCGTAATACCTCCTTCACCATCTCCTGCTGCGCCGTATCCTCCATCATCTGAGCGCGCGCGGCGGCGGGCTGGGCCGGCGCCGGCGCCGCGGCATAGTCCATTGATTCGTCCGAAGCTCCACAACCGATCAGCAGCAACCCCACCACCGCCACAAGCGCCGCAAGACCCGCCGCTCCAATCATCCGTGCCATCTTCTACTTCCCTTTCCCTTAGAGCCGTCCTTACAGTATAGACGAACGGCTTGGCGGATTGGTTCCCGTCTGGAAGCGTCGTACTAAGGCATTTCCCGTGGCGCTCGCGTAGAGATTACGGCGCGGCGCCCCAATTGACAACCCAGATACCGCTCGGCTATTCTGAAAATCAGCAGACGGGAGGCGTTCTCAATGGATGACAAGCTGGTGATTGCGGGTAAGGAATTTGACTCGCGGCTGATGGTCGGCACGGGAAGGCATCGCACGAACGAGGAGATGGTAGAGTCCATCGAGGCGTCCGGCGCGGAGATAATCACCGTCGCCATCCGCAGGCTCGACTTGGAGAACTTGGAAGAGAAGAACATCCTAGACTACTTCGACTGGGACGAGTACACCATCCTCCCCAACACCGCCGGATGCAAGACCGCCGAGGAAGCCATCTTCACCGCTCACTTGGCGCGCGAAGTTACCGGCTCAGACTGGATCAAGCTCGAAGTCATCCCGTACCCCGAGTACCTGCTGCCCGATCCGCGCGGCACATACGACGCCGCCAAGCAACTGATCGAGGAAGGCTTCGTCGTCCTGCCCTACATCCACGCGGACCCCGTGCTTGCCAAGCAGTTGGACGAGATAGGCTGCGCGACCGTCATGCCGCTCGGCTCGGCGATCGGCTCCGGACAGGGCGTCCAGACGCTGGAGGAGATCAACCTCATCATCCGGCAGTCCACTGTCCCCGTTGTCGTGGATGCGGGCCTGGCCGTTCCATCCGACGCCTCCGTCGCGCTCGAAGCGGGCGCCGACGCCGTTCTGGTCAACACCGCCATAGCGCAGGCGGAGGATCCGGCGGGAATGGGCGAGGCGTTCAAGCTGGGCGTACAGGCCGGTCGCATGGCCTATAACGCGGGCCGCATCGCCCGCAAAGATATGGGCGTGCCGTCCAGCCCGGTCGAGGGAGTCGCCGCCGCGACCGCGTAACCATGCGCCCGCGCCTCCCAGCCCCATGCCTCTGCCTCGTAACAGATCGTGATCGGACGAGGTCCGGGAACATCGTCGCCACCGTGGAAGCCGCTGTCTCCGGCGGCGTCGGCATTGTGCAGTTGCGCGAGAAAGACCTGCCCGCCGCGCCGCTGCTCGACTTGGCGCGTCGGTTGCGCGAAGTTACCGCGGGCAAAGCGCTGCTGATCGTGAACGACCGCATTGACGTCGCGTTGCTTTGCGACGCGGACGGCGCGCAACTCGGCGAAGACGGTTTGGACGTGGCGGCTGCGCGCAAACTTCTGGGTGCCGGTAAACTAATCGGACGCTCCGTCCACTCCGTTGAGGGAGCCGTCGCGGCTGAACGCGAAGGCGCGGACTATTTGATTCTCGGAACCATCTTCCCCACGGCGTCCCACCCGGGCGCAGAGACGAGCGGTCTCGACCCGGTGCGCGCCGCGACGGATGCCGTACGCATCCCTGTACTCGGCATAGGCGGCATAACCGTGGACAACGCCGCCAGCGTGATGGCCGCCGGCGCGTCCGGCATCGCCGTAATCACCGCCATAACCTTGGCCGACGACCCGACCGGCGCGGCGCGGGAACTGGCCGCGCGGATAAGTCGAAAGGTTGACACACCGGAGTCGCAACACTAAGCTTGTTGCATGATAGCTCTGACAGTCAACGGCAAACCCCGCGAGGCGGATGGCCCCGTCAACATCCGGGACTACCTCGTCCAGATCGGCGTAACACAGACAGCGATCGCCGTTGCCCACAATGGCGCGGTCATCCGCCGGACCGAGTTGGGCGACGTAACCTTGCGCGACGGAGATTCACTCGAAATCGTCCGCGCCGTCGGTGGGGGCTAACCCGGCTTCCTGCCCAGAATTACAACCGCGAAAGGCGCGTGGTTCAGCCGCTCCCGGTGATCCGCCCAGTACTCGCCCGCATATGGAGATGCGCCGACCTCATCCTCTGACAGCGGATACGGCTCGATCAGCCGCTCTACCGACAGACCGGCGTCAGTCACCGCTCCCACAAGCTCCTCTATCGTCCTGAAGAACGTCAGCCCAGGCGCGTGGCCGTCCGGAACCGGATCTTCCCAGACTTCGACTGGTGGGTGGAAGTAGTCCGTAACGCGCAGCGTCCGACCTACGATGTCCCAATCGAACGCGCTCAGCGGGTGGACAGTCGCCATCAGGAGCCGACCGCCCGGACGCAGCAACTCCGCGCAGGCGCCGACGCAGCCGGCCAGATCCGGCACGAACTCCCAGCCGAACGACGACAGCGCGAGGTCGAACGTCTCCGGCCTGAACATCGTCGGCGACGCCATATCTCCGGCCACCAGGTCGAACTTCGCCCCCTCGTCGCGCCGTACGGACAGCGCGTGGCGCAGCTGATTCGGAGAGAAATCTACCGCCACCACGTCCGCGCCCCACTTGCTTAGCGCGACCGAGTTCTGCGCCCCGCCGCACGCGAGCTCCAGCGCGCGCAGGCCCCGCAGGTCATTGGCGTCTCCCAGCAGCCGATAGTAGCGTTCGCCCCCGGCAAGCGGGGCGTAGTGCAGGTCGGACGTAGAAATCTCGCTGTCTGCTTGGTACGAGTGGGACATCGCATCCCAGCCCGCCCTGATAGCCCGCTTGATGTCATCGTCCTGCATGGTACGCTACCGGGATACGGCCGCTCTCAGCGCGGCGAGCGCGTCCGCAACGGATACGTCGTCGTTGTACACCGCCGAGCCGGCGACAAGCTGGTCCGCGCCCGCGCTCACTGCGAGCGCCGCGTTGTCCGCCTTGATGCCGCCGTCCACCTCCAGCGTCGCTTTGGCGTCAGCCGCGCCGAGCATTGCGCGAGCGCGCGTTGCCTTGTCCAGCATCGCGTCTATGAACGGCTGCCCTCCCCAGCCCGGGTTGACCGTCATCACCAGCAGCAGGTCGAGGTCCGAGACGACCTCTTCGACGACTGACAGCGCGGTGCCCGGGTTCACCGCGACGCCCGCCTCCATGCCCGCGTCGCGTATCAAGCCCAGCGACAGATGCAGGTGTGGGGACGCCTCTTGGTGGACGATGATCCGGTCCGCGCCCGCGTCTCGCAGCTGCTCGAAGTGGTTCTCCGGCCGTTCGACCATCATGTGGATCTCAAGCGGCAGCGACGTGTGCGGTCGAATCGCCTCGACTATCATCGGCCCGAACGTAATCGGTGGCACGAAGTGGCCGTCCATAACGTCGATGTGCAGACAGTCCGCGCCGCCCGCCTCCGCCTCCGCCACTTGCTCGCCCAGCCGAGCGAAGTCGGCGGACAGGATGGACGGCGCAATCTTGATAGTTCTAGCCTCGCTCATCGGCGCCCTCCGTCTCCAGAACCGCTCTCGCCCGTTCGATAGCTTGCTTGACCTGGCGTTGCGCCGTCCCCCCCGGCACGTCCCGCGCCGCGATGGACGACTCGACCGTGATCGCGTACACGTCCGAATCGAACAGAGGCGAGTGGCTGTGGTAAGCGCTCATCGGCACGCCTTCGAAACCGACGCCGCGCTCAGTCGCGTACTCCGACAGCCGCCCGACGATGCGGTACGCCTCTCGGAAGGGCATACCCTTGGCGACGAGATAGTCTGCGATGTCCGTCGCCAGCGCGTAGCCGTCTCCCGCCGCGTATCGCATCGCGTCCACGTTCATGCTCGCGCCGGAAAGCATGTCCGAGAACACCTCAAGCGTCGCCAGAATCGTATCATACGTGTCGAAGAAGCCCTCTTTGTCCTCCTGCATATCGCGGTTGTATGTCAGCGGCAATCCCTTGAGCGTCGTCAGCAGCCCCATCAGACTGCCGTACACCCGCCCCGTCTTGCCTCGAGCAATCTCCGCGAAGTCCGGGTTGCGCTTCTGCGGCATGATGCTGCTGCCCGTAGTGTACTCGTCCGCCAGACGTATGAAGCCGAACTCATCGGACGACCACAGGACGATCTCCTCTGAAAGCCGCGACAGATGCATCGCGCAGATAGCCGCCGCCGCGTGGAAGTCCAGCAGAAAGTCGCGGTCCGAAACCGCGTCCATGCTGTTGGCCGACACTCGCGAGAATCCAAGCTCATCCGCCACGAACTGCCTGTCTATGGGGTAGGGGACTCCCGCCAGAGCGCCGCTGCCGAGCGGCATCACGTCTGCGCGCTCGAACGCCTGCCCGAAGCGCTGCGCGTCTCGGCTTAACATTTCGTAGTACGCCAGCATGTGGTGGGCGAACAGCGCCGGCTGGGCGCGTTGCAGATGGGTGTAGCCGGGCATGGGCAGATCGGGATGCTCCTCCGCCAGCCCCACCAGCGCCGATCGGACCCGGCGCAGCGCGCCCACGACCTCGCCGATCGCGTCCTTGACGTACATTCGCATATCCAGCGCAACCTGGTCATTGCGAGATCGCGCCGTGTGCAGGCGCAGCGCCGGCTCGCCGATAAGCTCGAACAGCCGGCGCTCGATGTTCATATGGATGTCTTCGAGCTCCGAGCGCCAAGGGAACGTCTCTTCCGTGATCTCGTTCCTGACGACTCCCAGACCGTCAACGATCGCGTCCCGGTCCGTTTCGGAGATTATGCCTTGTTTGCACAGCATCCGCGCGTGCGCCGCAGAGCCCGCTATGTCCTGCTCGAACAGCCGCCGGTCGTAGCGCAGCGACACGGTGTAGGCCGAGGCGACCTCTCTCAGACCCCTCATCGTTGTCATGGGCGTTCAGTCCGGCCGCTTGGGCACGAGGAACCGGCGCCGCATCGTCAGTATCTGCTCGTCTCGGTTGTTGCGCGCCCGCGTCTCCACATAGACGATGCCCCTGTCCGGTCTGGATGCCGACTCCCGCACTTCCAGAATCTCGCTCTCGGCGTAGATCGTATCCCCGTGGAACGTCGGCCCCGTGTGGACAATGTTCTCGTACTCCAAGTTGGCGATAGCCTTCCCCGACAGTTCGGGAACGCTCATGCCCACGACCAGGCTCAGCACGTATGCGCCGTTCACCAGAATCTTGCCATGCTGGTGGCGAGACATGTAGTGTTCGTCTATGTGCAGCGGGTTATGGTTCATCGTGAGCAGCGAAAACAGATGGTTGTCCATCTCCGTAACCGTCTTGCCCGGCCAGTGCTTGTGGATGTCCCCCGGAACGAAATCCTCCAGCCAGCCGCCGAAAGTATCTCTCCTGTCGTAGATCATATGACTTCCATCTCCGTTGTCGCTCATGTCGAGCGGCGCGACCTCACACCGCGTGCCGCTCCAACAGCCGTCGCGCTATCAGAAGCTGCTGTATCTCGTTAGTGCCTTCGCCTATTATCATCAGCGGCGCGTCCCGGTAGAACCGTTCCACGTCGAAATCCTTGATATAGCCGTATCCGCCGTGTATCCGCATCGCCTCCATAGCCACCTCGCCGCACACCTCCGACGCGAACAGCTTGGCCATGCCTACCTCCAGGTCCACGCGCTCGCCGGCATCCTTCTTCGCCGCAGCGTCGTAGGTCAGAAGCCGAGCCGCTTGGATCTTGGTCGCCATGTTCGCCAGCTTTATCTGGATCGCCTGATGCTGGGCTATCGGCTGCCCGAACGCCTCCCGCTGCTGCGCGTAACGGATCGCGGCGTCGAATGCCGCCGTCGCCACTCCGACCGCCCGCGCCGCGACGTTGATGCGTCCGCCTTCCAGCCCCGCCATCACATGCTTGAACCCTTGTCCCTCGACCTCGCCGATGAGATTCTCCGCTCCCACGCGGCAGTCATCGAAGATCAGTTCCGACGAGTCCAGCCCCCGGTATCCCAGCTTGTCCAAATGCTGCCCGACGCGGATGCCCGGATTCGGCTTCTCCACGAAGAAGCAGCTCATCCCCCGGTGTCGAGGCTGCGCGTCCGGGTCCGTCTTCGCCAGGACCGCGAACGAGTTGCCGTGCTCCGCGTTCGTGATGAACATCTTGGTTCCGCGAATCACGTACTCCTCGCCGTCTCGCGTGGCGACCGTGCTGATATTCTGGACGTCGCTGCCCGCCTCAGGCTCGGTTAGCGCCAGACCGCCGCGCAGTTCGCCGCTCGCCAGGCGCGGCAGGATGCGCCCTTTCTGCTCTTCGGTGCCGTTATTCGTAACGATGTGCGCCAAGACGTGGTGAGTGCCGATGATGCCGCTAACGCTCATCCAGCCGCGGCTCAACTCCTCGAAGATGACCGCGAACGTCGTGTGGTCCAGCCCCATCCCCCCGTACTCCTCTGGGATGGTGATGCCGAACAGCCCCATCTCCCGCATCGGCTCGATAAGCTCGTGGGGGTAGATGTCCTCATTGTCGTACCGCTGCGCGATTGGCTCGACCTCGCGCCGCACGAAGTCGCGCACAAGCGCTACGACTTGGTTCCTAATCTCCGATTCGGCGGTGGCCACCATCTCTCGCTCCAATCTTGAATCTGCCGCATTAGTTGCGCCCGGTTCGCGGCTGTCTCACTCCAATAGCTCGAGCGCGCGGGTGTCCGCGACCGTAGCCCACAGCCGCGCCACCCACATCTCGGCTAACTGTAATCCGCGTTCCTGCCCCAAGTCCAGCGTCGCGCCGATGATTCCGGTGAACGTCACCAGGTCCAGCAGCGACCAGCGTATATCCTCGATGCAGGTCTCCTCATTGTACCCGACGACACCTCGCGCCTTCAGCGCGTCCACGTAGCCCCTGACAAGCTCCAATTGCCACTCGCGTCTCGACTCCGTGGGCAGCGACGTGGCTAGGAAGTACGCGAGGTCATACGCGCCGCGGCCCGCGCGTATGATCTGCCAATCTATCAGCCGTACTCCGCCTTCAGGCTCGAAGAACATATTGTCCAGCCGCATGTCGCCGTGTTGAAGCGTGATGGGCGGCTTGGCGAGTCGTTGCTTGATCGAGACGACGTTCGGCGCTATCAGGTCGGCGGCGTCTAGCAGTTCCGGCGGCATATGCAGTCCTCGAAGCCCTGCTAGCCTCATCTGGCGCCACGACGCCGAGTGCATCTGCGCCACCGCTTCCGCCGCGTGGTCGTGTCGTGAAACGACCGGCAATTCGTCCGACCAGAACTCCGCATGCAGCGCGGCCATCCCATCCACTGCCGCGCGAGCCTGCGCCCGCGTACAGCCGGCTACTTGATCCCCCGCCTCCAACTCTCCGAGATCTTCCGTGAGGATGCACAGCGCTCCCGATTCGGCGTCGTACTGTGAGAAGTACGGCTTGGACGCGGACGAAACTCGCGGAGCCAGAGCCGTGTAGAAACCCGCCTCCCTCTCATACGCTCGGTGTTCCATGAGCAACTGATGTGTCGGTGGATGAGTCGAAGCGATCTTCCAAATAACCGTCTGCTGAGCTGCGGTTCTCAGAGTTAGCCTGACACGGTACACCGAGCCTGCGAACCCAACGCCCACGCTCACCGGCTCGATTGCGAAATCAACCACATCCGCGCTGAGCGTTTGGCTCAGCCATGCTGTCGACATCTCCGATGGAACTGCTGGGAAAGTTGATGAAGCCATTCGCTGCCTACGCCTCCCGCTCGAAACTTGCGCCTTGCTTGCGGCCAAGATTCTTGGCGGATATGCCAAGCACCCGCAGGAAGCCCTCCGCGTCCGAGTGATCGTATGTGCCCATCGCCTCCATCGAGCTGTCGTCCGTGTACAGCGAGTGCGGCATCGCCTCCGGCGTATCCTCGGCGGTGTCGAAATAGACATTCCCTTTGTGCAGCCGAACCGTAATCGTGCCGGTCGCCAGCATGGTGATCGGATCGAGCGCGGCAAGCGCCGCCGTGGTCGCCAGGTCAAGCCAGTACCCTTGGTAAATCTGGATGCTGATGACCTTCGACAGATGCTCGAAGAGCTCCCGCGCGCGCCTGTCCAGAACGAATTGGAGCAGGTACTCATAGCTGCGTCCCAGCAGCTCCATCGCCGGAGATTCGTATATGCCCCGCGACTTGACGCCGACGAATCGGTTCTCCACTACGTGGGTTCCGATGCCCACGCCGTGCCTGCCCGCGATCGCGTTGGCCATATCGAAAGCCGTCTCGACGTCCACCGCCTTGCCGTTGATGGCCGTCGGTACACCCTCCTCCCAGCGTATGCTCACAAGCTCCTTCGCATCCGTCGCGTCCCAGGGCCAGACGCCCATGCCCGGCTCAACGAACGTAGGCGAAATGCCCACGTCCTCCAGGTCGCCCGCCTCGTGCGTCAGCCCCAGGAAGTTCGCGTCCGTCGAGTACCGCGACTCGCGCGCCGGCCTGATGGGCAGCCCGTTCGCCTCGCAGTATTCGATCATCTGCTGCCGACCGGGGAAGCGTTCGATGAACTCCGGATCGCGCCACGGCGCATAGACCTCGATATCCGCGTCTATCATATTCGCCGCAAGCTGGATGCGTACCTGGTCATTGCCTCGCCCGGTAGCGCCGTGGAACAGGACGCCGACGCCGCGCTGTCGCATATGCTCGAGAATCGCCGCCACAGTAACCGGACGCGCGATGCCCGTCGTATTCCAGTATCCGCCCTCGTACCGCGCCTGCGCCTGGATCACGCGCAGTCCCGCCTCAGCCAGCGCAGCGCGTCCCGGAACTATGACCGCGTCCGACGCCCCGCATCCGATCATGCGGTCCGCCACAGCGTCCAGGTTCTCCTCATCCGGCTGGCCCAAGTCCACCGTAAACGCCTGCACTTCGAAGCCCTGCTCCGTAAGCCAGTGCGTAACCGTGCAGCTGTCCAGACCCCCGGAAACCGCCCCGCCGAGCGTGGTGATATTCTTCTCTGAAAGTTCGCGCCAATTCATATCGGTCGGTTCACCTCTCAACTGCCCATATTGCCGAAATCGCTAGGGACTAGGGAATGCATCGCCTTCTCAATGGGTACGCGTTCCTATGCGCCAAACCACCCATTCACGGCCGACCACGCCCGTGTCCACCACGTCCCGCGCCGACGCCGGTCGCCCAGACACCTCGCGCAGGTGCAGGCCGGAGGATGATCCGAGTACCAGTTTGATCGCGCTGGCATGACGAAGCCCCCTGACGTTCTCACCCCGTTGGCGCGCCGCTCTTCGGTAATTGATGCCATGCGAGAGGCGCCCATCCCCAAGAGGTCGAATGGGCGCCTCGGTACTGTCGTCAGCCGCTACGCTACCCCACCACGGCGCCTATCGCCGCGTCCAGCCGCTCCATCGCCTGCGCGATCTCCTCCGCCGAGACAGTAAGCGGCGGCATCAGCCGCACTGCGTTCGGACGCAGCGGGTTGGTCAGCAGACCCTGCGCGTTGCAGTTGGCGACCACGTCGGGCCCAATGTCCGAGTCGAACAGAACCGCCCACAACAGCCCCATGCCGCGAACTTCCGCGATCTGGCTGTACTTGGACTGCAAATCGGCAAGTCCGGACGCCATGTGCTCGCCCATCGCCGCCGCGTTGCCGGCCAAGTCATTCTCGATGATGTACTTGGTCGAGGCGTAGGCCGCCGCGCACGTCAGCGCGTTGCCGCCGAACGTCGAGCCGTGGTCGCCCGGCTCGAACGCGCACGCCTCGTCCTTAGCCATGAACGCGCCGATCGGCACGCCGCCGCCCAGTCCCTTCGCCAGCGACATGATGTCCGGCTCCACGCCGAAGCTCTCGTAGCCGAACAGCGTGCCGAGCCGTCCCATGCCAGTCTGCACTTCGTCGAAGATGAGCAGCAAGCCCTCCTCGTCGCAGAACTCGCGCACGTTCTGAAGATAGCCCTCCGGCGGCACGTTCACGCCGCCCTCAGCCTGTACCGGCTCGAGCATTACCGCCACCGTCTGGTCCGTAACCGCGCCCTTCAGTTCCTCCAGGTCTCCGAACGGCACGTGCGAGTATCCGGGCGGGATTGGCTCGAAAAGCTCCTGGTAGTGCGGCTGCCCGGTGGCGGACACGTTCGCCATCGTGCGTCCGTGGAACGAGTCGAGCGCCGTTATGATCTCGAACGCGCCGTTGCGATGCTTAGCGCCATAGCGACGCGCCAGCTTCATCGCGCCCTCGTTCGCCTCGGCGCCGCTGTTGCAGAAGAACACCTTGTCCAGCGCCGAATTCTCCACCAGCGCCTCCGCCAACTGCAGCTGCGGAATCGTGTAGAACTGGTTCGACGTCTGAAGCAGCGTCCGCGCCTGCTCGGCTATCGCGTTGGCGATCTCCTCGTTCGCGTGCCCCGCGTTGTTCACCGCCCAGCCCGACGTGAAGTCCAGGTACTCCTTGCCATCGACGTCCCACACTTTCGTACCATCGCCGCGCACGATCACGACCGGCTGCCGGCGCACTACGAACATGTAGTACTTGCTCTCTACTTCCGTCCAGTTTGTAGTCATTGCCTATTGGCCTCCCGTGAGTTCTTTCAGTTTTTCGAGCGCCTCTTCCAGCGCCGCCAGGTCTTCTTTCATGCTCTCTATCGAGTCGGACACGATTGTAATCTGCATCTCCAACTCGGTGCCTTCACCGACGGTGACGGTCGTCGTCGGCGTCGTCGCGTCGCTCGGCGTTCGCGCCGAGTCGGGTTCGCTCACCGAAACCAGAGACTGCTCTCCGGTCAGCGCGGCGAGCGCGAGACCCAACGAGTCCTCCATTACCACTTTATCCGCCGTCGCCAGTATCACGCGCTTGAGCTGCGGGAACGGGACGCCCTCCGCCTGGATGTACACCGGCTCAGCGTAAAGCAGGCTCGATCCTATGGGTATGACCAGCAGGTTCCCGCGCAGACAGGTCGAACCCTCAGTGCAGCGCAGCGTGAACCACGCGGAAATATCCTGGTCGTTGTCTATGCGCGCCTCTACCTGCTCCGGGCCGTCCACTTGCCGGTCCTTCGGGAAGTTGAACGCCACCAGTTTGCCGTAGTTTTCGCCGTCGCTGCGCGCTCCAATCCAGCCGACGAGGTTCTGCCGTTTGCTCGGCGTGTAAGGGAGCAGCAGCATGAACTCCTCGCTCCCTTCGCCCGGCATCCGCATTATCACGTAGTACGGTTCGACTTCCTGTAGATCGGCGCCCTGTCCGAACTTCTCGTTCGGAATCGCCCACAGATCCTCGTTGTTGTAGAAATTCTGCGGGTCCTGCATGTGGTACTTCATGTATTTCTCGGCCTGCTCCGAGAAGAAATCCTGCGGGTAGCGCACGTGCGACTTCAGATCCTCGGGCATCTCGCTTCCGCGCTTGAACAGGTCCGGGAAGATGCGCTCGTAGGTGAGAATCATCGGATCCTCGGTATCCCAAACGTAGAACTCGATGCCGCCGTCGTAGGCGTCCACCACCACCTTCACGCTGTTCCTCATGTAGTTGAAGTGCGCCGACAACTCCGATCCCTCGACCGGAATCTCCGTCGGCTCGGAATAAGGGTAGTGATCGGTCGTCGTGTAGGCGTCCTGCACCCAGAAGAGCTGCCCGCCCGCGGCGACGATGTACGGGTCGCGGTCGAGCTGAAGGAACGGCGCCACCTGTCTGACGCGCTCCTGGATCTCCCGGCGGTACTGCAAACGGCTGTTAGGCGTTATCTCGCCGCTGATGAGAATGTTGATGTCGCCGAACTGCCAGGCGTAGGCGAGACGCCGCGTGAACGACTCCAGCTGTACCCCGCCGCTCCCGAAGTAGCGCGTCCGAACCAGTTCGCCTCCCTCGGTCTGGTAGTCCAGCTCCTCGGTGTTCGAGTTGACGATCACATACTCCAACGTGTTCTCGCCGTAGTAGATGCGCGGATTGTCAACCGTAAGCTCCGGCGGAGTCGTCCCGTCCTGAAGCCCTATTGGTATCGCGCCGTCCGCCGGAATGTCCTTGGCGAAGAACTCCGGCCTGCCCTCCGGCGTGAACTCGGTAACCGGGCTCATGGCGATGCCGATGCCGTGCGTATAGAACAGCTTGCGGTTCACCCACGTCTGCGACTCGGCTTCCAGCCGCTCGGGCGCGACCTCGCGCGCCGACAGCAGCACCTGGCGGTACTCGCCGCCTATGTTGTACCGATCTACGTCCGCGTCCTTGAAGTCGTAGTACAGCCTGATTAGCTGAATCTGCTTATAGACGAGCGACAGCGGGCGGTAGTCCCACAAACGGATGTTGTTGATAGTCTGGAGGTTGTTCTGGATAAGCTCCGGATTCACGTCGGACTCGGCCAGATGGTCCTGCTCCTCGATCCTGTCCAGCGCGAAACCCTGCCTCGTGAACTGGATGTTGCGCGCGATGTATTGGCTTTCCCTGGCGAACTCGTTGGGCGTTACGGAGAACTGTTGGATCACCGCCGGCCATGCGGTGTTCAGCACGAGCCCCAGCGCCACCCACAGCACGACAGCGCCGATGACGATGCGGGTCTGTCTGAGGTAGATGTTCACCAGCATCATCACCGCGGCCGCGGCCGCCACAATCGTCATTATCAGCAGCGCCGGCTGCCGCGCGTTCAAGTCCGTGTACATTGCGCCGAATCCGGCGCCGTCTTCGGACAGCACCAGCGCCCAGCGGTCGAACCAGTGACCGACCGCGATCGTCACCATGATGACGGCCGCGATTATCGAGATATGCACAAGCCGAGCGCCGGACATCTCGTAGCCCACGCCGCGCAAGCTGTGGTTGACAAAGTTCAGCGCCACGGTCGCCAGCAGCGTTACGATGCCGATGCCCATTATCCAGCCTTGGATGAATGAGTACACCGGCAGGTTGAAGATGAAGAAGCCCAGATCGCGACCGTACACCGGGTCTGTCTGTCCGAACGGCACGGAGTTGGTGAACCGCAGGAATAGCTCCCACTGCGACGCCAGCACCGAACCGAATATCAGGCTCAATACTATGGTGATGACGACCGCGCCCCAGACGACGGCGCGCCTAAGGGAAATCGCCATCTCCGGCGGCAGAGGCAGGTTCACCTCACCGACCGAGAAGCGGTGCGCCACCCACAGCGACGCCGTAAGTATGATGGCGGTCGACAGCGTCCCGATGATGAACAGCGAGATGCGCGTCACCGTCACCGTTACGAATACGGGACGGAATCCTAGCGACTCGAACCACATCAGGTCGGTATAGATGCCCCTGCCGAACGAGAATATCCCGAACAGAACGAGCAGACCGATGATGACGCCTGCCCATTTCAGCGTGGAAGTGGGCATCTGCCCGCGATCGAACGGGACTGGCTCGCCACCCCCGCCGCCATTGCCCCCACCGCCGTCGACGCCGTTGCCGTTATTGCGTGGGAAGTCCTGAGCCATGTATCACCAACCTTACCCGATGCGTGTGCCAAGCAGTTCGCCGTCTATCGATTGGCGAAGCGCGCCCGGCTGCCGTCCGTCTATGATATGCGACTGCCCGCCGGCCTGAAGCGCGCGAACGCACGCCTCGATCTTTGGAATCATGCCGCCCGATATCGTGCCCGCCGACGTGAGCGCCGCGGCCTGCCGCTCTGTAACGCGGCTTATCAGCCGGCGCCCGCGGTCCAGCACGCCCTCGACGTCCGTTAGGAAGTACAGCCGCCTGGCGGACAGCGCGACGGCTATCTCGCCCGCCGCCGTATCCGCGTTGATATTCATTAGCGAGTTTGCGTGTGTCGGAGACTCCGGCCCGCACCGCGCAACCGGCGCGATGACCGGGATGTAACCCGCGCTTACCGCCGCGTCTATCGCGCCGGTATCTACCGACATCACCTCGCCGACGTAGCCGAGCGCGGGATCTTTGACACGAGCCGTGAGCATCCCCCCGTCCGCTCCACTGAGACCGATGGCGCGTCCACCCTCAGCCGCGATCTGCGACACAAGCTCCTTGTTGATAAGCCCGGCGAGTACCGCGACCACTATCTTGAGACTATCCTCGTCCGTAACTCGCAGACCGTCCTTGAACACTGGGCGGACGTTCTGAGCGGCCATCCAGTCCGAAATCGTCTTGCCGCCCCCGTGCACGACCACCGGGTTCATGCCGTCCTTCTGAAGCGCAACCAGGTCGCGCAGCGTCGTGTCGTGCTCTCCAAGCGTACTGCCGCCGATCTTGACTACTATAGTCGTCCCATCGAGGAAATGCTCCTTGCCTGTCGTCGTCCCGTCTCCCGGTTCGTCCAACTCGCTCGATTCTGAAGAAGATAGCTGTAGCGTGGGCGATTGCCCCACTTCGGCATCCACGTCTGTTAAGTCGAGTACGCCGAGTTGAACGTAACGTACTCCTCCGTAAGGTCCGAACCCCACGCGGTGGCGGTGGCGTCGCCGATGTTCAGCCCCACTCTGAAGTCCACCTCGTGGGCCGACATCGTGCCGACCACTGCGCCTTCGGAGTACGGAATAGCCTTGCCGTCCTGGACTATATGGATGCCGTTGATGAAGATGTCTATCTTCGACTCTTCGAGTTCGATCCCGCTCTTGCCCAGAGCCATCATGATCCGGCCCCAGTTCGGGTCCCTGCCGTGCACCATCGCCTTCACCAGGTTGGAAGACGAAATCTCCCGCGCGGCGCAGCGCGCGTCGGCGTCCGACAGCGCCCCATCCACCGTTACCGCCATGATGTGCCCCGCGCCCTCGCCGTCGGCCACAAGCGCCTTGGCCAGGTAGATGCACACCGCGGTCAGAGCCTCCTGGAACGCCGCCGCGCCGTCTGAGTCGGGACCCGTGATCGCCGCGCCGCCCGCGGCGCCGTTGGCGAACAGCAGCACCGTATCGTTGGTGGACTGGTCGCCGTCAACGTCAATCATGTTGAAGCTAAGGTCCACCGCCTTGCTCAGCGATTCTTGGAGGAAGTCCGCCGGAATCTCTGCGTCGCAAGCGATGAAAGACAGCATCGTCGCCATGTCCGGGTGGATCATGCCCACGCCCTTGGCCGCGCCGCCGATACGATATGTAGTCCCACCCGCCTCGAACGAAGCCGCGATATGCTTGGCGCGCGTATCCGTCGTCATGATGGAGCGCGCGAACGCCGGTCCGCCGTCATCCGTAAGCTCGATGGTCGGTATCGCCTGTCGCAGCAGCGCCATCGGCAGTTCGACTCCGATCATGCCCGTAGAGGCGACCATCATCGAGCCTTCTTCCACGCCGGCGTGAGTCTCTGCCAGTCGCGTCAACTCCAGCGCGTCCGTCACGCCCTGCTCTCCGACCGAGCAGTTCGCGCAGCCGCTGTTGGCGACGACGCCGCGCGCCGCGCCGTTGGAGTACCGTTCCTTCGTAACCGTAACCGAAGGCGAAAGTATCTTATTCCGGCTGAACGTGCCCGCCAGCGTTGCTGGTCTATCCGACACCAGCATCCCCACGTCCAGCACGCCCTCGCCCGGCGTCTTCAGTCCGGCGAACACCCCGCCTGCGCGGAACCCCGCCGGCGTAGTCGCCGAACCGCCTTCTATCATCGCTACGCCAGTCGTCATAACGGAACCTCGTTCTTCGAGAGGGGCTTGCCATTCGAATAGCGCCCAGCCGCCGAGACCCTCTCGCTTCCCAACAGCTACGGCAGTATAGCATACCCATCACCCAGCGCAAAGAACGGGGCGAGCGCGACCGTTCTTCTCAAACACGGCATCGCGGCGCGTAGGCGCAACGCCGCCAGTCCGTACTCGCTGCCACCGATGCCGATATTCAGAGTGTCCCACGGGATTTTGTGTGGATATCTCTTTGAAATCGTTGCGCCGCCGCGTGATCGGCGTGGAAACGTAGCCCATCCTTGTTTCGGCGGCAACTTCCTGGATCGGGTAGGAATCAACACCCAAACCGATAAACCTCTTGCCGGCGCAATCCCGAGGACAACAAATCACAGACCGACTCCGATGGGGTGCGCCGCTACTTCTTCGTCCTACCCGCCCTCTCTTGAGAACGGGTTTCAACTCGGATCGCTGGTCAGATCAGATATGGAGAGGTTCCCACAGCCGCTCCACACTCTTTGTGCGCCCGGAGCCCTAGAACTTGTAAGGGATGCGCTACGACGGTGTTAATGGCGAGCGCTCCGAGTTCTCGACAAAGGCAATGTAATCGTGTCCAGACATGGTGTGCGCCTAATTTTTTGTGGGTACTCACCTTCGAGTACCAGCTTACCTGACTGATTGGTGGAAAGGGGAGACTAGAACCCCTACGCCCAAGGGCATGGCATCACAAGCCATACTCGTCAGCCAATTCCGACACCCTCATAGGGCGGAGTTCAAGGATGTCCGCCTTAGTTGTACCTAGCCCCATGGTCGAGGGCTATTCGGATTCGCCCTTCCTAACCTGCCCTCGCGCGCCAGCGCATCGCCTTTCAGGCACTCACTGCGAACGGCCAACTATTAAATTGCCGCTATGTTACAATACGCCCGTCAGACCCAAACTACGATTCGGAGGTTCACCCGCACATGGCTACGCAGACCAGCGATTACAAAGTGGTCGGCACCCGACCGATCAGGCACGACGGATACGACAAGGTTACCGGCAAGGCGGCATACGGAGCCGACGTTGCCTTGCCAGGCATGCTGCACGGCAAGGTACTCAGAAGCCCGCACGCGCACGCGAACATCGTCAGCATAGATACCTCGCGCGCCGAGGCCGCGCCAGGCGTTCGCGCCGTGATCACGTCGGATGATTTCCCCGAGTACGAGAACAAGCCCGTCGTCGGCGCGGCGGGCGGTCCCCCACAGAACCTGCATCACGTCAGCAGCAAGATTCTGGCGCGCGGCAAGGCGCTGTTCAGAGGCCACCCCATCGCCGCCGTCGCCGCCGACAGCCCGCACGAGGCGGAGGAAGCGCTCGACCTGATAGAAGTCGAGTACGAGGTTCTCTCGCCCGTCACCACCGTAGAGGAAGCGATGGCCGACGGCGCTCCGCTGCTCCATCCGGAATTCGCCAACAACGTCGCCAGCCACTCGCGTCTCGAAATCGGCGACATTGACGAGGGATTCGAGCAGGCGGACGTCACGATCGAGCGCGAGTTCCGCACCAAGACCGTTCACCAGGGCTACATTGAGCCGCACTCCGCCACAGGGTGGTGGACGCCGCAAGACCGGATCACCGTCTGGGGCAGCTCGCAGGGGCACTTCCAGATACGAGACCTTACGGCAGCCGTCGTAGGAGTGCCGTTCTCGTCGATCAAGGTAGTCCCCATGGAGATCGGTGGCGGATTCGGCGGCAAGACCACGATCTACCTCGAGCCGCTCGCGGTCGCTCTTTCCAAGAAGTCGGGCGCGCCCGTCAAGGTAACCATGAACCGCATCGAGGTGATGGAGGCCAGCGGCCCCACCTCCGGATCTTGGATGAAGGTGAAGATGGGCATCACCAACGACGGACGCATGACAGCCGCCCACGCAGACCTGCGATTCGAGGCCGGCGCGTTCCCAGGCTCGCCCGTCGGCGCCGCCGCCAACTGCATCTTCTCGCCATACGACATTCCCAACATCGTCATAGACGCCTACGACATTGTGGACAACAAGCCCAAGACCACTGCCTACCGCGCGCCCGGCGCGCCCATCGGCTCCTTCGCCGCCGAGACGATCATCGACGAGTTCTGTGAACAATTGGGCATGGATCCGATAGACTTCCGCATCCTCAACGGCGCGAAGGAGGGCACCCGCCGCGCGACGGGCATCATCAACCCGCGCATCGGCGCCATCGAGACTGCCCAGGCAGCCAAGGACCACGACCACTACTCCCAGCCGCTCGACGGCAAGTGGCGGGGCAGGGGAGTCGCCTCTGGCTTCTGGATCAACGGCACCGGCCCGGCTTGCGCCACCGCCAACCTGAACTACGACGGCACCGTCAACCTCACCATCGGCTCTATGGACATCGGCGGCACCCGCCCGGCGGCGGCGCAGCAGTTCGCCGAAGTGCTGGGCATCCCCGTCGAGGACGTCAACCCGCAGGTTGGAGACACCGAAGCCATCGGCTACACCTCCATGACCGGCGGTTCCGGCGCCGCGTTCAAGACCGGCTGGGCCAGCTACGAAGCGGCCCAGGACGTCAAGCGCCAGATGCTGGACCGCGCGGCTCTGCTGTGGGAAACCACCGCCGACCAGGTTGACCTCGAAGACGGCGTGTTCCGTCACAGCGCCGACCCCACTCTGAGCATGACGTTCGCCGAGCTCGCCGGCCGCGCTTCCGAGACCGGCGGCCCCATAGTTGGCAGCGCGAACATGGACCCCGCCGGAGCGGGCAGCGCGTTCGCCACCCACGTCGTGGACATAGAGGTCGATCCCGAAACCGGCAAGATCGAGATACTCCGCTACACCGCCGCTCAGGACTCCGGCACGTCTATCCACCCCAGCTACGTCGAGGGCCAGATACAGGGCGGCGTAGTGCAGGGCATCGGATGGGCGATCAACGAAGAGTACTACATGAGCGACGACGGCCAGATGCTGAACACCAGCCTGCTGGACTACCGGATGCCCACGTCGCTCGACCTGCCGATGATTGACACGGTCGTGGTGGAAGTTCCGAACCCCAACCACCCATACGGCGTGCGCGGCGTCGGCGAGGTGCCGATAGTCCCGCCGCTCGCGGCCCTGTCCAACGCCATCTATCACGCCACCGGCATCAGGATGCGCGAGCTTCCCATGAACCCCGTAGCCGTAAGCAAGGCCATCGAGGAGCATAACGGCGGCTAGGCGCGGACGACAGCACTAATCCGGTAACTGAACGATCCCCCCTCTTCACCGGAGGGGGGATTTTCCCATTGACCCGCAATATGCTTACGAGGAGAGCGACATGGCAACCCTAGTCAAGCCCCGTGTCCAGTCTGAAGTTCAGCCCGAACCAACTCCCCGCCGCTTCAGCGTGGACGAATACTACGCCATGGCCGAAGCCGGCATCCTGGCGCGGGATGAACGGGTGGAACTGATAGACGGAGAGATTATCACTATGTCCCCAATTGGCAACCCGCACGGAGCCGGCGTAGATAGAGCGACCGACTTGATTGTTCCCCTCGTCACTGGCCGCGCCATCGTGAGAGTCCAAGCCCACGTGCGATTGGCAGACAACTGCCAGCCCGAACCCGACCTTATGCTCCTAGTGCGTCGAGGCGACTTTTACAGCACGGAAGCCCCGGGCCCATCCGACGTGCTGCTGTTGATTGAGGTCGCCGACTCTTCGCTGTCATACGACCGTAACAGAAAGCTCCCACTCTACGCCCGCCACGGCATCCCCGAGGTCTGGATCGAAAACATCCCAGGCCGTGTAGTCGAGGCATACTCTAACCCTGTCAACGGCGAGTACACCCAAGCCCGAACCTACCGCCCCGGCGAAATCATAACCCCCCAAGCCTTCCCGGATTTGGAACTGCCCGTCAGCCAGCTAGTAGGCGCGGAGCCGGAGCAAGGCTAGTCGTGAAAGAATAGAAGGAGCCATCAATTGGCGCAACAGAAAATCAGCAACTGCCACATTCTGGGCGAAATAGCGTCTGGCGGGCAGGAAACGGTTTATGGAGCTTGGGATTTCGCGATAAGAAGATAGATATGGAAGACTACTACGCAATCCTTGGCGTTCCCCAAGACGCCGATCAGCAAACTATCAAACGCGCCTACCGTGAGATGGCCAGACAGTATCACCCGGACAGAAATCCCGGATTCGCCGATCAGGCCAACGTCAAGACTTCGGAAATCAACGAAGCCTATGCGACGCTGTCCAATCCCGACAAACGGCGCAGGTACGACTTTGAGCGGGCTCAACAGCAGGGCTGGAAGCAGAATCAGTATGCTGAGCAGGAAGCCAGCCAACGCGCCGAGTGGGAGGCTGAGGCCAAACGGAAGCAGCACGCCGAAGAAGAGGCCTGCCGCCACGCTGAGCAGGAGGCTCGCCGACGCGCCGAGGAGGAATCCAAACCCCGCTTCGAAGATCACTATCCCCATCTCAAACATGACCCTCAATCGTCTTTCCAAGGTGTCCTCATAATACTGACTGAGAAGGCTCGGAATAACGCTGAGAAGGGGGAGGTGTTCGAAAAGCTGGTCAGGGCGTTCATCAAAGTGGATGAGGCGCAGTCGCATCGGTTCAGCAATGTTTGGCTTTGGAACGATTACCCGAGGAAGGACGGCAGAACCGATTTTGGAGCTGACCTAGTGGCTACGGAGCGGGACGGTGGTGGGCGAATCGCCATCCAGTGCAAATTCTACGCGCCCTACCGAAGTATAAAGCGCAATGATGTCGATCCATTTTTATCGGCTATCGGCATGAGCGAGTTTTCAGGCGGGATATTCGTATCCACCACTGCGTGGACGAAAAACGCCGAAGATCTTCTCGAGGGGCGAGACAAGCCTGTCGAACGCTGGGGCGAGTACAAATTCCAGAACTCGTCAATTGATTGGGAGAGGTACGACTTGGCCAACCCTGAGGTAATGATACGGAAAGATGAGGTCCGCCAACGCGCCGATCAGGAGGCCACACGAAAACAGCGTACCGAAGAAGAGTCTCGCCGCCGTGCTGAGCAGGAAGCCCGCCAGCAGTGGAGTACCGAAGATTACTACCCCCGTGAGGACTACACATGGCAGGGATACACTACTTGGCGAGGAGCTTTCAGTGACCTCTTCTATTCTGATACCGACGAGCGCTACATCGCTGAGAGAAAATGGGTGATTTCCCCAAAACCCGAACACTTCCAGAGCAAACGCCTATTCCTTGCTATTTTCGCCATCTGGATGATTTGCTTCGCCACAATCGAATTCGTTCGGTTGATCAGCAGACCATTGGCTTGGATCATCATTGGAGGATTCGCCTCGGCATTTGGGGTGCTTACTGCCATGATCCTGGGATGGTTTGGCCTTGTACTCATGGTTGTCGGAGGAGGATTCGTCACCGCCTGCTACCCCAGACTGCGCGCAGACCCAAATACTTTCGGCCCGTTAGTATTTACGATCGGCGGCGCAATCGCCTTCTTAGCCGGGGCGGCTTATGTAGTAAGTGTGGCGCTGCCATCAATAGCTTTTATTCTGATTGGAGGCATGGGCGCGTACGCAGGCGTGATTATAGGAAGGCGTCGTAGAAGCTATACCACTCCACTGCTTCTCAATTCTGATGGTTCCGTTGAGTATTAGGTGGCGGCACATTTTAGGGCTACCGGGCGACTGGCGCCGTTCGCCGCCTAGACTTCCGTTTCCGCTTTGAGGCTGGAAGGAATATTACATTGCGGGGCAGCGAAGGCTTAGGCTTCGCGCTTCTCGGCCTGGATACGCGCCCCTCGCGCTTCACGACGTCCGCCCACTCGCTGAAAGGCGCATCCACGCCGGCCACTCTGGCCGGCGGCTTGTGGCCTAAGCTCTCATGCTCGCGGAACAGGTTGTAGGTCAGCGCCCAGCCATCGAGGTAGCGCTGGCCCGTGCGCCGGTTCTCAAGTCCCCTCAACGTCTTGATGCGCTGTCGGTAAGTGCCTTGCAGTCTCTCCGACAGGTTGTTGTTGGACACGATTGACTTCATGCCCTTGGACTTGACGTGCCTCGCCTTGGGGAAGACCCGCTCTATCGCCTTGTCATACGACCATAGGCGGTCGGTCGCAATCTGCTTTGGCGGCTCGGTCGCCGCGTCCCTCGCCTTCTCCATGACCTTGACCGCGCTGGCGATTGTCCGGGTGGGCGACAGGTGGGACGCGAGGATGTAGCGCGTGTCGGCGTCCATGACGTTCCAGTTCCACATCTTCTCGCCGCCAACGTCCACCGCCATTTCGTCGGCCACCCACTTGCCGCTTGTGTGGGCTTTGTGGTCGGCCATGGCCTTGACCGCGGCGTCGGTGTAATCCCGAACCCAAGCGTAGATCGTGGCCTTGTCCGGCTCGCTCATATCGAAGGCGCTAGCCATGTTCTCGCCGATCTGCTTGTACGACATTCCGGAGTAGAACATCCTGATCGCCGCGCCTATGCGGTCAGCGGGCACTACGCGCCCATGGAGCGCCCCTGTATCGTTGAAGCGCTTGCCGCAAGGCTTGTTCTTGCACTTGTAGAGCTGCTTGCCGTTCTGCTTGCCGTACTTGATGACGCTCTCGGATTCGCAGTAAGGACAGTTGACGTTTACGGTCGTTGTGAACTTCGCCATGCTATCGCCTCCAACTTCATTCTACCCAAACCGCCCGGTCTCCTCATACCATTTCAGATCCCACGCGGAGTCGGCCATGCGGTTTTCTTGTATGCGCCGCAACCGCAGTTCCGCCAGCGTCAACTTGTTGCCCTTAGCGCCATTGCACGGAGAACACAGCAGCACGCGGTTGCGTATATCATCCCGACCGCCCTTCGACTTCGGGACGCGGTGGTCAACCTCGAAGTACTCCTCATGATGCGGGACCCACCCGCAACCCTGACATTTCATCCCGTCAGCCATGATCAGCCTGGATCGCAGCTCGCGCGCCGTCAACCTCGGTTGTCTGCGCCGCGGGCTTACCAGAATCAGCTCGGGCGCTGCGGGCTCCCCATCGTCCGAACGGTTCGGCGCGCTGGTCTCGACTCGCACCGCCCTATCCCATGACTGTCTATCTTCGGGTAGTCTCGCTTCGCGTTGGAGACGGTCGCGCACCACGGCCTCCGCCTCTTGATTGATGTCAACCGCTATCCACCTTCGACCTTGCCGCTCAGCTGCGATGCTGGTCGTCGCGCAACCGGCAAAGGGGTCGAGCACAATGTCGCCTTCGTCACTGGACGCTTTGATGATGCGCTCATATAGCGCAAGCGGCTTCTGTGTGGGATAGCCGACCTTCTCCTTAGACGTGGGGGTTTGCTGAAACGACATAATATCCCCCCAAACATCCCCTACGGCCTTGCCGGCTTTCTCCACTACATCCAAGTATCTGCGCTTGCCCCGGCCATCAAAGTACCTCCGGCCATCCCCGTCTATCTTGTTGAAGCGACCAAGATACTTCTCGCTATGTGGCTGCCTAGGGCGATTCCATGCGAAAGAAGACGACTTGCTGTAATAGAGTATCGTATCGTGTCCGCGAATCCAGTTGCGCGCCTGCGTCTTAAAACCCGATAGCACGGCAATATCCCAAATGATTTCACGCCTGAACCGCTCGCGTCCGAACACAGCGTCAAGCATTGCCTTGACCCACGCGCCCGCCGTGTGGTCTATGTGCAGGTACAGACTCCCCGTTGATTTGAGTATGCGGTGCATCTCCAAGACGCGAACGCCAAGCCAGCATAGATACGCGCCCATGTCTTCCCCCCCCCCCCCGCGTTCGCGGCCCTTATGACCGCATAGAGGTTCGGCTGGTCTTGGCGTATGCTATCTACCCATTCGGATTGGACGTCGCCCCAAGTCCACACGTCTTTGTAGGTGATTGCCTTGCCCTCGGCGTCCAAGCCTGCGGCGACGATGCCTTCGAACGCCTTCACGCCCTTGTTGAACGGCGGATCGGTCGCTATCAGGTCAATGCTCTCGGAATCGATGCCGCGCAACACGGGGAGGTTGTCGGCTACGAACAGCGTGCGGTTGAATTCGCTGGCGTTCGTCATTTGAGGGCTACCTCCCTGGTTCTGTCTCCCGGCGCTTCTCCACCACGTGCTCGACACCTTCGATCACTTTTCCCAACATCCCTCTGGCCATCGTCCACCAGACGCGCCCGAGGCCGGGGGCATCGAAGTCCTCGGGCGATCCGTCCATGATGGAAGCCGCATCTCGCAGCAGCGCAAGAACCTTTTCGGGCCGATCCCCAAAGAACCCTTCCGCCGCTGTTCGGTCTTGTGCATCCCTCAGTCGTTGCGCAAAGTTGTCGTGTGCCATTGCTGCTCCTCTCAATCCCCGCCGCCTCAAAGACGGCGGGGGCGCTAATAAGTGGCTATCGCACTACCTTCATGCGATGTTCCCTAACTGGCCTAGGGCGGCGCTCCAATCGCTTGTTCATGCGACGCTCCCAAGCCAATGCGTTCTTGCGAGTTACCGGCGGACCCTCGATGCGCATCTTGCCCGGCCTGCCGGCTCGCTCATGCTCGCCAGCTCTACGCTTCGGGTTGTTCGTGATTCCAAAATAGAAAATCCGATCCTTCACGCGCAGAGTGTATTTGTGCGTGTCTCGCTTAGCCATAGCGACTCTCCTTTCGGTAGAGTCGCCAGAGACGAGTAACGGTCGAACCAACACGGTCGAGCCGCCCGTTGTGCTTGACACCCCAGAAGCCGCCAGATAACCTAGCGGTGTTCGTCTTCTGTTGGGTGTCCTCGCCTCTGGCGCGGACTAAAAGTGAAACGCCCCGTCTGGTTAGCTTCCAAGCGGGGCGTTTTTGATTTAATGCTGTTGGCCGTCTATACTGACGGCGTCTGGCGCCCGCATTGCGCTGGATACGAGGGTCTGGACAGTCTCGGGTTCAGGCCCTCACTTTTGTTCCCGCTCTCCCTTCATCGAAGCGGTGAGATTACAATATCAGCACCGCCCAAAACTGTCAACACCTAATACCCAACGGAACCATTCTGAGGATGAATTCATCTAGAGCGGTTGGGTTGCCCCGCGCCTACCCTTCCTCCCTTCACCACCACCCTGCTCAAATTCAACCCCGCATCCTACCCGTCCGCTAGGAGCGAAAGCCCATGTCCCGCCTACTTGCCTTCGTCCTGGCACTTCTCTCGCTCGTAGCCTTGGCTTGCCAAGATGCACCTGACGCTCGAACCTCCCTTCCCGCAAGAGTTTCGCCCACCCCGATTCCATTCGCCGCATTCCGAAGCGTCACCCTCAGGCACGAAGGTAGGGAACCTGTGGACGTGTCTGGTTCCCATGTCGTCATGGTCGGCTATCCTGAAGGCGCCGCGATCATAGACATCGCCACCGGCGAATCCGAACCGCTTGACAGGCTAGGCTCCCGGACATGGAACGTCGCAATATCCGACGAGTACGTGGCTTGGATAGAAGATATGTCAGAATCTCGGGAAATCTTCCTCATGGAGCGCGAAACTGGCGAAGTCAGCCAGATTATGCAAGTCCCAGCCGAGCGACGGAATCTGAAGATAGACGGCAATCGCCTAGTATGGCAGGACCGTAGGAACGAGTCCGATGAGCATTACACCCACTTTGACATATACGCTTACGACATAGATCTTGAGCAAGAGATACCCGTCGCCGTCACGCCCGGTTCCCAGCGCGTGCCCGACATCCATGGAAACATCGTCGTTTGGTCGGACAACAGGCACAGCCCATACATGGGAACTTCCAAGGCGGGGTGTGGCAACTGCCCCGACAACAGGACGGATATCTACCTCTACGACTTCGATTCGGGAGAAGAAAGGCCGATCGTCCAGACCGGCGCGCTCAACACATCCCCATCCATACGCGGTCGGAATCTCGGTTGGCAGGGATTCGATCCGGAGCGCGATTTCGCGGTCATCCGCCTACTCGATCTAGACACGGGCGAGAAACGCGAGATCGCCCAAGTCCCGCTTAGTCACAGCAGCCCCGCCGTCTCGGATGGTTATGTGATATGGGCACTGAGGTGGGCGTGCGACATAATCTCAAACCTAATGCCCGAGAATACCGGACTATACGCCTACGAGATAGACACAGGATATGTTTACCAGCTAAGCGACTACGTAGAGCCTCGAGCCCTTGTAGATAATGGCGTCGTCGTCATCCACGAAGGCTGCCATAGGGTGGGTCGGGTTTACGCCGTCTTTCTGGAACAGTAGCCTTCCGATTCCAACCTACCCCTCCCCCACCTTCACCAGCAGCTTCCCGAAGTTCTCACCCGTCATCATGCCGATGAACGCCGCCGGTGCGTTTTGAAGTCCCTCCACCACGTCCTCTCGGTAGCGCAGGTCTCCGCTGCGTATCCACGCCGCCATGCGTTGACGAGCGTGTTCGTGCCTGTGCGCGAAGTTGAATACGAGAAAACCCTCCATTCGCGCCTGCTTCTGGATTAGCAACCCCATGTTGCGGGGCGCCAACTCGGGCGTCGGCAGGTTGTACTGCGAAATCTGGCCGCATACCGAGATTCGCGCATGTACGTTGATCTGTTGCATCACGGCGTCCGTCACGAAGCCGCCCACGTTGTCGAAATAGACGTCTATCCCGTCAGGACACGCCGCCGCCAACGCCGCGTCCACGTCCTCCGTCTTGTAGTTGATCCCCGCGTCGAAACCCAACTCGTTGACGATGAAATCCACCTTCTCGTCGCTGCCCGCCGTGCCTACCACGCGGCAGCCCATGATCCGCGCAATCTGACCGACCACCTGCCCGACCGCGCCCGACGCCGCCGACACCACCACCGTATCCCCCACCTCCGGTTTGCCCACGTCCAGTAAGCCGAAGTATGCCGTCATGCCCGGCATTCCCAGTACGCCCACCGCCGTAGAAATCGGCGCCAGCGACGAGTCAACTACCCGAAGCGCGCCGGGACCGGCCACCGCATACTCCTGCCAGCCCAGCGACCCGTCCACGATGTCGCCCACCGCCAGCTCCGGCGTCCGGGACTCGACAACGCGCCCGACAACGCCGCCCGTCATCACGCCCCCGATCTCCACCGGCGCCGCGTACGACGGCCCCTCTCGCATCCGGCCCCGCATATACGGATCCAGCGACAACCAGATAGTCCGCACCAGCGCCTCGCCCTCGCGAGGCTGCGGTATCGCAACCTCCTCCAGTCTGAAGTGCCGTGGTTCCGGGTAAGCCTCCGGCCTGGATGCCAGCACGACTCGCCGGTTCGTCTCAGAAGTCATGGTGTCTCTATCCTCCAGTCAAACTAATCTCTCTGCGCCCCTGCGTTAAATCCCGAACGTCAAGTTGAAAGAGACTCCAGATACTCCGCCAGATCCTCCGGCAGCGGAGCCTCGAACCTCACCCGCTCACCAGTAGCCGGGCGCTCGAACTCCAGCGACGCAGCGTGCAGGAATTGGCGACCGATGGCCCCATCTCGACTTACGGGCGCGCGTCCGTAAGTCGCGTCTCCAACAACCGGATGGCCGACGGACGCCAAGTGTACACGAATCTGGTGGGTGCGTCCCGTCTTGGGCCATGCCTCGACAAGCGTCGTCCGCGCGTACCGCCGCAGCGTCCGGTACAGCGTCGTGGACTCGCGTCCATCCTCGACTATCGCCATTCGCTTGCGGTTGTCGGGATCGCGGCCTATCGGAGCTTCGATGACGGCCTCCGGCGGCTCGGGCCAACCCTGTACCAGCGCGATGTATCGCTTGCGAACCATCCGCGACTTGAACTGCGCCGACAGATGCGCGTGCGCCCGCTCCGTCTTGGCGACTACTATCACGCCCGACGTGTCCATATCCAGCCGGTGAACCAGTCCCGCGCGCCGCGCGCCGCCCACGTCGCCCTGTATATCGCCAATATCGCCGCTCGACAGCCCAAGCGTCGCGTTCACCAACGTCGAGTCAGGATGCCCGGCTCCCGGATGGACCGGCATACCGGCCGGCTTGTCCACGACCAGTAATTCATCATCTTCGTGCAGGACGTGGAGCGGGATGGACTGCGCCGCGATCGTCTTCGGCTCAGGCTCGGACACGCTCATCTCGACCACCTGCCCGGCGCGCAGACGATAGCCCGCGTTGACCGGACGCCCGTCCACCAGAACCTCGCCGTCCTCTATCAGCCTCTTGATCCTGCTGCGCGACATTCCCGCGCAGCGTTCTGTGAGGAAGCGGTCCAGCCGCTCACGCGCGACGGGATCCCGGAACACCAGCTTGCCGCTCACGCGCGCCCACCCTCGTCTTCGCCCGGATTGCCCAACTCCTGTGGGTCGTCCTGCCTGTCGCCATACAGCAGCGTGGTTGTGATCAGCAGCGTGATCCCGACAACGATGGACGAGTCGGCGATGTTGAAGATGGGCCACGGTCCGACATCTATGAAGTCGGTAACCTTTGCCCACGCCAGCCGGTCGAGCAGGTTGCCGAACGCGCCGCCCAGCAGCAACCCGATGTTGAGCTGCGACAGCCAACCGCTGCCGCCGTGCGCGCGGTAGAAGTAGATGACGAAGCCGATAGCGAAGAACGACGCCAGAGTAAGCAACAGCGTCTGCTGCGGGAACAGACCGAACACAGTGCCCGTGTTCGTGCCGTGCGTGAGACGGAAGAACCCCTCCGAGGGCCAGGACTCTCCGATGGCCAGATTGGCGCGCACGAGGTATTTGGTTAGCTGATCGACGGCGAAGACCGTGGCGGCGACCACGCCAACGGGCCAGACGCGCGACAAGCCCGTGAGCGCCGATGGCCTTGCATCGGTCGCGGATTCGGTCTCGGAATTAACTGCGGACGGCATATCGGATTGGTTCACCTAGATACCTCGTAAGCGACGACAGGATTATAGCACAATTTAGATTACCCCCGTCCTCAGCCACTTTCCCTGGATGAAGTAGATTGCGAACGCCACCGCCCTTATCGTCATCCCGATCACGATAGCCCATGGAATTCCGAACTCCCCAAGTCCCGTGTACTGCGACAGCGCGAACGCCAGAGGAATCTCCACTAGCCACATAGTAGATACCATGATCACCATCGGAGCGAACGTCGCGCCCGTGGTGTTGAACCCCTGCGTAAACACCTGCACCGCGTTCATCGAGAAGTAGCCCACAGCCAGTATCTGAAGCCATAACGCCGCCTGCGACACGAATTCCGCGTCCGAGTTGAAGAATGTCGCCACCTGCTCTGAGAACGCCATGAACAGCGCGGCGACAACCAGGCTCGCCACTCCGGCGTACCCGACCGCCCACAGCATCGACGAACGCGCTCTGCCGGTGTATCCGGCGCCCAAGTTCTGGCCGGCGAGCGCGCCTGCCGCTCGTCCCAGTCCGCGGCTCGCGTGGTTCACCGTGTTCTCCGCGCGGCGCGACAGCGCGAACGCCGCCAGCGCCCCATCCCCGAACGGCACGACTAGGAACACGACGATCAACTGCGACACCGCCCTCTGCGCCCCCGTAACCGACGCTGGAACTCCGATCTTCAGCAGCCGCCAGATTAGGGGAAAGTCCACGTAGTATCCCCGCAGGCTCAGCCGCAGCCGCGACGTTCCGCGCATCAACGCGGCCACGTTCATCCCAGCGCCTATCGTCTGAGCCACCAGATTCGCCGCGCCCGCCCCCGCCAGGTCCAGGGCCGGAAACCACAGCCATCCGAATATCAGGAACGGGCTGAGTATCAAGTGCCCCACCCTGGATACGAACGCGGCTTTGAGCGGCGTAACCGCGTCGCCCGACGCCTGCAGCGCGCCCGCCGTCAGCCGCTGCAAGCCCATTACCGACATCGCCACGAACTGGAAGCGCATGTACCCGCCCGCCTGCCTCACCACCTCGTCGCTCAGCCCGAACAGTCTTAGCAGCGGATCGGTGAATGCCATGCCGACCGCAACCAGCAGTACGGAGTACGCCATCGTCAGCGTGATCGCCTGGAGCATGACGTGGTTCGCGTAGCCGACGCGCCTCGCGCCCACCGCGCGCGAGATCATCGAACGCATACCCGCGTCCAGACCCATACGGGCGGTCATCAGCATCATCAGGAAGGTCTGCCCTATGCCCAGCCCGGCGAGAGCCTCCAGCGCGACCTTCGCCGCCCAGTACACGTCGAGAAGCTGGTCCACGACGCTAAGGAAGCTCTCGGCGATCTGCGGCCAGGCCATGTACCACAGGTTCGCCGGTATGCTGCCCTTCGTCAGGTCGCGCGCGCCGCCCACGCGCCGCCGCCGGCCCCTTGCCGGAGCCGTCTGAGCGGTCGTCTGCGAAGGCTCGGCGCGCGTCTGAGTCGCGTCGCCGTCCCGATGTCGCGGGGAATCAGCCATAAAGAAGTCGCCCGGCTCGGACAGCGCCCGTCGCCGGAGCAGCCTAACCGTATCCCACACGGGCAGGGTAGTCAAACCGCCCCGCCGCGCCGCAATCCTCCCGAATGCTGTTGCCGCCCCGCTTATCTAGAACCATCATGCCCGGCGACAGGCCGCATGTGGCGGAGAGGGGCTGGATGCGTGATTAGGGTTGACACTGAGAAATTCGCTTAGTTAGTATCTACTAATATAATTTCTTAGTATAGACACTGTATATAATTAGTGTCTCCAATATACAGAAATTAGGGTAAACGTTTGGCATCGATCGCCTTGGCGCGATGCAGCCGGTGGTGGTGGGGATTTTCAATAAGTGGAGACAGTTCAAATGAGTAGCTGGGTCCGACGCGGCCAAGGAGAAAGGGGGCGCGAATTGAGTTTGATGGTTACTTCCCAAATCACGCGATGGCTGGCGTTGGCAGCGACCTTCACGCTGGTCGTCGTACTAATGTCATGCGCGAACCAAGATAGTGGCGAGGTGGAGACTGTCGTTCAGGCCCTGCCTCCCACCATGCCGCCGACCGCGACTCCCGTTCCACCAACCGCGACCCCTGCGGCGCCAACCGCTACTCCGGTTCCGCCGACCGCTACTCCGGCGCCGCCGACCGCCACTCCGACTCCTACTGGACCTGTTCTGCCGGTATCTATCGTGGACGTTGACGGCAACGAGGTCGTCGTCGAGGACGTCAGCCGAATCGTCAGTCTGAACGGAGATATCACCGAGGTCGTGTACGCATTGGGCCTTGGCGATAACCTCGTCGCCGTTGACACGAGCGCTACGTACCCGCCTCAGGCGCGCGAACTTCCGAAGATAGGCTACCAACGGACGCTTAGCGCGGAGGGCATACTTTCGATGCAGCCGACGATTGTCATCGGAAATGAGAACGCCGGTCCTCCGCCTGTGCTGACGCAACTTCGCGCGGCGGGAGCGCCTGTGGTGATCATCAACAGGGCAGACTCGATTGATTCCGGCCTGCAGAAGATCCGCAGCGTTGGCCGGGCGCTTGGCATGGCTTACAAGGGCGAGGCGCTCGCCGCGGACGTGGAGGGGAAGATAGACGTGGTCAAGGAACTGGCGGCGCAGGCTGAGACTAAGCCGAAAGCGGTGATGCTCTACATGCGGGGGATGGATACGCTCTTCCTCCTCGGGCAGGCGCACGTAAGCCACGAGTTATTCGAGGCGAGCGGAGCCATCAGCGGCGCGGCGGAAGCGGGGGTGTCTGCGCCCTTCATTCCGCTAACCGCGGAGTCGCTGACCGCCATAAATCCGGACTGCATCGTCACGCTCACCGCCGGCCTGGAGTCGGTGGGTGGACGCGACGGGCTAATCGCGAGCGTTCCAGGCGTCGGGGCGACTACGGCGGCTGGAACAGGCTGTATTCTCGACTACGATGACCAGTACCTGGCGGGCGGTGGCCCCCGTATGGGCGATGTGCTGATGGACCTGCTCCGGGCGTTCCATCCCGATCTGGCGCCGTCGAACTAGCCGATGGCCCGCGGTGAGACAGCGCCAAGAACCCGGTTCGGCGCATTCTGGCGGACGTTCAGGGCATTCACGGGCGAGCGGCGCGCAGCCAACTCAACGCTGCTCGCCACGATAGTCGTCCTGTTCGTCGCTACGTTGTTCGCCAATGTGGGGATGGGCGCGGTTGAGATTCCTCCATCGCAGGCGATCGCTATTCTACTGAGCCACGCGGGGATAGACATCGGAGTCGAGTTCGAGACGCGAATGGACGCGATCATGTGGAACATCCGGCTTCCGAGGGTCGCGCTGGGCGTCATGGTCGGCGCGGGCCTCGGCATAGCTGGCGCGTCGCTCCAGGGGGTGTTTAGGAATCCGCTTGCCGAGCCGGGGATCATAGGCGTGTCGAGCGGCGCTGCGGTCGGCGCTGTCGCCGCGATAGTTCTGGGCCTAACCGCGTTCAACTCCAGCGCAATCGCTGTCTGCGCCTTTCTGAGCAGCTTGGTCGCTACGATGGTCGTTTACGCGGTGGCCAGGAGCCGCGGCCAGACTGAGGTTACAACGCTGATTCTCGCCGGTATCGCGGTGAACGCTACGGCCGGGGCATTGACCGGTATGCTGACATTCGTCGCCGATGACGACCAGCTGCGAAGCATCACGTTCTGGATGCTGGGCAGCGTCGGCGGCGCGACCTGGCCTGTGGTAACCGCGTCCGCGCCGCTGCTGATGCTGGGGCTGGCGCTGCTGCCGTTCTGGGCGAGGTCGCTAAACCTGCTGAACTTGGGCGACCGCGAGGCGCGACGCCTGGGGGTGTCCACCGAGCGGGTGCATCTGAGCGTGATACTGCTGACAGCGTTGGTGACGGGCGTGGCGGTCTCGGTGTCGGGAATCATCGGGTTCGTTGGGCTTGTGGTGCCGCACATCATACGGCTGATCGCGGGGCCCGACCATCGCTTCCTGCTTCCGGCGAGCATCCTGGGCGGCGCGACCGCGCTGTTGCTCGCAGACTTATTGGCGAGGACGGTGGCGACGCCGTCCGAGCTTCCTCTGGGCGCGGTTACCGCGCTCGTCGGCGGACCTTTCTTCCTGTGGCTGGTGCATCGAACGCGAAGGACATGGAGGGTCGAAGATTGACCCCAAGCCTGAAAGCCAACAATGTAGGCTATGCCGTGGACGGCAAGACGCTGATCAGTGGAGTGAACATAGACTTGCGCAGCGGCGCGATGCTGGCGATCGTTGGGCCGAACGGCGCTGGCAAGTCCACACTGTGTGGGACGCTAGCGGGCGATCTGCGGCCGTTCGACGGCGACGTCGAGGTGTGCGGAGAGGCGGTGCGCGATACGAAGCCCGCCTCGTTGGCCAAACTACGCTCCATGTTGACGCAGCACACGCCAATCCGCTTCCCATTCACGGCGCGAGAGGTGGTGATGATGGGGCGCTATCCGCACATCAGGCGCTGGCGGTCGCCGACGGAGTTTGACTTCAATAAGGTCGAAGAGGCTATGGAGAGCACACAGTCGCTCCATCTGGCGGACCGCATCTATCCTACACTATCCGGTGGTGAACAGAGACGGGTTTCACTGGCCCGAGTGCTGGCGCAGGATGCGCCGGTCATCCTGCTGGACGAGCCCACGAACGCGCTAGATATTGCTCACCAGCAGCTAGCTATGACGCTGTGCAGACGGTTGGCAGACGAGGGGCGCGTAATCGTTTCGGTATTGCACGACGTGAACCTCGCCGCTCAGTTCGCAGACTTGGTTATGATAATATCCCGCGGACAGGTGGTGGTGGTCGGCGAGCCGGAGGATGTGCTGACGCATAGCCTTCTGTCTCAGGTGTTCGGTATGCGCGTCATCGTCATACCGCACCCGGAGACGGGCAAGCCGGTGGCGCTGGCATCATCCGGCGGTGTGAATGGGCATCGAGAGAAATCCTGAACGAGGAGGTGTAGGGATGAGCGTAGTCAAAATCAACGCGCTGACTGTACCGGAGGGTATGGAGGCTGAACTGGAAGAGCGGTTTGGCGACAGGCGGCGGGGCGTCGAGAATATGGACGGCTTTGAGGGGTTCTACCTACTGAGGCCTGTGAGCGGTGACGAGCGCTACTTCGTGTTTACCAAGTGGCGGTCTGAGGAAGACTTCCAGAATTGGGTGAGGAGCGACGAGTTCAGGCGCGGACACGCCAGATCCGCCAGGGCGGGCGGATCGGTCGCCATCCACGCGCATCTGCTGTCATTCGAGGTTGTGGACTGGTCTGGAACCGATGGAATCACCGAAAGATAGGGGGAACGACAGTGAACATCCAGCACGTGTACTTCATGCTCATGGCGCAGGAAATGGACCGCGCTGTGGATTTCTATAGAGACGCCTTGGGACTAGAGGTTCGTCTGCGCTCGGGCGGATGGTCGGAGCTGGGATGGGGCGATGCGATACTTGCATTGCACGCCGGCGGAGATGGGCAGTACCGGGCGACGGGGCTGGGGTTCGGCGTGTCGGATGTCTCAGAGGCGTGCGCGCGGGTGAACGCCCAAGGCGGCAGAATCGTCAGTCCGCCGGAGGAGCGCGCGGGCGAGGGTATCATCCTGGCGCAGGCGGCTGACCCCGAGGGCAACGGCTTCAGCCTATCGCAACGCGTCGGGTAGCTTTCGACGCGGGGTCTGACGACCGCTGCGCTTGAAACGGTCGGAAGTTCTACTTGCTTTTCGCGCTTTACAGCTATACACTTACATGTAAGTAAGAAGTGTAGCAAGGAGTAACTTTATGACGCCGAATGGCGAACGGCCCGAAGACACCAGCGAGCGCGACGCCGACTCCCAGTCCAAGCGCCGCAGCCGCACCATCACCATCTCCCTGGACGATCTCGACGACGTTGACCGCGCTGTTCGAGACACCATCGGCAAGGGCCGCGACGCCGCCACGAGCATTGGCGGCTCGATACGCGACTCCATCAACTCCGTGCGCGCCACGCGTGACAGCGTGGTGATGGTCCGTCTCAGCAAAGACAGCCTCGCCAGCCTCGACGAGCTGGTTGACGCCGGCGTAACCGCAAGCCGCTCTGAGGCCGCCGCCTTCCTCATAGGCGAGGGCATCGTCGCACGCGCCGACCTGTTCGACAAGATAAGCGAGCAGACCCGTATAATCCGCGAAGCCCGAGAGAAGCTGCGCCAACTGCTGGAGGAAGAGCCGGCGGAGACGCCGGCCGACTCTTAGACCGGCGACTGCTGGCCGGCTACGCAATCCCCACCAGCATCCCCCGCAGCCCTCCCGCGTCAATCTCTCGCGGTAGTTGCGCCATCCGATCCCACCGCGTTCGCTCTACGATGGTCTCGATGTCGTCCGCTCCGATGCCCAGTCCCGACAGCTGCGTCTCGAGACCGCATGCCACGATGATCCGCTCGATCTTCTCACATGCCTCATCTACGTCGTTCACCCCCAGCGCGGCAAGCAAAGCCGGCATCTTATGCGCGATCGCCGGCGCGCACCAACGCAGGAAGGATGATAGCGTGATGGACACCGACTGCCCATGCTCTACGTGCCACAGCAGCGTCAGTGGGCTGCCCACGGCGTGGCAGGCGTTCGGTGTACTGTTGCTGTACCCGACGCCGGAAATAGTTGCCGCCAGGGCGCACACGGCGCGAGACTCCAGGTCGCCCTGAATCGCAGAACGCACGAGATTGGCGGAGTACATCCTTATCACTTCGAGCGCGAGGGCGTCCGACATCGGCTCGGCATCGACGTTCCAGTAGCTTTCGAACGCGCTGGTGAATGCGTCCATGCCGGTATTGGCGGCCAGCGTCTGCGACATGGACATCGCCAGGCGAGGGTCCACTATCGCCACCGTTGGGAACATCAGCGCGTCGCCCAGCCCGAACTGCGAAGACGTATCCCAGTCCCAAAGCGCGGAGCCGGACGTCACCTCGCTGCTGCTGCCTGACGTGGTCGGTACCGCGACGAACGGCAGGCCGCGCCGCCCGAACCGCGCCGCGCGTGTCGCGTAATCCTTAGCTGTCCCCTCGTGAGTTGCTAGGATGGCGGTCGCCTTCGCCAAGTCCAGCGCGCTGCCGCCGCCGATGGCGACGACCACATTGGCGCCCGCGTCGCGGCACACGGACGCCGCATCGTCGGCGTCCGCCGGCGTGGGGAACGGATCGGCCTTGTCATGCAGCGTAACCTCGAAACCCGCCAGCAGTTCCTCGACACGCGCCAGCAGTCCGCTCGCGCGCAGGAACGTCCGACCGGTAACCACGAATACACGGGCGTCGTCTCCCGAAACGGACCGGATCTCCCCGGGCAGAGCGTCGAGCGAGTCAACCCCATACACGATTCGAGTCGGATTCCGCCAAACGAACGATGGTACGAACTGCTCCGCCATTGCCAACCCCCTGAATTGCATAAACTGATGATAATCCCGCGCCCCAATATACCGCACGAGTTCCAAAAACAAAATCCTCCGCGCCTTTGCGCCTCCGGGTCAAAAACCCCACTCCGACCCGAAACCTGCTACACTGCGCCCAGAATCACCGAATCACAGCGCGGGAGGCAACGACATGGCAGCGATAACAGGCGCGGAACTGGTAGTGGACTCGCTCAAGCGAGAGGGGATAGACACAATCTACACGCTTCCCGGAGACCCGGTTGGCCCCATCGTCAACGGCTGCGCGGAGGCCGGATTGCGCGTCATCTCAGTGCGGCACGAGCAGGCGGCGGCAATGGCGGCCCAGGCGCACTCCTACTTCACCCGCGGTGTCGGTGTCTGCGTCGCCGCGTCCGGTGTCGGTCAAACGAACACGCTGACCGCCATCGCCAACGCGCAGGTCAACTGCTGGCCTATGCTGGTAATCGGCGGGTCGGCGGAGCTCCGGCGCCGCAACATGGGCGACTTCCAGGAGCTTGCCCAGGTCGAATCCACGGAACCGCTCTGCAAGTGGGCATACGCCGCCGAGTCCATCCAGCGCATCCCCACGCTCATCAACATCGCGCTCAGGCGCGCCGTCGCAGGACGTCCGGGCCCCGTATATCTCGATCTGCCCGCCGAGATGATCTCCGGCTCAGTGGACGACTCCGAAGTCGAAATTCCGACTCCCGCCCCCGAACCGGCGCGCCCGCTCGCCGAGCCGGACAAGATCCAGCAGGCGCTCGACGTCTTGCGCGAGGCCGAGCGTCCGCTGCTCATAGTCGGCAAGGGCGCGGCATGGTCGTGGGCCGAGGACGAACTGCTGCGTTTCGTGAACGAGACGCAGATACCTTTCCTCACCTCGCCCATGGGCGCGGGCGTTCTGCCGCCCGATCACCCGATGAACGTCTCCGCCGCGCGGACGCAGGCGCTCCAGGGCGCCGATGCCGTGCTGCTGGTCGGCGCGCGTCTCAACTGGATATTCCACTTCGGGCAGCCGCCGCGATTCGCTGAAGATTACAAGCTGGTCCAGGTGGACATAGACGACGAGGAAATAGGCACTAACCATCCCGCCGAGGTCGGCCTGGTCGGAGACGCCAAGATGGTGATGGGGCAGCTTGCCGACGCGCTGGAAGACTCGCCCGTGGAGTTCGGCGAGACCCCGTGGCTTGCGTCTCTGCGCGAAAAAGCGCAACAGAACGGCGAGTCCATAGAGCCGATGCTCGATGCCGAAACCATGCCGCTCGGCTACTACCGCATCCTCAAGGAGATACGCGACTACCTGCCCAAAGATTCGATACTCGTCGCCGACGGCGCCTCGACGATGGACATATCGCGCCAGGTGATACCCGTTTGGAACCCCCGGCAGCGCGTGGACGCCGGAGTGGCCGGATGCGTCGGCGTCGGCGTTCCGTTCTCGATCGCCGCCAAGGTAGTCTTCCCGGACAAGCCCGTTGTCTGCTTGCAAGGCGACTGGGCGTTCGGCTTCAACGGCATGGACATCGAGACGGCGGTGCGCTTCAAGCTGCCTATCGTATGGGTCGTCTTCCAGAACGCCAACATAGACAAGTGGGTTCGCCAGTACGTCGAAGGCGAAGACAACCCAGACGACTTCACGCCCAGCATGAGGTTCGACCTGATGATGGAAGCCTTCGGCGGTCACGGCGAGTACGTGGAGCGCCCAGACGAGATACGCCCCGCCTTGGAGCGCGCCTTCAACTCCGGCAAGGCGGCCTTGGTCAACGTCATCATGGATCCGGGCGCCAGCCGCCGTCCACAGCAGTTCGCTTGGCTCGCCCGCGAGGGGCGCATGGGGTACTAGCCGCTGGGCAGTCGCGCTAAACCAGGAGAATCGACCCGATGGTCCCCGATGAAGTAGGGAAGTGGTTCAAGCGGAATCGAGAATCGTACAGCTGGCCCGACGGCAGGACTCGCCAGCAGTCCGAGGAGCTAATCGCCTCGCTCTTGGGCAAGGCGCGGTCAGCTTTGGATTCCGGCGATACCGCTTCCCTGCGGCAGTCTCTCATAGACGTTTACAGCTGGAAGAACTTCAATATGAGGGGCATCATCAACAGATACCGCAGAACGCTGCAGGCAAAGGGCGACTCCTATATCGAAGACCTGCGAAACCTGAGTTCGTTCACCGGCCCCGATAGTCTAGTCAATCTGGAAGCGGTCATCCGGCATCTGCTGATACCCAACTGCCGTCTGCCGGACTGCGCCTCGATGGCATCGTTCCTCTACGGGCGGGACGCGGCGCCCGTTCTCGACAGGTACGTGGCGCAGTTCTTCAATCGCGGTTTCAGCCGATACGACCTGGATGACGAGACGAAGGCCACCATAGAGACGGTAGGACACATAGACTTCAGGGTAGAAGAAGACGGAAGCGGACGCCTCCGAGTCGCCACGTTCAATGAAGAATGGGTAGAGCGGAACGTACTCCACTACGTCAACGAAATGGTTCCAGAGTGCGCTCGCGTAGCGCTCGCGCTCAACGCCGCCGGCCACACATACACCGCCCTCGACCGCGCGGAATCCTCCTACGTCCCCGTTGACGTCGAGATGGCGATCTTCGCTTGGTCGTCGAGAAACCGCCACCTCTTCGGCTGACGCCGTCCTACGTCTCCCGATACGCTGTTCCGCGCGCCACCACCGAGTCCAGTGTCCCAAAATCGCCGAATTCGACCTCGTGGCCTCGTGGCTGTGGCGGCCTGGCCTCCAGACCAAGCGCGGCGACCACCTCAGGATTCGAGTAGTAGCCGTTGTACGCTTGCCCCAACAGCGTCTCGAAGAACACGGACTCGTTTACTTCGATGTCGCTCAACACCTCATCCTGCGCCTCGCCGCCCAGTTCTACGAAGCTCGCGCCTCTCTTGGCCGCCGCCAGCTCGATGCTCCGCAACCCCGCGCCGAACAGCCGCGCCATACGTGCCGACTGGCCTATGACGTCATCGATGTACTCCGCCGCGCCGACCTGTCCCGCGCCCGGCATCGCGCCCTCCGCCGGAATGAGCCGGTCGAGAGTCGAGTCCAGCAACTTTCTCTGCTCCGCGCTCAGAAACATCGCCATCTTGTTACTCCTACGCTTGCTGGGGAACCATCCCCACTCCAACCCCCATTCCCGCGTAGGCGGGAATCCAGAGCGCCGCGCCTCAACCAACTCAGATTTCCAGAAGGGCCGCCTACGAAAATTGAGGCGATCTTTTCACTGGGTGAAACCGATGAGGTCAGGATGAAAGTGCCCCCGTCCGCGCTTCATGCTTGAACTCCTCGGCCATCATCAGCGCCACGGCCTGTATCGTCGAAGTGGGGTTGACCGCTCCCGCCGTTACGAAGACGCTCCCGTCTATGATGTACAGGTTCTCGACGTCATGCGTCCGCCCAGACCTTGCGACCACGCTGCCCTCAGGATCGTCGCCCATGCGCGCCGTGCCTAGCAAATGCCAGCCAGCCGGGCGCAGCAGCGGATTCGCCGTAACCGTGTGCGCGCCCGCCGCCTCCAGCGCCTCGGTCGCCGTGCCGATGCCGTGATCCATCATCCGGCGGCTGTTCTCGCTCAGCGTGTAGCTGATCTTCGGCGCCGGTATGCCGTTGCTGTCCGTCAGATCATCGTCCAGCGTAACCTCGTTGTGCAGCTCCGGCAGGTCCTCGCCTATCACCGCTATCGTGATCGTATGTCCCAGCCGCTCGGCGACCGCCGCATGGTGTCCCGCGCCCCATGGAAGCCGCCGCCCGCCGATGCCGCCCCGCGCCACGCCTACCGGACCGGGGCTGCGGACAACCTGGAAGGCGTAGCCTCGAACGAAGCCGCGCGATAGGTCGGTCTCGTAGTGCTCCTGGCTGATGATGCTCGCCCCCATCGGCCCCTTGTATCCTTCCAGCAACTCATCGAACACGCCCGTAACCATCGCGTAGGGGTGGAACATCAGGTTCTTGCCTACCAGCCCAGACGAGTTGGCAAGTCCATTCGGGAATCTGGGCGAAGCCGAATTCAGCATCAGACGGGGCGTGCCGATGCCGTTGCAAGCGAGAACCACCACTCGCGCCTTCTGCTCTTGAAGATTCCCGTCGGCGTCGTAGTACAGTACGCCGTCAGCCCGCCCGCTCTCGTCCAGCGTAACCTCGCGGACGCGGCAGCGCGTCCTCAGCTGCGCCCCGAGCGCCAGCGCCTTCGGCCAGTACGTAATGTCGGTGGACGCCTTCGCGCGTCGGCTGCACCCGATGTCGCACGGCCCGCAGTTGTTGCACGCGGCGCGTCCGTCGTAAGGCGCGGTCAGGATAGCCGAGTCCGATGGCCACCAGTGCCAGCCCAGCTTGTCGAAGCCGCGCGCCATCGTCTGTCCGACCGCGCCCAGCGGGATCGGCGGCGTCTGCCTCTCGCCCTTCGGCGGGTATGCCGTATCGCCCGTCATGCCCGCGATTCCCATGATGCGGTCATTCGTCTCGAAGTGCGGCTCCAGGTCATCGTAGGTTAGTGGCCAATCGTCGCCCACGCCATCGAGCGTCCGCGTTCTGAAGTCCGACGGGTGGAAGCGCGGGAAGTGCGCGCTCCAATGGATCGTGCTGCCCCCGACCGCGTTGTACATTAGCGGCGCGATCGGCGAGTCCGAATCGTTCACCGGATAATCTTCCGGCAGTCCCCTGAAGTTAGGGTCCGGGTTGTAGTCGGTCTGGCGGTGAATCTCCCAGTCGTACTCTCTGGAGGGGTACTCCGCCGGATTCGTCCACCCGCCCTGCTCGAGGCACAGAGTGTCGAACCCGTCCTTTGCCAAGCTCCACGCGAAGGCCGCCCCGGACGCGCCCGCGCCAACTATCAAAACGTCAACCCGTTCGTTGGTTCCAGACATGAATGACTCCCGATTTGGCAAATTCATTTATTATCGGTTATGGATGGATGCTCGTCGCGCTAGGCGGCAAACACTTCGCCCATAGGCAGCGAGAAGCCTTCCAGCGTGGGTGTCGTCAGCGCATCCTCTTCCTCGAACGTGGCGTGTAGCGCATACTTCCCGTCGCTCAGTCTGAACTGCCACAGCATATATCCCACCGGGTCAACAACCCAATACTCGGCAACCCCGTGCCTCTCGTACATATCCATCTTGTCGCGCCAGTCGAGCTTGGCGGTGGACGGAGACAGAATCTCGACCACCAAGTCCGGCGCGCCCCGTATGTTGGCGGCTGTCAGGATATGCGCTCTCTCGTTGGATACGAACACCAAGTCCGGCTGCACGGTTTCGGTATCCGAAAATACAACGTCGGTATCGGGGGTGTACACCTTACCTAGTCCGTGCCCTCTGACCCAGCTCTCGACGAGAAACGACAAATTCATCTGAACGTTCTGGTGCATCAGGTTCGGCGCAGCCGACATTATCAAAACTCCGTCTATCAGTTCCCACCGTTCCCATTCCGGCGTCTTTGCGTAGTCTTCGTATGTGAGCTTGGCGGGCGCGTCCGGCGTCTCGCGCTGTTGCGCCGGTGTCGTAGTCGTCATCTCCATCCCTCCCCCGCTCGAACTGCCGTGTAGTGCCCATTATACTATGTTTCCTAGATTTACACCGCCACTATCCCAATGTAAGATGTACCGAAACGTATGCTAGACGGGATTGCCCACCGCAGGAGCCTCCCGCAGAGAGCGCTAATGACACAACGCCAACGATACCTGACTCCCGAAGGTAGAGACACTCTTCAGAAAGAGCTGGATGAACTCCGCGCCGTTCGCCGTCCCGATGTCGCCGCGCGGATACATTTGGCGACCGAAGGCGGAGGCACGGTGGACAATGCCGAATACGAAGAGGTCAAAAACGAGCAGGCGTTCGTCGAAGGCCGCATTCAGGACTTGGAGCGAATACTGTCTGAAGCCGTCGTCGCCAGACGCGAGGTCGGCTCCGAAGGTCGCGTGCAGTTCGGATCGACCGTTACCGTCAGGACGAGCGGTGGACGCAGCCGGAAGTACGTTCTGGTCGGCAGCGCCGAGGCAAGGCCCCTCGATGGAAGGATATCCAACGAGTCCCCGGTTGGCCGGGCACTGCTCGACAGGAGGGTTGGCGACGTGGTTGAGGTAACGACCCCCGCCGGCGCGCAGACTTTGACCATCACGGCTGTGGAGTAAGAGCGAGGATCGAAATGACGCTGCCGTCCGACGAGTTGTTCCGAGTACGAGTCGAAAAGGCCGAAAAACTGCGCGACAAGGGCATAGACCCGTACCCGCGCAACTTCGACCGCACCCACACCGCCGGCGACGCCGTGCAGCAGTTCGAGTCGGCGGAGATTTCGGGCGACCACCACTTCGACTTCGACAGCGTATCCGTCGGCGGCAGGATCACCGGCATACGCGGCATGGGCCGAGTTACGTTCTGCGACATCCTGGACGGGTCGGGCAGGATACAGGCGATGTTCCGAAGCAACGCGCTCGGCGACGACTACGCCACGCTGCGCGACTTGGACATCGGCGACTGGATAGGCGTTGCCGGCCCGGTAACCCGAACCCGCACCGGCGAAGTAACCGTCATGGCTACGGACTTTACCGTGCTGTGCAAATCGCTCCGGCCGCTGCCTGAGAAGTGGCACGGCTTGGTGGATACCGAGATACGGTACAGGCAGCGATACCTCGATCTGATCTCCAACCCCGACGCCCGCCGCATAGCCATCATGCGCAGCCGCATGGTCAGCGCGATACGCCGCTTCATGGACAGGCGCGGCTTCATGGAAGTCGAAACGCCCGTCCTCGTGCCGATCGCCGCTGGAGGCATGGCGCACCCGTTCGAGACTCATCACAACGCGCTCAGCCGCGACCTCTTCCTCAGGATCGCCACCGAACTCCACCTCAAGCGCCTCATCGTCGGCGGCCTGGAGAAGGTGTATGAGATTGGCCGCATCTTCCGCAACGAGGGGATCGATGCCAACCACAATCCCGAATTCACCACCATGGAATCCTACGAGGCGTTCGCCGACTACAACGACGTGATGGACATGGTGGAACAGCTGGTCAGCACCGTCGCGATCGAGGTAACCGGCGGTACCGTCATAGAGTACGGCGACGACATGATAGACTTCGCCACGCCCTGGCCGCGCCTGAGTCTCGTCGAGCAAATAGCCGAGCATACGGGTATAGACATCCTCACCCACCAGTCCGTTGATAGCCTCAAAGACGCGATGGCAGCGACGCGCATACCCATCGAAAACCAGGTTAGCTGGGCGGGCCTGGTGGACAAACTCATCTCGACTGCCGTAGAGCCTAAGCTGATACAGCCGACGTTCCTCGTGGACTACCCGGTGCAGGTGTCGCCGCTCGCCAAGCGCACCCGCTACGACTCGCGACTGGTCGAGCGGTTCGAGGCGTTCGCTGCCGGCATGGAGATAGCCAACGCCTTCACCGAGCTCAACGACCCGCTCGACCAGCGCGCCCGCTTCGAGGAGCAGGAGGAGTTCCGAGCCGCGCTGCCTCAAGAGGAGTGGGACCGTCTCGATGAGGACTTCCTGACTGCCATCGAGTACGGTATGCCCCCCACCGGCGGGCTCGGAATGGGCATGGACAGGCTTGCTATGCTACTCTCGGGTCAGCGAACCATCCGAGAAGTAGTGCTGTTTCCCCAGATGAGGACCTAACCGAAATACTCTCTGCGCCTTTGCGCCTCCGCGTCAAAAGGAGACGAAAAATCCCATGCCCCAATGGCTGCTCGTAAGACACGGCGAGACCGACTGGAACCTCCAAGCCCGCGCTCAGGGCCAGATCGATACCCCGCTGAACGCCACCGGACTCGCCCAAGCCGAGCGCGTTGCGTCGCGTCTGGAGTCCGAAACGTTCGCCGCCGCCTACTCCAGCGACCTCAGCCGCGTCGTCGAAACCGCCCGTCCGATAATGCGCGGCAGGGATGTTCCGATCACCACCACCAAGGATCTGCGCGAGAAGCATTTCGGCGCCTGGGAGGGGTTGACGTTCGATGAGATACGCGACAAGCACCCGGCCGGCTTCAACCAGATGTTCTCGGACGATTCTGACTTCGCCGCTCCGGGAGGTGGAGAGACCGACAAAGACTTGTGCGACCGCGCCGCTGCCTTCGCAGAGCGAACCCGCGCTGCCCATCCCGACGACGATCTGCTGATAGTGGCGCACGGCGGCACTCTGCGCGCCCTAATCGCGTCGCTGATCAACATCCCGCCCGACGGCATGTGGCGCCTGCGCGTCGACAACACGAGCCTATCCGTCCTTACATTCTTCGACAACGGCAGCGCGGTACTCACACTACTGAACGACACCAACCACCTGTAACTCGCAGCCGTCCTCGTATTCGGCAGGGGCGACACTTATGGTTGCCGTTGCCGACACAGGGGCGCCCCTAGCCATACGTTCCAAAGGTTTTAGCCGCCCCCGCGTTTGCGCTAGAATGGTTTGGAGCGCCCGCCGGCGCTCACCCGATCCGCGCAAGTCCATCACGAGCTAGAAAGCCCTATCCGCCATGCCAGCTAACGTTAGAGTCCGTTTCGCCCCAAGTCCCACCGGCAACCCGCACATTGGCAACGTGAGGACGGCCATCTTCGCGTGGCTGTTCGCCCGCCGGCATGACGGCGCGTTCATGATCCGAGTCGAGGATACCGACCAGAGCCGCCGCACCGAGGGCGCGGTCGAAGCGATGCTCGAGTCCCTGCGCTGGGTCGGATTGAATTGGGACGAGGGCCCCGACATCGGTGGCCACGCCGGACCTTACACGCAGTCCGAACGACTGTCGCTCTACCACGCGGAGGCCGAACGACTCATCGGACAAGGCAGCGCCTACCGCTGCTACTGCTCTGCCGAGCGACTGGACCGCATTCGCAGCGAGCAGCAGCGCGCAGGCGCGGAGCGTATTGGATACGACCGCCATTGCCTGACGCTGTCGCGCGATGATCGGACGCGCTTGGAATCCGACGGCCCCCCCTCCGTAGTGCGCTTCAAGATGCCGGACGACGGCGTGTCGTCGCTGGATGACATCGTGTTCGGACGGCTTGAGTTTGAAAACCGCCTGTACGACGACTTCGTAGCGCTCAAGTCAGACGGCTTCCCTACGTACCATCTCGCCTCTGTCGTGGACGATCGCCATATGGGAATCAGCCACGTGATACGCGGGAAGGAGTGGATCTCGAGTGTGCCGCGCCACGTGCAGCTATACGCCGCGTTCGGGTGGGAGATGCCGAAGTTCGCGCACCTGCCCGTGATTCTCGCGCCCGACCGCACAAAGCTCAGCAAGCGGCACGGCGCGGCGTCGGTCATGGACTACCGCGACATGGGCGTACTGCCTGAGGCGCTGCTGAACTATCTGACGCTACTCGGATGGTCGCTCGACGGATCGACCGAATTTTTCACGCCGGACAACCTCATAGCGGCATTCGACCTCGCCCGCGTATCCCGCTCGGACGCGGTGTTCGACTTCGACAAGCTGATGTGGCTGAACGGCCAGCACATCCGCGCGGCCTCCGACGCCAGACTCGACGGCGCGCTCGCCCGGTTCTGGGCAGACTCGCCGCCGGACTTCGACGTCGCGCTCGCCAACGGCGATGCTGAGAAGGTTACGCCCCTGGTGCGCGAACGGCTCAAGACGCTCGCCGACGCTGCCCCGCTGGTGAAGTTTGCCTTCTCCAAGAAAGTCAATCCGGATCCGGAACAGTTGATACAGCGGCGCATGGACGCCGACTCCACCCGGGACGCGCTGACCGCCGCCCACAACGCCCTCTCGGACGTGGAACCGTTCGACGCGTCGACCATCGAGGGAACGCTCAGGCCGCTGGCGGACGAGCTTGGCGTCCGAGTAGGTCCGCTGCTCGGATCGCTTCGCGTAGCGACCACCGCGCAGAAGGTATCGCCGCCGATATTCGAGTCTATGGAAGTCTTGGGGCGAGAACGAACCTTGGAACGCATCGCACACGCCATCGAGCTGCTGTAACATTCGGAAGCGGGAAAGAACCATGACGATGAAAACCAGACTGGACGACGACCTGAAACAGGCCATGCGCGACCGCGACGCCCCGCGACGCGACGTGATTCGCCTGCTGCGCTCGGCTATCCGCAACGAGGAGATCCGAGTGCAGAAAGACTTGGACGATGACGCGGTGATCCAGGTGCTATCGCGCCAGGCGCAGCAGCGCCGCGACAGCATAGAGGCGTTCACTCAGGGCAATCGCGAGGACTTGGCGGACATAGAACGCGCCGAGCTCGAAATTATCATGGGGTATATGCCCCAGCAGCTCTCCCGCGATGAGATTGAGGAGTTGGTGGCGCGGACGATTGCCGAAGTTGGCGCATCCGGCCCGGGCGATATGGGCAAGGTTATGAGCGCCATCATGCCTCAGGTGCGAGGCCGCGCCGAGGGCAGAGAGGTGAGCGCGGCGGTAATGGCGCGCCTGAGAGCGGGTTAATCATGAACTTCGGCGTAATCGTATTCCCCGGCACCTGGAGCGACGGCGACTGCTACACCGCCGTTACCGATAACCTCGGCGAATCCGCGCGCTACCTCTGGCATAAAGACACTGACGTCTCCGGAATAGACTGTCTGATAGTGCCCGGTGGCTTCTCATACGGCGACTACCTGCGTTGTGGCGCCATAGCGCGCTTCTCGCCCATCATGCGCTCCGTGGAGCGGTTCGCGTCCGATGGCGGAACCGTCATCGGCATATGCAACGGCTTCCAGATACTGTGCGAGGCTGGGCTGCTTCCGGGCGTCCTGATGCGGAACGACCATCTGCAGTTCAGATGCCAGTGGGTGAACCTGCGCGTCGAGACTGCGGAGACGCGCTTCACCAACGCGCTCGACGTGGGCGACGTCATAGCTGTCCCCATCTCGCACGGCGAGGGCAACTACTACGCGGACGAGCGGACGCTAGACGCGATGGAGGCGAACGGCCAAGTCGTCTTTCGCTACTGCGACACCGGCGGCGCGGTGACAGGAGACGCCAACCCCAACGGCTCGAGGCGCGGAATCGCCGGCATCTCCAACGCCCAGGGAAACGTGCTTGGCATGATGCCGCACCCCGAACGCTGCTGCGATCCGCTCATGGGCGGCGACGAAGGGCTGGGCATCTTTCGCTCCATCGTGAACGCCGCGCAACCCGTAGGAGGTTAGCCCCGCCATGTCCGTATCTCAAGAAGTCCTGGACCAGCTCGCGCTCTCCACGGGCGAATATGAGGCGATCGTCGAACGACTGGGCAGGGAACCGAACGAGCTTGAGATAGGGCTGTTCGGTTCTATGTGGAGCGAACATTGCGGCTACAAACACTCCAAGCCGCTGTTGCGAATGTTCGATACCGTCAGCGACCGGCTCCTGGTTTCGCCCGGCAGCGAAAACGCCGGCGTCGTGGACATCGGCGACGGGCTTGCGGTCGTGATGAAGGTCGAGTCGCACAATCACCCGTCGGCGATCGAGCCATACGAAGGCGCGGCGACGGGCGTCGGTGGCATCGTGCGAGACATCTTTGCGATGGGCGCGCGGCCAATCGCCCTGCTCAACTCGCTCCGCTTCGGTCCCCCGGACGACGGCCGCAACCGCTACCTGTTCCAGGGCGTAGTCGCCGGCATATCCGGCTATGGCAACTGCATAGGCGTGCCTGACGTGGGCGGCGAGGTGTACTTCTCGCCGACATACTCCGGCAATCCGCTTGTAAACGCCATGTGCGTCGGACTGCTGCGCCACGACGAGCTACGCCGCGCGACCGCCGGAGAACCCGGCAATCTGCTGATGCTCGTCGGCGCGGACACGGGACGCGACGGCATACACGGAGCGTCCGGCCTCGCCTCGCGCACCTTCGAAGACGATCGCGAACTTCGCCCAACCGTGCAGGTCGGCAACCCGTTCCTGGAAAAGGTGCTGATCGAGGCGTGCTTGGAAGCGGCGCAGAGCGACGCCGTAGTCGGAGTCCAAGACCTCGGCGCCGCCGGCCTGACCAGCGCGAGCGTCGAATGCGCCTCCAACGCCGCCGCCGGAATACGCATAGATGTCCAAGCCGCTCCGCGCCGCGAGCCGGGCATGATCCCCTACGAAGTCATGCTCAGCGAGTCGCAAGAGCGGATGTTGATAGTAGTCCAACGCGGACGCGAGCCTGAGGTGCAGGCAATCTTCGACAGGTGGGATCTGCGCTCGGATGTAATTGGAGAAGTTACCGGAGACGGCTTGGTCTCCATAGCCGACGGGGGAAGCGCCGAGGCGAGCGTCCCCGTAGAGCTGCTGACCGACCCGCCGCTCTACCAGCCGCCGGCGGTTCGTCCCTCGTGGATGGACGAGTCGCACGCGACCGACATATCCGCGCTGCCCTTGCCTTCGGATTCGCCGTCCGAGGTCTTGCTACGCCTGCTGGCGTCACCAAACATCGCCTCTCGTCGCTGGATCTATCGGCAGTACGATCACCAGGTGCAGACCAACACCGTAGTAGCCCCCGGCGGGGATGCCGCCCTGCTGCGCGTGAAAGGCGTCCGCAAGGGAATTGCCGTCTCCACCGACGGCAACGGACGCTACTGTTATCTCGACCCGCGCGCCGGCGGCATGATCGCCGTCGCCGAGGCGTGCCGCAACGTATCCTGCGTCGGCGCCACGCCCATCGCGCTCACCGACTGCCTGAATTTCGGCAACCCGGAGCGGCCCGAAATCTACTACCAGCTCCGCGAGGCGGTGAACGGCATGGCAGAGGCGAGCCGAGCTTTCGACGCCCCCGTCATTAGCGGCAACGTTAGCCTGTACAACGAGACGCAGGACGTCGGCATCTATCCGACCCCGGTGGTCGGCGCGCTGGGGCTATTGGAGGACGTAACCGCTCACGCCACGGCCGGATTCGAGGATGAGGGAGACGTCGTCGTCCTGCTAGGCAGAACGACGCTGGAAGCGAACCCATCCGAGTTATCGGGCAGCGAGTGCCTTGAGCTGGTTCACGGCATGGTTGCCGGCAAGCCCTTCATAGACCTCGAATTGGAAGTGGCGGTACAAAGCGCCTGCCGTTCTCTAATCGCCGCCGGAGTAGTAAAGTCGGCGCACGACTGCGCGGATGGCGGCATTGCCGTCGCCGTCGCCGAGTCCGCGATCATCGGGGGCATCGGCGCCTGCATAGACGCGCCGCTCGCCGCCGAATCCGGCAACAGATGGGACGCCGCGCTGTTCGGCGAAGGCCAGTCCCGCATTGTGATAAGCGTGTCTGACGGGGATGTGGACGCGGTAAGTCGCATCTGCGATGCCAACGATGTACCCTGGGCGCGAATCGGAACAGTGGGAGGCGATGTCCTGTCGTTCGGCGACCAGCTGTCGGTCCCGCTGGCCGACGCCGCCGATGCTCACGAGAACGGCCTGGCTGATGCGCTGGGAGCGTGAACTGACTGCGACGCAGGCGCCGAGCGCAAGGGACATCCCGACGAACCCATCACCGACGATCAGCTAATCGCCAAGCTGACGTGGCCCACCGAAGCCGTAGCGCCGGATAGTTTCCCCGCCAGCCTGTTCGATCACTGCATGAACATGTCCACCCATGGCGATCTGAACGAGCTGACGGAGCGTTGCTCGATAGAATCGTAGGGGCATCCACAAGGGACGCCCCTATTTCCCGTCGATTACACGACATCCATGCCTCACCGATGACGGTCAAGCGCGTGGCTTGTTACGTCAGGTTGTATGGGATATCGAGTTCGCTGGTGATGTCCTTGAACCACTCGATCACTTCGGGGTGGAACGGGATGCCGTGTTCGGCGCGGAGTTCCTCCTCCTCGGCTTCAGGCAGTCCCGGGAACAGCACGCGGTCGTGGCCGGGCGCGGGCGGCGTCTCGCGGAGCATTCGCAGAAAGTCGTCCATCGTGCGCTTGAACTCGGCGGTGTCCATGAACGCCTCGACGTTGTACGCTGCGACCATGTGCCCGAAGTTCGGGCGCCCCGGCACTGCGCCAAACCCGCCTCCCGACAGCACGCCGCCGAGAATGTCCACGATGCACGCGAGGCCGTAGCCCTTGTGCGAGCCGCCCTCGCGCGTCCCGCCCACAGGCAGCAGGAACGACGACGCCCGGCCCTCGTAGCCCGGCGTTGGCGGCGGCACCTCCTCCATGATCGGTATGCCCTCAGAGTCGGCTACCCAACCGGGATGCAGGTCATTGCCCAGACGCCGCGCAAGCCCCAGCTTGTTGCCCGCGACGGTGCTGGTGGCGGCGTCGAACACGAACGGCGGCTCCTTGTCGGCGGGAGCGGCCAGCGCGATGGGGTTGGTGCCGAGACGCGGCTCAGCGCCGAACGTCGGCAGCACGCCCGGCGGGCAGGATGTAACGCACAACCCGATCTGGTCGTGCTCGAGCGCCATCATCGCGTGGTACGACGCCATGCCCAGGTGCCGCGAGTTGTGGATCGTAACCATTCCCACGCCTACGTTCTTCGCCTTCTCTATGGCGATCTCCATAGCCTTGGGCGTCACGATGATTCCCAGCCCCCGGTCTGAGTCTATGTTGGCCGTGGCCGGCGTCTCGCGCGTGATGCGCCAGTTGGGATCGTTGTTGAGTTCGCCGCTGCCGTATCCGGCAACGTAGGACCGCAGCATGTTCGAGACGCCGTGGGTCTCTACCCCTCTCATATCCGCCAAGACTAGAACGTCCGTGGCAATCTCGGCGTCCGCCTCATTCACGCCCATCTTCCTGAAGACCGCGTTGACGGTCTCGCGCAATGGTGCCTCGTGAACGTGAACCGCTTCATCTGCCGGTACCTTGAAGTGCTGAAGCATCCGAAATCTCCCTCTCGTCTAACTATTGGCTACTGATTTGAAATGTCTTGCGCGAATTGTATTCACGCAGGCGCGCGGACGCAAGCCGCCGCGCTTCGACCTTCAGAACCATATGCCCAGATCTCCCAAGACCGCTATTCGATTCATGCCGCGCTCGCACTGATCTTGAAAATTAGTGTTGACAAGCACATATTATTAGTCCATACTAACTACCGCCGTTAGCTTACACAAAGCAAATTATAAGGGTAGGTATATGTCGATAGTAACTGCCGCTTCAGAACGACCCACAAGGCGCGCGGCGCGGCGTGGGCTCCTGACCGCCGCTATCGTTGCGCTTGCGCTGTCCGCGCTGGCGTGTATCCCCGTCGGTTCCGGTTCGGTAGGAGAGGTAGAGGCTGCGGCTGTGAGCGCCTCTTCCGCCGCTCAAGATGCTTCGGTTGCCGCGCAGCAGGCGGCGATTGCCGCGCAGGATGCCGCCACAGCCGCGCAACAGGCGGCCGACGCCGCTTCGAGCGTAGTAGCCGGCTCTGCGATCCCGTCCGCGGCGGTGATGACTGAGGAAGATCCGGGACGGTTGGTGCTCTATTCTGGCCGCAGCGAGTCGCTAGTAGCCCCCGTAATCGCGCAGTTCGAAGAAGCCACTGGCGTTGACGTCCAGGTGAAGTACGGTGGCACGTCCGAAATAGCCGCGACCATCGCCGAGGAGGGCGATAACTCGCCCGCCGACGTGTTCTGGACCCAGGAGCCGGGCGCGCTGGCCGCGCTCGCCGACCGATACCGCCCCCTGCCGTCCGACATCACCCTTGCCGTCCCCGAATGGGCGCGGGCGTCTGACGGAAGCTGGGTCGGAGTTACCGGAAGAGCGCGTGTGATCGTCTATGACGCCACGCTCTCTGAAAACGAGCTCCCGACATCCGTTGAAGACCTAACTGATCCCAAGTGGAGAGGGCGCGTAGGCTGGCCGCCCACAAACGCCTCGTTCCGCGTGATGGTTACTGCCATGCGCGAGATGTGGGGCGAAGAGAAGACCCGAGAGTGGCTCGAAGGCATGCTGGCGAACGACGTAAAGGTGTTCCCAAAGAACACCCCAATCGTAGATGCCGCCTCCAGGGGCGAAGTATCCGTCGGCCTGGTCAACCACTACTACCTGCACAGGTTCATCGCCGAGCATGGCGACGACTTTGGCGCGCGCAACCTGTTCCTCGACGACGGCGGCCCCGCCAGCCTCGTGATGGTCGCCGGTGCCGCGATCCTGGAAACGGGGGAAAATCAGAACAACGCGGAGGCGTTCATTCGCTTCTTGCTGTCCACGGTGGCTCAGCAGTACTTCGCCGCGTCGGTGTACGAGTACCCGCTGGTAGAAGGCGTCAAGACGCACCGCCTGCTTCCGTCGATCGAGAGCCTGAACAACCCCGACATAGACTACGCGACGCTCGACGACCTCGTCGGCACCGAGGCTCTGCTTCGCGATACGGGCGTGATACCCTAGACTTCAACATCCCTTCAAAGGCTGACAGCGGCGGGCTCGGCGCAGCGATGCGGCCCTCCCTCCGCCTGTCGCTGTCAGCGTATAATGTCCTAGACTGTATCATCTCAACAGAAGCTGGCAGGGGCAGGCGAGGCGTCCAACCTAGTTCAACCCTCCCCTTCGCTTGCCCCTGTCAGCGCGGGCGTCTATTAGTTAATGCAAGCCATTCAGTTTCCAGCCTTGTCTTTGCCCATATTGCGGGCGCGTCTTCCCGCTCTCCCAACTATCCCGGCCATCCTGGTCGCCTGCGCGATGGCTCTGCCCCTGGCGTACCTCGCCATTCGCGGAGCCGGCGCTTCATCGAACGCTTGGGAGCTGTTCTTCCGCGAACGTACCGCCCAGATACTCTGGCGTTCCATCCAGCTAGCGCTCATCGTAACCGCCGGATCGCTCGCCATCGGCGTGCCGATCGCCTGGCTGACTACCCGGACCGATCTTCCGATGCGGCGGACGCTCTCGACGCTATGCGCGCTGCCGCTCGTGGTGCCGACCTACGTTGGCGCGTTCCTCTACATCGCCGCGCTGGGACCGCGCGGAATGTTCCAGAGCGCGCTTGAACCGCTCGGAATAACGCGGCTTCCCGAGATATACGGGCTGCCCGGCGCTTCCCTCTCGCTGATACTGTTCAGCTACCCATACGTATATCTCACCGTCCGCGCGGCGATACTCAGGCTGGACCCAAGCCTCGAGGAGTCCGCCCGTATGCTGGGATACGGCACGTACCGCGCTCTGTTCAGGCTAACGCTACCGCTGCTGCGTCCGGCTATGCTGTCCGGCGCGCTGCTGGTCGCCCTCTACGCGCTAAGCGACTTCGGCGCCGCGTCGCTCATGCGATACGAGTCTTTCACGTGGGCGATATTCCAGCAGTACCAAGGTTCATTCGACCGATCCGTAGCCGCGGTGCTGTCGTTGGGCCTGGTAGCTCTCGCGACAGTGGTCCTTGTGGCCGAGGGGGTAGTGCGCGGAGGCGCGAGGTACTATCGAACGTCGTCCGGCTCTCAGCGCGAAGCGCAGGTCATCCGGCTGAACCGTCTGAGGTGGCCGATGGCCGTGGCCGTCTGGTGTGTCGTCGTAGCCGCGCTTGGCATACCGTCCGCCGTGCTGATCTACTGGTTGGTCAACGGCCTGTTCGCGGGCGAGCCGCTGCTGCTGCTGTGGAGCGCGACTTGGAACGCCGTCAGCGTCTCGGCGCTGGCAGCCATCGTCGCCGTCGTATTCGCGGTTCCAGTAGCCGCAATGTCCGTGCGGCATCCGGGCATCGTCGCGGACACCGTGTACCGCCTCAGCCATACTGGATACGCCATGCCCGGAATAGTCGTCGCGCTCGCGCTTGTCTTCTTCAGCAGCCGCCTTGTCCTGCCCATGTACCAGACCGTCTGGACGCTCGTGTTCGGCTACGTCATCCTGTATATGCCCGCAGCGCTCGGCGCGGTGCAGGCGTCGCTTCGGCAGGTCAGCCCCAGAATCGAGGAGTCCGCGCGGCTACTTGGTAGCGGCCGCCTGCGCGTTATGCTGTCCGTCACCGGCCCGATGATACGTCCGGGCCTTCTGACCGGCGGCGCTCTGGTATTCCTGCTGACGATGAAAGAGCTGCCCACTACGCTGTTGCTGGGACCTCTGAACTTCAGCACTCTGGCGACGGCAGTGTGGTCGGCTACGGAAGAGGCGTTCTTTGCCCGCGCCGCCGCTCCCGCGCTCTTCATCATTCTGGTATCCTCGATACCGATGGCATTTCTGGTACTTAGGGAGCGCGCGCCTCGGCAATGAGCGACCACGTAATTCGGTGCATCGAACTCACCAAGCGTTTCGAAGATGTTCTGGCAGTTGATCGAGTGAGTCTCGACGTCCGCCCCGGCGAGATCGTGGCCGTGCTCGGCGCGAGCGGGTGCGGCAAGACGACGCTTCTGCGGCTGATAGCCGGCCTCGAATCTCCGTCCGGCGGCCAGGTCGAGATAGGCGGCGAGATAGTCTCGGACGCTCGAGGCGTCCGCCCCCCCGACAGACGCGGAATCGGCATGGTGGTGCAGGAGTACGCGCTGTTCCCGCATATGACGGTCGCCGCCAACGTCGCGTTTGGACTCAACGCGCTATCCCGCGACCGGCGCGACTCCCGCGTCCGCGAGGCGCTGTCGCTGGTGCATCTCGAAGAGTTGGCGTCGCGCTACCCTCACGAACTGTCAGGAGGCCAGCAGCAGCGCGTGGCGTTGGCGCGGACGCTCGCCCCCGACCCGGTAGCGGTGCTGTTGGACGAGCCGTTCAGCAATCTCGACACGGCGATGCGCCAGCGCCTCCGAAGCGAGGTAGAGGAGATACTGCGCGCCCGGAGCGCCGCCGCCATCCTCGTAACCCACGACCGCGAAGAGGCGTTCGCGATCGCCGACCGCGTAGGCGTCATGATAGACGGACAACTGCTCCACATAGACGCGCCGGAACGAGTTTACCACTACCCCGCGACGCCCGGCGTGGCCGCGCTAACCGGGCCTTGCGACTTCATCCCAGCCACTGTCAGGCGAGACGGCTGCGCCGACACGGAACTGGGGACGCTGCGAGTAGAATCGCCCGCGGGTCGCTTGTTGGAAAGCAAACCCGCGCTCATACTGGTGCGCCCGGACGACTTGGATCTCACGCCCGACGCGGGCGGGCAGGGCAGAGTAGCCGCCCGCGAGTTCCGGGGCGACCACATCATCCTGGAAGTAGAACTGGATTCTGGCGCGCGAATCCGTGCCAGAACCAGGTCCTACTCCACTCTCCCCGCCGGCGTCCGCGTTCGCGTCTCCCAGTCGAAGACGCGCCCGTTCGCGGCGTATGAAAACGCCAAACCCTAGCCCCCAAACGGATTCGGCATCATCCCAACCGGAACCTCAATCAGCGTGGGTCGCTCGATCGTAAGCGACTCGGCGAGCGCCGACTCCAACTCATCCGCGCCGCCCTCCACCCGGACTCCTCGAACGCCGTAGGCGTCGGCGAGCTTCATGAAGTCCGGGTTGTGAAGCTCCGCGCCTATCGAGCGTCCCTCGAAGCGCGTTACCTGGTCTCGCAGAACGTTGCCGTATGCGCTGTCGTTGAATACGACGGCGACGGCGTTGATGCCGTACTTCACGGCGGTTGACATCTCCTGCGACGCGAACATGAAGCCGCCGTCGCCAGATATGGCGACGACCGCTTTGTCCGGGCAGGCGACCTTAGCCCCCAACGCGACGGGATAGGCGTAGCCCAAGTTGCCGTAGTACGAGCTGGTAAGGTAGGTGCGCGGCTCATAGACAGGGTAGTTGACGCGGCTGTAATAGCCGATCTGCGTCATACCCGATATGACGATGCCGTCGTCCGGCACCGCGTTGCGGATGGCTTGCGTGTAGCCGTGCTGCGGCTCTATCTGGGGGAGAGCGTCGTTCCGGGCGGCCTTCGCCGCCTCCAGTTCGTCTCGGCGACTCTCGCGCGGCGCGGTTGACGACTCCAAAGCCTTGCGAAGCGCCTCCAGAGCGACCTTCGCGTCGCCCAGCACGCCGACCGTGTCATCGTAGTTGCGGCCTATCTCCTCGGAGTCAACGTCTATCTGCAACAGTTTTTGCGAGAAGATGTTGGGATAGGCGTTGCGCGTGCCGACGGCGATCACGAGATCGTGCTCCGCCATCTTCTGCATATACGGGTCCCCTCGGAAGCCCATCCCACCGAGCGCGAGGTAGTGCCGGTCGGAGATTGCGCCCTTGCCCTCCGACGTCATCATCACCGGCGCTTGCAGGAACTCCGCCAGCGCCTCCAGCTCGGCGGACGCCTCTGACGCTATCACGCCTCCTCCGGCGAACAGCAGCGGATTCTTGGACTGTGCGATAAGCCGCGCCGCGTCTCGCACCGCCTCGCCCGACGGCGCCTCGCGCGGATATTCCTCCGGCTCGAACAGCTCGATGTCCGCCTCGTCCTCGAATGTCTCAGGGGGAATCTCGATCTCGACTGGACGCGGACGCCCGGTCTTTAGCTGCCTGAACGCCTCGTGGACGGCGGCCGGAATCTCGGCCGGATCCAAGATGCGCTCCGCCCACTTGGTGACTGGGCGAATGGTGTCCAACTGGTCGTTCACTTCGTGAAGCATACCGCGATCCACGCCGATAAGGTCGCGCTGTATCTGTCCGGCGACCATGAACACCGGCGACGACGCCGAGTACGCCGTTCCGATGGCCGCGCTTGCGTTTTGGAGTCCGGGACCGGGCACCACCATCGCTGTGCCGACGCCGCCTCCCGCGCGGGCGTAGCCGTCCGCCATGTATGCCGTAGCCTGCTCGTGCCGGGTGGCGATGAAGCGGATGCCCGGCTCCTGCGCCAGCCCGTCGAGCGCGTGATACAACTGTACCCCCGGCAGCCCGAAGATAACCCGAACGCCCTCGCGGTATAGCGACCGCGCCAACGCCTGTCCACCAGTCATTTTAGGCATCTGTGTAGAATCTCCCTGTCTATCTAATCTTTGAAAATGGATCGCCTTGAATCAATCCAGAATCCACATCAAACCTGGTTGGTTATTTATTGGTCAAGTGGGTGGCCTGTGGTCGAGCGCTACCCTTGCCTCTGCGCGTCGTAATCCGCCGCCGCGCGCTGCATGGCCGCTTCGCGCCGGCTGGCGAGCTCGCCGCGAACGTCCTTCGCGTACTGCTGCGAGCGTTGTAGGCTCTCGATGGAACCCTGGAAGTGCGGCATCACGTAGCGCGACATTAGCTCGTAGCTGTGAAGCACCTGTTGCCGCGTGCCGAACTCCGTAGCTTGGATCAGCAGGCCGCCGAATCCGCCCGACGACTCGTCCAGGCGGTAGATCATGTCGATCATGTCGTCCGGCGTGCCGACGCACCATGCCCCGCGCTCCACCATCAGGTCAACTATCTTGTCCTGAGGGCAGTCCGTAGCGTCGGCGCCCAGCGTCTGCTCGAAGTACTCCCGCTGGAAGCGGCCCGCTCCGATACGCGCCTGTTCCAGCGCCTCCTTGCGAGTCTCGGCCAGGAACGCGATGATTACAAGCCGCCACTCGTTGCGGTTCATTGTATTGCCGTACTGCTCGGCCGTGTCCTCCGCTATCTTCCAAAAGTCCTTCATGTCGCGCGCGTAAGAGCCGCCGCGTATGACGCTAACCGACAGCACGCCCAGCCCGTACTTGCCCGCCAGCACCATGCCTGACGGCGACTGCGCCGCCGCCACCGCCATTGGGAAGTGGGGCTGCGTGTATGGGCGCAGGTGCAGCGTAGCCTCCCGAAGAGTGAACCACGAGCTTTCGTGCGTGATCGGCTCCTTCTCGGTCAGCAGACGCTTGATGATCCCCATGGACTCGTCCATGCGACGCCGCTGATCCACGGGGTCTATCCCCAGCATATAGGCGTCGGTGCTGAGCGCGCCGGGGCCTACGCCGAGCATGGTTCGCCCGCGCGTCATGTGGTCGAGTTGCACCATGCGGTTCGCCACCATCAGGGGGTGATGGTACGGCAGGCTGATGACGCCGGTTCCGAGCTTGATGTGCTTGGTACGCTCCGCCGCCGCCGCCATGAACAGCTCCGGCGAAGCGATCGTCTCCCAGCCCGCCGAGTGGTGTTCGCCGATCCACGCCTCATCGAAATCGAGATAGTCGAGCCATTCAATTAGCTCGAAATCACGTTCGTAGGCTACGGTCGGGTTCTCGTTCTGCCAGTGGAACGGCGCCATGAAGATGCCGAACTTCATGCGGTCGGGAAGAGCCATCGTGGGACCTCGCAGCGGTATGTGTCTATCGGGGCGTCGAATCAGCGCGCCCCGTCCGCCCGTCGGAACGCCAAGAGGATTCTAGCGCTTGCGGCGGCGCTGGGCAATGAAGGGACGTAGGCTTCAAGTCGCGAAAGGGCAGCGGCTACCCTCGCGCCTCTTCTGTAAACTCCCGCGCCACGTCCACGGCGCGCTCGAACTCCACGCCCGGAAAGCCGCGCATCTTCTCGATCAGCCGCTCCAACATCCGCAGGCGGCCCGGACGCCCTATCACGTACGGGTGCATCGTCAGCGTGAACGCCGTTCCATAGTGGTACGCGCCCTCGAACGCCGACGACCACACGTCGTAAACGTGCGACGGACTCGCCATCACCGGGCGCATACCGAGCGACGGAGCGTAGCTGAAGTAGGGCGCGTCGTCCAGTTCCCAATTGACCGGGATCTCCACAATCGAATGATCGTCCACCGGCACGAGGTACGGAACGTCGTCTCCCATAAGACTCGTGTCGTACACGAACTCGCGCTCCACCAGCAGCTCCAGCGAATGTTCGCTAAGCTCCCAGCTTGGCGATCTGTAACCGGCCGGAGTCTCGCCCGTCAGCCGCTCCAGAATTTCGATACCCCGATCCAGAACGTCGGCTTCCTCTTGCCGCGTCAACGTGGCTGGAGGCTCGTGCATGTAGCCGTGATGTCCGACCTCGTGGCCCCGGTCCACGATCTCCACCACCAGATCCTCGTGCGTCTCCGCCACGTAGCCCGGCACGTAGAAACTGGCGGGAATGCCGTGCCTGTCCAGCAAATCCAGGATGCGCGGCATGGCGACCGACGGTCCGTACTCGCGCATGGACATCAGGCTCGGCAGGTTGGCCGACGCAGGGTCGCGGTTGATAGCGCTCGAAACGCCGTCTATGTCGAAGCCCAGCATTACGGTGCAGCGGGTGTCTCCGGGCCATATGCCACTCATTTCGAGCCTCCTATCTCAACAACGCCTCGCTCGCCACCTGCGCCAGATCCATGAGCGGCGCGGGGTATATTCCCAGCGCCACCATCCCCAACAGCAGCGCGGCCATCAGCGCGACAGTCGTTCTCGGCAGCCGTATCGCGCCCGCCTCCGGCGGCGGCGACTCGATGTACAACTGCCTCATCACTTGGAGATAGTAGTATAGAGAAATGAGGCTTGTGAAGATAGCCAGCCCCGCGAGCCATAGCAGCCCCTGCGTCGCCGTCGCCGTGAACAGGTAGAACTTGCTGACGAAACCGGCGAACACGGGCAACCCCGCCAGAGAGAACAGCGACGCCGACATGACCAGAGCCAAGAACGGCGAACGCCGCGCCGCGCCCGCCAGGTCCGCGATGTCGTCCTTGCCCGTCGCGTTGTAGAACGCCGACAGGCACATGAATGCCGCGAAGTTGGTTACGCCATACGCCACAAGGTGCAGCGCCATTCCGTTTACCGCGAGGTGGGACGCTCCTGTCTCGAAACCGCCGTCCGCTCTCACCGCGGCGAGCGCGGCGATTCCCATGAGCAGGTAGCCGACGTGTCCTATGCTGGAATACGCCAGTAGTCGCTTCATGTTCGTCTGCGCGAGAGCCACCAGGTTGCCGATCGTCATCGTCAGCGCGGCCAGAAGCGCGAGCAGCAGTTGCCAGTCGCCAATCGTCGGAAGCAGCCCTTCTCCGAACAGACGCATCGCCAGCGCGAATGCCGCGGCCTTCGACGCGACCGCCAGGAACGCCGTTATGGGTATGGGCGCCCCCTCGTATGCGTCCGGCGCCCACATGTGGAATGGGACGGCGGCCACCTTGAACCCGATCCCGGCTATCAGCAGCGTTATGCCTACCAGAACGCCCGCGTCCAGGTCGCCGGCGATGGCCAGCGCCTTCGCCATCTCGTCGAATCGAGTCGTGCCCAGCAGCCCATAGACTTGGCTGATCCCGAACAGCAGTAGCGCGGACGACACCGCGCCGAGCAGGATGTACTTGGTCCCGCCCTCGTTCGACTTGGGGTTGTAGCGGTCGAACGACACCAGTACGTACAGGCTGAAGCTCAGCAGTTCCAGCGATATGTACGCCGTCAGCAGTTCGCGCGACGCCGACAGCAGCATCATGCCCACCACGGCGAATACTAGCAGCGCGTAATATTCGCCTGGATGATCGAGGTTCCGCCGGACGTACTCGATTGACGACAGCGCGGCGACGGCGCCCATGAGCAGGAACGTCGCCCTGAAGAACATGGAGAAGCCGTCGATCGAGATCAGCCCTTCGTACAGTTCGCCGCGCGTGTCCCACTGCGTAGCCACCATGATGACCAACACGACCACCAGCCCTACACCCGCGAGGTATCCCAGCCAATGCTTGCGCCTGTCGTCGAGGACGAAGTCCGCCGTCAGAACTACGAAGGCGAGTCCCGTCACGATGAACTCAGGCAGCAGAAGCAGGAAGTCGTTGTTCATCCCGCGTCACCAAATCTTGCGAGAACTTCGAGCGCTCCCGACTCGATTACGCGGATGAACGGGAAGGGGAACAGGCCGATCAGCAGTATGAACCCCGCCAATATGAGCGTGGATACTCGTTCGAGAGGCCTGGCGTCAGCGCCTGAATCATCGGGCAGTTCTCGCGTCCAATGTTCGCTGATTGGCCCGAAGAAAACACGCGCCAGCAGGCGAAGGATGTACACCGCCGTAACCGCCGCGCCGATGATCCCAAGAACTCCAAGTATCGGGTAGGTCTTGAACAGCCCGAGGAACACGAGAAGCTCGGCTACGAACCCGCTCAGACCCGGCAGGCCCAGCGAGGCGAGACCCGCGACGGCGAATAGCGTCGCCGTGAAGCCCATGCGCTTGGCGAGTCCGTCTAGCGCGTAGATGTCTCGCGTGTGCGTCCGCTCATAGACTACGCCCACGACCGTGAAGAACAGCGCGGTCATCATGCCGTGGCTGAACATCTGCAGGACCGCGCCGCTCATGCCGAGCGGATGAAGCGTCGCGATACCCATGATCACGTACCCCATGTGGCTGACGCTGGAGTAGCCTATGACGTACTTCAGGTCCGTCTGCCCGATCGCCGACCAGGCCCCGTACAGCACGTTCACCGTGCCAAGCCCTATGAGAACCGGCATCCACGCCTCCGCGCCCTCGGGCATCAGCATCATGCCGATCCTGATGATGCCGAACGCGCCGAGTTTCATCAGCACGCCCGCATGAACCATGCTAACCGCGGTCGGCGCGGCGACGTGGCCGTCGGGCGACCACGTGTGGAACGGCCACAGGCCCGCGAGAGTTCCGAATCCAACCATCAGCAACGGGAAGAAGATGCGCTGGAAGTTTTCTGAAAACGCCACTTGCTCCAGGGCGATAAGGTTGAACGTGCCAAGTCCGGCCTCTACGAAGATAGCCAGCAGCGCGACCCAAATCAGCACGCTTCCGGCTACCAAGAATATCATCAACTTCATCGCGCCGTACTCTTTGGAACGGCTGAACGTCGGGAACGTCGAACTGCTGCCCCAGACGCCGATCAGCAGGTACATCGGCAGTACCGCAAGCTCGTAGAAGAAAAAGAAGAAGAACATGTCCAGCGTAACGAACACGCCGAACACGCCCGCCAGCAGCAGCAGGTAGAGGACGAAGAACTCCTTGGCGCGGTCGGCTATGTTCCAGGAGACCAAAACGCCCGTGAACAGTACGATGCCCGTCAGCAGAACCATCGGCGCGCCGATGCCGTCCGTTCCGAGGTGCAGCGTTATGGCGATGTCGCCCATCGGCCATTCGCCGGCCATGGACAGCCACCGGAAGGAGTTTTCGAACTGCATCCCGCCCGCGCCGTGGTCGTAGGCGAGGAAGACATACGCCGACACCGCCAGGCTCAGCGCGGCGGTAAGCGTTGCGATTAGTCGCACGGCCCGCAGGTTGCGCCCCGGAGTGACGAGAATGACCAACGCCCCCAGCGTGGGCAGGGCGATCAACAGAAGCAGCGCGTATGTGTCGAAACCATCCATGTCAGGAGAGCGCGAGCCACCAGATCAGCGCGAGCGCTACCGCGCCCACCGCCATCGCCATGCCGTAGTTGTACAGCCGACCCGTCTGTACGAACTTCATGCGGAAGCCCGACGCCTTTACCGAGTCGGCAGAACCGTCCACCGCCGTATCGTTCACCACCACGCGGTCGAACAGCGCGATGAACCGCCCGAACGCGAGCGCGATCCTGTCTATCACCCACTGGTAGAGCTCGTCCACGTAGTAGCGACGCTCCAAGACGCGGTGCAGCGTCGGAACGCGCGCGCGGACGGTGGCGGGATCCATCGCGCCGCGAGCATATGCCGTCCAGCCGAACCACACCCCGGCGAGCGCCAGCGCCAGAGACGCGACGGCGAGCGGAACGTTCATGTGGAACTCGCCGTATCCTTCGATGAACGCCGCGAACCCCTTGAAGCCGTCCCCGTATCCGAAGGCGAGGAAACCGACTCCGATGGCCGGTACGGCAAGCAGCAGTAGGGGCGCCGTCATGACGGCGGGCGACTCGTGAACCCCCGAGTGGTCTATCCTCGGCTGCCCGAAGAACGCCGCGAACGCGACCCGCGCCATGTAGAGCGCGCTCAGCAACACGCCGGCGAGCGCTATGACTATGAAGACGGGATGCAGTTGCTCCAGCGTGTACAGCAGAACCTCGTCCTTGCTGAAGAATCCGGACAGGGGCGCGATGCCGGCAAGGGAAGCCGCGCCTATGGCGAACGTCCACGCCGTCAGCGGCATACGCCGTCGCAGGCCGCCCATCTTGCGTATGTCCGTCTCGTCGTCCATAGCGTGCATCACGCTGCCAGCGCCCAGGAACAGCATCGCCTTCGCCGCTCCGTGCGCCACCAGGTGAAACAGCGCCGCTCCGACTCCGCCCGCCCCCAGCGACAGCATCATCAATCCGAGGTGGCTGACCGTCGAATACGCGAGTACGCGCTTTATGTCCGTAACCACCAGCGCCAGCGTACCGGCGAACACGAACGTGAACAGACCGATGGACGCGACCGTCAGGAGCGCCACAGGAGCAAGCTCGAACATCGGCATCAGCCGGGCGACCAGGTACACGCCCGCCGCAACCATCGTAGCCGCGTGAATCAGAGCGCTAACCGGAGTTGGACCCTCCATGGCGTCCGGCAGCCAGACGTGGAAAGGGAACTGCGCCGACTTGCCCATAGCGCCCAGGAAGATTAGGAGCATCGAGATGGTCAAGGTCGTCTCGGATATGCCGCCGCTCTGCGCGATGTGAATGAGCGTCGAGATGTCGAATGTCCCCGTCGCTCTGAACAGGAGCGCGATGCCGATCAGCAGTCCAACGTCCCCAATGCGCGTCGTAATGAACGCCTTCTTCGCCGCCTCGGCCGCAGAGCGACGTTCGTACCAGAAGCCGATCAGCAGATACGATCCGACGCCCACGAGTTCCCACGCGATGTATAGGAAGACGAGGTTATCGGCAAGAACCAGCGCAAGCATGGCCGCTACGAACAGCGAGTGGATGGCGTAGTATCGTCCTAACCCGGGGTCCCACTCGCCATGATGCCGCATATACCCCAGCGAATATACCTGCACCAGCAGCGCGACGAACGTGATGAGGCCCAGCATCGTAACTGAGATGGCGTCAATCGCAACGCCCCAGCCAATCGTTGTGTCTCCTACGCGCAGCCACTCCACGCCGTATCCGGCCGGTCCGTCGCTCAGCAGCCCCGCGAGCGCGAACCAGAACAGCGCGAACCCAATGCCGATAGCCCCAATCGAAATCGGCGCCCCGCGCAGCGGCAGCCACCGTCGAAACGGAAACACGATGAAGAACGCCGCCGCCGACAGCGCCGGAATCAGCCATGCCAATTCTGTGCCGATGCTCACCACTTGAGCGCGTCTATCTCATCTACGTTCACCGATTGCCGGTTCCTGTAAAGTCGCAGGATGATCGCGATCGCCAAAGCCAATTCTGCCGCCGCAATCGTAATCACGAAGATAATCAGCACCTGTCCGAGCGCGCGCTGGGACTCCGCAAAGTCCACAAAGGTCGCGTAGCCGATAAGATTGATGTTCACCGCGTTCAGCATCAACTCGATGGACATTAGGATCAGCACCGCGCTGCGTCGCGCCAGTACGCCGTACAGCCCTATGGAGAACAGAGCCGCCGCGAGTATCTGCAGGTGCGTTAGCTCGATCAATCGCGGTCCCCGCTCGCCCTGACTAGAACTATGGAGCCGATGAGAGCGACCAGCAGCACCAGCGAAGCCACCTCGAACGGAACGGCCCAATCGGTGAACAGCGACTCGCCAAGCTCGATGAAGCCGACGCCCTCGCGCTCTCCCGTCTTCACCCCCGTCGTAACCGCCGCCGCCGTCAGCAGCGCGAATACGCCGACCGCAATGATCGCCGCAATGGGCCATTGCCGGTGATCCGTCAACCGCTCGAAGTCCTGTATCCGCGTCAGCATCAGGGAGAACAGCACCACGATGACCACCGCGCCGCCATAGATGAGTACCTGTACCAACGCCAGGAACTCCGCGAACATCAGTAGGAACACGCCTGCCACGCCCATCATCGAAGCCAGCAGCGCGAACGCCGCATAGACGATGTTGCGCGTCAGCGCTACGCCAAGCCCGCCGCCGATGACGAGAGCGGCGGCGACGTAGAACAGTATGAGCGAGCCGGAAACCATCAGTCGCCCGAACCTCCGCCGTTCCCGTCGCCGCTGCTGTCATTGCTGTCGCCGTCGCTGCCGCCGTTGCCGCCGGATGCCGCTCGCGCCCGCGCTCCGGCATTGGACGCCCTCGCGCCTCCGGCCCTCGCCCCGCCTCTCGCCGGACGCCGGCGTGGACGCTCCGTACCCTCCGGCTTCTTCACCGGAACCCCGCTGTTCTTGGACGGGTTGGACGGCTGCCATCCCGTTTCGGTCTGGTACTTCATGCCCATACCCAGCAGGTCGTTCAGGTCCATCCGGTTGCCGTTGCGCTGGTACTTGCTAAGCTCGTGCTCGTGGCTCATCTCTATCGCGTCGAAGTTGCACACGTCAACGCATATGCCGCACAAGATACACCGGCCAAGATTTATCTCGAACTCCTCGATAATCTTGCGCCGGCGGCTTTCGTCAGTTGCGAACTTGGGGTTGTCCGTCATCTGCGCGCTCATGCACTGCGTCGGACACGCGCGGACACAGACCATACAGCCTGTGCAGTACGGCTCAGGCACGTCGGAGTCCCAAAGCAGCGCCGGAAATCCCATGTAGCGCGGAGCTACTTGGCGCCGCTTGTCCGGGTCCGGGTATTGATCTGTCACGGGCTTGCGAAACGCCGTCTTCAGCGTTACCTTCAGCCCTTCCAGGAAACCCATCATGGTTTTTCAGCCTATCCTCTGAGCATTATGTAGGCAGTCAGCCCGAACACGGCTATCGTGTTGGCAATCGAAACGGCGATTAGGAAATCTAGACGGCTGTTCATGCTATCCATGAGTTCGATCACCGGAGTCGTCCTATCATTCCTTTGAGTCTCTGCGCCATTGCGCCTCTGCGTTAAATCCGAGCGATGGTCACCGCCTCAGGCTGCTTGCCGATACCACCCGCACCGTATCCCGCTCTATGCTGGTTCCGGGGTTCTTGCGAATTATGTACGCCGTTCCCCCCAATAATACCAGAGATATGACGGTTAGCGTCCACAGCTCCCATCCGTAGAACAGGACGACGCCAGTGGCGATGATGTTCAGGAACGACAGCGGCACTAGCAGCTTCCAGCCGAACGACATCAACTGGTCTATCCGCAGTCGCGGGAACGTGCCGCGTATCCAGAAGATGAGCCAGATGACGAGCGACGTCTTGAACATGAACCACACCAGCGACAGGGTCGAGTGCGCCAGACCGTCGAACGGCATCGCGGGCCACTGCCAGCCGCCGAAGAAAAGCAGAACCGTCAGCGCGGCGACGGTAAACGTGTTGAGATACTCAGCCAGAAAGAACGCCGCCCAGTGAGCTCCGCTGTATTCGACGAACGGCCCGCCTACGACCTCCGATTCCGCGTGATGGATGTCGAACGGCGTGCGCCCAAGCTCTGCAAGCCCCGCCGTCAGGAACAGGAACAGGCCCACGGGCTGAATCAGCGCGTAGGCGAACGTCGCCTGTCCGTCCACGACCTCGGTGAGGTCTAGCGACTGAGCCAGCATCGCCACGCCGAGTATCGCCATGATGAACGGTATCTCATAGCTAACCAGCTGCCCCGCCGCGCGCAACCCGCCGAGCATCGCGTACTTGTTCGCCGAACCCCAGCCCGCCATCACAAGCCCCATCACAGACAGCACCGAGATGGCCGTGATGTAGAACAGCCCCATCTCGAGATTTCGCAACACAAGGTCGCGCGCCACCGGCAGCGTCAGCCAGAGCATCAGCGCGGGTATGAACACGGCGATAGGGGCGAACCAATACACGCGCCGGTCCGCCCAAGACGGGAGGATGTCCTCTTTGGTGAACAACTTGATCGAATCGGCGAGCGGCTGAAGCGCGCCGTGCAAGCCCACGCGCATAGGACCCATACGCATCTGGATGCGCGCCAGCGCCTTCCGCTCCGCCCACGTCAGCACGATGACGACGAGCGACAGAAACAGAAACAGCCCCACCGCTCCGAGCGCGTAGTATATCGCCTGTGTCAGCGTCATCGGTCCGACCTTTCTTGGCGCCTTGCCTTCTCTCTACACCCATGCCCGCGCTTCACTCGACCCGTGCCCGCGCTTCACTCGTCATTCCCGCGCAGGCGGGAATCCATGGCGCCCAATCCCCTAACTCCTACCTATCCACCTCGCCCAGAATAATGTCAATAGACCCCAGAATGATCACCGCGTCGGCTATGTAGGCGTTCCTCAGCATCGTCTGGAGCGCCTGCAAGTTGCAGAACGAGGGCGCCCGCACCTTCACCCGATACGGCTTGTCGCTCCCGTCGCTTACCAAGAACACCCCAAAATCGCCCCTTGGAGATTCGGTTCTCAGATATGTCTCGCCCTTTGGCGGTCTGGCTATGCGGCGCACGCGGGCGGCTATGTCGCCATCCGGCAGGTCGCGCATCGCCTGCTTGACGATGCTCAGCGACTGGCGCATCTCCTCGACGCGGACGTAGTACCTGTCCCAGCAGTCGCCGTATGTGCCGACCGGGATGCCGAAGTCGAACCTGTCGTAGATCGAGTACGGTTCGGATACGCGAACGTCCTCCGCCACACCGCAGGCCCTCAGCGCCGGTCCGGTTACGCCCAAGTCGATCGCCTCCTCAGCCGTGATCGCGCCGATGCCTTTCGTCCTGGCTAGGAACATCTCGTTCTGGCTAAGCACCTGGTCGCACTCCTCGATACCTTGTTCTAGCTGGTCTATCAGCGTCGCCATGCGCGACGCGAAGTCGTCCGGCAAGTCCTCGTTTACGCCACCGATGCGGATGTAGTTGTGCATCATCCGCGCGCCGGTTACCGCCTCGAACAGCCCTTGCACCCGCTCCCGCTCGCGGAAGCCGTACAGAACCGGCGTCATAGCCCCGGCGTCCAGCCCATACACGCCGTAGAACAGCATGTGGCTGGCGATGCGGTTGAGCTCGCACAGGATTACGCGGATGTACTCGGCGCGCTCCGGAACCTCCACGTCCATCAGCTTCTCGACCGCCATGCAGACCGCCAGCTCGCAGTTCAGGTTTCCCACGTAGTCCAGGCGGTCGAACAGGGTGATGATCTGCCCGTACTGCTCGCCCTCGCACAGCTTCTCGGAGCCACGGTGCAGGTAGCCGATGTGCGGTTCTGAACGAACGATGCGCTCTCCATCCACCCAGATGACGAGCCGGAACACGCCGTGCGTGGACGGATGCTGCGGCCCCATGTTGACCATGAGATCGATGGCGTCGTGGCCGTCCGAGGCGCCGGTCTGGACTGTAGGCTGTTGCTGAACCTGCATCGGCTACCACTCGTCGTAATCGTGAAACGGGAAGCTCTTTCGACCCGGGAAACCCTCGAACCCTTCATACAGCAGCAGCGGCTCCAGTCCCGGATGGCCGTCGAAGACTACTCCAAACAGATCGTGGTTCTCCCGCTCGTACCAGTTGGCGCCGCCCCAGACGCTCGTAACCGTCGGCGCGACGGGCGCGTCCTCCGGCAAGCGCGACTTGACCACCAGCTTGTGCCGCAGCCGCAGCGACCACAGGTGGTAGTTGATCTCCAATTCGCCCGTCGCCTCGGCGTAATCAACCACGCTCAGGCTGCGTAGGTAGTCGAAGTCCAGGCGCGGGTCGTCCTTGCAGGCGCGGCACACCTCGACGATGGACTCCGGCGTAACCGTCAGCGTAACCTCGTCCATCGCCGCAGAGATGGTTACGCCCTCGCGCGCGCCGAACGTTTCCTCGACCATCAGGGCAAGCGACTCTCCCGCCGCGTCGAGGGTGACAGGAGCCTCCGGAATTACCGGCTCGCGTCTAGGACGCCGCGCCACGCTGCGCCGCGTCCTTCTGAATCTTCTCCTGAAGCTGCATGATGCCGTGCATCAGCGCCTCCGGGCGCGGTGGGCAGCCAGGAACGTACACGTCAACCGGAATCAGGTGGTCCACGCCCATCACCACCGAGTAGGATCGGTAGTACGGCCCGCCGTTCGTCGCGCAGCTGCCCATGGCGATTACCCACTTCGGATCGGGCATCTGCTCGTACAGCAGCTTGATCGGATCCGCCATCTTCTTCACCACCGTTCCCGCGACGATCATTACGTCCGCCTGGCGCGGCGACGGCCATGTTACGATGCCGAAGCGGTCCAGGTCGTGATGAGACATATGCGTGCTTATCATCTCGATAGCGCAGCACGCCAGGCCGAACGACAGCGTCCACAGCGAGTTCTTGCGCGCCAGCGCGAACAACTCGTCCGACTTGGCGGTCAGCGCGTTCGGCAGCGCCCGATTGAACACGCTGTCGGCGGGCGAGTTGCCGCGTCCCGCCTCGTAGCCCTGTCCCAGTTCAGCCGATAGCGCCATCGGCAGCGGGCGGCTCAGACCGAAGTCCGACGCGACTCGCTCCTGAGCCTCGCCTCCCGGATCGCCGGTCTGTCCCGGCTTCATCTCCACTGCAACACCCCCTTGCGCCACCCGTAGATGACGCCGAAGAACAGGATTCCGATGAAAATGAGCATCTCGTAGAACACAACCGGTATGGTCTTGAGGAACACCAGCGCCCACGGGAACAGGAACACCGCCTCAACGTCGAATATCAGGAACAGGATGGCGAAGACGTAGTAACGAATCTGAATCTGCGACCACATGAACGGCGCGGGCGGGATGCCGCACTCATAGGGCATATCCTTCGCCGCCGACGGACGCTTAGGCGCAACCAGCCACGAAACCGCGAACAGCCCGCCCATAGCGGCAAGCCCGACAGCCGCCACGATCAGGGCGGCAATCCAGTTTATGTCGTAGCCTTCTGTCATTGCGGACTCTCACGCGGTTCAAGGTATGTTGGGGTAGGGGAGATTATCGTCAGTGTATCAACGGCTCCGAAATGTCGTCAACCGAACTTTGCGCGCCCTGAGACGCCTCAGACGAGTTTTCGACTAGCGGATGCGACCCGCATACCCCATAATGAAATTACATCAGCGCCGAGGACGGGACCATGGGACGAACAGGCATAATCGCCGCCGCCGCGATTCTCGCCGCGCTGCTCATAGCCAGCGTCGCAGTCGCCCTGTTGCGCGGCGAAGCCGAGCTGGACGCAGGTTCGCCCGAAGCCGCCGTGCAGCGGTATATTCGAGCATTGACGGCGCGCGACTTCGACGGCGTGTACTCGATGTGGGCGCCCGAAATCCAAGAACGCTGCGCCGTCGAAGAGGTAGCCGTCGGCAGACGATACGACTACGACCTCGAAACCCTCGAAGAAGCCCGCATAGCGCTGGACGACGTGGAAGAGGTGGGAGACCTGACCAACGTCCGGGTCAAGGCCACCTACACAAGCGGCGGGATGTTCGTGCCATCCCAGTACACCAACCGCATGACCTTCTCCCTGCGCCGGTATGACGGCGACTGGCGGATAGTACATCACTACGACCCGTGGTTCGAGTGCATCTCCGAGCGGGACGATGCTGTGGGAAGGGGATAGAGCATGGATATATTCGTGCTGCTCTTGGTTCTAATCCTGATCTTGGTCGCCATAGCCTGCGGCATAGGTTTCGGCATCTACAAGCTGCTCCGACGCGGACGGCGCGGCGGCGACGCGTTCGAGACCGATGACGCCGGCGTTGGAACGCCGCGCCGATTCTACTTCTATTCCATCAGCTTCATAGCGACGCTCGTAGCGGCAATCGGCGTTATGATAACTCTGATGAGCCTGCTCGACACGCTGTTTGGCGGAGACTTGCTGCTGGACTCGCCCACGGAGCTGGCGACCGGCCTCGCGATGACGATAGTCGGCATCCCTCTGTGGGCGCTGCATTGGCGGTGGATCCAAAACGCGGTCGCCTCGAACGACCAAGAGCGACGCTCGATCCTCAGACATCTACATCTGCATGTCATTTCCGGGGTTGCGCTCGCTTTCATCGGCATCTCTGGGTATCTGAATATCGAGTTCATTCTTGGCGCCGCGGATGAGTTTGACGCATTCTCTTGGGCCGCGCTGCCGATTTGGGGCGTGGTCTGGTACTACCACCGGCTCATAGCGGCGTCCGACGAGCCGTTCGAGACGCCCGAGACCCGAGCTATCCGTAGGCTGTATCTGTACTTGGCGTCAGCCGTAGCTGTCAGCACACTCGCTTCGGGAGCGGGCTGGCTCCTCTATATTATCTTGCGAGAGGGCTACTTGGCCGCGTTTGCCGTCTCCGTCGTCACCGGCGAGGGTTCGGGCTTATGGAGAGACTCCACCGCGCAGGCGATCGCCGTCTCCGTTACTGGTGGCTTGAGTTGGGCGTCTCACTGGCTCCGGTTCTCCCGAGACGATAGAGGCTCGGCGCTGCGCTGGATATATCTGTATGTCGCTTCAGTCGGATTTGGCGCGATTGCAGCCTTCACCGCGTTGGGCATCATCGTCGCGACAGTCATCCGTTGGCCTTTTGGAGTAACCGACGTCTCGGACCACTTCGAAGACCTGCCGGCCGCCATAGCCGCCCTGTCGGCATCCGTCGCGGTTTGGGCGTACCATCGTCACCGGATGAACGCTGAGGCGTCTGAAGGCGATCCGACTCCGATCGCGCGAATCTACGACTGCCTGCTTACGGCGATTGGCCTAATCACCCTCGCCTCGGCGTCAATAACCATCTTCACCCTCCTAATCACCGAATTGGCGCTGATAGGCTCCGATGTGATCGCCACCGGCGAATTTCCGGAAGGCGACCTGTGGGATAACGTATCGGTTGCGCTCACGCTGCTGCTGATCGGCGCGCCGGTATGGTGGATACACTGGACGCGCCTCCAATCCGCCGCGACATCCGATCCTGAGACCGAGCGACCCGCGCTGCCGCGCAAGCTGTACGTCATGGGTGTCCTCTGCATCGGCGTGCTCGCGCTCGTTGGCGGCGCGAGTTTCACCCTGTTCGTCTTCCTGCGCGACCTGCTGGACGTAGCTCTCTCACTAGAAACGCTCCGCGAGCTTTCGGTGGGCTTGGCCATACTCCTGACCGTCGCCTTGTTCGTCCCATATCACTGGAACATCTACCGCGAAGACCGGCGCTACGAGCCGGATGACGCCGTCGAGCCACCGCCCGTCGCCCGCAAACGCGTAACCCTGCTGACGGCTCCCGGCGGCGAGAGCGCCGCTGGCGGAATCGAGGCCGCGCTCGGCTACGGCGTCACCGTCGCCGCATGGCGCGACCCTGACGCCGTAGTCGCCGCGTTGGACGAGGCGCAGCTATCGGCCCTCCCTGAGCGAATCGCCCAATCTCCGGGAGCTAACGTCGTCCTGATACCGGAAGCCGACGGGCTGCGAATCATCTCGCACGGCTGAGGCTTGGACAGCGCCTGTGCTACCATGCTCTTAGGTCATTAAAGGCAGGCCACCAGCCCCGACACGGAGTCCCAGCCATGAAGGTCCGCATTACAGAGGATATGCTTGCAAAGGTAGAACGCATCGCCCAGAAAGCTCTGGACGAACGATTCGCAGATGACGGGCTGGAGTTCGGCCCTATTATCGCCATACCCCGGATTGACCACCACGGCGAAGAGTACGTCCATATCTACATCGTCTTCGATGGCGACCAAAAGCGCCTGGACGCCCGCTGGACGGGCGGCCTGTCGCGCCTGATACTTGACCATTTCGATGAGGACGAAATGTCCCGTGTTCCCGATAAGTCGTTTATCGGCAAAGACGAGTGGGAAGAACGTGCAGACTGGGAGGAATATATTCAGGGTCGGGCAAGATGGACCCACGCCATTTGATCGAAATAGCAGAGTTCTTGGCGACTAGAGGCGTGAGTTTGAGGCGGGGACGTCCACGCCAAGCCGACCTACGCCGCGCTTTGAGTACCGCATACTACGCGATGTTTCACGCCCTTGCGAGATCAATCGCCGACTCGTTGGCTGGGGCGACTCCGGCTAGCCGTAGCCAAGAGGCTTGGTCGCAGGCGTACCGCGCGATTGAACACGGGGACGCCAGGCGGCGGTTTAACAATAATGATGCGATGAGCAGATTTCCTAACGAAGCTAGACGATTCGGCGATATATTTGTCTCGATGCAAAATCGTCGCCATCTTGCAGACTACGATCCAGCCGAGGATTTCGTTCGCCGCGAAGTCGAACAGCTGATTGAAGAAGCGCAAGGCGCAATATCCGATTTCGATAGAGTATCGCTTACTGACCGCCGCGCTCTGGCGATCTATATGCTGCTCAAAATCAGGCAGTGACGCCGGAGCGCGGACCTCAGTTTTCCTGTCACCGAATCAACCCCTACCAGTTCGTCACCGCCCCGTCGTTCCTCACTAGCTGCGGAGGCCAGCCGTTCAGCGGCGCAGGGTTGGCGATCGCGTAGTCCTCGTCGAAGTCGACGCCAAGGCCGGGACGGTCCGCGGGCGTCCACGCATAGCCGTCGGCCCACTCGATCTGAAGCGGGAACAGGTCTGTGGCGAAGCTGCCCGGACGCTGCGGCATCTCCTGCACGCCTACATTGGTGGCCGCCATGCACAAGTTTACGCACGCCGCCGCGCTCACCGGCCCAAGCGGGTTGTGCGGCACGATGTCTATGTAGTGAGTCTCCGCCCAGTGCGTGATCTTCAGCGCCTCCGTCAGGCCGCCCACGATGCACAGGTCTATGCGAGCGTAGTTGATTAGCTCCTCCTCTATCACCTCGCGGAAGGACCACTTGGACGCCCACTGCTCGCCGGCGGCGATGGGCAACGACACGTGCCGCGCCAGCGTCCGGTAGCTCGCCGGATTCTCCGACCGCAGCGGGTCTTCGATGAAGAACGGATTGTACGGCTCCAGGGCACGGGCCATGGTTACCATGTGCGCCGTGTCCAACCGTGTGTGTACGTCGAAGCACAGCTGGATGTCTGGACCCACCGCCTCGCGCACCATCGCCATCTGCTGTTCGGCGATCCTTATGGATTCCACCGGCTCCAGGATGCTCGGATTTCCCAGCGGGTCGGATGCGTTGCTGTACTCGAACACGCCGCCTGTCTCCGGCAGGCCCCAGCGAACGAACTTCCAGCCCTCCTCGACCGCGCGGACCGAGTTTTCGACTAGCTCTTCGTTCGTGCTGCCCTGGGTGTGCGGGTAGCAGACGACCTTGTCTCGCACCGGCCCGCCGAGCAGCTTGTACACAGGCATCCCCACGCTCTTGCCCTTGATGTCCCACAGCGCAATGTCTATCGCGCTGATGGCGCAGCAATAGACCTTGTCCGCCGGAAAGAAGCCGCCCCTGAACATATGCTGCCAGAGCTTCTCGGTTGACCACGGATCCTGCCCGATTACGATCTCCGACAGGTGGTGTATAGCCTGAGTAATCGCCCCGCCCCAGTTGCGGATGCCCACTTCTCCCAGTCCGTAGATGCCCTCATCCGTCTCGACCTTTACTATGAAGTAGCCGCGTCCGCCTTCCCCCCGAACCGAATATGGCTTGATTGCCGTAACCTTCATCTGACACGTCCTTTCTGCGCATTTTGTGATTGATAATCTAAGGAGCGCCGGGCAGCGACTCGCACACCACGCCGTCCCCGTTTCTGTCCAGATTGTGCCTATCTTCCTCCGGACCGCCCTCAGATAGGAAGAAGTCCTGCACCTCTTGCCAGGTATCGAAATCCGAGCAGTTGCGGTCTTCGAACTCGGGCGGCGTTGGCGCCATTGTAGGCGCAGGCGTCGGATTGACGGTAGGGGCGATTTCAGTAGGCTTTGTAGGGGCGGACGCCGGAGTAGCGGTAGGGACGGTTGCGATAGGCGTTGGCGACGCTGCGGCCGATGTCGGGACTAGCTGCGCGGGCACAAGCGTCGGCGCGCTCACGCTCCCTCCCGGCGACGCCGGTTCTACCCGCTTCGCCTGTATGAACACTTGCATCTCGCACGACTCCACCATCTCGCGCAGCGCCTCCGCCTCTTCCGGCGTGGCCGTCAGCTCCCAACTGCGCTTGACCTCGATCCAGTCCAGCGCGTACTGGCACCAGTAGCCACGTTCGTCCGGACGCCACGCCTCTGGCCCATCTGCGCCCTTCGCCCGATTCGCGCGCTGCGTCGCCGCTACCAAGTGACCGGGATAATCCAGATAGTTCGCGTACCGCTCCTTGCGGTCTTCGGACCACTGCCATCCACCGGAACGGTGCGCGTTCGCCAACGGCACCATGTGGTCTATGTCCAGATCGCTCGCTTCCGTTAGCAGCGTTCCAGTGTACGGACCCACCCACTCGCCTGATGCCACCTGGCATCGCCGTTCGTCCTTGAACTCAACGGGTATGCGCGACTCCTCGACAAGCGTCTCGTGCCGCGCGTTTTGGCAGTCGCCGTCTTCATCCGTCCAGTGCCGCCAATCATCGCGGTCGTAGCCAGGGAGGTCGGCGGCAAGCTCCGCGACCGAGATGGTTAGGACGATGGAGTCGGCGGTCGGTGTATCAGCCAGCGGCGTGGGCGAGGCCGCAACCGTAGCCGTGCCGGTCGCCGGCACAGCCGCCGGCTGCGGCGCGGGACGGGGTTCCACGCTCGGCGAACACGCGGCCGAGACCACTACGAACGCTATCAGCAATAGTAGATACCGTCTCACCGAGAATCCCCTCCTCCAAATCCCGTAAATCCGCGAGTTCTGATTCTGACAAATCCCGCCCAAACCCGCAAATCCTATTCCAAATACCCCGCCCGATTTTGCTACACTCTTTGCAGACATGGAAAGACGACGATTCGAAAATCTTGTAAGACGCGCCATGGACGAACTTCCCGTTGCGTTCCTCCATCGCATGGAGAACGTGGACGTAGTGGTGGAAGATTGGGCGTCCCGCGAGCAGTTGATAGGCTCCGGTCTTGGCGAGGGCGAGACGCTGCTTGGCTTGTACGAGGGCATCCCCATGCCCGACAGGTACGACTACAACTTGGTCTTGCCTGACAAGATAACGCTGTTCCAGCGCGCGATCGAGAGCATCTGCGCCACCGACGAAGAGGTGGTCGCCGAGGTGCGCGCCACCGTCGTCCACGAAATCGCCCACCACTTCGGCATTACCGACGAAGACCTCCACGCGATGGGCGTACACTGAAGGAGGCGGCGTAGATTGACCACAGCCACCACCGAACGGCGCCAGCCCCAAGCCACGCATCGAGCCGCGCCTCTGCCACATGCGTCCACCGCGCCGGATGCCGCTACCGACTTCGCCTCGAACTCGACCATCGACCCCACAGACGGGCTGGGCCTACATCGCCTCGCGCCCATCCTGCGCTCGACGCCCGAATACCGGGAGCTGCTGCGCGACCTGACCGACATAACGCCACGCGCGCGAACGCAGGCGATTCCTGACGCCGCGCCGTACCTGCTGACGGCGCTGATCGAAGACCTGCGGCTGCCCACGCTCGTAGTCGCGCCCCGTCCCGAAGAGGCGCGACGACTGCGCGAACGTCTCGCCGCTTGGATGCCCGACGCCGAGCGCGTCCACCAGTTCCCGGAGACCGAGACCCTGCCATTCGAGCGGCTGTACACCGATATAGACACCGTACAGCAGCGCATCCGCGCGCTCGACGCCCTCCTGGATCGTTCAAGCGCCCCTGCTGTCGTGGTGGCGTCGGCCATCTCGATAGCCCAGCGCACGCTCGAACGGCGCGCGTTCGAGTCCGCGACTCACACGATCAGCGTTGGCGATGTCGTTGACTTGCAAGACGCCCTGGACGGTTGGCAACGAATGGGCTATCGTTTCGAGACTGCCGTGTACGGCCCCGGATTCGTCAGCAGGCGCGGGGGCATCATAGACATCTTCCCCGTAGGCGCCGAGCTGCCGGCCCGCATCGAGCTTTGGGGGGACGAGGTGGACAGCATTCGTCTGTTCGACCCGTCCAGCCAGCGTTCGACTACGGTCGTCGAGTCCATACGTATCGCTCCCGCTCACGAGACTCTGCCCGCGATGATAGACCGCGATGAGTTGGACCTCCGGATGTCGCGCATAGACGTCTCCAACTGCTCGGACGACCAGCGCGAGCGCATCCGCGAGGAACTCTCGCTGCTGCTTGACGGCATAGAAGTTGACGATCTGAACATGTACGCCGGCTTCTTCAACCACGGGTCGCTTCTGGACTTCCTGCCGAACGACTGTCTGGTGGTACAGATGCAGCCCGATTCCATAGCCGCGGCTGCCTGGGACAACGAAGAACGCATCCACGAATTGCGCGAGTCGAAAGAGCGACGAGGCGAGCTTCCGCTCCACTTTCCATCGTTCCATACCGAGTGGAACGCGCTCGGCCCGGCGCTATCAGACAAGGGAGCGCAGCTCGAAATCCTCCACTGGGACGCGGACAGCATGGACCGTGGCGAGACTCTGACAATGCCGTTCAGCGGCCCGCCCATATTCCTGGGCAGAATGGATAGCTTCGCCAAAGAGGCCGCCGATCTAGCCTCAGACGGGGTTAGCGTAGTCGCCGTAACCTCGCACTCGGGCCGCCTGGATGAGATACTATCGAACGGCGGCGCGCCTCACGCGCTGAAGACCGCACTGGACTCCGAGCCGGAGCCCGGGTCGCTGACGCTGGTTCAGTCGTCCGGCCCCAACTTCGGAGACGGATTCGCGCTGAACGCTCCCGACGGCAGGCTGACGCTGCTGGGCGACACGGAGATATTCGGCGTTTCCAAGCAGAGGCGCATCGTTCGGCGCAGCCGCGCCAATTGGGACGCCTTCCTGTCCGAAATCTCCCCTGGCGACTACGTGGTGCACGTCGAGCACGGGGTCGGCAGGTTCGTCAGTGTCGGCAAGCCGTCCGACGGTGGAGATGCCGCGACCGAGTACCTAATCCTCGAATACGCCAACCGCGATCGGCTGTACGTGCCGCTGGAACATCTCGACCGCGTAACGCCATACGTCGCTCCGAGCGACGCCCCGCCGCACCTGACGCGGCTTGGCACGCAGGAGTGGAGCCGCGCCAAGCTGCGCGCCGAGCGTTCGACACGCGAGATGGCGGCTGAGCTGATCGCGCTCTATGCCGCCCGCGAGCTTGTGGAGGGCGTCGAATTCAGCCCCGACTCGACATGGCAGCGCGAGCTCGAGGAGTCGTTCCCGTTCGAGGAGACGCCCGATCAACTCGCGACTCTCGCCGAGGTCAAGGCGGACATGGAAAGTTCCAAGCCTATGGATCGTCTCGTCTGCGGCGACGTCGGCTACGGCAAGACCGAGATAGCGCTTCGAGCCGCGTTCAAGGCGGTGATGGAGGGCAAACAGGTCGGCATTTTGGCGCCGACGACGGTGCTCGCCCAGCAGCACTACACCACGTTCTCCGAGCGGCTGAGTCCGTTCCCGGTAACCGTCGAAGCGCTGAGCCGCTTCCGGACTCGCGCCGAGCAGCGCGATATAGTGAAACGACTGGCCGATGGCGACATAGATATCTGCATCGGCACCCACCGGCTCATACAGAAAGACGTGAAGTTCAAAGACCTCGGCCTGGTTATCGTGGACGAAGAGCAGCGCTTCGGCGTCGGCCACAAGGAGCGGTTGAAGCAGATGCGACAGGAGGTGGACGTTCTCACGCTCACCGCCACGCCGATTCCGCGAACGCTGCACATGTCCCTCGCCGGCGTCCGGGACATGAGCTCGATACAAACGCCGCCGGAGGAGCGTATGCCTATCAGGACATACGTATCCGAGTTCAGCGACGAGCTAATCCGCGAGGCTGTGCTGCGCGAACTCGACCGGCAGGGCCAAGCATACTTCCTGCACAACCGCGTCTATAACATCGAGTACATGGCGAACTACGTGAGACGGGTTGTCCCGGAGGCGCGCGTCGCCATCGCGCACGGCCAGATGGCGGAAGGCGAACTGGAGCGCGCCATGGCCTCGTTCGCCGCCGGAGAGGCCGACGTGCTGGTGTGCACAACCATCATCGAATCCGGCCTGGACATACCGAACGTCAATACGCTCATCGTCAACCGCGCCGACTCGTTCGGTCTAGCCCAGCTATACCAGATACGCGGCAGGGTAGGGCGCAGCAGCCGTCGCGCCTACGCCTACCTGCTGATACCGCCCGCGGGTTCGCTGAACGAGACCGCCGAGCGCAGGCTCAACGCGATGCTCGCCGCCACCGAACTGGGCGCCGGGTTCCGAATAGCCATGAAAGACCTCGAGATTCGCGGCGCGGGCAACATCCTCGGCGCTGAGCAGAGCGGCAACATCCACGCCGTCGGCTTCGAGCTTTACACGCGGATGCTGGAACACGCGGTGGAAGAGATACGCGCGCGCCGCGAGTCCGGAGAACTCGCGGGCATGACCCCACAGCAGATAGCCGCCGCGGTCAACGACGACGCGCAGGACACGATAACCGACGCGCTGACCCCCGACCCGGGCGTAGGTCTCGACCTTGGCATCCCCGCCAGCTTGCCCGCCGACTATGTGCCGGACCTGCGCGCCCGCATGGGCCTGTACCAGCGCATCATAGCATTCGACGACACCTCACAGCTGAATAGCATGGAAGACGAACTGCGAGACAGGTTCGGCCCGCTGCCCTGGCAGGCGCAGGCGCTTCTGTACGGCGCGCGGCTGCGAATCATCGGCAAGGACGCCGCGATCGAGTCCATCACCCGCGAGCCGGAGCGCATCGTGTTACGCATGAAGCATGAAGTGGGTGGAGCGAGGAACGCCCTGCGCCGCCGCCTGCCCCGCGCCGCCGAAGTGGGCAACACCCAGATCCGCCTCCACCTCAAAAACCTGCCAAACGCCTGGGAAGACGCCCTGCTCGAGCTGGTGACGGAACTGGCGGCCTTCAACCGCGACATAACGCGCCAAATGCTGAGCGTAGCGGCATCGTAGTAGCGTCGCGCCATTTGTTTATGGGCCCATTCCCGCATGGGTGGCAATCCGGCGCGCGTCGCAGCCGCCGCGATGAATCGGGGAGAGACGTTCCTACAACGGCCCGAGCAACTCCACCAATTCCATCATCCCCTCGATGCGCGGGCACTCTGCGTAATCCGGGTGGTTGCCTTCGCGGTCCAGCAGCACGGGCTGTATGCCTGCGTCCACCGCCCCGCGCACGTCCGACCGCAACTGATCGCCTACGTGAATCGCGTTCGCCGCTTCCACGCCCGCGCGACGCAGCGCCTCCCGGAATATCGGCGGGTGCGGCTTGGCTGCCCCCACCTCGCCGGACGTTACCACTACGTCCACGTAGGGAGTCAGCCGCATATCCTCCACAAGTCGCTCGCCCGTCCCGTCCATGTTCGAGATCAGCCCAAGCGTCAGACCACGCATCTTTAACATGTCCATCACCGGCAGAACGTCGTCGTAGAGCGCCAGGCCGTATGGGATTTGCCGGATGGCTTGCCATATCTCGCCGGCCCGCTCGCGGGACACGTTTACGCCGCATCCTTTCAGCACCAGCCGCTCGTACTCGGCGAAGAACTCCGCCCGCTGTTCGCTGTCGAGCTGGCCCACTGGTTGGATCGCGTTCTGATCCGCCATGAAAGCGTCCGCCATAGCGTAGCCGACTATGATGCCGCGAGGAGTAACCTCGATGCCGAAGCCCGCGCACGCCTGCGACTGCACCTCGAACTTATCCGGCTTGAAACCGACGAGCGTTCCGTATAGGTCGAAGAATACCGCTTCTATCATAACAGTCGCATAATAGCAGAAACGCCCTCCCAAAACCGAATATGGAAACGCGCCGCTCGGCTATTCTAATCTGCTCTTTGCGCCTTCGCGCCTTTGCGTTAAAATCTTACTGAATATGGAATTGAGCATGAAACCCGGCAAGCTCCCACTGGACGTACTCGCCCGCATCCTGGGCGACATCGAGATCACGGACCCCCGTGTCGCGCTAGGCCCAAGACCTGGCGAAGACGCCGCGCTCATAGACTTCGGCGACCGCTACCTCGTAGCCAAGACCGATCCGATCACCTTCGCTACGGACCGCATCGGCTGGTACATGGTCAACGTCAACGCCAACGACATTGCAGTCATGGGCGCGACCCCACGCTGGCTGATGGCGACGCTTCTGCTTCCCGATGGCGTAACCGAGCGCCAGGTATCGGATTTATTCGATCAGATCAAAGCCGCCTGCGCCGAGTTGAACATCGCCCCTATCGGCGGGCACACCGAGATAACCTACGGCCTCGACCGTCCCATAGCAGTTGGCGCAATGCTGGGCGAAGTCGCCAAGGACGACGCTGTGTTGAGTTCCGGCGTTCGCCCTGGCGACGCGCTGCTGCTGACCAAAGGCATAGCCGTCGAGGGAACGTCCATCCTCGCTAACGAATCGGAGAGCGAGTTGCTGAGTCGGGGCGTCGGCGCCGACACGTTAGCCGCAGCCGGGCGCTTCCTGTTCGAGCCTGGCATCAGCGTGGTCGCCGACGCGCGTGTTGCCCTCGGCTCAGGCGTCGTACACGCCATGCACGACCCGACAGAGGGCGGGCTGTCCGGCGGCCTCTACGAACTGGCGGCCGCGTCCGGACTCGGCATCGAAATAGACGCCGACGCCATTCCCATACTGCCCGAAACCCGCGAAATCTGCGCAGCGCTCGATCTGGATCCGCTCGGACTGATCGCCTCCGGCTCCCTGCTCGCGGCTGTTCCGCCCGCCGATGCGCCCTCCATGATCGCGGCCCTATCCGCCGCGGGAATCCCGGCCGCCGCCATCGGCCACGCCACCGGCCTCCACACCGACGTAGTCCTGTCCACCCCGGACGGCGCAACTACCCCATTCCCAACTTTCGAGCGAGACGAGTTGGCGTGGTACTTCGACCCGCTTAACCTTGATTAGAAACGAGCCGAACCATCTTGTAGAATCAACCCAATCACCGCTTATCCGCCCGTAGGCAAATACCTCGGAGAAAAACTACATGAAAATCACCCCGTCCACCTTCCCCAATTTCAACCGCGTGCTGACCGGCGTGGTCGTCCCGCGCCCCATCGCCTTCGTATCCACGGTCTCGGAAGATGGCATCGTCAACCTCGCGCCGTTCTCGTTCTTCAACGCCGTCGCATACTCTCCGCCAACTGTGGTTCTGGGCATATCTCGCCAGGCGGACTGGAAAGAGAAGGACACCCTCTCCAACATCGAAGCGACGGGAGAGTTCGTCGTCAACGTGGTATCGGATGAGATAGCCGCCGCGATGAACGCCACCGCAGCCGAGTTCCCCGCCGACGTGGATGAGTTCGAGATAAGCGGCCTCACCCCGGCGCCGTCGGAGGCGGTGCGCGCGCCGCGCGTGGCCGAGTCGCCCGTCAACATGGAGTGTCGCCTCGACCAGGTTGTGCCCATAGGCGACCACGAAACCGGAAACGCCCTCGTCATCGGCCACATCGTTCTCATGCACCTGCGCGACGACATCATCGAGGGACACCGCATAGACCACGACCGCCTCAAACCCGTCGGAAGGCTGGCCGGCAACATGTACTGCGACACTCACGACACCTACGAGCTTGTCCGGCCCGTGTACCGACCTTGACCCTCGTTTCCCACTTCCCTACAATTGTTGGCACAATCCCTGATTCAAGGTGACCGACTTGGGAACCTCTTAGCCCGTAGGGGCTTCATAACCACCCTGACTATCTAGCCTCTCGCGAGCCCACTGCGGGCGCCGCGAGAGGCTTTTGTGCGTCCCGAACCCAACCCGCTCAGGAGAAACCTCAAATGACGCTTCAACCCGAACTCGACCTGGTGGACCTGCGCGAACGCATCCGCCACTCCGCCGCACACGTCATGGCAGACGTGGTAACGACGATGTTCCCGGACGCCAAACTCGGCATCGGCCCGCCTACGGAGGATGGGTTCTACTACGACTTCATGGTGGACGCCCCCTTCACGCCCGAAGACTTGACGGAGATCGAGCGCCGTATGCGCCGCGTCATCCGCCGCAACCACCGCTTCGAGTACGCCGAGTATCCCCGAGAAAAGATGAACGAGATGAACGCGGACGAGCCGCTCAAGCTAGAAGTAATCTCCGAGATACCGGAGGACGAACCCATCTCCACGTACACGCACGGCGATTTCGAGGACCTCTGCGCCGGCCCGCATGTCGAGTCCACCGGCGCGATACCGGCGTTCAAGCTGCTGAGCGTCGCGGGGGCTTACTGGCGCGGCGACGAGAACCGCCCGATGCTCCAGCGGATCTACGGCACCGCCTTCGAATCGAAGGAGGCCCTGGACGACCATCTGGAACGCCTCGAAGAGGCTCGCCGCCGCGACCACCGCGCGCTCGGACGCGAACTGGACCTCTTCTCCGTCCACGACGAGACGGGCCCCGGCCTTATCATCTGGCACCCGAAGGGCGCTCGCGTGCGCGGCATCGTCGAGGACCTCTGGAAGCGCGAGCACTACCGCGCCGGATACGACCTGGTGTACACCCCGCACATTGGTCGTTCCAACCTGTGGGAGACCAGCGGACACCTCGAAAACTTCAAGGAAAACATGTTCGCCGCTATGGACATGGAAGGGCAGGACTACTACCTCAAGCCCATGAACTGCCCATTCCACATCATGTACTATCGCAGCGGCCTGCGGAGCTACCGCGACCTGCCGATGCGGATTGGCGAGCTCGGCTCCGTCTATCGCTACGAGCGCGGCGGCACCCTCCACGGAATGCTCCGCGTGCGCGGCATGACTCAGGACGACGCGCACATCTTCTGCCGTCCGGACCAGATAGCCGATGAGATCAATGGCGTGCTGGACCTTACCTTCCACCTGCTCGACATGTTCGACTTTACCGACTACTCGATCATGCTCTCGACTCGCCCGGAGAAGGCAGTTGGCTCCGAACAGGAGTGGGAGGTCGCTACGGACTCGCTCCGTTCGACGCTGCGAGAGCGGGGCATAGAATACGAGATAGAGGAGGGTGGGGGAGCGTTCTACGGTCCCAAGATAGACGTGCACATCCGCGACGCCATAGGGCGTTTGTGGCAGTGCACGACCGTACAGTTCGACTTCAACCTGCCGCGCCGCTTTGGTCTGACCTACATCGGCGCAGACGGAGCGGAGCATCAGCCGTACATGGTTCACCGCGCCCTCTTCGGCTCGATGGAACGGTTCATGGGTGTCCTGATCGAGCACTACGGCGGCGCGTTCCCGGCTTGGCTCGCGCCGGTCCAGGCGACGATTATTCCCATAGCCGACCGCCACCACGACTACGCCGAGGAGGTGCGCCACGCGCTGTCCGACGCCGGAGTTCGCGCCGAGACCGATCTGCGCAACGAGCGCATGGGCTTCAAGATACGCGAGGCGCAGGTCCAAAAGACGCCGTATATGCTGATCGTCGGAGACCGCGAAATCGCCGCCGACGCTGTCGGCGTCCGTCTCCGCTCAGGCCAGGACTTGGGAGCCACGCCGGTCGCCGACGTCGCCGCCATGATAGGCGGAGACCGCTAGGCGCGCCCCTAACCCAGTAAAAGGCGCAGAGGAACGCAAAGAACCCTCAACTCGAAGTCCTTCGCGTTCCTCCGCGCCTCTGCGTAAAATCGGGTGGGGCCGGGGGCAGTTGACCAATCCTGGCATCTATGATATATTCAAGTCGGGCCAAGCGACATCGCTCGGGCTCAACTCAATATACGCGAAAAGAGGTGCCAGAATACCCCCCAGGGATTACAGAGCTAACGAGCAGATCCGCATCCCGCAGGTGCGCGTGATAGACGAGGAGGGCGTTCAGCTAGGCGTCATGCTTACGCGAGAAGCGCTCCGAATCGCCGACGAACGCGGATACGACTTGGTGGAGGTCGCCCCCACCGCCAAGCCGCCCGTGTGTCGCCTGATGGACTTTGGCAAGTTCAAGTACGAAGCCACCCGCAAAGAGCGCGAGGCTCGCAAGGCGCGCCGCATGAGGCCCACGAACGAGTTGCGTGAGGTTCGCATGAAGACGCGCATCGGCGAGCACGACCGCCTTTCCAAGACGCGCTTGGTAAAACGGCTTCTCGGACAGGGATCGAAAGTCAAGGTTTCCGTCATGTTCCGGGGACGCGAGGGCGATCACCCGGAGATCGGCATGACGCTGCTCCGCAAGGTCGCCGAGGCGCTCGTGGACGACGCCGCGCTCGAAAGCGCGCCCCGCTTCGAAAGCCGACGGATGCTCTCCATGGTTCTGGCTCCAACCAACCTGCCCGCCGCTAACGAGCGGCGAGGCGAACGAAGATCGGAGAAAGCGCGTGCCTAAACTCAAGACACACAAGGGAGCCAAGCGCCGGTTCAGGATAACCGGCACCGGCAAGATAGTCCGCATGAAGGGACACCGCAGTCACCTGCGCCGGAAGAAGCCCGCCAACGCGAGACGGCTCTTCGCCAAGAAGCTAGAAGTCAGCCCTTCCGACGTGAAGATGCTAAAGCGCGCGCTCCCTTACGGTTTGCGCTGATTGGCGCAAACCCCTCGCCTACTGCTACAATATCCCATCAGACCAAATCGCAACCGCCCCTACTCTAGCGCAGGGGCGGTTCTGTGTTGTATCGGAGACGGTAGAGATGACGCGAATCAAGCGCGGCGTTACCAAGCGGAAACGCCACAAGAAGATACTGAAAATGACCAAGGGGCATCAGGGCGGCCGCCACTCGCTATTTAAGCAGGCCAACGAGTCGATGCTCCACGCCTACTCCTACGCCTTCGCTCACCGGCGCGAACGCAAGGGCGATATGCGGAAGCTGTGGAACATCAAGATAAACGCCGCCGCCCGCGCCAACGGACTCAACTACAGCAACTTCATCAGGGGCCTGAGGCTTGCCGGCATCGAAGTAAACCGCAAGATGCTCGCCGACATCGCCATGCAGGACCCAGACGGCTTCGCCCAGATCGTAGAGACGGCTAAGCGGAGCTTGGAAGAAGCCGCCGCGTAGCGTAGTCCAGCCCCCCGGTCTCCCCCAGCCTCAGCCCCTTCCCACATGATTGGGGAGGCTAGGGCGGGGGTGTACCATCCAGTCCCTCGGCCCTCTGCCTCGCTTCTCGTCTCTCACTCCAACAGCAGGCGGATATCCGCCGCCACCTCATCCGGCTCCAGGGGAGGGGTAAACACCACCCGCCGCATCCCCGCGCGGTCTATCAGAAACACCGGCGCGCCGTGTATCACAGTGAACCGCTCCGCGATCTGCGCGGACAGCGCGTCCAGCGCCCCTGACGGTTTGACCGGCTCGACCGTGGCGACCGCCGTATCTACCGGCGCCGCTCCCGGCCCGCCAACGTCAGCCGATGCCGTCTCCGCAAACGGCTCGACGTAGTAGCTCGCCCACACCTCAGACAGCGCCTCGCGTTCTCCGACTGCGAAGCGCCAGCCGCTATCCAGTCTCCATCGCCCTAGGTACTCGCGAGCGGCCTGCTGAGTATCGCGTTCAGGGTCCACGCTCACCGCGACGAATCGGACGGAAGCCGAGTCATCCCCAAGCGCGGCTTGGACGTCGCGCAGCTGGCTGGTTACGATGGGGCAGACGTCAGGGCAGTGGGTGTACAGGAAAGTCAGCGCGACGACGTTGCCACGCATACCGTGGAGGCTGACGGGCCGCCCCAGTTGGTCAGTAAGAGAGAAGTCCGGCGCCGCGTCGGAGTTGGTCAGCGCCGTGCCGTAGAAATCCGCCGCGTCCCGCTCGGACGCGCACGCGCACAGGAGGAGGATGACGATTAGCGTCGTCGTTAGAGGGTGTGTCCAAGCCCCTGTCCCCTCGAACGGGGAAGGCCGGGATGGGGGTGAAAACCCCGTCCTAACCAAGTTGGATACCGCTCTACTCCTCAGGCCCGGTTGGCTCATTGCGCGTCAGCAGGTATGCGACGATCGGCACCAGGAACACCAGCGCCGTGCCGAGGACCAACACCGCCTCTACGCCTATCACGCCGTACAGCGTGATGAAGAGGAAGCCGAGCCCGCCTCCGTATGCGGCGATAAGTATCACCGCCAGAAGCGGATACAACATCGAAAACCGAAACTCTTTGCTCATCCGGGGCTTTCCTCCCATTCGCGGCTTCCCCCTCTGTCCTCCGAGGGATAGCCCATTCGCTCTCTGCGTCTAGCCTGCCGGTCTCGCTCTTCCTCGCCGTACCAGCGGTAGAACGTTACCACTAGCAGCGTCAGGAACAGCGCGCCTCCGCCTACCTTCATGATTATCGCGCCTATCTGCTGGTCCGCAAGCGCGGTCAGAGGCGTGATGCGCGGCGCGTTCGCGTATGTCGCGTATAGAGGGCTGCCTGCGAACGTCAGCGCGCCGAACACGATTATCTGCGCCACCGATAGCCCGAAAAGATACATCATCTGCATTGGGTACGACACGCGCGGCAGCTCCGGCATGGTGCTCGTCAACGGCCACCAGACCACCATCGCGGTCGCAATCATCATCATATGCTCTACGACGTGAACGATCTCGTTCGATAGAGACCAATCGTACAAAGCCGGCACGTGCCACAGCGAAAACACTATGTTGAACGCCAAGAACGCGCCAATGGGATGGGTCACGATCCGAGCCGCCTTGAACGCCCAGTTGGGCCGCAGCAGCGGCCGGATGAGCCAGTGAGGGATGCCGCGAATCATCAGCGGCGGCGCGACCAGAGTAAGCAGCACGTGCTGAAGCATGTGGGCGCTGAACAGATACCCGTCGCTTATGGCGTTGATCGGCGACACCAGCGCGACGAACATGATCAGGATGCCGAGCGTGAACGTCGCGACCTGCCGAGGATCCACGTAATCCGCCCAGTTGTTGCGCTCTCGCAACGGCCCGACGCCCAGCAAGTACAGTCCCTCGATGGCGACCAGTAGCACAACCGATCCGGGATCGGCCTGCCACGTCATCCAAAGAGAGCCCGCGCCGAAATCCATCCAACATCTCCACTACGTCGTTACCTCGCGCAAACTCCATGGCTAGGGTAGAGCGGCTCGGCCCCTAGAGGAGGAACCAGCTAAACAGCGCCATCAGCGCGAACACAACGCCCGTCGCCACGAACATGCCGAAGAAGAACATGCCCGAAAATATCTTCGAGTCGAACTTCAAGTGCATGTAGTACATCACCACCAGCGCGAACTTGCCGATTGACAGGACGGCGAGGATGGGGATGATGGCGTAGCTAAGCCCCGTTATGTAGAAGATGCCAACTTCTATCGCCGTTAGAATCGACAAGATCATAGCGACCTTGAAGTACGTCGCGGGAGTCGGATGTCCGGTATGGACCGCCCCGACCGCCTCTGGGCCGCCATGCGCCTCGACTTGCTGTGTGTTCTCCTCGCTCATGCCGTCTCCCCAGAATGAAACTATCGCTTGCCGACGTCATCCCTAAAGGCGAATCCGATTCCAAGTTAGTGCGGGGCCGGTCCGCTCATCGGCGGGTTCGGGAAGCCCTCGAAGACGCCGAACAGATAGACCACCGTGAAGATGACGATCCACACGATGTCAACGAAGTGCCAGTACAGCGCCGCCAGGTCCACGTCCAGGTTCTTCTCGGGCGTTACGCCGCCCTTGCGGAAGGAGTGGAACAGGATGGACAGCAGCCACACCACGCCCAGCGTTACGTGCGCGCCGTGGAAACCCGTTAGCGTAAAGAACGTGGTGCCGAACAGGTTGGTTCGCGGCGTAAGCCCGGCATGAACGAATTCGTAGAACTCGAACACCTGAAACGCCAGGAACGTCGTCCCCATTATCGCCGTGGACGCGAGCCAGATGCGGAACCCTTTCATGTTGCCGCGCACCAGCCAGGCGTATGCCATGACCATGCTCATCGAACTCATCAGCAGCACGAAGGTGCTGACCGACGTAACGGGAATGTCGAACACGTCGAACGGGAACGGTCCGACCAGGCTCTTGTTCTTATAGACCAGGTAGGTGGCGATCAGCGTGCCGAAGAACATGCAGTCCGAACCCAGGAACGCCCACATTAGTAGCTTCCTGTGGTTCAGGCCGGTTGTTGTCGGTTCGTGCTCGCCGTGATGCACGGCTTCAGCTTGTGCCACTTGGCAGCCTCCCTGTCCGTTTAGCTATCGAATCTCTAGTGCGCCGCCCCATGTCCGCCATGTCCGCCAGCTCCGTCCGGCTCAGGATCGTTGACCGGCTCGAACGACCAGCGGTACACGGACACTAAGCCGATTACCACGCCGATCACCGTAAGCGTAAGCGCCGTCCAGTTCAGCGTCCGCGCCCCCGCCTCGTCCACGTTCATCAGATAGACCATCGCCATGCCGGCGATGAACAGGCCCAGCGACACGAAGAACGGCCAGTAAGAAGGCTGCGGCAGGTGGATGTCGTGCTCCTCGTCGTCCGAGCCGCCCGCGACTACGGGAACGCCGGTCGGAACCGCGACAGCCTCTTCGCGCTGGCGCTGCTTCTTCTCCCACCAATCGTCCCGATCCTCGACTTCCGGAATCTCCGCGAAGTTGTACTCCGGCGGCGGCGACGGGATGGACCATTCGAGCGTCCGCCCGTCCCACGGGTCGGCCTCGGCAGCTTCGCCACTCTTCCAGCTCTTCCACATGTTGTAGATGAAGAACAGGAAGCCGAACAGCAGCAGGAACGCGCCCGCTGTCGAAACCAGGTTCCAGAAGTCCCAGCCCATGCCGGAGTAGTAGGTGTAGATGCGGCGCGGCATACCGTTCATGCCGGTGAAGTGCATCGGGAAGAAGGCTATGTTCTGTCCGGCGAACATCAGCCAGAAGTGTATCTGTCCCATCTTCTCGTCGTACATCCGCCCGGTTATCTTGGGGAACCAGAAGTAAACGCCCGCAAGGATTGCGAATATCGCTCCGCCGAACAGAACGTAGTGAATGTGCGCCACGATGAAGTAGGTGTCCTGCTGCTGCGCGTCGGACGCCGCCACCGCGTGCATCACGCCGCTGACGCCGCCGATCACGAACATCGAAACGAACGCGATGGCGAACAGCATCGGCGTCTTGAGGCTGATCGAGCCGCCCCACATCGTCCCCATCCAGTTGAAGACTTTAATGCCCGTCGGCACCGCTATCAGCATGGTCGTTATCGTGAACACCGAGTTGGCGACAGGCCCGAGACCCACCGTGAACATGTGGTGGCTCCACACCATCCAGCCCATGAACGCGATGACCACGCCCGCCAGAACCACTGTCGCGTAGCCGAACAGGGGCTTGCGCGAGAAGACCGGCAGTATCTCCGATACTATGCCCATAGCGGGCAAGATCAGAATGTACACCTCAGGGTGTCCGAATACCCAGAACAGGTGCTGCCACAGCACCGCGTTCGCGCCGGCGGCGACGTTGAAGAAATTCATGCCGAACGCGCGGTCGAACAACAGCTCGATAAGCGCGACTGTGATGACCGGGAACGCAAGCACCAGCAGAATCGCCGTAATCAGCGTCATCCACGTGAACAGCGGCATCCGCATCAGCGACATGCCCGGCGCGCGCATATTCACTATCGTTACTATGAAGTTGAAAGACGCCGCTAACGACGCGATGCCGAGCACCTGCAGGGACAGGATCCATACGTCTATGCCGTGCCCGGCGTTGTATGTGATGCCCGTGAGCGGGGAGTACCCGAACCAGCCGCCGTTAGGCGCCGAGTGGGTGAACCAGCTCAGCTTCAGTATCAGCGCGCCCGCTAGGAACGTCCAGTAGCTAAAGGCGTTGAGACGCGGGAACGCCACGTCGCGCGCGCCGATCTGCAACGGCACCACGAAGTTGAAGAACGCGGCCGATAACGGCATTACGCCCAAGAATATCATCGTCGTCGCGTGCATCGTGAACAGCTGGTTGAATATCTCAGGCGTAACCAGCGTCTGCTCAGGCGCCCACAGCTGCGTGCGAATCAACAAGGCTTCCAGACCGCCTGAGAAGAACATGATGAACGCGGTCACACCGTACAGTATGCCGATGCGCTTATGGTCGATCGTCGTTATCCACGACCATATACCGGTTGGGTGTACAGGTCTGGGGATTGCGAGAGTCATCCCGTTCCTCCGGCGTTACAACTCCCCGTTCATCTGCTGGACGGGGCAGGGTTTGAGCGTTGTGGATGTCGCGTTCATGGTTAGCCGTCTTACTTCAGGCTGGAAACATACGCCACCAGCGCCGAAAGATCGGCTTCGGATAGAATGTCGGTAGTGTAATTGCCGTCATCGTCTCTATAAGGCTGGCCGCGGGTCGCCATCAGGTTGCTCGTCTTCCAGCGCTCCGGGTCTTCTATCCAGTTTCGCAGGTTGCGCTGGAGGTACGAGTCGTTGACCATACCGGTCTCGTCCAGGTTGTCGAACACTCCGCCCGCGAGATTCGTGCGGCTGGCGACGTGCGTCAGGTTCGGCCCTTCGCGCCCCGGAGCGCCTTTCGACGTAACCGCGTCCGTCGCGTGGCAGCCGCTGCACCCCGCGCTAGAGAACAGCTTGCGTCCTTCCGCGACCAGCGGGTCCTGCGACTCGATGGCCGGTTCGGCCTGCGCGCGCAGCCAAGCGTCGAACTCCGGCCGCGTCTGCGCAATCACCTTGAACCGCATCTTGGCGTGCTGCACCCCGCAGAACTCCGCGCACTGTCCATAGTACAAGCCCGTGCGGTCCGCCTCGATCCACATCGTGTTGTCGTTGCCCGGCACCATGTCAACCTTGCCGGCGATCTTGGGTATCCAGAAACTGTGGATCACGTCCACCGAATCCAGGTTCACGTTCACCACCTCGTTGATGGGTATGTGCAGATCGTTGGCGAAGATTATCTCCTTCTCCGGGTCGTCGGGATGCGGGTATCTGAACTCGAACCACCACTGGTGGCCGATGACCTCCACCGTTAGCGCATCCGGATCCGGGGTCACCTGGTTGTCGAATATCGTAATGACTGTCGGAACGGCTACCGCTACCAGAAGAATCGTCGGCCCCACCGTCCACGCGAATTCGAGAGTGTGATTGCCCTCGGTCTGGTGTGGAATCCCATCCCCGCGCCGCCGCCGGTACTTTATGATCGTGTAGATGATCGCGCCCTCGACCGCAACGAACACTATGGCGCCGGCCCCCAAGATGACCCAGAACAGAGTCAACTGCGACTGAGCCACCGGCCCCAGAGCCTCGAACGTGGACTGCGGGTCGTTCGGGTAACACCCGAACGCCAGCGTCAGCAGGGCGATGACCGTAGCCAGTCCCAGCAATTGCGTACCGCGCCTAATCACTTTGGACATATTCCAGCAATCCTCTGTTAGCGCTTGAAACCGTTGGCGACAAGAATCTATCAAAGCGTCTTGTGGCAGTCAAGAGAATTCTATCACAAAGTCCCCTCCCCCATGATGGGGGCGACCGCGCTGCGCATCATCGCCTCGTGACCTCCGCAGAGCCTCTATAAACCAACGAAACTATCTATCATCATCACCGTAAAGAGCAAGCCGAGGTAGGCGAGCGAGAACAGATAAGTCGCCTTCGCGCCTTCGATGCCGGGCCGCCGCTTCATACGCAGAGCGTAGTAGATGAACCCCGCCCCCAGCGCCAGCGCGCCGCCGAGATACACCCAGCCGAAAGCGTGCGTTACAGCCGCCACAGCCGTGAGCCCCGTCAGAACGAACGTGTACAGCAGGATCGACCGCTTCGTCTCGGAGACGCCCGAGACTACGGGCAGCATGGGCACGCCCGCCTCGGCGTAGTCGTCCTTCAACAGCAGCGACAGCGCCCAGAAGTGCGGCGGTGTCCAAAAGAACACGATCAGGAACATGAATAGAGCGGGCCAGTCCAGAGCGCCTGTAACCGCCACCCAGCCGACGACCGGAGGAATCGAGCCCGCGGCGCCGCCGATTACTATGTTCTGCGGCGTGCTGCGCTTCAGCCACATCGTATAGACGAAAACATAGAACAGAGTAGCCGACAGCGTCAGAGCCGCGCTCAGCGGGTTCACCAGCAGCCACAGGATTGCGAAAGCCGCGACGTTCAGCCCAATCCCGAACCACATCGCCTGGGCCGGCGCCACCATCCCGCTTGCCACGGGACGCGAAGACGTGCGCCTCATCATCTGGTCTATGTCGCGGTCTAGGAAGTGGTTTAGCGCGTTCGCGCCGGCTGCCGCCAGCGCGCCGCCGCCAAGCGTTGCGGCTACGAGCAGGAGAAAGGGAAGAGGCAGCGGATCGAGCGCGTCGCCGCTGCCCATCGCTACCAACATCCCGCCGAGCGCGGTAAACACCAGAAGCGAAATGATGCTCGGTTTCGTGAGCGTCACATAAGCGCGGACTATCGAGCGTGAACGCTCAACTGTTGCCGTAGTCGTTGCCATGCCTTCTCCAGCTACCGTGTTCTTCTGTCTTCAGGAGCGAGTCCGACCCTGATCGCCGAGGCGCCAATCGTAGAAGTCGCCTCCGCCATCCCGCTGTCATGCGCCGGCGCCGCCGAGCGGACCGGAAGGAACACCAGTATCGCCATCGTTACCGTAGCTCCCCATACCAGCGTGGCTACGCTCAGGTGCAGCGCTTTGTAGTCTGCGCCGAACGCCGTCCAAATCACTACCGCTCCGACAAGAATTTGTAACACGAATCCTACTATCAACGCCATAGCCGCCATACGCGCCGGGGCGTTGTCGGGCAGCGACCGGATAACCTGCGCCGCCGCGGCCAGTATCACAAGGCCTACTATCGCCGCTATGTAGCGGTGCGCCATGTGAACCACGTATGCCATCGCCCCCTCTCCGAACAGCGTGCCCCTGCACAGCGGCCACGTCCCGCAGGATGTGCCCGCGCCGTATCCTACCATGTACGAGCCGGACAGTATCAGGGCGAACACCCCGATCAGCGCGGCGATGATAAGGTTTCTGGTTAGCTTGCCGCCCGTTTTGGACGCCGGCGTCCCCGGCGCGCCGGACGAAACCGCTCGTCGTCCGTTCCAACCCGCGATCACCGCTACCATCAGGCACGCCAGCAGCAATTCGGCGATGGACAGGTGGAATAAACGCCACCACCAAGCCAGCTCAGTCAGGACGGTTGCGCCTCCGAGAAGCGCCGCGACGATCACGAGAACCAGCGCGGCGATGGAGCTACGAATGACTATCGCGCCGTTGCCGACATTCCCCCCGGATTTTTCGCCGTCCCTGTTTCGGAAACCGACCCACGCCAGCGCGGCAGTGGCCGCCACGAAGAGCGACAGCACCGACGCCGAGAGGCGGTGGCTGTACTCGATCATCGTCGGCACGCTAAACGGCGGAATGATCTGACCGTAGCACAGCGGCCAGTCCGGGCATCCAAGCCCAGATTCCGTAACTCTCACCACGCCTCCGAGCGTAACTTGCCCAAAGGCCGCGACCACCGCCGCGACCGCGACCGCTCGAAACGCTATCTGAAGCCTCTGATCAGTCAAATCTGGCGCCAGCCTGCCGTCCGGCCGCAATGCGCGACTGCCGGCGAAACTAGTATGTGCAAAAATTCACGAACTAGAATAGCATACCCGTGCCAAAACCGTCAATCCGCCTCTCCGCCACACCGCTTTGCGACTCACGAGCGCCCGCTTCCGGATCGATGGCAACGCGCGACCGCGTCTGGTCTATCATAGATGTGCAGTTTCATGGACGCGGAGGCCAATTTACATGAACGAACAGGCTTGGTATAGGGGCAACATACACACCCACACCACCGAATCGGACGGAGACGCCGAACCCGAAGCTGTGGCCGCTTGGTACAGAGATCACGGCTACGACTTTCTGGTTCTATCGGACCATAACCATCTGACGCTTCTCGACTACGGCAACGGACGCGACGGCTCTCTCGGCCCCCTGATGATTCCGGGCGAAGAGGTTACCCTTCGGACCAAGAACGACAAGATTCCGGTGCATTTCGGCGCCATCGGGATAAACCGCGTCGTCGAGCCGGTGAACGGCGAAGACGTCGCCACCGTCCTGCAAGCCAATATAGACGCCATTCGAGACGCCGGCGGGATATCCTGCATCAACCATCCGAGCTGGAAGTGGGCGTTCGACCACGAACCGATCATCAGGACGCGGGGCGCAACCATGCTGGAAGTGTTCAACGCCGCCAGCGAATGCAACAACTACCCGATTCCGATTCCAGGCTTTCTCAGTCCATCGCAGATCTGGGACAAAGTACTGAGCGCGGGCGTTCCCATATTCGGAGTCGCTTCCGACGACTCCCATCATTACCACGATTTCTCTCCGGACTTGGACAATCCTGGACGAGGCTGGGTCATGGTCGAGTCCGACGCGCTGGAGACTGAGGCCGTCGTCGAGGCCATGTCGAAGGGTCGCTTCTACTCGTCCACGGGCGTATTCCTCAGCGAGCTGAGCGAGTCTGCGGACGAAATCGCTTTGAAGATCCGCCCAAGTTCCGACTCGCTGTTCGTTACGAGGTTCATCGGCAGGGACGGCAAGGTGTACGGCGAGCGGGTCGGTAGGGAAGTTTCGTACAGACCGACGGGGGATGAGGGCTACGTACGCGCTCACGTCTTTTCATCCAACGGACTGCAGGCATGGACCCAACCGACTTTCCTATCTTGAGAATGCGCTGCCCGCTCATCATAGCCAATCCCACACCTTTAGGCAGATGCCGCGCCGACTCTTGCGCCCGCCTTGACTGAACCCATAGCCGATTACTAGAATTAGTCAGTCGCTCGCCCAGATGCGCCCGACAGTGGTGGAAACGGCGCGCAGGCGTCAGACGTGGCTCGCTAGCTCAATTCGGCAGAGCAACTGACTCTTAATCAGTAGGTTCTCGGTTCGAGTCCGAGGCGAGTCACTCCCATCTCCCATCGAGGACGTCCCCCATGCAGTACGGCTTTTCCCTCCCCAAGACGACCAACGGCGCTGACCTAGTCGCCTTCGCCAAGGCCGTGGAAGACTTGGGCTTCGAATCGGTCTGGGTCGGAGACCACGTCGTCTTGCCGGTCGACGAGACGGACCAGTACCCGTACACCCCGGATGGGCGTTTCGTATCCCGACCTGACGACCCCCAGCTCGACGCCTTCATCGTCCTCAGCTACATGGCCTCCGCCACGTCCAGGATAGACATAGGCACCACCGTCGCCATCGTGCCGTACCGCAACCCCATCGTCCAGGCAAAGATGTTCGCGACCCTCGACGTGCTGACCGGTGGGCGAGCCGTCTGCGGCGTCGGCGTGGGCTGGCTGGAGAAGGAATTCGACGTCCTCGGCGCGGTGTACCGCGACCGTGGCCCCGTTACCGATGAGTACCTACAGATTTTCCGCGCGCTGTGGACGGAGCGAGAGCCTGAGTTCCACGGCGAACACTACGACTTCGACGGCATTTACTTCGCGCCGAAGCCCGTCCGCGATGGGCACATTCCCATTTGGGTCGGCGGACACACGCGACGCGCGATCCGCCGCGCCGTCAACTACGGCGACGCCTGGCATCCCACGCGCCAGACGCCGGAGTTCATCGCGCGCCACCAGCCGTACCTCGACGAGTACTGCGAGAGTGTGGGACGCGATCGTTCCGAGATCACGCTGTCCCTCAAACGCACCCTGCACTTCACCGACATCGGCATCGAGGAAGGACCCGCCAACCGCTCCAACGGCGCGCTGATAGCCTCGACGGGCGAGATAATAGAAGACGTCCACGCCTGCCGCGAGCTGGGCATAGACCAGCTGACGTTCGACTTCCGGACCCCGGACGTCGCCAGCTCGATCCACACGATGGAGCGCTTCGCCAACGCCGTAGTCCCGCAGGTCTGACGCGATGGGCGCCGAACCTCGCTCGCCCGAACCGTCTGCATCTCTTCAACTGCTGCCGCTGCTGAAGCGAGTGTCCCGCGCGTTCTACCTTTCGATACGGGTTCTGCCTCCGCCAATCCGCCGTCCCGTCGGACTCGCCTACCTTCTCGCCCGCATAGCCGACACCATATCCGATAGCGGCGCGCTCCCCGCCGACCGTCGTCTAGACAGTCTCATCGCCTTTCGCCACATGATCGCTGCCGGATCTGCGGACGCTACCGCCCTAGACGCCATACGCGCCGCGATAGGGCAGGGGGCAACCTCCGCCGAACGCGATCTGCTCAACTTCGCGTCCGCCGCGCTGAATCTCCTGAACTCCCTGCCACCCGATGACCGCCGTCTGGTATGTGGCATCGTCGCTCGTCTCAGCGAGGGGATGGAATTCGACCTGACATACTTCGCCGCATCCGACTCGCCCACCGGCGCCGTCGAACCCCTCGGAACCTCCGCCGAACTCGATCGCTACACCTACCTTGTCGCCGGATGTGTCGGCGAGTTCTGGACGCGCGTCGCGGTCGCGCACACTCCTGCGCTCTCGAGATGGGACGTGGACGACATGGCCGCGCTTGGCGTCCGCTTTGGAAAGGCGCTCCAGCTGACCAACGTTCTGCGCGATGCTCCGCGTGATCTCGCCGCCGGACGCTGCTACATTCCGGCCGAGTGGCTAGACGAGCTTGGCCTATCGCCCAACGACCTTCTGAACCCCGGCAGCGGCGCAGGCGCCCGTCCAGTGCTCACACGCGGCATCGAACTCTCGCTCGACCACTTCGTTCACGCCGAGCGATACTTGCTCGCTATCCCGCGCCGATGCTTCCGGCTGCGCTTGGCCGCCGCATGGCCGCTGATTCTGGGCCTCGCTACTCTGGAACGAGTAGCCCGGAATCCGCGCTGGCTGGACGTGGAGGCGCGCGTTGCGGTATCCAGGCCGTATGTGTACCGCATGATTGCCCTGTCTCTGGTAGCCGTCCCATCCAACGCCGCCCTGTCAAGATGGATACGCGCGCTGACGCGCCGCGTCCGCTCCGCCCTGAACCAGTCGTCGAGCAGTCCCAACTAAACCAGTAAGAACCCTTTGCGTCTTTGCCTCTTCGCGCCTTTGCGTTAGATTCAGATGATTGACCCTTGCTCCCGCTCAAACTAGAATTGCCCAAGCCAACGCCTAGGAGTCTTCCCTTATGAAAATCGCCAACTTCCAAACCGCTGTCGTGTCCCTGCCGCGCGAGGCTGGGCCGCTCTCCGAAGGCCCAGGCGCCATAGCCGCAAACTTCGTCACGCTTAGGCTGCGGACGGACGACGGCATAGAGGGCATCGGCTACGCCGGTTTCGCTTCCGGCGTCATGCTTCCCGCGCTCAAAGCGGCGCTGGACGGCCTAGCCGAGTTGACTATCGGAGACGATCCCATGATGATCGAGCGGATAGGGGAGCGACTCCTCGCGCTTGGCGGCAGCGGCTCGCCCGCCGGCCTCGTTACGCGCGCCGTCTCCGCCATAGACGTCGCGCTGTGGGACATTCGCGGCAAGACGCTTGGACAGCCCGTGTACCGGCTTCTGGGCGGCTACGCTGATCGCGTTCCCGCCTATGCCAGCGGCCATCTCTGGCGCACCTACGATCTGGACGCCCTAGCCAGTACCGGCCCAGCGCTGGTCGAACAGGGCTTCAACGCGATGAAGTTCCGCATGGGCGGCGAGGATTCCGACGCCAAGGAGATAGAGCGGATGCGCGTGATGCGCGAGGCGGTCGGTGACGACATAGACATCATGGTGGACATCAACCAGGGTTGGGACATCAATACTACCATCAGGATCGGGCGTCTGATGGCAGACTACAACTTGTTCTGGCTGGAAGACCCCATCCAGCACCAGGACTACGCCGGCTACGCCCGCATCGCCGACGCGCTGGACACACCCATCGCCACCGGCGAGTACCACTACGGGATGATACCGTTCCGGCACATGCTCGAAAGTCGCTCGCTGGATATAGTGATGGTTGATTTGCTCAGGGTCGGCGGGCTGACGGGCTTCATGAAAGTCGCCCACATGGCGGAGATCTACAACCTGCCCGTCGTCAGCCACCTGGCGACCGAAGTGCTGGCCCACGCCATAGCCGCCGCCCCGAACGGTCTGATAGTCGAACACATGCCCTGGACGTTCGGCCTGTTCACCGAAGAACCCGCCATAGAAGACGGCTGCATCGTCCTGCCACAGTCCCCCGGCCTCGGCGTACAGTTCGACGACGACAAACTCACCCACTATGCCGTTGACTAAAGCATCCGAAACGTAAATGTCGTCCAATCCCTTGAATCAACGCAAGGACGCAAAGGGGGCTATGAGGTAAATCAGAACCTTTTGCTATCTCTGCGCATTTACGCTAAATCCGGCTGTATCAGTAGAGCGGCGCGCGGTTCAGTGATGATGCTCATGCCCCTCATGGTCATGGTCGTGGCCTTCGTGGTCATGATCGTGGTCCTGTGGCTCCGGCGGCGCAGGTGTTGGAGTCGGTGGCGTGGACTCCGCGCCCCACGGCATCTCCGCGCCGCCGCCCTCGACTATCTCCACAAGCTCCAGATCGAACGTCAAGTCGCGTCCCGCCAGCGGGTGGTTCGCGTCCAGAATTGCGCGGTCGCCCTCGATGGCCACCACCTCGAAGCGCAGTTCGTCTCCTGTGTCGCTGTCTCTGCCCACCAGCGTAACCCCCAGCTCGATGCCTGGAGGAAGCTGGGAAATCTCCTCCGATAGCACCATTTCCTGATTGTGTGGGCCGTATGCTTGGCTCGCCGGGATGTCAACCGTCTTGGTCTCGCCCGGTTCCATGCCCAGAACCGCGCTCTCGAACCCGGCGACTACCTGGCGCGCGCCAAGCGTGAACTCCAGGGGCTCGCCTCGCTCGTATGACGAGTCGAACTGCTGCCCGTCCGTAGTCCCTACATAGTGGACCCTGACCTCGTCTCCAATCATAGCCGCCGCCATTTCGCCATTCCTTTCCGCGCCGCGCCTTGGTAGTGGGCGGGGTGAGCAAGCCTCTTAATTCCCCCCTTCCCTTCGATGAGGGAAGGTTTTGATGGGGGCGGATTCGAAAACGCAAGGCCCGCGTCCAGCCGTTCGTAGTCGGCGTAGCCTATCATCTCGTATAGCTCGGCCCGTGTCTGCATCGCCCCCAGCAGCCCGGACTGCGTGCCCGATTCCAGCGTCTCGGCCATCGCGTCGCGCATCGCCTTGGCCGCCACCCTCAGCGACGTAACCGGGAAGATGACCAGCCGGTATCCGAGATCCCCGAACTCTTCCACGCTCAGATAAGGGGTCTTGCCGAACTCCGTCATGTTCGCCAGAAGCGTCCCGCCTACGGCGTCGGCATAGCGCCCGAACTCCGCCGCCGACTCCAACGCCTCCGGAAACACGATGTCCGCGCCCGCATCTCGGGCAGCCAACCCCCGCGTGACCGCATCCTTCATGCCGTAGATCGCCTTCGAGTCTGTGCGCGCCACGATAAGCGCGTTCGAGCGCGCCTTGGAGGCCGCGCGGAGCTTCGCAGAGAAATCGGCCGCGCTCACCACGTCCTTGCCGTCCAGATGTCCGCACCGCTTCGGCATCACTTGATCTTCGATCTGGATGGCCGCCGCGCCCGCCGCCTCTAGCTCCGCCACCGCGCGGTATGTATTCAGCGCCTCTCCGAATCCGGTGTCCGCGTCCACTATCAGCGGCAGCTTCGTCGCCCGCGCGACCCAGCGCACCGCGGAAGCCAGTTCATCCAGCGTGAACAGCCCGATATCCGGTATCCCCAAGCTCGCCGAGAACGCCGCGCCGGAAAAGTACAGCGCCTCGAATCCCACGTCCTCCGCGATCAACGCCGATAGGGGGTTGAACACCCCCGCGACCGGAGTCGCTCCGTCCCGCGCCAGCAGTTCACGCAGCCTGTCGGACGGCGTTCCGGATCCGCCCGCGTCGTCCCGAACGCCCCAGCTCATCCCATGAACCCCCGTCCGCTGCCATCGTCGGCCCACTCTTCGCCCGCGCCGTCCTCCGGGGAGTACCCAATGATGCGCTCGCCCTCTTCGATGTCCCATATCCGCAAATCATTGCGAGACATGCCGTACACGATAGCGAAGCCGACCGAGCGCGGCGCGTCTATCGCCTTGCCGATCAGTTGCGCCGTGTCGCGGTGGCTCATCCACAGAGACAGCGCCGCCGGGTGGAACGTCGGATCGTCCGGCGTCATCACCCAGCCGATTCGCAAGCAGATGACCGATAGCCCGTACTCATCCTGGTAGTAGCTGCCCAGAACTTCCCCGAACGCCTTGCTGACGCCGTATAGGCTGTCCGGGCGCATATCGCGCTCGTCGAGCATCCTGAACGGGCGGCGCACTTCCTCCAGCCGCCCCTCGTAAATCGCGCGGTACGGGTCGTCCTTCAGCGGGAAGAATCCCACCGCGTGATTGGTGCTTGCCAGTATCACCCGCTTCGCGCCCGCCTGCCGCGCCGCCTCGTACACGTTGCGCGTGCCGACGATGTTGTTGCTAAGCACGGACTCCCACGAGGCCTGCGGGCTTGGGTCGGCCCCGAGATGGACTACGCAATCCACACCCTCGAGCGCCGGTCGTATCGCGTCGAAGTCGCTCAGATCCGCTACGAAAGACCGCTCCCAGCCGCAGTCCACCCTGTCCAGTCCCACCAGTTCGTACCTGAACCCCAGCTTCTCTCGCACGATCCCGCCTATCTGTCCGGTCGCGCCCGTTACCAGTACGCGCGCCTTGTCGCTCATATCTTTTCTCCGTTCACACTTGTAGCGCGTTGCGTTAGAATGTCTTGGGCGTCACGCGCCGTCCCGCAGCGCCCTTGCCGCCTTAGGCGCCTAAGCGCCCCTGAACGCAATGACCAGCAGCGTAACCACAATAGGAACGATGACCGTCCAGAGCGCTCTCCTGGGAGTGAATCTAAACATGTCGCCCTCCGCGAGTCTTGCAGTGAAATGTCGCGTGCATCGTAACACATACGCCGAATCCATACGCTATCCGCATATTCGCGCCGGAGAAGCAGCCAGAGAAACCGTATGATAAGAAGACGCTTCCGGCTCATAGCCCTCGACATAGACGGCACGATACGCGACCGCGAGCGCCGCATCTCCGAGCGCACGATGAGCGCAATCAGCCGCGTCCGCGACCGCGGCGCGTGGGTAACGCTCGCCACTGGCCGGACGTTCCGGAGCGCGATAGATGGCTGCCGCGACCTGCGCGTAACCTGCCCGGTTATCACCTTCCAGGGCGCGCACGTGGCGCGTCCGGACGGCGACAACGAATTGCTATGGCACGCGCCCCTCACGTCCCAGATGACCGCCGCCGCGCTCGACGCGCTGCGCGACAGGCGCGGATTCGACATCATGGCGTACCTGAGCGACGACCTGTACGTAATGGAGATGTCTGACTGGGCGGAGGACTACGGCAGACGCCACTCCCTGCCAGTCAAGGTAGTTGTGCCGGCGGACCTGATTGTGAGGCCCATGACGCGCCTGGTAGTGCGCGGCGACGAAGATGACATCGCCGATCTGGTCGTAGAGCTAAACGCCCACTTCGGCGACAGCCTGTACGTAACCCGCTCGCTGCCATACTTCTGCGAGATACTCAACCCGGACGCGGGCAAAGACAAGGCGATGCGCTGGCTGTGCCGTTATCTAGGCATCAGCTTTTCCGACACGCTCGCGTTCGGCGACGGCTACAACGACGTACCGATGCTTAGTCACGCAGGGCTCGGCGTGGCGGTGGACGGCGCCGTGCCGGAAGTTCTGGACGTCGCCGACTTCGTAGCGCCGCCGATGGAAGAGGACGGCGTGGCCCGCGTGCTCGAACGCCTGCTCGATGAGGACATGATAGGTTAGCTCATGACCACCCCGCAGCGAACCCCCACAATCGTCGTCTTCGGCGGCATCAACATGGATCTGGTGGCGACGACCGCGCGCCTGCCGGCGCCGGGAGAGACCGTGTTCGGAACCTCGTTCCAGACCGCGCCGGGCGGAAAGGGCGCGAACCAGGCTGTCGCCGCCGCGAGGCTCGGCGCGAACGTCCGAATGGTCGGGCGCGTCGGCGCGGATGAGTTCGGCCCCGCGCTCCTCGACGGCTTGCGCGCCGAGGGCATAGACGCCTCCCGCGTGGCATCCGATCCGGACAACCCGTCCGGCGTCGCCATGATACTGATTGACGACGTTGCCCAGAACTGCATCGTCGCCGTGTATGGGGCGAACATGGCTTGCGATGAACAACAGCTTGCCGCGCTCGACGACGCCCTCGACGGCGCGGATGCGCTACTTCTTCAGCTCGAAACGCCCTTGCCTGTCGCCCTGGAGGCGGCGCGCGCCGCCAAGCGACGCGGCGTAACCGTCGTGTGGGACCCCGCGCCCGCTCTGGACATGAGCGCCGAAGCATACGCCCTGTGCGACGCGCTGACGCCCAACCAGGTGGAGGCGGAGTTCCTAACCGGAATCGCCGTAACCGACACCGACTCCGCCTCTCGCGCCGCTAACATCCTCGTAGGGCAGGGTGCGCCCGCCGCCGTCGTCAAGCTCGGCGAAGGCGGCGCTTTCTACGCAACGTCCCCTGATACGGGCGGCGAACGCGGCTTCGCGCCGGCGTTCGAGGTGGACGCCATAGACACGGTAGCCGCCGGCGACGCGTTCGCCGCGGGCGTCGGCGTAGCGCTTGCGCGTGGCCTGAGCCTGCCTGCCGCCGTCACGTTCGGATCAGCCGCCGGCGCGCTGGCGGTTACCAAGAGCGGCGCGCAGCAGGCGATGCCCTACGCCAATGAGGTCACCGCGCTGTTGGCAGTCGCCGGACGCGCCCCCGAACGATCCCCATGACCCAGCGGCGGGGCATCCCCCCTGGAGACGCAATCAGAGACGGCGGATCCGACATCAGCCATCGCGCCGCGACCTTGTTCATGGCCGTCATCATCGTCATCGCGCTTGCGCTGCGCCTATACGGGCTAGACTGGGACGATGGCTACGACTGGACGCCGCACCCGGACGAGCGCGCGATTCTGTTCAAGGTGATGGAGATCTCCGCTCCGTCGCTCGGCGAGTTGCACCTGCTGTTCGACGCCGACCAAAGCCCACTCAACCCCCGCTGGTTCCCATACGGCAGCTTCCCGCTCTACCTCCTGGACGTTCTGGAGACGCTCAGCAAGATGACGCCCGGCGTTGGCTACGACGATCTGCGCGTCCCGGCCCGCGCCGTTTCGGGAATCGCCGACGTTATAACCATCGCCGTCGTGTACCTGCTCGGCAGCGCGATCTGGTCTCGCAGGGTCGGGGTATTGGCGGCGCTCCTAGTAGCGGTGGCCGTACTGCACATCCAGTTGAGCCACTTCTTCGCCGTCGATACGCTGCTCGCGCTGCTGACGATCCTGGCGATGTACTTCCTCGTTCGCGTAGCGCGTCGCGGACGTCTCGCCGACTCCGCCTTGGCCGGCCTGTTCATCGGGCTCGCCTTGGCGACCAAGATCAGCATCGCGCCTATTCTCGCGCCCTACTTGATCGCTCATTTGATATACGCCGGCGGACTGGTTGCCGAAGACCGCGAGACCATCCTGAACCGTCTGCGCGGCGCCATCGAGTCTGCGTTGATAGGCGGCGCGGTCATGGTCGGCGCCTTGCTGATCGCTCAGCCGTATGCCTTCCTGGACTGGGCGCAGTTCTACGGGGACATTTCGGAGCAGTCCGAGATGGTGCGCCGTATCCGAGACTATCCCTACACCCGCCAATACATAGATACGACGCCCTACCTATACCACGCTCAGCAGTTGGCGACATGGGGCTTGGGCTTGCCGATGGGCGTCGCCGCGCTGATCGCCACGCTGTACTCCGCCGTCAGGGGGCTGCGTATCTGGTACTCCGCCGCCTATCTGCTTACAGGCGTCATCCTGCCCGCCGGGATCCTGACGCTGTGGAGCAGTCTTGCGGCCACGCTGCTGGCATCCTTCATAGCCGTCGTCGCGGTAGCCGCCACCATCCCTCTGCGCTCACGCGACACGCGCATAGACGCCCTGCTACTGTCCCTGGTCGTCCCGTACTTCCTCATCGTTGGCGCGTTCGAAGTCAAGTTCATGCGCTACCTCATCCCGATAGCCCCCATCCTGCTGCTTTTCGCGTCAAGGATGATCTTCGATCTCTGGGCGTGGATTTGCCGCGCGCGCTTCTTGGGTAGCGCAGCCGTCCGCGCCGTCGTGTTCTCAGTCGTGGCAGTCGCAGTCGCATCCACCGCGTTCTACGGGGTTGCCTACACTTGGATGTACACCGATACGCATACAGCGGTCCGGGCATCGGAGTGGATGCGCGAAAACGCGCCTGCCGACTCACTGATACTGAAGGAACATTGGGAGGAAGGGCTCCCTCGTCTGCACGGCTATCGTATAGAAGAGTTGCAGATATACGACCCAGATACCTCATCGAAGCTCCGCCGGCTGAGCGACAAGCTCGCGCGTGGAGACTACGTCACGCTGTACAGCAACCGCCTATATGGAACCGTATCCCGACTTCCTGACCGGTACCCTGTGAGCCGCGCCTACTATGAGGCCCTGTTCGCCGGGGAACTCGGATACACTCTCGAAGCGAGTTTCACGTCCTACCCGAATCTGCTGGGCGTCGGATTCGTGGACAACACGTTTGGACGCCCCGACCTCGAACCGCCCGCCGCGCTTGCAGACGCGCGCCCGTATCCCGTATCGCTCGATCTGGGATACGCCGACGAAAGCTTCTCGGTGTACGATCATCCGAAGACGCTCATATTCGGGAACACGGACAGGCTCGACGCCGAGACCATCTTCCAGCGAATCCTCGACGGCTCAGGCGGCTACCCGTCCGACGAACCCCGCATAGTCGAACATTCCCCCGTATCCGAAGCATCGCGCCGCCTGATGCTCACTCCCGAGCAGTCGGCGGATAGACAGGCGGGCGGCACGTGGACCGAAATCGTCCGCGCCGGCGGCTTGGCCGAGCGCGCTCCAGCGCTGATTTGGATAGTCGTCGTAGAGGCGCTGGCGCTCGCGTCAGTACCGCTGTGCTTCGTCGCGTTCAGATCGTTCGTCGACAGGGGCTGGCTCATGTCCAAAGCGGTAGGGCTGCTGCTTGTCGGTTTGGGAGTGTGGCTGCTCGCCAGCCTGGAGGCGATGCCGTTTACGCGCGGGACCTCCATAGTCGTCGCCCTAGCGTTTGCCGCCATCAACCTCGTTCTGCTGATCGCCAACCGCGCCGCCTTCGCCGACTTCCTGAGACGGCGGTGGAAGACGATAGCCGTCGCCGAACTGCTCTTCATCGCGGCATTCCTGGCGTTCGTCGCCATACGCATGGCGAACCCCGACCTGTGGCACCCGTACCGCGGCGGCGAGAAGCCTATGGACATGGCATATCTCAACGCCGTGCTGCGGTCCGCGCATATGCCGCCTTACGACCCGTGGTTTTCGGGCGGCTATATCAACTACTACTACTGGGGACAGTTCCTCGTATCCGCGCTTATACACATGACCGGCATCTCGCCTGAAGTCGCCGTCAACCTTGCCATACCCACGTTCTTTGCCATGACAGTCGCCCTGTCGTACGGCGTAGCGTACAATCTCGCCTCCGCCGCCCCATACTCCTCAAACGTCCGCGCCTTGCCGCCCGCGCTCGCCGGTCTCGCAGGAGCCGCGTTCGTAACCGTAATCGGCAATCTGGACGGCGCCGTCCAACTGGCTCAGTCGGCTTGGAGAGTCGTGGTCAAAGGCATCCCCGCAGCCTCGTTCGACTTTTGGCGTTCTAGCCGTATGATGCCGCCCGACCCGCCCGGCTTCGAGATTACCGAGTTCCCGTTCTTCACATTCCTATTCGCTGACCCGCACGCGCACCTTTGGGCGTTGCCGTTCACACTCCTCTGCATCGGCCTATCCGCATCTACCCTGCTTGGATTGTCTCGAACCGGGCGGGACCCCTGGCGGAACGCCGGGCGCTCATCGGGCATTTGGGGCATATGGGGTATTGGATACCTGCTCACCATCGTCCTCCTCGGCGTTGCCGTCGGCGCCCTGCGCGCTCTGAACACCTGGGACTATCCCACCTACCTGCTTTTCGCGTTCGTCTGCATCGGAATCGGCGAGTACCTGGCGCAGGGCGGGCTGTCGGGCGGCGTACTCTTCCGCGCCGCCGCCAAGTCCGCGTTTGTTCTGGTAGTCGGCTACCTGGCCTTCCTGCCGTACCACAGGGCCGGCGAGGTCTTCTTCGTTGGCATCGAAAGCACCACTAACCGCACTACGCTATGGCAACTGCTGGGCATATTCGGGCTGTTCGTGTTCGTCGTTGGCTCTTACTGTCTATGGACGTTGCGCCGCTCGCTCGTTGGAATTCGCTCCTCGTACCGGCGGGTGTCCGGCTCGATAACCGACGTGCTCTCGGGCGTATCCGCGCCGCGCCTCGCGCCCGGTATGTACCGGCCCGCCGGTCCCACTCTGGTGGTGATGCTCGTCTCCACCGCGTTCCTGGTCGGCGTCATACTGACCGCGCTGTTCAGCGGTTCGGACTGGGGAGCGGTAACGCTCGCCGCCATCCTGCTGGGGCTTACCACCGTCGTTGGCATCCGCTCGCTGGTTTCTCCAAACGTTCAGACGCCCGTAACGGCGCTGGTCGCGCTGGCGTCCGCGACCGCGTTCTCGATCATAATCGGCGTAGAATTCGTGCGCGTAGAGGGTGATATAGACCGGCTGAACAGCGTGTTCAAGTTCTACCTCCAGGCGTGGGCGCTGCTCGCCATCGCGTCCGCGTACATCGTGTGGCGAATGGCGTCCGCAATCATCCGCGACCGCGCCATGCTCGGCAAGCCGCGCTGGGTGTGGACAGGATGCCTGATCGCCCTGATTCTGTGCGCGCTCGTCTTCACTGCGCTCGGCTCCCGCGCCCGGATCGCAGACCGGTTCGATGGTAGAGTCATCCCGCTCACGCTCGACGGCTTGGCATACGCCGAGGGCGCGACGTACCGCGACGAGAGGGGAGCGATAGACCTGGCGGCGGACCTCGAGGGTATCCGCTGGCTGCGCGAGAACACGCAAGGTTCGCCCGTGATACTGGAGGGCATAACCCCGTTGTATCGCTGGGGTTCGAGAGTATCCGTCCACACCGGCTTGCCGTCCGTAGTCGGATGGAACTGGCACCAGCAGCAGCAGCGCTGGGGATACAGGGAAATGGTGAACGACCGCGTCCGCGACGTGAACCACTTCTACAATACCACCGATGTGGACGAGGCCTTAGAAATACTGCGCCGCTACGATGTCACATACATCTACGTAGGCCAGGTCGAACGTCTCTACTACGAATCGGACGGACTCGCCAAGTTCAAGACCGACCTTTCGCCCCACCTGCGTACGGTTCTTGAGACCGATGCCTTAACCATCTACCAGTTCGATGGCTAATCTAGTTGTCTTTCAAACTCAACGAAAAAGACGCAAAGGACGCCATGATCCCGATATCCCTTTGCGTCTCCACGCCTCTGCGTTAAATCGCTACCCCGCAGTCGCGCCGCCGTCTATCACCAGCGGCTGGCCCGTCATGAACGAAGACTCGTCCGACGCCAGGAACAGCGCGCCGTAAGCTATCTCTCGCGGCTGACCGAAGCGCCTCATGAAGTTCGAGTTCGCCGCGTCGGCCAGGAACCGCTCGCGCTCTTCCCCGGTGAACTGCCGGTGTAGCTCCGTAGCCTGTGTCAGGATCGCGCCCGGACACACGCAGTTGACCCGGATGTTGTCCGGCGCCAGGTCCATCGCCAGGCAGCGCGTCAGCTGGAGCAGCGCGCCCTTGGATGTGTTATACGGCACGAACGCCGGCTGCGCTATGAAGCTCGAAACCGACGCGATATTGACGATTGTCCCGCCGCCCGCCGCCCGCATGTGAGGCAGAACGTGTTTGACCGTGTACGACGGCCCCAGCACGTTCACGCTCAGGACGCGCTGCCAGTCCGCGTCCGACACCTGCTCGACCGTGCCGAATACGAACGCCGCCGCGTCGTTGACCAGCGTATTCACCGTTCCATATTCCGAAACCGTCGTATCCACCAGCCGCTCGACGTCCGACTCGCGCGACACGTCAGTCTCCACGAACTTGGCGGATCCGCCCGCCGCGGTGATCGAGCGCGCTGTCTCGGCGCCACCGTCCGCTTCGATGTCCGCCACAACGACGCTCGCCCCCTCGTCCGCGAACAGCTCGCAGATGGCCCTTCCGATTCCCGCCGCGCCGCCAGTTACGATAGCGACCTTGCCGTCCAGCCTCATGCCACGCTCCCCAAAAGACCATGATCTGCCGATTGGTAGCCACTCAAGCCGTGTGGAACACCTCTTCCAGCTCCAGCATCATCTGGTCCGGCATCGCCCCCTCCGGTATCTCGAAATACGGAGCCATGAACTCTTGCCAGCGCGCGTTCGCCTCTTCGGACGACATCCCTTCCAGCGAAGCCGCGAAGTCCTCATCAGCCTCGAAGTATCCGAACAGCAGCCCGTCCTCACGCGCGAACAGAGAGTAGTTGCGCCACCCGTTCCGGCGCAGCGCGTCCAGCATCTCAGGCCACACCGCTTGGTGATGCCGCTTGTAGTCATCCAGCATCTCTCGCCGGACCTTTAGCAGAAACCCAACGCGCTTGATTTGGAACTCTCCTGCAAAGAAATGGAGCGGGAGACGGGATTCGAACCCGCGACAGCCTGCTTGGAAGGCAGGAACTCTACCACTGAGCTACTCCCGCTCACACATACAAGCATACGTTTCCCGGACGGCCACGGTCAACCCGGATGCCGCTCGTTACTCCAAATCTCCCCAATTGTCGCCGGACTTCAACTCCACCGAAAGCGGCACGGCGAGCTCGAGCGAGGTTGGCATTAGCTCGGCAACCAGGGCGCGCATCTGGTCCAGTTCGTCCCTCGGTACTTCGAAGATTAGCTCATCGTGAACTTGGAGGATCATCTTGGACTTCATCTCCAGGTCCAACATCCTGTCCATTATGCGGATCATGGCGATCTTGATAATGTCCGCCGCCGTGCCCTGGATAGGCATGTTGACCGCCGCCCGCTCGGCCGCCTGGCGCGCTACGTAGTTGCGGCCCTTTATGGCTGGCAGGTAGCGGCGCCGTCCTAGCATCGTCTCCACGTAGCCCTGATCGCGGCAGCGCTGGATCGTGTCGTCAACGTAGCCGCGAATGTTCGGGTAGTTCTCGAAATAGATGTCCATGAAACGCTTGCCCTGCTTCTGATCCAGATCGGTCTGCTGCGCTATGCCGTGTGGCGTCAGCCCGTACAGCACCCCGAAGTTCAGAATCTTGGCGATGCGCCGCATCTCCGGCGTCACTTCGCCGATGGGCACGTCATAGACCAGCGACGATGTTGCGCTGTGGATGTCCTCGCCGCGATGGAACGCTTCCAGCAGCGCCGGGTCTTCTGAGTAGTGCGCCATCACGCGCAGCTCTATCTGCGAGTAGTCAGCCGCCAGCAGCGTGGACTCAGGCGCGTCCTGCGCCACGAAGGCGCGTCTAACGCGCCGTCCTAGCTCCGTCCGAACCGGAATGTTCTGCACGTTGGGGTCGTTCGACGATATGCGGCCCGTCGCCGAACCCGTCTGGTTGTACTTGGTGTGGATGCGGCCCGTATTCTCGTTGACCAGGTTGGGCAGCGCGTCCACGTAGGTTGACTTGATCTTGGATAGTTGCCGGTGGTGCAGGATGTTGTCCAGAACCGCGTATGAGCGCGGGTCGGCGTCTTCGAGCGTTCCCGAATCCAGTTGTCCCCTCAACCACTCCAGCGCCGACTGGTCGGTAGAAAAGTTGCCCGTGCGTGTCTTGCGCGTCGTGGGCAGCCGAAGCTCGTCGAACAGCACGCCGCCAAGCTGCTGGGGCGAGTTCAGATTGAACTCGTGACCCACCGTCTCATACATCTCATTGCGAATATCGTCCAGGTCCGCGCCCAACTCGTTGGAAAGCCGCTTCAGCAGATCTACGTCCACGGAAACGCCGTCGCGCTGCATTCTGACCAGTACCGGAACCAGCGGGAGTTCGTACCGGCGCATGACGCCGTCGAGCTCCAGGTCGGCTATCTCGGACGACAGATCGCGCCGCAGACGCTCAGTGAAGTCGGCGTCTGCGGCGGCGTAGTTAGCCGCCTTGTCAATCTCGACTTCGGCCATCGTCTTCTGATTGCGCCCGCGCCCGATAAGCTCCGTTATCTCCGTCATCTCCACGCCGTAGGTATCTAGCGTCATTCGCTTCAGGCCGAGTTGGCTCTGTTGGCGTCCCATGAGCGCCGGCGCGAGCATCGTGTCGAACGCCAGTCCCTCGACGCTCACGCCGTGGTTTTGCAGAACCATGATGTCGTAGTTCGCGTTGTGCGCCGCCTTCGGAACGTCGGGGTTCGACAGCGCGGGACGCAGCGCGTCAAGCGCCTCCGCCATCGGCACCTGCGCGCCCTCTGCGTGTCCGACCGGCACATACCACGCCGCGCCCGGCTCTACCGAGAACGACAGCCCGACCAGCCGCGCCTTCATCGGGTCCTGATGCGTGGTTTCGGTATCGAACGAGAAGCCGTCCGGCGTATCGATCGCGCTGACCAACTCCGCCAGCTTTTCGCGTGTATCTACGATCGTGTAGTCGCCGGTCGGCGCGCGGGATTCGAGCTCAAGCGCCCCCTGCGCCGCCTGGCCCGCCGGCGCCGGGATGCGACGCCTTATGTTGTTGAAACCGAGCTCGTCCAGCAGGCTATCGACCGCTGATCGGTCGAAGTCGCCGAACTGCGCCGCGTCCATGTCAAGCTCTATGTCCATGTCGCGCTTTATCGTCGTCAGGAAGCGGGCAAGCTCGGCGACGTCGCGGTTCTCGGTCAGGCTCTTCTTGGCGCGTGGCGGCCTCACCTCGTCCAGATGCTCGTATATGCCGTCGATGTCGCCGAACTCGGTCAAGAGCTTGATTGCGGTCTTGATGCCGATGCCCGGCACTCCCTTGATGTTGTCTGACGTGTCGCCTTGCAGCGCCTTGATATCCGCCACCGACTCTGGCCCCAGCCCTTCGTAGCGTTCGCGAACCGCCTCCACGTCGTACAGCATCGGGCCGCCGCGCGGACGATTCAGCAGCACGCTTACGTTCTTAGATACCAGTTGCAGGATGTCGGAATCCCCAGTCAGCACTATTGTATTTACGCTCTGCTCCTCTGCCTGACGGCACAGCGTCCCAAGCACGTCGTCCGCCTCGAAGCCGTCCATCTCCATCACCGGCACATTGAACGCGCGCATCAGCGACCGCACGCGGTCGAACTGCGGCTTCAACTCCTCCGGGGCGTCGGGACGGTGCCCCTTGTAGTTTGGATCCGCTTCCGTGCGGAAAGTATGCTCGCTAAAGTCGAAGGTGGCGATAACGTGAGTCGGCTGCAAGTCGGAGAGCGTCTTCAGGAAAGTGTTGAGGAAGCCGTGAGTCCCGCGCGTATCTTCGCCCGTGCGCGGCGACGTCATCGGGTCGCGCATCGCGTGAAACGCGCGGAATATGAGCGCGTGCCCATCCATGAGCAGCAGCAGGGGCTCCCGTTCGAACATAGGCATAGACTCGTCGTTCCGCATCGCGCCCTCCCGCTCATTGCGCTGACCACTTTCGGAAGCAATCATACCACAGGCCGTCGGATGGGATTGTAGGAGGCGCGCGGAACGCTTCCCGCGATTTTCTGCTATACGGAATCTCTTGCGCGCCCGAAAGCTATGGCTTGGCGCTCGCCGGCAGTCGCGCCCTGCAGCCAGTCTTGAGTCCGCCTTCCCTACACCCCGGCCAGCGCTCGCGCCTCCCCCAGCATCGCCGCCACGTCCGCGGTGGATGGCCCCTCCGCGTAGATGCGAAGCAGCGGCTCTGTGCCGGAGAACCGTATCAACGCCCAGTAACCGTCTTCCAGCAGGTACTTCACCCCGTCGCGGCTGTCTATGCCGATTACCGGGCGACCGCCGAGCTCGAACGGGCGAGACGTGGCGACTCGGCGGTTGACGCCATCGCGCAGCCGGGCGTCGAACTCTATGTCCCAGCGCTCGTACACGTGGACGCCAACCTTCTCGAACAGCTGCGCGCGAAGGTCCGCCGGGTTCTCACCGGTCTTGACCACCATATCGAGCATCAGCAGGCCGCTCAGTATGCCGTCGCGCTCCGGGATGTTGCCCCGGAAGGCGTAACCGCCGCTCTCCTCGCCCGCCGCCAGCGCGTCCGTAGCCATCATCTGCGGACCCAGGTGCTTGAAGCCGACCGGCGTCTCGATCACGTCCGCGTTGTGCAGTTCAGCCAGCTTGTCTATCATCCCGCTCATGGTGATCGACTTGACCACGGCGCCGGTCTGCCCTAGCCCTTCCAGAAGGTGCATCACGAGAAGGCTGAACGTCTCCGTTGTCGTCATGAATTCGCCGTCGTCGTCAATCACGCCCAAGCGGTCGGCGTCCCCGTCCGTAGCCAGGCCGATGTCCGCCGTCGTGTCCTCGAGCGCGTCCACCAGGGGGCCGAGATTCTGCGCGATCGGCTCCGGCTGCGCCATGCCGGGGAACGACGGGTTGACCTCTGACCTGATCTCGACCACTCGCGTACTTCCGCCTGAAATCAGATCGTCGAAATACCCCGATCCCGCGCCGTGCATCGAATCTATCACCACGTTCAGCCCAGCGTTCCGGATCGAGTCCAGATCAACGAACCGCGCTATGTGGTTGAGATAGTCGGGACGTGGATCGAACCGTTCCAGCAAGCCCCGGCGCTCCGCTTCGCGCGCGTCCATGCGCCGAACTCTGCCCGAACGCTCGACGTTGGCGATGTGCCGCTCGAGTTCGGCGACTATCTCCTCAGACGCGCTGCCGCCGTAGTCGGGCTTGAACTTGAAGCCGCTGTACGACGCCGGATTGTGGCTCGCGGTGATTACAGCTCCAGCTCCCGCATCCATCGTTACTATCGAGTGGCTGACTACCGGCGTCGGCGCCGAGCGGTCGCACAGGAGCGTCGGCGTTCCGTTCGCTGCCATCACCTCGGCGACGGCTTCGGCGAATCGCCGCGAGCCGAAGCGCGTGTCGTAGCCGATGACGAAGCCGCGCGCCGCGAGGCCGGAGGCGTTCAGGTAGTCCGCGACTCCCTGCGCGCAGATGCGGACGTTGTCGAACGTGAAGTCTTCCGCGATTAGCGCCCGCCAGCCGTCGGTGCCGAATTTGATTGCGGACATGAGCGTCTCTCCTAGCCGAAGGCGTCGGCCCGCAGCGCGTCCGCCCGGTCTGTCCGCTCCCAGGGGAAGTCTTCTTCCGGACGTCCGAAGTGGCCGTAGGCGGCGGTGCGCTTGTAGATGGGGCGGCGCAGCTTCAAATCCCGGATTATGGCGCCCGGACGCAGATCGAAATGCTTGGCTATGAGCGCGTTTATCTTTTCGTCGGGAATCTTGTTGGTGCCGAATGTTTCAGCCGAAATTGAAGTCGGCTGCGCCATAGCTATGGCGTAGGACAACAACACCTCGACGCGCTCCGCCAGCCCCGCGGCCACGACGTTCTTCGCCACCCAGCGCGCTGCGTATGAAGCGGAGCGGTCCACCTTCGTTGGGTCTTTGCCGGAGAACGCGCCGCCGCCGTGCCGCGCCATGCCACCGTAGGTGTCCACGATTATCTTGCGGCCGGTCAGCCCCGTATCGCCCACCGGTCCGCCGATGACGAAGCGGCCCGACGGGTTGACCCACCACACCGTGTCGTCGTCCACCAGTTCGGGCGGGATGACCTCTCGCGCAATCGCCTCGAGGTCTTTGGCGATGACTTTCTGGCTCGCGTCCGGGCTGTGCTGGCTGCTCATCAGCACGGTGTGGACACGCTTGGGCTTGCCGTACTCGTATTCAACTGTTACTTGCGACTTGCCGTCCGGTCGAATCCAATCGAATTCTCTCTCTTGACGCGCCTTCGCCATGCGCTGGCACAGCCGGTGAGAGAGAGCGATCGGCAACGGCATAAGCTCCGGCGTTTCGTTGCAGGCATAGCCGACCATCATGCCCTGATCGCCGGCGCCCAGCGTCTCGACTTCCAGAGCCTCGGCGTCCGACGCGTCGCGCGTTTCCAGCGAGTGGCTTACTCCCGCCGAGATGTCGGACGACTGCTCGTCCACCGATACCGCGATGCCGCATGACTTGTAGTCGAACCCGAAAGACGAATCCTCATAGCCCGCGCCGTAGATCGTATCCCGCACTATCTTGGGAATGTCCACGTAGGTGCTGGTGGTTATCTCCCCCATCACCATCACGAGGCCTGTCGTTGTGGACGTCTCGCAGGCGACGCGCGCGGTGGGGTCGTCGGTGAGAATCGCGTCCAGCACCGCGTCCGAAATCTGGTCGCACAGCTTATCGGGGTGCCCCTCGGTAACGGATTCGGACGTGAACAGGTACGAAGGGCTTTCCATGAAGCTGGTTGCCATCAATTGCCTCCTGAATAGGTCGCTGATTTACGTTCCCACATCCTCACATCCCCAGTCTTTGGCGTTGAACTTCGCTCAACTCGACAAGCGATGCGTTCCCCTCGGCCACGGCTCTGCCTTCGACTTCCAGTCGGCTACGAACCGTCATCTCCCGCCCGTCGCGTTGATCCAGCCACGCCGCCGCCAGAATCGTCTCCCCCACCTTTGCGGGCGATACCAATCTGCTGCTCATCCCCCTCATCATCGTTACAACGCCGTTCAGGTACGCCCAGTTCTCCGACACCTCGTACAGCAGCGCGTGGATGATGCCGCCATGCACGATGCCGGGCCAACCCTCGTGCAGCCGCCCGGCTGCGAACTCCGCGACCACTCGCTCGCCGTCCAAGCGCAGGTCCAGACGCAGCCCCGATTCGTTCTCGTCGCCGCATCCGAAGCAGTTGGGATACTGTCCGCTATACCCTATCTCTTGTCCCCCGTCTATCCGCTACGTCCCAATATCCCAACTGGCAAGATATGCCTCCTGCTCGTCGGTCAGCGTATCGATCTGGATTCCCATAGACAGCAGCTTGAGACGGCCTACTTCTTCATCTATGTCGCGCGGCACGTCATAGACATTCGGCTCCAACGTATGCGCCGTCTGCGCCAGGTACTCCAGCGTCAGCGCCTGGTTCGCGAAGCTCATGTCCATGACCGCCGAAGGGTGGCCCTCGGCGGCTGCCAGGTTGATCAGCCGGCCTTCGCCTAGCAGGTACAGCCTTCGTCCGTCTCCCATCAGGTACTCTTCTACGAACGGGCGGATGGTCTGCTTGCCGTCCGCCATCTCTTCCAGCGCCGGTATGTCTATTTCCACGTCGAAGTGGCCGCTGTTGGCGAATATCGCCCCGTCTTTCATCGCTTGCAGATGCGGTCGGCCTATGGCGTTCTTGCCGCCGGTCAGCGTGATGAAGATATCACCGACTTCGGCAGCCTCGGCCATCGTCATTACCTGGTGACCGTCCATCGCCGCTTCGAGCGCGCGGATCGGGTTGATCTCGGTTACGATGGTGTTCGCGCCCATGCCCCGCGCTCGAAGCGCGACTCCGCGCCCGCACCATCCGTAGCCGCAGATCACCACCTTCTTGCCCGCCCACAGCACGTTCGTGGCGCGCGTGATGCCGTCCATCGTGCTCTGGCCGGTGCCGTAGCGGTTGTCGAAGAAGTGCTTGGTATCGGCGTCGTTGATGGCCATTATCGGGTATCTCAACTCCCCCGCTTCGGCGAGGCTGTTGAGCCGGATGACGCCCGTAGTAGTCTCCTCGGTTCCGGCGACTACGTTTTCCAGCAGTTCGGTTCTGGTCGTGTGCAGAACCGCCACGAGGTCCGCGCCGTCGTCCATCGTGATATTGGGCGCGTGGTCCAGCGCGCTCCGAATGTGGTCGTAATACGTGTCGCGGTCCTCGCCCTTGATGGCGAAAGTCGGGATGTCGTACTCCGCGACCAGCGCCGCCGCCACGTCATCCTGCGTGCTGAGCGGGTTGGAGGCGCACAGCGCGACCTCCGCGCCGCCGTCGCGCAGCGCGAGCATGAGGTTCGCCGTCTCGGTCGTAACGTGCAGACACGCCGATACGCGCAGCCCGCTAAGCGGCTTCTCTTCGGCGAAACGCTGTCGAATCTGCCGAACCACCGGCATCTCCCGCGCCGCCCACTCGATCCGGTGAACTCCGCCTGCCGCCAGACTTGTATCCGCCACGTGTCCGCGTTGTGTATTCGTTGTCGTCAACCTATCCTCCCATCGAGTCCATTGCAAGAAACCCGGAACCATCGAATGCCGTGAGCCGCCTGAAATCCCTGAATCGCTCCTCGATGTCGGCGCGAGTCAACGCCGCCAACTTGTCTGCGCTGAACGCCTGAACCGTGAATGACCCCATCACCGAGCCTACGACGGCGGCCCACCGCAGCCCGTCCGGAGAGGTATCCCCGGTCGCCGCCAGCGCGCCCATGAAACCGCCGGCGAACGAGTCGCCCGCGCCCGTCGGATCAACGACTCGATCCAGCGGATAAGCCGGCGCGACGAACAGATCGTCGCCGTCCGCGACCAGGACGCCGTGTTCGCCACGCTTGACCACGATGGCGCGCGGTCCCATGCGCCGCAGCGTCTTGGCCGCGCGGACGATGTTGCGCTCGCCTGACAGCAGCCTCGCCTCTCCCTCATCCACGAATAGCGTGTCCACCTCGCCGGCGACCCGCGCCAGGTCGTCCCGCCGCGACTCGATCCAGAAGTCCATCGAATCGAGCGCGGACAGTTTTGGGCGAACGTCCATCTGGCGCAGCACGTCCAACTGGAGGGACGGGTCTATGTTGGCAAGGAATACGGTGTCGGACCGGCGATGTTCGCCGCTCAGCGACGGGCGGAACTCTGCGAACACGTTGAGTTGAGTATCCAGCGTCTTGCGCTCGTTCACGTCCTCGGCGGAATAGACGCCCGACCAGTGAAAGGTCCGCCCCTCGACGCGCTCCAGACCCGATACGTCCACGCCGCGCGAGCGCAGCAGTTCGACGTGCGACTCGTCGAAGTCATCTCCGACCACCCCGACGAGGCTGACATCCGTAAAGTAGCTGGCGGCAAGAGAGAAGTACACCGCCGAGCCACCGAGCGCGCGTTCGCGGCTACCCTCCAGCGTCCGAACAGAGTCGTATGCTACCGAGCCGACTACCAGAAGCGACACTACTCATCCGCCCCGTAGCTGGTTGGGTGACCCGCGTCTATCCACGGCTGAGTGCCGTCTTCCACGTTGAACAGCCGATCCTGGTCCATGCCCATCGCCGCCGCCATCTCCGCCGCCAGCCCGCTGCGGACGCCCGCCGCGCAGATGAACAGCAGATCCTTGTCCTCGGGAAGCTCGTCCATGCGCCCCAGAAGGTCGTCAACCGTGATGAACAGCGCGCCGGACACGTGCCCGTCAACGTACTCGTCCATGCGTCGGACGTCCACGAACACCGCGTCGTCGTCGCCGTGACGATCAGCCGCCTCTTCGATGCTAAGTCTAGTATATGGCTCACCCGGTACCTGTGTTGGCATTGCTTGCTCCCAAGTACTTGTCCACCAGCGGCGCGAGCCGTTCCCGCGTCGCCGCCGGAATCGAATCCGGACTCGTAATTATCGCGCTTTCCAGCGCCCTGCCGCAACCGCAATCGCCGCGAGACTCGCCGGCGGTCCGCGCCGCCATCCGACGCGCGATCGTCTGCCCGACGCTGACGTTGCGCATCAGGTTGCGGACGACCAGCTCAACCGAAACATCGTCCTCTGATACGTGCCAGACGTCGTAGTCGGTAACGAACGCGAGCGTCGCGTAGCACATCTCCGCTTCACGCGCCAGCTTCGCCTCCGGCAGCGCGGTCATGCCGATGACGCTCGCGTCCCAGCCCCTGTGCATCTCGGACTCGGCGCGCGTCGAAAACTGCGGACCTTCCATCACCACGTAAATGCCGCCGTCATGAACGTCGGTCAGGCTCTCCGCGCTTTCGACCGCGATCCGGCGCAGGGTAGGGCAGAACGGGTCCGCGAACCCGACGTGCGCCACCAGCCCGTCTCCGAAGAACGTCGCCGGACGCTCGCGCGTCCTGTCTATGATCTGGTCAGGCACGACCAGGTCCAGCGGCTTCAACTCTTCCTTCAGGCTGCCCACCGCGCTGATCGAGACGACGCGCTCCACGCCAAGGGTCTTTAGCGCGTAGATATTGGCCCGCGCCGGAATCTCGGTGGGCATGATGTGATGCCCTCGCCCGTGCCTCGGCAGGAACGCGACCGACGCGCCTTCCAAACGTCCGGTGGTGATGGCGTCTGATGGCTTGCCGAACGGCGTGTCGAGCTCGACTTCGCGCGCCCCGGTCAGGCCGTCCATATCGTATAGTCCGGAGCCACCGATGAAGGCTATGGATGCTTCAGCCAAGATGATCTCTCAAGCTCATTCGGTATGGCGCCCGCGCGACGCCCATCTCGCTCACAATGCCGGTAACGTACCGGCTCGGCGTAACGTCGAACGCCGGGTTGTACGCCCCGATTCCGTCCGGCGCCGTCCTGACGCCGCCGAATTCGAGTGTCTCCGAGCCGTCCCTCTCCTCTATCTCGATCTCGTCCCCCGTAGCTGTCGTCGGATCGAAGGTGGACGTCGGCGCGGCCACGTAGAACGGTATGCCGTTCTCTTTTGCCAGGACCGCCAGGTTGTAGGTGCCGATCTTATTCGCTACGTCGCCGTTGCGGGCTATGCGGTCGGCGCCTACGATGACCGCCTGCACCATACCCCGCCGCATCAGCGCGCCCGTTGCCGAGTCAACCACCAGCCTCGCGCTGATGCCCTCGCGTTCGAGCTCCCACGCGGTCAGGCGCGCGCCCTGAAGCAGCGGGCGCGTCTCACTGGCATAAACCCCTTCGAGCCGCCCGTCTGACCATGCGGCTCGGACGACGCCGAGCGCGGTGCCGTAGCCGCCAGTCGCCAGCGCGCCTGTATTGCAGTGAGTCAGAACGCTGCTGCCCCACGGAATAAGCGCCGCTCCGGCGCGACCGATCGCGCGGCAGCTTTCCACGTCCTCCGCATGAATCCGCGTGGCCTCGGACGCGACGTCCGACACCACGTCCTCGACCGACTGCGCCGAGACGCACGCCGACAGGAGCCGGTCGATCGCCCATCCCAGGTTCGCGCCCGTAGGCCTTGCGCCGCGAATCTCGCGCGCCGCCGCGTGCAGCCTGTCCGTGAAATCGCCGTTCGCGGTCTGCGCCAGTTCCATCGCCGCCAGCGCCAGCCCGTAGGCGCCCGCTATGCCGATAGCCGGCGCGCCGCGAACGGACATGTTGCGAATAGCCTCTATCACGTCTCGGTAGTCCGACGTATCCAGCCACGTCTCCTCGCTCGGCAGACGCCGCTGATCGAGGATGTGGACCGAATCGCCGTTCCAAACGACCGGAGTTATCTCTGTCGGTGTCTTACTCAATGCTCACAACCGCCCCCATTCTTCTTCCAAACAAAAAGACTTCTCCGCGCGAGAGAAGCCTGTTATTGGATGGTAGGCGCATCGTTGCATCTACCACTCTCATCTCTCGAACGTCCAAGCGCTCGCCGGAATTGGCACCATGACCGCGCGCGTATCAGCGCGGGACTGGTTGCCGGGCATCAAGGGGCCGGTCCCTCCGCCACTCTGGATAAGAGCCACGATATTCAACTGTTTCGACGATTCCATGCTACCCGCTGGCTGTCCTAGCTGTCAAGCCGAGCCGGTCCCCACACCAGCGTCGATCATCCCATAGTCTCCGTCCGGGTGATCCGACGTTCCCAGCTTCCAGTAGCCCCGCGTTACCATCTGTTCTTTGGGCAAGCCCGCCTCTTCGATGAGATACCTCCGGATGCGGCGCATCGCTCCCGATTCCAGCGCGGTCCACACGTACCCCTTGCCATTCGGCAATTCCGCCGATCGGATTGTTTCTTCCAGCGGCTTCCCTGCCAACCGGACGTCATTTCCCCTGTACAACCACTGCGGCAGATCGTCTGGTACGCCCGGCAGAGAACGCCGCTCGGACTGATCCGATACCTCAAGCGCCACCGCGAGCGGCTTATCGGGTAGCGCGGATACTACCTGCGTGGCCGCAGGGATGCCCGTGTCGTCCGCCATCACCAGATACCATTCCCCGTCCTGCGGAGGGTTCCAGCCGCCGCGCGGGCCGGCTACGATGATTCGCTGACCCGCCCGCGCCTGGCTCAGCCAATTAGACGCCGGGGCGTCTCCATGCTTCAGCATCTCTACTTCTAGTTCAAGACGCTTCGGGTTGAAGCGCAGCGGCGTGTACGTCCGCAGGAACGGTGGAGTAACCCCATCCGCGAACACCGCCCGCATACCCTCGTACCTGATCGGCTGCGCTATCTCTGTCTCCCCCGGCGGAGGCAGAATCAGCTTGACGTGCGCGCCCGGCCCGTCAGTCTCGAATCCTTCCAGATCCTCCCCTTGCAAAAGAAGACTTGCGACTTTCGGCGTGAGCCACTCTATTTCTCGTATCGTAACCCAGCGACGCGGCGGTAGCCGGTGGGGCGGTCTCGCGTGTCCTGTTCGAGTTTCCATGCTAACCTCCCGCTCCTTCTAGGTGCTTCCCATCTATTTTATGCTGTGTCGAGACTTACTAAATTAATTAGGCTTGACACACCATATGCTTAGTATGTACATATAATCAAGAGTTGTATAGACACTATTGAAAATCAAGGAGAACGATGTTAATGACTAAGCCAACCGAAATGTTCCGCTCTATCCCGTCCAGACCTCTCATGGTAGCGATTGCGCTAATCGTCCTCGCGCTGCTCGCCACCTCTTGCGCTGCCGACTCGTCCGAGGGTGACGACAGGGCTGTGACCGCCGCTCAGAACGCCGCGACGGCCGCCGAAACCGCCGCCAGCGCCGCTCAGGCCGCAGCCGAAGCAGCTCAGCAGGCGGGCATGGCGGCCCAGGACGACAGCGCTGCCCAAGCCGCCGCCGCGGCCCAGCATGCCGCGGAAGCCGCGGCCGAATCCGCGCGACAGGCGGGCGAGTCAGCCCAAGCCGCGTCGGTTCAGGCGCAGGCGGCGGCGCAGAGTTTGGCGACCGCCGTAGCTCCGCCCACCGAGGTCTTGATCACCCATTACTCCGGCGCCGACACCGTGCCGGTCAACCCGGAAACCGTCGTCGTGTTCGATCTCGGCGTTCTTATCTCCCTGCACGACCTCGGCGTCGAGGTTGACGCCGTTGGCGGGTTGGGCATACCCATACCCGGTGAGTACGACGCGATTGTGAACAACCCCGACTACGTAGAGGTAGGCACCGCCTTCGAGCCCGACTACGAAGCCGTCAACGCCATGGAGCCCGACCTCATCATAGTAGCCAGCCGCTCGTCCAGATGGTACGCCGAGATGTCTCGCATCGCGCCCACGGTCGATCTCACGGTTGACTGGGACGACTACATGAACAGCTTCCGCGACACACATCGCTCGATGGGCAAGATCTTCAACGTCGAATCCAAGGTCGAAGAGAAGTTGGCGAAACTCGACGCAGAGATAGCGCGCGTCAGGTCTCAGGCAGCCGGAGCCGGCAAGGCGCTCATTCTGATGACCACCGGCGCCGAGGTTACGGCATACGGACCCGGATCGCGTTTCGGCTTTGTCCACGACCAGTTTGGATACGCAGCCGCAGACGAATCCCTGGAAAGAGACGCGACGCACGGAGACGCCGTTTCGTTCGAGTACATACTCGAAGCCGCGCCCGACGCGCTATTCGTCATAGACCGCGCCGCCGCGATAGGAGGCGAAGGCGACGCCGCCAAGCAGATACTCGACAATGAGCTGGTAACCCAGACACCCGCTTGGCAGAACGAACGGGTAGTGTACGTAGATAATTTCGCGTGGTACATAGCGGCTTCGTCCCTACCCTCGTACTTCATGATAGCCGACAACATAGCTTCCAGCTTCTAGCCAACTCGCAAAGTCCCTTCCCCCTCGATGGGGGGACGGTTTAGATGGGGGTGAAACCGTTGCGCGACTACCTGAGAGTAGCGGACGGCGCGGCCGTCCTCCGCAGCCAGTGGTTGCTGCTCTCGCTCGCGCTGGCTGCGCTGGCGTCGGTGTCCGCTGCGTCTCTGTTCATCGGAGTTAGCGACATAGGCGTCCGGGACATCGTCGGCGGCGATCCGGACAAGACGCTTACATTCTTGGCGAGCCGCGTCCCGCGGCTTGCCGCCGCGCTCCTGTCCGGCTCTGCGATAGGCGTAGTCGGCTTGATAATGCAGAGCTTGGTCAGAAACAGGTTCGTCGCCCCCACAACCGCCGGCACCGCGGACTCAGCCGGACTGGGTTTGGTCGTAGCCTCCATCTGGTTCGGCGGCGCGTCCATATTCGTCAAGATGTCCATAGCCATAGTCTTCGCGATAGCCGGAACCGCGCTGTTCTTGGCGCTCGTCGAGCGCGTTCGCTACACGGATATAATCGTAGTCCCCCTCATTGGCATCATGTTGGGAGGTGTCATACAGGCGGCGTCCACCTTTCTGGCGACTCGCTTCGACCTGCTTCAGTCACTCAGCGCGTGGATGAACGGCGACTTCTCCGGCATCCTCAGGGGACGCTACGAACTCCTCTACATAGTCGGCGCGCTGACCTTGCTGGCGTACCTGTACGCCAACCGCTTCACCCTGGCGGGCATGGGCCGAGACACCGCCGTAAATCTGGGGCTGAACTATGAGCGGGTTCTCTACGGCGGCATGGCGCTCGCCGCCACCGCCACCGCCGTCGTGGTGGTGGTGGTGGTCGGCTCTATCCCCTTCCTCGGCCTCGTCGTTCCCAACTTGGTCAGGATGACGATGGGCGACAACCTGCGCCGGGTATTGCCCGCCACCGCCATAGGCGGAGCCTTCTTCGTGCTGGTGTGTGACATACTCAGCCGAGTCATTCGCTACCGGTACGAAGTGCCTATCGGAACCGTCGTCGGTGTCGGAGGAGGCGTCGTGTTCTTGCTGTTCGTGCTTCGGAACCGCTCTCATGTTAGGTAATGTTCGCCTTGCCGCGCCCCGCATAGCGCTCCCCGCCGGCGTGAGGATGCGCCGCGCGCGGCTGGCTGTCGCGATTCTGCTACTCGCATCCGTCGCCGCAATCGCGCTCTTCATGACCTACGATCTGAAAGGCTCCCTGTCCTTCGCGCTGGAGCTGAGAGCGCGCAAGGTGGGCGGCATGATAATAGTCGGCGTGGCCATAGCGTACTCCTCCGTTCTGTTCCACACCGTCACCCACAACCGGATTCTCACTCCGAGCCTCATGGGTTTCGACTCTCTGTACGCGCTCATACAGACCACCGCCGCGTTCTTCTTCGGCGCAGCCGAGTTCCTCTCGCTGGACGTCCGGTTGCGTTTCGGCATCGAAGTCGCGCTTATGCTCGGATTCTCCGCCATACTCTACCGCCTCTTGTTCGGACGCGAGGGCAGAGACTTGTTCCTGCTGGTTCTGGCGGGCATCATTACCGGAACGATCTTCGCCAGCATGACGTCCCTGATGACCCGGCTGATAGACCCCAACGAGTTCATGACCCTCCAAGACCTTCTGTTCGCCAACTTCAGTTCGGTTGACCAAGACCTTCTCATCGTATCCGGCTTAGTTTTGTGCGTAGCGATCGTCGCCACCTTGCCCCTGCTGAACCGGCTCGACGTCGTCGCGCTTGGACGCGAACAAGCCGTCAATCTCGGCATCGACTACCAAGGGATCGTGAAGCAGTGCCTGGCGGTCATCGCCATCTTGGTATCCGTATCCACCGCGCTGGTGGGACCCGTCGCCTTCCTAGGCTTGTTGGTGTCCAACCTGGCGTACCAGTTTACCGGAACGTTCCGACACCGCTATACCGCGCCCGCCGCAGGGCTGGTGGCGGCGATCGCCCTGGTCGGCGGACAGTTCGCCCTCCAGGAGATATTCGGTTCGGCGACACGGCTTAGCGTCATCATAAGCTTCGTAGGCGGGCTGTACTTCATACTGCTGTTGCTGCGGGAGGCTAAACGTTGATAGAGATTTCAGGCGTCACCAAGCGTTACGGAGCGACTACGGTCGTTGACGACGTATCGTTGGACATCCCACGCGGGGGAGTGACCGCCCTCGTGGGCCCGAACGGCGCGGGAAAATCAACGCTGCTGTCCATCGTCGGCAGGCTGATACCCGCCGAAGAAGGGAATGTCCGCGTAGATGGGATGGATGTCGCCGACTCTGATAGCGCGGAATTGGCGCGGCGCCTGTCAATACTGCGACAGGAAAACCAGGTATCCGTCCGACTTGCCGTTCGGGAGCTGGTCGAGTTTGGACGCTTTCCCTACTCGCGCGGTCGCCTCACGGACGAGGACCGCCGACACGTAAGCGAGGCGATACGGTTCATGGAACTCGAAGAGTTCTCCGACAGGCCGATAGACCGTCTCTCCGGCGGACAGCGCCAGCGCGCGTTCATCGCCATGACCATCTGCCAAGACACCGATTACATGCTCTTGGACGAGCCACTAAACAATCTCGATATGCGCCACGCTTCCCAGACCATGACCCTCATCAGGCGTCTGTCCACGGAACTGGACAAGACCATTGTGATAGTCCTGCACGATATAAACTTCGCAGGCTACCACGCTGATCGCGTAGTCGCCATGAAGGACGGCGCGGTTGTGGCGGACGGCGTCCCGGAGGAGATAATCACCGCCCGGAGCATGGCGAACATATTCGACATAGACCTGCCCGTCCATTACATAGCCGCCAAGCCCGTAGTAGCCTACTTCTCCGTCGGCTCTCCGGACTTAGATCCGCTGCCCACACCACCTCGTCAGACGCAATAACGCGGACAATAGCGTTTCCTCTCCGCGCCTCTACGTTAAATTTCTGGCGCTCCCTACACCATGGCCACCCCGTCCAGCAGCGCCTCCGCCTTTTCGCGATCGTCCGCCGACAGCGCGACCATGGTGTATCCCTCATGCCTGTCCAGGATGTGCAGGCTTTGGATGTTCACGTCCGCGTTCTTGAACCGCTCCGCCACCTTCGCCAACGCCCCCGGCTCGTCTCGCAGACGGATCACCAGCGCGTCGTCCACCACCGCTTTGAAGCCCGCGTTCGTCAGCGCGTCCAGAGCGCGGTCGTTGTCCTCCGTCGTAACGATCACGCAAGCCGCCTGCCCTTCGGACTCCGACTCCGTGTTGATGGTGATGATATTGATCTCCGCGTCGGCGAGCGCGCGGGTTACGTCCGCGATTACGCCGACCTCGTTGCGCGCCATGATGATGACTCGTTCCAACAACAGCCTCCTGTTGAATTCATTCCTTTGCGACTTTGCTTCTTTGCGCCTTTGCGCTAAATCCAAGTAAAACTCTCACACCTGCCCCCGCCAGCGCGGATCGTAGAATATCCTGTCCGTCGTCTCGCGCTCCGCCCTCAGGCAGTCGTCCACGACCTCGTCCACTATCTCGCGTGTAACGTGCGGCATTGTGATGATGTGGCAGACGCCCTCGTATTGCGCTATCTGCCACTTATCGGTAACCGAGCGCGGCGGCTGCGGAAAGACGACGATGACCGAGTTCGGGTTGCGCCACGCCGCAATGCCGCTGTCGTTGAAGCGCTGGACGGCATACTCCGCCATTTCCAGGCAGCCCCGAACCATCTCGCGGAACCCTTCCATCCCGTACTTCTCGAAAGCGTACCACAGGAACAGCGGCGTCATCGCATTGCGCGAGCCGGCCAGCGTCGTATCCAGCACGCCCACGTACTCTATCGAGCGGGCGATGCGCGCCACGTAGTCCCGCCGCGTAAGCGCGACCCCGCAGGGCAGGGGAGAGCCGATCATCTTGTGTCCGCTGATCGCCACGCTGTCGAAGCCCATGTCGAACCCGTAAGGCTGCGGCTCGTCCACGAAAGGCAGAATCATGCCGCCCAGCGCCGCGTCCGCGTGGATGTAGCGCTTCGTAATCGCCAGGTCGTCCAGTATGTCGCGCACCTTGAGGACGTCGTCCACCGCGCCCTTCATCGTCGTCCCGATGTTCGCCATGACCACGGCGGGAACGTCGCGGTTGATGCGGATCGTCTCGTACAGGTCGTCGTAGTCTATCTCGCCGTTGTCCTGGCTCTTGATCATGATGTTGCGCGCGTTCAGCAGACGCAGAATCTTGACCGCGCTGTAATGCGTATCCTGCGAGAAGTAGAACACGCCGTCCGGGAACAGCTCGCGTCCGATGTACAGACCGTACATGTTCCCCTCGGTGCCGCCGGAAGTAACGTATCCCCAAGCGTCTTCGCGCGGCAGGCGCATCATATCGGCGAAGGCGCCAACCACCTCCCGCTCGAACTCGTGAGTGTTGGTGCGGAAGTTGCTTTCGTGAAACGGGTCGCCGACGTTGTTCATGCAGTACCGCATGAACGGCATGAGCTCCGAATAGTCGAAATTCTGGTTGACGGGATAGCCCACCTGCCCATCCCTGATCGCCTCGAACTCGCGCATCAGGTCGCCCAGGCGCTTCTCGGTGGAATTCATATCTCCGGACACTCGCTCACCGCCTGTCGCGCTTCTACTTGGGTCATCTAATTCTACCATACCGCCATTTGCGGCATTGGGGCGTCGGTCCAGTGTATGGAGCGCAAGGCGGGTCGCGTACTCGTCCAACCCAAAAAGGGGCGGGCCCCTTTCAGAACCCGCCCCTTCATGTCTAGCTAATCAGCTATCCGTATGTCGCCGTCGCCTAGTAGTCCATCGGAGGCATCGCCGGAGCGCCGCCCGCGGGAACGGGGTCGGGCACGTCGGTGATGAGCGACTCGGTCGTCAGCACCATCGCGGCTACGGACGCTGCGTTCTCGATGGCCGCGCGCGTTACCTTCGCCGGGTCCATGATGCCCTTCTCCAGCAGGTGGCAGAACTCGCCCGCCTCGGCGTCGTAGCCCCAGTCGCCTTCGCTCTCAAGGCTGTCGGCCAAGATGACCTCGCCGGAAACTCCGGTGTTCTCGGAGATGAGCTTGATGGGCCGCTGCAGCGCGGTGTTGAGGATGCTCGCGCCGGTGGCTTCGTCGCCGCCTAGCGCCAGGCTGTCCATGGCGGTGGAGGCTCGCAGCACCGCGAGGCCGCCGCCGGGAACGATGCCCTCTTCGACAGCCGCGCGCGTCGCCGACAGAGCGTCCTCGACGCGGTTCTTCTTCTCTTTTAGCTCGACCTCCGTCGCCGCGCCGACCTTGATGATCGCCACGCCGCCGGACAGCTTCGCCAGCCGCTCCTGCAGCTTCTCGCGGTCGAAGTCCGAAGTCGTCTCCTCGACCTGCGCCTTGATCTGGTTGATGCGGCCCGAGATTTCGCCCTCGGTGCCGGCGCCGTCAACGAACGTCGTCTCTTCCTTGGAGGCGACGATGCGGCGCGCCCGGCCCAGATCGGATACTTCCACCGAGTCCAGCTTGCGGCCCACTTCCTCGCTGATGACCTGGCCGCCCGTCAGGACCGCCATGTCTTCGAGCATCGCCTTGCGGCGGTCGCCGAATCCGGGAGCCTTGACCGCGACGCAGTTCAGAGTGCCGCGCAGCTTGTTGACTACGAGCGTGGCAAGCGCCTCGCCCTCGATGTCCTCAGCCACCACTACCACGTTCTTGCCGACCTGCAGGATCTTCTCCAGAGCGGGCAGCACGTCGGATACGGCGGAGATCTTCTTGTCGGTGATCAGGATGTAGGGGTCGTCAATCGCCGCTTCCATCCGCTCCTGGTCGGTGATGAAGTAAGGCGAAATGTAGCCGCGGTCGATCTGCATCCCTTCCACGAACTCCTGCTCGTAGGAGAGACCCTTCGACTCTTCGACCGTTATCACGCCGTCTTTGCCGACCTTCTCCATCACGTCGGCGATAAGCTCGCCCATCTCGTCGTCGTGCGCCGAAAGGGAGGCGACCTGCGCTATCTGCATCCGGCCCTCGACTGGCGTGGACATGTCCTCGATGGCGTCTCGCATGGCGACTACGCCCTTCTCGATGCCTCGCTTGAGCGCCATCGGATTCGCGCCGGCGGCGATGTTCTTGAATCCCTCGTGGATGATCGCCTGCGCCAGAACCGTCGCGGTCGTGGTGCCGTCGCCAGCCACGTCGTTAGTCTTGCTCGCCGCTTCCTTAAGGAGCTGCGCGCCCATGTTCTCGAACGGGTCTTCGAGCTCGATCTCCTTGGCGATGGTTACGCCGTCCGAGCAGACCTGGGGCGGGCCGAACTTCTTGTCCAGCACTACGTTGCGACCGCGCGGGCCGAGCGTTACGCCTACCGTGTCCGCCATAATGTCTATGCCGCGCTTCATCGCGGCCCTTGCTTCCTCGCTGAACTGTAGCTGCTTGGGCATAGCCGTTCAGTCCTCCTTCTATATTTTCGCGCCCCCGCTCTTGGCGGAGGCATTTTCGAATCTTGGGCCGCTATCGCTTGAAGAGTATGTCGTCCTCGCTCAGCACCAGGTACTCAGTGTCGCCTTCGCGGTACTCAGTGCCGGCGTACTTGGAATAGACCACGGTGTCGCCTACTTCCACTTCCATTGGCACGCGCGAGCCGTCGTCCGACAGCCGGCCCGGGCCGACGGCCACTATCACGCCCTCCTGCGGCTTTTCCTTAGCCGTGTCGGGAATGTAGATACCGCCCGCGCTCATCTGCTCCTCGCCCTCCTGGGGCTCCACCACTACGCGGTTCCCCAGCGGCTTGAAATCTGCCATTTCGACTATACCTCCTGCCTGTCTATCATACGTCCATCGTTTCCTGTATCTCGGTTAGCAGTCTAAAAGGGAGACTGCTAAGAGCATGATAGCGAACGAATTTTGGGGGTGTCAACAGCAATGGCTTGGCGCGTATAATGGCTGCGCCATGCCACGAAACGCCGCTCGCCTGCCGTTAGCCGTCGTCCGCGCGATGCGCCCCCTCCAGTGGGTCAAGAACCTGCTCGTCTTCCTGCCCATGTTCTTTACCCTCAACGAAGCGTGGAGCCTGGACGACCTCTCCGGCGCGCTCGATATGCTCACGTCCGCCGCGCTCGCCCTGCTGCTGTTCTGCGCGATCAGCGGCGGACTCTACCTGTTCAACGACGTGCTCGACATCGAAAGAGACCGCGTCCATCCGGTCAAGCGCCGCCGTCCAGTAGCGTCCGGCGCGATACCCCCGCGCTTTGCCCTTGTCTTCGGGTTGGCGCTGCCCCTCGCGTGTCTCTATCCGGCCTTCCTCATTGCCGTCCCGTTCGGAGCCGTCGCCCTCGCATACGTCGTAATACAGACAGCCTACTCGCTCGGGTTCAAGCGGGCGCCGTTGCTGGACGTGTTCTCCGTAGCGTCAGGGTTCGTCCTGCGCGTTCTCGCCGGTGCGGCGGTTGTCGAATTGCCAATATCCCCGTGGCTGTATCTCTGCACTGGACTGGCGGCGCTGTTCATAGCCGTCTCCAAGCGCAGAAGCGAGCTTGCCAGGGCAGGGGACAGCGCCGCCGAACAACGCGACGCCCTGGCGTCCTACACCCTGCCCATGCTCGATCAGCTGACCGCTCTCGTCGCCACCTCCGCCCTCGTCAGCTACGCCCTATACACCTTCACCGCCCCTAATCTGCCCGGAAACCATTCCATGATGCTGACCATCCCGTTCGTAGCCTACGGCATGTTCAGATACATCCAGCTAGTCCACCTGCGAGACGCTGGCGAAGACCCCGAGACCATAGTGATAACCGACCCCCCAATGATAGCTGCCATCGCCCTCTGGCTGACCACCGCCGGCGCGGTCCTACTGCTGGCGCGGTAGGTTAATCCTACCAACTCCAGAAGCCGATGCTGTACACGGACCCCCCGCGTTCGTACTCTTCTCCCGCCGATACAGCTTGCTCCCGTCCATCCGCGATCTTCCCCTCGCGGCCTTCACGCTTGCCGCGCCAGCGTCTCGAATCCGCGTGGCGTTCGAACCGCACGGCGCGCATCGCAAACCATCCCAGCCATACTAGAAACGTCCCGCCCAAAATCGCCAACGCCAACTCGACCATCGCCTAGCCCCTTTCGCCAGAGCCTTTCAATTATCGTAGCGCATGCCAAGCCGCCCGGTTAGCTCTAACTCCCCACTCCTATCTCTTATCTCCTGAAAATATGCTACACTCCGCCCACCAACCAATAGGAGTCTGCGAATGGTCCCCCCAGACAGCGTATTCGGCGTCATACCAACGTGGCTCGCAGTCTATCTGCTCGCTCTCTGCGCCTTCGGACTTGCCGGATTCACCCTCCACCGCCGCGTCTTCCGGCTGATACTGCTCGGCAAGAATCCGCAACGGTTCGACCGGCCCGTTCACCGCGTCATAGGCGCTCTGCCGTACATACTTGGGCAGCGCAAGGTGCTTCAGAGCGTGTCGCTGCGCGACCGCGCCGGACTCGCCCACTTCGTCATCTTCTGGGGTTTTCTGTCTTTCACTCTCAGCTATGTCCTCTACATATTCGGAGACGTCATCTGGCATCCGTTCTCAGAAACTATACTCACCCCAACCGGTGTCCGCATCTTCACCGCTTACTTGGACATCCTCGCGGTTGGATTCTTCGTCATCCTGATATGGGCGGCCGTCCGACGCTGGGGCGTCAAACCCAACCGGCTCAGCTTCGACCTCACCCAGAAGCTAGAATCGGCGATCATCCTGCTGCTCATAGCCTCTCTGATGCTGTTCACGCTGCTTACAGAGGCGTTCTTCGTGGCAGCCGGCGGAACCGGTCCACACGCCGACGCTCTCATCGGACGCCCCATCGGAGAGGCGTTCGCGTCCGCCGGCATCCAGGGCGACACCGCCAACCTGATGCACGGCATCTTCTGGTGGCTGCACCTCGCCATCATCCTCGGCTTCTCGGTGTACATACCCTTGTCCAAGCACATGCACCTCGTCGGCGCGCCCATCAGCTTCGTAACCCGCAAGCTCGAACCGCGCGGAACGCTGCCGACGCCCGACCTGGAGGCCGCTCTCGACAACGATGAAGCGCTCGGCGCCAGCAAGATACAGGACTTCACCTGGAAGGAACTGCTGGACGGCTACGCATGCGCCGTCTGCGGACGCTGCACCGACAGTTGTCCGGCGAACATCACCGGCAAAATACTTTCCCCCATGCACATCGTCGAGAACATGAAGGAGCACGTCATCGAGTTCGGCGAAGGCGTAGCAGCGGGCAACGACGAGCAGGACTCCAAGCCCATGATCGGCAACTGGATACAGGAGGAGGCGCTGTGGGACTGCCTCACCTGCGGCGCATGCGTACAGGAGTGCCCCGTAGGCGTGGAGCATATAGACTCGATAGTGGATATGCGCCGCTTCCTGGTGATGGAACAGGCTGAGATGCCGGAAACCGCCATGGGCGCGCTTCTGAGCATGGAGCAGCGCGGACACCCGTGGCGCGGCACCACCTACTCGCGCACCGACTGGGCGGAGGGCCTGGACGTGCCGACGCTAGCCGAAAATCCCGACGCCGAGATACTGTTCTGGGTGGGATGCACCGCCGCCCTCGAACAGCGCAGCCAGAGCATAGCCCGCTCGATGGTGTCTGTGCTCAAGCGCGCCGGCGTGGACTTCGCGATCCTCGGGGACGAGGAGATGTGCACCGGAGACCCGGCGCGTCGCATGGGCAACGAGTACCTCTACCAGATTCTCGCCCAGCAGAACATCGAGACGATGAAGACCTACGACGTGAAGACCGTCGTTACGATTTGCCCCCACTGCTTCAACGCCATCAAGAATGAGTACCCCCACCTCGGCGGCGACTTCGAAGTCGTCCACTATACCGAGTTCGTCAACGGCCTGATAGACCGAGGCGACATCCGCCCCATAGCGCGGATAGACGCCACCATCTCGTACCACGACTCGTGCTACCTCGGACGACATAACGGCATCTACGAAGCGCCTCGCAACATAGCCAAGGCGATACCGGGCGTAGAACTCGTCGAGATGTCGCGCTGCCGCGAGCGCGGATTCTGCTGCGGCGCCGGCGGCGGCCATATGTGGATCGAGGAGTCGCGCGGTCCCCGCATCAACCACGCCCGAACCGAGCAGTTCTTCGAAACGGACGCCGATACCGTGGGGGTATCCTGCCCCTTCTGCCTGCAGATGTTCGAGGAAGGCATAGGCTCGCTGGGCCAGGAAGGCCGCAAGCAAGCCAAAGACCTGCTCGAAGTGCTGGACGAGAGCCTATCGGCGCAGTAGGCTTATACCTATGGGAGGTGACGGCCTCAATGGTAACCACCACACGAAAGCTGACGTACGAAGATTATGCCAAGACGCCCGATGACGAGCGATATGAGCTGCTCGACGGAGAGTTGGTATTCATGCCGTCGCCCAAAGAGATTCACCAGATGCTTCTGGGCAGACTATTCGTAGCCCTGTACACATGGGCAGCCGAACGTCCACTGGGACGAGTGTATGTCGCCCCCTTCGACGTAGTTCTCTCGGATACGAACACACTCCAGCCCGATATCCTGTTTATCTCCAGCGAGCGCTCCCAAATAATCACCGAAGCCAACGTACAGGGCGCGCCCGACTTGGCAATCGAAATCATCTCCCCATCCGACCCGAACAGAGATAGGGTACGCAAGCGTGAAATCTACGAACGCCACGGCGTCGGCGAATACTGGCTGGTGGACTCCGATGCCAGCAACGTAACCGTGCTGTCGCTCCGCGACGGCTCCTACTTGACCGTCGGCATCTACGGAGAGGGCGACACGCTAACCTCGCCAACCCTCCGCGGATTCACGCTAGATCTCTCCGAACTGTTCTAGCGCCGCGCCTCCTCACCCGCTATTGACCAGCCACTCCCTCAGCTCCGCGCCCACGTCCTCGCGCCGCAGCGCGGCGGTTACCGACGCTTTCAGCATCCCCAGCGGAGTACCGACGTCGAAGCGCTCCCCCTCTACCTCGTAGCCATACACTCCCGGCTCTTCCAGATGCGCCGCTATCGCGTCTGTAAGCTGAATCTCCCCCAGCGCGCCGGGCTGCACCCGTTCCAGAGTGTCGAATATCTCATGCCCTAGAATATACCGACCGATGATCGCCAGGTTCGACGGCGCATCCTCCAGCGGAGGCTTTTCCACCATGCCGACCAGTCTCTGCGTCTGCGAATCATCCGAGCCCGGCGCCGGCTCGACGATGCCGAGGTTCGGCACCGCCTCATCCGGCACGCGCTGCACGGCTATGACGAAGGCGCCCTCGCGCCCTCGCGCCTCGATCATCTCGCCGATGGTCGGGCGCTCCGACCAGATCACCTCGTCCGGAAGCAGCACGGCGAAAGGCTCGTCCCCAATCGCCTCTCGCGCCATCAGTACCGCGTGGCCCAACCCCAGCTGCTCCGTCTGCGTTACGCATGTGATCTTGGCGAACGACGAGATGCGCCGCGCTTCATCGAGAGCCGACGTGTTCCCGCGCGCCGCCAGCGCCGCTTCGAGCTCCATCTGCTTCTCGAAGTAGCGCGGAATCGCCTCCTGGTTGCGCGATACGACGAAGACCACCTCCTCGATACCCGCCGCCGCGGCCTCTTCCACGCAGTAGTGCACCGATGGGCGGTCATAGACGGGCAGCATATTCTTCGGAACCGAGCGTGTTACTGGGAGGAATCGCGTGCCGAAGCCCGCCACCGGAATCACAGCTTTCTTGACCAATCGTCCGAGTCCTTTCCCAGTTCCGTTTCACCGACGACTAAGTCGCCGCTTCGGCGGGTGTCGCCTGTCCCGTCCGATAGATCCGTCGCAGGTCCGGCAGGCTCAAATTGGCGCTGAACAGGAACGCCAGGAACGCCGCCGCCGTCGCGTACAGTATCGGCGGCGCCGTTAGCGCGTCCGCCATGAAACCGTAGCCCAAGTTGGCGAACGCCATTATCCCGCCCGCGTGCAGTATGTACAAACTGGATATGCGTCCTCGCAGCCTGTCCGGCGCTATCGTCTGTACGTAGGTGGTCGTAAGCGCCATGAAAGCCGCCTGCGATCCGCCCATCACGGCCGAAATCGCCAGCGCCGAAATCGGGTCCGGGCTGAACGCCAGCGCCACCGGCGTAACTCCGCCCAGCACGCCCGTCCACAGCATCCATCGTCCTTTGTTTCGTTCCTCTCGCACTCCGGCCATCAGAACCGTCGTCACCAGCGCCCCTACTCCGAACGACATCACGATATATCCCAGCAGCGAGCCGTCCACCGCCCCCAGCGTGTCCCGCGAGAATACCGGCAGCACCGAGTCGTAGGACATTACCAGCGCGCAGTGGAACGCCACCAGCAGGATGAAGATCGAGATCATCTTGTTCGTATAGATATACCTGACCCCATTCCACAGACCGACGAACACGTCCGTCAGAATGTTGCGCCCCAGTATTACCTCTCCGGTAGAGCGCGTGCGCACGGTTGATATGAACACGGTGCCGGCAACCTGGAATAGCGCGCTCAGTATCAGCACTCCCGTAACGCCGATCGCTGGTATGGCCAGCAGCGGCGCCGCGACCAGAAGGCCGAAGAATCGCGCGCCGTGCCTCGTGGCGGCGTTGAGCGTAACCGCGTTTAGCAGGTCCTCGCGCGGCACCTGATTTGGAATGAGCGCCGACATCGCCGGCTCCTGGGTAGAGCGCATCACGCCCGACATGAACGTCAGAACCGACAGATGCCACAGCGTGAGCGCGCCCGTGGTCGCCAGAACGGTAACGATAGCCGTCAGCAGAGCGTTGGAGATGAACGTAACCCGCGCGATGTCGCGCCGGTCCATAGCGTCCGCGATCAGCCCCGCGAACGGTGAAGCGATGAGAAACGGCAGCATGGACGCGAAAGTTACGATGCCCACGTCGCCGGAGCTGTCCGACTGCTCCAGGATGAGCCATGACACGGCGACGATGAACGTCCACATCCCCGCGCCTGAGCACATATTCGACGACCACGTCAGCAGGTAGTCCCGATGGCGCAACGCGGCGAGATGCGGAATGTTTACCATCCTCTGGATCATGATCGCGCCCCCCTCGCCGCCGCCGATTGTAACACGTCAGGCGAGTTGGTGGGGTAGTGCGGTAGGAGGATCGGCAACCTATCGCAACGGGCGGCTGGCGCCGGAACGATCAGCGATGGAAAGGAGTGGTGGAGATAGGGGGGCTCGAACCCCCAACCTCGGCATTGCGAACGCCGCGCTCTCCCAATTGAGCTATATCCCCACGAAAAGTTGCCCTCGCATTATAGCACGAACCGCTCGACGGCTGGCAAGAGCGTTCGCATGTTCACGCCGCCGCCTGATCACGCTGCGCCCGTACCACATCCGCAATGCGCCCCACCTCCTCCAAAATCGCGTCGAAGTCGCCCCCCAAGTTCAGCGCCGCGATCTGCAAGCGTTTGTCCGCGTGTTTGACCGTATACGTTGCCGGGTCGTCTTCGCCCTTGGCGTAGATGAGTAAACCGCTCGGCAGATTGAGCGCCGTGGCGTAGGCGAGCAGCTGATACAGATCAGGATGGAGTATGCGCCTGTGGTCCGTCCGTTTATACTTCACATCGCCCACGAAGACGAATCTACCGCCCTGAGTCAAAGTCAAGTCCGGGCGCATCTTGACTTGCTCGTCCACATCCAAGTTCACCCACTTTTGGGCGCGCAAGGTGTCGCTCAACTCATCTTGAAGTGCTGCCGTCACGAACTCCTCAAACACAACGTTCATGTTCATCGTAAAACCGATTGCCCGTGCGTCGCCGCGTCCCGACTCGAACGCGCTGTGCCGTAGTATCAGACGCGATAGCCCGACGACGTTGCGATAACGCTCGTTCAGCCGATCGAACTTCACCTCCGGGACCTCGGAAGGGCGATACTCGACCGCCGACACGTTGCCCAGCATCCCCGCTACCCGCGCCAGCCCGCGCCGCGCCTCTGTCCGGCGCAATCGCATCCTCCGAAGGCGTCCCGCTGCCGCCTTGACCAGCCGGTTCGCCAGTATGTCGTCCGTAAACTCGTCCCAACCGACCTCGATGGGCATCGGGATGCTGAACCGCCGCCGAATCTGATCGGCTACGCGGATGCGTCCGCGCACCGTGTACAGCGCATCCTCCTCGGCGCGATAGTCGTGCAGCAGCCCGCCCGCGAACGCGCGCCGCGCTGCTGCCGCAAGCGCGAGCGCCAGCAAATCCGGCAACGACTTTTCCCGGCTGAAATCGAACTCATCCAAAGGTCGCTGCTTGTAGGCCCTAATCGCGTAGCACGCCATCGAAAGCAGCTTGGGAATCCCGATCTTTGGCTCGATCAGCACGGACAGGTCGCCGATTTCTACCGCGCCGACAGTCGAGCCGGGCGTCAGGATGTACCAGCCGTTCGCTCCACTCGCTGGACTGACGCTTATGCCTAATCGCGCCGCGTCGAGCGAGTCGCGATCTTCTATCGAAAGGCGGATAGGTTCGCTCGGCGCATACTCTTGCAAGTCGAGGTGTCGCATTACTCAGCCGCGTCATCTTCCCCGTCGGGCATCGCCCGCAACACTTCTGCCTTCAGATTGGCGAGGTCGAAATCAGCCAACCGGTCCAGTTCGCCGAATAGCTGTTCCTCTATGTATGGCAGTACCGAGTGTTTCCAGATCAGCTCCACGTAGGCATTGTCCAAGTCAGGCTTCATGAAGTGGCTAGGGCCTATGGCGGCTTGACTGTCGTTTAGCAGAGCGTTCGCCTTGTCCAGTACATCCGCGACCCATCCCATATTCTCAAGCGCGTTCGCCTTCAGCCATTTGCGGAGTAGCTCATCAATGGGCCACGCACCCGGGCTGAACTCCACGAAGTAGAACCGGCGGCGCAGCGCCAAGTCCACCAACGCGATAGACCGATCAGCTGTATTCATAGTCCCGATGATGAACAGATTATCGGGCAGCGAAAAGTCCGCGTCGTCCTCGGATTGGTACTGCAGTTCCATCTTCTCATCGCGGTATTCCAGTAGGAAGTACAACTCCCCGAAGACCTTCGCAAGATTGCCCCGATTGATCTCGTCTATGATCAGGAAGTGCTTGGCGTCCGGGTTCGGATCATTCCTCGCCCGCTCCGCCGCCAGCATCAGCGGACCTTTGCGTATCCTGAACCCCGCCTGTCCGTCATCCGTCAGCGTCGGACGGAAGCCCTGCACGAAGTCTTCATACGCATACGACGGGTGGAACTGCACCAGCGAAACCCGTTTTTCCGAACCTGCCAGATGCCGCGCCAACTTTCGCGCCACATACGTCTTCCCCGTCCCGGGCGGACCTTGGAAAACGATCTGACGTTTGTCGTCAAGCAGCGTTTTAATCTCTCTCAAAAACTCGACGGGGACCAATAGCTTGTCTGCGAGGACTTCCAAGGCCAACTCTGGGTCTACTTTACATTCACTCTCTATGACTCTTGGTCGAGAGGGATCCCATAGAGGCCGAATCTCAGAGTCGTAGAAGTCGAAATTGCCGTATCGCTTCTCGAGACCTTGGCGAATCTGCCAAATTTTCTCATCGACGCCATCATCGGAGTTTGTAATGTATCCCGAAAATTCTGGGGCGTTTATGATCTTGCGTCTATGGTCATTGCTGACCGTCCCCTCAAACGTATCGGGAAATATCAGGTGCATCAGCGCGTATCGCTGTGCGTCTGGTGTAGATTGATTATTGATGAGAGTAGTACTAGTTAGTTGAAGGTTCCGGACTCTATCGATGAATGACCAGCGATTGTCCAACAGTCGCTGGCGTTCGTCTTCGGGCAAGCCCTTCCAATACTCTATAAACTCGATGATGAACCCCACATGGCACCGACGCCATGTGCTGTACCCCGCTCCTGGATCTGCAATTCCATATGAGAAACACTCTGCCAGTTCTTCAGGGATCTCCACAGGCGGCGGCGACTCACCGAGCATTTCTTTGATTCTGTCGGCTCTAGTGTCCGCCCTCATCCCCACTGGCAAGATGATTAGGAAATGGAAAAACAGGACTTCCCCAAATTAGCTGATAGACTTCCCGCGGACTCCCCTGCAACTGTGCCTTCAACTTCTCATAGAAACTTCCGCTCCCCTCATCTGGCCTATCCAAAAACCGCTCCCGCAACTCACGCAGCCCTTCCCGCGTCCAGATAGTTTCGCCCGGCGTAAACAGCGAATCGTCCGACTTCAACGCGCAATCCACCCACCGCTCGGCGGCAGCGTACACCTTGTCCGCGCCCTTATACGGTTTTCTGGCGGTCATAATATCTCTCTCCTTGCTAATCGCCCTCTATATACTATTCCCACGAACCGCCCATATCGCGACGCGAATTTCGCGCCAATTCCATACTACCTAAAGAGCCACCCGGCCATCAGCCCCATGCGTTACAGTATCGCAACCATACACCCGGCGCGCATCTAGGATACAGACGCCATGAGCACAGTAACCCGCCGCATAACCGCTGACGACCTCCTCCGTATGCCGGACGACGGTTACCGAACCGAATTGGTGCGGGGCAAACTTATACAGCGGCCCTACATCGGGTTCGACTACGGCGTCCTCGGCGGCAGAATCTGGGGGCGTCTGAGCCTTCACGTTAGCGCACATGAACTTGGCGATTCGCCGAGCTCGAAGGTCGGCTTCCGATTCGCGGATGACCATGTGCGTGTGGCGTCCATCACGTTCATCCGCGCCGAGCGCCTCAATGGGCTGGGCAAGATGCCCGGCTACTTCCCCGGCTCCCCGGATCTGGCTATCGAATTGGTGACGCCCAGCGAAACCGACGAATATCTGGCAGTCAAAATACGCGACTTCTTGGAAGCGGGGACGCAGGCCTTCATTGAGTTCCACGCCTACGACCGCGCTTTCGTCGTCCACCTACCGGACGCCGAACCAACCATCCTCACCGAAGACGACACGCTGGAAGTCCCAGACATAATCCCCGGCTGGCAGATGCCCATCGCCGACATATTCCGACGCGGGCGAACGCGCCCCTCCGCCTAACCCTCCCCGAACAGCTCCGCCATGCTCCGACGCTGTATCTTGCCCGTCGCCCCTCGCGGCAGCGACTCTACCACGCGCACCCTGTCCGGCACCTTGAAGTCGGCCAGTCGCTCGCCACAGAACGCCCGGATGTCGGCCTCGGACACCGTTCCCGACAGTACAACCGCCGCCTGCACCGCCTCGCCGTAATGCGTGTCCGGCATCCCGAAGCATACCGCCTCTGCCACCGACGGATGCTCCAACAGGACCGCGTCCACCTCCAGCGGGGAGATTTTTTCGCCGCCCCTGTTGATAAGCTCCTTGATCCTGCCCGTCAGCGTCAGAACTCCGTCGCCGTCAAGTATTCCCTGGTCTCCCGTGCGGAACCAGCCGTTGGTGAATGCCTCGGCGTTCGCCGTCGGGTTGTTGTGATACCCGAGCGTAACGTTCGCGCCCCGGATCACGACCTCGCCCGTACTGCCCGTCGCCATCAGACCGCCGCCGTCGTCCATGACGCCGATGTCAACTCCGGTGCCGCTCCCTACGGTGCCGGGCGCGCGCGAACCGGGCGGCAGCGGATTCGAGGCCATCTGGTGCGCCGCCTCGGTCATGCCGTAGGCCTCGAGCACCGGCGCGCCGAACCGCGATTCCAGGTCGTGGAACACCGCCGGCGCGAGCGCGGCGGAGCACGACCGGATGAACCGGAAACTCTCGCGCGGCGCGTCTTCGTCGTCCGCCCGCATCAGCAGAATCTGGTGGATGGTCGGAACAGCGGAGTACCACGTCGCGCCCGTCGAACGCTGCTGATCCCAGAAGCGACTCGCGCTGAACCGGGACGGCACGACTATGCTGCCGCCCGTCCGGAGTGTCGAAAGCGCGACGCCGATTAGCCCGTGAACGTGGAACAGCGGCATGACCACAAGCGCCACGTCGTCCGGCGTCAGCCCATATGTATCGCCGATGTTGGCGAGCGACGTTACGAGGTTCGTGTGCGTAAGCGGCACGCCCTTCGGCCTGCTCGTTGTGCCGGAGGTGTGCAGGAACAGCGCCACGTCGTCCGGCGACGGTCCGGCGACGTCCACGCGCCGCGTGAGAGTCCGGCCGCCGCGCGAGAGCCGCGTCTTGCCGTCGGCGTCGAGCGATGCGTCGAGTGTCGGGATGCCCAGCCCCTCGGCCGCTTCGCGCCCCGCGTGGTCGCCGAGCGGCAGTATCGCAAGCTGCGCCTCCGCGTCCTCCATGTAGAAGCGGAACTCGTCCTCAGTGTATGCCGAGTTCAGAGGCGCGGCTATCGCGCCGGCGCGCGTTACAGCCAGGAACGTTGTCAGGAAGTCCAACCCGTTCGCCAGTACTACGGACACCGCCCGCCCGCGCTCCACGCCCGCTCCTGCGAGCAGTTCCGCCACCCGCTCCACTTCGTCTTTGAGATCGCCGTATCCGGCGCGTGGACCGCCCGGAACCAATACCGCGTCGCTGTCTGCCGGATGCCCGTCGAGTATGTCTGCGAGTGTGGACACTTTCGCCCCCCATTCTTGGCGCTGATTCGCTTGCCGCCCGATGTTTCCAATTGATGACGATAGGATAATCTCATACCAACCCCATCGCCTTCAACTACGCGAGACATAAACAAACATTCGTGCTATACTTGTCTCATGACGCAAGACGAGCGACTCCACCCCCCATCCCAACCACGCAGAGAATCTATATGGAGCATAGAAGTCAGGTGGAAGGCGATCTACTTTGCACTCTTCACCATTTTGAGTACAATCAACGTGGCGAGAGTGATTTGGTATCACACGACGCAGGTTGCCTATGAGAACTGGTCATTAGCGTCGGATGCGGTGATGCACGGCATAGGCGTCAACGTCATCGGCTCAGCCGCCGCTTCAATCACGATAACCGAGCTAGGGAGGTCCTTCATGGTACTCGGAGGATTGATACAAGAGGCAATCAACGAAAGACGCCGAAAGCAGATAGCCGCTGCCCGCTCGGAGGAACGCGCCGAGACCATTGCCGAAGTAAATGCGCGCATCCAAGAATTGAATGACCGCAGCCTTCGAGAATGGAACGTCCGCCGCATCCAAGCGGAGGAAAAAGGCGAACCGTTCAACGAACCGCCCCCGGAGCCGATAGACCTCGATCTATCTGACATAGGCGGCAACGGCGCCCAATACGAATCTGGGCGAAACGGCGCGTAATATCCGCGTCGAATTTCTCGCCGGCGCCGAATCATACATCCCACAAACTAACGACTGATCGCTCAATACCAAGAAACTCAGGAAGGAAATATGCTCCAAGATCAAGTCAAAGCCCTAATCTTCGACGTATTCGGCACCGTAGTTGACTGGCGATCCAGCATAACCCGCGAGGGACGGGCGCTCGGCGAGCGCAAGGGTATAACCGGCGTGGACTGGGAACAGTTCGCCGACGACTGGCGCGGACAGTACGGACCCTTCATGAACAAGGTTCGCACCGGCGAGCTTCCCTGGACGCGGCTGGACGACCTGCACCGGATGTCGCTAGAGCTCATGCTCGAAAAATACGGTATCGACGGGTTGAGCGAGGCGGAGAAGGTGGACTTCAACAAGGCGTGGCACCGGCTCGACGGCTGGCCCGACTCCTCATCCGGCCTGACCCGGCTGAAGACGAAGTACATCATCGCCACAATGTCGAACGGAAACGTCGCGTTGATGACCAACATGGCGAAGTGGGCGGGGCTGCCGTGGGACTGCATCTTGGGCGCCGAGCTTGCCCGACACTACAAGCCCGACCCGGAATCGTACCTCACGGCTGTTGATCTGCTCTGCTTGGAACCGTCGCAAGTGATGATGTCCGCCGCCCACAAGAACGACCTGAAGGCGGCTGGCGCTCTGGGACTGAAGACGGCGTTCATACCCCGTCCCGGCGAACGCGGCCCCGGCGTCGAGATAGACGCCACGCCCGAAGACTGGATTGACGTGGTGGCGACCGACTTCAACGACCTGGCCGCCAAAATGGGGACATGACCCGCGCCAACGCGCTGGTGATGCAGTCCGGCGGCTGCACGAACGTTCTGAACCGCAGTCTTTACGGCGTCGCGTCCGAGTTCGCGCGCGCCATGCCGGAAGGCGTCCTGTACGGAGCGCCGCGCGGCTTCGAAGGGATGCTCGAAGGCGGGCGCATAGACCTGTCTGCCGTGTCCGAGACGCAATGGCAAGCCATCGCCAACGCGCCCGGCGCCGTCATCGGTTCGACGCGCCGCAAGCTGCGCGACGGCGACGTAGGCCCCGTCTTCGAGTACCTGGATCGCCACGACATCGGCTACTGGTTCATCATCGGCGGCAACGATTCGGCCGAGACCGGGCACACCCTCCAGGATACCGCCAACTCGCTGGGCTACGACTTAGCCGTAGTCAACGCGCCCAAGACCATAGACAACGACCTCGTTCTCACCGACCACTGCCCGGGATACGGCAGCGCGGCTAGGTTCGTCGCTCTGGCGACCATGGGGGCGGGACGCGACGCCGAGGCGATGCGCGGCGCCTCACCCATCACCATAATCGAGGTGATGGGACGCGACGCCGGATGGCTCGCCGCGGCGTCCGCGCTGGCGCGTCAGGACGAGCGCGACGCTCCACACGTCATCTGCGTCCCGGAAATCCCCGTCCTGGCGGATGACTTCGTGGCGCGTATGGAGGCGGCATACGCGGCATACGGGTTCGCGGTCGCTGTCATATCTGAGAACGCGCGCGGGCTTGATGGAGCCGTTCTTGGCAGCCAGGACGCGCCGGCGTCCCCCGCGTTCGTAGATGACTTCGGCCACGCGTACTACGACGGGCCCGCCCGCTACCTCGCAGCTCTGCTAAGCGCGTCGCTCGGCGTTCGCATCCGCGTGGACAAGCCCGGCTCGATACAGCGCTCTTTCATACCCGCCGCGTCCGATATCGACTTGCGAGAGGCGGAGATGGTCGGACGCGCCGCCGTCGCCGCAGCGTATCAGGATAAACGAGACATTATGATAACTCTGGCGCGGGACCACGATCACGGCTACAATTGTTATACAGCCTCAGCGCCGCTCGAACGGGTAGGGGGCAGGGTGAGAACGATGCCTGAGTCGTTCCTACTGCCGGATGAGGCTTTCGTAACGCCGGAGTTCATCGAGTACGTCGAGCCATTGGTTGGGCCGCTCCCGGAGCTGGTCAGGATAGCGTAGATCGTCAGGATTGGGAGGCGTCGTCATGAACCTGCTCACAAGAAGAAACGTCATCATCGCCCTCGTCATCGTCGCCATCCCGATACTCGCCGTCGCCTGGTGGCTGCTGGAACCGCTGTTCAGAGACGACGTAGTTTCCGAAGGCTTCCCAATGTCGGCAACCGCGGAAATGCCGGTAGGCATGACCCAAAGCGAGGCCGAGGACATCATGCAGGGCATGGCGAAGATAAACATGACCCAGAAGGAAGACATGATGGGCGCGATGGATGAGGCGACCGTCTTGGCTTCAGGGGAGTTCAGAGATGGCGATAGCTTCCACAAGGGAAGCGGCGACGTCGCGCTGTACAAGTTGGCGGGCGGTGACCACGTGCTGAGATTCGAGGATCTGGACGTTACGAACGGGCCGGATCTGCGGGTGCTGCTTTCTCCCCACGCCGATCCCATGAGCAAGTCCGAGCTCAACGACGCGGGCTTCGAGCTACTGGCGAAACTCAAGGGCAACAAGGGAGACCAGAACTACGAAATCCCGGCCGATATAGACGTCGAATCCGTCAACTCCGTCATAATCTACTGCTATCCGTTCAAGGTAATCTTCAGCGTGGCCCCGCTGGAGATGGCGCAATAGCTTCACATGCCTTGTCAACCCCCGCCGCGCCTGAAAGTGAGCCGGAAACCGCAATGCTGTAACTAGGGGAAAAATGCCCCCGGTGGTATAATCTCGCTACGGTTACGCGGAACATCCTCAAAAGGGCGCTCCCATGTTCACCCACCTCCACACGCATACCGAGTACTCGATGCTGGACGGTCTCAGCAGGCTCGAGCCGCTGGTTAAGCGAGCGAGCGAGCTGGGCATGGACAGCCTCGCCATTACCGATCACGGCGGGATGTACGGCGCGATAGACTTCTACCAGCTCGCGAAGTCTGAGGGCGTCAAGCCTATCATCGGATGCGAGATGTACGTCGCGCCCGGCAGTCGCCACGACCGAAACCCGGACGAGCGCAGCCCGTACCACATGACCGTCCTGGCAAAGGACTATACCGGCTACCAGAACCTGGTCAAGCTGGTTACGCGTTCGCACTTGGAAGGGTTCTACTACAGGCCCCGCGTGGATCGCGAGATACTGGAGCGGTTCAGCGAAGGGCTTGTGGTCATGTCCGGCTGCCCCAGCGGGGAAGTGCCGTCCCTCATCACGCAGGGACGGCTCGACGACGCCCGAGCCACCGCGAGTTGGTACAGGGAAGTGTTCGGAGACTACTACCTGGAGTTCATGCGGCACGGCGACGTGCCCGAGTTGACCGAGATCAACAGCGGGCTGTACACGATTCACCAGGACCTCGGCATCCCCATCGTCGCCACTAACGACTCGCACTACATACTCGAAGAGCACGCGCGGCTCCAGGACATCCTGATCTGCATCCACACCAACACGAACGTGGAAGACGCCAGACGCCTCCGCATGGAGGAGCCGTCCTACTATCTCAAGAGTCCTGAGGAGATGGCCGCGCTGTTCCACGATCTGCCCGATGCGGTCGCCAACACGCAAGCGATCGCCGACAAGTGCGACCTGAACATAGACTTCAACCAGCTGCGCCTACCGCTCTACCCTGTGCCCGAGGGCGTTACCCCGTTCGAGTACCTGTCCAAGATTTGCTGGGACGGTTTCGCCAAGCTCCTGCCGGACGCTACGGAGGACGACCGTGAGCGGCTGCGCTACGAGCTGGAAGTCATCCGCCAGACGAACTTCGACAACTACTTCCTCGTAGTATGGGACATTGCCCGCTTCGTGCGGGAAAACGACATCTTCTTCGCGGTGCGCGGCAGCGCGGCTGCCAGTCTCGTGCTGTACTGCCTCGGCATTACGAACGTGAATCCTATGCCCTATCGCCTGGTCTTCGAGCGCTTCCTGAACTTGGAGCGCAAGGAGATGCCGGATATAGACATGGACTTCCAGGACGACCGCCGCGAGGAGGTCATCAACTACGTCGTAGCCAAGTACGGCCACGAGCACGTGGCGCACATCATCACGTTTGGAACGCTGGGCGCGAAGGCGGCGGTGCGCGACGTAGGACGCGCGCTCGCCATGACCTACGCCGATGTGGACCGCGTCGCGCGCATGATTCCGACTCGGCTCGGCATGACCCTCGAAGCCGCCAAGACAGAGGAGGGATCGGAGCTTGGCGAGGCGATAGAAGCGGACCCTGGCATCCGAAACTTGGTCGAGACCGCCCAGGGGCTGGAAGGCGTTACGCGGCACTCCAGTACGCACGCCGCCGGCGTCGTCATCTCGCAAGAGCCGCTTGATGACGTCGTGCCGCTTCAACGTCCTCAGAAATCGTCGTCCGAAGGCGGCTCTGTCGCCACCGTCACGCAGTACGCTATGGATCCTGTGGCCGCGCTCGGCCTGCTCAAGCTCGACTTCCTTGGCCTGGTCAACCTGACAGTGCTGGCGCGCGCGCGAGACCTGATCGCGGAGCGACATGGCATTACGTTCGATTTGACTGACATCCCGCTGGACGACGCCAAGGCGTTCGATCTGCTGTCGCGTGGCGAGACAGTCGGCGTGTTCCAGCTGGAAGGCGGCGGCATGACCCGCTACATCAAGGAGCTGAAGCCAACGACGCTCGGCGACGTTGCCGCTATGATCGCGCTGTATCGTCCTGGTCCGATGGAGCATATTTCGACGTTTATAGACGCCAAGCACGGACGCCGCGCCGTTACCTACCTGCACCCCGCGCTGGAAGAGATACTCGAAGAGACATACGGCGTCATAGTCTATCAGGACCAAGTGCTTCACATTGCCCGCACCTTCGCCGGCTACACGCTCGGCGAGGCGGACATCGTTCGCAAGGCGATGGGCAAGAAGATACCGGAGATCATGGCTGAGGAGAAAGACAAGTTCCTCGCTGGCGCCAATCGGCAGGGATTCGACTCCGCCCTGTCGGAGCAGGTGTTCTCGCTTGTGGAGCCGTTCGCCGGCTACGCCTTCAACAAGGCGCACTCGGTCAGCTACGGCCTTATCTCATATTGGACGGCATACCTCAAAGCCAACTACACCGCCGAGTACATGGTCGCGCTGCTCAATTCATACGTGGGGCACAATGACCGGATCACCTCGGCAATCGCAGAGTGCCAGCGACTCAAGATACCGGTGCTGCCCCCAAGCGTCACCAAGGGGCACACCGACTTCACCATCGAGATGCAGCCGGACGGCTCCACGGCGGTCCGGTTCGGCATGGGCGCGGTCAAGAATGTCGGCACGGCGTCTGTAGATGCTGTCGTGGCCACGCGCGCCAAGCTCGGCGGGTTCGAGTCTGTCGAGCAAATGTGCCGCGAGTCAGAGATGGGGGGCGTCAATCGCAAGACCCTTGAGTGTCTGATAAAGGTCGGCGCGTTCGACGAGTTTGGAGACCGCGCCGCGCTGATAGATTCAATGGACCGCATCATCTCGCTCGCGCAGAGCGAGGCGCGGCTGCGCGACTCCAACCAGGCTTCGATGTTCGATATGTTTGGCGAATCCGACGCCGCGCCGCTAACGACTATCGCCCTGCCGGACGTCCGCGCCTCCGACCTCGACAAGGACGAGTGGGAGCGCGAACTGCTTGGGGTGTCGCTGTCCAACATTGGAGCGCTGGCCGCCGTTCTTGGCGCGGCAGACTCGAATCACGCCGTGTTCAAGAGCGACGTAGAGCAGACACCCGCGAATCAGAAAGTGTCTCTGATTGGGCAGGTGGCGTCCATAACCCAGCGCTACACGCGCCAGAACAAGCCGTTCGCCATAGCAGCCCTGGCGCTTATGGACGGCCAGATAGAGGTCTTTGTCTGGGAGGAGCAGTTGAAGGCGTCGGACGGCGTTTGGGAGATGGGCAAGACAGTGGCCGTTACGGGAACCGTCCGGGTGCGGGACGACGAGATCAGCATAAGCTGTACCGACGCCGCCCTGTTCACTCCCGACACCTCCGCCGACCCGGCGCCGATGCCAGCCGCATCCGCGCCAACCGCCGGCGCGTTGTCGCCGAAGCCGACCCCTGCGCCGACGCGGGCGGCGCAACCCAAAGCGAAGGAACGTCCCAAAGTCGCGGAACGTAAAGACGAGGCATACACGGCAAACGGCGCGGCCAATGGCGCCGCTGTCAAGCCGTCCGCCTCCAACGCCAACGGCAACGGCGCCGCGGCGACGGGCTTGGCGCGCTCCAGGCCGAAAGCTCCGCAGATGCTGAACCTCAGGATTCGAGAATCCGACAGCCCGGTGGACGATCAAATGCTTCTCGACGACGTCAAGCGTCTTCTGCTGGACTACTCCGGCGGCGACCCCGTTATGTTGGAGATTGCTGCGGGTGGAACGCTGTACCGCCTCGAGTGGTCCACGATCCAGGTGAACGCTTGCGACGAACTGGCAGACCGCGTCCAGGAAGCGCTAGGTGAATCCGGCTCCGCCAGTCTACAGGCGATAACCGCCTAGGCCTAGACCAGCCTACCGACGCCGCCCTCCATCTCCAGCAGCAGGCGCTTGAGTCCGATGAGCTTGTCCCCGCTGCCGAAGCCGCGCAAGCTGCCGTCGCTGCCAACTACCCGGTGGCACGGCACGATTATCGGAGCCCGGTTTCTAGCCATCGTCTGGCCTGCCGCGCGCGGCGCGTTCGGACTGCCCGCCTGCCGGGCGAGCCATCCGTAGGTGCGCGTTTCACCCCTCGGAATCGAGCGGCACGCGCTCCACGCCCTGCGCGAAAAATCCGTCGCGTCCGACACGTCCAGCTCCACGTCCCCAAATTCCACCATCTCGCCGTCGAAATACGCGACCAGCCGCTCCCCGATCTCGCCAAGCCTCGCCGGGTCGCGCTCCGCGCCCTCCAACTCCGGCTCAAGTTGCCCTAGTTGGTTAAACGCGTCGTCAGGCGTCGCGCCCGGCAGCGTCGCGCGTCGTATGCCGCGCTCTGACGCGAGCAGCGCTACCCAGCCGCGCGTAGTCTGGAATACGTCGTAGAACCTCGCGCTCACCCTGTCGCCTCCTGCGAGCTTGGGACGAACCGCCCGAATACGCGCCGCGTTAGCCCGAACCTTATCGATCGCCACGCCTCCGACAACTCCTCCTGATCATCCTCGTCGGATTCGGCTGAGCCGTATCGCGCGGCTGCGAACGCGAACGCGATCGTCATCGCGCCTTCGCTAGCGCTTGGTATCAGTCGTCCTATGCGCTCGCCGTACTCCAACGGCGTCTGGTGCGGTCGGCGTCCGGCCCCCGCGAGCCAGCCGAGCCGAGTCATCTTCGCGTACAACTTCGCCTCCGGTTTCAGCGACCGCAGTCCCATGTTCCACAACAGGTAGCCGACCAGCCACACCGCCGCGACCGCCGCGATAGCCAGCAGTACCCACAGGCCATACTCCATATATCGCGCGGGGATTATCCATCCGCCGTCTGAATCGTCTCCGGGCAGGTCGTCGAACGCGCCCTCGATGAACGGGTCCGATTCGATGTCTCCCAGCAAATCCTCCGGATCCTCTTCCGCAAGCTCCGCGAACTCGCCGCCGAAACTCCTAACGAACGGGCTGCGGTCGTGCTCCGGCCAATTTGGAGACGGTTCGAAGTCTATCCATCCATAATCCGGGAAATACACCTGCGTCCAAACATGGCTGTCGTGGTCGCGTATCACCCGTTGACCGGCTTCATTCAACAGTCCGGGCGCGTAGCCCGCCGCCATTCGCGCCGGTACGCCGACCGACCTGAGCATCACCGTCATGCTCGATGCGTAGTAGTCCGAGTAGCCGGTCTTGGAATCGAACAGGAACCAGTCCACCCCGTCGGCTCCTGTAGGCGGAGCCTCTATGTCAAGAGAGAACGTAAACTCCGTCCCACGCAGATACTCCTGAATGGCGAGCGCCTCGTCGAGCGGGTTGTCCGCGTCCGCCGTTACCCGCTCCGCCAGATCGCGCACCCGCTCCGGCAGCGACGACGGCAGCTGCAAGTAGTGGTCGGTAAGGAACTTCTCATACTCGGTTCCCGCCTCTCGCAGGTTTTCGTCCGTCGCAATCGAGACGTATGAACTCATGCTGTACGCCACGTTCTCCTCGGTGCGTTCGGAGAACCGCCATCCCACGATATCGGGAACCGTCGGCGCCTTGCGTTGGAATACCACCCACTCCGGCGAGCCCGAGTCGTCCGTCAGCGTCTCGACGAACAGCAGGTCCTCAGGCGTCATCTGCCCCGCCAGCGTCTCCACGCCGGGCGTAGTCATGCCAATCGCTTCGACGCGCAGACTTTCGGCAAGCTCCCTTATATCCGGTGGCATCTCCGCGTCCAGCGAATCGTCTTCCAAGTGTATGTAGAACTTCCTTGGAGCGAGCGTATCTACTTCACCTTCGCGGCTTACCCAGTCGTAGCTCCCACCGACCAGGAATTTGCCGGACTCGAACGAAAGCTGCATCACCTGGTTCTTGGGGATTCGCTTGAGCGTATCGCCCCGCGGCGGCGGTAGGGTCTCCGGCCCTATCTGGACCGGCTCAGTATCAGTAGCTACCCAGCCTTTGGATGTGTAATTGTTATAGGTCTGGGAAAGCCAGTACGAAGGATAGTCGGTGCTTGCCCATCCGACCGCCTCTCCGCCAAACGAAATCTTGCCGATGAACGGCAGCCACCTGCCAAATAGCCTGCCGGGCTGGTCCTTCTTGGAAGGCAGCGCGGCGAACATCCTGGAAAAGAAGTCCTCCGCGGTGGCTACGGGCGCCCTCCCGATGTTCCAGAGATCCGCGGCCCTCTTGTTGGTATAGACGTTTAGCGGCAGTATGACCGCGATTATCAGAACCAGTATGCTGAACCACATCGTCGCGTGAAGGGTCAGCCAGCCCGCGCTCGTCTCGAATCGTATCCCCAGCCGTCGCCACCGTTCATGATTCTGGATGACGCTCACTCTCACCACCAGCAGCATCGCCAGGAATACGAACAGGAAGAACCGAGAAGCGAATCTGTCCGGCAAGAAGCTCAAGTTGGTGAGTACGGCCATGCCTAGCAGAACCACCGCCACCCAGACGTTGTTGTTCCTAAAGATGAACCACGAACCCAAAAAGCCCGCTATCCAGGCGGTCGTCAACAGCGCGATGTAGAAGGGCAGTAGATCGGTGCTTATTCCATCCGTAGTCGCCGCCTCCCACCACACTGCCAGACGCTCGTAGGCCTCGATGAATCGGGCGGATAGGGACTCGGCTTCCACGGTCTGCGCCGCCTGCCACACAACCACGACCGCGCCGATCGCCAGCCCCGCCGGTATCATCGCGTACCACGGCGCCCGGATCTTGGCCAGCGCGAGTCCGACGATCGCCGACCAGACGATCGCCGCCGTCAGGCCCTCGGAATCTACCCAACCCGCAGCGTTGATCGAGTCCGCCACCATTATCACAGTTATTAACAGGATGATGAGCGTCGCCCAACCTTGACTCGGCGAGTAGCGCATCAGCCACGCCAGGACAGGGTGGACGTCGCGCCTGTTCGGATCGCCGCGTCTGCCCAGCAGAGCGCCTATGCTTGGCGTTGCCGTACTCATGCGCCTGCCCCTTCGCCATCCCGCCCGTCTTGTGCGGCAGACTCGAAATTTCCGGCCACTTCCACGGTGTAAGGACGGGAGAGAGCGATGGGCACATCGTCGCCCATTCTGACGACGAACGGAGCGACTCCGGAATCATAGAGCGCCGGAACTACGCCAAGCGTGTCGAACATTCCGCCGAACGACCGGCCGTCCACCAACGCGACCGCGACCCGCACTCTGCGCCTGACCAACTCCCTGACCGCCACTGTCCAATCCTCGCGGTGAGACGACGTAACGATCAGCAGCGAGCTATGCGTACCCCAAAGCTGTTCCTCTCTCGATAGCACCTCAGCAAGTGATACGGCGCCCTCAGCCTTGCTCATGGCGAGGTATTCCATGATGCGCTCGTACTGTCCCGCTCCCGTATCTGCGGGAAGCAGGTACCGCTCGTCGCCATATGCCAGGAGACCGACCGGCAGCTGCGCCTGTATGTACTTCTGCGCCAGCGACGCGGCGATGGACACGGCGTACTCGTCAGTGCTCTCATCCAGTTCGCCCGCCTGTACCTCTTGATGAAGGTCTGCCAGCACCCAGACGTCGCTCGCCATTCCAAGCTCGAACTCTTTTGACATCAGCCGCCCAGAGCGCGCCGTCGTCTGCCAGTGGATGCGGCTCAGACTGTCGCCGAAGGCATACTCGCGGACGCTCGCGGCGTGTGGGGTAAGGTCGTGGGACCTGCGCCGCGCGGAACTCTCGCCCGTCAGGTATCCGGGCGGCAGTTCGAAGTCCGAGAGGTCGTAGGTTCTCGGATAGACCACAATGTCTTCCTGTTCTCCGAATTCCCTGTCGCGCTTGAACAGCCCGAAGGCGTCCGTATTCGAGACTCGCACCGGCCCCAGTGTATACACGCCGCGCTTGCGGGCGGGCGACATCGTTCGCCACGAGCGGAATCCTTTGGTCGGAAGGCTCAGCACGCGTCCGTTCGAGTAGCCCGGCATATCCGTCACGTCCTCGACCAACAGAGTTGGCTTTGGCAGGGGGTTGCGATTGCGGACGGTGAGTCTCTCTTCGATCTCGTCCCCCACGCGCGCGCGCCTCGTTCGCCGGTCTATCTCGACTTCCAGGCCGCGAACGCTCCACCAGTTCCATGCGAACGACAGCGCGGCGACGATGCCGAGAATGTATATGAGCCGGTAGAACAGCGCGAACCCAGTCGCCATCCCCGTGAACAGCGCGATCGCGGCCAGGGCGATGACCAGGTACAGCCGCGTCTGGATGGACAGCTTCACGTCGGACCGCCCTAACCCGCCGCCGCGCCGCGAGCCTGGCCGCCCGGCACGGCGGTTTGCTCGAGGATGCGTTCGACGATCTCCTCGCTGCCAACGCCCCGCATACGCGCGCCGGCTGAGACGATCATCCGGTGGCTCAGCATTGGCGAGGCAAGCGCCTTTATGTCGTCAGGAAGCACGTAGTCGCGTCCGCGGATCAGCGCGACGGCCTGTCCACCCCTGAACAACGCCAGCGACGCCCTCGGCGACGCGCCTAGCGCCACGTCATCGTTCGTCCGCGTCGCCTCCACCAGGTTGACGATGTACCGCTTCACCAGGTCGTCAACGTAGATGTCCCGTATCTTGCGCTGAAGGCTCACCACTTCCTCCGAGTCGGCGACCGACCTGAGAGTGTCTATCGGATGCGCCATCTGCTGTCGGTCCACTATCTCCAGCTCCTCCTCTACCGTAGGGTAGCCGAGCCTTATGATGAGCAGAAATCTGTCGAGCTGCGCCTCGGGAAGCGGGAAGGTGCCCTCGTACTCCACCGGATTCTGAGTCGCCATCACCATGAATGGGCTTGGCAGACGGTGGGATACGCCCTCGACGGTAACCTGCCGCTCGTCCATAGCCTCCAGCATCGCCGACTGCGTTTTGGGGGTAGCGCGGTTCACCTCGTCGGCCAGCACTAGCTGTGAGATGATTGGCCCGGCCCGGAACTCGAACTCGCCGCTCTGCTGGTTGTATATGGACACGCCGGTAACGTCTGTCGGCAGCAGGTCCGGCGTAAACTGTATGCGCTTGAACGTACAGCCGACCGAGCGCGAGATGGAACGCGCCAGCATCGTTTTGCCAACGCCGGGTACATCCTCGATCAGAGCGTGTCCCTGGCACATCAGCGCGATGACGCCGAGCTCCACCGCGTCGCTCTTGCCCACCATCACTCTCTCTACGTTGTCTATGATCCTTTGCGCCAAGTGCCTGGCTGCGTCGAATTCCTGATCCTGCAACTCACTCTCCTAGTTCTACCGTTCTCCCGATCAGCGGCGGGTCTGAATGAATTATACAGCAATTCGCGCCGCGCGCTGTACGGAATCTATGAGGGCCAAAAGTATTGACTACCCCGCAACCCAATGGTATCATCATTTCACTTCTAAGTATCGACCACCTGTGCACAAAACCCGCGTAGGTGAAAGCCGATGGAGATTGAGAGATGGGGCTCAACTTCAGCCGCCAAGATGACATTCTCATAGCCGTAGCAGACGGCCGAGTGGATGGCGCTAACGCACAAGAGTTTCAGAACACGCTGACCGACGCGATCAATTCCGATGACCGCGGTTTGGTTCTGGACTTAGCGCAGACCACGTATATCAGCAGCGCGGGCCTCCGCGTCATCCTACTCACCGCCAAGGCGTTGAACAGGCAGAATGCTGAGTTGGCGGTCTGCTCGCTCACAGACTCTGTACGAGAAGTGTTCGAGATCAGCGGCTTCGACAAGATCATTCCAGTCCGGGCTTCCCAGCCAGACGCTATCGCCTCCTTCAAAAATTGACTGTATGGGCCTGAGGGCTTCATCGTACAGCAAAACCCTTTGATTGTCGCCGCGCGCGAATTTTATGATTCCCGACGCGCAGGAGGTCTGCGCCCTTGAGTAACACATACAAGGTCTTGGTTGTTGACGACGAGCCTGATCTGGAACCGCTGTTGCTTCAGCGGATGCGGCGCGCTATCCGGTCCGGGCGCTACGAATTCGTCTTCGCCAACAACGGCCTTGACGCGCTAGACAAGCTCAACCAGTACGAGGACATCGACATGGTGCTCTCGGATATCAACATGCCGCAGATGGACGGGCTCACGCTGCTCGAACAGATTCCTGAGGTAGATCCAAATATCCGGTGCGTCATCGTGTCGGCGTATGGCGATATGGACAACATCCGAACCGCCATGAATCGCGGCGCGTTCGATTTCGTAACCAAGCCGATAGACTTCAGAGACCTCCGGGTTACGATAGACCGCACCCTGACCCACATCGAAGAGTGGAAAGCCGCTTTGCAGTCGCGCGACCAGCTGGTCGCTATCCAGAACGAATTGACTGTCGCCAGCACGATTCAACAGTCCATACTGCCGACCGAGTTTCCTTACACCGCCCAGTACAGCGTCTATGGCGCCATGGAGAGCGCGCGCAACGTCGGGGGTGATTTCTTCGACGTGATAACGCTCGCAGACGGGCATCTCGGCCTGGCGATCGCCGACGTCTCCGACAAAGGCGTCCCGGCCGCGCTGTTTATGATGTCGTCTCGCACGCTGCTGAAAGGCACTGCCATCGGCCTGCCGGATCCGGGCGATGTGCTCACCACGGTGAACGATCTCCTGGTCGAAAACAACGAGACCGCCATGTTCGTAACCTTAGTCTATGCCGTCTTCGATCCGCAGTCCGGCAAACTGACCTACGCGAACGGTGGACACAACCCGCCGTTGGTCATCCACGCCGACGGCAGTTCCACCCTGTTGCCGCAGACCGGGGGGATAATGCTCGGCGTTATGGACGGTTTTGTCTTCGAGCAAAGCGCCTACACGCTCGAGCGTGGGGAGACGCTGGTTCTCTACACCGATGGCGTAACGGAGGCGATGAATGAAGACGCCGAGGAATTTGGCGTAGAGCGCCTGGTTGAAGTGTTCGAGTCAGACCCATCCCATGCCGCAGACCCAAAGGCGGCGACCGAAGCCATCTTCAACGCCGTTCACGAGTTCGCGGGCGACGCCCCGCAATCCGACGACATTACATGCTTGACGATCTGCCGAGGCTGAACGTTGGCTGAGGCGCTATCTCTTACGATCACAACCGCGCGCGACGAGTTGGCCGCAATCGCCGAAGAGGTGGAGGCCGTCGCCGACCGGGAAGACTGGCCCTTCGATCTGGTCTTCAAGGTAAACCTCGCGCTCGAAGAGCTTGTGTTGAACGTCTTGGAGCACGGGTTCGACGATAATGACGACTCGAAAGAGTGCAAGATTGATTTAACCTCCGACGCCGACGCCGTTACCATCGTGATTAGCGACCGCGGCAAGCCATTCGACCCACTCACCGAAGCCCCAGACGCGGATGTGAATTCGGTGGTGGGAGAACGTCAGGTAGGCGGGCTTGGCTTGCATCTCGTCGAAACCCTCATGGACGAAGCCAGCTATCAGCGTACCGACGGTGTGAACCAGCTAACGCTGGTCAAGTTCAGGTCTGACCCCTAGCAAGATTCCCCATGCACAAGCTCGCCGGCATTATGAGCAAGCTATCCAACGTTTACGAGAATCTGATCGGTAGAGCGAGCGAACTCGCCGGCATCTATCGAGGTCTTGCCGATCGTCAGAAGATGATCGTCCTCGGCGTCGTAGGGGTAGTCTCGCTGCTGCTCATAGTCGGCGTCTTGTTCGTACTCTTGAACGCTTTCTCAGAAGACGAGGTGGTAGTCGAAGCGGTACCGACGCCGGAGCCGACCGCCGAGTCGAAGGTTGAGCCGGGTGTAACCTCCGACAAGATTGTGTTCGGTCAGTCGGCGGCGTTTTCCGGACCTACTCAGAGCCTTGGATGGAATATGCGGTCCGGTATCCAGGCGGCCTTCGAGGAGGTCAACCGGCAGGGTGGTGTGAACGGACGCAAGTTGGAACTGATCTTCCGAGACGACAGATACGAGCCGGAACTTACGCTAACCAACACCACGGCGCTCATCGAAGACGATAAGGTCTTCGCGCTCATAGGCGAAGTCGGCACCCCGACGTCGCGCGCCGCCATCCCAATTGCCGCCGCGGCGGACGTGCCGTTCATAGCCCCGTTCACCGGAGCTTACGGTTTCCTGCGCGACGGCGCCTATTCCAACGTCATCAACCTCCGCGCCAGTTACAACGACGAAACTGAGGAGATGATCGAGCGGCTCACCGAAGACCTTGACATCAGTCGCATCGCAGTACTGTACCAGGACGACTCCTTTGGACGCGCCGGACTGGATGGAGTCGTAACTGCGCTGGAGAGAAGGGATATGGCTGTCGTAGGAACTGGCATCTACGCCCGCAACACCACCGCGGTCAAAGCCGCTCTCCTGGACATCCGCGAGTCCAACCCCCAGGCGATCATCGTCATCGGCACGCCTGCCCCCGTAGCCACACTGGTAAAGTGGACTAGACTCATCGAGACTGGCGACGAAAAGGCGCTGGTCATGACCACCTCGTTCGCCGGAAGCAACGCCCTGCCTGAGCAACTCGGATCCGGAGGATCGGGCGTGTTCGTTACGCAAGTAGTGCCGGCGCCTACTCACTCTTCCATTCCCGTCGTCGCAGAGTACCGGCAGGCGCTCGATAGCCTGCCCATGGACCCCAACGTAGCCGTAGCTCGTCCCGAACCCGACCCCGTTTCGCTGGAAGGCTACCTGGCAGGACGTCTCGCGATCGAAGCGCTGCGCCGCTGCGGCGATGACGTAACCCGGGAGTGTTTCATGGACGCCATCATAAACGGAGATCCGATAGACATAGGAGGCTTTCGCCTGGAGTACGGCGACGGCGACAATCAGGGATCTGACGCGATATTCATAGCGGCGATAGACCAATACGGCCACTACTACTCCATCAAATCCCTCCAGGACGCGATGCAATGAACGAGAACCCAAGCGCCAACAACGATGATGAAAAGGCTGGGCAAGGCGAGGCGGATCAAGATATTGCCCAACAGGACGACGCAACCCCTTCGGAGTCGCCGGTCCAGTCCGAGCGACGGAATACGCCGGTCGAACCGCTCGGACGGCTGCCGATCCCGACGTTTGGTCGCCTATGGAGCTACATCGCTATCCGCGCGTCGCGCATCGCGTTCCGCATCTACGGCGGGTTCGTCATACTCGTCATCGCCACGATAGTGGCAAGTATCGTGGGCTGGTTCGCTCTGGATAACGTTGAAGGAATTCAGGACGGTGTCAACAACAGGGCGATTCCCGCAATGACCGCCGCGTTCGGAATAGCGCAGCACGCCAACACATTGGTAGCCGCGGGACCCAGGCTGGTGGCTACAACCAACCCTGAGGACTATCAGTCAGTCTCCACTGAGGCGTCTCAAGCCCACCAGGCGTTGGTCAGCCAGCTTGCGTTGCTACAGGGCCAGAACGTTGGGGATGAGCGCTTCGATCGTATGCGAAGCTACGTGGACGAGCTAATCTCCAACACCCACGCCATACAGGAGGGAATGGTGCAATCGTTCCCGCGAACGCGCCGTTTGGGCGAGATGCGTCAGGAGATAGACGACCTTAGCTTCGATTTGAACGGCTTGCTCAGACCCGCCGCCGACGACCAGTTCTTCTACATGACGACGGGCTATTACAGTACAGAAGAGCCGCCGGACGCCGTAGAGGAGTCCCTGACGCCATCCCAACTGAACCGTTACCGTCTCTTATCCACGCTCGCATCGGACGCTAACTCGGCATTGCAGATACTTGAAAGCGCGTTCGGCGTATCTACCCCGAGCGCGTTGGAACCTCTGCGAGAGCGTTATGTGTCGGTCATGAGGCGCATCGATCACAATATGGGAAGACTCGAACAGGTAGGCGATGAAGATTCCGAGTACATCACGCTTGCCATAGAAGATTTGGCGCCGCTCATAGAACAACTCAGAATACTGGGCCGTGGAGACGAGGGCGCGTTGGGATTGCTCAACACGGACTTTCGGGTGTTCGGGGAGCGTGGAGAACTGCTCGCCGCCAACAGAGCCATCGCTGTTGATCTGCTGAGCGACGTGGACGTGTTCGTCGGTTTGACCAACGATAACGTAGAGTCCGCGACCCTCGCATCGAGCCAGAGTGTATTTAGCGCGAAATTCTGGATCGTCTTGGTTTCCATCGTCTCCGTCATCGGCGCGGCGTCCATGGCGTGGATATTCATACAACGTTTCCTGCTAGTGCGCTTGGAAGCCCTGCTCGAATCCATGCAGCGCATGGCGTACGGAGGGACCGAAGACCTGGAGGAAGTAACCATAGACACTAGCGGGCGCGACGAAGTGGCGGCGATGGCTTACGCGCTGGACATCTTCCGCCAGAACTCGCTGGCCGCCCTCGAACTAGACCAGGTCAGACGCCTCAACGAGCAGCTCGAAACGACGAACGTGGAGCTGGCTGAAGTGGTTCGACAGCGCGAAACCGCGCTGACCGAATTGAACCGGGCGCAAGATCAGATAGTCGCGCGCGACAAGCTGGCCGCCCTCGGCGAACTGACGGCGGGCGTAGCGCACGAGATCAGAAACCCACTCAACTTCGTCAAGAACTTCTCCGAAGGCGGTGTAGAACTGATCGAAGAGTTGAGGGAGGTACTGGAGGAGGCCGAGGAGGACGGCGAAGATGCAGACCTGGAGCTGATCGCTGAACTGGCGGACGACCTGATAAGCAACTTCGAGTTCATTATATCCCACAGCAACCGCGCCGACAGCATCGTAACCGGGATGTTGGCGATGGGGCGCGGTTCGACCGAATTCCATCCGACGAACATCAACAACCTTCTGGACGAATACGCTCGCCTAGCCTTTCATAGCGCGAGGGCAACCGACCCCGACTTCCAACTGGATATGCAGTTCGATCTCGATGACAACATGGTTGAAATACCCGTCATCCCGCAGGACCTTAGCCGGGTGATAGTGAACATAGTCAGCAACTCATGTTACGCCACAAACGCGCGGCGTCTCGCCGAAGGCGGCTCCACGCTAAGTCCGGGAGCCTACATGCCAACGCTTTGGCTTAGCACGCGGTTTGGAGACGAACACGCCGAGATACTCATACGGGACAACGGCGGCGGCATCCCCGATGATGTGGTGGACAAGATATTCAACCCGTTTTTCACCACCAAACCCACCAACGAGGGCACTGGGCTGGGCCTTGCCATGTGCACCGACATCGTGCGTGGACACGGCGGCTCCATCTTGGTGGAAACCGAAAGTGGCGAAGGCACCGAGATGACGATTCGGATACCAGTCAGCAGAGCCGACGTCATTGACGGCGACGCCACGAGGCTCTCCGCCACCCCGGCGGACTAGGCGCGCGCCCGATTGGGCCGGCTACTCCTTCCCGTTCCCGTCTTCTTCGTCGGATTCGGATGCGTCCCTCATACTTGGGGACACGGTGGTTACGAATGCGCCTTCGAAACCCGAACTCTCTCGGAACATCTCCGGCAGCCTGGCGAGAGCGAAGGTGTCCGGCGGCACTATCCCGCCGGAGAACACCAGCCTCATCGCGTCGTCCACCGATAGATCGGTCTCCAGAATGTCGTCCTGAGGCACCAGCGCCATGTTGCCGGAGGTCGGATTCGGAATCGTGGGGATGTACACAAGCACGAACGTATCGTTCAACTCGCGCCCAACCGCTTGAACCTCTGCGGTAACGAATCCCATGGCGACCATGCCGTCTCGGGGCCACTCGATGAACACCACGCGGCTAAACCCGAATTCGGACGTAACCGCGGTCGTCGCCTGGCGAGTTACGTTGAATATTCCCTTGACCACCGGGATGTGCGTTACCAGCTCTATCAGCCACTCTAACGATTTCTTGCCTGCCGAGGTGGATACTACTAGGCCCACTATGTAGAACACGCAGATAGCGACCAGCAGTCCGAGCCCAGGAAAGGTGGGGAGTTCATCGTTCTGGGTGATCAGTTTCAAGATTGGCACGACGGCGGAGTCAACGTAATTCACCATGACGACGACGACTATTATCGTAATCATCAGCGGCAGCAGTTCCATGAGACCGCCCACCGTCTTTGCCCGCAGGTGGTCGCCTGTTTTCTGGAATGCGTTTGGTTCGATCTCTTGGTCTGAGGGCCGATTCACCTGGGCTCTGTTGTTGTCAGCCATAGTTACCGCTCCCGGCGGCGCATGGCGCCTTGCTTGACAGTAGGATCCCGATCGCTATTCCGCTACGAACCAGTCCTTCTCAGCCGCCTCATCCGGCCATAGGAAATCGAAGCCCACTCGCAGCGCCATCTGCCTGTCCAAGTCCTCGCGATCGCCGATGTGCCAGTAGGCGTCCGCTCGGAACTTGGTTTTCACGTCCGCTAGCAGGTGTTTTGCGCTGACGAAGTCCTGCTCGATGCCCGCCGCCTCCCAGATTCGTCGCTGAGAGCTGGGCGGTCTGTCCGAGCAGCTTCCGATGATGTGTCCCTTCTGCTGAGCTATTCGCGCCATCTCCATCGTGAGCGGACCAGGCGGATCGCCCACCTCCATCGTGCCGTCGATATCGAAGCTGATTAGTATCGTCAAATCCGTTTCCTTTCGTTCGTTATCCGTTGCTCCTTCTCCCTTGATGGGGAAGGCTGGGATGGGGGTGACTTCTCCTTAGAGCAACCATGTCAAGCGGGCGGAGTTCACCCCCACCCTAACCCTACCCCGTCAAGGGGTAGGGGAATTTGGGTTCCAGCCGCTAGTCCGGAGTCGCGCTCCAAACTGTGAAGTTGCCCCCAAGCGGCATAGGTCCGCCCGACACGGCGATCTCCGGCTTCACGCCCGTTACCGCCCGCGGGCCGGCGCGTCCCTGAAGCTGCTGTATGCTGTCCGTATGCATCCAGAAGCGGCTGCGACCGCTTCCGACGTTGCCGCCGCTGGGCTGGATCGGATTCGGACCCTCTATCGAAATGTCCGTCTGGTAGAAGTCCAGCGCGTCTCCGAAGCCCATGCCGCGGTAGCCCAGACCCTCGACGTGGAATTGGTGGAACTCCGCGAAGCCGTCGTACATGTTCTCGAACGACAGGTCATCTACCGTAATGCCCGCGCTCTCGAATATCTTGCGTCCGGTGCTGGCGGTCTCCGCCTCCACCTCTTCTAGGGTCGGCGTGAGGCTGCGCGGCGTCCCCCGGCTGGAAGCGTGTCCCATGATGTACACCGGCTTCTGCTTCATGTCCGGCGCGCGCTCCGCCGTCGTGAACAGGTACGCCGCCGACGCCATGATCGGTATGTCGTTGTCGAACAGGTTCGCGGGCTTGGCTATCCAGCGCGCCGACAGATAGTCTTCGGCGGGCAGCTCCTCCGGACGATGCTGCGCCCAGTATCCTTCGGGGAACATCAGACCGTTGCGACGCGAATTTTCCATGAACGGCGCCATCATGTCGTGGTTCTTGCCGTACTTCGTGCAGTACTGGGCGAACTGGAGCGCGGTGCCATAGCAGCCGGGAGGCCCCCACAGCGAGCGCCCCTGGCCTAGAGCGTAGCTGCCGGGCACCGTGCCGGACGCGCTGATGCCGGAGTGGTTGTAGCGTCCCTCCAGGTTGTGCCATCCCTTCAGCACCAGGCATGTTTTCGTAAGCCCGTCGCCGATCGCCTGCGCCGCCACGACGATAGCGGCCGACATGCAGCCAGGCGCGTTCATCGCGAACTTCACGTTCGTCAACTCCGGCATATTCTTCAACAGCCACTCCACGCTAAGCTGCCCCAGGCCGTCCAATGGGTCGTCGGTGCGATTGAAGTGGTTTACCACATCCCACGGTATCGGCGTTTCCGCCGGCCAGTGGGCGCCCGTCGTCGTAACAGGGACGATTACCAGGCCGTCCACCTCGTGAGGCTCTACGCCCGCGTCCTCCATCGCATTGCGCAAACACAGGATCCCGTCCGCGCCAACCGTAGTCTCGGGCCTGCCGTCCCAGCGACGCGAGGTCGGCGAGTGGCCGATGCCGACCGCCGCCACCTTGCCGCGGTGTTCCCAAACGCCTAGCCCTTCAACGCTTCTGTACATAGATTCCGGTGCGTCTATCGCCGTCACCATAGTCTTACTCCCTCTAACTTGGAATTCATCATCGCCTAGAATGACACAGAGTGACAGATCTCATCCGCCGTCAACCCTCCACCACCCTCCACTCCGGTACCATTTGTCCGTTCGCCGCCGCCTCGAACATCACCTCGACCGCGCCGCCAATCGGCACGTCGTCTATGGGCGTACCGGGCAGAGACGAGTACATCTGGATGCCGGGATCGTCGTCCAGCACAACCACCGCCAAATTGAACGGCTGGTCTTCCTGCAGAGACGCGATAGGGCAGTCGTACACCACACAGTAGTTATAGATCGTGGCGCGTCCGCTCATCTCCTTCCAGCCCATACTGTCGCCGGAGCCGCACGCGCCGCACACTTCCAGCGGCGGATTTTGCAGCCGGTCGCACGCGGAGCAGTTCTGTATCACCAGTCGCCCTTTGTTCGCCGCTTCCCAGAACGGCCCAGTCAACTCATCAGGTTCGACACCCTGTTTTACCATCTGTCCATCTCCTAACGGTGGAACTTGTCGGCTCGTCCCATAGACCGCCGCCTATGATTTCCGACAAATAATAATGCAACGCGCCCAAGTTGCCAACACCTAAATGCAAAGAACCGCCCCAACCGGGCCACATCTCCCACATTCCTGCGAGGAGTAGAGCGCCCGATTGGGGCGGCTGCGCTAAGCTCTATGTCCGTTGGCTACGCTGTCTAGCGTCCCCGCTGGCGAGCGATCGTGACCGCGCCGCCCAAGGCGACGAGCGCGCCCGCCAGGGCGAGCGCCAGCGCCCAGCCCGCCGTCAGCGAGAAGTCGCCCGTCTCAGGCATCTCATCCACCGGCTCCGGTGCCGGCTCCGGAGTCGGCGTGGGCGCCGCAACCGGCTCGTACCAGCCGGATCCGAAGACCAGATCGCCGCTCCTCATCACCCACGTGTGCTTTATCTCTTCCCCACCTAGCGCCGGGTTGAGGTAGGTGTAATCTACCCACGCTCCGCCTTCCGGCGCGTCTATGATGGCCGAGCCGAACTCCTTGCCGGTCGAGTCGGTCCCGAGCGGACCCAAGAGACTCTGGCCTATGTTGTCAGGAACGGTCGCATGAGCGATGATCGTGTCCCCCCGAACCACGAACACGTACCACTCGCCGACCACGCTCTCGGGTGTATTGTAGTACGCGATGGTTCCCTCGTCGCCAACGGCCTTGTGCAGCTCGACGGCCTGCTCCACGAACGCCTTGGTATAAGCCTCTGGGTGATCCATCGTGGGGCCCGGCTCGTACCAGCCCGAACCGAAGACTAGTCCGTCGTGTCTGATGGCCCAAGAGTGCTTGATCTCATCCATGCCGGTTGCCGGGTTCGTGTATGTGTAGCTCGTCCAGCCACCGTCCTCGTCGGCCACTGCGACCACTGCCTTGCCGGCCGGATAGCCGTTGCTGACGGTATTGTCTTCCACGCGCGTTCCAACCAGTTGGGGCGCGGTGGGATGAGCGATGAGAACGTCGTTCTCATCGGCGATGAACACGTACCACTGCCCGTCCACGCTCTTCCGCGTGTTGTAGTAGGCGACCGCATCTTCTCTCCCAAGCGTGTCGTACAGGTCCGTAGCCCGCGTTACGAACTCCTTGGTGTAGCCGGCGGGATCGGACTTCTGAGCGCCCGGCTCGTACCAACCCGAACCGAACAGAATCCCGTCATGCCGTATTGCCCAGGAATGTTTCCTCTCGACTGCGCCGGACGCGGGGTTCACGTAAGTGTAGCTAACCCAGCCGCCGTCCTCATCGGCGACGGCGTTGACCATCTTGCCCGCCGGGTATCCGTCCGGACCCAGCACGCGGTCTATGAGCCATCCGACGTGCGTAACATGCGATCTGAGAATGCTGCTCCGGTCGGCGATGAACACGTACCACTGACCATCGCGGCTCTCATCGGTGTTGTAGTAGGCTACGGTTTCCTCGAGACCGGTCCTGTCGTAGCGGTCCACTGCCTGCTGAACCAGCGCCTTGGTCCACTCCGGCTGGTCGGCTCGAAGGTTGCATAGCGTCAGCTTGGCGGTCGTTTCATCGGTCCAGCCGTGTGTTGCCGGATCGAGGTCCGCGCCGCCCTGTATGCCTGGGTGCTCGGACCGACTGCCTTCGCCCAGTCCGCCGGAGAGGGCCTCGCCGCCCAGACAGGGCACCGTACCCGCAGTCTCATCGTTCGATTCCGAGCCTGAGTCTATGACGGACGCCATAGCTTCCAGTGTGATTGGGTTGCCGTCGTCGCCCAGCTCGATCACGGAAGTAGCCAGGATGTAGGCGTCGTTCGTGCAAGCGAACGATCCGACGACGGACACGGCAGCGCCGTCCACTCCGTCAATGACGGTGTTGTACTCTTGCCCGGGCAGGATGGGGCCGCCTGTGTTGAGAACGAACGCGGACAACACGCCGGGCCTACCGCCCAGCGTCGCTATCAGGTCGCCCGTAGCGCCGCCTTCCGAGAGGTCGTCTATGCCGTCGAGATCGTCCGGAGATTCGTACATCAGAGGGGATACGTTCGGATCGTGCACCACGACGACGGGAGGTGTGATTGGCTGCCCGGTCGTCAGGTTTTCCAGCGTCAGCGTCGGGCTAGCGGCCGCCGGAGCGTCTGTGCCTGCGCCGTGAACGAACAACTGCATCGCCGCCGTGTCCCAGCCGTGCGTCGCCGTGTCCAGATCAGCGCCGCCCATGATGCCGCCGTGCAGCATGAGCGAGCCTTCGCCGCTCGCGTCAGACACGCCCGCGCCTCCCAGGCACGGCACGGAGGCAGCGGTCTCGGAATTCACCTCCGTGCCGGCGTCATACACTCGGCCAGAAGACATCGCTCCGCCTTCCGACACGATTGCCGTTCCTACGGTAATCGCGTCGTTAGTGCAGGCGAGCCTGGAGACAACGGTAACGTAGTCGCCAGGCATAGCCATCACCATGCCGGTCGTCTCTTCGCCCCCCGGGATTGGAGCCGTCTCGATCTTGACGACTTCGGATACGCTGTCCAGTCCGGCCAGCGTAGTTGCCAGTGGCTCCTGCGCCCCGGCCTCAGCCAGCTCTTCCAAGCCCGCCAGGCCGTCCAGCGAGGACGCGCCGGTAATCACGCTGCCGTCGTGGACTATGGCGACGGGCGGCGTCAAAGGATTGCCGCCCGTAACGTTTCGGACGGTCAGCGTCATGCCGCCGGCCCCTTGAGCTTCGACATTATTCACATATGTTTGTGCGACAACACCTACGGCGACCGCCAGTGCAACGATCAGTGCGCTCAACAACTTCAGCGACAAGGTAAACCTCCTCGGGAGCTATGATATCAACGAATAAGTTTACCTACACACTCCCGCTTGTGTAAACGGTTGAATACGGGCTTATTGTGGGCATAGTGGAAATCGGGTCTGTGTTGCAGTATCCTGAACGCAACGACACCAGACCGACAAAGCAGACCATTCGGAGAGTCCTCATGTCCGACAAGCTCCAACAGGGAGACCGCTTTCCCAAGCTCAAGCTCAACCTGATAGACGGCGGCTCGATAGAGCTGCCGCGGGAGATCCCGAACCGCTACGTCGCGCTCCTCTTCTACCGGGGCAAGTGGTGACCGTACTGCGTGCGGCAGTTAGCCAGCTACGAAGACAGAATGGAACGTTTGGACAAGATGGGGATCACAGCGATCGCCGTCACTACCGAAAGCAAAGAAGACGCCGCTGAGATGGCGGGCAAGGCCGGCGTATCCTTCCCCGTGGCCTACGGAGTAACGGAGGAAGACGTCGCCGCCCTCGGCGCCTGGTGGACGGAAGACGCGGCTCACGGACGCTACCTTCAGCCGATGGAGTTCATCATCATACGCGGGGGCGTCGTTTTCAACTCCCTTTACGCCTCCGGCCCCATAGGCCGCATGGCCGTGGACGAGGCGACCCTCTACATCCGCCACCGCGAACAGACACGCGCGCGGCGACAGCAGGCGGCGGGGTAGGGGCGCCGGTGAGTTGAGTCACCCGGGCTGCTATCAGCAGCTTGACGTGGTAACGAGCAGTATTGCATCGTCGTTGTCGTCGTCGGTGAGGTCCTCGAACCGGAGTTCGCCGCTGCGACTGTTGTGCCAGATCAGCGGGATTGGGGGCGGGCTGTAGTCCACTACCCGGATGCCGAATTGCGGCAACCCCGAGGTCGTGAAGCTGTAGCTTAGGCCAACATCCTCGTTATCTAGGCCGCCGAGATTCTGCACAGATCCTTGACTGATGCGATAGATGAACTCGTTCCTGAAGGCGGCTTCGCTCTCGAGCACCGTGGCCGTGTACCTTGTGCATGTCCCGCTGTTCCCGTTGTTGTTCCCGCCGTTCTGCGGGTTGGAGTCGGACTGCGTTCCGCTGTCGCCTCTGCCTAGGGACCGCTGCGGTCTGTACGCCTCGTCGTCCTCGATGTAAACATCCGCAGTCCCGGTTTGGCCGATGGCCAGCCCGGCCTCAGCGCCCTCCGATCCAACCGACAAGGACAAGCTGAAGTACTCCGACCCCTCCGCCGTATCGTCGTCTACAATGCGGATGGAGATTCGGGCGCTGGTATCCCCTTCATCGAAGGATACCGATATGCTCGGGGGTCCCGTCCAGTCTTCCTTATGTTTTGCGCTGCCGGAGCTCACGGTAACGGTCAGGCCCTCGCTCGCCGCAAGGTCCGCGATGGTCGCCGTAGCCCCGGCCGACAGGGTGATGGTAACGATGGCGTGGCTGTACACGCCCTCAGTTACGTCGTACCGTGACTGCTCGAAGTTCGCCTCGATGACCCGCGCCACCGTGATTGTGTAGGTCTGTGTGTCGCCGTTCTCTGCCGTTACTACCACGGCTATGTCGTTGTCGCCGTAGTCTAGGGTAATGGCGTCGCTGGTCGCGCCGCTGGCTACGGCGGTGCCGTTCACTTCTACGGTCGCGCCGCTGTGATTGGGAACGAGTGTCACTTTCACCGAGTCCACCGTATCCGGAACTGTGGCTGTATAAGCATAGACGTCGGAGGCGAAACTCTCGTCGAGGGATATGACGTTGTCATCATCATCGGTCAGTTCCAGAGAGCTGAGGGAGGCGTCGCCGGATAAACTCGGCGTTCTCAAGGCGGGATCGTCGTCCTCGAGCGTGGCCCATGCGCTTCCGGGGTCGATGCCGTTCTTGGCGCGCACCCTCAAATCGTAGGTCGCGCCATTGCTTAGGTTGCCGATGGTGGCGCTGGTCGTAGCGTCGGTGTGGGCGAAGTCGGTCCATTCGCTGTCGGTACTCGCTTTGTACTGCACGTCGTAGCCGGTGATGGACGCGCCCGCGCCGCCCTTGTTGTCAGGCTCAGTCCACGTCAACGCGATCTGCGCGTTGCCGGGCGCGGCGCTCACTCCCGTGGGGGCATCTGGCACGGTCCAGGTGGTGGCCTGCGCGGCTTCGGACGACGAGCCGCTGATGACGGCGATTGGATTTCCGCCTATTACGTGCGCTCGCACGTCGTAGGTGGTCCCTTTCTCCAGGCCGACTACTCGCCGCGCTGTCGCCTCGCTGAGTCCGGTGGTGTCTATGCTCGCGTCGGAGGGCAGGGAAGGCTCCAGTGAGGGCCCCGGCCAACTGCCGGTGTCCTGCTTCACCTGTGTCAAAACCGAGTGCCCGTCTGCGGTCGCGTCGAACCCGATCAACAACACGGGGCCGCCGTTGTATGCCTGGGGCGTCACCTTTAGGTTAGTCGGTTTAGAAACCGTCGTCACCGCCACGGAGTCGATGCTTACGGAACTGCCGTCGTACTTCGCGTCCGAGCTTGCGGCAGAGTGAGTTACGGACGTGGCGCCTGCGGCCACCCCCGTCACCGTTACCTGCTGCGGCACGCTCCAGTTGTCCGGCGTGAACGTCAGCGCGTCGCTCACCGTCGCCGTCGCCGGGGACGAGGTGGACGGCGTAACTATCACGTCGTGGGTAGGCTTGGTGTCTAGGGCCACGGTGTAGTTGTTGGTCGCATTCTCGGCCACGCTGAGGCTGCCCTTGTTCAAGGTCGCTCCCGCCGTGTCGTTGTCGCGTATCGTGATGGTGACGCCGTTTACGGAGACACCGCTTGGGGGATTGGCGTTGAGGATGATGGTCTCGTCGTCCTCGTCCACCATGTCGTCGGCGATGGTAAGCGTCACGGTTGCCGTTGCATCGCCCTCGGCAATGGCGATGGTGGAACCACTCGCCGTGTAATCTTCGTCACCGTCGTTGACCTCGCCTTTCAGATCGGCGCTGCCGGCGAAGGTAAGGGGCGCCTCGAAGCCGCTCTCACCCGCCGGGTTGTTCAGTATGGCGATGACGGTCGCCGTCATGCCCTCGTCGAGCGTAGCGTAGTCCACGCCCAGGTTCAGCGCTGTGGGGGCCTGGTTCTCCTGCTGGGCCCGCGTCACGGTAACAGTGTAGGTCTTCTTGGTGGCATCCTGCGCTGTCACCTCGACCTTGATGGCGTTGACGGCCGCGTCGAGCGCGATCGCGGAACTCGCCGAACCGCTGGTCACCGACGTCAGGTTCGTCCCCTTGCCGACCTTCACCGTAGCGTTGTCGGTGTCCTCCACCGTAGGCGTCAGCTTGACGTGAGTGATGGAGTCATCTACCGACGCCGTGTAGCTCGTGGTCGCGTTGTCGAAGGTGGCCGGTGTCAGTGTCAGCTCCGTGAACTCGCCGTCCGCGCTGGAGCCGCCGCTCGCCGTCAGGCCGCTCAGGTTGGCGTTTGAAGACAGGCTCAGGCTCTGCCGCGGAGTTCCGGTCTGCGGCGACGACCAGACCCCGGTGACGCCGGTGGCCACGGCGCGCACGCGCACGTCGTAGCTAACGTCGTTGGCAAGGCCGCCTATGGTGATAGACGTGTCGGTTTCGTCGGTATGGTCGGTCGGCCAGTCTTCGGCGCCGGTCTCCTTGTACTGCACCTCGTAGAACGCCAGCGACCCCTGGACCATTGGCTCCCTCCACGCGGCCTCCAACGACTCGTCGCCCGCCGTCACTGTCAGTCCCTCCGGAGCGTCGTCGTCCTCGATGGTGATCGTCATGGTGGCGTCGCCGCTATAGTGTCCTGCACTCGGCACGATTTCTATCTCAATGGTCTCACTTGGTTCGACGACGTTATCGCCGCAGATCGTCAGTTGTAGGACGCCGCTCGCCCGAGTGAGACGGACGGAGCCTGACGTGGGCGCCTGGAAGTCATCCCCCGCCGAGCAAGTTGTTCCGTCGGTTCCTGTCGCGGTGGAGCCGCTGCCTATCTGCCAGTCAATGTCGATTCCCGACTGTGGAATCGTCCCGCTCACCGTATGGAACTGGACCGCCTGCGCGCCCGCGCTGTCGGTCTCAGCGTAGGTGGCGGAGGCGGAGGTGAACCCGATACGCAACTCGGTGGGCGCGCCGCTCACCTCGTCGGACCAGGGACCGTCGCCATTGATGTTGGTGGCCAGTACCCGCACGTCGTAGCTCGTGTCTCTAGTCAGGCCTACGATAGTCGCGGTGGTCGCCTCGCCGCTCTGAACGCTCGTCACCCAGCCGGTGGAAGGGGCGTTGCCGGTCCCGATCTGGTCGGCTGCGGAGGCTTCTTTGTACTGCAGCTTGTAGCCTGTAATCGCAGTATCGCCACTGCCGGGCGCGCTCCACGACACGTCCAGCTTCAAGTGTCCCGGCGTGAGCGTCGGAGCGTCGGGCTTGAGGGGGACGGAACTTGAGATCGAGTCCTGCGTCTGTTCCGACGTTAGCTCGGGGTTGGGCTCATTGGGTGATTCAGACAGCTGCGACACCGTTGCGCTCACCACTATCCCGGGAATAGCCACCGAGAGGGCTACCAAAAGAACAATGCCACGGCGTATGCTTGTGGAGTTCACAGTGGACTTTACTCCTCGCCAGGGTTCGCGCAAACGATTAGCGCCCATAAATCATTTGCGCCCATGTTGGAGTATTGTCTGCACAGCTTATTGGTCTATTCTAGGTGTACAGTGGGCTTGTAAATGCAAAAATGGTGGACGACGGTCAGCTTGCCGTATCCGATGCGGGCTGCTGCTCTAGAGAGGTTAGACAAACGGTTTTTCTGCTCTTTCAGGACGAAGTCCTGAACGTACCGCATCTAACTTTTCGCTATTTTGACGCTGTTTCTGGTAACCACCTGCCAACGGGATCCAATTCCGGTATCCCATCAGCGCCACTGGCCCACCTTGCGCTCTGTGGATGGTGGCCTCAGATAAACTCATTAGACACTGCATTGTAATATACGTAACTAATATATCATTCTAATCGATATATTTTATAACTTATTGTAATATTTGTGACAGGTTAGCCTCCTCTCCGGTGGCAGAGTTCCGTGACTGAACACACAGGGGGCAGCCTGCGGCGTCTAGTTGAGGGGAATAGGAGAGGTCTGGCTTGCCAAGTCATGGTGGGCGATACAGGACTCGAACCTGTGACCTTCTGTGTGTAAGACAGACGCTCTAACCAGCTGAGCTAACCGCCCACGTATCAAGCCTCGCCGACCCTGTTTGGCAACCGACTCGACTGGCAGGGAAGAGGTGGCGCGCTTGGTGGGACTCGAACCCACGGCCTCAGCCTCCGCAGGGCTGCGCTCTATCCGCTGAGCTACAAGCGCGCGCTAATGGCGTTCGGCGCTCGAATGCCGTCCGCCAGAGGATTGAATGGGAATGGTGCCGAAGGAGGGAGTCGAACCCACACACCCGTAAGGATACTACGTCCTGAACGTAGCGCGTCTACCGTTCCGCCACTTCGGCGCGATTTCCATTGCCCTAAGATTATACCCGACGCCGACGCCGCGTTCAACGCTAGGCGCGCCGCTGGTGGGCGATCGAGGATTTGAACCTCGGACCTCTCGCGTGTGAGGCGAGCGCTCTAACCACTGAGCTAATCGCCCCGGTCCGCCAGCGCGCCCGTCTGCGACGCGCGCCCAGCCGGGAACCAAGCCCCGCGCCCTGACCGTTGGTGGCAACGGCTGGGTTCGAACCAGCGACCTAGCGCTTATGAAGCGCCCGCTCTAACCACTGAGCTACGTTGCCACTTCAGGTCTGCGCCGACGGGAAAAATGATAGAGTATCCCAAGAACGGATGTCAAACTGTATAATGCCCGCAGAACTTCCTTCCCCTTGATTCGGGGAGGTTGGTATGAGGGTGAAACCCAAGCCCAAAGCAAACGCATCCAAGCCAAGATACTGATACAGCTAGGAGTCCCTTCCATGAATAACATCGGCATATCCACGTTTCCCACCGACTACTCGGTTGACATCGCCATCCTAGCGCGCCGCGCCGAGGAGATGGGCTTCGAGTCGCTCTGGGTTCCCGAGCACCCAATCATTCCCGTCGAAACGTCCAGCCCGTGGCCCGGCTCGCCCGACGGGGTCATCCCAAAAGTGTACGCCGACATCGTGGATCCGTTTGTCGCGCTTGGCAGGGCGTCCGCGGTAACGAACACGCTAAAGCTCGGAACCGGCATCTGCCTCGTGCCAGAGCGCAACCCCTTGCTGCTCGCCAAAGAGGTAGCTACGCTCGACATGTACTCCGGCGGACGCTTCCTGTTCGGAATCGGCGCGGGCTGGCTCAAGGAGGAGACGGAGATCATGGGGGGCGATTTCGCCCACCGCTGGACTCAGACGCGCGAAGCGATCCTAGCGATGAAGTCGCTGTGGACGGACGTGAAGAGCGAGTACCACGGCAACTACTACGACTTCCCGCCGGTGTATTCGTTCCCGCGCTCAGCGCAGCGGCCGCATCCGCCCGTTCTGCTCGGCGGCATGGCGCGAAACGTCTTCCGCCGCATCGTCCGCTGGGGCGACGGCTGGATGCCGAACCGCGTTACTCCGGACGACATCAGCGCAGGCCGCCGGACGCTGAACGAACTTGCGGAAGAGGCGGAGCGCGATCCGGCGTCTATCTCGATCTCCGTATTCGGGCAACCTGCGGACAAGGCTCTGGTCGGAGAGTTGTTCTCCGCCGGCGCCGACCGTGTCATGATCCGCGTCGAGACCGCCGACGAAGACGCCACCAACGCCCAGCTCGACGAGATAGCGGAAGCCGTCCTCTCCTGATTCTTGACGCAAAGGCGCGAAGGCGCAGAGATACGCAACGGGAATCAAAATCAATCCTCTGCGTTCCTTCGCGTCCCTGCGCCTCCGCGTCAAATGAAAAGCCCTTGGGCAATTAGCTGAACCTCGGCATCACCTCGTCCCCGAACAGCCGGATGGAGCGCATCACCTCATCGCTATCCATCTCGCCGATGTTCAGCTTCATCATTAGGTTGCGGACGCCCAGATCGCGCAGATTGGCGATCTGCTCCGCAACCTGTTCCGGCGTTCCGACGATGCACGCCTTCTCGAAGTCCTCGCCCGCCGGAAGCGGCTTGGTAGGGTCAAGCGGCGGGAAGCCCTCGGGGTTGTACAGCTCCCTCGCCTCGCGGAAGTGCTTGCGCTCGCGTCGGAAGCCCGGCTCGCAAAGTTCGCGCGCCTCGTCGTAGCTCTCCGCTACGAACACGTTTTTCGAGAACCAGCACATATCCAGCGCGGCCTGTACCTCAGTTTCGGAGAACCCGGCGCAGCGCATCTCGGTCGTGTACGCCTCGATGCGGGCGCGGATCTCGTCGTCTTCCTGCACGCCGATCAGCACCGGACGTCCGATGCGCCCCATCTCGCGCGTCGAACGCTCGCTGATGCACGCGCGCACCAGTGGCGGATGCGGCTTCTGATACGGCAGCGGACGCAGTGACGGGAACGACACGTCCCAGAACCGGCCGTCGTGCTTTACCGCCTCGCCCGCCCACGCCGACATCATCAGCGCCTCCGCCTCCGCCAGTCGCTCGACGCCCTCGTCCATCGGCACCCCGAAGCCCAGATACTCGTAGGTGTTGTACGCCGAGCCGCGTCCGACTCCGACGATGAGCCGCCCGTGGCTGAGGTTGTCGAGCAGCGCGGTTTGCGCCGCCAGACGCACAGGGTGGTGGAACGCCATCTCCACGACGGCGAAGCCGATCTTGATGCGCCTCGTCCGCGCCGCCACCGCCGCCCCGAACACCAACGGGTCCGCATATGCGCACGCGCCGTCGAAGTGATGCTCCGTCAGCCACGCCGCCTCGAAACCGATCGCGTCTTGCAACTCGATCTCCGCCAGCGTGCTGTCAATGATCGTCCCATCCCGCTCCGTGCTGTGGCTGACCGGAAACACAAACGAACCGAACTTCATAGAGGCCCCTCCCTGAACGCCCCCATTCTAAACGCAAAGCCGCAAAGGCGCAAAGAAATTTGGATCATATCCTTGGCGTCTATGCGTCTCTGCGCCAGAATCTGTCTTATCCCAGAAACGCCACCAGCCGCCGCTCCGCATCCTCGATGTCGCGCAGTTCACACTCCCACACCGTCATCACGCCCCAGCCGTCCGCTTCCAGCAGCGCGGTGTTCCGAACGTCGCGGGATCGGTTCCCTTCCAACTTCCCCATCCAATAGTCTCGATTGGACGCCGGGATTCGGACACGGGGACAGTCCTGATGATAGTGCCAGAAGCAGCCGTTGACGAACACCACCTTGCGCCGCGACACGAACACCAGGTCGGGCTTGCCGGGCAGGTCGGAGCGGTGCAGCCGATACCGGTAGCCCAACCCGTGCAGCAGCCGGCGCACCCGCATCTCGGGCTTCATGCCCTTCGCTTTGACACGCGCCATTATCGCGCTGCGAACTTCCGGAGTTACCGTGTCAACCATGTCTAACCTCCGGATCCCTCCCGCCTCGATGAAGGTATGATCCTTCCGTGGCCCTGTCCCTCCTTAACCTATTGGCAGGCCGCAAAGTGTTCAAGGCTAGAACCGTCCCCCACGTTGTATCTCGTATCTCGCCCCTAGTCATCCAACGCAATCCGATATACACTATCCCCATACACAAGAGTCAGGGAGTTCCGATATGAACGCCGACGCGCTCAGAGACAAGTCCACCAAATACCTGTGGATGCACAACCGCGACTGGATTTCGATGGCAGAGCACGGCGAGCCGATGATCGCCGTCGAAGGGGAGGGCGTCCGGATCACCGATGCCGACGGGCGGAGCTACATAGACGTCAACGGCGGCTACAATTCCGTCAACGTCGGCTACGGGCGATCCGAGATCGCCGACGCCGCGTTCGAGCAGATGAACCGCATATCCTACTTCCCGTTCGGCACGACGACCGAGCCTACTGCTATGCTGGCGCAAAAGCTAGCGCAGATGACGCCCGGATCGCTCAGCAGAGCGTTCCCCGTATCCGGCGGCTCTGAGGCGAACGAGACCGCCATCAAGATAGCGCTCGCCTACCATCGGCGGCGCGGCGACACTCGACGATACAAGATCATCAGCAGGATGGGTTCCTACCACGGCACCACCGCCGGGGTGCTCTTCCTCGGCGGCTACGCCGACACCCAGCGCGAAGACTTCGAGCCGGCGCCCCAGGGCATGGTCTATGCGCCGCCGCCGTCGGCATACCATTCGCCGATTCCGGGCGAGACCGACTCCGAAGCCGCCGTCCGCTGCGCCCAGGCCGTCGAGGACCTGATCAAGTTCGAGGGGCCTGAGACCGTAGCCGCCGTTATTGGCGAGCCGGTCGCTATTCCTCTGGGCGCGGTGGTTCCGGGCGACGAGTACTGGCCGATGCTGCGCGAAATCTGCGACCGTTACGGCGTGCTGCTGATCGCCGACGAGGTCATCAACGGCTTTGGACGCACCGGGCGAATGTTCGCCGTCGAGCACTGGGGCATCGTGCCGGACATCATGACCATCGCCAAGGGCATCGTAAGCTCCTACCTGCCGATGGCAGCCGCCATCGCGACAGAAGAGGTCGCCGGCGTGTTCGCTGGCGAGGAAGACTACCTGCGCCATGTCCTCACGTCGAGCGGACACCCCGTATCCGCCGCCGCGTCCCTGGCGAACATTGAGATAATCGAGAGCGAGGGCCTCGTCGAAAACTCCGCCTCCGTCGGCGCCTACTGCAAGGAGCTGCTGGAAGGGATGATGGGCGACCACCCGTCCATCGGAGACGTGCGCGGACTGGGGCTGCTGATGGCCGTCGAGCTTGTAAAGGACCGCGAGACGAAGGCGCCGTTCGACCCCGAAGACCGCATCGTGGACAGGCTCAACGAGAGCTTCAAGCGCAACGGCCTTATCCTGCGCGTCGCCGGGCCGGTCATACACATAGGCCCGCCGCTGTGCATAACCAAATCTGAAGTTGACGAGATTATCCACGCGCTAGACCTCAGCCTTTGGGAGCTTGAGGGAGACCTGGGGATGGCCCGCTATGCCTAACGCCACAACCGCAACCCCCGATGGAACGAAAAATCCGCGGCAGGCCGCGCTCGATCACCTGTGGATGCACAACCGCAGCTGGACGTCGTCCGCCGAGACGGGCGGCCCAACCGTCATCACGAACGGCAGCGGCATCCGCGTAACCGACTCCGATGGCCGCGAGTGGATAGACGTCAACGGCGGCTACATGTGCGTCAACATCGGCTACGGACGCTCCGAGCTAGCCGACGCAATGCGCGAGCAGATGAACAAGCTCGTCTATTTCCCGCAGGGGTCCACCACGGAGCCGCTCGTAGAGCTTGCCGCCAAGATCGCAGAGATAGTTCCCGGCAACCTCGAGCGATCCTGGCCCGTAACCGGCGGCTCTGAGGCGAACGAGACCGCCATCAAGATAGCCCGCGCCTACCACCGGCGGCGCGGCGAGTCGGGACGCTACAAGATAATCAGCAGGCGCGGCTCGTACCACGGCGCGCTCGGCGCCACCATGTGGCTCGGCGGCGACGGCGGACGCGAGGACTACGAACCCGCCTTCCCGGGCATGGTCTATGCCCCGCACCCCGACGCCTACAACTCCCCAATCGAGGGCGAGACCGACTCCGAGGCCGCCGTCCGCTGCGCTCAGGCGATAGAAGACCTGATCAAGTTCCACGGCGCGTCCAGCGTCGCCGCCGTCATCGCCGAGCCGATCTCCTCATCCACCCCCGGCGCCGTGCCGGGCGACGAGTACTGGCCCATGCTGCGCCAGATATGCGATCGCCACGGCGTCATCCTGATAGCCGACGAGGTGATAAACGGCTTCGGACGCACCGGAACCATGTTCGCCATGGAGCACTGGGGCGTAACGCCCGACATAATGACCATGGCGAAGGGCATCACGTCCAGCTACGTGCCGTTGGCTAACGCTGTCGTAACCCCCGAAGTGGCGGACGTATTCGCAGGCGAGGACAACATCTTCCGGCAGGCGCTCACGTTCGGCGGCCACCCCGTAACCGCCGCAGTAGCCCTCCGCAACATCGAGATAATCGAGAGCGAGGGCATGGTGGACAACTCCGCCCAGGTCGGCGCGCAGATCCTCGATGGACTCCGCTCGCTCATGGACGAACATCCCATCATCGGCAACGTGCGCGGACGCGGACTGCTACTCGGCGTCGAGTTGGTAGCCGACCGCGACACGAAGGCCCGCTACCCGAGCGATGCCCGGCTGCGTGAGAGACTCGCCGCCGCGTTCGAGGCCGAGTCTCTGATCCTCAACCCCGGAGGCGACCGCCTGTCCATAGGCCCGCCCCTCTGCATCACCCCCGCAGAAGCCGACGAGCTGGTACTCAAACTAGACCGCGCCTTCGGAAGGGTAGAGCGGGGGTTGGTGGGCTGATATGTCCATCCTTTTGTAGGATCTATCAACATGGACGCCGGAGACATCCGCACAATTATCACTCTAGCGCTAGGCTTCCTGGCCGTCCTTGTTGCCATCTAGGGACAGTACAGACAGTGGCGGGCGGACATGGAGCAGCTAAGAAATGTGAAGAAGACAATAGTGATACATGCGCCCAGCGCAAGCTCTACGATCGTGAGAAGTCTGATTTTGAAGTAGTTACCGAAGCGTACCGTGTCGCCTGTCCCCAGAGGTATGCCTCCATACGCTCTACAATAGTGGAAGCGTTGTGAACAGGGTAAGCAGCATAAATATATGACAAAGTAAACAATCCATACTGCCATCAATCGAGCTACGATTGGCAAAGTAATGATTATGGATTCATCCAACAAGACGCTTACTATCTCGCTTGGGGGATAAATTGCCATCGACACATATGCCAGCGCGAGCGTGAACGCCATGCCGCCTGTGACTAATGGAAGTGGCAAGTAAAACGCAATTCCCAATGCGTAGGGCTTAACCACCCATCTGTGAGGGGTATTTCCTATGTGTTCGGTATTGTAATCACTCGCACGGCTCGCAACCATTTGCAGGTGATTCAGCCCGGCGCTCTGGATTCCCGCGTTCGGTGGAATGACGGTCTGGGTCGGGAAACCAGAAACCCCATCCCGTCCCGCTCCACCCAATCCAAATCAAACCCCTCTGCGTCTCCGCGCACCTGCTTTAAATCCGCCCCACCCATCTTCCCCCACCCCGCCAAAATCTGATATACTGAAGGTTGCGCGTCTCGCGCCGCCGCGCTATGCCCCTTCGAACAAACCGGATTGCGCCGCGCCGCCACGCGCCAACCAGCAACCACAAACCCCAATCCCGGATACCAGAGGTCAACGGATGCCTGCATACGCGGTACTTGGCGCCCAGTGGGGCGACGAAGGCAAGGGCAAGATAGTAGATGTGCTCGCTAAGGACGCGCACGTCGTCGCCCGATTCTCCGGCGGCAACAACGCCGGACACACGGTCGTTACAGACCAGGGCAAGTTCAGCTTCCACATCATCCCGTGCGGAGTCTTCTGGCCCAAGGCTCTCAACGTAATCGGCAACGGCGTAGTGGTGGACCCCGACGTGCTGCTCGAGGAGATAGACGACCTCGAATCGCGCGGCATCAACATTGGCGACCGCATCGTCGTCAGCGAACGCGCGCACCTGATCCTGCCGTACCACGTCATGCTCGACGAGCTGGCGGAGAAGGCGCGCGGCAGCGACCGCATCGGAACCACCGGCAAGGGCATCGGTCCCGCCTACGCGGACAAGGCCGCTCGCACGGGCGTCCGCGCCGCCGACCTGCTGGACCTAGAGGCGCTCATCCCCCGACTCCAAGCCATACTCAAGTACCAGAACGCGGTCATCACCAAGGTCTATGACGGCGAGGCGCTCGAGTTCGAGGAGGTGTTCGCCAAGTGCCGCGACTGGGGCGAGAGGCTGGCTCCCTACATCGGCCCGGCGGAGAAGATAGTCAACCAGGCGCTGGCCTCCGGCAAGAACGTGCTGCTCGAAGGCGCGCAGGGCGTTCTGCTCGATCTGGATCACGGCACCTACCCGTTCGTAACCTCGTCCAATCCCACCATCGGCGGCGCGTCCGTCGGCGTCGGCGTCAGTCCCACGCACATCGCGGGCATAACCGGCGTCTTCAAGGCGTACACAACGCGCGTCGGTTCAGGCCCCCTGCCGTCCGAACTGACCGACGAGACCGGCGAGACCATCCGAGAGCTGGCGCAGGAGTTCGGCACGACCACAGGACGCCCGCGCCGCGTGGGATGGTTCGACGCAGTGGCCGCCAAGTACAGCGCGCTCATCAACGGCTACACCTCCGCCGTGCTGACGCGCCTCGACGTGCTGGACGGCTTCGACAGCGTCCGCATCTGCACGGAGTACCTCAACGAGGACGGCGAGAAGACGGACGACTTCCCAGGCGGCGTCGCCGCTCTCGAAAAGGCGCGTCCCGTCTTCGAGGAGATGCCGGGATGGGATCGTCCTACCGCAAGCGTCCGCCAGTGGGACGACCTGCCCCAGGCCGCGCGCGACTACGTAGAGCGCATCGAACAGCTGATAGGCTGCCCCATATACGTAGTCTCGACCGGCCCCCACCGGGACGAAACCGTCATGGTTAGGCCCATGCTCAGTTTCCTGTAACCTCGTTCCCTTCTCCCTTGATGGGGGAAGGTTAGGATGAGGGTGACTCTCCCCCGATTTAACCGCATAGGCGCAGAGACGCAAAAGAGGACATTGAGCAACCTTCTGCGTCTCCGCGCCTTTGACTCTCTTGCGTGGAAGGTTAAGACGTGGGCGAAGTCTGGTACTCTACGCCCGCGCGCCGGTTGGACGCAGACTCCATCATCGAACGGGCCAACTCCAGAGTCGCCTCATCGCAAGGTCGTTCCTTGTGGATCTCAACCTCGCGTTCCTCGACGATGCTGGCCAGCGCCCCCATTACGAACTCCCGCGCGTCGAGAACTTCTATCTCAACGACATAGCCCTCGTCGGTCATGTGGACGATGAACTGGCCCGCTTCCTCCCCATGGTCAGGGGAGAGGTCCGACAGCTTGATCAAAAGCCCGTCCCCATCCCTAGTGTAACGGATTTTAGCCATACCTGGACCTCCTTCCCGGATTGACGGTGATGACTACCAGTTCGTCTGGGTTCTGTTCGTACACGATTCGCAGAACGTGCCTATCGTCTAGCGGACCTTGCGCGATTAGCCTGCCGTACTTGCCGACCTCCACCTTTTCGGGATTCGCCAATATGTCGGCGATCATCGCCTCGTTTACTTCGATCCCGAGTTCGGAAAGTCTCGCCAGTCTCAGAGCGGCATGGAGCGTAAGACGAATCCTACTCTCGTTACTCACTCCTCTTTACTCTTTTCTACTACACAGGCAAGTCTATCTCGTACTCGTCCATCAGCGGGTCGAACTTGCTAGTGAACGACTCGTCCGGCTCCCACAGCGGAAGGCGAGGGTTGCCGATGTCGAAACCGGCGCGGTTGACGGCGTACTTGATCGGGATCGGGTTCGTTACCCAGAAGATGGCCTTGAACAGCGGCAGCAGGCGCCGATGCTCCGCGGCGGCGGCTTCGACGTCTCCTTCGAGCAGCAGGCCCATCATCTGCTGTATCTGCAAGCCCACGATGTGAGCGGCCACGCTGACGATGCCGTATCCGCCGGTCGCCATTATCGAGAACGTCTCGTCGTCGTTGCCCGACCAGACCCTGAACCCTTCCGGCGCCCCGTCTATGATCTGCGTGATCTGCACCGGGTCGCTCGACGCCTCCTTGACCCCGACGATGTTCTCTATCTCGGCAAGGCGCAGAGTGGTCTCGGTATCCATGTTCAGCGACGTGCGCGACGGTACGTTGTACAGGATGCCGGGTAGGGAAGTGGACTCGGCTATCGCCTTGAAGTGCTGATACAGCCCTTCCATCGTCGGCTTGTTGTACGCTGGTACGGTCAGCAGCAGCCCGTCCGCTCCAACCTTCTCGGCCTCGACGGACAGCTCTATGGACTTCCGATGGTTGTTATCCGTCGTGCCGGCGATCACCGCGCCCTCGTCGCCGATCTCCTCCTTTATCTCCGCGAACAGCCGAATCTTCTCCTCGTCGCTCATGGACGGGGACTCGCCCGTCGTGCCGCCGATGACCAGCCCGTCCGAGCCGGAGTCCAGCAGCTTGCGCGCCAGCTTGCGCGCCTTCGTGTAGTCAAGCTCGCCCTCGTCGTCGAAGGGCGTAACCATCGCCGTCAGCAGCCGTCCGATCTCAGCCATGTCATCCTCCAGACCCGGTTTTGGTGGTCGTTCGTCGAATATACGGGAATATGCCTTGCTTCAGCGAGGCAGCAGATCCCGGCGCATCATCTCCTCGGCGATCTGAATCGAATTCAGCGCCGCGCCCTTTCTCAAGTTGTCGCACGACAGCCACATGGCGATGCCGTTGTCGAACGCCAGATCCCGACGGATGCGACCGACTAGCACGTCGTCCGCGCCCGCCGCCTCGATGGGCATAGGATACTCGCTTTCGCTCGGTTCGTCCACCACGCGCAGGCCCGGCGCCGACGCCAAAATCTCGCGTACTTCGCCCGGGCTGATAGCGTCGGTGAACTCGATGTTCACCGCCTCGCTGTGGCTGACATAGACCGGCACGCGAACGCATGTGGCGGACACGCGCACGTCGGGCGCGTGAAGAATCTTGCGAGTCTCATTCTGCATCTTCATCTCTTCGTTCGTGTAGCCATTCTCCCAGAACGGCTCGACGTGTGGCAGAACGTTGAACGCGATTGGATGCGGATAGACCTCCGCATCCGCCTGTTCGCCGTCCAGCGCGGACTGCGACTGGCTTTCGAGCTCGGCCGCCGCCGCCGCGCCCGTGCCGGTTACGGACTGATACGTCGCTGCGATGACGCGCTGTACCGCGTTCACTTCGTGCAGCGGCTTCAGCGCCATCACCAGCGGCGTGGTCGTGCAGTTCGGGATAGCCACTATGCCGCGATGCTCGTCCAGATCGTCGCCGTTGACCTCCGGCACGACAAGCGGGACGTCGGGCTCCATTCTGAACGCCGAGCTGTCGTCTATGGCTACCGCGCCGTTCCGCGCGGCCAGCGGCGCAAGCTCGCGGCTGACGGCGGTGGATGCGGCGATGAAGGCGAAGTCAACCTCGCTGAGCAGCTCAGGCGTCGCCAGTTCGACGGCTATCTCCTCGCCTCGAACCTTCAGCTTCTTGCCGACGGAGCGTTCCGACGCGCACAGTCGGATCCGCTCAGCCGGAAACTCCCGCTCCTCGATGATCTGCAGGAAGACCTGCCCAACCGCGCCCGTAGCGCCCACAATGGCTATGCTGCACTCGTTCACTTGCGTCTCCCGTAAACAAGAATTGCCTAAGATTCTAGCGCGTGGTGGCCGGTGGATTCCAGTAGAGTCGGCCTTGCGCCACGGGTCCTCGTTCTACCCGAGCCCCATGATGTTCTCCAGACCTACGATGAGGCCCTTGCGGTTCACGACGTCCCGAACCGCCATCGTAACGCCGGGCATGAAGCTCTCCCTGCTTATGGAATCGTGCCGGATGGTCAGCGTCTGGCCCAGACCGCCGAAGGTCAGCTCGTGGTGGGCCACCCGACCCGGCATCCGCGCGCTGTGAACGCTTACACCCTCGTACTCGCCGCCGCGCGGTCCGGCGATCAACTCCTTCTCAGCGGGAACGCTGGTGAAGCCGCCGCCCTTGCCCGCGACGACTGCTTGGGCTATCGCCAGAGCGGTTCCGGATGGAGCGTCTATCTTCGCCTCGTGGTGCGTCTCCGTCAGGTCCGCGTACTCGAAGAAGCGCCCCGCCTGCTTCGCCAGGTGGATCATCAGCACCGCGCCCATGGCGAAGTTCGGAGCGATCATGATGCCGACGCCGTGTTCGCTCGCCAGCGCGTCGGCCTCCGCGTAGTCAGACTCTCCCAGCCCCGTAGTGCCGACGACAACGTTGACGCCCGCCGCCGTCGCCGTCCGCATCGCCGCCACCGCGCCATCCGCTTGAGAGAAGTCCACCACCACGTCCGAACCCGACAGGACCGCCGACAGCTCGTTGGACAGCGGTATCTGTCCCGACCCATCAGGGAGCGTCAGGCTGCCCGACGTGGCGGCGGCGTCAGCCGCGCCTACAGGCTTCATGTCATCGGCTGCCGTTACCGCGCGCAGAACCTCTTGGCCCATTCTGCCTAGAGCGCCGTGTACCACTACATTTATTTTTGACATATCAGCGCCTCCTGGATCTCATGATACACCAAGAGGACGGCCCTTTGCGGAGCCGTCCTCTGTTTTGTCCGGGCGCCCTTCCAGTTGTTCCTTCGCTTGACGGGAGACGGTTAGGGCAGGGGGATGCACGTCCCCGCGCCCAAGCGCCTGTTGCCCATGCAACCGGCGCCGCCGCCTAACCTCCAGTCAAGCGTGTGGCTTGCCGGTTATCAAGCGTGTGGCTTGCTAGTTCCAGCGCCTGTCGCGGTCGCGTCCACCGCCGCTGCGCCTGTCCCGTCGGGGACCGCGCCGCCTGTCGCCGCGTCCGCCACCGCCGAAGCCGCCATCGAACCCGCCGCGGTCACGATCTCGGTCGCGTCGCTGCCGTCTGTCGCCACGGCCTCTGTCATCGCGATCATCGCGGAAACCGCCGCCACCGCCGCCACCGTATCCTCCGCGTCCGCCGCCGAAGTCGTCGCGTCTCGGACCTCGCCGCCGGTCGTCCCGTCCGCCTCCGAAGCCTCCGCGACCGCCGCCGCCAAAGCCGCCGCCGTCGCGTCTCGGACCTCGGTCGCCGCCGCGCTGTCCTCCACGTCCGCCGCGCTGCTGTCTGGCGAGCGCCGCCGCCACTGGGTCGTCCTCGTCGCTGTCATCCAGCAACGCGCGCCGCGACAGGCGTACGCGCCCTGTCTGATCCACGTCGGTTACGAGCACCGTTACCTCGTCGCCTACCGTTACCTCGTCCTCGACCGTCGGGACGCGGTAGTTGGCGAGCTCGCTGATGTGCACCATGCCGTCCTTGCCGGGCAGCAGGCTGATGAACGCGCCGAAGTCGGTCGTGCGGACGACCTGTCCGGTGTATATCTCGCCTATCTCGATCTCTTTCGTCAGGTCGCGGATCATCTGGATAGCCTTGTCGGCGGCTGCGCCGTCGCTCGAACCGACCACAACCGTGCCGTCTTCCTGTATGTCAACGCTCGCGCCCGTCTCATCGGTGATGCCGCGAATCGTCTTGCCGCCCGGACCGATCACCATGCCGATCTTGTCCTGCGGAATCTTTATGGACTCCATCCTGGGCGCGTACCTGTTGAGCTCGCCACGCGGAGCGGGCAGCGTCTCGGAGATGTGGGCCAGTATCTCCTCGCGCGCGTCCATTGCCTGATACAGCGCATCGGAAACCATGTCCATGCTGATGTACTTGACCTTCATATCCAGCTGTATGGCGGTTATGCCCTGCGAGGTTCCGGCGACCTTGAAGTCCATGTCGCCCATGTGATCCTCTTTGCCCTGGATGTCTGTTAGCGTTACGTACTGGCCCTCGCCGGTAACTAGACCGATAGAGATACCCGCTACGGGCCGCTTGATCGGCACTCCGGCGTCCATAAGGGCCAGCGTGCCGGCGCATACCGTCGCCATCGAGGTCGAGCCGTTGGAGCTCAGGCACTCGCCAACTACGCGGATGGTGTAGGGAAACTCCTCGTCTGATGGGAGTACGGCGGACAGAGCTCGCTCCGCCAACATGCCGTGCCCGATCTCGCGCCTGCCGGTTGAGCGGATGGGCCTCGCCTCGCCCGTCGAAAACGGCGGGAAGTTGTAGTGAAGCATGAACCGCTTCTCGTCCTCCGGGCTGAGGTTGTCTATCTTCTGCGCGTCCCCCACCGAGCCAAGCGTGCAGACGCCCAGCACCTGCGTCTCGCCCCGCGTGAACACGCCCGTGCCATGCGTGCGCGGGAACAGGCCTACTTCGCTCGACAGCGGACGAATCTCCTTCAGGCCGCGACCGTCCGGCCGCTCGCCTACGTTGAGCACGCGCCGCTTGAACGCCGCCTCCTGCGCCTCGTCGAAGGCGGTGGCGATGACGCTCTGTTCGTAATTTTCGGAGTGTTTCTCGAACACTTCCGCCTTCACGTCCGCGACCTTCGCATTGCCGGCGTCGTCGTCTTCCATACCCAACGCCTCGTCCAGAGCTTCGGCAGTGTCTGACAGCACTGTAGCCGTCAACTCTGCGTCGTACGAGCGCGGCGTGTACTCCAGCGTCGGCTTGCCATACAACTCAGCTAACTCTTCCTGGAGCTCGATGACGGACAGGTTCACCTCCTGCGCGCGCTCGATGGCCTCGAGCGCGATGTCCTCGGACACCTCGTTTGCGCCCGCTTCCATCATGATCACCCCGGAGCGCGAGCCCGCCACCACCAGATCCAGATCACTCTTCTCGATCTGCTCGTATGAAGGGTTGACTATGAACTCGTCGTTTATGTAGCCGATGCGCGTCGCCGAGATAGGCCCCTCGAATGGGATGTCCGAGATGGTCAACGCGGTAGAAGCGCCGATGATGGTCATCACGTCGTAGGGGTTCGTAACGTCCACCGACAGCGGCGTTGCTATTATTTGCACCTCGTTGCGGAAGTCCTTGGGGAACAGCGGGCGTATGGGCCTGTCCGTCAGCCGCGCTATGAGTATGGAGTGGGTGGACGGCCTGCCCTCCCGCTTGAAGAAGCTTCCGGGTATCTTGCCGCGGGCGTACAGCCGCTCTTCCACGTCCACCGTCAGCGGGAAGAAGTCTATGCCCTCCCTGGGCTGGGCCGTCGTGGCCGTAACCAGCAGCACGTTGTCGTAGTACTTGACGAGTACCGAGCCGTTGGCCTTTTGCGCCAGCTTGCCGGACTCGAAAGATAGCGTTCCATCTCCGATTTCGCGTTCAAAAAGTGTCGTCATGTGGCGTAGAGCCTCCTCTTGCAGGGGAACCGCGAATGAAGAAGAAAAGCGCCCGTGAGTCGGGCGCCGTGGTGTGGGGGATACTACCCTCTAAGGCCGAGTCTCGTAATCAGAGATCTGTACCGCGAGACGTCCTCTCTATTGAGGTATCGGAGGAGTCTGCGTCTGCGGCCTACCATCTTCAGAAGCCCACGTCGCGTGGACTCGTCGTGCTTATTCTCTCTCAGATGCTGCGTCAGCCCGTTGATTCGAGAGGTGAGCAGCGCTACCTGTATCTCAGTGGAACCGGTGTCGTTTTCGTTAGTTCTGTACTCAGCGACTATCGCTTGCTTTTCAGCCGCGTCCAATCCCATATCCTGGGTCCCTCTTTTCTAGTGATCTCTTTCTTCTTCGAACGAAAGTGTAACATGGCGGCAAAGCCTACGGCAAATGTATTCGGATCAAACCTCGTACCCGCAGCCAACCTACACCCCTTCCCTTCGGTGGGGGAAGGCTGGGATGGGGGTGAAAACCCCTACGCCCCGTCCACCTCGGCGATGAAGGCGCTCACCGCCGCCTCGAACCCCGACGGGTTGTCTCCCATCACCAGATGGCCCGCGTTAGGGACTGTAGCCATCTGTCCGTTCGGTATGCGCTTGTGCATCCCGTCGGCGGTATCGAGCGCGATTATGTCGCTCAACTCGCCGCGAACCACCAGCGTCGGACACTGCAAGCTCTCCATGTAACCCCAAAGCCTGGCCGTCATCTCAGGGTCCTGCTGGAAGCGACGCCCACCCGGCTGCCGGAAGCGCTTGTCGTACTTCCACGTCCACTTGCCGCTTGGTAGTTGCTTCAGGTTGTGCAGGATGGAGCCGCGCACCTGCACCGGGTCGCGGCGCGGGTTGAACCGGAGCACGCGCTCAACGAAGTCGTCCACCGAGTCCAGTTCGTCTTCCAGCTGCACGAAGTTGCGGATGTTCCGAGACCCTGAGCGCATATTCTGAGGCCCCGCGTCCACCACCACGAGCGCGCGAATGTCTTCGGGATGTGTGGCGGCGTAGGTAAACGAGTTGCGCCCGCCCATCGAAAGCCCCATGAGCACGAAGTTCTCAAGCCCGATGGCCCTGACGACGGCGGCGATGTCTTCCTGCTGCGTCTCGGGCGAGTAGTCGCCGTCCTCCGCCCAGTCGCTGTCGCCGTGCCCTCTCTGGTCGAGCGAGACGACGTGGAAGCGGTCGCAGAACGCAAGCGCGACGAAGTCCCACGAGTGGCACGTCTGCGCGAACCCGTGCAGCAGCAGCATGTCCGGCGCGCCCTCGTTGCCCCAATCAAGGTAATGGAAGCGCATGCCGTTCGCCTCCACGTAACGATCCTCAGGCTCCGCCTCGCGCTCGAAGGTAACCCCCTGAGCCCGCGCCGCATCGTGCAGCGACAGGCCGCCGGTCTGCTCAGTCGTCGTCACATCGAACCTCCGTCTCTATCTAATCCGCTATACGATTCCAGGTCTCTTCGCATTCCACTCCGTAGCTCGCTCATACGCCCGCGCCGCCCGTAGAACGGTCGCATCCTCCCAGGATCGGCCGGCAAGCTGCAATCCTATCGGCATCCCGTCCGACGTGAACCCGCACGGGACGGACGCAGTAGGTTGCCCTGTCAGGTTGAATGGGCGCGTCAGCCGGGACATCAGTGACAGCGCGTTCTCGGTCCGTCCGCCGACCTCTACGAACTCCTGCTCGATGCCGGGCGCGCCAACTGCCGCAGTTGGCGCGAGCAGCAGGTCGAACGTCCGCATCGCTTCGGCGAGTTCCGCGTTGTATGCCGCGCGAGCGCGCTGGGCTTCGATGTAATCCACCGCCGGCGTCATCGCGCCCAGATGCAGCCGAGCGCGAACGTCGGCGCCTATCTCTTCCGGACGCTCCCGCAGATGCTTCATTAGCGTCTCCGCCGCCTCGGTAACGAGTATCGTACTGGATATGCCCAGCGCGTGATTCAGCGCGGGGATGGAACATCGTTCGACCGTCGCCCCAAGCTCACCGACAACGCCGGACGCCTCGGAGATGGCGGACGCCACCTCTTCGTCTATCACGTCGTAGAAGAAGTCATCCGGTATCCCGATTCGCAGCCCCTCGACGCCGTCGTCTATGCGTGCCGTCAGGTCGTTGGCCGAGACTTCGTCCGCGCGCTCGGACGACGACGGATCTCGCGCGTCGTAACCTGCAAGCGCGCCGAGCACGATGGCGGCGTCTCGCGCCGTTCGCGTCATCGGCCCAACCGTATCCAGGCTCCACGACAGCGGATGGACGCCATGCCGCGACACCATGCCGAAAGTCGGCTTCATGCCCACGATGCCGCACAGCCCGGACGGAATCCGAATCGATCCGCCCGTGTCGCTGCCTAGCGCCGCCATGCAAAGCGCGCCTGCAACCGCCGCGCCAGACCCGCCGCTCGAACCGCCGGTGATCCGCGAGGTGTCCCAGGGATTGCGGGCCGGACCGTCGTGCGGATTCACGCTGGTCGCCCCCAGCGCGAACTCGTGCATCTGCAACTTGCCGAGCAGAATGGCGCCCGCGTCATTGAACCTCTCGGTAACATCCGCGTCATAGTCAGGTACGAAATCGCGCAGAATCTGCGAGCCGACGGTCGTGCGGACACCTCGCGTATAGTACAGGTCCTTCAGCCCGACGGGGATCCCGTGCAGTGGCCCCCGGTAACCGCCGTCCGTTATCTCGCGCTCGGCGGCGGCGGCCTGAGCCAACGCCTCGTCGCCCAGTACGGTGATGAACGAGTTGAGCGACGGGTCAACACGCTCGATACGCTCCAGATGCGCCCGCGTCAACTCGACCGGCGATAGCTCGCCCGATTCGATGAGCGGCGCGGCCTCGGCGATGGATAGCCAGCATAACTCGTCCCGGCTAGTCGTCGTCATGGTCTGACATCCTTCCTTGCCGATTCGAACTTCACGGAAGGCTCGCATTCACGCGCCGCAAGCTCGCCAAAGCCATCAGCGTCCGCCACCCCAGCGCGAACGCGCTCCACCAGCGCCGCCGCCTCGTCGTCCGTGAGCGGCATCCCCAGCGCACGCGCCTGCGCCGAAAGCGACTCTACTGTAGTCATTCGCTCATTCGCCATTTTCAAGCGCCTCACTGAACTGTTTGCTACCAGCCGATCCGGTTTTTGTAGAATCGTCCAAAGCCTATACGCCAAAGCCTATCCGATCGTCTCCGATGGGAACAGATCCTCCGGATCTACCGCGTTCGGAATCACTCCCTGCTCCACATTGAATCCGATGAAGGTCTCCAGCGTCTTCCGCGCGCTCGCGAAGTCGTAAGAGAGCGCCGCGTCGTCCCCGACGATCTCCGCCATCTTCAGCAGCTGCGGCGTACCGGGGGCCGAGGTGTCGCCGGAGCGGAGACGTCGCGTGTAGTCATCTTTGGCATTTCCGAACACGCTGAACAGTTCGGAAACGATGCCGTTGACCGACCCCATCAACTCGTCCTTGACTACCAGCAGATGGCTTATCGGATAGACTCCGGTCTCCGTGTGCCACTTGGCATCCAGTTCCGGCGCGTTCGGGAAGAGAGGGCGGACGTCCGGGGAGTCCATCTGGGGCGCGCCTATCGCCGCGTCTATTTCGCCGGACAGCAGCATCTCGCCGAGATCGTCGCTCGGAGAAGATGCCACGTTGGAGGGCGCCTCGTACTCGGCGACGTGCTCATCGCCGGACAGTACCCACGTAACCGCGCTCAGGTCAACTCCGTGTTCCGACTGTAGAATGCCTCGCGTCCAGACTCCCGGCGTGAATGTGTAGCTGCGAACTCCGACCTTCTTGCCTTCGAGGTCTGTCGGACTCTCGATACCGCTGTTGACGTTGTACGAGACCATCGCATGATAGAAGTCCCGCGTCAGAAAGGCGGGCAGGGCGGTGAAGCGCTTGTCATGCGCCTTTGAGCAAAGGTAGGTCGCCAGAGCCATCTCCGCGACGTCGAACTCTAGGTCGCGCACCATTCGACGGAAGATCATCGGCACAGGAGAGATCTCCGTATGCTCCATCTCGAACATGGGAGAGCCGATGCTGCCATCCTTCAGAGGAATTGTGTGCCCGTAGTTCGCTATCGCAGTGTGCAATACCAGATCCGTCATGCCATTAGCCTCCGTCGGCGTTATGCGGTGTCAGTGTCAGATAACTCGTTGATTAGGACCTCGCCGCCTTGCCGAGCGTCCACAGTAAGCCGGCTACCCCACATCAGCGCCATTCCGAGAAGCGGCGCACTGTCAGACTCTAGCGTTGTCACGATGCGGGGGCGCCCATCTAGCCACGCGAATGTCGGATAGACCTCTAACTCGGTGATCGTACCGTCTGCCAACTCGGCGCGCTGCGTCCCTCTGGGCACAAGTCCTAGCTCATGGATGATGTGAGTCGGCAAAGTCAGATGCCCACTGAATCCCGTGTCCACCGTGACGCTAACCGTCAACAACGTCCCATCGCCATTGGTGTTGGATACCTCCACTTCCACAGTGGGGCGACCGGTGATTGGGAGATTGCCGGAACTGAGCACTCTTCCACTAAGCATGGCGCGCGCCACTTGAGACAGGCTGCGAACCAATGAAATGCACCGCATCGAAGCCGACCCGCTCTGACCATGTGTAGGCTTCGGGTCGCCGCTCTAAGAGACGGAACAAGGCGGCGGCATCGTCGTAATCAATCTCATAGTCGCCGCTGTCAATATCAATTACTACGACCTTCCCCAAGTCCCCATCATCTAATGTTTCTCTGATGGACTCGTTGAAAATCAGAGGTCCTTTCTTGATGGCTGCTGCCGCCCGTGAAGATTTCATTGCTGTTGGACTCCAACCAAGTTGTTGTGGGAAGGTGGTGTCAGCATAGCACATCAGGCTAGCTGTTACGGGCCCCGAGCGTGATCGACCCACCCAGCCGCCGCGCCATCACCCTTATCGCCTCCGGGTTGTCGTCAACTAGCAGAAAGCCCCGCCCATGCTTCGCCGCCGCCTCGCCCATCGTTCCGCTGCCGGCGAAGAAGTCCACCACCAGATCGCCGGGGTTGGAGTGTACGCGCACTATGCGCTCTATCACCCCCAGTGGTTTCTGCGTAGCGTACCCCGTCTTCTCACGGCTGTTGGTGCCTACTATCGTGTGCCACCACACGTCGGTCGGGGTCTTGCCTCGCGCCGCCTTCTCCGGTCCGACCAGGCCCGGCGCCATGTAGGGGATGCGGTCTATCGCGTCGTAGTTGAACGTGTAGTTGCGCGGATCCTTCGCGTACCACAGGATGTTGTCGTGCTTGGCGGGCCAACGCGACTTGGAGCGTCCGCCGAAGTCGTATGCCCAGATGATCTCGTTGATGAACGACTCTCGCCCGAAAATCTCGTCCAGCGCCACCTTGCAGTAGTGTACCTCGCGGTAATCCACGTGCAGGAAGAACGAACCGTCCGGCTTCAGGATGCGGCGCGCCTCGCGTAGGCGCGGCTCCAGGAAGGCCAAGTAGTCGTCGAAAGCGTCCGAGTAGGATGACGACCCGGCTTCGACCGTCCGGTAGCGTCGCCCTCCGAAACCTGTGCGGTCGCCGCCCGGGTCATCCCGCGCGACGCGGATGGAGCGGCGCGTCTGCGTTCGTCCAGTATTGAACGGCGGATCTATGTACACCAGGTCCGCGATCCCGTCCGGCAGCGTCGGCAGGTAATCCATGTTGTCTGCCAATACGATGCATCGCACAGGCCCACTCGCGCAGAAATCGCTACCGTTCCCCGCCATCATCCCCTCTCGCTCCTCACCGCTCTTCCCTCGCTTATCACCGATGTCACCGCCGGCGTCTCCGCCCTTGCGAGTATATCCCCGATGTTCCGCACCTGCCGGTTGACGAACGCCGGTCCTAGCGCGAACGCGGCGACCAAGCCGCCGCCAATCGCTATCGCCACCGGCACCCCCACGAGCGTCGCTATCGCGCCGGCCTGGAAACCGCCGAGTGGCATGATGCTCCACGTCATGCCGTAGAAGCCCATAACGCGTCCGCGCATATTGTCCGGCACCAGCAGCTGCAGCGAACTCATTATCGAGATCATGTACGTCGAGCTGGATATGCCCATCACGATCATCAGCGCCATCGCCAGCGGGAACGAGCCGACCAACTGCGACGTGAGCGCGAACGCGGCTATCGAGAGCCCGAACGACAGGCCGCCGCCGATGATGAGCAGTCCCTTCTGCCGGAAATTGGGCAGCCATCCGAACACGAACGTAACGATAGTCGCTCCGATGCCGCCGACAGCCATGAGCGTTCCTTGTCCGTCGGCGCCAACCTTCAAGATGTCCACTGCGAACGCGGGCATCATGACGATATACGCCATGCCGAAGAAGCTGTTGAAGAACGTCATCCCGATGAGGAACCAGAAGATCGAGTTGCCCTTGATGAAGCGTAGCCCTTCTATAAGGTCGCTGAGCGGGCTGCTCTGGGCGGCGCCAGTTTCGATTCTCGGCACGCGGAGCGCGAGGATGACAAGCGCCATCACTACGAATCCCGATCCGGCGATGAAGATGGCGGCGGAAGTGCCGATCAGCGCCACTATCAGCCCGGCCGCGGCGGGCGCGATGATTCGCGTTCCCTGCCAAACTATCGAGTTGAGCGCGACGGCGCTCATCATCACCCTGCGCTCGATCAGTTGGGGGTACAGCGCCTGCCGCGCGGGCTGGTCGAAGGCGTTGACCGCGCCGGACAGAAACGCGAGTACGACGATGTGCCAAACCTCCACCACCTCGAAGAACGTCAGGAAGCCGAGCAGGAAGATCAGCGACGCCGTGGCAAGCTGGCAGAAGAAGATCAGCTTTTGCTTGTCCAGACGATCCGCGAACACGCCGCCGAACAGGTTGAGCGCGATGGAAGTAGAAGCGCTCGCCAGGCTGACGATGCCCAGCGCCAGCGCCGAGCCCGTAAGCTCGTAGGTCAGCCAGCCCTGCGCGAACATGAGCATCTGAAAGCCGCACACCGACGCGAGCGTACCGAGCCAGTACGCGCGGTATTTCGGATACCGCAGCGCGGGCGGCACGATGGCTCTGAGCCTGTCCGCCAGGGTCGGCGCTAGTTCAGTCATGTTGCCAACGCTTTCCCGCCGGACGGCGCAGCTCAGTCAAGAAGTGGGATCCTGCCCCAGGTTACCGAGTCGGCGTCGTCCGACAGCGACTTCTCACGAATCGTGTCGCGTATCGAAAGCAGCGTCGCGTTGACCTCGCTGGTCACGTACACCCAGTCCGGTTCCTCCGGGAACCAGTACGGCGACGTGATGCGAACCACCTTGCCCTCGGCGGCGTTCAGGTATATGCCAAACTTTTCTACGTGTTGCAGCAACTGGAAACTCCAAGATAAGTTTGTCGCGCCAAGATAGCACACTTAGCGCGAATCCGCTACGCTCCTAAAACGCGACCCTACTCCACCGTAACCGTCTTCGCCAGATTCCTCGGCTGGTCCACGTCGCACCCGCGCCTGACCCCTATGTGGTACGCGATGAGCTGCATCGGCAGCGATACAAGGAACGGATTGACCGTCTCAGACGCGGCGGGAACCTCTATCAGGTCGTCCGACAGCCCCTCGACTTCAGTATCCCCTTCCGTAGCTACCGCAATCACGCTGCCCCCGCGCGCTCGCACTTCGTTGATGTTCGATAGCATCTTGTCCCGCATAGAGTCGCGCGGGACGATAGCGACGACCGGCACGTCTTCGTCTATCAGCGAGATCGGACCGTGCTTCATCTCACCGGCGGGGTAACCCTCGGCGTGGATGTAGCTGATCTCCTTCAGCTTCAGCGCCCCTTCCATGGCTAGGGGGAATCCCGCGCCCCGTCCGAGATACAGGAAATCCGACCTCCGACCGTACCGCCGCGCGATGCGCCTGTACACGTCCTCGTCCGTGAGCATCGAGCCGAGCATATCCGGCAGTCGGGCAATCTCCGAGACGATGGCGCGACGCGCCTCGTCGCTTAGCGTTCCGCGACGTATGCCGAACTCGATCGCCAACAACAGCAGCGCGACCAGCGAAGCGGTGAACGTCTTGGACGCGGCGACGCCAATCTCCAGCCCGGCGCGAAGCAGCAGCGTCCGCTCCGCGAGCCGAGTCGCCTGCGTTCCGGGATAATTGCAAAGCGCGATCTGCGGCGCGCCCGCCTCCATGGCAAGCTCCATGGCGGCCAGCGTGTCCACAGTCTCGCCGGATTGACAGACGGAGACTACCAGCGTCCGCTCGTTCAGCACCGGCGAGCGGTAGCGGAATTCGGACGAATTGTCGTACTCGGACGGTATCCGCGCCAGCGTCTCCATCCATCGTCGCCCGAGCATGGCCGCGTGCATACTCGTCCCCATTCCCAGAAATACGACGCGGTCCGTAGAGCGTATCAGATCGTCGGTCAGTTCGAGCTCATCCAGGTTGACGGACAGGTCGTCGAACGACACGCGCCCACCGAGCGCGTTGATGATCGCGCCGGGCTGCTCGTGGATTTCCTTGTGCATGAAGTGTTGGAATTCGCCCCGCGCCGCCGAGACCGCGTCCTGAGCCACGCGAGTTGGCGGCTTTTCCAGAGCGTCGCCGTCTAGAGTCTTGAACGATATGCCATTCTCGTCTAGCGAGACCATCTCTCCCGCGCCCAGATACACCACCTCGCGCGTGTGCGGCAGCAGAGCGGGGAGATCCGACGACAGTATCGCGCCGTCTTCGCCGCGCCCGGCGACGATGCCGCCCGCGTTGCCGAGCCGCACGCCGACTATCCTGTCGCGCTCAGCCGTCGAGAAGGCGACGATGGCGTTCGCGCCATGTATGCGTGCGGCGACCGACGCTACCGCGTCCTCCAGCCGGTCGCCCGATTCCATACGCTCCTCGATCATGTGGGGGATGCACTCGGAATCGGTCTGCGAGCTGAACCGGTGGCCCGATGCCGCAAGCTCGCGCCGCAGCTCGGCATAGTTCTCGACGATGCCGTTGTGCACGACGACGACGTTTCCGCCACAGTCGGTATGCGGATGGGCGTTGTCGTCTGTCGGGCCGCCGTGCGTCGCCCAGCGTGTGTGCCCTATGCCCAGATTGCCGTCCGGCATCGCGCCGTTCAGCGAAGAGCGGAGATTGGCCAGCTTGCCCGCGCGCTTGAACATTCTTGGCGCGCCGTCCGGTCCAACGACCGCGATGCCCGCGCTGTCGTAGCCGCGATACTCGAGCGTGCCTAGCCCTTCCAGCAGAGTCTCAGCCGCCGGGCGCGCTCCCACGTACCCGATTATGCCGCACATAACGTCATCCCTTGCAACCTCTTCCCATTCCCGCGAAAGCGGGAATCCAGAGCGCCAATCTACCGCCAATCCAAATTCGGAATCGCTCTCTTGCTGTTACGGCCCAGTCCCTCCCCCAATCGAGTCCACACCCATTCCCGCGAAAGCGGGAATCCAGAGCGCCAATCTACCGCCAATCCAAATTCGGAATCGCTCCGTTGTCCTTACGGGTATTTCCCATCTCCCTCGACGGGGGAAGTCAGGATGGGGGTGAGACCCCCGCCTTGTAGAACCCATGATAACTCTCAGGCAGCAATTCGCGCACGCGCAGCATCATGTCTGTCGTCATCGAGCGCAGCAGCGCGCGGCTCGGACGCCCCTCTACGCTCGGCAGCGAGAACGGCTGCCCGATGTTGATTCGTATCTTGCCCGTAGGGACGACGACGCGCAAGAACGGCTGCATTCGCTCGGTGCCGGTGATGGCGACGGGCAGAACCGGCGCGCCGGACTTCAGCACCAGCGCAACCGCGCCCGCCTTCGCCTCGTTCAGGCTCGCTGTCCGGCTGCGCGTCCCTTCCGGGAAGATGACGACCGCCGCGTCTCGACCGAGCTGGTTGAGAGCCCATCTGAACGCCCGCGCATCTACTCCCCTACGGTCTATCGGGAAGGCGCCGTAGTGCCTAAGATACCACCTTCCCGGCGGCCCGACGGCTTTGAAGATGTCGTCTTTCGCCAGATATAGCAGACGCCGCGGAAAGCTGACGCTGAGCATGGACGGGTCGAGGTTGCTCATGTGATTGGAAATCACCACTAATGGCCCCATCGGCGGCACGTTCTCGGCCCCCGTAACCTGCCAGTCGGAAAACGCGCGCAGGGTCAACCGCTGCATGATGTTCGTGAATGAATAGACAAATCCCAATGCCGTCGCTCCGATCAACCCCTTCCCACCTTCACTTGGGAGGGCTGGGATATGGGTCGCCTCCTCCCTCTATCTCCGCTTTCGTCTCTCCTCAAGCGCCCTGTCCGCGACTTCCGCTGCGCTCAACTCGTCCGTCTCGATGACCACCGCGCCATCGGCGACGCTTCTTGGTGAATCGGCGCGCGTCGAGTCCAGCCTGTCGCGCCGGCGGACGGCTGCCAGAACCGTCTCGAACTCCGCCTCTGACTTGCCTGAAGCGTCGGATGCGATCATTTCATCATACCGTCGCCTTGCGCGGACTTCGACCGACGCCTCCAGATAGATCTTCACCCCCGCGTCCGGCAGCACCTTGGAGCCGATGTCCTGCCCCACCATCACCACACGTCCCGACTCAGCGACGGCGACCTCGCGCTGCTTGGACACGAGCGCGCGCCGGACGCCCGACACCGCCGACACCGCCGATACGTTGTGATCGACCTCCGGCGTTCGCAGTTCGTCCGTAGCGTCAACCCCGTCCACGACGATGCGCTGACGCCCATCGGAGTCCCGCGTCAACTCGATACGCATAGCCTCGACCATCCGCGCCAGCGAGTCATCGTCTCCGACGTCCACGCCGGCGCGGATGGCCTGCCGCGTAGCCGCGCGGTACATAAGTCCCGTATCCAGAAAGGCGTAGCCCAGTCTTTCGGCCACCAGCCGCCCGACCGTCGTCTTGCCCGACGCGACCGTGCCGTCAATCGCAATCGCTCTGGTAATCACTTGCCAGCGAACCTCCGGCCCTTGCGGTCGAATCCCTTCCCCCTTGACGGGGGAAGGTTAGGATGGGGGTGAAAACCGCGTTACGCTTCGACGAGCGCCAGTCGCCCGACGTCCATCGCCTCCGCGCTTGCGATAACTATGTCGCGCTGCTCCGGCGTCAGCGGCTGCGTGGGCGGTCGCGGGTCGCCAACGTCAATGCCCAGGCGGTGACTCAGCAGAGCCTTGATGACCGCGTGCATCCCGTACTCCCTGACCAGGAATGTCAGCCGCGTGGCGCGGGCCTGCGCCGCCTGGGCGCGTTCGAGGTCGCCCGCCTGGTAGGCTTTCCAGATCTCCACCCACATTTCGGGAGCGATGTTCGGCGGCCCGTCAACGCAGCCCGAAGCGCCGATGGTCAGCGCCGGCAGCATCAGCGCGCTGCTTCCGATCAGGCAGTCCAGTCCCATATCCACCCAGTTATAGACATTGGTGAAATTGATCGAAGAGTGCTTCAGCCCCTTCAGCTGCGGCACCTCGTCCTGGATCTTCTTCATCAGCTCCGGCGTAATCTCGACGCCCGTGGACTGCGGCAGGTTATATACGAACAGTGGCAGGTCGGCGGCCGCGGCTACCGTCTTGTAGTGTTCGACGATGTTCTCGTCAGTCTGCCGGTAGAAGAACGGCGGAACGCAGCAGATCGCCTCCACGCCGCAGGCAGCCGCGTTCTCGGCGAGCCTCGCCGCTCGTACCGTCGTCGCCGCGCCTACGTGCATGATGTTCTTCACGCGCCCACCGTTCTGGTCGGCGGCGGCGCGAGCGATAGCCATGTTCTCCTCGTCGTCCAGCAGCACGCTCTCGCCGGTGCCGCCCGCGACCCAGAAGCCGTTCACGCCGGCCTGGATGTTGAACTCCATCACCTCGCGGAACGCCGCCTCATCGAAACGCCCGTCGCTGTTCATAGGCGTAGCGATCGCCGGAAGAATACCCTCGAAATCAGCCATCATCTCCTCCATATTCCTAATCGTGTCAAACGCAACGCCATTCTAGCACGATGGCATACAAAATTAAACGCAAAGGAGATTTAACGCAGAGACGCAGAGGAACGCAGAGAAAAAAATCATAAATCCCTCTGCGTAACTCTGCGCTTCTCCGCGCCGCAGCGTTAAAATCTACCGTCTGCGCCCGCGCCCCCGTCGTTGTCGCCCGCGCCGCCTGAACCCCGACGGTCCCTTGACGTTCACGACCTGCCGGAACTCGCCCGCTATCTCAACGAGATCCTTGGAGTACTCCATCACCTCATCGATGTCCTTGTACGCGCCCGGGAGTTCGTCCAGGAAATCGTCCGAGCGGTTGGCTTCGATGCCCGCCATATCGCGGTCGTAGTCGTCCATCGTGAACCGGCGCCGCGCCTCCGACCGGCTGAACCGCCGGCCCGCCCCGTGCGGCGCGGTGCAGAACGACTCCTCGTTGCCCCGTCCGCTCACGATGTAGCTGCGCGTCCCCATCGAGCCGGGAATCAGCCCCGCCTGATCCTCGAACGCGCTGATGGCGCCCTTGCGCGATACCCACACGACCTCGCCGAAGTGCCGTTCGCGCTCCGTGAAGTTGTGGTGGCAGCTGACGACGCGATCCACTTCAACCTCGCGCTCGCCCTCGAAGATAGCGTAGGACAGCTCCCTAATCACGCGGTCCATCATCTCCTCGCGGTTCAGCCGCGCGTAGTTCTGGCACCAGAACAGGTCAGTTATGTAGTCGTCGAACGTCGTCGATCCCTCGCTCAGGTACGCCAGATCGCGGTCCGGCAGTTTCACGCCGTCGCGCTTCATCTCCGCCTGCGCTATCTTGATGTGGTGGTTCGCCACGCTCGCGCCCACGCCGCGCGACCCGGAGTGCAGGAATCCCCACACTCGCTCGTCCTTGTCCAGCACGACCTCGATGAAGTGGTTGCCCGAGCCGAGCGAGCCGACCTGTTTGCGCCAGTCGCGCTTCGTCTTGTCGTAAAACGCCAACCTGTCGCCCGCCATCTCCTCCAGCGCCTCGATGCGCGGCTGCGCCGTCTCCGTGATGCTGCGGTTCGACGCTCCCGCGGCCAGCGGAACGCGCCGTTCGATGCCCTGGCGGATGCCCGCCAGGTCTTCCGGCAGGTCCGACACGCTCAGCTCCGTCCGCGCCGCGATCATGCCGCAGCCGATGTCCACTCCCACCGCCGCCGGGATGATCGCCCCCAACGTCGGGATCATCGAGCCGACAGTAGCGCCGCGTCCCAGGTGGCAGTCGGGCATAACCGCAACGTGCCGGTGTATGAACGGCATCTCCGAGAGCAGCTCGATCTGCCGCAGCGCCGGCTCCTCGATCTCCTCACGCGGAATGAAGGCAATAGCCCGTTCAGCAATCTCGTACATTTTCTCAACCCTTCCCGCTCAGCGTATCCGACGGCATTTCGCCGCGGGGAAACCATCATTGTAGCAAGAATGGGGTAGGGGAGGCGAACGAATTTAATGCAGAGCGCAGGGGCAGAGACATGTTCCTGTCTCTGTGAAGCTTGTGCGAGTGAAGCCTAGGAGCCAAGGACGGGAATGGCCGGTATGGGGCACAAAGCAGCAGAACCACAAATCTCCCGCTGCGCCTAAATCAGCCCCTCGACCTCCCCCTCGAACCCGGCCTCCCACCGCACTATCCGGCCCTGCGCCAGCAGCGTCTCGTTCGACGGCTGCCGCGCCGCGCTCCTCCGAACCGGCGCGGTTCCGATGATTCCCGCTTCCTCCATCGCGGCGAAGCGCGCGTTGTCGTAGCCCAGAAGCGCGGACAGCGCAGATGCGTTGTGCTGTCCCAGCGTCGGCGCGGCGTGGGCTATCTCGCCCGGCGTCTCGCCGAACTTCCACGGTCGGCTCGCGTAGGGTAGGGGAGGCATCCCCGTCCCGTCGTGATGCTCCACCACCTCGTAGAACCCACGCGCGTTCAGGTGATCGTCGAACAGCAAATCTTTGCCGTCCAAGACCGCGCCCGCCGGAACGCCCGCCGCCTGAAGCTCCGCTTGCAGCGTGTCGGCCCGCCGATTTCGCGTGGCGTCCGCGATTAGCCCGTCCAGCGCGTCGTGGTTCGCCGCGCGCGATTCGGCGTCGGCGAAGCGCGGGTCGTCCAGCAACTCCGAGCGATCCAGGACGCGGCAGAGAGACGTCCACTCGCTCTCCGAACGCGCGGTCAGCGACAGCCACCGGTCCTCGCCGGCGCATGGATACGTTCCCTGCGGCGCCCAGCGCAGATCCCGATTGCCGGACGGGACGCCGACGCGACCGTTGAAGGCGTAGTCCATCAGCGGCTCCGGCACGGTTACGCTGAGCGTCTGCGTCTGCGAAACGTCTATGAACTGCCCCTCGCCCGTTGCGGCGCGGCGCATAAGCGCAGCCATGATGGCGAATACCGTGTGCTCGCCCGCCGTGTAGTCGGCATACGGAAGCTCCGGTATGGACGGCGGACCGCCGACGTAGCCCGTTACCGACGCCAGCCCTGACGCCGCCTCCGTGCCGTAGCCGATAGCGCCGAACACGCTCCACGGGCCGGTATGCCCATAGCCGGTGGACGATACCATGATGATGTCGGGCTTGATCTTGCGTAGGTCTTCGTACTCCAGTCCGAAGTTGGCAATCACGCGCGGCGTGAAATTCTCTGCGAATACGTCGCTAACCGCGATCAGATCCTTCAGCGCCATCAAACCGTCGGGTTTCGTCAGGTCGAGAGTTACGCTCCGCTTGCCGCGGTTCTGCTCGTTGAAGTTGATAGCGCGATTCCAGAACTCTCCGCTCGCGTCGTTCTTGTAGAATCCGTTGACGCGATACCCGTCCATGCGCTGGCACGACTCTATGCGGATCACCTCCGCGCCCATGTCCGCCAACAGCTTCGTCGCGAAGGGGATGGCAATGAGCTGCCCCATCTCCACCACGCGCAAACCTTCCAACGCCTTGCGAGCCATCACACCACCCCCTGCGCGATCAGGTCTGCCAATTCCGCGTCCGTCAATCCCAATTCGCCAACATAGACCCCCGCATTGTGCTGGCCCAGCGTCGGCGCCGGAGCGCTCGCCTCCCACGGGGTACGCGACATACCGAACGGCGCGCCCGGATACTCGCCCGCGCCCGCCACCGGATGCTCGATTTCCGTAAAGAAGCCCCGATGCGCGTACTGCGGATTCTCGCGCAGCTGCGCCGCGTTCTGCGACAGCCCGTAGATAAGCCCGCGCCGTTGGTTGGCGCGATAGAACAGGTCCTCGGATTCGTACTGCGCGAACGTGTCCCGCAGGATTCGGTCCAACTCCGCGGCGTTTTCGAGGCGTCCTTCCGGCGTCGAGAACCGTTCGTCCTCGAGCGCCGGGTTGTCCAGGAACTCGACCGTCGCATTCCAGTCCGCGCCGCCGAAGGCGATGGGGACGACGTATCCGTCCTTAGTACGCACCGGCGCGCGCGGAACCTCTCCCGCTTCGTTCGGGCGACGCCACTTTACCGCGCCGGTGTACGCGAAAGCCGACGTCGTGTCTCGAAGCCCGGTGGATACGCACTCCTGGATGGACACGTCAATCCACTGGCCCTCGCCCGTCATGGCGCGGTGGTACAGCGCAATCAGCGTCGCCGACGCCGCATCCGCGCCCGTCTTGTACTGAGCCTGGTCAAAGCCGTGCTTCAGAGGCTCGCGGTCGTTGTCCCCGAATATGTACTGGATGCCGCTCAGGGCGTATTCGACGATGTCCGTCGCCTCATAGTCGCGGTAAGGTCCAGTCTGCCCGAAGTTGGAGATCGAGACCATCATCAGCGACGGGTTGACTTCGCGCAGCGCTTCGTAGGACAGCCCCAGAGACGGCAGCGTCCGAGGCCGGAAGTTCTCCACCACCGCGTCCGCCTCAGCCGCGAGCCTGAGCAGAAGCGCGCGCCCGGCGCTCGACTTTAGATCGAGCGTGATCGAGCGCTTGCTAGTGTTCAGGTACAGGAACGGCAATCCCTTGTCCGGGTTCGGATCGTGGCCCGCGAACGGCGGCATCATCCGCGCGCCGTCCCCTGAGCCGGGCCGCTCCACCTTCGTAACCTCCGCTCCGAAGTCTGCCAGCAGCTTCGTGCAGTACGGCCCCGCGACGTGATGCGTCAGGTCCAGAACCTTGATTCCGTTCAGCGCTCCTGCCACCGGCGCCTCCCTTCCGTTCTCTCTACTCTTTCTTCCCACTCCGACAGGATTATACATCCCCGTCCATGTATAATACCCGCAGATTCACCCAATATCAGCGAAACAGGAGACGGAATGGCAGCACAGATAATCATATATGGACCAACCGACGCTCAGCTTGCTGATTTCCAGCGAGTCGCGCCCGAAGGCGTGGAGGTCGGTTGGGTTGACTCGAGTCTTCCGCTGGACGAGCAGGCGCCGCTACTTGCCGACGCTCAGGCTGCGATCGTCGCAGGCACGCCCGTAACGGTCGAGGTCGCTCGGATCGCCCCCAATCTCAAGCTAGTCCAGACCACCAGCGCAGGCACTGACACGCTGGACAAGACCGCGCTCGGCGAAATGGGCATCCGCGTATCCAACAACGGGGGCGGCAACGCCGTCGCCGTCGCCGAACACACCATCGCGCTGCTCGTCAGCACCATACGCAAGATGCAGCTCCAGTTCAACGCCGTCAAGCGCGGAGAGTGGGCGGCGGACATCCGCCAAGCATGGTTCTCTCAGGCGAACGAGATTCAGGGTAAGACCGTCGGCATCGTCGGACTCGGGCGCATCGGCTCCCGCGTCGCCCGCCGCTTGCAGGGCTGGGAGTGCGACATCATCTACACCGACGTGGTTGACCCCGAACCCGGCATCGAGGATGAGCTGAACCTCCGCCGCGTATCGCTCGACGAGCTCTTGCAGGAGTCCGACATCATCACCCTGCACGTGCCGCTCGGAACCCAGACGCGCCACATGATAAGCGACCGCGAATTCGGGCTGATGAAGCCCACAGTCGTGTTCATCAACGCCTGCCGGGGACCGGTCGTGGACGAGGCGGCGCTGATCCGAGCGCTCGAAGCCGGCGAAATAGCGCAGGCGGGCTTGGACGTGCTCGAAGAAGAGCCGACGCCTCCCGACAACCCGCTGCTCCACATGGACAACGTGCTGGTAACCCCCCATCTCGCATCCTTCACCCAGGAGTCAGGCGAGAAGAGCCGCACCTTCGCCGTGTACAACGGCGCCCGCGTCGCGAACGGCGAAGAGCCGGAGTCGGTGGTGCTGCCGGACTAAACTGCGCCTGCATATTGCAGCCAACCCAGAGGCGCTGGGACGCAAGAGGACGAATCGAAATCCTCTGCGTCTCCGCGCCTTTGCGTCGAATACGACTAGGGGATCCGCCCCCCATCCACGCCCACGCGCTCGAGGACCTCGAACGGCGCGTAGTCGAGCAGCGCGGCGGCGCTTTCGGCGTCTAGTCCAGCGCCACGCGCCACGCCCATCGCCCAGTCGCGGGTGAGCAGGTCCTCCGGCGCGTGCGCGTCCGAATCCAGGACGAGGCGCGCGCCGGCGTTCATCGCCGTCTTGACGACGTGCCCATTCGCCAGTCCATGCCCCTTGCGGGCGGACACTTCCAGGAACACGCCGTTGGCGGCCGCTATCCGCGCCTCCTCCGGCGTTATCAGCCCCGGATGCGCCAGGATGTCCACATTCTCACTCGAAACAGACGCCAGGTTGGTGCCTTCGACGACCGGCTCGGTGATCGTCTCGCCATGCACGTTCACCACCACCGCGCCCAGACGTCGGCACTCCCGCGCCAGCCGGTCAATATCCTCGGCGGGCGTGTGCGTGATCTCCACGCCCGGCAGCGCAAGTATGTCCCATCGGCGGTTCGCCATGTCGCAGTCCGCCGCCAGCGTCTTCAGCACAAACTCCATGTTGCCAGGCCCGACGTGATCCGTAATCGCCATCACCCGATAGCCATTGCGAATCGCGCGTCGTATCAACTCGATTGGGGATAGTACCCCGTCGCTGAGGAAAGTATGAGTGTGAAAGTCGAACATCGGGTTGTCTAGCTCTCCTTCAGCGTCTGTTCGAGCTGCCGCATGATCGGCCCCGTCTTGCCCATGTAGAACGGAGGCGGAGTCGGCGGATGGTTGACCTTCAGGCACACGAACACCGGTCCGCTCAGCTCCATGATGCGTGGCAGTTCGCTCGCAAGGTCTTCCAGGTCGCTGAACTCGTAGGCGTTCTCGATACCCGCGTCGCGAGCCATCGCCGCGAAATCCACGCTGCCCGAGCCCGGCACCGGCTGACCCCCGGTAGTGAAGTATCCGCCGTCCTCGAAGACGAAGTGAACGAGATTATCAGGCGCGTTCGAAGCCGTAGTAACCAGCGAGCCAAGATTCATCAGCAGCGAGCCGTCCCCGTCCAGGCACAGCACCTTGCGCTCCGGCTGCGACAGCGCAAGCCCCAGCGCCACCGACGACGCCTTGCCCATGCCTCCGAAGATGGCCAGATCGAGTTCCTGCCGTTCCGACACCGACTCCCAGTACCTGTTCGGCGTCATCGTGCCGACGACGATCGCGTCGCCGCGCGCGTCGTTTATAGCTTTCGCCGCATCATAAGAAGAGATCATCGCCCGTCTCCTTGACTGTCCCGTGTGCGCCCAGAATTGTAGTCGCCGCGCGCGACCAGCGCAAGGCGACAGTAGGGAAGGGATCCTGCGTCAGTCCGATTAGGTGGAGTGAGAATGATCACCCCCCATACCGCATCGCCTCGGGCAGCGCGTCTCTCACGCCCAGCGCCACCAGCGTCCGCTGCGCCACGAACTCCGCCACGTCCTCGATGGTCTGCTGGCGTAGGTAGAACGCCGGCTCCGGTGGTATGACTGTCGCGCCCAACGTCGCCAGCTTCGCGAGGTTTTCCAAGTGCAGCGCGCTGAGCGGCGACTCGCGCGGCACGACGACCAGGGGACGCCGCTCCTTGATGGTTACGTCCGCCGCACGCCGTATCAGGTTGTCCGACAGCCCCAGCGACACCGCCGCCGCCGTCGCCATGCTGCACGGCGCGATAGCCATACCCAGAACCGGGAACGTCCCGCTGGCGATAGGCGCGGCCATCTCCTGTGGCGCGTGGTATCGGAACGGCCCCGCGTCCGTCCACCGCTCGATGGCCGACCCGAAAGACTCGTCTATCTCCGCCTTCCACACCAGCCGCGCCGCGCCGGACGCCGACGCAACGACGCCGACGCCCTCAGCCAGCAGCGCGTCTATCAGCCGAGCCGCTATGATGGCGCCGCTCGCCCCAGTTATGCCCACCACCACAGGCGGCGCGTCTTTCCATAGCTCGCTCATGCCAATGCCACCGCCAGCGCAGTTCCCGCTAACATCGTCGTAGATACGTAGGCGTTGATGCGCCCGAAAGCCAAGCCGAGCCTGGAAAGGTCGTCCGGGGAGACGAGTATGTACTTATACACCAGGAAGCCGGACGCGACGGCGCAAGCGAGGAAGTAAGGCCAGATCAGCCCCATCCATAGCCCAAGCGCCACCAGGCACCCCACCGCCAGCACGTCCAGCGTTCGCGCTATCCTGAACGCCACTGCCACCCCGAACCGCGACGCCACCGAGTGAAGCCCGTTCTCCCTGTGAAACTCCACGTCTTGCGTGTGGTAAATGATGTCGAAGCTTCCGGCCCACAGCGCCACCGCCAGCGACATTAGAACCGGCTGAAAGGTCAGCTCCCCGGTAACCGCGATCCAAGCGGCCGACGGCGAGATGGCGAGCGCCCAGCCCAGCAACAGGTTGGCGGCCCACGTGAACCGCTTGGTGTACGGGTACGCCACAAGATACGCCGCCGCGACGGGAGCGAGCGCGAACGCGAGCGGATTCAGACGCCACGCGGCGAATAGGAACACGGCGAACGCCACTATCGCCAGCGCCGTCATCTCCCACGCGCTTAGCAGACCGCTCGGTATGTGCCGCATCGCCGCGCGGGGATTCAGCGCGTCTATGTGGCGGTCTATGACGCGGTTCGCGCTCATGCCCACCGTCCGCGCGCTGACCATCGCCAGCGTTATCCATCCGAACGTTGCCCAGCCGGGCCAGAAGTCCGCGCCATCCGTCATGCTGAACGTCGCAAGCGTCATTCCCACATAGGCGAACGGCAGCGCGAACACGCTCTCATGGAACTTGATCGCGTCCAGAATCATCGGCGCCTTGCGCCATAGCGGCGCCGTCGCGGCTGTCACCGTTCACTCCTCATCTTGCAACTCAAAACCCATACTCTCCCCACCGCCTATCCACCAACCTGCGAATCTCCTGGCTCATCACTATGTCCGGAGGCCACTCGCGGCCGCCCCGTTCGCCCGGCATCTTGGCGGTCGCGTCTATGCCCAGCTTGCTGCCGTACTTCGGAGTCGGCGTCGCGTGATCCAGGTCGTCCAGAGGGCCCTCCGAGAATACTACGTCCGTCGCCGGGTCTATGTTGTTCACGACCCGCCACAGCGTCTCCGACGGATTCTGAACGTCCACGAAGTGATCTACCACCACTATCGTCTTGACCAGCATCATCAGCCCCAGTCCCCACATCGCGTTCATGACCTTGCGCGCGTGGCCCGGGTACTCTTTGCGTATGGAGACGATGACCAGGTTGTGGAAGATGCCCTCCGCGGGCATGTTCATATCCACCACCTCTGGAAGCGCCATCTGCATCACCGGAAGCATGATGCGCTCGGCCGCCTTGCCCATGTAGAAGTCCTCGGTGGGAGGTCGTCCGACCATCGTGGTCGGGTAAATCGGATCGTGTCGCCGGGTCATCGCGGTTACGTTGAATACGGGGTAAGGCTCCGGCGGCGAGTAGTAGCCGGTGTGATCGCCGAACGGTCCCTCGTCTCGCGTCTCTCCCGGTTCCACATAGCCTTCCAGCACGTACTCCGCCTGCGCCGGGACCTCCAGGTCAACCGTCTTACACTTGACGATTTCGACCGGCTTGCCGCGTATTACGCCCGCCGCCGCCAACTCGTCCATGTCCGGCGGCAGCGGCATTGAGCCTGTCCACATGGTGGCCGGGTCCCCGCCGAGCGCGACGGCGACCTCCAGCCGCTTTATGCCGCGCTCCTGGGCGCGCCTGTCATGCCGCGCGCCCACCTTGTGCGTCTGCCAGTGCATCCCCGTCGTGCGCCTGTCGAACACCTGCATCCTGTACGTGCCAACGTTGCGCCTGCCCGATTCGGGGTCTCGGCTGATGACCAGGGGCAGCGTGATGTACGGCCCCGCGTCGCCGGGCCAGCACTTGATTAGCGGCATCGAGTACAGATCGACGTCGTCGCCGATCAGGATCACCTGCTGGCACGGGGCGTTTCTGACGAGCTTGGGCTGAGAACGCGCCAGCCCCACAACGTCTCCGAGCGCGCGCAGCTTCCCGCCGATTCCCGTAGGCGGCGCCTGCGCCAGTCCGATGATGCCGCGCACGCGCTCCGCAAGCTCCTCGATGCGCTCTACGCCCAGCGCCCACGCCACGCGCCTGTGCGCGCCGAACAGGTTTATAGCCAACGGGGTGTCGTGGCCGCGAACGTTGCTGAACAGCAGGGCTGGGCCTTCAGACTTCACCATGCGGTCGGTGATCTCGGTAATCTCGAGCTCGGCGTCAACGGGCGCGTCTATGCGTTTCAAGTCCCCCCGTTCCTCGAGGAGCGATATGAACCCGCGCAGGTCGTTCACGGTCTTGATCATGACGCCGCTTGTACTCCTGCCCTTATCTCAGTTGAAGACACGTCCTCGCGGAACGCTGACTCCGGTATCTCCCTGAACAGGTCCGACAGGAACGCCGGGTAGTCCACGTCGCGCACAGTCGTGAACCGCCCGTCCACCGAGCGCCCAGCTACGAGGAACGAGCATCCCAGCGAGCGTATCTCCACGAGCGCGGACACCATCTCCGCCGCGCTGCCGCCATAGTACTTGGGATCTATCAGCCGCGTCATCGTATCCGCCCCGATAACGAACGCGCATCCGGGCAGCAGCCTCGCCTTTTCGCGGAACGTCGGCGCGCGCGTAACCACCGCGTCGAGGCTCCCTGAGAACTGCGCTAGCCGGCGTCGAACCTCCGCCACGTCTAGGGGAGGCTTGTCAACGTTGGTGATAGAAAGCTCGAACGCCGCCGGAGCTCCCGCTATCTCGGACGATACCTCTGCCAGTCGATAGTGCCCTCGGTGGACTGGATTGAACGAGCCGGACACCACCGCGCCGACGAATCGCCCGTCCGCGTCCTGCTTCCCGTCCGCGCCGATCAGCGCGTGGCCGATGTGTCCCGCCGCCAGCGCATCCAGTGGCATATCATACGCCTGCGACTCGACGATGACCCGCTCGCTGTCGTCCAAACCCAGATCGAGGCGCTCAGGCGCTGCAAGCGCATCGGCGATTGCATTCAGGATCAGCGCGCTCACCGCGGCATCCTCGCCGTCGCGGTCTCGCAGACCCTTCACGAACGTCAGCGACGAAGTTTCCCATCCCGTCGCCGAATACACCGACACGTGGCAGCGGTGGTCGCCCCGCTTCGGCCTGTCCGTTGCGATAGTAGCCGTGCACGATACGCCCCAGACCGGAGTCGCGCCGTCCCGAAGAAGCGTGGCCCGCCGGTACGCCGCGCGAGCGAGCGAGAGCGCGGCGTCGGTCGAAACGTACCGCTCAGGCTCAGCGCCCGCGTAATTCACCACCGCCGACGATGCATACGGGACCTGGATATCCAGCACGGTCCGCGACGCGCCGGCTACGCCCAGCAGCGCCGACATCGCTCCCGTTCCCGCGCCGGCCACGACCAGCGATACCATCCCCCGCGCATCGTGGATGGCCTGTACTAGATTGCGAGTTTTCTCGTCCATACCCAAACCCTAACACAGATTTCAACGCAAAGGCGGAAAGCAACCGAGCAGGGAGAACAGCAACTCGAAACCCCTCTGCGTTCCTCTGCGCCTCTGCGTTAAAATCTCCCAGTTAGACTCTGAAGATCTCCGCCAGAACCCCCATCCTCACGTACAGCGAATTTTCCGCCTGCCGATAGAACGCAAGGCGCTCGTCGCTCACTTCGATGATGAAGTCGCCGCTCCGCTGCATCGGGTCCATGACCACCGCGTTCGGCTTCAGCGTATCCATGAACTGCCCGTCTATGACCAGCCGCCCGCGCCCGCGAGATCGCAGCAGTTCCATGTGCGCCGCCGTTCGGGGGCCGTTCAAATACACGGCGTCCACCTCGCCGAGCGCTTCCATGCCGTCGGCGTCTCGGAAGCGGACGCCGCGCCGCTCGCAGTACTCGACTATCTCAGCCGGTACCTCTCCGCTGAACGGCGCGAGCGCCACTTCCACGCCGTCGAACATCGCCAGCCCTTGCAGCAGCGCGTTGACGTTGCGGTGTTCGAGTCGCCCGACTATCGCGACGCTGCAGCCGTCTATGCCGCCAAGTTCGCGCTTCAACGTGTACAGGTCGGCGAGCGCCTGAGTTGGGTGGTCGTCCGCCGAGCCGCCGTTGACCACCGGCAGAGCGTCCACGGACGCGGCGCGCTCGATCACTCCAGAATCGCCACTGCGGACGACCACCGCGTCCATTTTCAGACTCGCCAGCAGCCGCGCGATGTCGTCCACGAATCGCGCGCTGTGAACGGGAAAGAACTGCGATGCGTCCTCGGTGAGGTACGTCTGCCCCCCCAGCAGCCCCGCCGCGCGCTCGAAGGACGTTCGCGTCAATAGGCTCGGCTCGTAGAACAGGCAGTACAGCGCCTTGCCGTCCATTAGCGCCGGAACATCGCCATCGCGCAATTGGTCGCACAGCGGAAACAGCGTTTCCTCCACCCACTCCCGTGTAAGCCGCGACGTGCTGATGAGGTGCCTCAACTCTGACATTTGCCAACTCTCCCCAAACCAGACTTAGAACAGAACGCGGACGTGGAATTGTACACGAACGCCCGCCTGTTTGACACCCGCAAGCCCCAGTGGTAGCCTTATGAAGGCGATTGTCAGTCGAAAGCCGTGACTGCTAACGCCCTTCAGACTGAGAGGGGGATGGGATCTTGCCGAGGTACGACTATCGTTGCAAAGCTTGCGGCAACCACTTCGAGCTGCGCCAGAGCTTCGACTCTGACCCGGTGGCCGACTGCACCGAGTGCGGCGCGCCTTCGCCCCGCCAGATACACGCGCCGCCCGTCATCTTCAAGGGCAGTGGCTGGTACGTCAACGACTACGGCAAGGGACGCGGAAACAACGGCCTGAACAAGTCTGACCGCTCAGAATCGTCCAAAGAGGAAAAATCCTCCTCATCCAAGTCCGACGATAGCGGCAAGTCGAAGGCCGCCGCCTCTACCTTGAGCCGCTCCGAGTAGCCGATGCGCGCGCTGATCCAGCGTGTATCCCAAGCCTCCGTCGCCGTCTCCGGCGAGACCATCGGCAGTATTGGTCCCGGTTTCGTAGTCTTCGTCGGCATAGCCCGCGATGATGAGCGCGACGACATAGACTATGTCGTATCCAAGACCGTCAACCTGCGCGTCTTCGCGGACGACGATGGACGCTTCAACCTGTCCGCCTTGGATGTCGGAGCGGAGCTTCTGGTTATCAGCCAGTTCACCCTCTACGCCGACACCCGGCGTGGGCGACGCCCCAGCTTCACCGACGCCGCGCCGCCCGACGATGCCGCCGCCACCTTCGACGCGACCCTCGCGGCGTTCAGAGACACGGGCTTGACCGTCGCCACTGGCCGGTTCCAGGCGCACATGAACGTGAACATCCACAACGACGGCCCCGTAACTATCATGCTCGATTCGGACGACCGCAACCGCCCACGCCGGGGCTGAACCTCAGCCTATCTCTATCCCCATCGCCTTAGCCCTGTCCAACAACGCCTGCGCCCTCTTCACTACTGGTACGTCCACCACCTTGCCGTCGAGCGACGTCGAGCCGCGCCCCATCGAGGCCGCCTCCTCGAACGCCTCGATCTCTCGCCGCGCCTGCTCGATCTCCCCTTCGGATGGCGAATACACCGTGTTGATGACGTCGATCTGCGCCGGGTGGATTGCGAATCGTCCCCTGAAACCAATGCCGCGCGACATCTCCGAATTGGCCTTCAGCGCGACCGGATCGCGGAACGCGAAGAACGGCGTATCGAGCGCGAGAACTCCCGCCGCTCGCGCCGCCACGGCGATCGCGCTTCGCGCGTAGGACAGTTCCGCGTCGCCGTCAGTGCGCCGTATCTCCATGTCATTCGTGAAGTCCTCAGCGCCCAGAGCCACGGCGACGATGCGCTCGGACGCGCCGCAGATATCGTACACTTTCACAATCGCCTCGGCGGACTCGATCCACGGCACCAGCTTGGTTGAGCCGACTTCGACGCCGGCGTTCGCCTCCACGCTGTCCAGCGTGGCGCAGACCTCCGCGACTATCTCCGGGTTATCCATCTTTCCGACGGATACGCCGAACACTCTCGGTCCAACGACGGCCGAGAGATCGTCCTCCAATAGCCCTGTATCAAGCGAGTTGACGCGGGGGATGACCGGTACGCCGGTATCCGCCATCGCCGCCACGTAAGATGAAACTACCGCGCGGGCGTTCGCCTTCTCGTCCCAGGGAACGGAGTCTTCCATGTCCGGCACGAAGGCGTCCGGCCTCAGCCCGGCGGCGCGATCGAGCATACGCGGCGCGTTGCCGGGCACGAACAGCAGGCTTCTCAGGATGATCATATGGTTCTTGTCTCCTTCAGTCTCACGCGAGGCGCTCCCGAATGAACTCGTCCATCTTGGCCCGGGCTTTGCTCGCCAGCTTCGTCGGATGCCCGTCGAACCCGTGCGGACCGCCCGGATACACCGCCAACTCGCTCTTGTTCCCGGCCGCCATCCAGCGCTGGTGCATGAACAGCGTGTCGTCCAGCAGCGCGTCGAGCGTTCCGACGCTGAACAGGGCGGGAGGAAGCCCGCTCAGGTCGGCGTATAGCGGCGACACGTCCGGGTCGCGTCGAATCTCCTCCGGTACGAAGTGGTCGTAGAACCAAGCCATGATCGGAGTGCTGAGAACGAATGGATCGTCGCCCCAGTTGACTTGCGAAGGCGTCATGCTCAGGTCGTACACCCCATAGACCAGGTTCGCGCCCACGAAGTCGGAGTAACCGTGCTTGTCGCGCATCCGAAGAAGCGTAGTCGCGGACAGGTGCCCACCCGCGGACTCGCCGCCTATGACGATGCTGTCCGCGCCGAACTCCGCCTTGGCGTTCTCTACCACCCATACCGCTGCCGCCTCGCAGTCGTCCAGCGGCGCGGGGTAGGGATGCTCCGGCGCGAGCCGGTAGTCCACGCTCACCACAGCAGCCGAGCAGTCCTGCGCGATCGCCTCGTTGCGCGGGTCTTGCAGGTGCGCCCTGCCCAGTACCCAGCCGCCGCCGTGGATGTGCAGATAGACCCCGCTCGGACTGTCCGGCACGAACGTCCGCAGCGTAATAGGCCCATGCGGCCCGTCTATCGTCCGTTCCTCAGCCATGTCCGAGAACACTACGGGGCCTTGCGGCCCGCCCTCCTCGCGCGCCTGTCGCGTTGCCTCCACCGGAACATCTACCACCGTCGGCGCATCCGCAGCCAGCGCGCGAAGCTCAGCGTTGTAAGCCGCCGTGTCCGCCGCGATAGCATCCTCGTCGAAAAGCCTGAAATCCACCATAACGTCGCCCCCATCGAGATTTGGCGTTTAGGGTATCACGAACCGGACGACAAGCGCACTGTCGCCAACGGGTTATAGATAGCTCCCTCCGGCGTCAGCGTGCTTTGGAACAGACTGAAGGCGGCGACTCTGAACGCCACTTTCGCGTGGTTAGCCGACCGCGCGGCCTCTACAACGGCGCGTCTATCCGGCCTGGATACGCGGTCGCGGATTCGCGCCACCGTGATATGAGGGTTGAAACGCCGCCTGTCCCGCCGGAAGCCAATTTTCGACAGCTCCGCTTCGACGCCGTCCCGCAGCAATGTCAGCGTCTCGATTTCGCCATCGACGCCCACGAACAGCGCCCGCGCCCGTCCCAAAGTCGGAAACGCGCCGACGTCGCCCAGCGCGAGCTCGAACGGCGAAATGATGTTTCTTGCTGTCTGCATCGCAGCCTTAACGCGCGGAACGTCTCCTATATCCAAATCCCCTAAGAACCGCAGCGTAAGATGCAAGCCCTCGTCGCGTACTGGGCGCGCGCCTCTGACTCCTAGGTCACGCGCTGCTGACGCCACCCTCGCCAACTCCGCCCGCGCCTCGTCCGACGGTTCGACGGCGATGAAAGCCCTGACTCGTTCCACGCGTTCCCGTCTCAACCGAACACCCACCTTTGCGTCTTCGCATCTTTGCGTCTTTGCGTTAAATCCACCCCTGCGTTTCGACCCTCTGCGCCTCTGCGCAAAACCCCCTGATGTTGTAGTATAATGGTAGTTGAGTAATAGTAATGTACAACCACTATCAGGCAGGTTGCGCCCATGTTCAAATCCCTTGCCAAGCTGTTCGGCGGCTCGGATGAGCGCGTCATCAAGAAGATGCGGCCGCTGGTGGATGAGATCAACGCTCTGGAGCCGCGGTTCGAGCGTCTGTCGGACGACGATCTTCTCGCCAAGACCGAAGACTTCCGCCGCGCCGTCTCCGGCGGCGCAGGCCTCGACGACATCCTACCGGAAGCATACGCCGCCGTGCGCGAGGCGGCGCGGCGCGCGCTGGGCCAGCGACACTACGACGTGCAGATGATCGGCGGCATCGTCCTGCATCAGGGCAAGATCGCCGAGATGAAGACCGGAGAGGGCAAGACGCTCGTCGCGACGCTGGCCGCCTATCTCAATTCGCTCACCGGCGACGGCGTTCACGTAGTTACCGTCAACGACTACCTGGCGCGACGCGACGCCCACTGGATGGGCGCGGTGTACGCTCGGCTCGGCGTAACCGTGAGCGCCCTCCAGAATCAGAGCGCGCTGATGTACGATGGCGAGTACGAAGAGGGCGAACGCGGCTCCGAGCATATGCGGCCCGCCACGCGCGGCGAGGCTTATCTCGCGGACATTACCTACGGCACCAACAACGAATTTGGCTTCGACTACCTGCGCGATAACATGGCGTCCGAATCTCCGTCCCGAGTGCAGCGAAGCCTCGCCTACGCCATCGTTGACGAGGTGGACAACATCCTGATAGACGAAGCGCGGACTCCGCTAATCATCAGCGGCCCCGGTCCCAACACGGCGCGAGACTATGCCCGATATGCCAGGGTCGCGCCGTCGCTCAAATTCGAGCTCGACTACACTGTGGACGAGAAACACCGAACCGTGGCGCTCACCCAGGATGGCATCTCCAAGCTGGAACGGACGCTGAACCTTTCCAACCTGTACGGTCCGGAGAACTTCGAGACCGTCCACCAGATAGAGAACGCGCTCAGGGCGCACGTGATCTACCAGCGGGACCAAGATTACGTAGTTCAGGACCGCGAAGTGGTCATCGTGGACGAGTTCACTGGCAGGCTAATGGTCGGGCGGCGATACTCAGACGGGCTGCACCAGGCGATAGAGGCCAAGGAGGGCGTCCGCGTCCGCGCCGAGTCCATCACGTACGCCACCATCACGCTCCAGAACTACTTCCGACTCTACGACAAGTTGTCCGGTATGACCGGCACGGCGTCCACCGAGGCCGAAGAGTTCGACAAGATATACAAGCTCGACGTCGTAAGCATACCCACCAACCGGCCGATGGCGCGCGAAGACGCGGGCGACCTCGTGTACCGAGACCAGACGGCCAAGTACCGCGCCGTGGTCGCCGAGATCGAACAGCGGCACCGCAAGGGCCAGCCGGTGCTTGTCGGCACAACTGATATAGACAAGTCCGAAATCCTTAGCAGTATGCTCGACCGCAAGGGCATCCGCCACGAAGTGCTGAACGCCAAGCAGCACGAGCGCGAGGCGGTAATCGTCGCGCAGGCGGGCAAACCCGGCGCCGTAACCGTGGCGACCAACATGGCGGGCAGGGGAACGGACATCGTGCTTGGCGGCAGCCCGGACGCTCAGGGCGTGTCCGAGAAGGAGTGGCAAGCAGACCACGACAAGGTGGTAGGCCTCGGCGGGCTGTACATCATCGGCACCGAGCGCCATGAGGCGCGGCGCATAGACAACCAGCTGCGGGGCCGCGCCGGGCGGCAGGGCGATCCCGGAGCCACACAGTTCTACACCGCCCTAGACGACGACCTGATGCGACGCTTCGGCGGCGACAAGATTCGCTCGGTCATGGACTGGGTTGGCGCCGATGACGACGTGCCCATTGACAACGGCATGATAAACAAGACCATCGAAAACGCGCAGGTTAAGGTCGAGGGCCACCACTTCGATCTGCGAAAGCATCTCGTAGAATACGACGATGTCGTGAACACCCATCGCGGCGTCATCTACGGCGAGCGCGATAAGATAATCTCCGGCGCGGACCTGAAGACGAACATCCAGGGAATGTTGGCGGAACATCTCAGCGACGTGGTCCGCTCCACGCTCGGAGACGACCGCCCGTCCGACTGGGACGTGGATACCCTCAACTCCGCCATCGGCGCCATCATGCCGCCGCCGCAGCAGTTCGAAGATGAAGACGTAGTGCGAAGTTCCGACGTTGATGAAATAGAAACCACGCTCCTCGAATACGCCGAGGGTATCTATGGCGATTTCGAGACGCAGATCTCAGCCCAAATGATGCGCGACCTCGAACGCTTCCTGCTGCTGCGCTCGATAGATACCAATTGGGTACAGCACCTGACCACCATGGAAAACTTGCGACAGGGCATCGGCCTACAGGCATTCGGACAGCGCGACCCCCTCGCCATGTATCGCATAGAGGGCAATAACCAGTTCCAGGCGTTGGAACAGAAGATACAGAGCGACGTGGCGCACTCCATATTCCGCGTGCCCGCCGACATGGGCCAACTTGCCGTGAACGGCGAGCGTAGGACGAACGGCTCGGGACGGGCGACTGCAAACCGGGGAAGTTCGCCCAACGTCGTCGCCAACGGGGCGTCGCAGAACCGACTCTCGTCGGCCCCGGCGCCAACCGGCAGACGAAAGATCGGCCGAAACCAGCCCTGTCCGTGCGGCAGCGGCAAGAAGTACAAGCGCTGCTGCGCCGCATAGGATCACATGACCAACTCCGAGATCGCGGAAGCATTCGAGACCATCGTATCGCTCCTCCAGATGAAGGGGGAGAAATCGTTCACCATCCGCGCCTACCAGCGAGCGGCGCGCACGATTGACCGCCTGCCCCGCGACGTGGACGCGATGGTCCGCGACAGAGAAGACCTGACTGACATACCCGGCATCGGCAAGGCGATTTCAGCGAAGATCGAGGAACTCGCCACCACGGGCGAGATGGGCTATCTCGAACGCCTGAAGGCAGAGTTCCCACCCGGCGTCCTGGACCTCGTGCAGATACCGGGACTCGGCCCCAAGACCGTTCTCCGAGTCTGGAAAGAACTTGACGTTACGACTGTGGAGCAGTTGACGGCGGCTATCGAGGACGGCAGACTAGAATCCCTGCCGCGCATGGGCAAGAAGAGCGCGGCTAATATCCTGCGCTCGATCCAATTCGCCCGCGCCAAGTCTGACCGAACGCCCATAGCCCGCGCCATGGAAGTAGCCCAGCGCGTCAGATTTCACCTCGAATCTGAGTGCCTGGGCATCTCGCGGCTGGTAGCGTGCGGAAGCTTGCGCCGGTTCGAGGAGACCGTCGGCGACCTTGATTTCGTGTGTGTCTCGGACGAGCCGCAAGCCGTCCTTGACGCGCTCGCCGGCATGGACGACGTGGCGCGGGTCATCGCCCACGGCGACCGCAAAACGTCCGTCGCGCTCCGCTCAGGTATGCAGATAGACCTGCGCGTCGCCGAATCGGACGCCATCGGCGCGATGCTCCAATACTTCACCGGCAGCCTGCACCACAACGTCGCGCTCCGCGAAGTCGCCACGCGGCTGGGCCTGTCGCTCAGCGAGTACGGACTGACGAACATCGAGACCGGCGAGCTTGAGACGTTCGCCAGCGAGGAGGCGCTGTACGCCCGTCTCGGCCTCCAGTACGTGCCGCCGGAGCTTAGGCAGGGTGGGGATGAAGTGGCGCTGGCCCGCTCCAACGCCATCCCGCGGCTCGTTCGGGCGTCCGACATACGCGGAGACCTTCATTCGCACACTGATTGGTCGGACGGACGCGACCCTATGGAAGCCATGCTCTTGGCCGCTCGCGAGCGCGGCCTCGAGTACATCGCCGTTACCGACCACTCGGTAGGGCGCGGGATAGCCAACGGCCTCAGCGTCGAGCGTCTCGAACGGCACGGCAAGCGTCTGCGCGAGCTGGAGTCGGATATCGGCGGCATCCGCGTTCTCCACGGCACCGAAATGGACATACGCGCCGACGGTTCGCTCGACTACGCCGACGACGTTCTCGCCAAGCTCGATTGGGTCGTCGCCTCGGTCCACAGCGCCATGTCTCAGGACGCCGCAACGATGACAGCCCGTGTCATCACCGCGATGAAGAATCCTCATGTCGACGCCATCGGGCATCTTTCGACTCGGCTGATAGGAGAGCGCCGCCCGGTGGACGCCGACTACGACGCCATCTTCAGAGCCGCCGCCGATACAGGCGCCGCGCTCGAGATCAACGGCTCGCTGGAACGGCTCGACCTCAAGGACACGCACATCCGCCGCGCCCGCGAACTCGGCGCGCCGCTCGTCATAGACACGGACGCGCACATGGTCGAGTCGCTCGGCAACCTCGAATACGGCGCGCGTCTGGCGCGCCGCGCCGCCTGCGAGCCGCGCCACATAGCCAACTGCATGGGCGCCGAAGACTTCCTCGCGTGGCTGGAACTGGACAAATCATACCGAAGTAAGGCATTATCAGGGTATGACCCAGCGAACGTGTGAGTCCAGCGCGAATATCCCTCCGAACGCCGAGTCCAATGGCGGACTTGGCGACGGCCCCTACGCCGCGCCGGAGTCGGGCGTCAACGGCGGTCCTTACGTCGAGCCAAACGCCGGCTCTGAACCGGGAACCCACTCGCGAGAGACGGACGAGAACCCGCCAAATGCGAACCCGATCGAATGCCTTCGAATGCGGCTCGAAGAAGGCGAGCTCTGGCCCACGGCCTTGCTTGAAGCGATTGCGATTTGGACGGCGCCGGAGGAGACGTTCGGCAACGCGCGCTTGGCGTATCTCATCGGTGGGGAGGCGTTCGACTGGCTAACGCTCGCCAATCGCCTGACATTCGAGACGCGCGACCTGATCCCGACCGACGAGCTCGAAGCGCTGCTGTTCACGGGACGCTTCCCATCCTACTTCGAAGAGGCGGATTTCAAGCGGATTCTCGGTGTCGATAAGTACAGCGCGTACCTCAACTACTTCTACGGCGTAGAGGTGGAGCTTGCGCTCCAGTACGTCGTCGAGGAGGAAATCGAAAAGCGCTTCTACGCCAGCGGTCGCCAGTACGTAACAGACCACACCGATCAGGCATTCCAGCGCATCTACCGCTCGCCTTACGCCTCCCTGCTCGCGTCCTTCAGAGACGACCAGGGCAGCCTCCACCGTCCGGTAACCACCCTCACCGAGATGAAAGAGTTTACCTACTGGCTCTTCAAGCGTCGCGTTCGCGTGTCCGACAAGGCCAAGCTCGCCTCAGATACCCGGCGCGGCATATCAGCCCTCGACGCCGTGGCGACCATTCCCGAAGAGATAGAAGCGTTCGCCTAAGGGAGCCCCTTCCCCACTTGATGGGAAAAGGGTAGGATGTGGGTGAACTCCCTCTCCCTCAGCGAGAGGGTTGGGATGAGGTTGAACCTCCTCTACCTAAACATATCCCGTCCCCGCTCCCGCAGCAGCGGCGCCACGCCCCGTGAATCGTAAGTCTCCCGCGCATACGGATACCCCCGCGCCACAGACACCGGCACGCCTATCGCCTTGAACTGTACAAGCTCGGCCGCCGCCGCGAGCTCGTCCGCGACCGCTATCGTCGTAACGTGCATCTCGCGGCCTTGCGCGTCGGGCAGGCCTCGATAGTCGGCCACCGGATTCATGCCCGCGACGCCTACGGCGAAGTTGACGTGGCCGTCGCGCCACGCGCGTCCGAACGTGTCCGAGATTATCACCGGCGCCTCCACCCCGCGCGCCGCCCTCACGTCGTCCATGATGCGCCGCGCCGATTCGTCGCAGTCCACCGGCAGCAGGCACGCCACCTCGTCCCCAGGCACGTTCGACTGGTCTATCCCCGCGTTGGCGCACACGAATCCGTGATGCGTCTCCGCGATGATGACGCCGCGCTCCGGGTCCATGCGGACGATGGACTTGCTCTCGCGCAACACAAGCTCTACCAGACGAGCGTCGCGCCCGGTGTGGGAAGCGAACGTTATGGCGAACTCCGATGGCGTGACGGACGCGAGCGGCACGACTCGCCCCTCTGCTTTGGACACAATCTTCTGTGTAACGATCAGTATGTCGCCATCTTCCAGAGCGTCCCCCTGCGCCGCCGCCGCATCCGCGATCATGCGCCCAAGCCTGTCGCCAGGACGCGCTTCGGGGATTCCTCGCACCCCAAATATCCGTATGGATTGCCCTGCGTACTCCAAATCATCCCTCTGCGTCTCTGCGCCTCCGCGTTAAATTCACGCTCTTGTAACTTGCGCTCTAACGATACAGCAGCGCGCCCGCGATCGACACTATCGAGCCGTTCTCCGAATCCGCCGGACACTGATCGTAGCCCATCTGGACCCCGGACGCGCCGCCGAGCAGCCGCAGCATGATGTAGATCGGTGGCAGGCCGCATATCCGTCGCCTGTCCGACTCGTTGCGCGATATGTCCAGAAACCGGCCCGCGTCGCCGTCGCAGATGGCGGAGAGCGATTCGGCATCCTCAGACCTGACTTTCGCCTTGGTAACGTCGTCTAACGGGATGCTGTCTCCGAACGCCGGACCCACGTGCGCCAGGTCTCCGGCCGCGATTATCAGCGTTCTACGCTCCCGCGTCAGCCGTTCCAGGACGTCTATGGTCGCCGCCAGATCGGGCGCGTCGTCCGGCTGCGCGCCCTCCGTCGTGATGGAATAGAACGAACCGCACAGCGCCGGAACGACGCTAACGTCGTTCGCGCGTCCCGCCTCGCGCAGCGCGTGGTGCAGCCATACCGCCGCCAGCTCTATCGAATGTTCGGACTTGTGGTGCAGCTCTTCCTCGAACGCGGTCGGGCCGATCGCGTCCGACAGACGCTTTACGACCTCCCCGTCCGTCGGCAGAACGCCGTAGGGCGTGGTGTAGGCCTGCGCGGTAGGCGTTACCCGTCCCGCGCCGCCTCTGTGGTCGGTGCCGAGTATTATCACCGTCTCGACGTCGGCGATGTTCGGCTCGGCGAGCTGCCACAGCTCGGCGTAGGTCTTGTGGCCCCGCTGGTAGTCAATATGCGGGCAGACCATCCCTACGAGATCGCCCCCCTGTTCTCCAACGACCCGCTCTACGTCGTTGGGCGGCGGGGTTTGCTCGCGCCACCTTTCCATCTCTACGTCGAGATTCGCTGCGGCGCGGGGATAGACTGCTCCCGCGTGCGACATCGGCCTGTGATCGGCGGTTCGGTACTCGTCGAGCGCGCGCCGGATGGCAAGCTGGAACTTGCCGTTAGCCAGCAGCAGCGCGTCGTCCAGCGCTCGGACCACCTGGTACAGCGCGCGATCCGTAGTCTGCATCCCGTACTGTAGCGCAACTGCTACCCGAATCTCCGGCACCGTGCGCGAGCCGTCCATCAGCGCCAGCGCCGGCGCCGCGCCCGCCTCGATTCCCATCGGCTGAGGCGTCATGTCCAGCGGGTCGCGCAGCGCGATCAGCCGTCGTCCCTCGTGCTCGAAGGGAATCGCCTCCACCGGCCTGATCCGGGGTCGCTCAGGCAGGCCGCGCGCGCCCTCCACGCTTCCAGTCGTCATGCCAGTCGCCATGATCAACGTCCACCCTTCCGGTAAGCTAAGCCCAAAAGTGGCAGAATCCTAACACATACCGACGTTGAATCCCAACTGCCGCCCTATGCTACAATCGAAGCGCTTCACGAACCTAAGCGCAGCCCGCGGGAGGTGGCCTGATGCCGATCGCTGAGGACTTGAAGGTGTTCACTGGCAACGCTCACCCGCAGCTTGCCCTAGACATCTGCGCCTATCTCGGCATCCATCCCGGACAGATAGACGTGTTCAAGTTCGCCAACGACAACACGTTCGTCAAGATACTCGAAAACGTGCGCGAACGGGACGTGTTCATCGTCCAGCCCTTCAGCGAGCCGGTCAACGACCATATCATGGAGTTCCTGATAATGCTGGATGCGGCGAAGCGCGCGTCGGCGGGCCGTGTAACGGCAGTGCTTCCGTACTACGCCTACGGTCGCAGCGACAAGAAAGACCAGCCCCGCGTGCCCATAACCGCCCGGCTGATAGCCTCGATGATCGAAATGGCGGGGGCCGACCGTGTGTTGACGCTAGACCTGCACGCCGGACAGATACAGGGGTTCTTTCGCAAGCCGGTGGACGAGTTGACCGCCATACCCATGCTCGCGCGGCATTTCAGCAACGGCGAAGACGTCGTGGTCGCCGCCACCGACGTCGGGGGAGCCAAACGCGCTCGCGAGACCGCCGACATCATCGGCGCGGACATCGCCATCGTCCAGAAGCGACGGCTCGGCAACACCGACAGCGTCGTCGCCGACGACCTGATAGGCGACGTCGACGGCAAGAAGGTCGTCATCGTGGACGACGAGGTTACGACCGGCGGCACCGTAGCCGCCGCCGCGAACGCGCTGATGGGCGGAGGCGCGAGCAACGTCTATTGCGCCGTTACGCACGGCGTGCTGTGCGGCCCCGCGCCCCAGGTCATAGAAGAGAGCCCGATCATGGAGATGGCCGTTACCGACTCGCTTCCCATCAGCGAAGACCAGCTTGGAACCAAGACGCACACCATCTCGGTAGCTTCCATCCTCGGCGAAGCGATTCACCGCATCCACAGCGGCCTCTCCGTAGGCGCGATGTTCGAGGGCGCGTAGCAAGTCTGACTTGTGAAACCCGCCACAAGGCTGGTATAATCCAGCTATGTCAAACGAACAGATTATCGCCGCAGGCGAATACAGCACCGGAATATACGCAGACATCCAGAACCTCCAGGAGATGGCGAAAGACGTTCTCCAACTGCTGATCTATCGCTGGCCCAAAGACATGCCCAAACCAACCAGATTGAACCTCTATGTCAGGGCAGACCACGCGCATCTATGGAACGTCTGGGCATCCGACGCTTTCAGGAACTTGCAGGTTACGGTCAAGGGCGTCCAGCATTACAGTCTTTCAGCGACGAAGAACGCGGCCGACATGGCAATCGCGGTCGATGCGATTAGCGATTTCAACCATAACCGGGTGAGCCACGTCGCCGTCGTCAGCGACGACAGCGACTTCATCTCTCTCTACGCCAAGCTCGCCGAGGAGACGGAGATCTCAGGAACCCGCAAGCCGGGCGAACGCGCCCCCTTCCTGTGGGTGTTCACGGACAGGATGGATACCAGATCCAATCTGCTTCAGGAGTTCTTCCCCAAGAGGTACGTCCACGTCGTGGACAGGTACGCCTCTTACGACGACGATTACTATGACGACGATGAGGAAGAGTTCGGCTACGACGACCATCCGCCTCAAGACGCCGTTGTCGAGGAAGAAGAGGCTACCCCAGACGTCGAGCCCGAACCGGAGCCGGAGCCCGAGCGGCCGCCGGCGCCGCGCCCACAGCCCATACAGACCCGCGATATGCCGGTCAACGAGCGAATAGCCATCCAGCTAATCCGCGATATGCCCGTGGGCAGGTTCAAGAGCACCGACTGTCAGGACATCATCCGGTCCCACTTCTCGAGTCACGCTCTGTCGAAAGCCGACGGCCCTGCCTTCGGCATCGCATTCAGGCGAGACCTGCTCCCATTCATGGAGAAGCGAGGCGTCGTGGAGCTGCCTAACCAGCGCCCCCGAATGTACGAGATGACCATCGAGGCCAAGAACTCGCTGGTAGGAGCGTAGCGCTCGGATTTTAACGCGGAGACGCGGAGACGCGCAGAGAGGATATTGGAAACCCTCTGCGTCTCCGCGTTTCTTTGCGCCTCTGCGTTAAATCTCACTCCTGCCTCCGCAACCTCCCGGCGAACGTCATATACGCGGCCGACACGGTTAGCCCAACCGCTCCCATCGCCACCAGCGCCCACACCACCGACGTTGCCCCGGCGAACCAGCCCACCAGCAAGCTCGAGCCGACGACAAGGCCCTGGCCAAGCCGCTGCAGACTGGTAATCCTGCCTCGCAGCTCGTCAGGCGTTAGCGTCTGTATGAGCGTGCCGTTCGTCGTGCGGAACGTCGTCTGGCTCGCGCCGAACAGCGCGATCAGCACCAGCGCGAGCGGCAGCCACACGGCGCCCGTAAGCGCGAACGCCAGGAGCGAACTCACCAGCGCGGTTATCAGGCACACCATCCCGCGATTGATGAAGAAGCCGAACGAAGCGATGGTCAGCGCCATCAGAAAGCCGCCGGCCCCGTTTATCGCCAGCATGATGCCCCCGATGTCGGCGCCGCGATTCAGAATCTCGTCCGTAAACAGCGGAAGCTGGAACATGACCGGCTGGAGTACCATGTTCGGCACCAGCGTCAGCGTAATCAGCAGAAACAGCGCTCGGTTGCCCGACCAGATGTACCGCATGCCTTCCGCCAGATCTTCGAAGAAGCCCGCGTGACTACCATCGGCGCGTCTCCGGCGCGACGCTGCGTAGGGCGTCCGCATTGGAATGTACGCCACGATCATCCCCAGGTACAGCAGCGCCTCAGCGGTGAAGTTCCAGAAGAACCCCAGCTCGGCTATCAGGAACCCACCCACGAATGGGCCGAGGGCGCGGGTGCCGGGAATCGTCAGCACGTTCGTGGCGTAGGCGTTGCCCAGCATACGCGGAGCCACCGTGTTGGCGATAAGCGCTTGGCGCATGGGCTGAGTGATGGACAGGCATGCGCCGCTGATGATGGCGTAGGCGAAGACGTGCCACACTTCCACCAGATCGAAGGCGATGACCCATGCGAACCCGAACGACAGGCATATCATGAACGCCTGGAGAGATATTATCAGCCGGCGCCGGTCCACCCGATCGCCTAGCACACCGCCGAGAGGGCCGATGATGATGCCGGGCAGAGTGCTAATTCCGCTGATGCCGACCACGAGAAGCGCCGACCACTGCGAGCCGACAGTCAGATCGCGCACCAGCCAGCCCAGAGTGAGCAGCTGAAGCCAGTGCGCGGTGTTTGCAAAGAAGTTGCCCACCCACAGAAAGCGATAATCTCTGTGCGCGATCCAAGCGTCGAACGTCTGCGGCCTGGGCAGCCTCCGTAATCGTTCCGCGATGATGGCCCTCCATGCTCACGCGCTTCCGTCCGCGCAATCGAAATGCGCGCGATGCGGATGCACAGCATATCAGGTTCAGCCGCAGCGCGCTTAGTCGCCGAACTCACTGGCGTCTAACACTGCCAGAGTGATCTTCAGCGTGAAGATTCTCGTCAACTCCACTCGATGGCGGAGCGGCGAGGCACTACCCGTCCAGCGCATCCCAATCGTCGGGCAAGACTGGAACTGGCCATGCCGGATTCGGCATCCAATTCTCCCAGCCGTCTGAGAAGGGCGGACCCTTCTCGGAAACTACATTCGCCATTCTCTGGGCCTCGGCCAGGATCGACGCTTGCTCCTCGTTTGTGAACCAGCCGCGCCGCACCAGCTCGTCATACTCGTCCCTGTCCTTCCAAGTCCAAGTCAGGTCCGGTTCGACCCTAATATCCAAGGCATGATCTAGGACCACGATCCCCCTCGATGTTCTGCGGATGGGCGATTGCAAGTTCACGAACCACCAGCGGACTTGCCACTTCAGATCCCAGACCAACCATACGGAATGCCAGGAGTTCGGAGGCGTAATGCTCAGAAAGTGGTAGCGCCCGGAAACTCGCGCCTCCAGTGGCTCATGGATGCGCTCGTACCAAAGGTCTATGCGCTCGACAACAGGCATCGCGTATCGGTCGCGCGAGGCGTTGGAGCGATAAGGGGCTTTCGGATGTGTGTACAGGACGAGGCGGTCGGCCCTATCCTCCACTACCGTAACCGGCCTAACGGTTACAAGATTGCCACCCCACAGATCCTGTTGAAGGATACGGGTCCCCGGCTCCCAAGAATGTCTGGCGTTCCCGACAGATTCCATGAATAGTAAACGCCCCTCGCGGCTAGGGTCACCGCCTATTCCTCGCATAGACGATCGATGGCGCTCCCTTGGCCCTTATACCATTTCGCGGGCCAATCCAGCAAACACGGCGACGGAGAAAGAGAAACCTGCATACTCCTCCCGCCAGCGACCAAGTCCGTTGCCCCCTGTGTTGAAACAGCCGCCACGATAGCTTACCCTCTGAGTCCATAAGGTAGAGGAGGCTCCCATGACCGGCCGCAGTCAGTGGCCCCACTTCAGCGACGGCGATCTGGACTTCGTCGTGGATGTCGTCGCGCCCGGAGCTGCCGAACCGGACGCGCTCAAGCGGCTGCTCGCCGAGGACGCGCAGTTTCGCGCCGCGATGCTGTCTGACGACGCGCTTATCGAGCGCGTGCAGAGCGACGACGAGGTTCTCCTTCACATATCGCCCGCGCTGTACTTCGAGATACTGCTGCGCCGCTCGCACAAGGCGTTGGAGACCGCCGCCTACACCGAGGAGAGGCAAGGACGCGCGTCCATCCCCGTCTTCGACACGCCGGACGTGATACGGTTCATGGAGCGACCGGGCGTGGTGGAGTACTTGGCTTCCATGATGGCGTCTTTCACGCGCGTCCACAGCTACACTGTGCCGGTGCGCGTCCGTCGAGGTGTCCGGCGGCGCGTCAAATACAGCGATATGGACATAGACAGCCTCGTCAAGTTCGCCTCCACCGCGCCCCACGAGCAGAAATTCGGCTACTACAAGCGTATCGCCGACGTGTGCCTGTTCCTGTCCGGCGTCTTTCCGGACGGCGCGCAGAATCGCTCAGGCGGATCAGGCGGTAGGACAGTAGGGTCGGCTGCGCCGCCGCCCGGCAGGCGGTGGCGGATGCGCCGCACCATCGAGGACTACGAACGCGAAGGCCGGACATTCTACGGCCTCGCCCAGCGCCATCCGGCGGCGCGCGCCCTCGAACTTGAGCGCGTCTTCAGAACTCTCGAGCAGAACTTCACAGCCGCTCGCAAGCCGCTGACGTTCGTAGCTACACGCTTCCTGCACGCGCGCAAGCGACAGTTGTTCGGAGTCGCGCCGCAATAACGGCCGGAACAGGTGGAACTGGAACTGGTGCCCAGGAAGGGATTCGAACCCCCAAACCCAACAGGGTAGCGGATTTTAAGTCCGCCGCGTTTACCATTTCGCCACCTGGGCATAGCCACTTAGGGACAGGATGTAGATACATTCTATACCAAAAAGCCGAACGCGGCGTTAGCGCAATGGAGATCCCTCCACACGTTTAACTCCAAGGCGCGAGGACGCAAGAGAATCTCGTCAATCCCCCTGCGCCTCCGCGCCTCCGCGTCAAATCCCCTTACAAGAACAGTGGCGCGAACACCAGCGCGACAATGCTCATCAGCTTGATGAGGATGTTCAGCGCGGGGCCTGACGTGTCCTTGAACGGGTCGCCCACCGTATCGCCGACCACCGCCGCTTCGTGCGCGTCGGTGCCTTTGCCGCCGTGCGCGCCCGCCTCGATGTACTTCTTCGCGTTGTCCCACGCGCCGCCCGCGTTCGCCATCATGATAGCCAGCAGGAAGCCGGTCGCAATCGCCCCGATCAGCATACCGCCCAGCCCTGCCGCTCCGAGAACGACGCCGACTAACACCGGCGCCACGATAGCCAGGATTCCGGGCAGCACCATTTCTTTCATGGCGCCGCGCGTGCTGATGTCCACGGCCCGCGTGTAGTCGGCGTCCGCCTTGCCTTCCAGGAGCCCGGGAATCTCGCGGAACTGTCGCCGCACCTCCTCGACCATCGCCTGCGCCGCCCTGCCGACCGCCTCCATCGTCAGCGCCGCGAAGATGAACGGCAGCAGCGCGCCGATCAGCAGGCCCATCATCACGTTGATGTCGGTCAGATTGAACACTTCCACGCCGGTCGCCTGGGAGTACGCCGCCATGAGCGCCAGCGCCGTAAGCACCGCCGATCCGATGGCAAAGCCCTTGCCCGTCGCTGCGGTTGTGTTGCCAAGCGAGTCGAGAGCGTCCGTGCGCTCGCGCACCTCGGGGTCCAGCCCTGCCTGCTCGGCAATGCCGCCCGCATTGTCGGCGACAGGCCCGTATGCGTCCGTCGCCAGCGTGATGCCGAGCGTCGAGAGCATACCGACGGCAGCGAGCGCCACACCGTATGTACCTGCCAGGTCGTTCGCAAGCCACATGGCTACCACGATGACCAGCGCCGGAACCAGCGTGCTTATCATGCCGAGCCCGAGACCCGAGATCATGACCGTCGCAGGCCCGGTCAGCGCGCTTGCCGATATGTTGCGCGTGAACTTGTACTCGTAGCTGGTATAGACCTCGGATGCCGTGCCGATTATCTGTCCGGCCACGAGTCCGGTCAGAACTACCCAGAACAGCTCGAACGGCATATCGAGCGCCATCAGCGCCGCGGCGGTGGCGATGAGCACCAGTATCCCCGCGCCGAATATCCCGAAGCGGAGCGACCACAGCAGCCGTCCCATGCTCGCGCCTTCGCTGGTCCGCACGAAGAACGTGCCGACGATCGAAGCGACGATGCCGATAGACGCGATCAACAGCGGCAGAATAGCAAGCTCCGCGTCGAATCCTCCTTGAGCGCTCATTCCCAGCGCGCCGGCGCCGACCGCCACGAGCGCGATGGTGGCGATGATCGAGCCTGTATAGCTCTCGAACAGGTCCGCGCCCATGCCCGCAACGTCGCCCACGTTGTCGCCCACGTTGTCAGCGACCGTCGCCGGGTTGCGCGGATCGTCCTCGTCCAAGCCCTGCTCAACCTTGCCGACCAGGTCCGCGCCAACGTCGGCGGCTTTCGTGTAGATGCCGCCGCCCACGCGCGCGAATAGCGCGATTGACGACGCGCCGAATCCGAAACCGGCGACCAGCTTGATGTCCTGGAATATCAGATACACGACCGTCAGACCGATCAGCCCGATGCCGACGACGCTGACGCCCATAACCGCGCCCGAATTGAAGGCGATTCTGAGCGCGGCGTTCAATCCGCGCTGCGCCTGCACCGTGGTTCGCGTGTTCGCGCGGACGGCGATGCTCATGCCGATGAACCCCGCCAGGCCGGAGCCGATCGCGCCGACGAGGTACGAGATGGCCGTTCCTGGAATAGCGTTCGATTCACCGACCTTGCCCAGAACGTCGGCGTCTATGAAAACCCACAGTACGATGAAGACGATGACCACGAACACCGCGAGCAGCCGGTACTCGCGCGACAGGAACGCCATGGCCCCTTCCCGAATCGCGTTGCCGATGAAGCGTACCTGCTCGCTGCCCTCGTCGGCTTGGGTGACTCTCCATGCCAAGATCGCCGCGAATACCAGCGCGACGACGCCTGCCGCGATCGCCAAATACATTATCTCCACTGGATGCCTCCACGAATCAGCCGCCCATTTTAACCGGTCAATGGCGGTTGGGGGCTGCGACTAAATCATGTGTTCACTGCGCCCAAATACTAACGCAGCCGAACGGCGGCGGTCAATTCGCGCGAAGGTGGCAGGCATAGACCTGCCGGATGATGAAATCCGAATCTCTATGATTTGATGCGTTGCGGCTGGCATTGTTACGATGACTCTCATGGGCATTCATATAAGGCCAGTCGCAGAGGACGAGTTCGAAGAGTGGTCGCGCGCCGAGGCGCGGGGGTTCGGGTTCCACGCGGACGACGAGTACGTGGAACGTTCGAGGTGGGAAGCTGAGCTGGACAGGACGTTCGCGGCGTTCGATGACGGGAAGATCGTGGGGACTGCGACTACCCGGAGCGCGGCGTTGACCACTCCTGGCGGGGAAGCGGCGCTGGGATTCGTGGATGATGTAGCCGTTCTTCCCACTCACCGCAGGCGAGGAATCATGACTCGGGTCATGCGCGCCCAACTGCGGCAGATGCGCGAACAAGGAGAACCTTTCTCTGCGCTGTCGGCGTCGGAGAGTTCGATCTATGAGCGTATCGGGTACGGCATCGCTACGTGGGCAGACTTCTGGACCATCGGACGGCTTCACACGGCGTTCAAGATCGAACCGCGCGGCGGGGGCAGGCTGGAATTTGTGAGCGCGGACAAGGCGCGGGCGGAGTGGCCGAAGCTGCACGGACGGGTCGCGCCGCGCTGGGCGGGGATGGTCCGGTATCCGGCCAGTTACTGGCGGGTGTCGCTGAGGGACTCGGAGGGACAGAGGCGGGGCATGAGCGAATTCTTCCACGTCGCTTACGTGAGAGGCGGAAAGGTTGCCGGGCTAGTATCGTACCGGATGAACGACCGGAAGGTGATTGTAGTGTTCATGCTGGGCGAGGACCCGGAGGTGGAGGCCGAGCTGTGGCGGTTCTGCTTCAGCATAGACCTGGTGACGGAGATACGCGCGTTCCACCGGCCTACGGACGACCCCATCCCTTGGAGGTTGGCGGACCCCCGGCGTCTGGAGCGGCGGACACAAGATCATATGTGGCTGCGGCTGGTGGACGTTCAGGCGGCGTTAGAGAGTAGGAAGTACGACTGCGAGGGGGAGATAACCCTGCGCGTAAAGGACGACTTCTGCGACTGGAACGACGGAGCCTACCGGCTGGAAACTGGGCCTGAAGGAGCATCGTGCTCTCGCGCCAAGGCCGACCCGGACGTGGAATTGAGTGTTGCGGAACTGGCTGCGGTCTATCTTGGCGGCAACTCGTTCGGCAGGCTCGCCCGCGCCGGCCGGGTTCGGGAGCTTACGAAAGGCGCGACGCAACGCGCCGACCGCCTGTTCAGGACAGAACGGCAAGCGTGGTGGATGGAACTCTAGCGCTGCGGTCTTGCGGGACGATGAACCGCTCCCCAACGAACCGGCGAGTACAGCTACCCCGCACCCTCCCACAGCTCCGCCAACTCCTCCGTCGCACCTTTCACGTCATCAGCGAACGTTATCGCGCTCACGACGCACGCTGAATCCGCGCCCGCCCGCGCCACGTCGCCTATGTTCTCGGCGTTGATGCCGCCTATGGCGACTATGGGCTGGCTCACCGCGTTCTTCACCCGCGTGATCATCTCCGGCCCCAGCGCGCGGCGGCCCGACTTGCCCATCGTGGTTGTGGCGTAGATCGCGCCGACCGCTATGTAGTCCACCGCGTCGCCCCAAGAGCGCAGCGCCTCGTCCATGCTGCCGTTGGAGTTGCCGATCAGCTGGCGCGGCGACAGGATGCGCCGCGCGTCGGCCACGGGCAGGTCGCTCTGCCCGACGTGCAGAACGTGCGCGCCAGACGCATGCGCTATGTCGGCATGATCGTTCATCACGAACAGCGCGTCATGTTCGTCGCACAGCGCCTTGAGTTCGCGCGCCGTTTCGAGCATAGGCCCCTTGTCTCTGAGCTTGTCGCGCAGCTGCACGACGCGCGCGCCGCCGGCCAGCGACTGCGCGGCGACCTCGATAACCGGACGGCCACGCGTAGCCTCCGGGTCCACGATCACGTAGATGCCCCGCAAACGCTCGGCTGCGCGCTCTCGGACATCGCCGCCCACCTTCGCTTCTGCCCGATCCAGCACCAGCCGCGACTGGCGCAAGAAGCTCTCCGCGAGTGGATTGTCGGCGGTAGTCGCCAGCGTCTCGATCGTCTGTCGCGTCGTCGCTATGGCGTCAAGAGCCAGGGATGCGTGGTCGTCCGTCAGCGCGGCGTGCCGCTGACGAAGAAGCGCCGTCTCCTCTCGGCTCAGGTCGGCGGAGGCGGGAACGTCCAGCGACTCCCGCATCATCCTTATATCCGAATACAGGCCCAGCGGCGCCGTTACATACACCTCCAGCAGGCGTATGCTCTCGATCAGCGCTTGAAGCTGCGCTTCCACGTATGGGTTCATCTTTTCACCTTTCTGGCAGATTCAACGCAAATACGCTAAGGGGTAGAAGTAATCTCTTTGCGTCTCTGCGTCCCCTCCGCGCCTCTGCGTTCAATTTTTGACTTGGCGCCTTTGCGTTCACTGCCGACTACTATACAATACACCCCGCAAGATCGATTACATTGTGGAGGAGTGGCTACGTGTCGGAGTACAACGTTTCGGTTATCAGGGGCGACGGCATAGGCATCGAGGTCATAGAGGAAGGCATCAAGGTTCTCAACGCCGTCGGTGGCGAGTACGGCATCGACTGGACTTGGACGGAGCATCGCTGGGGCAGCGAGTTCTACCGCGAGCATGGCATAGTGATGCCGTCGGACGCTCTGGACACGCTGGCGAAGTCCGACGCGATATTCCTCGGCGCCGTCGGACACCCCGACTTCCAGGACCACATCACGCTCGGCGGGCTTCTGCTGCCGATTCGCCGCTCCTTTGACCAGTACGTATGTGAGCGTCCCAGCGTGCTGTACGAAGGCGCGACCACCCCGCTGGAAGGCTACGGCCCTGGCGACATTGACATGGTGGTAATCCGCGAGAACACGGAGGGCGAGTACGCCGACGTCGGCGGATTCGTCTATCCCCACACGCCGGACGAGATCGGCGTGCAGTCCGCGGTATTCACGCGCAAAGGCTGCGAGCGCATCATCCGGCACGCCTTCGAGGTAGCCATGCGGCGCGGCAAGGCGAAACATGTAACGTCCATCACCAAGTCCAACGCGCTCGGCTACGGTATGCTCGTTTGGGACAGGGCGTTCGACCGCATAGCCGCCGAATATCCGGAGGTCGAGACTCTATCGCTGCTCATAGACGCGGCCTGCATGGACTTCATACGCAGGCCCGAGTCGTTCGATGTCGTCGTCGGCAGCAACCTGTTCGGCGACATCCTGACCGACATCGGCGCGATCATCACCGGCAGCATGGGCCTAGCGCCCAGTGGCAACATAGACCCCGAGCGACGCTACCCGTCCATGTTCGAGCCGGTGCACGGTTCCGCTCCCGATATAACAGGGCAGGGAATAGCCAACCCGCTCGCCGCGATCCTCTCCGGCGCGATGATGCTGCGGCACTTGGGCGAAGACGCCGCCGCCGACTCGGTGGAGAAGGCGGTCACGAATGTCGTCGCGCTTGGCGAGACTCTAACTCCCGACCTGGGCGGCTCGTCCAGAACCGAGAACGTGGGCGACGCGGTAGTATCCGCGCTGACTTAGCGGACTTGATTTAAACGCAAAGTCGCAAAGAGGCAACGACGCTAAGTAATCAAATTACCTCTCTGCGTCAACTCTGCGCCTCTGCGTTAAAAACGCACTTAGGAGGCAAACGATGTCCACCATCCTTATCAAAGGCGGCACGGTAGTAACGCCCGGCGGCGTTGGCAGCTTCGACGTTCTCATATCCGGCGAAACGATTCGCGCCGTAACCGAACCCGGCGCAGACGCGCCATCAGATGCCCGCGTCATAGACGCCACCGGCAAGATAGTTGTGCCGGGCGGAATCGAGCCGCACGCGCACATAGGCGGCCCCCGACAACCGGAACGCTCCGGCGCCGAGCCGGTCTCACTCGCGGCCATCTGGGGCGGAACGACCACGGTTCTCGACTTTGCCACGCAGGTTCCGGGACACGACCTCCGCCACGCGCTCGACGAGGCGGCTGAGCGCTGGCAAGGCAACGCCTATACCGACTACTCGTACCACCCCATCTTCACCAAAGGCGCCTCTCGCGCCCACATCCGGCAGATTCCCGAACTCGTGCAGGACGGCTTCCCCAGCTTCAAGATATTCACCACGTCCATCCGCCCGCCCAGCCCGCAGATGCAGAACAACATGACCGACTTCGGACGCCTCGCGTCCATCATGGAGGAGGTCGCCGCCGCCCGCGCTATCCTGATGGTCCACTCAGAAGACGACGACATGGTCCACTACAACTACGACAACGCCAAGGAGGACGGGCTGTGGGACTGGTGGCATATGCACCACATCCACTCGAACCTCTCCGAAGACGTGTCATTCCGGCGCGTGGCGCGGCTGGCGGCTAAGAAGGACTGCGCCATCTACTTCGTCCACGTCAGCGCGCGCGAGGGCTTGGACACGGTGGAAGAGGCGCGGAGGCTCGGCAGGCCGGTTTACGGCGAGACGCTGCACAACTACGCTTGCTTCAGCGCCGACAACTACCGTGAAGACTACGGCATGAAGTACCACACCTACCCATCGCTCAAGTCCGAGGATGACCGAGGATCGCTGTGGAAAGGACTCCTTGATGGACGCATCTCCACCGTCGCCACCGACCTGGTTTCGACGACATGGGAGGAGAAGACCCGCTTCAAGACCGTCGCCGACGTAACCGGCGGACACAACGGCATCGAGACCCGCATGGGCATCGCCTACTCCGTCGGCGTGGTCGAACTAGGCATGAGCCTGGAGCGGTTCGTGGACATCACCGCCGCCAACGCCGCCAAGATATTCGGAATGTACCCGAAGAAGGGCGCGATAGCCCCCGGATCAGACGCCGACATTTGCATATTGGATCCCAACTTCGATCGATCGCTCACCCTCGATGACCTTCACCTGGAAGACTACTCGATCTGGGAGGGCTGGCGCGTGCATGGCTGGCCTGAAACCGTGCTGCTGCGCGGCAGCGTGGTCATCGAAAACAGGACGCTTGCCGACGCTTCCCCTAGCATGGGCCGGCTTCTGGAACGCTCCATCTCATCGGACGTGGTCAGCAAGCCCATCTGCTGACTATCCCGCGCTCTGATACGCAGACGTATCGTCCAATCGCAGGGGCGGGTTTCAAACCTGCCCCTGCCAAAATCCCCGAAACTCCTGTTTCGTCGGCAACACTCCGGACGAGCTAATCGTCACCACTCTGCCTGTGGACGACTCCTCGACGACTATCATGGATATGCGTTAGCCGTTCCGGTTTCTTGCCCGCCCATTCCGCCCTGTGATACGATTTTCCAAGTCAACACAGGCGTTTCGGAAGCGAGGGCAAGAGTATGACAACGACGGCAGATCGCGAATCTCGCATGGCATACCCGCACGCCTCCATGCAGGCGCGGTGGAGCGAGCGTTGGGAACAAGAAGGCATCTACACGGTGGATGACGATGACCCGCGCCCCAAGTGGTACGAACTCCACATGTACCCGTATCCGTCGGGCGATCTGCACGTAGGCCACTGGTTCGCCATGACCGGAGCCGACGTTCACGCCCGCTATATGCGGATGAAGGGCTATAACGTACTCCACCCAATGGGCTTCGACGCCTTTGGCCTCAACGCCGAGAACGCGGCTATCGAGAGGGGCATCCATCCGCACACTTGGACGATGGACAACATGGAGAATATGCGGCGTCAGCTCCGTTCTATGGGGCCGATGTACGACTGGGACCGCGAGGTCGTTACCTGCGCGCCCGACTACTACAAGTGGAACCAGTGGTTCTTCCTGCAACTCTACAAGAACGGCTTGGCGTACCGCGCCAACGCCCCCGTCAACTGGTGTCCGTCGTGCCAAACGGTGCTGGCGAATGAGCAGGTCATACAGGGCGAGTGTGAACGCTGCGATTCCGACGTGGTCCACAAGGACATGGAGCAGTGGTTCTTCCGGATCACCAAGTACGCCGATGAACTGCTGGACCATTCGCAGATAGACTGGCCGGACCGCATCAACACGATGCAGACCAATTGGATAGGCCGCTCCGAAGGAGTCGAGGTAGATTTCGACATATCGGAGTACGGCTTGGAAGAGAAATCCATCCGAACGTTCACCACGCGCATAGACACCGTGTTCGGCGTAACTTTCGTCGTGCTGGCGCCTGAGCATCCGCTGGTGGACAAGCTGACTTCGGACGAGCGCCGAGCTGAAGTCCAGGCATACGTCGAACAGGCGCGCCTCCAGACGGAGATAGAGCGTCTCGCCGCCGACAAAGAAAAGACCGGCGTGTTCACCGGAGCGTACGCGGTGAATAAGCTAAACGGCGAGCGCGTGCCGATACTCGTCGCCGACTACGTGCTGCTCACCTATGGGACCGGCATGGTCATGGGCGTTCCGGCGCACGACGAGCGCGACTTCGAGTTCGCCAAGAAGTACGGTCTGCCCATCCGCGTCGTGATCGCGCCGCCGGATTGGGACGGCTCCGATCTCGACGAGGCCTACATAGCGCCTGGCGTTCAGGTCAACTCGGGCCGCTTCGATGGGCTGCCGAACTCGGAAGGCATCGAAGCCATAGCCGATCACGTCGAGGCGAATGGCTGGGGACAGCGCGAGGTCAACTTCCGGATGCGCGACTGGCTCATCAGCAGACAGCGCTACTGGGGCACGCCGATCCCCGTCATGTACTGCGACGACTGCGGCGAAGTCCCGACGCCTGAGTCGGACCTGCCCGTGCTGCTGCCTGAGGACGCCGAGTTCTTGCCCACGGGCGACTCGCCGCTCGCGCTCAATGAGGCGTTCGTCAACACAGAGTGCCCGAACTGCGACAGCCCCGCGCGCCGGGAAACGGATACGATGGACACGTTCGTAGATTCGTCGTGGTACTTCTTGCGATACACAAGCCCGAATTATGATGATGGCCCGTTCGATCCCGACGCGCTGGGACAGTGGAATCCTGTTGACCAGTACACCGGCGGCGTCGAACACGCGGTCATGCACCTGCTCTACGCCCGCTTCTTCGTCAAGGCTCTGCGCGACCTCGGCTACCTGAGCTTCGACGAGCCGTTCACGCGCCTCGTCAACCAGGGCACCATCGTCTTCAACCACCAGAAGATGAGCAAATCGCGAGGCAACGTAATCGCCCCGGACGCCTACGTAAGAGACGTCGGCGCCGACGCCGTCCGAACTTATATGATGTTCATGGGCCCCTGGGAAGCGGGCGGGGAGTGGAACGACGATGGAATCAACGGAATGGCGCGTTGGACCAACCGCGTGTGGGACCTGGCGAACCGCGACGCGAGCGTTCTGGACGAATCCGATTCCCATCCGGACGCCACGCGCGCTCTCAAACGAGCGCTGCACCAGACTATCCGCAAGGTCAGCGACGATGTAGAGCGGTTCAAGTTCAACACGGCGATAGCCGCGATGATGGAGCTTTCCAACACGCTCAACCAGGCTTGGGGCGACGGTCGGGTGGACTCGGAGTCGTGGAATGAGGCGATCAGCGCGCTCGCGTTGATGATGGCGCCGATAACCCCGTTCTTGGCTGAGGAGATATGGGAGCGCTGCGAGGGCGGCTTCAGCATCCACCAGCAGCCGTGGCCTGCGTGGGACGCCGAGCTCGCCGCCGATGAGACCATAACCCTCGTCGTCCAGGTCAACGGGCGTCTGCGCGACCGCATAGAGGTTCCCGCCGACATCTCTGAAGACGACGCCAAGTCCGCCGCGCTCGATTCGTCGCGCGTGGCCGTACACACCGATGGCAAGCAGATCCGCCGCGTCATCTATGTGCCGGGCCGACTGGTCAACATAGTCGCCAACTGACTGTGTCCTTCTGAGAACAGAGCGCGAAGGCGCCAAAGAGGGATACAAACGAAATCCCCACGTCTCTTCGTACCTCTGCGCCTCTGGGAGAAAGACCGGGTGGGGCTACTCCCGCCGTCCCTCGTGCAGCAGATGGCGCAGGCGCGGATCCATGGCGTCTCTGAGCGCGTCGCCGAGCAGGTTGAAGGCGAGCACCGCCCCAAAGATCGCCAGACCCGGGAAGATCGGTATCCACCACGCAGCCTGCACGTACTGGCGGCCGCCGGATACAAGCGCGCCCCACTCCGGCAGCGGCGGCTGCGCCCCCGCTCCGATGAAGCTGAGTCCCGCCGCCAGCAGAATGGCTAGGCCAAAGTCCAGCGTCGCCTGAACCAGTACGGGCGCGTAGCTGTTCGGTAGGATGTGACGCCAAATCAGTCGAGTTGGGTGCGCTCCGAGAGACGTTCCCGCAAGCACGTAGTCCTTGCCCTTTTCCGCAAGCACGCTACTCCGCATGAGCCGCGCGTAGGACGTCCAGCGCACGATGGCGATTCCCACTATCGCGGATTCTATGCTGGTTCCGAGCGCCGTCGCCACGACCAGCGCCATCACCAGGTCGGGGAATGCGAGGAAGATGTCGGTTATCCGCATCGTAGCCTCGTCTATCCAGCCGCCGAAGAAGCCGCTGACCAATCCCACCGTTACCCCTACGCCCCCGGATATGACCACCACCAGTACGCCGACGCGCAGGCTGATGCGCCCTCCGTGTAGAACGCGGCTGAACACGTCGCGCCCGAACTCGTCGGTCCCGAAGACGTGATCCGCGCTCGGCGCATCCAGCGGCGGCCCAACGGCGAACTTGTCGAACGGGTGGGGCGCCACCCACGGCCCGGCGATCGCGATGAAAATATACACCACGACGAGCGCCAGTCCGAACGCCGCCGGCGGGTTGTTGCGGAGGATGGTCAAGCCTCCTCGCATCTTCGAGCGAGCGAAAGTCCTGGCGCCCCTGATGCCCTGCCTCTGTTCTGGCAGCGATTCCAAATCTTGCCCTCTGCTTGCGCTTCTACTGGTATGTGATGCGCGGGTCTAGTATCGCGATGATTACGTCCACGATGAGGTTGGCGGTGGAGTAAGCCACGCCGATTATCAGCGCTACCGACGTAACCGCCGCGCGGTCTAAGAAGAATATGGACTGCACGGCGAACCTTCCAAGTCCTGGCCATGCGAATATCGTCTCGGTAAGCACCGCGCCGGAAAGCAGTCCGCCGACCAGCAGTCCCAGAATCGTTACCGTGGGAATCAGCGCGTTCCTCAGCGCGTGTCTGTACAGGACTATCCTGTTGTGCAGCCCTTTGGCGCGCGCTGTGCGGATGTAGTCTTCGCCCAGCACTTCCAGCATACTGGTTCTGGTTACGCGCGCCAGCAGGCCGACTACCGAGAACGCGAGCACGAACGCGGGCAGCGCCAAGTGGTGAAGCGACGACAGGAAGCCGCGAAAGTCGCCCGCTATCAGGGTGTCTATCGTGTAGAACCCGGTTACGGTCTGCGGAATATCGAGCGTGATGCCGATGCGCTGCGACGATGGCACCCATCCCAGATAGTAGAAGAGCACGAGCAACAGTATTATCGCAAACCAAAATATGGGCACTGACGCGCCGAATAGAGATACCACGCGCACGATATGATCCGCCGGCCCGTTGCGCTTGACGGCAGCGAGAATCCCCGCAGGTATCGCCATCGCTATCGCCATGATGAACGCGACTATGGATAGCTCCGCCGTCGCGGGCAGGAATGCCCCGAGTTCAGTTCGTATCTCGCGCCTGGTAACGAATGACTCCCCGAAATCGCCGCGCAGCAAGTTGCCCATAAATGTCAGATACTGCATATACGGCGGCTTGTCGAACCCCCAGCGCTCGCGGAACTTCTCGACAGCCTCCGGGTTCAGCCCGCCCGTCGTCTCCAGCAGGATGGTCGCCGGGTCGCCAGGCATGATGATCATCATGAAGAAAGTTAGGGAAGAGACGCCGATCAGCACGAATACTTGAAGCATGAGCCGACGGAGTATATATCTGGTCAGGGACAAACCGCCTCCCGCCTATTGCCGGAATATGGGCCAAAGTAGGGGCGAAAGCCGTAGTTTCCGCCCCTACCGTATGGGTTGTTCGACCGAGGTCAGCGCGTCGTCGCGCCTACTCCGACTTCTTGATGTAGCGGAACTCAGGCGTGAAGGCGTGCGCCGCCGGCACGATTCCGCTGATGTTCGACCGGTGAGCTACCGTGTCGCGCACCTGAAGAACGGTAATCTCTCCGCAGTTGTCCACTAGAATCTCGGACATTTCGCGGTAGATCGCGTCGCGCTTCATCTCGTTGGTTTCCACGCGCCCCATCGTCGTTAGCTCAGCGAGCCTGGCGGCGATGTCCGGGTGCGCGTCGTCCAAGCCGAGCAGGTTGCACTCTCTCGACGCTCGCCAAGTCGCGGGCTGGTCGGCGTCGAAGTAGGTGGCGCCGAGACCGGAGATGCCGAAGTCACGGTACGTCTCGTCCACTATCTCGCCCCAGAAGCGCGAGCTGGTGGACTGCACGATAGTCGCGTTGATGCCCACGGCTTTCAGGTCGTTCTGGAAGTACTCCAGCGCTTTCTGGTACGGCACCGAGCCGCACGAGCCTGTGCGAAGTTGAATGTCCACGTCATAGCCGTCCGGGTAGCCGGCGGATGCCATGAGCTGCTTGGCGAGTTCGGGATTGTAGTAGTACTTCGTAGCGATCGTCGGATCGTGGCCCGCCATGCCCGGAAGTATCAGGCTCTGGTGCACGTCGGCAAGCCCGCCGGCCACGATGTCGCGCATCCCCTGATAGTTGATCGCGTACCGGAGCGCCTGGAAGCCCTCTGCGCTTGTGATCGGCTCGAAGCGCCTGTCCACCAAGAGGTTGCACGTGATGAGTGACGGGTACGTGTACACGTTCACGTCCGGGTTGTTCTGGAAACCTTGCAGCGATACCGGGTCCATCTGGAGTCCCATATCGACTTCCCCTGCGGCCAGCTGGAGCTCGGCGGTAGAGTTCTCCGGAACGTGAATGTCTATCACCCGATCTACCGACGGATGAACGCCGTCATGGCCGCCCCAGTAGTCGGGGTTGCTCGCCATGACCAACCGCTGCTCAGCCGTGAAGCTCTCGACCATGAACGGGCCCGTTCCAATTGACCTCTCCGTCGCCCACTTGACGCCGTAGTCGGGTCCTTTTTCGTCGGTCTCCTGGTTCGCCAACGCCTCTTCAGCGTCCACTATCAGCAGATCTTTGGCGGTCAGCAGCGGCAGTAGTGGCGCGTAAGGATCGGAGAGCTTCCACTCCAGCGTCATATCGTCTGTCGCGCTGATGTCTTCGGTCAGCGTGTACCACGCCTGCCCTTCGGCTTGCCCTTCGCGCTCGAATATGTCGAACGCCCTCTGGAACGAAGCGTCCACTGCCTGAGCCGTAACCGCTCTGCCCGTCGAGAAGCTGACGCCGTCGCGGATGTTGAACGTGTAAGTCGCGCCGTCTTCGGACACCGACCATGATTCGGCGATGTTCGGCCTGATCTCCTTGTTCGCCGACGTGTTGTCTATCGCCACTAGGCCGTCGAACATGTTGAACGAAACCCGGCAACCCCAGAACGAGCAGCCCATAGGCGGCGTCAGCGTGGCGAAGAAGAACACGTCCCTAACCAGCAGGTCGGGGTAGTCCATCATCATCTCAGGCTCATCCATCGCCGGAGCCGGCATCGCCATAGCGACCGCTTCCGCGACCGCCATCTGGATGTCTTCCTGGGTTACGCCCGGCCTGTCGGCCAACGCCTTGGTGATGGCGTCGGACACCTCAGACTCGGTCACGCCGGGTCTTTCGGCAAGCGCCCTGGCGATCGCGGTCGTAACCTGATCTTCGGTCACGCCGGGCTGGTCTGCGAACGCGTTAGCTATCGCGCTGGCGACTTGGGCCTCGGTTACGCCGGGCTGCTGCTCGGCAAGCGCCTTGGCGATTGCGCTGGCGACTTGGTCTTCCGTTACGCCGGGTTGGTCTGCGAGCGCTTTAGCTATGGCGCTGGCGACTTGGGCCTCGGTTACGCCGGGTTGGTCGGCCAGCGCCCTGGCGATTGCGCTGGCGACTTGGTCTTCCGTTACGCCAGGCTGCGCCGACATAGCTTGCTGAACCGCTTGCGCTACGTCGTCGGCTGTCATGCCCTGAGGCTGCGCGTCCATCGTCTGCTGGATAATCGCCGCTACGTCAGGCGTTGGCGCAACCTCCACCTGCGAATCGCTGGCGCAGGCTGCCAATGCGAACGCCAGTAGCCCGATCGCCCCTAAGAAAACTGATACTCGCAATATCTTCACGGTTACGTTCCCGTCCTTTCCTTGTAAGTCCATCGCAATGCCACCTAGACTCCTCGCTTCCCGCTGGAGATTTTCACGCCCGCGCAGCGTTTTGTCAACCTGGCTAGCGGCTCTCCGCCGCCTGCATTGACGCCCTCGATCATTAGTGGCAAAATCCCACGAACTCGACAGTGGAGGCTGCACCTTGACAACGCCTAGCTCCGACCGTGACACGGATACCGCAAGCTCGCCGAGCGCCTCGCGCGTCGCTGCCCTCATCTCCAACGCCCTCGAATGGAGGTGCATCGGTCCGTTTCGCGGAGGCAGGGTGGTCGCGGTCGCCGGAGACGTTTCAAACCCGATGGTTTTCTACTTCGGATGCGCCGGCGGAGTGTGGAAGACCACCGACGGCGGCTTGTACTGGGAAAACGTTTCCGACGGATACTTCGAAACATCCGCGGTCGGCGCCATAGCGGTTTCGGAGTCGGACCACAACGTCATATACGCCGGTATGGGCGAGTCGTGCGTGGCAGTGCCTCGCCTCCACTGGACGTCGCGCGCCGACGGAATGTACCGGTCCACCGACGCCGGAAGGTCGTGGGTCAACGTGGGGCTGGAGACCACGCGCCACATCGCGCGGATTCGTGTGCATCCCCACGACCCGAACCTGGTTTACGTAGCCGTTCTCGGACGCCTCGAGGAGCCTGATGTTGAGAAGGGCGTGTTCAGGTCGAAAGACGGCGGCGATACTTGGGAGAAAGTCCTGTTCCGCAGCGAGACCGCTGGCGCCTGCGACATCTGGATGGATCCGACCAACCCGCGCATCCTTTACGCGTCGACGTGGGATGTCCGACGCAGCTACTGGAACTCGTACAGCGGCGGCCCTCACAGCAGAATATACCGGACCACCGACGGCGGCGATACGTGGACGGACCTGACTGAGAAACCTGGACTGCCGGACGTGGAGATGGGACGCATCGGCGTCGCCGGAACCGCCGCCAGGCCCGGTCGGGTGTGGGCGCTGTTCGACGTCGGCGGCGCCGCGAGCGTGGCAGCGCTTGCCGAAATCGGCAGCCGCGCGGGCGGCCTGTACAGATCGGACGACTATGGCGAGACTTGGGAGCAGGTGAACGACGACCCTGAGCTAACCGTGCGTCCCCACTACTACAACCATATCTTCGGAGACCCGAACAACCCGGAAGTCATCTACAACCTCAACCAGCCGTTCTTCAAGTCCATAGACGGGGGGCGCTCCTTCCATACGGTGGAGGCGCCCCACTACGACAACCACGACCTGTGGATAGACCCGAACGACTCCAACCGCATGATCAACGGCAACGACGGCGGCGCCTGCGTCAGTTTCAACGGCGGCGAGTCTTGGTCGTCCATCTACAACCAGCCGACCGGAGAATTCTACCACCTGACCACCGACGGCGAGTTCCCCTATCGCGTCTATGCGACACAGCAGGACAACACGGCGATCAGCGTTCCGAGCCGGGCGAGCAGGGGCGCGATCAGGTGGTCCGACTGCTACTCCGTGGGCAGCTCCGAGAGCGGACACATCGCGGTGCGGCAGGACAACCCGAACGTCTCTTTCTCCGGCGCGCTCGGAAGCTCGCCCGGCGCGGGTCCCATCATGCTCCGCTACGACCATTCGAGCGAGCAGACGCGCGTCGTCACCATCTGGCCCGATTTGACCGGGCTCACGGTGCCGGATCGAAGATACCGATTCGAGTGGGATAGCCCAATCGTTTTCTCACCGCACGATCCGAACGTTCTGTATTCCGCCGCTAACGTCGTCTTCCGCTCGGTTGACGACGGTGCGAGTTGGCAGGTCATTAGTCCCGATCTCACGCGAAACGACACGTCCGACAGGGATGAATTCGATCCGAATACCAACATAGCGCCGTTCGAGCGATGCGCCATATCGAGGTTCGCTGAGTCACCGGTTCGATCAGGCGTCTTCTGGACCGGTTCTAGCGACGGCATGGTTCATGTGTCGCGGGACGGCGGCGCGAGTTGGACCGATGCGACGCCTACGGATCTGCCGGAGTGGACGCCAATCTACGGCATAGACGCTTCGCCCCACGATCCGGGCGTCGCCTATGTAGCCGCGGCCCGCTACCAACACGGCGACTACGATCCCTACCTGTTCCGCACCGCTGACTACGGCGCGACTTGGAAGCGCATAGACACGGGTATCGCCTATGGCGACTACACCCGCGTCATCCGAGAGGATCCGCAGCGTCGCGGGCTGCTCTACGCCGGCAGCGAGGGTGGAGTGTACGTCTCGTTCGATGACGGAGATTCCTGGACTTCCCTGCGACTCAACATGCCCGCCGTCCCCATTCACGACATGGCGATACGGGACGCCGACCTGGTTGTCGCCACACACGGACGCGCGCTGTGGATACTGGACGACTTGGCGACGCTGCATCAGTTCGGCGAAGTCGAGGCGGGCGCGGGACTGCACCTGTTCCGTCCCAGTCCCGCGTACCGCGTCCTGACCGAGCCGTACAACTACTGGCGGCAGACATCCGGGCGAACCAAGCACTACCAGCTCGGACTCGGCATACCGGCGACATACCGAATCGCCGAAACTGAGCTCGGAGCCCGCTCCATGGAGCCGATAGACGCCGGACAGAACCCGACGAACGGCGTGGTCGTTACCTACTATCTGGGTAGCAAACCGGACGTTGAGGTCGCTCTCACCTTCACAGACACTGATAGCAATGTAGTCCGCCGCGTATCCAGCCACGTTAGCGACGATCAGACGCCCCGCGCTCCGTCGAACGCGGGCATGAACCGGTTCGTATGGGACATGAGGTACGAAGCCGCGCGGCCGGTCGAGGGCGAGTCGCAGGCTGGCAGGGCGATGTACGTCCCGATCATCTCGTCCGGACGATACCGCGTGACGCTCCAGGTCGGCGACGAGACGCGCGAGGCGACGTTCGACGCGCTGCTGGACCCACGAGTCTCCGTATCGCTCGACGACTTGCGACGACAGCGCGATCTGCTGCTCGCCATACGCGACAAAGTTTCGGAGGCGTCAGACGCGGTCGGCGCGGCGCGAGGCGTCATCAGACAGGTCGAGCGGTGGGTCGAGCGTTCGGCTCACGCATCCGGTGGCGAGCTTGTCGAGAAGTCGGCCGAGTCTCTGCGTTCCAAGCTGTCGGCTATCGAGGACGAGCTAATGTTGGGAACGGGCGGCGCGGATACGCCGATGCGAGGCGCGTTCTACGCGCGCGGCTTGCGCGCCCGTCTCGCCTCCCTCGGCGACACCGTCGGCATGGCGGACGGCGCTCCGACCCAACAGTCTTACGAGGTGTACGAAGATCTGGCATCCCGGATAGACGCCCAGACCGAGGCGCTAAACGTCGTTCTCCAAGACGACTTGGAAGCGTTCAACAGCATAGTCCGCGAGTTGGACCTGCCGCCTCTCGCGCTCTGACGGCTGCGCCTGCGGAGTCGCGGAAGCGTCTATATCGTCAGCGCTACCCTAGCTTCACAGCCGTTCCGTACATGAGTACCTCGGCTGCGTCGCCCATGACCTGTGATGTCGCCATACGCACCGTGACGATGGCGTCGGCGTCCATCTGTTGCGCCGCCTCTATCATCTCGGCCTGCGCCTCGAGTTGCGTCTCTATTAGCAACTCCGTATAGACGCCCACGCGCCCGCCCACGATGGAACGCACGCCCGCTTGAATATCCCGTCCCAGATGGCGCGCCCTCACCGACCTGCCGATCACTAGCCCAAGTGTCTCGACTACTCTACTTCCCGCTACCTCATCAGACGTAACCAGCAGCATCTCATCTTGGGCCATGTATATCTCCTTATTGGTCGGCGCGCGCTTCCGCTCAGCCCGCAGCCGACCGCCCTACCATCTGGGTAGATACTAGCTGGGCGTACAGGCCGTTGCGCGTCAGAAGTTGCCGGTGAGTGCCCTGTTCGATCAGCCTGCCCTCATCCAGGACCAGGATGTTGTCAGCGTCTCGAATCGTGGACAGGCGGTGCGCGATGACGAGCGTCGTGCGGCCCACCATCAACCTGTCCAGCGCGTCCCGGACCACCGCCTCGCTCACGGCGTCCAGATGCGACGTGGCTTCGTCCAGAATCAGCACCGGAGCGTTCTTCAGGATGGCGCGCGCTATCGAGATTCGCTGGCGCTGGCCGCCCGACAACTGCATTCCGCGCTCTCCGACCGGTGTGTCGTACTCTTCCGGGAAGGATGCGATGAAATCATGAGCGTTGGCCTGCTTCGCCGCCTCGATCACCTCCGAATCGCTCGCGTCATGACGTCCCAGACGTATGTTCTCCATGATCGTATCGTTGAACAAGTACGTATCCTGCGCTACCAGCGCGATGCGCCCGCGCAGGTCGTCGAGAACGAACTCATCCAGTCCGTCTCGTCCCAGCGCGATGCTGCCGCGTTCCGGATCCCAGAAGCGCATCATCAGGTAGGCGCAGGTCGTCTTGCCCGCTCCGGAACGTCCGACGATAGCCACAGTCTGCCCCGCGCCGACCTCGAACGACACGCCGGCCAGGGCCTCAGCCGCGCCGTCGGTGTACGCGAACCCCACGTCTTGGAACGCGAGCGACGGAGCCGCGGCGTCGCCCGCTGGCGCTTGCGCGCCCGGTCCGTCCAACACCGGAACTTCCTCATCGTGTACCTCTAGGATCCGCCGCGACGCCGCCAGAGTCTCCATCATCTGCTTCATCGTGCGCGCAAGCTCGGTCACGGGGCTGAACGCCGCGAGCGCCAGTACGCTGACGAGCGGCAGATCGGCTCGCGCCATCTGGCCGTCCACCACGAGCCACACGCCGGTCGCCAGAACCGCAAGCCCGCCGAGTCCCATCATCGCCTCCATGAAGCCGACCTGGAACGCCTGGGACTTCTGGAAGCGCACCAGGTAACCGGCGTAGTCCCATCCTTTTTCGGTAAGCTCCTCGTTGCGGGCATTGCCGCGCCCGAAGGCAGAGATCTCGCGCATACCCTGGATGCTGTCCACCATATAGGCGTGGATGTCGCCCATCCGCCCGCGAATCTCGTTGCCCAGTCGCTCGATGCGCGTGTTGGCGAAGAACGGGCTGACCGCGACCAGCGCGAGGAACGGCGCCAGGACGACCGCTATCGGCCATGAGATCACGGCCAGGGCGATCAACAGCCCGCCGGGTATGAGAATGGCGACGATCATCGGCGAGATGGCGTGCGCGAAGAAGTACTCTACGGTCTCCACGTCGCCCCCGACGACGCTTACGAAGTCGCCCGAACGCCGCCTCACCATGTACGCTGGCGCGAGGGGCTCCAGCTTGTCATAGATGTCTATTCGCATCTTCGCGAGCAGCCGGTACGCCATGTCGTGCGCTTGCCAAGTCTCCAGGAAGAACAGCAAGGCCGACAGCGGCGCGAAGATGCACACGAGGAGGAGCGGTGTCGTCAGCGACTCGCCGCGGAACACCGCCGCCACGAGCAGCGCGCCGAACGCGCCGAGGGCTATTACCGAGCCGTGATGCAGCATCCCCAGCAGCAGCGTAACTATGAACTGCCCTCTCACCGGACGCACCAGCCCGAACAGTCTGAACCACACTGAAAGCGACCGGATGTTGGGCCGCGCCTCGTCCTCCCGCGTCTGCGCCGGCGGCGCGTGATGGTGTCCGGCGTGAAGGTGAGACAGGTCCGGTTCCGGCGCCGCGTGATGATGGCCCGTCTCCACGCTTTCCGCGTCCGCCCCGACGCGGAGCTGTTCTATCGTCCCAGAGCCAACGTCGTCCGCCACGCCCAACGCCGTTTGCTGGCGCATCAGCTCAGTGTACACGCCGTCAGCAACGATCAACTCCGAGTGTGTGCCCACCTCGGCGACGTGGCCCGAATCCAGGACGAGTATCCTGTCGGCTCCGATGACGCTCGAAAGCCGGTGCGCGATTACCAGCGTCGTCCGGTTCTCCATCAGCCGGTCCAGCGCGGCCTGGATGACGGCTTCGTTCTCCGCGTCCACGCTCGAAAGCGCCTCGTCCAGCAGCAGGATAGGCGCGTCCTTGAGCAGCGCCCGAGCGATCGCCAGCCGCTGCCGTTGCCCGCCCGACAGCCGGACCGCGCGCTCTCCGACGACGGTATCGTAGCCGTGCGGCAAGTGCGTAATGAACTCGTGCGCGTTCGCGGCGCGCGCGGCGTCTTCCAGTTCTTGATGAGCGGCGTCCGGCTTGCCGAACCGCAGATTATCCGCCACCGTGCCGTGGAACAGGTACGTGTCCTGCGTAACCACCGAAATGCTGTCGCGCAGCGCGCCCAGAGAAAGTTCGCGGGTGTCGCGCCCGCCGAGCTTTATGACGCCGGACTGCGGATCGTAGAACCTGTACATCAGCCAGACCAGCGTGGACTTTCCCGCGCCGCTTGCGCCGACCACGCCGAGCGTCTCACCTTCTCGAAGCTCGAAAGACACGTCATCGAGCGCCGGCCTGTGTCCGCCGTCGTATCCGAACGTAACCGACTCGAATGAGATCTCCGGGCGCAGGTTCGGCGCCGCGCTCGAACTGGCGGCGTCCACCACAGTAACCTTCTCATCCAATATGCCGAAGACGCTCTGCGCCGACGACAGCACACTCATACCCTGGTGGTACAGGTTCGTCAGCTCTCGCATTGGCCTGAACACTTCGACGCCGAGCATCAGAACGATCAGCAGCGGCCTGAGCTCCATGTCGCCGTTCGACACCCTGACCGCTCCAACGGCGAGGGCGACAGCCGCGCCGACCGCCATGAAGAAGATGGATGCGCCGCTTGTGGCTCCATTTGCCGCGACCACGCCCATGGTGCTGCGGTATAGACGGTCGGCGCGGTCCGCGAGCGTTCGCCCCCGAGCCTTGCTCTGGCCGAACGCCTTGAGCGTAGCCAGACCCTGCACGCTGTCCAGAAAGTCCGCGCCCAGCTCACCGTAAGACTCGCGTCGCCTATGGCTGCTTATCCGATTCCAGTTGTGGAACATCGCCGGAACTATCAGCGTCAGAGCGGCGAACGCCAAGAAGATGAACGCGATTGGAACGTCCAGCGTAACCATGTACGCGAATATGGCGACTGCGCCGATGGCGCATACGAGTATCTGCGACAGGTATTGCCCGAAGAACGTCTCCAGTTTTTCGATACCCTCGACCAGCGTGAGCACCACGTCGCCGGTGCGGTTGCGGTCGAAGTATCCCGGCCCTAGCCTCAGCGCGTGGTCATAGACATCGCGCCGTAGCTTGATCTTGACCTTGTTCGCCGCGTGGTGCGACACGGCGTTCTGCCAGTACTGGAAAAGGCTGCGGACCACGATCAGCGCCGCGATGACGCCGAGCGCGAAGAAGAACGTATCGAAGCTCGCCTGCCCGGTCAGTACGCGGTAGATCACAATGCCCGACACCGCCAGCCGAGCCACGCCGGCGCCCACCGCCGTCAATCCCAGCGCAGCCGCGAACAGAATCTGCAGTCGCACTCCGCGCGTTAGCCCAAACAGCCGCCGGTCAAAATACATCAAGCGTCTCCTAAGTTTGCGGGTATCTTGTCATTGCCGAGCGCGAGTCACGCCATCCTCTCGAACACTGGCTTCAGCCTCTCTCTAGCCGACGCCGACGCTTCGGAGTCAACAGAGTCGTAGATAGCGAATTCTTCGTCGAGGTCTATGCTCAGGTCGTACAGTTCCCCGGTCTCGTATAGCGTCCAGTCGCGGTCTCGGACGAACCTGATTTTGCCCGCAGTGTTTCGAGCGCTCATAGGCTCGAAGTGGAAGAACATCCACTCCCTCGGATCGCCCGTCTCGCCCGTTAGCTGCGGGTAGAACGATCGCCCGTCCACAACGTACCCCTCCGGAAACTCCAGCCCAGCCGCCTCGAAGATGGTTGGCAGGAAGTCGGTGGACTCCACCAGGTCGCCGTTCACCGCTCCGGCTGGGACGACGCCCTGCATACTGCATATCAGCGGGACGTGGGTTCCGCGATCGTTGGTCTTGCCCTTGCCACCGCATATCTCGTTGTGCGCGTGCACCATCGAGCACACGTCCGCCGGACTGCCGTTATCCCCGACGTAGATGACCAGTGTATTGTCGCTCAGCCCATGCTCGTCGAGGTAGTCCAGCAGCCTGCCGATGACCTTGTCGTGATACTCCACCATGTCCTTGTAGAATCGCGGATCGTCGCTCCAGGAGCCTTCTTCGAGCGCGTCCCAGGTTGTGGCGCCCAATGTCCTGTTGGAGGGCGGATCGAAGTCGTCCCACTCCGGGCTGTCGGGCGTCGGCTCGTGTGGCTTGTGAGTCGCCGCCATCGGCCAGTACACGAAGAACGGGTCGTCCTCGTCCTTCTTGCGGTCCAAGAAGTCCATGATGTAGTCGCAGAAGATATCCTCGCCGTACTTGCCCTCGGTGTCATCGCGGTACTCGCCGTTCTGGTAGATGATTGGGTTCTTGTAGCGAGACCCCTTCTCCTCCGTGTGGTGCGCGTGCCAGACGCAAAACTCATCGAATCCCGCGTCCTCGATCCGCTGACCCTTCGAGCGCATCTCCGGCATCTGGTCTGGCGGATTGTAGGAGTAGAGCTGCCACTTGCCGGATATGCAGGTGTTGTAGCCCGCGTCCGACATTAGGTGTCCGAAAGTAACCTCGTCCGGCTTGATCAGGCCGAATCCGATGTAGTTGCGGAAGTTGTACTTGCCGGTCATCAGCGACAGCCGTGTCGGAGTGCACAGCGGCATTACGTGAGCGTTCTCGAACCTCATCCCGTTCTGAGCCATCTCGTCGAGGCGAGGCGTGGCATAGGACGTGCCGCCGTTCGCGCCAATCACCTCGTATCCAAGATCGTCGGACATTATCAGGATTATGTTCGGTCGGTTATTAGGCATATCTCAAACTCCCTGTCTTATCAACAGTCCCTTCCCCCTCGATGGGGGAAAGGTTAGGATGGGGGTGAAAACCCTCGCCGTGTTATCACCTGCTCGCTAAAGTCAGAAATCAGATCCTGCGCCGCCCGGCGGTCCACCGCCGCCATCGCCACGTTGTTGACGCCCATGTTCTCAAGCTCGTCAATCCGATCGATTATCTGGTCGCCGGAACCCGTAAGGGCGCGCGCGATCATATCCGCCGACACGAAGCGCTCCTCGCCCTCCTTCAGATAGACGTAGTGGCCCTCGTGCGCGTCGAGGTATCTGCGGTCGTCCGGCGTTGGGGGCTGCCGGCTGTCGCCGTATTCGCGGATGTAGCGGTCGAACTCCGCCGCCAGCGTCGCGTTTTCCATCCCCAGGTTCGAACCCGGACCGTAGGCGCGCTCCCACATGGCGTGAACGCCCGGCACGATTCCCGGACCGACGTTCCTGACGACCCGTTCGCTCTCGAACGTTTCGCCTTCTCGCAGAACGCAAGCCGACGTAAGAACGGAGACATACGGCTTCGCGCCGTCCCCCCCGAACTTCCCGAAGTCGTTGCCCGACGCGCGGGCGGCTTCTATCACGCGCGGCAGACCCTCAGGCACGCTGGAGCTTCGCGCCGTGGTAATCCAGCCGTCCGCTATCTCGCCGACTATCTTCTGACCGCGCGGCCCGTTGGCGGCCAGCATAACCGGGATCGGATCTTCGATGTTGAAGAACTCGTCCCTGCCGGAGTTGGCTTTCGAGTGAATCAGGCGTATCCAGCGCTCGCGTCGTCCTTCGCGCAGCAGAACGTCCTCCCCGGCCAGCAGGCCCTTGACCTGGCGCGCGTACTCCTCGAACTCCCTCAGGCTCAGCGCGGGAAGCCCCATCGTGTTCCGCCCGGTGTAGCCGGTGCCCATCCCGATTATGACCCGCCCTGGCGCGATCTTGTTGACCGACGCCGCGGCCGCCGCCGTAACCGGCGCCAGCCTGTTGCTCGGAATGGCCACGAACGTCCCCAGCTTGATCTTGCTGGTATGGTGCGCCGCCAGGGCCATCGTCGCCCAGACGTCCGAGTAGATGAGCTGTGAATCGAAGAACCAAGCGTGAGTGAACCCCGCCTCCTCAGCCGCCTTAACCTCTCGCCAAGCGTCTATGTACGAAGGTATGCCGATTCCGTAATCCATCAGCCAGTTAGAACGCCTCCAATTCGACTGAATGCATTCTAGCCTCACAGCCCCCAAACTTCAACCACCCAAAATCATCTGCGCCTCTGCGCCAAAACCCTTCGCGTCTTTGCATACACGCGCCTTTGCGTTAGAATCCTCCCATCCCAAATCCGGAGCGACCCGATGTCCTTCACACCAAGCGCCGAACTGATAGAACTAGAAACCGGCATATTCGCAAGGCTTCACGAAGGGCTGACCAACGCGGGCATCATCGTCGGAGACGACGGCGTACTGGTGATAGACTCCCTCCGCGTGCCGTCGTACGCGCGCGACCTGATAGCCGACGTGCGCCGCATCACCGACAAGCCTATCAAGTATCTCGTTGATACGCACTCGCACTGGGACCACTCCTGGGGCAACGAGGAATTCCCGGAAGCCACCATCATCGGCCACCAGAACTGCTACGACGAGATGGTGGACGTCGAGTGGAACGCCGAGTGGTTGGCGAAGATAGCCGCATCGGGCGATCCGTGGTCCGAGGAGGCGCAACTGGTGAACATCACGCCGCCCGACCTTACTTTCGAAACCAGCATGAGGCTCTACTTCGGCGGACGCGAGCTTGTCCTCATGTACCTCGGCAGAGCGCACACCGGCGGCGACACCTTCATTCACCTGCCCAACGAAGGCATACTGTTCACAGGCGATGTGGCGCAGGACGGCGGCGTGCCGTACATGGGCGACAGCTACCCCGAAGAGTGGCCCGACACCGACGACAGGATGGTCGAGATACCCGCCGACCGCTTCGTCTCAGGACACGGCCCAGTCGGGGACCACGCCGCGCTCCTCGAAGCGCGGGACTTCATCCACCAGCTATCGGCCGCGCTCAAGTCGGCATCCGACGACGGCCAGGACGCGACGACGGCCAGCCGGTCGGTAGTCGCCGGGCTCGCCCCGCGCTTCGGCGGCTGGCGCAGCTTCGACCGCTTGGAAGAGTCGCTCCCCGAAGTCTATGCCAAGCTGGGCGGGTAGGGTCCAACTGTACCCTCTTATGTTCAACGCAAGGAAGAGGGGCGCGAAGGATTTTCAATTCAATCCTCTGCGTCCCCTTGCGCCCTCTGCGCCTCTGCGCTAAATCCCAGCGTCGAATTTAGCTCTCCGGCGCCCAGCCGTATATCTGCGTCAGCGCCCCGCCCATCAGCGTCGCCCGCTCCGACTCCGACAGCGCATCCGTAACGCGGAACGATTCCACGCCCTGTTCGTAGTTTAGGACGTCGCTTGCGCGCGTCCAGTCCGTGCCCCACATGCAGCGGTCGAAACCGAACGCGCTGAACAGCTTGCCCAGCGGCTCCCAGATGTCAGGGTAGGGGAACGGCTCGTGCGCCAGCGTGCAGGCGCCCGAAATCTTGATTGCGACGTTGTCGAACTCAGCCAGCGCGGCCACCGCGTCCAGATCCGCCCAAGCGTCCGGTGGCGCAGGTGGCTGACGCGGCTGTTCGATGCCCACGTGGTCGATCACCATCCGCGTATTGGGATGGCCGGCCGCCAGCGCTCGGAATAGCGGCAGATTCCCCGAGCACATCAGGTTCACCGGAACGCCGCAGTCCGCCGCCGCGTCCAGAATCCGCCCCAGTCCGGGATCGTCCGCCGAGTAATCTCCGTAAGTGAGCATGATGCGCGCGCCCACGACGCCATCGTGGGAAGTCCACTCGCGCATCTCGTCCTCTATCGCGTCCGACGTCGGATCGAACGGCCTTATCAGGCCGAACTTGTCTGGATGCTTGGCGCCGACCTCCAGCGCGTAGCTCGCGTCATACCGGTACATCGAGTAGGGCGATACCAGCAGCGCGCCGTCAACGCCCACCGCATCCATCGCCGCCACCATATCGTCGCCCGTAACCTCAGCCGGCCCAGTCAGCGTCCCCGCCCACGGGCGTTCTGGACGGTCGCGCTCGTACGCATGCACCTGTGAATCGATGGTTGGACTAAGTGTCGTCATAATTATGCCCCTTGTAAATCTAGCAGCCAAGCGCCTGCCGATATGTTACACCAGATGCCAAGTGTCCGCCGCCAATCCAAGCGTGTTCGCCCTGGCTTGGTCTGGGTGGCTATGTCTGCCTTCTGGTAGGATTTCTTGATAGTGATCGTCTCAGTGAACTCAGCCATCAATTTGTACCCGACGCGTCATCCAGTTGCCAACCGACCGCCCCACGCTATTAATCAACCTTGTTCCTGGGCTGGCGTTGCGATTGTCCCACGGCTTCTCATCGCCAAACGCGCCAGCTGTCCATAGACCGCGGCGAGCATCCTTCGCCTCGCGCTCAGCGGCGATGATATGCCGCTGTCGTCCGCCATAATCACGATATGCGTAAGCCAACCCGGCGCGTACCAATTCGACATTCAGGCACTTCCACTTGCGACTCCGGTTATCCCGTTGGTATAACCAGGCAACCAAACGATCGTATCGGTCGTACCCCTTTACCCGCGCGTAGATAGGAGCTCCGAGTCGCGTACGCAGAAAATCACTAGCCTCTTCACCTAGAGGCTGGTCGGCCTCTGGCGCGTCGATGCCGTACAAGCGAATAATCTCACGCCGTCCCCAGATGTACGCTGCAACCGTGTCAGCGTCTAGGACATTTACCCGCCAAAGATGAGTCATAGATCTTTCGCGTTCTTCGGCAACAGGCTTCCCCATTCACTTTCTCCTTCAGATCCCTCTCATATGACAGCGTATCTGATCAGTGTAGGAAAACGTGGATTTCCCAACCATTCTGATTCTCGATCAACTCTCACGGTGTGTCAAAGGTATAAATGTATGTTCGGCACATGGCGCTCCCTCTAGTTCCTCCGCTACCCCTCACGCAAACTCATCCCACAGCTTCGCCGCCTGCTCGACGCACCGCTCCACATCCTGATCCAGCAGGTAGCGTTGCCCTACCAGCGACTCCGCCACCGCGCGCACGCGCTCCAGGTAATCCTGCCGAGACGGGTAGCGTTCGGCTATGGACGGGCGCGGATCGCCGGACGCCGCACGCTCAGCGGCGTTTCGCGCGAACGGAATCGTTCCGCCGGCGAACATCAGCGGCTGCGAGTCGCCACCGATTTCGGGATGGCGCAGGTTCCAGCCCGTGTAGGCAGCGACGGGAACGGCGACCTCCGGCAAAGCAATGCCCGCGACCTCGTTGCCGTCCGAGTCCACATCCGGCACCAGTGAGCCATAGACCTTGCCGACGTCCGGCGGCATCTTCGTTACCTGCTCGACGTCCGTCTTCAGCGCATAGTCGCGGCGGTGGGACAGGGGATGGCGGCGCGGATAGTTGGCGTTCGGTATAGCGTCCATCACTCCGCGCAGCTTGCGCGTCGGCGCGGCCGTTCCGTCGTCTATGCGCGGATGCTTACTGTCGGGGGGTTCGACGCCCTCGGCCACCCACCGATCGAGATTCTCGAGGCATGCGCGCAGCAGCGGGGTGTAGTCAATCACGCTCCTCATGTTCTGCGTGCGGCTGACGCCCTCGCCCGAGTCCGACGTGTCTGTCGGAGGCCACGTTCCGGTGCCGTGTTCCGTGCCGGTGAAGTGATAGACGCGGGCGTTCGGCCCCGGATCCACGTCCACCTTGCCGTCCGGGTCGGTATGGATGAGCGATGCGTCTCCGCGGTGGTACTCGGCGGACGTGTTGGTGTAGAACACCCGCAGCGGACTGCCGCGCTCATCGAGCCGGCGATGCAGCGAGTCGGTCTGTCCGGTCTCCGGGTCGGTCAGTGGGACGCTGGCGAACGGGAACAGCTGCGTCAGCATATTGTTGCGGTCTTTCGAGTTCTGGCCGAAACGCTGGTTGAACTCGCCGCGCATCCCGCCCGCCACGTTGGCGATGATGCCGTCCAGCGCCTCGCGCCCACGCTCATCGCGGTTGAAGTCGTTGTAGATGTAAGTCCGAAGGTAGCGCCCAGTCTGGGAGCGTCCGTAAGCGTATGCGTAGCTGACCGGGATGGGCGAATCCGACTCCTCCGAGCCGTACTTGAACCACGATACGCAGTCGCGCAGCGCGGCGAAGCTGAGGCCGAGAACGGGCGCGCCGACCGTCGTATAGACGATCTGGTAGAGCCGGCCCTTCTCGAACTTGCTCTCGGCGCAGATGTAGTCGGGGTCCGCTACGTAGCTTCCGTCTTCCTCGATTCTGCCGAATCGCCAGAACGAGCGCGGTACGAGGCGCGCGGGACCGTCCGGCATATCGCGCACCTCCAGGCGGGCACCGGCCTCGTCCATGTCGAACGCGGGGTAGGCTCGGTGTCCCTTGTCGGAAAGCAGGAAGTTGTGCGTGTCCTCGACGCTCTGAAGCTGGGTATAGACCTTGCCGGTCAGCGCGTCGCCGGCCCCGTCTTGAGCGTCCGGCCCGTCCATCGTAATCAGCGCGGGGAAGGCGGGCGTGTCGCCCTGCCATCCGCAGGCGACGACCGTGTAGCCGCGCTCCATCAGAAAGCCGTTGCCGAGGCTGATTTCCGCGTCGTCGCTTACGCCCGCGTCTATGGCCAGCCGGTCCGCGCTATTGAAGTTAGGCAGCGCCACACGGTTGCCGCGGTTCACCACGTCCAGCATCAGTCGCCCGCTACCCTTGGAGCGGTCCGCGGGCAGGACGACCGACACGTCGGAAGACCACTCGACTGCGCCGTCGGCGTTGCGCGGGGCCAATCCGGCGTCCGTGATGCGAGCGTTCGCCTCGCTGTTGGGGTCCAGGGCGAAGCGCAGTGTTCCGCGCAGCTCCTCGTAGGGGCCAACGTCGCCCCACGACCTGCCATCGGCAAGCGTTCGCCTGAACTTGACGTCGAATCCCGTAACCGGCATCTTGGCCCTCCCTATTCGCATACTGGCCATGCTCGGTACAGCATATCACAGACACGACGTATTCCTGCGAAGTCCCCTACTCCGCTATCATGGACTGGCAAATGGGGGAAACATCGCAGGAGACTGAACCATGACCGAACGATCGAGCATAGACCCGGAACAACGAGTGCAGTGGGCCTATTCGTCCACTTCCAACGACGAGTTGGCGCAGCGTTACGACGAGTGGGCGCCAGACTATGACGACGACTTGACCAACACGTTCGTGTGGCTATCCCCCCGCCTAGGCGCGGAGACGCTGGCCGAGCACGTGAGCGCGAGTGGGCGTATCCTGGACGCCGGCGCAGGCACGGGGCTGGTGGGCGTAGAACTGCAACGTCTGGGATACCGCGACATCTGCGCGCTCGACCTGTCGGAAGGGATGCTGCGAGAGGCGCGAGCCAAGGGTTGCTACAGCGAGTTCCATCAGATGGCGCTTGGCGAGCGTCTGGATTTCGAGTCGGACACGTTCGACGCCGTGATCAGCATCGGAGTGTTCACGCTCGGCCACGCGCCCGCCAACGCATTCGAAGAGCTGTGCCGGATCACGAAACGCGGCGGCTGCGTCGTCGTCAGCCTGAGGCCGGATACGCGAGCCGAACAGGGCTACGAGGAGTGGCAGAACAAGCTGACGACTCGCGGCGCGTGGAGCTTGGTGTCCGTGAGCGAACCATTCCATCCCCTGCCCAAAGGCGAACCCGAAGTTCAACACCAAATCTGGGTGTACCGGGTAAACTGATTTAAAGCAACGGCGAAAAGACACGGAGACACAAAGGATAAGAAAAAGAACAAACCCCTCCGCGTTTCTCCGCGCCCCTCTGCGTCTCTGCGTTAAAACATACGCCACAATGGAGGACCACTTATGAAAATCACCGATCTGAAAATCTGGGTCACAAGGCCGGAGTCTGAGGGCAGATCGTTCGTATTCTTCAAAATAGATACCGACGAGGGCGTGTCCGGCGTAGGGGAGGCTACCAGCTCCGGGGGTGGCGGCAGCATCGTCGTCGCCAGTATGGCGCGGTTCCTGCGAGACTCGACCGTAACGGCGGACTTCAGAGAGTCTATCATTGGCCAGGACCCGCAGTACATAGACCGCATCTGGCACCACCTCTACCGTCGCTTCACGGGTGGAGGCGGCTTCGGCGGCTTCGTAACCACGCTGCTGAGCGGCATAGACATCGCGCTGTGGGACATCAAGGGCAAGGCGGAGGGCAAGCCCATCTTCCGAATGTTCGGTGGCCCCATCTGGGACGACGTGCCGATGTACACGCACGTCGCGCCGGGCGACCCTGAACGCGCGGCGCAACAGGCCAAGGAACTCGCGGACGAGGGCTTCACCGCGCTCAAGACCGATCCGTTCATGCCGGAGATGCGCCAGCATCACCGCCGCTACCTGAAGGGAGAGATTTCCCCAGAGGGCGCGGCGCTGGGCGCGGACACGATTGCCGCCATGCGCGAGGCGGTTGGGCCGAACGTCGAGATACTGATAGACGCGCACGGCAACTTCAACGTGCCGACGGCGATCCGAATGGCGCGCTCTCTCGAACCTTACGACATAGGCTGGTTCGAGGAGCCGGTGCAGCCGAACAGCAACGACGCGCTCCGCGCCGTCCGCGACGCGGTGGACGTTCCGCTGTGCGTCGGCGAGCGACTGTACCACCGCTGGGACTTCGTACCCATCCTGAGAGACCGGCTGGCAGAATACCTGATGCCCGATATCCTGTGGTGCGGCGGCATCAGCGAGATGCGTAAGATTGCCAACCTCGCCGAGTCGTTCTACGTGCCTGTTAGCCCGCATGATGCCAGCGGACCTATCAACATATTGGCGGGGGCGCACACGATGATGACGGTTCCAAACTTCTACAAGCTGGAGTTCAACCACGCCGCCCTAGACGTCCACAACCGGATCATAGACCACCCGCTCGACATACGCGACGGCGTGCTCCACCTGTCCGAGCGCCCCGGTCTCGGCGTCGAATTAGACGAGGAATACCTGGACGCGCACTCCGACCCGGATTGGATGCCATAATCCCTTCCCCCTCGATGGGGGAAGGCTAGGATGGGGGTGAACCCCCGCCATAACCGAGTTGTTCCGATGTCAACCAAGAAAATCCTAACCGGCGACGCGGAGCGGTTTGTCAGGAGCGCGAGAGTAGCGCGCCTGGCGTCCGCCGCGCCGGACGGACGACCGCACGTCATACCCGTATGCTTCGAAGTGATGGACGGCAGCGTCTATATCGGTCTGGACGCCAAGCCCAAATCGGTGGACGCGCTCAGGCTGCGCCGCGTCAGGAACATCGTCTCCAACCCCCAGGCGGCCCTAATAGTAGATCGCTACGATGATGAGGATTGGGACAAGCTCGGCTACGCGCTGATTACCGCGTCGGCAACCCTGGAATTGGACGAGCGCGAGCGCGCAGCCGCCGTCCGCGCGCTGAAGCTCAAGTATCCGCAGTACCAAACCATGCTGCCAGACGACGCCTACGTCATCAAGCTAACCCCCATCCGCGTAACCACTTGGGGCGACCTGACGCCGTTCTAACAGGACGTAGGGGTGGGTTTCAAAACCGCCCCTACCGTGGCCATACGTGCCTAGGCGGGCGAAGGGACGGGACTATGGCGCGTGGGGAGGTTCTACCTGCCGACGCACTTGTTCCATAATGATTGGGAGACCGGTTTGCCTTCGACCATGCCGTTTTCTTCGAGGCACTGCGATTCCTCTTGGGTAAGGATGATCACTTCGCCGGACGAGCGAGTGTCGTCAAATATCGGGCCTTCTTTGGCCGCTCTATCTGCGGCGCGCTTGGCTGCGGAGAGCAGTTCGTCGGCGGGGTCGTACGACTTGTGGGCGTCTGCGATCAGCCGGTCCAGGTCGGCGCGCACGACTCCGAGATGCTCTATGAGCAACTCGGCGGGCGCTTTCCCGTCATGTATGGCCCGGTCGAATCCCTCTACGCCCAGCAGTTCGAGTATCCGCACGATCGCGGAGCCAGAGTCGTAGAAACGTAGGAAAGCGTAATAACTCTTTATCTGCCCCGTTCGGATGATGGCGTCAATGTCAGTCTGGAGATCGGAGCCGTAGTTGCCGGCGTGGTGGTCGAAGCGGTCGTCGCCGCCGGCGAAGCGGTGTTCCAGGTATTGCGCCGTACCCTCGATACGCTCTTGGTGATCGTCATGGCTTACGAGATAGTCGGAGCGCAAGCGCTCGATTCGAATGGCGGCGAACCGCCGCGCCGCCGTCTCTCTCGTCGCGTCGTCGCTGGCGGCGAGGGCAGCTTTCAGCGCGCGATCCTCGAGTGTCGCCAACGCCAGATTGCCGGCATCGAACGGGTAGCCATCGAAATCCTGATGCCCCCACCCGTCTCCGAATGGCGAGAACAACTGGTATCGGTGGAACATCTCGTGGATGAACATGGCGGTCCAGTCGGTCGGGTCTCGGGAGTTTCTGTCCGCTACGATTGCGAACGAGTCCACACCGGCGAGGTCTACGCTTAGCTCGAAGTGCGGTATCACCTTGAGCTGGGCTACGAAGTCCGGCTCTACGTTGACGACGCGGCTCAGCGATCGAAACGGCGTGTCGCCTACGTTGAGCGCGGTCGAGTCGCCGAGCGATCCGGGCGATGGATAGTTGATGGCGAGCAACGATTCGACTTCGCGGGGATCGGACTTGTAAACGATGACGGCGGGGTGGTCGTTGGGATCGAACCCGGTCCAGACGCCCTGAGCGCCGGAGTACGCCACCGAGAGGTTGGCGATTGCTTCGCGAGTCCAGTCGTCAGAGGAGATCGCGTTCGATTGCGCGGGGTATGGGTTCACGCAGGATGTCGCCAAGACGAACGCTACGGAGACCAGAAACAAGGTGGAGAACTTCATACGGCCCATCCCTCGCCGGCGCCTATCCCTCGAACATCTTGTCATCCGCCGTGTCCTCCGGTTCCCAGCCCAGAACCTCTTTCGGGTGGGACAGATCGCGGTAGTTCCAGCGGTTGTTGGAGACGGCGAAGAATGTATCGCAGCGCACGCTGTCCGGCGCGTCGATGCACGCCTTCAGGTGCGTGGCGACGTCTCGGTGGCTGAGGTATATGGCGTTCTCGCGCGTCGTGCGCGGTCGGTTGCTCTGCGTTACCGAACCGATGCGGACGCAGATCATGCTCATACCGTAGTCGTCTGAGAAGTGGCGGGCGAGCGCCTCGCCCCACACCTTCGCCGCGCCGTAGAGCGCTTCCGGCCGAACGTCGTGATGCGTCAGCCTGCGGAAGTCGTCGGGTACCTTGTCGTACTCCCCCGCCGCGATGTGCGAATACGGCGGCACGCGCTCGAATCCGCGTATGGCGTTGCCGCTGGACGCGAAGATAACGCGAGACACGCCCGCTAGCCGCGCCGCTTCGAAGACGTTGTACGTCCCCAGCACGTTGGCCGCGTGTTGTCCCTCCCAGTCTTGCCCGCCCAGGTAGGCGGCAAGGTGGACCACCACGTCCTGACCCTCGAACGCCGGGCGGATCGCGTCCAAGTCCGCTATGTCGGCTTGAACCGTTCGGACACCCTCGACGGCGCGGCGGTTCAGCGCGGTCAGCTCATATCCCCCAGATTCGAGGAGATGATCCTTGAGCAGACCGCCAATCAGCCCGCTCATTCCTGTAATCAGTACATTCTTCGGCATCGTTCGCCTCCGGGGATAGCTATCCTCATACGTGGATGATGTCTGTATGCTACCACACGCGGCGCGGTCGCTCAGAACAGCGCCCCATCCCCCAGAACGTCGCGTATCAGCAGCCGGGAGCGCTGGCTATCTTTGATGCGGCGGTCCAGCGCGTCGGCGCCGCCCGCGCCGTCCCATATCTCCATGATGCGGCTCGTGAGCCGTTCCCGGACGGCGGTATGGATGCCGTCGTCAGCCAAGTTTTCGAACTCGCTGGGGTCGGATTCGAGGTTGTACAGCTCCACGTCCGGCGATTCGGCGTGGTGGCTGTACGCCAGCTTCCAGCGTCCATGACGGATCATCGCGCGCGGTCTGTCGGTGCCGTGCGCCAGATGCTCGCAGAACGCCTCGTCTCGTTCGGGGCCGCGTCCGGTTATCCGCATCATCTGGGGCAGCAGCGACTCGCCGTCGAGATTCATCATCGCGCGCTCAGCGTCGCCAAGACCGGCGATGTCCAGTATCGTAGCGGTCGCGTCCACGAGCGAGACCGCGCCTCCGAAACGCTGGCCGCCCTCGATTTCGCCGGGCCACGCTATCTGCAGCGGCACGCGCGCCGACTGCTCATAGAAGTTCATCTTGCGCCACAGACCGTGTTCTCCCAGCGATTCGCCATGGTCCGACGTATGGACGATGACTGTGTTCTCAGCCATTCCCATTTCGTCGAGCGCGTTCAGCAGGCGGCCAATCTTGTCATCCAGGTAGGTGATCAGGCCGTAGTAGGCGGCGCGGGCGCGGCGGACTTCCTCGTCGGAGTAGCCGCTGAAGTTGAAGGCTTGATGCAGGCGCCGGGCGGCTGCGGGCAGATCGTCGAGGTGTCCCTCCGGGTTGTTCGGCAGGTCGCCATACTCCGGGTAGTACATCGAGAAGTACGGCTCCGGCACGATGAACGGGAAATGCGGCGCGACGAATCCCACGCACAGCGCCCACGGCGTATCGCGGCGGGCCGGGTCGCGCAGGTAGGCGAGCGCGGCAGCCTCGGCGTCATCGTCTGCGTCTATCATCGGCCCCGTTCCGGCGCGCGCCTCCGGGACGCTCTGCCAGGGTGTATCTTCGGTGGGCACGCCTTCCTCCCACAGGTAGATCGCATGTCTGCCGCCAGTCGTAACGCTCTGGTCATGGCCCCTCCGGTGTCCGCCGCCGTGCGGGTCATAGGACAGCTGCGCATCGAATCCGTGCAGATCGTCCGGGCCGATGAGGTGCATCTTGCCGGACAGCGCGACGTCGTAGCCGAGAGAGCGCAGGGCGTAGGGCCAAGTCGTGACGTCCGACGGCAGCGGCTTGGCGTTGTCCCAGCCCTCGCAGCGCGACACGTAGCGACCCGTCATGAACGACAGGCGCGACGGCACGCACAACGGGGAGTTGCAGTAGGCGGCGTCGAACGTCGCGCCGGAAGCCGCGATTCGCTCCATATTCGGCGTCCGCACGAATGGATGCCCATACGCCGAAGACCACATAGGCCCATGCTCGTCAGACATTATCACCAGAAAGTTAGGACGATTCATGCCAAACACCCTTTAATCCCTCTGCGTCTCTCCGCGCCTCTGCGTTAAATCTGGAGCCTACGCAATCACCTTGAAATCGTACTGCGTCGTATTCAGCGAGCCATCGCTGAACCGTCCCATCCGCAGCGGCGATATGTCAACCAGCCTGGATTCGCCGTCCAGCATAAGCTCGGCCATGCAGACGCCGACCGCTGGCGCGAGCTTGAAACCGTGCCCGCTGAAGCCGGTGCAGATGTACAGGCCGTCTATACCGTCTATCCGGTCCATCACCGGATGCAGATCCGGCGTCGTGGTGTACAGCCCCGCATAGCCGTGCGCCAGTTGGCCTTCCGCGATGGCCGGAATGCGGCGCGCGAGTCGAGACCACACGTCCACTGTGTACTCGGTGCCGGCGCGCTGGTTGTAGGCGTCCGGGTCGGCCTCCTCCTCGTGATTGCCGTTGCCGACGAGCGTCAGGTTGTCCGCCTCGGGTCTGAAGTAGATGAGATTCGCCATGTCTCCGCCGCCCGGATGCTGGCCCACCCCCGTCTCCGAGCGTCGAATCAGTATCACCTCATGGCGCGTCGGCAGCAGTGGCAGGTCTATCCCGAGGTGCGAGAGGAATCGTGACGACCACGGTCCGGTGGCGATGACGGCCGTATCGGTCGCGTACACCTCGTTCTCAGTGTGCACCGCCGCGACTCGTCCGTTCTCGACCTCCACCCGCGTCGCCGGCGACTCCAGGACAACCGACGCTCCCAGCTCTCGCGCACGCATCGTGTACGCCAGCGCCGTGCCGGATGGATCGCCGTGACCGGACTGCGACTCCCAGGCGAAATGCTCATCGTCGCCCAGATGGAAGTCCGGCGCCAGCTCGCGCGCCTCCTGCCAGCCAACGACGCGCGTGTCTATGCCCACCGCCTGCTGCATGGCAATATTGTGGCGGAAGCCGTCGGCTTCCCGCTCCGGCGCGATCACCATGTAGCCGGTCTCCACGAATCCTGGATCGCCGTCGCCGCCAATCGCCTCGCGCCAGTTGCGGAAGACGTGGAGACTCTCCCAAGCGAGTCGCGCGTTGACTTCGGTGGAGTAGTGCATCCGAATCGCGCCCGAGGACCGCCCCGTCGAGCCGGAGCCGAGCGTGTCGCGCTCCAGCAGTACCGCGTCCGATACGCCGCGCGCCGCCAGGTTGTACAGAATGCTCGCGCCCATCACGCCGCCGCCTATCACCACGCAATCAGTCGTCCGCGCCATGTCGCGCCTCCCTCAGGGCTTCTCCTATGATTCTCCACTTAATTTTAACGCAAAGGCGCAAAGACGCAAAGGAATTTCATATTGCCCCTCTGCGCTCTCTGCGCCTCTGCGTTAAAGCCTTTGTATCTTCGCGCCTTTGCGTCTTCGCATAAAATCAAATCCTCTGCGCTTCTCCGCGCCTCCACGTTAAAATGCTACAATCTCCCAACCCCAAATTGCCAAGGAGACATCCCGTCATGAACTACAACATCGCTGTTTTGCCCGGAGACGGCATCGGCCCGGAGGTTATCGCCGAGGCCGTGAAGGTCATGGATGCCGTCGGACGACGGTTCGGGCATACGTTCAACACCGAGAGCGGCAGAGTGGGCGGCAACGCCATAGACGACTTTGGAACGCCGCTGCCGGACGAGACGGTCGAGCTGTGCCAGCGCTCGGACGCCATCCTCTTCGGCGCCGTCGGCGGTCCGAAGTGGGACGACCCGGAGGCGCCGACCCGCCCTGAGGACGGCATCCTAGCCATCCGCAAGAGCCTCGGACTGTTTGCCAACCTGCGTCCGGTCAAGGTGTATCCCGCGCTGGTCAACTCCAGTCCGGTCAAGCCGTCGCTGCTCGACGGCGTGGACATGATCATACTGCGTGAGCTGACGGGCGGGCTATACTTCGCCCAACCGAAGGAGCGCAGAACGACCGATGACGGACGCGCGGCGGTGGACACGCTGTACTACACCGAGAACGAGATCGAGCGCATCCTGCGCGTGGCGTTCGAGATAGCGCGCTCGCGTAGTGGACAGCTAACCAGCGTGGATAAGGCGAACGTGCTGGAGTCGTCGCGGCTGTGGCGGCAGATAGCCGACGAGGTTCACGAAGACTACCCGGACGTCGAGCTCGAGCACATCCTTGTTGACGCGGCAGCGATGGCGCTTATACGCAACCCCGCCCACTACGACGTGATAGTGGCCGAGAACATGTTCGGCGACATCCTCACCGACGAAGCCGCCGTGCTGTCCGGCTCGATGGGTATGCAGCCCTCCGCATCCTTGGCCGGAATGCCCGGCTCCGCCGCCGACACCGTGAGCCTGTATGAACCGATCCACGGATCCGCGCCCGACATAGCCGGGCAGGGCATAGCCAACCCGATAGGCATGGTCCTCAGCATGGCGATGATGCTCCGCCACTCCTTCGGCCTGGAAGAAGAAGCCCGCGCCGTAGAGGCCGCCGTAGAGGGCATCCTCGCCGAAGGCTACCGCACCCCCGACATAGCCGCGGACGGCGGCGAGGTGGTAAATACCCAGCGCATGGGCGGAGCGCTGGCGGGTAGGGTGTAGGGGGACAAGCCTCAACGCAACGAAATAAATCAGGAACTATGGTGCGCACGAACTACTTCCCTCTTGATTGAGGAGAGCTGGGAAGGAGAAATTGCGCGACAAGAGGCACTGTAGGTAGTCTGCAGTGTGTCCAGCGGATGGGGTCAGAGCGCTTTGTGATTAACCACCCCAAGTCGCCGGGAGCATCCAGCACGCCAAAACGGCGAGTCTCCACAGCTTATGAAAGCTACGGAGCATCGTCGTATCACACGTCAAATGGTAGACTATGGATTCAGAACCTTTCGCGGAGCAACCTCGCCAGCTCTGACCCTTCCAATGGACGACTTTCTGGCCCGTTTCTATAATAGAAAACCTCTTTCGGTTGCCTTTGCTTATCTTGTTTCTGAACAGCGAAAACCGGCAACTGCGATCTCTTACAACGCACTACCAGCGGCCGTCCGTTTCGACAGTCTTCAAATTGCCAATCAATTAATTCTGTAACGTGTGCATCGGATCTCAACACGTTTACGATTCGATCGCCTAAATGTCTGAGTGCTTTATCCTCGCTTTCGAAGTCTTCAATCAAGTTAGAAGTCGGCTCTCCGTTGTCGTCAACACCGATGATTAGCGTTCCACCATCGGAATTCAGGAACGATGCAATTGCTTTGGTTACAGCGAATGATACTCTATCTTGACTGATGGGCTTCCGTTTTTCTTTATCTGTGGACCTCAGGACTTCCTTGAATTCCACTTTGTCCGATTCACCTTCATTGAGTAGCACGTCCAACTTGGTCTCAGCAACGATGGTACGTCCAGTCAATTGTTCGTATGCATCACGGATGACGTGAGCCATCAATCGGCTTCGAGTGTGTCGAAACTCGCTGTATTCCATGCGTGACCACTTGTTTGGTAACGCATGATCTCCATACATTTTCCCCAATTGAGCACGTGTATACGGTCTTTCATGGTTCGCTATATATACTGCCAGATCCGATCCAATCGGTGAAGGGAGAAACGCGCGGTTTACCATATGTTCCCGATCCCTCATATACCAAGCAGAACTAAGTTCACTTGTGTTATCCAGTATTTCTTTTTCATTAGGTCGAAATAAATATTGTATCTGCATTGCCTCGTTTGAACCGAACTCGAGCAAATCAACCATCCTGCCTTCCGCTAAGAGTGCAGGCGCCTCCAGGATTACAAGGGCAGCACAGAAAACGTTCCAAGATACGTCGCGGGTAGGGGCGGAGAAAATGTAACGAGGCAGAACATCATTCCAAAATCCTTCTGTTAAATCAACTCCCCAAAAATCTACATCCGATTGCAATAATTCAGTAAAACTATCTCTGTCAACACACTGATTGGTTTTAGCAAGTATCTCTTGGAAACTCGTGGTTGTTCTCACAGCTGATATCAGTTCGGCTTCAAACGCCAATCTTGCAAAAATAGGCCTCAACGTCAAGTCATCAATATCGAATTTTGTCCGACCAAGCAGATAAAGACTATACAACAAGCTGGTCCAATTCCTTTTGGTTGTAGCATATGTATCACGTCTCAGACCGGAGCTGTGCACGCAAAACATAAACGAAGTCCAATTACCTTGATCAAGAACTGAATCTAAAGATTGTCGCAGACTCTCTTCACTTCTCTTTCTACGACTTTCACGACTATCATGTTCATTGTCCAGAATTCCTTTGATCTCCTCTAGCCCGATAGTGCCGAATCCAAGCCCCATTGCGGTCATCAAAAGCGATGCAGGCAACGGGTCCAAGTATGGTGCGAACTTCTTGCCGGCAAATTCAAGCTGTCCTTGCATAGTTGTACGAAAATCATCTAATGCTTTATTACTACCTGATGAGAATTTTGACATCAGAGCTAAAAGTAGATCCGCGTCATCCAATTGGACACCTTCACGGTTAATGCGTATGAATATATCACATACATCACTATATTCGACGTTACGTGCCAACTGCAACGCCGAGAACTGAAACTTTGTCAGATCCCTAAGTTTGAGAAGTGACCGTTCGATCTCGGACTCGTCATCTTGGGAGATGCTTTTACCTTGATATTCGCATAGTTCATCAATATATTCTTGTACTGTAGCGGTAAAGCGTGCACCAACGGTCCAGATTTTTGATATGTCGTCCATATATCTTTTATTATTTGCAATCTCTGGTGTCTGAACAGCGAAATCTTTTTCTAGGGGATCAAAAGAAATGTATATCGAATGTTCGTCCCCATTTATCTTCTTGACTACTTGCCCTTTTATGACCGCGAGCAAAGAAGTCAATCGCTGTTGCCCGTCAAGAATCAACAATGAAGGTCGGGCTACGCTGTTGGTATTTCTGCCAATGAGTCGAGGGTTCAACGAGCTGCCATCGTCCCAGAGGAGAAGATATCCTACCGGATACCCTTTATACATCGAGTCAAAAAGATCACGAACTTTGATATCGTCCCATACAAAAGTGCGCTGAACTTCTGGAAGACCTATGCGGCCGGCCATTATCTCATCAAGCAACGCTTCAACGGAGTATCTAATTTCACTGAATGCAACATCCGCCATTGTTGGCCTCCTCCATCATTAATTTATTGTGTAATTCTCAGATATTACACCGCACTCCAGCACATCTCTGTCTAATGCATATCCAACGAATCATGACCGTATCCCATCAACGACCAGATGTCAACTAGGAATTCCCGGACTAACCGGGACCAGTTTGTTGCGGGTGTGAAATTGAGTTGACGTAGGTTTTCACACTGCCGGATCGGTAGTCGGCGTGAGAAGGTGTGGAGCTTAGGTGGAGCTGAGAGTCAATGTCCTCATGCCCGTGATCGGCCCCTTTAGGTGAACAATTGTGCACATCTCCTCAGCGGATTGGGATACCCTCGCCTAACTCTCGTTTGACCCTCCCGGTCGCTCCACCCTAGAATAAACCATCCCACACCGCAGGAGACCGCCATGACCACCGCTCCCGCTCAGGCGGGCGAAATGCCCAGGGCCTACGACCCCGCATCGGTCGAAGGCCCCATTTACAAGTTCTGGAACGATAGCGGCTTCTTCACCCCCGCCATAGACCGATCCAAGCAGCCGTTCACCGTCATCATGCCTCCTCCGAACGTTACGGGCGAGTTGCACATAGGCCACGCGCTGACCGTGGCGGTGGAAGACCTGATGGTGCGCTGGCATCGGATGCTCGGCGAGCCGACGCTGTATCTGCCCGGCACCGATCACGCGGGCATCGCTACTCAGGTGGTAGTGGAACGACAGCTTGCGTCCGATGGGATGTCGCGGCACGATCTGGGTCGCGAAAAGTTCATCGCAAGGGTATGGGACTGGGTTGACGATTACGGAGACCGCATCTACCGGCAGACCGAACGGCTGGGCGCGTCGTGCGACTGGTCGCGCAGCGCGTTCACTCTCGACGAAGGGCCGGCCCACGCCGTCCGCACTACGTTCGTCAACCTGTACAAGAAGGGGCTTATCTACAAAGGCACGCGCATCACCAACTGGTGCCCCCGGTGCCGCACCGCGCTGTCGGACCTCGAAGTGAAGTACGCGGACGAGAAGTCCGGAATGTACCACATTCGCTATCCGCTGGCGGATGGGTCGGCGGAGCTTACCATCGCTACCACTCGTCCTGAGACGATGCTGGGCGACACCGCGGTGGCGGTCAACCCGGAAGACGAACGATATGCCGATCTCATCGGACAGACTGTGACGCTGCCGATAATCGGGCGGTCGCTGCCCATCATCGGCGATGATGCTGTGGAGCTGGACTTCGGAACCGGCGCGCTGAAGGTAACGCCCGGACACGATCCGGTGGACTACGAGATCGGACAGCGGCACGGTCTCGAAATAGTCAACGTGCTGAATCTCAACGGTACCCTCAACGAGAACGCGGGCGAGTACGCAGGTCTGGACGTGGACGAGGCGCGACGGCAGGTCGTCGCGCGATTGGATGCTGATGGAATCTTGGAGTCGGTGGAAGACTTCACCCACGCAGTCGGCCACTGCGACAGGTGCGACGAGGTGGTAGAGCCGATAGTCACCGACCAGTGGTACGTGCGGATGAAGCCGCTCGCTGAACCCGCGCGCGCCGCGGTCGCCGACGGCGACATCGCCATCGTGCCGGATAGGTTCACTCGCGTCTATCTGAACTGGATGGACAACATCCGCGACTGGCCCATAAGCCGCCAGTTGTGGTGGGGACACCGAATCCCTGTGTGGTACTGCGAGATCGGCTGCCAGATCGTCGAGATGGAAGACCCGACCGAGTGCGGCGAGTGCGGCTCGACCAACCTCGAACGCGACCCGGACGTGCTGGACACGTGGTTCAGCAGTGGCCTGTGGACGCACTCGACGCTGGGCTGGCCCGACGAGGACGCGGAGGATTTCGACTACTTCTACCCAACGTCTGTCATGGAGACGGGGCACGACATCCTCTTCTTCTGGGTGGCGCGCATGATCTTCTTCGGCATCGAGAATACGGGCGAAATTCCGTTCCACACAGTCTATCTGCACGGGCTGGTGCGCGACCCCGAAGGCGTGAAGATGAGCAAGACGCGCGGCAACGTGGTGGATCCTCTCGAGCTTGTTGACATGTACGGCGCGGACGCGGTGCGCTTTGCGCTGACGACCGGCACGTCCGCCGGCAACGATATGCGGCTGAACGAGCAGAAGCTGGAGGCGAGCCGCAACTTCGCCAATAAGCTGTGGAACGCGGCGCGCTTCGTCATCTCAAATCTCGAAGGCCCAGACGGATCGGATGAACTGGATGGCTGGCAGACGCCCGGCGATCTGGCGCACCGGGAAGATCGTTGGATCGTCAGCCGGTTGAACCGCGTGGCCGCGCAGGTTGACTCGCATATGCGAGAGTACCAGTTCGGCGAGGCGCAGCGCGTCATCCACGACTTCCTGTGGAACGAGTACTGCGACTGGTACATCGAAATGTCCAAGATTAGGCTGCGCTCCGGCGATGGCCCATCGCCGCTGCCCGTCCTCGCGCACGTTCTGGAGAAGACGCTGCTGCTGCTGCACCCGTTCCTGCCGTTCGTTACCGAGGAGATCTGGCGACGTCTTACGGACACGCTTCCGGCCACCGGATCGGCTCCCGAAGCGGCCCCGAAAGCCGCAATCGTCGCGCCGTACCCACAGCCGAATGAGGCGCTCTACGACGCCGACGCGGAGCGTGAAGTCGGCGCGGTTGTCGAACTCGTCCGGGCGGCGCGCAACCTGCGTTCCGAGTTCCGGATCCAGAATAACCAGCGTCTCGACGCGCAGCTAACTGTGGCGAACGGCGCCAACGGCGCCGCGTCCGTCTTCGAAGACGCTCTGCCGTTCATAAGCAGCCAGGCCCGGATAGACTTGGAAGTAGCGCCTCCGGACGCCGGTGATGGACGTTCGACTGACGAGGCGGTGCAGGTGCTGGAAGCAGGGACGCTAGCGCTGTCGCTCGGCGGACTGGTTGATCTGGCTGAGGAGACGGCGCGGCTGAACGGCGAACTGGACGATCTCCGAAAGCATCGCGAGCGCGTATCGCGCAACCTGTCCAACCCGAACTTCGTAGAGCGCGCGCCGGAGGAAGTGGTGGAGCGCGAGCGCGAGCGGCTGGCGAGCGCGGAGGCCCGAATCGAGCGGCTTGCTGAAATACTCGGAAGGCTGAGCGGATAGGGCAGCTTTCGCCCGGCGCTACCCGTTGACTTCCGCGCTCAGACACATTTTGCCCGCGGTCAACCGCGATGGCAAGGTGGTAATCGCCGCCGCTTCCACACGCTCGCTCGGCTACGGCTTCATGAGCGTCTTCCTCGGCGTATATCTCGATCTGCTGGATTTCACTCCGCTGCAAGCCGGGCTCGTGTTCAGCGCGATCATGGCTGGCGGCGCGCTGTCGAACGTCGTCGCAAGCTGGCGAGGCGACGCCATCGGACGACGGCGTATGCTCATCGGCATGGCGGCGTTGATGAGTGTGGGCGGCTTCCTGTTCCCGATCTCCGAGCAGACGGCGTTGCTGATCGCCATATCCCTGATCGCCATGACGACATCATCCGGCGGAGACAGGACGGCGTTCCTCTCGATCGACATGGCGATACTCGCGCAGTCCGGCCACCCCCGTCAGCGCACGGCGTTGTTTAGCCTGTACAACCTCGTCGGAAGGCTGACCAAGGCGATAGGATCCGCCGCCGTCGCGTTGCCCGCGCTGGCCCAGTGGCTGTTCGGCGTGGACGCCATCCTGTCATACAAGCTGATGTTCTTCGGATACGCCGCTTTCGCGCTGTGCTGCCTGGCTATCTACTGGAAGCTCAGCCCGAACGCGGAGCCTCCGCCGGCGCGCCGAGCCGCCAATAGCGACGGTGGCGCCGCCGAGCCTGAGAAGATGTCGCGCGAGTCGCGCAGCATCATCGTTCGGCTGTCGCTGCTCTTCACGCTGGACTCGCTGGGCGGCGGATTCATGGTCAACGCTTACCTGTCCTACTTCTTCGCGAATAGGTTTGAGATGGACGCGGGAACCATCGGCGTCGTATTCTTGGTCGGGAGTCTGCTGAACACGCTGTCAATCATTCTGGCGACACCCACGGCGCAGCGCATTGGGCTAATCGTAACCATGGCGGCGTCTCAGGGCATTGCCAATTCTATGCTGATGCTGATGGCGTTGACCGGAACCCCCGCGCTGGCGGTAACGTTCTTCCTCATCCGCGAGCTGATCAACGACATGGACATCCCGACACGCGAAGCGTACACGATGGCGATAGTGCCGCCCGCCGCGCGCACTTCAGCCGCGGGGCTGACGAACCTCGGCAGGACACTCGCACAGGCGGTCGCGCCGCTTTTCGGCGGATACGTCGCTGCGGCGACGGCTCTGGGAGCGCCTATCATAATTGGCAGCGCGGTAAAGCTAGGCTACAACGCGCTGCTGTACGCCATGTTCCGCACCGTTCAAACCCCGGACGAAGTGGATGAGTAACGCCTTAAACCGGCGGAATCAGCTTGAGAGCGGCAACCATCAGAGTACCGACCGCAATTACGGTGGCGACCAAGATTCGAGTTTGGTGGTGCATTGCCTTTTCCATGCGAGTTTCCAGCGCCTGCAGATCAGCCTTGGTCGCCAGATGTTGATATGCGCCTTCCAGTCTCGCTAATCGAGTTGGAACGTCTGCCGTAGCGGTAGCCGAGTATGCCTCATCTTCTGGGGATGTGGTGGTCGCAGCCATTAGCTTCTTCTTATAAAGCTGGCCTCATATCCCGCCAGCCGGCGGCCTGCTGGTAGGCGTAGGCGGCCTGGATGACGCCCGGCTCGTCGAACGGCTTGCCCGCTATCTGCATTCCTATCGGCAGGCCGTCCTCGGTGAAACCGCAGGGCACCGAGATGGCGGGCAGTCCCGTAACGTTGAACGGCGCGGTGAAGCTGCGTCCGGTAACCGTGCTGGACGGATCGTAGCCCTCGAACGCCGCCGCGGGCTGGGTCATGGTCGGAGTTACCAGAAAGTCAACGGTCTTCATCACGTCGGCGAACTCGCGCCGCGCCCCCGTGCGAACGCGCTGGGCTTGCAGGTAGTCGCCCGCGCTGAGCAGGCCGCCAACCCGGAAGCGTCCGCGCACTATCTCGCCGAACTCTTGCGGTCGCGTCTTCAGGTTCGGCTCGTGGTATGCATACGCCTCACTGACCATTATGACGGAGTTGGCGGCGCGGACATGTTCCAGGCTCGGCAGAGACACCTCCTCGACGTGCGCGCCGCGGTCTTCCAGAACGGTTACGGCGCGTTCGACGACGGCGACCACCTCCGGGTTGACGCTCGGATCGGGGTCGAAGAAGTAGTGTCGCGGAAGGCCGACCCTGACACCCTGGATGTTTTCTCTGAGCGAAAGCGAGTAGTCCGGCACGGGAGCGCGGCTCGACGTGGGATCCTTTGGATCGTGTCCCGCGATCGCCTGAAGCATGTACGCGGTGTCCTCGACGGTCCGTGTCATTGGCCCTGCATGATCTTGCGACCAGCTTAGGGTAACGACTCCGAATCGGCTGACGCGGCCATAGGTGGGCTTGAGTCCAACGATGCCGCAGAGAGACGCGGGGCCGCGTATGGAGCCTCCGGTGCATGAGCCGAGCGCGCCAAGCGCCTGGCCGCCCGCTACGGCTGAGCCTGAGCCACTGCTCGATCCGCCGGTGATGTGGTCGAGATTCCACGGGTTGCGGGCAGGCTCGAACGGCGTCGTCCAGTCGGGCCCGCCCAGCGCGAACTCGTGCATCGCGAGCTTGCCCAGCAGAACGCCCCCTGCGCCCTCCAGGCGCGCGGTAGTCGTGGCGTCAACGTCGGGAACGCGGTCTATGTCAACCTGTGAGCCGGACGTCGTGTGGATGCCGGCGGTGTCGTACAGGTCTTTGAGCGCGAACGGGATGCCGTGCATCATCCCCCGAAACTCGCCCCGCAGCATCTCAGACTCGGCGACGCGCGCCTGTTCGAGGGCGCGGTCTCCGAGGACCAAGATGAAGGAGTGGAGGTCATCGTCGGTCGCCGCGATGCGGTCCAGACAGGCGCGGGTTAGTTCGACGGGCGAAAGCTCCCCGGAGCGGAACAGTTCTCCCGCCTCGTGAATGGTCAGGAAGTGAAGGTCGGTCTCGCGCGCGGTCATGACAGCTACTCCTCGTCGGGCCAATCAGGGTGAAACTCTACGACCATCTCCTCCGCGCCGAAGTCTATGTCGTGCAACTGGAGCGCGTAGGAGGCATACATGTCGTAGATGGGTTTGAGTTCTTCCACTTCCCGCCGGCTCATGCCAAGCCCGGCGCGGTCGGCCATCTGTTGAAGTTCATCTATGGAGACGTCTGTGGATCCGGTCATGGCTCATACCTCTTTAGCCGATCTTCCAACTCGCGGATTCGGGTTTCGGCGGACTCGCGCGTCGCCCCTCGCAAACGTTGGCGTGAATTGTATCACGGCTCCGACCATCCTTCTACCGTCGGAGTCTGCGCTCCGGTAACAATCCATTGCCGTAGTATATGGAACCTCACCGCAAGTTGTACGTGTAGTGCTGCCGTCCCTCTTCCAGCGGCCAATCGGCGAACCAGCGTCGGACGCGCGGAAGAAGGTCGCGGGATAGCGCTATGCGGCTCGCCTCGCCATCCGTAAGCTCGCGTGATAGAGACTCGCGCAACTGCGCGCGTATCTCTGCCTTGTCTGCCTTCAGGAACTCGCCACCGCGCAGCAGTATCTCCCCTTCCACGATCACCGTATCTACGTCCAGGCCCTTGCCGCGATACACCAGCGCGTCCACGATGTCGGTGTCCGGATGCAGGTAGGGGTCTTCGATGCGGTCCAAGTCTATCAGAACCATGTCGGCGCGCTTGCCGGGTTCTATGGTCCCAACGTCATCGAAGAACGTAACCTTCGCGCCGTTGACCGTCGCCATGTGGAAGATGTCGTGTGAAGTGGGGTAGGGCGACGACACGCCCGGCTCCCGGTGCAGCTTCTGCGCCAATCTCATCTCTTGCAGGATGTCGTTGTCGTCGTTGATGCCGGCCTCGTCCATGCCGAGCGCGACGGTCGCGCCGCCCGACAGCAGCCGATTCAGCGGCGCGACGCCGCTCTTGAGGCGCAGGTTGGAGCTTGGGTTGGAGCAGATGGCAACGCCCGTATCGCCCAGAATGTCGAAGTCAGATTCCGACACCCACACGCCGTGCGCGCACGACACCTCCGGCCCCAGAACGCCAAGCTCAGCCAGGTGAGCGAGCGGCGTGCCGTTCCAGTGGCGCGTTCCGTACATGCGCTGGTAGATCGTCTCCTGAAGGTGGATGTGGAGTCCGGTTCCGCGCTGGCGCGCGAAGTCGCTGAAGGCTACTATCGTCTCCTCCTTGCAGGTGTGAACGTTGTGGGGACTGACGAAGATGTTGGTCCGCGAGTCGCTGCGGTTCGCGTGCAGGTCTCCAACCGCGTCCAGATAGTCGTCGCTGGTCAGCGGGTTGGCGGACAGGTAAGAGCGCGCCCGGTCCGCCAACTCCGGCGGAAGGGTCGCCATGAACAACTCGTCGTCCTCGTACACGAGGTTGTTGCGCTCGCGGTGAATGAGCGAGAACGCGACTCTCATGCCGCTGTCTGCGTATGCGTCCACCACGCGCGACGCGCCATCGTACAGGCTTAGCTCCGGCGGCAGCCGCGACGCCATATGGTTGTGCTGCACCGTCGTAACGCCCGACTCGATCATCTGGATCGCGCACCACAAGGTGTCCAGATACGGGTCTATGTCTCTGATAGCCCATCGCGCCGGAATCCAGGTTTCGAGAGGTTCGTCAAGGACGCCCATTTGGAACGGCGTAAGTCCAACGTGGTGATGGGCGTTTATGAGGCCGGGAATGAGCGCGTGGCGGTCGGAACCGATGACCTCCGCGCCCGGATGCCGCTCGATTAGATCGTCGGAGTGTCCGACTTCGATGATCGCGCCGTTTTCCACCAGCGCCGCGCCGTCTCGAACGACCTCGGCCGAGGCCCTGCCGGTTATGCGGCATACCAAGTGGCGTCCCCTAACGATTGTCTGCGTCATTGCGGCATCACCTCACATTACAGGCCTATCTGACGGAATGATATACCGCGTTGAACAGTAGCTTGTAGGTCCCGCGCGCCTGCGCCCGGAAGATGGGGTTGAATCCAAACAGAATCACCCTGCCCAGCCCAAGAGGCGCCGAAACCACGCCGCCCAAGCCGCCGATGCGCCTGCCGCCTATTAGCCATCCGCTAAGCAGCGTTCCATCTTTCGAGAAGTTGGCGATCACGTCGCCCTTGTCCACCCGGTAGGCTGGGCCGTTCTGGTAGAGGGCGGCGGCGCGTTCGGGCATCCCGAAGCCTAAGGGGTGCGACGTATCCACCTCGATTCTCAGCAGGCTTCCGGGCGCGAAGAACTCCGAGTTGGTCAGCCTTCCCAGCGGGTTCGACACCGGCAGCTCCAGCCTGTACGACAGGAAGCGCGCCGAATCTTCCCAGCCGATGGCCGTGCCGCCGCGCTCGACGAACCTGCGTATGCCCGCGATGCCCCGGTCGCCCAAGCCGCCTGAGAAGCGCGAGGCGTAGTGGGAACTGCTGAACCCTCGGTAGAGTTGGCGGACAAGCTGGTGCGGTACTATCACGCAGTCGAACCGCGACTCGAGGCCGCCGTCGCGCATGTCGCCATCCACGAGAGACGTGTACTCGAAGCCGTACTCGTCGAACACGAACCGCGTCCAGCCTTCGGCGATGCACGGCACGTAGCTGGCGTACAGGCCGATGCGCGGCGGACGCAGCAGCTTCAGTCCCTCGGAAGGTCTCTGCCAGAGTGGGCGCGCATCTATTCGCGCGCGCGCCGACTCCAGCGCGTCGCGCGTCGCGTCCGAAGCCGGCACGACCCACGTTCCGGGACGCAGCCGCTCGCCGTCCGCTTCTACCGCCGCCATCGCCCTGAAGACCGGACGTTGTTGGAACAGCAGCCGGTTGACGACCGCCGCGCTCGCGTTCGACTCGGCTGGAAGGGTGTACGCCGGAGCGTCCGCGTCCAGCGGCTCTCGCCCGTTTCGGGACAAGACTCCGAGCTCGTCGGTAAGCAGCCTGCGCCGGACGGGCGGCGGCGCCTCGATCTCGCGGCAGTGGACGCCCATCTTGAGCGGCAGGCTGTGCGCGGTCGCGTCGTATGGGCGCTTCGGCGGCCCTCCCGGGTACTGGCGTATGTCCGGGTACTGTTGGCGTTCCAGCATCGTCTGGGCGAACGAGCCGTAGGGCTGGCTAGTGAATATCAGCTTGTCGCCCGCCTCTACGCTCACACCGTCTCGGTGAGCCGATTCCTCGCACTCGAACACCTCGACGTCCGCATAGCGCAGAAGGTCCGTCAACTCGTCCGCGGCGGCCGGGTCGTGCTGGCGCTCGGGGATTACGAATGCGCGGGGGCCGCCGTCTTGCCCGTAGTCCTGATTTTCACCGTCGTCCGACACCGCGCGGCGCAGCGCCTCGTAAGAGTTGCGGACCCACCACTCTCGATTTCGCGCGGCGTGTTCCAAGCACGCCAGCGACGCCGACAGATCGTACTCCACTATGTCGCGCAGCGTCCACCTGCCGCCTGACCAAGGCAGCGGGTGGTTCCAGGTCCGTTCGCGTGGGAATTCGCCTCGGTCGTCGCGCAGCGACGCCTCAGACAGCGTTATGGGCGAAGCGATGCGAACGCTCGCTGCCTCGGAGAGAACGCGCACCCCGCCATGATAGTGCGGATACGACCGGCTTGGACTGTAAGAGTCATAGACCACGTTCACGGCTACGCCAGCCTTGCCCTCGGCGGTCAGCTGCGCCGCCATGTGCGCGCCAAGCGCGGATAGCTCGCTCTGGAGAATCGGATCTACGTTCGGGCCGACCGGATCCATCAGCGGCGGCAGTATCATTCGCATACCGTCCGAGCGTGTCTGGTGAATGTCGTAAGTGATGTGTGGACGCCATGCGTTGTGAACGTGATCCACCACCAGTCGCGTCTCCCGTTGCGTGAACATGAACCAGTCGCGGTTGTTATCGTGGCCCGTGTACTTGTGGTAGAGGTACGGCGGGATGGAACCCTCGAAGTGAGTATCCAGCGACGCGTCGTACCAGTCTTTCACGCGCACCAGACCGTCGGGGTTCAGACTCGGCGCGAGAAGCAGGATCACGTTGTCCAGAATCGCGCGAATCCGTTCGTCGTCTGATGACGCCAGCAGGTGTGCCAGCTCAGGCGACATCTGGGTGCCGCCCACCTCGGTCGCGTGTATGCTGCAAGTGATGGCGACGATGGCGCGAGCTTGGGAGATAGCGCGACCGGCGTCGGCGTCGTCCAGGCCGCGCGGGTCTGCGAGCGTCTGCTGGATGGCGCGGTATTCATCCAGGCGCGACAGGTTTTCAGGCGCGCTTATGTAACACAGCAGGAAGGGGTTGTCCTCAGTAGATCTGCCGATCTCGCGGACGGAGACCCTGTCGCTCTGCTCACCGAGCAGTTCCATGTAGCCGACAATCTCCGGCCAGCCGGCCAGCTTCCTGTCGGCGCCGGCGGGGAAGCCAAGGAATCCCTCCGGTGTGGTAATATCATTCATTGTGGTTGAAACTCCGTCTCGTCCGACTCACGCGGGCCGATTGGCGTCTCGCCACAGACAGGATACAACATCGGGAGAGGAACGACACACACGATGCCAGACAGCAGCGAAACGATACTGGTGGTAACGCCGCATCCGGACGACGCCGAGGGCGGCGCGGGTGGAACGATAGCGAAGTGGGCGGCTGAGGGCAAGCGCGTCATTCTCGTAGTCTGCACCAATGGCGACAAGGGAACGAGCGATCGTGCGATCAGTCCGGCGCGGCTCGCCGACATACGGGAGAAGGAACAGCTCGCCGCCGCTGAGGTTCTGGGCATCGCCGAGGTGGTCTTCCTCCGGTTCCCTGACCAGAACCTCGAAGACAGTCGCGCCTTCCGCCTCGCGCTCGTCCGGCAGATACGCAAGCACAGGCCGGACTTGGTAGTTACCATAGATCCGAACAGGCCATACATCCGCCACCGCGACCACTACATGACGGGAAGGGTAACGCTCGACGCGGTATTCCCCTACGCCCGCGACCACCTGGCCTTCCCGGAGCTGTTGGACGAAGGGCTGGAGCCTTACAAAGTGCAGGAGGTCTGGCTGTTTCGCCCGCAAAGCCCCGACACGTACATTGACGTTACGGACACGCACCAGGTCAAGATGGATGCGCTCTACTGCCACGCCAGCCAGATGTCGCGTCCGAAAGAAGAAGCGTCGGCGCGGTCGAGCGAGCGGGCGGCCGAAACGGGCAAAGCCATCGGCGGAGGCTTGGCCGAGGCGTTCATGCGAATATCGCTCTGGCGTTAGGACGCCTCCAGTCGCCTACCCATCCCGCGCCGCCCATTCCAGCGCGTGGCGGATGCCGTCCTCCAGGGACAGTGTGGGTCTCCAGCCCAGCAATCGGTCGGCTTTGTCTATGTTTGTGTACGCCCCAGCCACGTCGCCGGGACGCGGTGGCGCCTCTTTTTTGGGCAGCGGCGCGCCGTGAACACGCTCGAAGGCGGCTACCATCTCGCGCACCGTTACGCCCGTCCCCGTGCCGAGATTGATCACCTCGTAGCCGCCGCTATTTGGCCCATCGGGAAAGATCTCTCCCATGCGCTCGACGGCGGCGACGTGCGCGAGCGCGAGATCCCACACATGAACGTAGTCCCGGATGCCGGTGCCGTCCCGCGTCGGCCAATCCGTGCCCGTAACCTGGAAGACCGGACGGTCTCCGCGCGCCACCTCGACGAGAATGTTCAGGATCTGCGTCGCCACGCGCTGAACCTGCCCCGAGCGCATTTGTGGGTCAGCCCCAATAGGGTTGAAGTATCGCAGCGATAGCGCGCTCAGTCCCTCGGCATTCGCCATGTCCTCCAGGATCATCTCCGTCATCAGCTTGGTGCGAGCGTAAGGGCTGAGCGGCCCTACCGGAGAATCCTCCGCAACCATAGATCCGTCCGTAGCGTCATACACGGACGCTGACGAACTGAAAACTATCCGGCGGCAGCCCCGGTCGGCGAGCGCGCGGAACAGCGAGAGCGAACCGGCAACGTTCGCGGAGTAGTAGTCGAATGGCGAGTCAACGGATTCCGGCACGATCGCGAGCGCTGCGCAATGAATGGCGCACGATATATCGGGATGCGCGTCGAATACCTGCGCCACTGCGTCCGCGTCGCGTATGTCGCCCCGAAAGAACGGGCGCTCGCCAACCGGCGCGTCCCCGGCGCCGACCAGTGAATCGAACGCCACGGCGCGATGCCCCGCGTCTTCCAGCGCCGAGCATATGGTACTGCCGATGTACCCAGCCCCGCCGGTTACCAGTACGGTGATCGACATTCGATAATCTCCCCCAATGTGCTAATATGGTTCGCGGAATAAGATTAGCGCATACCAATCGAGGAGACCAAAATGATCTATGAGTTCAGAACCTACGACCTCCAACCTCGCACCGTGCCGGACTTCGAAAAGGGCGTGGCTGAGAAACTGAAAGAAGGTCGGCTCGACCGCTCGCCCCTGTTCGGCTGGTGGCAGACCGAAGCCGGACCGCTCAATCAGGTAATCCACGTCTGGCCCTACGACGACATCGAGCATCGCAACCAGGTCCGCGCGCAGGCGGTCGCCGACGGCGTTTGGCCCCCCGCCACGAGTCAGTACGTCAAGAACATGAACTCCCAGATATTCCTGCCGGCGCCGTTCATGGAAGACCGGGGCGAGGCGAAGCTCGGCCCCGTGTACGAAATGAGAATCTATACCTACAACGCTGGCGATATCCCCAAAGTCGTCGAGAAGTGGGGCGAACACATAGACGCCCGTACCGAGTACTCGCCCCTGGTAGGCGCGTGGTACTCCGAAATCGGCGACCTCAACGTGTGGATACACATGTGGGCATACGAGAGCTACGACCAGCGCGCCGCCATCCGCGCCGAGACGCGCCAGAAGGGCGTATGGCCGCCTCCCGGAGGCGTCGCGCCCCTGACGCAGGAGAACAAGCTGCTGCTGCCACTGGGCTTCTCGCCTTTGCAGTAGAAGCGCGGCATACCAGCCTCCCGTAGGGGCGATTCGCGTATCGTCCCTACGGCGTCCCTATGTTTTCCCTTTCCTGTCACGCCCCATCCGGCCAAGGGTCGAGCGTAACTTCCACGGCGCGCTCCTCTCCCTGGCTGAATACCGAGAGCGTAACCGAGTCGCCCGGCGACTTCGTGTTCAGATACCCCACCATGTCATCTACCGACTCGACCGGCCTGCCGTCAACGGCGGTGATCACGTCGCCTTGCGCGCCCGCCCCGAAACGTCGGAACGCAGTCAGTCCCGCGCGTCGCGCCGGGCTGTCGGCGAACACGCCCGTTACGTAGATTCCCCTGGGATAGCCCTGATCCTCGACCATCTCACGCGGCGTCGGAGCGCCCTGTATGCCGATCCACGGTCGCCGCATATCTATCGCCGCAATGAGCGACGGCAGCACGCTCAGCGCGGTATTGCTCGGCACGGCGAATCCCATGCGGAAATCTTCGAGCCGGCTGTCGCCGCTGCTGACCCTGACCGACGAGTTGATTCCGATGACCTCGCCGGCGGCGTTGAGCAGCGGGCCGCCTGAGTTGCCCTGATTCAGCGGAGCGTCGGTCTGGATCATATCCGGTATCGGACGGTTGAGGACGCTCCGCTGATCGCGTCCTATTCCGCTGACGACGCCGACTACGATGGAGTTGAACTCCCGGAACGGGCTGCCTATCGCTATCGCCAACTGGCCCGGCGTCACGTCCGAAGAATCCGCGAGCTTTAGGGGCGTTATGTCTCCGACCTGCGTCGGATCTACCTTGAGCACGGCCAAGTCGTCCGCTTGGCTGACGCCCAGGCGCTCCGCGTTCAGCTCGCGCCCGTCGGAGAGACGCACTACGAACTCCTCTCCGCCCGCGACCACATGGTAATTGGTTACGATGTGTCCGAGTTCGTCTATCAGAAATCCCGAACCCCATGACGGGATGCCTCTGATTTCCAGCGAACCGATCCGACGAATGCCGGCTATCTCGATCTCGACTACTGCCGGGCTGACCTTGTCGAACACTTCCGACACCACGCCGTCGTCGAACAACGTATCCTGTCCAAGCCCGAACAGGGACGCGAACACCAGCCCCAGCCCGAATCCGAACGCGACGGCGGCGCCGACGATGGCGAGCCATCCTATGCGGCCCACCGGCTTCTCGCGCGGTGCGACGTGCCGCCCATGCGGGGCATTGCCGAGCACCGGATCGTAGGGTATCGGATCGAACGGCGGCGCGTCAGTCGCTTCGATGTCCGATAACGGCTCATTGAACTGCGCCCGTTCCGTGGAAGGCTTTGCGGCCTGCGGCTTCGATTCGCTGTCAGGATGTGTATCCATAGCGCCCCCTCTCATCAGATTATACACACCCGAGCAGAGAGGTTAGTGCAAGGAATCTCCGATTTCCCCTCTGAGTCTCTGCGTCTTTAGGTTAAAATTCACCCAACCGAATTGACCGCGCCGCCGCGCGCCGCTATCATGTAACCTGACACTGACGAAAGAGCAAGCCTCTAAGGAGGGGTCCGAAGATGGCATTCCCAAAGATCGGCCCGATGGAACTGATCATCATTCTGGTAATCGTCATGATTGTCTTTGGCGTCGGCAGACTCACCGAGATCGGAGGAGCGCTCGGCAAGGGCATACGCGAGTTCCGAAAGGCGTCCAGCGACTCGTCCGAAGAGAAGACAGACGCAGTCAGCAAGGTGGACACTACCGAAAAGAGCAAGACTGAGTAGGCAACTTCCAAATAGAAGAACCGCTCGGCGCCGCCCCTGCTGTAACAACTGGGGCGGCGCCGTTGTCGTTAACCGCCAACTACTCCGCGAACGCCGCTGACCTGCGCCGTCCGCGCGCGGCGAGCTTGGCTACCCAGATACTTATCTCGTACAGCGCATACGTAGGCGTAGCAACGATCATCTGGTTGATGGGATCGAACGTCGGCGTGATTACGGCGCCCAGAACTACCGCCACCACCAGCGCGTACCTCCGGTTGCGGGCCAGCGTGTCGGGAGACACCAGCCCGATGCGCGCCAGGAAGAACATTACCACCGGCAGCTCGAATATGACGCCCATCCAGAACAACAGCCTCAGCATCAGGTTCGTATAGCTGCCGATCCGAATCATGGGCGTCGCTACGTCAGAACCGAAAGTGAGCAGAAAGTCCACCATGGGCGGGAACAGTATCCGGTATCCGAAAGCCGCGCCCGCTATGAACGCCAACACCGCTGCCGGTATTAGCGCGTACAGATAGCGTCGCTCAGACGGGTTTAGCCCTGGCGCGACGAACATCACTATCTGGTACAGCACGAATGGCAGTGAGCAGAACAGCCCCACCAGCAGCGAAGTCTTTGCCGCGATGCCGATGAACTCCGTCAAGTCGGTATAGATCGGCTTGCCGCCCGGAATGTTCACGAACTGCTGAGCCGGCTCCATCAGCAGTATCAGTATCTGTTCGTGGAAGATGAACGCGATCACCGTGGTGACGAACACTGATATGGCGGCATACGTTACCCTGCGGCGCAGTTCCAGCAGGTGCGCTCGCAGCGGAACGCCATTCTCCATGTCCGAATCTTGGCTCATCGCGCCTGTCCGTCGTCCCTGTCTGTGATCCTTGAAGGCGTGTCAGCCGGCGCTTGAGGCGGTGGGGTAGGGGAAGGCCGCCGCGAAAACGGAACCGGACCGTCCGGCTCGGACTGCGAGCTCGTCGTCGGCGCGTTCACGTCCGACTCCGAACCGGCAGGCGCGCTGTCGGAATTGTCTCCACGCTCTTCATCGAGCCGCTCCCCATCCGGATCCTGCTTGGTCAAGCTGGTAGCCCGTCCATTCTGAACAACCTTGACGTCGTCGTCTTCCATAACAACGCGGGGGATGCTCGATGCCAGGTTGCGACCCTCGCGCACGGCTCTAGCCAGGAGACGCGCCGCATCCATCATCCGCTCCGGCCCCAGGAAGATGAAGGCGACCAGCAAGATCACGAGAATCTCCAGAATGCCCATGCCGAAGAAGCTCACGTCGAATCCTCCATGCCGATTGTCCCACTCGACCCGGTTGGCCGGATCAGCCGGCAGTCCCTACATCCGTCATGGTAGGGGACACTCTCCAGGTCTCGCAATTCGGGCTTCGCGCCGAGCCGTTGCAGAAGCTCGGTCACAACACACAGCGGCAGACCGACTATGTTGAGATAGCAACCGTCGGCGCGGACGACGGGACGAAAACTCTCGTCCTGTACGGCATAGCCGCCAGCCTTGTCGAAAGGCTCCCCGCTGGCGACGTATGCATCTATCTCGTCGTCAGAGAACGAGCGTGTCCGCACGTCGGACGTCTCCACGCCGGTGAGCGTCCGACCCGTCGCCCCGTCCGCCACGGCGACTCCGGTAACCACCTGGTGCCATCCGTCGCTGAGGCGTTCGAGCATAGACCGCGCCTCATCCGGGGACGCGGGCTTGCCCAGTATCTCGCCCTCGAACGCCACCACCGTATCCGCGCTGAGAAGGACGCCGCCCGGAGCCTGACCCGCAATCGGCTGACGCGCGCCCGCATTTGCAGGCGGGTCGCCCAGCTTGGCAAGCGCCGACCTGACGACGTAGTCGCTCGTATTCTCGCCCGGTTCAGGACGCGGTTCCTCGCCACGCGAGCCTTCGATAGCAGCGTTCGGGAACGCCCCGCCGACTATCTCGCGCCGACGCGCCGACGCCGACAGCAATGTGATCCGCGTCCCAACGCCCGAATCTCTCATCACCCCGTGCCCAGCCGCAGCGTGGTTACCGATTCGACGTGGTAGGTTTGCGGGAACATGTCCACAGGCTGCACGCTCTCCACCTCGTATCCGCTTCCAACGAGAATATCCAAGTCGCGCGCCAGAGACGGAGGGTCGCACGACACGTATGCGACGCGACTCGGGCGCAGCCGCGCTAGCGCGTCGAGCGCATCCGGGTGACAGCCGACACGGGGCGGGTCGAGTATCACCGCGTCAGGCGGAGCGTCCAAGCCGCACAGACTGTCCAGTTCGCCCAACGCGCGCTCGGTTCGCTCTTGCACGAACTCCACGTTGTCCAGGCCCTCCGCGTTCAGTTTGCCATCCTGGACGGCGGACGCCGACTCCTCTATCGCGATAGCCCGGCGGACATACGGCGCGAGTAGGATAGCGAACACGCCCACGCCGGCGTAGGCATCTACCAGAACGTCGTCGGGTTGCAGATTCAGGCCGTCTCGCGCGAGCTCGATTAGCGTCTCCGCCTGAGCGGTGTTGACTTGGAAGAACGACGGCGACGCGATTCGCAACTCCCGTCCGAGCATCCGCTCCACGTATCGCTTTTGGCCCGACGATATGGGAATGTCCGGGTTCTGGAACGTCGGCTGGATGAGCCTATCGCCCGTGTTGACGCCGACTCGCACGGAAAGGTTGGACGTCTCCGCCGCTCTGTCCTGCAACTCCAGCGCCGCCTCGTTTATCGGCGCGGACATGAGCATACAGTGGTCTATCCTCACGAACCGGCGCGTGATGCGGTTCGAGAAGCCAAGCTGCCCGCCGTAGCGCACGGTGAACCGGGCGTGGTTTCGATAGTAGAAGACCGATGGCGCGGGCAGCGTGTCGGCGACCGATACGGCTCGCAGCGACTCGTACCGGGCTACTTGCCGCGTAATCATACCGCGCTTCATCTCAAGCTGCGCGGGGTAGGCGACGTGCTGCCACTGGCAGCCGGAGCACGGGCCGCAGTATCCGCACTTTGGGGCGATGCGGTCGGGCGACGGCTCGATGACGCGCTCCACGATGGCGGACACCATCGGCTTTCGCCGACGCCGGTATCGGTAGATGCGCGCCACGACTCGCTCCCCGGGCAGTCCGCCGGCGACGTTGATCGTCGCGCCCTCGAACTCGGCGGACGCGTCGCCAAGCTCGCCGATCGCGCCAAGCCTCAGATCAGCGAACTCAGGCGGGCCTTGCGGGGCGCGTTCGCCTCTACGACGGCGACGGCGCGAGCGGCTGCTTTCGACATTCTTTCGCGCTGTGTTGGGTGTTGAGACCATGAGAATATGCTATCATTAACCGACCAAATGGGGGTACAGCATGACCGTCAAACGCCGTCTGCCCGAGTGGTTCAAGGTGCCGATGCCCGGCGGCCCGAACTATATGCGCCTGCGAAACCTGATGCGGGCCGAACAGCTGCACACAGTGTGCGAAGAAGCTCACTGTCCGAACATCGGCGACTGCTGGGAGCGCGGCACGGCGACCTTCATGATATTGGGCGACATATGCACGCGCGCCTGTCGCTACTGCGCCGTAACCTCCGGCGTCCCGGTGGGCCTGGACTTGGAGGAGCCAATCCGGCTGGGTGAAACCGTAGAGCGACTTGGGTTGAGCTACGCTGTCATAACGGCAGTCAACCGAGACGACCTGCCGGACGGCGGCGCCTTCATATTCGCGCAGTGCGTCAGACAGATACGCAAGCGTCGGCCCGAATGCAAGATCGAACTGCTGATACCTGATTTCGAGGGCAACTGGGACGCGCTCCAAAAGGTAATGGACGTGAGACCGGACACCCTGAACCACAACATAGAGACAGCGCGACGCGTGTTCAGAATGGTTCGGCCAAAGGGCGACTACGATCTGTCGCTAGAGCTGTTGGAACGCGCGAAAGAAATGGACGAGGACGCCGTTACCAAGTCCGGCATGATGGTGGGACTTGGCGAGACTTGGGATGAAATCGTCGAGACGATGGAAGACCTGCGCTCAGTTGACTGCGACCTGCTAACCATAGGCCAGTATCTGCGCCCGTCCGCCAGGCACGCGGTCGTCGAGAAGTGGTACAAGCCGGCCGAGTTCGAGGAGTTGCGGGAGATCGGCGAATCGATGGGCTTCAGCCATGTCGCCTCGGGTCCGCTGGTGCGCAGCTCATACCACGCGGACGAGCAACATGCATCGGCGAGCCGGTTGGTTCCGGCGTAGGTGGAAGGCGCCGGATTTGCGGCGCGACAAAGCCCATTCCCTCTCGGCGTGGGGATGGTGAAGATGGGATGGAGTAAAGCCCTCTAGTCAGACGAGGGCAACTTTCTCGGCTGCTGCACGGGCATCTCGGCATCGCAGCACTCGATGGCGCCGGGGCCTGGCTTGGTGCAAAGCACCATTGTACCGCACTTCTCGCACTGGTAGCGTCTTCCGAGTTGGTTCGCCATTTTGGAATCACCTCTGTGTATTCTTTTATGCCGGCGGCGCCAATGCAGAATGGCGCGATTCGTGGGAATCGGCTACTTCTTGGTCATCAACATGCCGCAACAGTAGATATCGCCCCGCTCCGATCCGCGCGTTACGACGAACTCCGCTCCGCACTTCGCGCAGGAATACCGCTTTCCGGTTTCGGTAGCCACGTCAGTACCTCGTCAATAATTGATTCAATTGATTCAGACGATTATAGCCACGCCGCCGTTGGTAGTCAACGATTGGCAATCCCGCGTATGTATCCCACTAGTTCAGCCGCCGTCCGGTAGTCGCGCCGTCCGCCGCGCTCCGCGGTGGGGACGACGATGAACGCTCGCGCGCCCCGCGCCCACAGATCCGCGGCCATCTCTTTGGCGATGTCGAGAGATGGTCTGCCCTCCTCCAACTGCCGATAGACCCATGCCGGCACGTTGCCGAAGTCAATGCCGCCAAGCTCAGGTATCTGGACGCCCGCGAGCAGCGCTAGGTCTCTTTCAGGGAAGGCGTCCTCGATCCGCCGGCGAGCGTGGTCGAACGCCGCCGCGTCGAAGTTTGCTTGGAAGATGATGAACTCGGCGCCCGCCTCGATCTTGCGCCGCGTGAGCGCGATCTCGGCGTCGGCTCCAAGAGACAGGTCGCTCACCGCTCCGGCGCAGAAGGCCGTAGGCGCGGCGAGCGGTTCTCCGCGAAAGTCGCGTCCCGCGTTCATGCGTCCGATGTCCGCGAGTAACGCTGTCGTAGTGTAGTCGTGGACGGCGCGAACGCTGTCGCGGTCCTGTTCTCTGATCGGGTCGCCGCGCAGGATGACGACGTTGCGCGCGCCCATCCAGTGCGCGCCAAGCAGGAGGCTCTGCGCGGCTATGCGGTTCATGTCCCGCGTTGCGTGGCTGAAGATAGCCGGCTTGCCAAACCGGTCCTGGATGTGAGCGGCCACTACCGCCGCGTTCGCGCGCACCGCCTGGCCCGGGTTATACGAGACCGAAAGGAAGTCCGCCGCTATGTCGGCGGCATCGGCGAGGGCGTCGGGGTCGTCCCCTCGTGGCGGTGAGACGTCGCAGGCGATTACGGCGCCGCCGCGCGCGTCCCGAACGGCTTCGGTTACGCAGATCGAACCGTCCAGGATAGCCACGCTACGTCACCGCCTCGCGGGCGACGATACAAGTGGCCGGTGGCGAACTCGCGCCACCCGCCACCAGGTTATTCTCGGCTCTATTTTACTCGCTACTTCCACCCCATGCTCTCGTCTTTGAGGGGTATGAGCGAGATGCGGTGCCCGTCCGGGCATCGGTATCGTTCCTCGCGTATCTCGCGCCGCTTGCCGCTCAGCGAAGACTGTTCCATCTCAGCCTGGCAGAACGGACAGGTAACCGCGAATACGACGCGGTTCCGCAGCCGCTTGAGGCACGTGTGCACCAGCCGCTCGGTCAGCAGCGGCGAGTCGCCCACGTACCTGAAGACGAAACGCCTTCCCGAACTCATCAGGCTCGTGTTGCCGATCTTGGTGGGTGGCTTGTACTGGTAGTGCGCGAACCCGCACTGGAGGCACTCCGGCTCGTAGTAGGTGATGAACAGCGGCCCGTTGCAGCGCGGGCACGTCTCCTGAACTCTGGGTCTGCTGGTGGTAGTAGTTGTGGTTGCTGGCGCCGACGAGATCACCATGTTCCACTCCTCGATCCTCGGATTCGCGCCTTGGCGATTCGCCTCGCCTCCCGTGCTCGGAGGACGTATCCGTCCGCGCCGGGATATCGGCGGGCGCGCCTGCGCCAAGACGTAGGTAATCAATCAGTATTGCCGGCGGGGCCGGCGGTTAGGTCTGGACCCGAAGGTCTCCGCGGGTGAAACGAATTCCGACGTATCGGAAACCCCCTCGCTCCACACGCGCTGTATACAGCTTTTGAACGCTCGTCGGATAACCGCCGGATAGGCGCTATTCGATGATGCGGCCAAGTCGTGAACAGATTATAAAAGTGGTCGCCTTATAGCTTGCAAGGTAGGAGATAAGCAAAATTTGATATATTTTTTGGAAAATTCCAGTTCCACGCTTGACTACTCGCCAACCGCCCTCAATCCAGACATTCGAGAAAAAGCGCATACGCGCAAATGTCTGGTTATCGGGCAACATTGTCAGAGCTATGACTGCATATATTTAACTTATAAGTTGCTTTTCCCCAATGTATTATGACTTCTTATAACTTTTCCCGCTTCCGTAAACGTGGCGCAATTGTCCCTGCTGATGCCGAATCCTGCGGGCTGTGGCGTTCACAACAAAAGCTCGGAACGGAGTGATGGCGGCCGCTGTAGGGATTGGCTGCCTCTCTAAAGTGGCAGGATTCCCCCGCCGACTTTGCCGATTGCCTAATTTGACCGCGTAAAAAGGCAAGCGCTAAGATTCTAGTGGATTTTTGCCAAGATCAACTTCACCACATCCACGAGGTAACAGCCCGGTGTCCATCAACATTGTCGTCTGCGCGAAGCAAGTAGTCGATCCCGAAACCCCGGCGTCTGCCTTCAGGATAGACCCCGATGCCAAGCGAGTGCTGCCCGCCGCGGGCATCCCTCCCGTGGTCAACGGCTTCTGCGAGAACGCGGTTGAAGCCGCCCTCCAGATAAAGGAATCGGTAGGCGCGACCGTAACTGTCATATCGCTCGGCTCGGACTTCGTTATGGACGTAATGAAGAAGCCGCTCTCGATGGGCGCGGACGGGCTGATACTGGTGGACGACCCCGCCGTCGCCGAGCTCGACGCGTTCGCCACGGCGCGCGCGCTGGCAGAGGCGATACGCAAGGTGGGGGACGTTGATCTGGTGCTGTGCGGGCGGCAGGCGTCCGACTGGGACCAGGCTATGGTGCCGCTGGGCGTCGCCGAACTGCTCGGTCTGCCGTGCGTTACCTTAGCGCAGAATATAGAAGTCGAAGACGGCGGGATCACGGTCGAACGCGCGCTGACCGACGGCTACGAGGTCGTCAAGGCTCCGCTGCCCGCGCTCGTTACCGTCAGCAACGAGCTGGGCGAGCCGCGTTACCCGACGCTGAGAGGCATCATGATGGCGGGCCGCAAGCGCCCAACCGTATGGGCGGCGAACGACCTCGGATTGGACGAAGCGACGCTCGCGCCCAAGCTGACGCTCGAAGACCTGTACGTGCCGGTCAGCGACGCGCAGTGCGAGTTCATAGAGGGCGAAGACGAGGCTGACGCGGGGCGCAATCTGGCGCTCAAGCTGCGAGAGGCGCGTCTGATCTAGACAATCATTAGATGTACGGAATGAACGAGATCATCCGGGACTGGCGAACGCCATCTTGAGACTCCGTTCCACTACTTGATACCCAAAATCACCTTTCAGGGGCGTAAAGATGTCTGGAATACTGGTATTCGGAGAGATGGATGCGGACGGGCTGGCGAGCGTTACGGGCGAGCTTCTCGCCGTTGGACGCTCCCTAGCGGCGGATACGGGCGGCGACGTGGTCGTCGCGCTCCAGTCCGATTCTGCGGGCGACGCGGCGAACGAGGCGATAACGCTCGGCGCGGACGTTGTCCTAACCGTCGAAGACCCCATCCTCGGAGAGCAGCAGATCGACGCGCACCTCGAAGCATTCACCCAGGTCGTCAGGCAGACCAACCCGTCCATCGCCCTGATAGGCAGGACGCCTATGGGCCGCGACGTAGGCCCGCGCTTGGCGTTCAGACTAGGGGCGGCGGTCGCCCAGGACTGCGTGGAAGTCGCCATAGACTCCGGCACAGGCCGCGTGGTGGCCACCAGGCCCGTGTACGGCGGCAATGCCATGTCCCGCGTCTCGTTCACCGGAGACGACGTTCAGGTGGTGGTGATGCGTCCCAAGACGTTCGAGGCGCTCGAACCCGACGCTTCTCGGACAGGCGACGTGCAGAGCTTCGCCGCAGAACTAGACGAATCCGCCATCAAGGCTCGGCTGATCGAGACGAAGACCCAGCAAGCTGAGGGCGTCCGTCTCGAAGACGCCAGCGTTGTAGTCAGCGGCGGACGCGGACTTGGCGGGCCTGAGCCGTTCGAGACGCTTGGCGCGTTGAGCGAGCTTCTGGGAGGCGCGCTTGGCGCGTCCCGCGCGGCGTGCGACGCGGGCTGGATAGACCACGGTCACCAGGTAGGGCTGACGGGCAAGACCATCACGCCCGACCTGTACATTACGGTAGGCATTTCCGGAGCCAGCCAGCACATGGCCGGCTGCTCAGCCTCCAAGAATATCGTCGCCATCAACCGCGACGAAGACGCAAACATCTTCAAATCCGCCACATACGGCGTAGTGGGCGATTGGAACAAGATCCTACCCACATTCATAGAGACGGTGCGAGAGCTGAGAGACAGCTAGCTTCCCGCCCGCCCAGAATCGCAGAAAGAGGTTTGTCCATGGAAGGCAACTTCCTTTTCGATATAGACCGGGTAAGGCAGAACATCTCCGAGGCGGAAGTAATGTCGGTTTTCTTTCCGACGTTCCGCCGGGCGCTTGTCATAGACACGCGCTCGAATGAGGAGGTAGGCCCGCTGGTGCAGATGATGCCGATGGCGCGTTCTCCGCAGGACAGGATGCGTTCCATTCGCAGGATGCGTCCGAGCTTGCCGCGACCTTCCAACCTGACTCTCATACCTTGGCAGAGGTATGTCGGCAGCCTCGTCGAATCCGGCGTGTGGGATCAGATTCTGGACAGGGTGGGCGAGTCCGGCGATGAGGAAGCGCTGACCGCGTGCGACAACGCGCTCGCCGAGCTAAGGCGCATGGAACGCGCCGAGCTCGTCGCCGCCATCACTGGCGACAACTACCACACCCTCTGGCCCAGCGACGCCGAAAGCGCGTAGAGGCGGCTCCATGCTCACCGTTACCGGAAAAGCCAAGCGCGCGCTCAAACAGATTCTCGACGATCGCCAGCTCGAAGCCGGTCGCTGCCTGCGACTCGCCATTCCGCCCGCTTGGCCCGGCCCGGGCGACTTCGGCATCGTCATAGACGACGAGAAAGCCGATGATGTGGCGGTAACGTTGCGCGGCGCGAAGGTGCTGCTGCTCAAGCAGGAACTCGCCCCGCAGCTATCCACGTCCATCCTCGACTACAAAGAGACGCCGAACGGCTTGGCGTTCACCCTAGATGTGTACTAGCGCTTGCCCTCATTGTCCTCTATGTGGCGGCTACGACACCCGATACATCCACCGCTCCGACGACCGGCATGGCATACGCGTATTCTACGAGTGCGCCGCGTGCGACCTCGCCTTCGTGCCGGCTGAGTATCACCTGTCGGAGAGCGTAGAGGTCGAGCGTTACAGGATGCATGACAACAATCCGAACGACGAGGGCTACCGTCGCTTCCTGTCGCGTCTGTGGAACGAACTCGCGCCGCGCCTGCGTCCGGGCGCGTCGGGCTTGGACTTCGGCTGCGGCCCAGGCCCCGCCCTCGCTCACATGATGCGCGAAGACGGGTTCGAGATCGCCCTGTACGACCCGCACTTCTTCCCGGATCCTTCGCGGATCGACAAACGTTACGACTTCATAACCTGCACCGAGACCGTCGAGCACCTGCGCGATCCGGCTGCGACGTTCGCTCTTCTGGATACGCTGTTGCTTCCCGGCGGCCAGCTCGGCGTAATGACCGGGATGCTGGAAGACCGCGCAGACTTCGCTTCGTGGTACTATCAGAGAGACCCCACTCATATATGCTTCTACACGCGCAAGACCATGAGCCGGATAGCCGATATGCGCGGCTGGACGGCAGACTTTCCCACGCAGAACGTAACCATCTTTCGGAGGCGTCCATGAACCTGCACCCTATCGCCGAATTTCGCGCCCACCCGCGCCACGCGCAGGCCGTCGCGTTCTCGCCCGACGGCAGCGAACTGATCACTACTGGCATGGACGCGCTCGCCCAAGTATGGTCGGCGTCCGATTTCGAGCCGCGCCGGACCTTCGCCGGACACGACAAGAGCGCCAACGCCGCCGCCATCTCGCCCGATGGCAAGTTGCTGCTCACCGGCTCGACCGACAGAACGGCAATCGTATGGGACTGGCAAACAGGGGAGGAGATAGCGCGCCTCACCGGTCACCGCAACACCATCTCGGGCGCTGCGTTCTCTCCGTCCGGCGACATCGCCGCGACCGCCTCGTACGACGGGCGCATCGGCTTGTGGGAACGTGGCTCGGATGCGCTGGATCTGGTCCGTTCCCACCCGCGCAACGTCGGGTGCGTAACGTTTTCCCCGGACGGAGACACGCTCGCCACTTCCGGACTCGGCAACGTCATCAAGCTGTGGGATGTCAAGACGCGCGAAGTCGTCCGCGAGATCGAAGCGCCGGGCCAAGCGGCGACGGGGTGCGTGTTTCTCCCAGATGGCAATCTCCACTGCTGGACATACGAAGGAACTCTGCTAATCCTGTCATCCGAAGACTACGAGCCGGTCTATACGGCGCAGCTAGACGGCGGTGGCCCGAACTCCGTAGCGGTCGTTCCGGGTCGCGGACTGCTTTTCTGCACGGTAGCCGGCGGCGTCCGTATGTTCGACGCGGCGACATTGGAGATCGTGGGAGCGGCCGAGACGCGCATCAAGGGAATGTACGGTACCGCTGCATCCCCCGATGGCAGCCTAGTAGCCGCAGTCAGCGCGGACGGGAAGTGCAGGGTGTGGGAGATAACCTAATGCCTTGGCGCCTTTGCGTTAAAATCTCTGCGCCTCTCCGTCAGAAGTCCCTTACTCTCTCGACCAACCTCGGCAGCAACTCGCCCGTCGCTCCTCGCAGCGCGACGTCTGAAATGCGCGATAGCGGCGTCTCGTTCGGGTTGGCCTCTATCACGTACCCGCCCCGTTCGGCTACCGTCTGCGGAAATGCCGCTGCCGGATAGACGGTGGCGGAGGTGCCGCAGACTATGATGCAGTCGCATCGGTCTATCGCCTCGAAGCAGGCGTCTAGGACGCGCGGCGGGATTGGTTCGCCGAACATTACCGTATCGCCCTTGACGAGGCCGCCGCACTCCGGGCACAGAGGCGGCAGCGTCTCGTAGTCGAAAGCGTCTCTGGCCCAGCGGGATTCGCAGCCGATGCACCTGACCTTCGTTCGATTGCCATGAATCTCAATCAGCCGCGTCGAGCCGGCCCGCGCGTGCAGGTTGTCCACGTTTTGGGTGATGGTCGCTTGCAGGATGTCCATTCGCTCGAGATCGACCAGCGCACGGTGGCCCGCGTTAGGTTCGGCAGAGTCTATCGCCTCCCGGAACGCCGTCCGCGCGGGGTCGGCTTCAGGGTTCAGCTGATGCTCCCACCAGGCCACGGGGTCGCGGAGCAGTTGCTGGTAGCCGTTCATGCTTGGCTCCCCCATCCGCGTCCACAGCCCGCCCGCGCCGCGAAACGTGGGGATGCCGCTTTCAGCCGACATGCCCGCGCCCACCAGCGCAACGAGATAGTCCGACTGCGCAATCATCCGCGCCGCTCTATCCAGCGCCCCTTCGACGCTACCCGGTTTCTTCACTCCGCACCTCTCTTGGCCCTGATCTCCTAACTCCTACCCACCGTCCCCGATTCAACCACGAACCGCCGCTCCCCGCCAATGCCCAGCGCGTCGCCCAGACCCGGCTCAGCCGTGGTTATCAGTACTTGCTCGTAGCGCGAGGTGAAGTCCAGCACGTGCCGCTGGCGGTCCGGGTCCAACTCAGACATCACGTCGTCTAGCAGAAGCACAGGCTGGCTGCGGACCGACTCCGATATCAGGCGCGCCTCCGCCAGCTTCATCGCCAGCACCACGGTTCGAGCCTGGCCGCGCGATGCGAAGCTCGCTACGTCAACGTCGCCTATCGTTGCCTTGAGGTCGTCGCGGTGCGGGCCTACGAGACTGTGTCCCGCCGCCACTTCGCGGCGTCCCAACTCACGTATCGCGTTCAGGACCGCGTTCGCCGGTCCGCGAGCGTCCTCGCCCAGCCGCCCGTCGAGGCCCACGTCAACCGACGGCGCGTAGCTGACAGCCAGAGGCTCAGCCGCTCCGCTCAGCTCGAAGTGGATGGGACGCGCAAGCTCGCTCAGCCTGCTCAGCGCGCGCATCCGCTCGTGGATCACTCGCCCGGCATTGGCGGCGAATGTTACGTTCCAGAACTCGATCTCCGATGGTCTCGATTTGCCCTCGCGTATCGCCCTCAGCAGCGCGTTGCGCTGCTTCATCACTTTGCTGAACTCCTGCCAGTCGGCGAGGTAACGGTGCGAAAGCTGGGCTATCAGCAAGTCCATAAATCTGCGGCGCACCTGCGGTGGACCGCTCGCAAGATCCATGTCTTCCGGCGTGAACTGCACCGCTTTGAGCAGTCCCACGAAGTCCGCCGAACGCCTGCGAACGCCGTTCACGCGCAGCGTCTTGTGTACCCCCGGCGTACCCACCCGTCCGGGCGCGGCAAGCGCGCCCGATCCCGCGTAGTCTATCTGGAGACGTACCTCGCCTGCCGGAGTGGCGACCGTTCCGCCCACTTGCGCGTGGACGGGGAAACCTTCGAGCGTCTTAGAGTTGACAAGCTCCACTTCCACCGACGCGCGTGTGGAACGCGAGACGGACAGCATATGTATCGCCTCGAGCAGATTGGACTTGCCGTGACCGTTGGGACCCTGGATCAGCGTAGCCCCCGGGTCGAGGCGCAACTCGGCTGAGGCGTAGTTGCGAAAGTTGGTGAGCCTTAGGCGCTGGACGTGGATCAGACTGCCCCTTCTGTAAAATCCACCCGATCCCATGCTACATTATACCTGCTTGCGATGGAGGTGGTAACGTATGAGCGTATTGGCGCTTGCGGGCGGGGTCGGCGGCGCGAAGCTGTGCCTCGGTCTAAGCCGGATACTCGAACCGCACGAACTCTCAATCGTCGTCAATACCGGCGATGATGAGACGTTCTACGGCCTGCATGTCTCGCCCGACCTCGATACGGTTATGTACACGCTGGCCGGATTGTCCAACCCCGAGACGGGCTGGGGCATCGTCGGGGAGACGTTCGCCGCGCTCGAATCGTTGGGCAGGCTGGGCGAAGATACGTGGTTCGGACTCGGCGACCGCGACTTGGCGACTCACATAGTGCGGACCAAGATGCTCGCCGAAGGCGCGTCACTGTCCGAGGTTACCGCTCGCCTGTGCGACTCCCTCGGAGTTCGTCACCCAATCGCGCCGATGAGCGACGACCGCGTTCGCACTGTCGTCGAAACGAGCGGCGGCACGCTGCCGTTCCAGACGTACTTCGTGAAGATGCGCTGTGAACCTACCGTCACGAAGCTAAGCTACGACGGCGCGCGCCAGGCCAAGATGTCCGATGCCCTCAGAATCGCGCTGGAAGTTGCCGATCTCTTGGTGTACTGCCCATCTAATCCTATGCTCAGCGTTGCGCCTATCCTGGCTGTGCCCGGAGTGGAGCGCGCCATCCGCGACTTCAGCGGGACGCGCGTCGCGGTCAGCCCCATAGTCGGCGGCAAGGCCGTTCGCGGCCCGGCCGCGAAGCTGATGGCCGAGCTGGGAGAGGACGTGTCGTGCGTCGGCGTCGCCCGCCGCTACGCAGGGCTTTGCGACGTGTTCGTGATAGACGAGGTGGACCGCGATCTGGCCCCCGAAGTTAGAGCGCTCGGCATGGACGCGGTAGTCTTGGATACGATAATGAACGACGAGGCTGACAAGGTCGCGCTTGCGAGTGGCGTACTGAACGCGGTGGGCTACGCCGATGTCCGTTAGCGTCCCACCTGATGCGCCTACAACGGCGTCTGTCGCCGCAATTGTGCCGATGAAGCCGCTCGCCGACGCCAAGACGCGGCTAAGCGACCATCTCGATCCCACCGCCCGCGCGCGGCTGAGCGCGGTCATGCTGAATTCGACGCTCGCCGCGCTGCGGGATTCGGCTGTCGCTCGAACCGTAGTCGTGGGCGGGGACGAATGCGTAAAGGCGATAGCCGCGGCGCATGGCTCGGAGTGGATGGCGGATCGTTTCGACGACTTGAACCTAGCCGTAGGCGACGCGATCGCAATGGCGCAGTCCGCCGGCCAGATTGCCATGTACGTGCCCGCCGACCTGCCCCTGGTTACCGCCGATGATGTGGACGCCGCCCTCAGATTCGCATCTGAGGACTTCGGCTCGCTCACCATTTGCCCCGCGCACGATGGCGGCACCAACTGTCTCATCGTGCCGTCGAGCCAGCCATTCCCTCCGAGGTTAGGAGTTGGAAGCCATGCGCGCCACCGCGAGCTCGCCGCGCAATTAGGCGTCGAAATGCGCGAGTTCTCGTCGCCCGCATTCGAGCGCGACGTTGATACGATAGACGACCTGCGCCACTGTATCGAGCTCGGCGCAGCGTCGCTTGCTCCGTTCGCAAACGCAATCCCCAAATCATGAACCTCTGCGCCCCTCCGCGTTCTCTGCGCCTCTGCGTTAAAAATAGGAGATAATCATATGAAATTCGGCATCCTGCTTCCTACCCGGCGGCTGGTGATGGAGGGCGGCGCGCCCGAGGCGTTCCGGCAAGTGATCGACCTGGCGCAGACGGCCGAGCGAGCGGGGCTCGATTCGGTCTGGGTGGGCGACAGCCTGACCGCCAAGCCACGCCTGGAGCCGCTGACGACACTCTCAGCCGTCGCGCAGCATACCGAGCGCGTGCGACTAGGAACCGCAGTGCTCCTCCCCGCCCTGCGCCATCCCGTCCATCTGGCGCACCAGGCGGCGACGCTCGATTTCATCTCAGGCGGTCGGCTGATTCTGGGCGCGGGAGTCGGAGGCGCTTTCAACGACGCCCAGCGCAACGAGTGGCGCGACGCGGGCGTTGACGCCACAACACGCGCGACGCGATTCGAGGAGGTTGTCCACGTGGTCCGCGAGCTGACGACGGGCGAGCCGATCAGCTTCGAGGGCGATCACTTCCGGCTGGACGACGTGAGCATCGCCCCACGCTCGCCGCAGCCCGGCGGTACGCCGTTCCTAATCGCCGCGCACTGGCGCGCCGGACGCGACCGCCAGTTCCGCCGCGCCGCGCGACTGGGAGCCGGCGTCATCTCCATCTCCGACTATCCCGACGAGTATGGGCGAGTCATCGAGCGGGTAGGGCATCACGCTACTGAGCTTGGGCGCGGCGACCTGGAGCGGACGTTCTATTTGACCGTCAACATAGGCGCGGACGCAGTGAAGATGTCTGACGAAGCGGACCGCTTCCTCAACCTCTACTACGGCATGAACTTCTGGGGAGACCGTTGGGGACCATACGGACCCGCGGAGTTGGTTTCCGAACGGATCCGACGCTATGAGGCGGCGGGAGCCGAGACGATGATCGTCCGCTTTGCCTCATTCGACCAAGAGCGGCAGCTTAGCGCGTTCCTGGAAGAGGTAGCGCCGGAGTTTGAGTGACGCAACCTGACACACATGGGCATTCATACGGGGCGTGAAGCAACCGCCCCGCGGCTTCGCGCCCGTCCGCTTTCTGCTATACTTGCAATCGTAAAAGGAGATGTTCGTGGATACTGGAGACGTTGCAATACTGGTAGGACTTGCGTTTGGCGTCATCTCCATCCTGATCGCCCTCCTCGCCCAGCGCGCCGAAACGCGCGAGCTTCGAGCAGAGTTGCGTGAGGTGAGCTTCGAGCTTCGGGCAGAGGTTCGCCAGACGGGTCAACGCATCAGCGATTCCGAGCGCGAGCAGGCGCGCCTAGAGGGCGTCAACAGCGTGCTTCAGCAGCAGACACATACTCACGAGACTGCCGGCGACTAAATCAGTTCCACCTGCTCTGCCGTCGGCTGCGCCGCCCCGTTCGCCATCCCCTCCACCAACGTCTCGAACTCCTCCTCCGTGAGCACCTCCACTTCCAGCTTGGCAGCGTCCGTTAGCTTGGAGCCGCCGCCCTCGCCTGCCACCAGATAGTTCGTGCGCTTGCTCAGGGAACCGGAGACAGCGCCACCCAACTGCTTGATGCGATCTTGAATGGCGGAGCGGGAATAGTTTTCCAGCCGTCCGGTTACGACGAAGCGCAGGGGCCGCCCGTCAGAGTCCGTCAACGGTGTCGCGCCATCCGTCTCGTCGTCTATTTCCTCAGACATGACGACGTTGGCGTCTCCGAGCTTCTTCACCACGCTTTTGTTTGAGTCCTGCTGGAAGAACCCATGTACCGATTCGGCTATCTTCGGACCGATGGCGTTTATCGCCACCAAGTCCTCGACGCTCGCGCCCATCAGCGCTTCCATAGTCCCGAACCGACGCGCCAGAGCGGACGCGACCTCTCCGCCCACAAGCTCGATGCCCAGCGCCACGAGAACCCGCGTCAGCCCACGCGACTTGCTCTCACCTATAGCAGCCAGCAGGTTGGAGACGCTCCTTTCCGCCATTCGCTCCATGGCTTCCAGTTCTTCGCGGCGGTCCGGCAGGGCGTATATGTCGGCGACGTCGTTGAGCATCCCGGCGTCGACAAACGTCTGCACCTGCTTGATGCCAAGCCCCTCTATGTCCATCGCGCCCCGGCTCACGAAGTGTTCCAAGCGGCGCACGAGTTGGGCGGGGCAGGATGCGTTGGTGCAGTACGACATCGCCTCACCCTCGCGCCGCGTTACCGGCTCGGCGCAGCTTGGGCAAATATGCGGGAAGTGGATCTCCTCCTCGTGGCAGCCGGCGCGACCTCCAACCATTCGAACGACTTGCGGGATCACCTCACCCGCGCGTTCCACGATCACCTTCGCGCCCTTCAGCAGCTTCTTGGATCTGATGTAGTCCTCGTTGTGCAGGGTCGCCTGCCTTACGTTCGCGCCGCCGACATAGACCGGCTCCAGCACGGCGTATGGATTGATGGTGCCGGTGCGCCCAACGTTGAAGCGCACGTCCAGCAGCCGCGTCGTCGCCTGCTCGGCGGGGAACTTGTAGGCGATCGCCCAACGCGGCTCGCGTCCGACGTTGCCCAGGTGTCGTTGGTAGTCGAACCTGTCCACCTTCACCACCAAGCCGTCGCAGCCGTAGTCCAGCGATTCGAGCATCGCCAACGATTGTTCGTACCAAGAGATCACATCCCCGAGATCGGAGAAGCGCTTGTTGTACTGGGTGTTGACCTTGAAGCCCAGACCAGACAGGTAAACCAGCATCTTCATCTGCGTATTTGGCAAGTGATCGCCGCCCTCGGAGTAGCCTACTGAGTAGGCGAATATGTCCAGTGGACGCCGCGCCGTCATCGCCGGGTCTATCTGGCGGAGCGATCCGGCGGCGGTGTTGCGCGGGTTGACGTAAGTGGGCAGCCCCTCGGCCTCCCGCGCGGCGTTGAACGCGTCGAACTTGGACTTTGGAAAATACACCTCGCCGCGCACTTCAAGAACATCTGGCGCGTCGCCCATAAGCCGCAGCGGGACGCTCTTGATAGTCCGCAGGTTGGCGGTAACATCCTCGCCTACCGAGCCGTTGCCGCGCGTCGCGCCGCGCGTGAATACGCCGCGTTCGTAGGTGAGAGCTACCGCCAGCCCGTCGTACTTCAGCTCGCACGCCATTTCGAACGAGTCCGTTTCCAGCATCTCCAGCGTTCGCGTGTGCCACGCCTTTAGTTCATCCCCGTCGAAGGCGTTGCCGAGGCTGAGCATCGGACGACGGTGTGTAACCTCGGAGAAGCCGTCCGCCAGCGCTCCACCAACTCGCTGCGTAGGCGAGTCGGACGACACCAGGTCGGGACGCGCATTCTCTATCGCGCGAAGCTCGCGCATCAGCCTGTCGAACGCGGCGTCCGAGATTTCGGGCGCGTCCATGACGTGGTAGAGGTGGTCGTGGCGCCTTATCTCCTCGCGGAGTTCCCGCGCCCTGCTGGCCGCATCGGTGGTCGCGCCAATAGTCGCTGTCGTCATGCTGCCCGCCTCTTGCGAATCTTTACCAAGTTCCAGAAAAATCTAATACCGACACCATGCAAACGCTAGGCGTTCGCATACCTGAATTGCAATACAACCACCCCTGCGTAAAGTCCCCCTCTGCGCTACTCTGCGTCCCTCCGCGCCTCCGCGTTAAAATTTCATTCACTAGACGCCCATTCTCAATCTTGGATATACTGCCACAATCAATCCAATCATCTGGGCGAGGTGAGACTGTGGCTCCATCCGCGGAGTTTCTCCAATTCATAGAGCGGTACCCGCCGCTCGCCGCGATCGGCAATACGCCGACGGTCCGTGTCGATCTCGACTGCGATACCGGTCGCTCCGAGGTGTTCGCCAAGTGCGAGCAGCTGAATCCCGGCGGCTCGATCAAGGACCGCCCCGTCCTGCGGATGCTCGTCGAGGCGATACTCGCCGGCGACCTGACGCCCGACAAGACGATCCTCGACGCCACCTCAGGCAACGCGGGCATAGCGTACGCCATGATAGGCGCCGTACTCGGCTACCGCGTCGCGCTGGTGATGCCTGAGAACGCGAGCGAGGAGCGCAAGAGGCGGCTCATCGCGCACGGCGCGGAAATCATCGCCACAGACCCGATGCTGGGCTACGACGAAACCCTCTACGAGGTCAAGCGTCGCTACGAGGCCGAACCGGACCGCTACTTCTGGTGCGACCAGTACTCCAACATGAACAACCCCCAAGCGCACTACGACACGACCGCCGAGGAGATACTTGAGCAGGTTCCCAACATCACGCACTTCGTCGCCGGCGTTGGCACCGGCGGCACAATCAGCGGTGTAGGGCGCAAGCTCAAGGAGCATGATTCGTCCATCCAAATCGTCGGCATCAACCCGCCGGAGTGGCCCGGCGTCGAGGGCTTGAAGCCGCTGGGCGAGGGCCACATCATCCCCAACACCTTCGACCAGAGCGTTGTTGACGAGATGATGCCGATTGACGTTGACGAGGCGCGAGACATATCGCTCGAGCTGTCGTCGAAGGGCCTGTTCGCGGGTCAGAGCTCGGGCGCGTACATGCTCGGCGCGATCAAGACGGCCCAGAAGGCGGACGCCGCAACCGTCGTAACCATATTCAACGACATCGGCGAGCGCTACTTCAGTACCGGCATGTGGAGTTGATCTCCTCCCTTCCCCCTCGACGGGGGAAGGTTAGGATGGGGGTGAATCCCCGTCGTCAACTAGCCCCTATCTCCTAAACGTCCAGGTTCTTCACCTCCAGCGCGTTGGTCTGGATGAACTGGCGGCGCGGCGGGACGGTATCGCCCATGAGCATCGAGAAGATTTCGTCCGCGTGCGCGGCGTCTTCGACCTCCACCCTCAGCAGCGTGCGGCTGTCCGGGTCCATCGTCGTCTCCCAGAGCTGCTCGGCGTTCATCTCGCCCAGTCCCTTGTAACGCTGGACGTTGATGTTCCGGCGGTTCTTTAGCTGCACCATGACGCCCTCGAACTCGCCCTCGCTGTACGCGTAGTGCTCGTCGCGTCCGGCGGTTACCTTGTACAGCGGAGGCTGCGCTATGTATATGTGGCCGCGCTCGACCAGCTCCCGCATGTGGCGGAAGAAGAACGTCAGGATGAGCGTGCGGATGTGCGAGCCGTCAACGTCCGCGTCCGTCATGATGATGATGCGGTGGTACCGCAGCTTCGATACGTCCAACTCCTCGTCCAGCCCGGCGCCAATGGCTGTGATCATCGAGCGGATGCCGTCGTGGCTCAGCATCTTGTCGGCGCGCGCCTTTTCGACGTTCAGAATCTTGCCCCACAGCGGCAGGATGGCCTGGGTGCGACGGTCGCGTCCGCCCTTCGCCGTGCCGCCCGCGGAGTCTCCCTCCACCAGGTACAGCTCGCAGAACTCGGGGTTCTTCTCCGAGCAGTCCGCCAGCTTGCCGGGCAGTCCGCCGCCGTCCATCGCGTTCTTGCGGATGATCAGGTCTCGCGCCTTGCGCGCCGCCTCGCGCGCCCGCTGCGCCGTCAGGCACTTCTCTATGATGCGCTTGGCGTCCGTCGGGTTGTCTTCCAGGTAGTACTGGAGCGCCTCCGCGACCACGCTCTCGACCTGCGTTCGCACCTCGGGATTGCCGAGCTTGTCCTTCGTCTGGCCCTCGAACTGCGGCTCCATCAGCTTCACGCTGATGACGGCAGTGAGACCCTCGCGCGTCTCCTCGCCCGCCAGGTTGGGATCGTTCTCCTTGATTATGTTCTGCTTGCGCCCGTAGTCATTCATCACGCGCGTCAGCGCGGAGCGGAAGCCGGTAATATGGCTGCCGCCGTCGCGGGTGTTGACGCAGTTGGCGAACGAATAGACGAACTCGTTGAAGCTGTCGTTGTACTGAAGCGCCGCCTCCACGATGGTGCCGCCCTCCAGCTGCTTCTCGACGTAGATGGGCTTGGTGTGCAGCACCTCGCGCGTCTGGTTCAGGTTCGACACGAAGCTGGAAATGCCGCCGTCGAAGTAGTAGGTAACCTCGTTGTTCGGCCACCTGTCGGCGTGGTACAGGCTGCGGAATCGAATCTGCAGGCCCTTGTTCAGGTACGCCATCTCCTTGAAGCGCTGCGTCAGCGTATTGAATTCGTACTCGAACTCGTAGAATATCTGCTTGTCCGGCATGAAGGTAACGACGGTGCCGCCCGTGTCGCGTTCGTCGTCGCGCGCCTTGCGGTAGCGCAGGTCGCCTTGCCTGATGCCGCGCGAGAAGTTCTGGTAATAGACGCGGGCGCCGCGCCGCACCTCCACTAGCATATCCTCGGACAGCGCGTTGACGACGGACGCGCCCACGCCGTGCAGTCCGCCGGACACCGCGTATGCCTTGCCGTCGAACTTGCCGCCGGCGTGCAGCGTGGTCATCACCGTCTCGACGCCCGACAGCCCCGTGGTCGGATGCACGTCCGTCGGGATGCCCCTGCCGTCGTCGCGCACAGACACCGAGCCGTCCTCGTTCAGCGTAATGTCAATGCTGGTGCAGAAGCCAGCCATGAACTCGTCCACGGCGTTGTCAACGATCTCGATGATGAGGTGATGCAGCCCGCGCTGGTCGGTGCTTCCGATGTACATGCCCGGCCGTCGTCGGACGGCCTCCATGCCCTCCAGCACCTGGATATCTGTCGCCGTGTACTGGTCGTCTCGAGGCTCGATCATAGTTGCCATTAGCTGCTCCTAATCGCCGGACGCGGCAGGTGTGAGGGGGTGAATCCCAGCGGGGCGTGTCGGGGGACGCTTCAGGATCCCACCGGACACACGGGGATCAAAGACCCCTAGTTAGAATCTAAGAAAAATGCCAAGCCGCGCAAGGCGGTTCAGTACACTTATTCTAGCATTTTCGGCGGGAAAAGACAAGCGCGCAGAGTCCCTTCCCACGCCACAATGCCCATGCCCGTGAAGACGGAAATCCGGCTTGCGTTCCTCTGCGTCGCTGCGCCTCCGCGTTAAAATCTGGGAAGACATTTGCCGCGCCCAACCCGCGTTGCCTAACATAGACCGAAAACCCGGAGTAGTTTAGAATGACCGAAAGACCGTCGCTCTGAAGCAGCGCGGCATAGAACTGCCGTCGGATTTCGACAGCGATCTGAACGGCTCCGGTTCTGCATCTCACTCCTGATTTACGCGCCGTACTCCGCGAACCCGCGCCGTACTGATGGGAGTTAATCGTTCCTCAGAGTTACACCACCAACCCCGCCCCGTCCGGCCTGCGCTTCCCACCATGCACCGACGGCTCCGCGCACCACTTGGCGGCGAGCAGGCGGACGGCGCGGTACGTGTCATCATCGAACCCCAGCAGGTCGCAGACTACGCGCCTGTCCAGCAGCGCTCGGTTGGAGTCGGCGTCCGCCAGATACGCCGGCATCAGCTCACGGTCTCGGAAGTCGTCGAAGATGGACTTGGCGGTGGCAAGCTGAGCGTCGGTCAGGGCGCGGAGGTCTAGGGTGGGTAGGGTCCCTGCAGGAGTGAGCTTCATCCGCCCACGTCCATCCTGTTGACGGCTGGAATGCCACCAGTAGCACTGCAAGCCTAGAGCGCTATTTCCCCAAACCGCGAAAGCGTAGTTGAAACGCTTGTCATCGAAATTCGCGTCGGGCCACGCTCTTCCGCCGATGGATTCCCGTTCGGTAAAGGCAATTGCAAGCGGCTGAGAATTAAATCTGAGATCTCGGTTCAGATGCGTCCGGCTTGCTGTACTCCAGACTTGCGCCGCTTTCGTCTCCATCCCCTGCCGCGCTTGCAGTTGAGAATCGGGTTCGCATACGACGTGGGTTTCCTTCTTGGCGTTGTGATTCCAAAGGCTGGGATAGGTGGAGGTGGGGCTGGGCGCAATTTTGTCGAAAGGACCGCGCGGGGCCGGTCCGGTGATGTCTCGATCCACAAGCCCCAATTTGCCTACTCGGTTGAGAGAAGCCGTCTTCAAGTTGAGAGCGTCTGAGAGTCCCGGTAGCCACAGACTTAATCGAGGGAGGGCGAATGCCGTCTGAGCTACGGAGGCGTCTTTCAGACGCACCGTACCCCAGACGCCTCCGCTTGCCGGGAGTGTGGCGTTGAGCGTCTCACCAATAGAGTTCTCTCCAACAGTTAGGGGTGTTCCACCGTATGGGCCGTCCTCAATGCCTCTGACCGCTTCTCTTGTGTCAGTGATCTGTTTGGCGATAGCGGCGGACTCTGCAAAACCATTCGGGCGGTGACCAAGCGATACAAAGTGAGATCTATGTTTTGCTGCTGGCGCCTTGCGAACGACTACAAGACATTCGCCCAGTCCTGTGTCGTCAGACAGGTCTTCGACCGTGCCTTCCAGCCAGCCCGATTCCGGGAAGCGCGTGTCATCCGCGTACACGGCGGCGTAGGACAGCCGCGCGGTCCGAACCACTTCGCCGAGACTCGGCGCGTCGGCAACCCCGTCGGGGTATCTGATGGCGATAGCGGCATCAATGTGCCTGGCCGCGCCTACGACTTCCAGTCCAAGACGATCCTTCGCCTCCGATTCGGCCGTGTACGCGGGCATGAACTCCGCTTCGATGACGACGGGCGCGCGTCCGGGCGCGGTGATCAGGATGTCCGGCTGCAAGCCGGGATTGCCCACGATCTGCTGTGTATTCTCGGCGGTTGCCTTGTATGCGGGAAGCATCCGGTCGAGCAGGCGTCTAAGCTCGCCGTTCGCTTGCGGTTCGGTGTGTTTGGGCATGGTTCCTATCCGGCTCTCGTCCATCGCGTGGCGCAAATGTTCCAATTGAAAGAATGATTGACGCAATCCCAGATTGGCGCAAGGTTTCGCGTGTTTCACATACCCTTGACACCATCCCCCTTCCCAGTCCATCATTACCCATCGTTCTTGCAAATCAGAATCAGACGGTGGGAGCGCCCGTCACAGGGCATAATTGAGGAAGCCGGTCGAAGTCCGGCGCTGTCCCGCAACGGTAGGCTCCGCAACGCGCGGAGCGAGCCCGGTCCACTACTCCCATCGACGTCAAGGCCTTCGAGGAAAGGTACGGGCATGGCGCCCAAAGCCATAGCAAACCCCGCTCTACCCCGGAAGCGGGGTCTTTTTTTGGCCGCGGGGTGGGCTGAAGCCTGCCCCGCGGCATTCAAGACACACCTCGAAAGGCACACAATGAACATGACAGGAAAACTTCTAACCGCAGTCGGGATGACGCTCTTGTTCGCCGCGCTTATCGCGTGCGCGAGCGAAGCGCCGTCCGAGCCACAGCAGCCACAGCAGCCGGCTCCTGCGGCGGCGGCGCAGCCGCCTACCGGTTCCATCGAGCCAACGATGCGCCAGCCACAGCAGCCCGCCCCTGCGGCGCCGGCTGCAACGGCGATACCGGAGCCGACGGCCTCGGCCGCGCCTGGGACAGTGCGGAGAGTCGAAACGCCCGGCCGCGACACGATGGCGACTCCGCCAACGCCCATTCCGGCAGTCTTCCCCGTTACGGTGCAGGACGGCAACGGAAACGACGTTACGTTCGACAGTCCGCCTGAGCGCATAGTCGCGTTCGACGGCGCGGTGGTGGACATACTGTTCTCCATCGGCGAGGGCGACCGCATAGTGGCGACGCACCAGTACGTGAACTACCCGCCGGACGCCGTCGCCTCCATCCCGCGCGTCGGCGACGCCTTCAACATGGACATCGAGGCCGTCGTCGCGCTCGAGCCGGACTTGGTGTTCGTGTTCTACGACGCCTTCACCCAGGACCTCGAAAGGGTAGGGCTGAAGACGCTGGTAATCCCGTCGCTGTCGGACGACTTCGAGAAGATAGCCGGCAACATCCGCATGTGGGGCGCGATAGTCGGCAACCCGGACGCCGCCGAGCGGGTGGCATCGGACTTCGAGGCGCGCGTGGCCGCCGTCCGCGAGACGATGGCTCCCTTCGGCGCGGGGCCGGTGGTGTTCCAGGACGCCGGCGGATACTGGACGCCGGGACAGGGCACGATGATGCAGGAAGTGTTCGATCTGCTGAAGCTGGAGAACGCGGCGTCCGATATACAGGGCTACGCGCAGATCAGCCCCGAGCAGATCGTGGAGAAGGATCCGACGCTCATCATCACCGGCAACCCGCAGGGCTACCTGGACGATCCCGCATTCCAGAACGTCAACGCGGTTCTGAACGGCAACGTACTGACACTCCCATCCGACGCGCTTGCGCTTCAGAGTCCGCGCTTCATGGACGGCGTCGAGGAGATGGCGAAGCTGGTGTATCCGGGCATATTCAAGTAATCGAAAGTCCCTTCCCCCTCGGTGGGAAGCAGCCCCAAGTCCCTTCCCCCTTGACGGGGGAAGGTTAGGATGGGGGTGAAACAAGTAGGGCTACATGGCTAAGGGCAGCGCAGGCAACATATCACGGACCGCCGCCGATTCGGTCATCGTCGAGTCGCTGGCGGCGCGTGTGATCGGACTGCGCTACCCGTGGTGGCGTCTCGCAATCGGCTGCGCCGTCGTCGCGCTTGCGGCTGTGATAGCGGCGAGCCAGGGGTCGGTCTATATTCCGCCCGGAGCGGTCGTCGAACTGCTCGCCGCCCAATTGCCTGGTATGGCCGGCATATTGGACGCGGACCTTCCGGCATCGTGGAGCGCGATAATGTTCCAACTGCGACTTCCGCGCGTTGCGCTCGCGCTGATCGTCGGCGCGGGGCTGGCGATGTCGGGCGCTGCGTACCAGGGGCTGTTCCGCAATCCGCTGGCCGACCCGTACCTGGTCGGCGTAGCGTCGGGGGCGGGACTGGCGGCGGTGATAGTGCTGCTGACCGGCGTGCCGCTGTACATCGCGGGCGTCGGGCTGCTGCCGATCGCGGCGTTCTGCGGCGGCATCTGCTCCGTCGGCATCGCCTACACCGTAGCGCGCAGCGCGCGTGGCGCGGGCGCTTCGCTAACAACGCTCATACTCGCGGGCGTCGCCATCGCCGCGCTCACCGGCGCGGTAACCAGCCTGCTGATGATACGCAGCGACCCGGATCTCAGGCCCGTGCTGAGCTGGCTGATGGGCAGTTTCATAGCGGCGGAGTGGAGCGACAGCGCCGTGGTTCTGCTGTACCTCGCGCCGAGCGTAGCTGTGCTGCTCGGGTTCTCGCGGATTCTGAACGTGATGCAGTTGAGCGAAGACCACGCGTCCATGCTCGGCGTGGAGGTCGAAAAGGCGAAGGTGATACTCATAGTCGCGGCGACGCTGGCGACGGCGGCGGCCGTGTCGTTCAGCGGCCTGATAGGGTTCGTCGGACTGGTCGCGCCGCACGTCGTCCGGCTGCTGTGGGGCGTGGACTACCGGTTCATCCTGCCGATGAGCGCGCTCGTTGGCGCGACGTTCATGGTCCTCGCAGACCTGATAGCCAGAACCGTGGTCAGCCCGGGAGAACTGCCGGTCGGCGTGGTTACGGCGTTCTGCGGCGCGCCGTTCTTCCTGTACATCCTCCTGCGACGCAGGCCGGGCGCGATGTGACGGTGGCGCGATATGACTTACGCGACAGCCAGAAGAGAATCTACGAACACACATGGGCCGGCGGCGCGCGCCGCGGTATCCGTAAGCGGTGTGTGGGCCGCATACGGAGAGCGGAGCGTGCTGTCCGGCCTCAATCTGGAAGTCGCCGCCGGCAGCGTTGTTGCCATCGCCGGGCCGAACGGCGTCGGCAAGTCCACTTTGCTGAAGCTGATAGCGGGCGCGATCTTGCCGCAGCAGGGGGTGGTCCGCGTGGACGGACGCGACGTTTCCCGCCTGTCGGCGCGGGAGCGCGCGCGGTTGGTGGCGGTCGTCCCGCAGTCGCCGGAACTGCCGCCGGGCGCGTCCGCGCTCGACGTCGCGCTCATGGGACGCAACCCGCATCTCGGCCTGCTGTCTTGGGAGAGCGAGGACGACGTGGAGATAGCCCTCGACGCGATGCGGCTGACCGGCGCTGCCGAGTTCGCGGACAGGCCCGTGGATCGGCTGTCCGGTGGCGAGAGGCAGCGGGTGGCGATCGCGATGGCGCTTGCTCAGCAAACCCCTATCCTACTGCTGGACGAGCCTACGGCGAATCTCGATCTCGCCTACCAGCCCGCGATAATGCGCCTGATGCGCGACTTGGCGGCGCGGGGCAGGACGATAGTGGCCGCGGTTCACGACCTGACGCTGGCGGCCCAATTCTGCGACGAGATCGTTCTGCTGTCCGAGGGTCGGCGCGTAGCCGCCGGCGCGCCGTGGGACGTGCTGACAGAGGAGCTAATCCGCGAGGTGTACGACGCCGACGCGCTGGTGATGGAGCATCCGAAGACGGGCAGGCCGGTCGTAGTTAGCGGCTAACCGCTGCGTCAGAATGGAATCCCCTACGGCTCCACCCGGAAGGCGTGGCGCGACAGCCGTCCCATCTCCAGCTCTTTGGACGCCTCTATGATGATGTCGGTTGCGGCGTCGAGGTTCATCTCGCTGGTGTTGATGACCAGGTGGTAGTGTTCCGCCGAGTCCGGGTCGTCTATGCTGAAGAATCGCTGGAAGTACTCGGAGCGCGCCGCGTCGCGCGCTACTATCGCGGCTTCCGCATCCGACTGGCTCAGACGCTCGCGGACCATGATGCGCTCGACGCGGTCCTCGAACGTGGCGATCAGGCCCACGCGCAACACGTTCGGGTTGTCCTCTAGGATGATGTGCGCGCCGCGTCCTACTATGACGACGTTGTCGCCGTTGGCCAGATCCTCGATGACCGTGCGAATGGCGTTGATGTAGGCGTTGTCGTCTATCTCGTGGCCGCGCGTGGTGATGAGCGTTGGAAGTTCATCGTACTCGGAGATCAGAAACTCTGGATAGACCGTGCCGAAGTACGGGTCCGGCCCGCCGCCGGTGTACGCCGTGCGCTCCATGATGCGCTGGATGATGCGCGAGAAGCGCTCGGAACGGGTGGCCGGCCTCTGCTCGCGCTGGTCGAGCGCCTCCACCGTCGCCTGCAGCTCCCGCGCTACGTTGGACAGGATGAGCCTGTCCACGTAGTCCGCGTCTATGCGCCGGGACAGCTCGGGTCCCAAGAATCGCCCGCCGCCTCCGGATAGTCCACCTGTTACGATAACGGCCATGATCAGACCTCGCGCTGTCTCTATCTGACTTTGTTTTGTTCAGGATACCGGTTGCGCTTGCGTCATATTAGACTTGCGGTGATAATATCAGCATAGCATACGAGAAAGCCGTAGAAACGCCGGACGCTGCGCGCGTCCCGTCCGTATGCCTAAGCGTGTTGAGTGTATCCATCCCGCCGAAGGGGTGTCAACAAAATGACGATGATAAGGAGACAGACGTGACGACTCTCATCGCGCGCCGCCCGTCGCTCGAGAGACGGCTGGAGTTGGCGGAGGCCCGCATCGAAGAGCTCGAAGAGCAGGAACGGCAGCACCAGCAGGTTACGAGCGTGCTGGCGCGGCTCGCGGCGCTGGCCGACCACAACCCCAGCTTGGTGGTCGAGGTCGAATTCGACGGCACGGTTACGTATCGAAATCACGCCGCGCGAGACATGTTCCCCGATCTGGATTCGCTCGGCTTCAGCCATCCGCTGCTCAGCGGCGTGCAGCACATCGCCGGGCGTATGAAACGCGGCGGGCTGGAATCTCTGACGCGCGAGATAGACGTCGGCGACCGCGTGTTCAGCCAAAAGGTGGTGCTGACGCCTGACTACCCGCAGATCAGCGTGTACGCAGACGACGTCACCCAACAGAAGACGGCGATGAACGCTCTCGAAATCACATCGTCCAATACGGAGCTGCTTGCCACGGAGAACGCCCTGCTCGCGGAGATTGGTCGCATCATCACGTCGTCGCTCAACATAGAGGACGTTTACGAGCGGTTCGCGCAGGAGGTGAAGCGTCTGGTGCCGTTCGACCGCATCGCCATCAGCATCGTGGACTTCGAGACTGAGACATTCGAGAACGCCTACGTGCTGGGCGTGTTCGCCGCAGGACGCGAGCTCGGCGACCGCGTGTTGCTGGAAGGCACGATGCTCGAGCAGGCGATACACAAGAGGGACGCCGTGATCCTTCAGGGCGACGTGACCGAACTGGCGCAGAAGTACCCGCGCATGGTGAGGGCCGGACTGAAATCGGTCATCGCCGCGCCCATCATATTCCAGAACGAAGTGATCGGTGTGCTTCACCTGCGCTCGCTGGATGAGAGCGCCTACGTAGAGCACCACTTGGACCTGATCCGCAAGGTCGCCGCGCAGATCGCTCCGGCCGTCGCCAACTCGCAGCTGTACGCCGAGAACGTAGCCGCAGCCGCCGAAGCTCGCCGGCTGGCCACGCAGAACGCCGCCATCGCAGAGATCGGGCGCGTCATTTCGTCGTCGCTCGATATCGAGGAGGTGTACGCGCTGTTCGCTGAAGATACCATAGCCCTTGTGCCGTTCGACCGCCTCTCGATCAACCTCATCAACCACGAAGCGGGCGAGTTCGTGACGGCATACTTTGAGGGCGCCTCAGTAAAGGGGCGCGCCGTCGGCGATGCCACGCGGCTCGCCGGCACGTTCACCGAACGGGTGTTGCGCGACCGCAAGACTCTGGTGTTCCATCCCGGCTCCAAGGAGGCGATGCTGGGCAGATTCCCGGGGTTGGGCAACGAGTACGACGCCGGTTTGCGCTCGTTCTTAAGCGTGCCGCTCATATACAACGACCGCGTGATAGCCGTACTGAACTTCCGCTCGATGAGCGAGGACGTTTACGCATACCATGACATCGAGATAGCGGAGCTCATCGGCGCGCAGGTAGCGGGAGCGATCGCAAACTCGCGGTTGCACGCCGAAACGTTGGAAGCGGACCGGATACTCCAGGAGCAGGCGGAGGAGCTCACGCGCTCCAACGCCGAGCTGGAGCAGTTCGCCTACATCGCCTCGCACGACCTCCAAGAGCCGCTGCGCGTAATATCCGGGTACGTAACGCTGTTGGAAGACCGCTATGGAGACAGAATAGACGAGGAAGGGCGCGAATTCATCGGATTCACGACCGACGCGGTTCACCGGATGCGTACGCTGATAGACGACTTGCTCAACTACTCTCGCCTCGAATCGCACGGCAGCGCGTTCGAGTCGGTGGACGTCAACGGCGCGCTGTCCAACGCGCTTGCCGACTTGGAAGTGTCGATAAGCGAGACGAACGCCATGATTACGTCCGAATCGCTGCCGGAGGAAGTGTTCGGAGATCCGGTGCAGATAGCGCAGCTACTCGAAAACCTCATAGCGAACGCAATCAAGTTCCGCAAGGATGACGTCGCCCCACAAATTCACGTATCATGTCAGCATGAAGGCGCCGCGTGGAACTTCTCGGTTGCCGATAATGGCGTCGGGATTAGAACCCGGTATCAGGATCGAATCTTCGGGATGTTCAAGCGCGCGCACAAGCGCAGCAAGTATCCTGGCACGGGAATCGGGCTTGCCATGTGCTCCAAGATAGTAGAACGACACGGCGGGAGCATCTGGGTCGAATCGGAGGTAGGCGAGGGATCCACCTTCCACTTCACCATACCCGCCGTTTAGGAGGTCTAACATGACACTGGGCAGCGAAACTAGGCCGGTTCAGATTCTGTTGGTCGAAGACAACCCCGCCGACGCGCGACTAACGCAGGAGGCGATAAGCGAGACAGACTTCCAGCACCGCATTCACTGGGTAGAAGATGGCGAAGAGGCCATGGAGTTCCTGCAAAATGAGGGCGAGTATGAAGACGCTCCCCGCCCGGACCTCATCCTCCTCGACCTGAACCTTCCCGGCATGGATGGGCGCGAAGTGCTCGCCGAAGTGAAGAGCGACGAAGACCTGGGGATGATTCCGGTTGTCGTGCTTACCACGTCCACCGCGCAGCAGGATCTACTCTACTCATACGGGCTGAGGGCGAATAGCTACGTCAATAAACCAATCGACCGGAAACGTTTCAACGTAATGATACGGAGTGTGCTGGACTACTGGATAAACATAGCCGTGCTACCCAGCGACTGAGCGTCGCCTTGACGAGAAAGCGGAGCGAGGAAAGAGTGTGGGAGGACACAGAGCCGCTTCCCCGCCTCGATGAGGGGAGGCTGAGTTGGTGAATCCTGCCCTAACGCTAGTCGGGCGAATGAGATATGGCGGCAAGCCGGCGTGTGAGACGAATACACAAGGTGAGGTGTAGGGAATGGCAGAGAGAAGATTCTGGCTCATGAAGTCCGAGCCGTCCGCCTATTCGTTCGACGATCTGATGAATGAAGAAGACCAGACCGCAGAGTGGGACGGCGTCCGCAACTACGCGGCGCGAAACGCGATGCGCGACCAGATGCAGGCGGGCGATGGCGTGCTGTTCTACCACTCCAACGCCAAGCCAACCGCCGTAGTCGGCTCCGCGACCGTCGTGCGCTCCGGTTACCCGGATGACACAGCGTGGGACCCGGACTCCGATGGCTACGACCCGCGCAGCGTTCCCGATGACCCGCTCTGGTACATGGTGGACATACGCGCGGAGACTAAGTTCCGAAAGCCCGTAACGCTCCAGGAGATCAAGGCGCGCGCAGACTTGCAAGACATGGTGCTAGTGAAGAACTCGCGCTTGTCCGTCCAGCCCGTCACGAACCTCCAGTGGAAGATAATCCTCCAGTTGGGCATGAGCGACTAGGGATGTACTCCTGGCGCGGCGACCCTAATCTCAGCGGCAACAGCGACCGCGACTACCTGAGCCAGATAACCCTCCATCTGACGGACCAGATAGACTGCAGCCCGCCCGGCTCGCCGGAGCGCGCTCGCAACCACTTCCTGCGTGGCAATGCCTATTTGGATGCGGGCGACTTCGCGTCGGCGGAACGCGACTATGCCGCCGCCCTCACAATATCGCCGGATGACACGGCGATCTACAACAACCTCGGCCTCGCCCTCCGGTATCAGGAGCGCTTCGAAGACGCCATCCACGCCTACGACCGGGCGATCGCTCTGGACCCGTCGTACCGCGACGCCTACACGAACCGTGGCGTAGCGCGGGCCGATTTGGGAGAGTTGGAAACCGCGGTGGCCGATTTCACGCGGGCTACCGAACTGGACTCGGACTTCTGGTTCGCCTTCGCGCAGCGAGGTCTGGCGCTGTGGGCCCTGGGACGCCGGCGTGAAGCCGAGGAGGACTACGCGCGGGTAAGGGCGCTGCAAGGCTGAAGGAGCGTCGCGGAGGAACCCGCGAATCACCTCACTTGTATCAGATTACAAGCTGCTCCAACTTGCCGAAAATTCGTTCCAAACCTACTTGACGCGCACAATCGTTCTGTTCTACTATTAGAACACGATTCTTACAGCGCGAGGGGCCAAGTCAACTCCTCAATTCAGTCAGTACACCCGCGTCTTCCATCCCCCGGAGGGCGCGGGTGCCACTTTTCACGCGGCTTCGCAGCGGGACAATCCCATATCAACTATAGTGCCTTTACGCTAGACCGAATCGCCCCGTCAATATCCCACCGCGAAGCCGTCGGCGCGAGGATCGCTGCCGCCCGTCAACGCGCCGGAGGCGGCGTCGCGGGTGATTATCTGCCCGCTACCGAATCCGATGCCATGAGGTTCGCCCACCAATATGCGGTGGCCGCGCGCGGCGAGGTCTCGAATCACGTCGGCGCTTGCCGAACTCTCCATAGCGATTCCCTCGCCGATGCGGACGCTGAATCTCGGAGCGTCCAATGCCTCTTGCGGCGTCAGCCCGAAGTCGATCATATTCGCCAGTACCTGCAGATGCCCCTGGGCCTGCTGCATGGCGCCCATTACGCCATAGCTGGCGAATAGCTCCCCGCCTCGCGTCGCCATGCCCGGTATCAGCGTGTGGAAGGGCAGCTTGCGCGGCTCCAGACGGTTGGCGTGAGACGGGTCCAGAGAGAACGACGCGCCTCGATTGTGCAAAGCTATTCCCGTTCCGGGCGCCACCAAGCCGCTGCCGAAAGACATGAACAAGCTGTTGATCAGCGAGCAGGCGTTGCCGTCGCCGTCCACCGCGCTGACATAGACCGTATCATGATGCGCGGGCGGAATCCCATGCGTCGCCATGGGCAGCGCTCGCTCGTCTGAGATGAGCGCGCGCCTCTCGTCGGCGTAGCTCTTGGATAACAGCGACGACACTCCCACTCCCATGGCTGACGGGTCCGTCACGTAGTGCAGCGCGTCGGCGAACGCCAGCCGCATGGACTCGATCAAATGATGGAAGGCGTCGGCGCTCTGGAATACCATTCCGGCCAGCTCGAACCCCTCCGCGATGTTCAGCGCCATGAGCGCGTTCACGCCCTGCGACGGCGGCGGTACCTGCCAAACGTCGTATCCGCGATAGCTGGACGTAATCGGCTCTACCCAAGTCGTCTCATGCGCCGCCAAGTCCTCAGCCGTCAGCCAGCCGCCCTGCGATTGGACGAACGCCGCAACCCGTTCCCCAAGCTCGCCGCGATAGAAAGCGTCCGCGCCGCCCTCAGCTACCGTTCTGAGCGACTGCGCGAGCGTTGGCATCTTCATCATGTCGCCCGCGCGGGGCGCCCCGCCGTTCAGCAGCAACTCGCCGGCGGCAGGCCCCACAGACAGACGCTCCGCGCCAACGCTCCAATGGCTTGCGATTACGTCCGAGACGGGAAAGCCGTTCTCAGCGTACCCGATCGCTGGGCCGAGAGCGTCGGCAAGCGTCATCCGTCCGCAGTCGCGCAGCAGCGTCTCCCAGCCGCTGACAGCGCCCGGCACAGTTACCGGGTACGGTCCCAGCGCCGGGACTTCGCGCAGCCCCGCGCTACGCAGTTCGTCCAAAGACGCGCCCGCCGGAGATCGTCCGCAAGCGCTCAGCGCGCGGACTTTCCCATCGTCCGCCATGCGAACGAGCGCGAACAGGTCTCCGCCCATGCCGGTCGAGTGCGGCTCGACGACGTTCAGCGTCGCTGCGGTGGTAACGGCTGCGTCCACAGCGTTGCCGCCCTGCATCAGCGCGCGCAGGCCCGCCATCGCCGCAAGCGGCTGCGTGGTGGCGACCATGCCGCCTGTGGCGCGCAAATTAGACCTTCGAGATTGGAATTGCATCTGAGACCTTTCACTGGTTCCTTTTGGATTCATCAACCTTCAATAAATTCTCTGCGCTCTCTGCGTCTCTGCGTTAAATCCAGGCGTCAAAACCTAGCCAGTCCAAGCGCCTTCTCCGCGTCCACTACACGCGGGCCGTCCGCGCTCAGCCTTACGCCTACTCTAGCCTCCGGCTTCAGGCTGAAAGCGCGTTCTCCGTCCAGGGCTATCGTTGCGGGACGCAGCGTAACCGGGATAGCCTCGTCTCCCGGACGCATGACCGACCACACCGCCACGTCCACACGCTCCACTGAGCCGGGAGATACGGGGGCGAGCGCAGAGTCGCCTCCCGGACCGAAGCGTAGGTGCAGCCCGGCATGAGCGTCGGGCGCGATCTGGCGCAGCCGCGCGCCGATCGAGGATAACCCGATGCTGGTAACGTTCGCCCGCGTAAGGAACAGCTGGTGCAGCGTAGCCATGTCCCATATGGCGCGGGCGCCAACGAACCGCTCTTTCGATACGGCCACGTCCACCAGAGCCATGTCGCGGTACTCGCCGTCCACGAACACATCCAGGCGGCTGTGCCGGTAGGTGGCGGCGCCTGCGTCAACGGCGCCGGTGGCGACGGCTCCGGCGGCCATGCCCGCGATCGTGCCCTCTATCATCGTCGGAAAGACATTGTTGGTGCCTGTCGAGATGGGCAGCAGCGGGATGTCGCCGCACTCGGTCGCCACCGCCCGGTTGGTGCCGTCGCCGCCGAGCGTAACGATGCAGTCCACACCCGCCTCTCGCATGGCGCGACCGGCGCGCGTCGAGTCAATCTCGGCGTGGAATACGGTCATATCCAGGAACTCGGCGTTCAGACTCAGCTTCGCGCCGTCGAGCGCGCTGCGCCCAAGTCCGCCGCTGTCCGGCAGGAACAGCGCGCGATCGACGCCTACCGCGTCCATCCCCGCCAGAACCCGCTTGAGGATATTCACCTTCTCGTGGTTTGGCACGAACCTTCCCTGCGCGACGATGCGTCTTATATCCTTGCCCGCCGCTGGGTTGGCTATGATACCGACTGTACTCACGATGGCTACGCTCCTGTACTGGCGACGGGAATTGCAGACTCGGCCCGTCGCGCCATGGTATCTGCCGCGCTCAACCGGATCGCGCTCCGACCGCCGAAATCCGGCGCGGATTCAGGGATCAAACCGCAGACCCAGCGGGTCGTCGTCGAAATCCAGGGACTCCAGCGCCTCTTCGGCGGCTTCTTCTATCGAGTCATCGCCTACGCGCATCGCCTGCGTCAGCGCGCGCCGCGCCAGGTCGCCGCCGATCATGCCGAGCGAGCGAACTACGGCCAACTGCACCTCGTGGTCGTCGTCGTTCAGCAGTCGAAGCAGGTAGGGGAGGGTGTCCTCTTCGCCCAGGTAGCCACAGGCGGTCGCCGCCTCGTAGCGTATCGCAGCGTCCGAGTTTCGCATCTCCTTCATAACCGTCGGCAACCAGCGCGCGTCCGAACTTCTGCCCATCGCGTAGATCGCGCTTCGTCGCAGCAGGATGTCGCTATCAGCGTATGCCGACTCGATGATCGATCGAACCGGCTCGGTGTTGAATGGAGCGACCGCCTCGATCGCGCGTCTCCGGATCTCCACATCCGCGTCGCCGCTGCGTATGACGCCAAGCAGCGCGTCGCTGATCCTCGCGCCGTCGCGCCGCGTCAGCTTGCCCTCTCCGGCAAGCTCCGCGAATTTCGACAGCGCGTTCGCGGCGGCGGCGCGAACCTGCGCCGATTCGTCCTTGGTCAGCAGATCGATTAGCGGGCGGATGATGGTGCGGTCTTCCGAATCCCACAGCCCGCTCGCCGCCCTTGCGCGCACGTCGGCGTCCCGGTCGCGCAGACAGGCGCGGAAGACGGCGGTGAAGTCCAGCTCGATGTTGTGGTCCGCAAGCTCAGACATCCTGTCGAGCAGATCTCGCCGCCTCTCGATAGGCGCGCGGGACAGCGAAGTCAGAACCTCGGCGACGCGAGCGCGCGGCAGCCCCGCGAGCTGCACGAGGTCCGTATGTCTGATGGGGGCGTCAGGGTCGCCCAGATCGCCCATCACCTGTTCCAGAGTCATGGCGAATCACTCCAAGTCGCGGGCCGATTGCGGGCCAACTGTGGGCCAACTGCGGGATTGAACGTAATAGAGCGCCCGAAGGCATGTCAAGTATAATGTTTGCATATGAACCAAAGCCCCTTCCCCTAAATGGGAGAAGGTTGGGAATGGGGTGAGACGATGCCTGCGAGCCGAAAGCGCGTGCGCGCTGACGACGTGATGACGCAACTGGGCGCCGAGTACGGCCCGGCCGAATGGGAGGCGCGCTACAACCCAGCGGAGGAGTTGGTATATACCATCCTCTCGCAGCACACGTCCGACATCAACTCAGAGCGCGCGTTCCTGAACCTGATGCGGACGTTCGAGACGCTGGACGCGATAGCCGACGCGCCGGTAGAGAAGATCGAGGACGCCATCAAGTCCGGCGGACTGGCCAAGCAGAAGTCTGCCCGCATCAAGGAGGTGCTGAACATCGTCCGTGCCGACGTCGGCTCGTTCGACCTGTCGTTCCTCGGCGAGATGCAGCTGGACGAGGCAAAGGCATGGCTCAAGGCGCTGCCCGGCGTCGGCCCCAAGACCGCCGCCATCATCCTGTGCTTCTCGATGGGTATGCCCGCCATGCCCGTCGACACTCACATCTACCGCGTATCGCAGCGACTGCGGCTCATCGGCCCGAAAGTCTCTGCGGACAAGGCGCACGACATACTGGAGCCGATGGTGCCGCCGGAGGATGTGTTCGCCTTCCACGTCTATCTGATACAGCACGGACGGCAAGTGTGCAAAGCCCAGCGTCCCAGATGCGACGAGTGCGTCCTGGCCTGGGGCTGCCCATCCGCCGGCAAGATCAAGCCGCCGGCGCGTAGGAGGAAGCGCGCAACGAGGAGCGGAGCGTCCCGGCGATAATCGCGCTGCGCCGCCTACCCGCTAAACACAATATGCCCCGCCGTCTGGTCTCGGTTCAGGCGACGGTTCAGGTACAGCCCTTCTAGGATGAACTCTATGGCCGACGCAACCGCCTGCGGCTCGCCGGACGGCTCGATCCGAGTCACCATCTCGTTCATGTTCGCCATCTGCGGCAGACGTTCGACGTAGGACGTCGACGGCGTCTCAGTGCCAGCCTCGATGGTCAGCCCCTCCTCGAAGCGCATCAGGACGGCGTCGAACTCGCGCGGGCTGAAGTAGCGGCTAAACGTGTTCTGGACCGCCTTCTTCACCAGGCCGTCAACTACCTTGAATTCGCGGCCCTCCTCGACGCTCTCCATCTCCACCTTGCCGTTGGTGGACGCGACGATAGAGGGAAGATCGCTCACGCGCGGGCTGGCGGACTCTCCAAGCCGCAGGCTGCGCTTGAATGCGCTGCCTATTATCGTCTCGTAGTTGGCGATGGATACGCGCAGGCTGACGCCGGAACGCTGGTTGATCTCCGGGCTGCGCCGGGCCAGGCTGGTGATCTCCGCCACCACCTCTTTCATGTACTGCGGCACATCCACCACGTCTGCAGAGTCGTCGAAGCGGGTGTGCTCCTGCTCCATTATCTCGATCTCCTGAGAGATGTCGCGCGGGTAGTGGGTGCGAATCTGAGCTCCGTACCTGTCCTTCAGCGGCGTGATGATCCGGCCTCGGTTCGTATAGTCCTCCGGATTCGCGCTGGATATGAGCATGACGTCCAGCGGGAGCATTATGCGGTAGCCCTTGATCTGCACGTCGCGCTCCTGCATCAGGTTGAACAGGCTGACCTGGATGCGCTCGGACAGATCGGGGAGTTCATTGATGCTGAAGATGCCGCGGTTCGTTCGCGGTATCAGCCCGTAGTGTATGGCGAGCTCGTCCGACAGATAACGGCCCTCGGCAATCTTGATGGGGTCTATCTCTCCGATCAGGTCGGCGACGGTTATGTCGGGCGTCGCCAGCTTCTCGGCGTAGCGCTCGTCGCGCCCCATCCATCTGACGCGAGTGTCGTCGCCAATTTCCGCCAGCTTGCCCTTCCACCCGGCGCAAATGGGGTTGAACGGATCGCAGTTCAGATCACACTCCGCGACGGCCGGCACCGCCTCATCCAGCAATTCCACCATGTTGCGGATGAGGCGCGACTTCGCCTGACCGCGCTCGCCGAGCAGGATGATGTCCTGACCTGCCAGGATGGCGTTCTCAAGCTGGGGAATGACCGAGTCATCGAACCCCACGATGCCGGGAAACAGCGTCTCGCCGTCGCGGATGCGTCGGATCAGGTTCTTGCGAATCTCCGCTTTGACCGGCAGAACCTTGTAGCCGGATTCTCGAAGGTCTCCGATGGTATCTGGTCGTGAAACGGCCGTCATGGTTGAACATTCTCCTCGGCTCGCGCCTTAGCTGTGTTGGCTGCGTACAGTGTACAGGTATTGTGGGGAGGTGTCAGTGTCAAGGCGATTCGGGCAGAATTGGTGTATCATGGAAGCAAGACGGTCTGTGACCGGAGGTGAACGCATGGTAACGGCAACCGGCTCCATGACGGCGGACGAACTGCTGGCGATGCCGGACGACGGCTTCCGCTACGAACTCGTGAGAGGAGAGCTTAGGAAGATGCCACCGGCCGGATACGATCATGGACTGTTCGCCGGAAACATTCATCTTTCCATAGGGTACCACCTCAAGACGAATCGTCTAGGCAGGGTCACCACCGACAACGGCTTCCTTCTTGCGCCCGACCACGTTCGCGCGCCGGACGTCGGTTTCGTCCTAGCGGAGCGGGCAAGAGAACCGGGCGCAACGCCCGGCTACTTCCCGGGGCCGCCCGACATTGCCGTCGAAGTCATATCGCCCAGCGACAGATACGGCGACGTCGAGGAGAAGGTAGAAGACTGGCTCGCCGCCGGAACGCTCGCCGTCATCGTCGTCAATCCTAGGAACCATACCGTTAGGATCCACCGACCGGGCATGGATGCGAATCAGCTAACGGAAGACGACGCTCTTGAAGTCGCGGAAGTCATCCCCGGCTGGCGTATGCCCGTCCGAGAAATCTTCGAATAGCGGGGGAACCTCCATGCCGAACTATATCTGCAAGACGTGCGGCGTCCAATTCGCTGAATCCGACCAGCCGCCGCCTGAGTGTCCGATCTGCTTGGACCCGCGCCAGTACGTGGGTTGGGAGGGGCAGCAGTGGACGACCATGGACGACCTTGTACGCGACGGCTACAAGAACGACCTGCGCGACGAAGAAGCCCAACTTCTCGGAATCGGCATAACCCCTTCGTTCACGATTGGGCAGCGCGCGCTGCTCGTTCAGACACCTAATGGGAACGTCCTATACGATTGCATCAGCCTTTTCGACACCGATGCCGCAGCCGAGATAGAGCGATGCGGCGGGATAGACTACATCTGCTTCTCCCATCCGCACTTCTACGACAGCATGGTCGAGTTCAGTCGCGCCTTCGACGCGCCGATTGTCGTGCCGGAGGCAGACCGTGAACACGTTATGCGCCCGGATCCGGCCATCGAGTATTGGGACGGCTACCCGCTCGAACTGGCCCCGGGAGTGACGCTCATCCAGTGTGGCGGCCACTTCGACGGCAGCGCCGTGCTGCACTGGCGCGACGGCGCCGACGGCGAGGGCGCGCTGCTGGTCGGAGACAGCATAACCGTCGTGCCTGACCGCCGGTTCGTGAGCTTTATGACCAGCTATCCGAACCTGATACCGATGTCCGAATCGAAGGTGCGTGGTATCTTGTCGGCGGTGGAGCCATACGAATTCGACCGCATCTACGGTGGCTGGTGGGGCCGAAACGTGATGAGCGGAGCAAAGGACGCGGTAACGCGCTCGGCAGAGCGCTACATCGAACACATAGACCGGGGGTAGAGAAACCCGACCCTTCCAGCCCCGCGCCCTCTCAAACGTCACGCTGCCAGTTCCGGTCAAGCGCGCGGCTTGCGGTCAAGCGTGTGGCTTGGCCCAACCGCTCGACCGCTCGACCGCCCGACGCCACTCGCCGTACAGCCGTTCGCGCTCTGTATCTTCCATCATCGGCTCGAATGTCGCGTCCGCTCGCCACAGACCGGACAAGTCGCCCATGCCGCCCCAGAATCCGACACCCGAGCCGGCGAGATAACCCGCGCCCAGGGCGGTCGTCTCCGAGACGGCTGATCTCTGTACCGGCGCGCCCAGCATGTCCGCCTGGAACTGCATAAGCAGTCGGTTGGCGGTCGCGCCGCCGTCAACGCGCAGAGAGGCGACCGGCTCGCCAGTGTCTCGCGCCATGGAGTCCAGAACGTCGCGGCACTGGTAGGCGATGGACTCGAGCGCGGCGCGAGCGATATGGGCTTTCGTCGTTCCGCGCGTCAACCCCACCATCGCGCCGCGCGCATACATGTCCCAGTAGGGCGCGCCAAGCCCGGAAAAGGCGGGGACCAGATATACGCCGCCATTGTCGGACGCCTGCGAAGCCAGCGACTCGGACTCCGCGGACGTTCCGATGATCCCCAACCCGTCGCGCAGCCACTGGACCACTGAGCCGGCGGAGAATACGCTGCCTTCGAGCGCATAGACTGTCTCTCCTCCGAACGACCAACCGACGGTGGTAAGAAGGCCGGACGACGAATCTACGCGGCGCGCGCCTGTGTTGACGAGGGCGAAACAGCCGGTGCCATAGGTATTCTTCGCCGCGCCCTGTTGGAAGCACGCCTGGCCGAACAGCGACGCGTGCTGGTCACCCGCGACGCCGGCTATGGGCACGGGCTGTCCGGCAGACATATCGCCCGCCACATATCCGTACACCTCGCTTGACGAGCGAACTTCCGGCAGTATCGCGCGCGGGATGTCCAGCATCGCGAGCAGATCGTCGTCCCAATCCAGCGTGTCTAGGTTGAACAGCATCGTGCGACTGGCGTTGGTAACGTCGGTGGCGTGGATGAGCTTGTTCGTAAAGCTCCAGACCAGCCAGGAGTCAACCGTGCCACACGCAAGCTCGCCGTTGCGGGCGCGGCGTTGGCCGTCCGGTATCGAGTCCAGCAACCACCGGATCTTGGGCCCGGTGAAGTACGCGTCTATCGGCAGCCCGGTCTTGCGCCGAACCGCCTCTTCATAACCCGCATCCTTGAGCCGTTCGCACAGATCGGCTGTGCGGCGGCACTGCCACACGATAGCGTTGGACACCGGTTCGCCCGTGCGCCGATCCCACATGACAAGCGTCTCGCGCTGGTTGGTGATGCCGATCGCGGCGATCGAGCGCGGGTGGGCTTCCGCGATCTCAAGCAGCTCGTCCACCACCTCGACGCACGACTCGAACAGCTCAACCGGATCATGTTCCACCCAGCCCGGGCGTGGGTAAATCTGCCGGATCTCGCGGCTCACCGTCCACAGAGGCGCGCCGCTGCCGTCGATCAGCATAGCCGTCGTGCCGGTGGTCCCTTGGTCGAGGGCTATTATGTAGCCGGGTTGCGTCATGTCAAAGAGCGCCCTTCGATAGTTGTATCCGGCGCACATCCTAACATACGCTGCCGACCGCGACTGGATTCCTCGGCTCAGGTTGTGCCAAGTGGCGCGGATGAACGATAATGTCGGCAGAAACACAGCCCCCGCGTCCGCGCCTGACAGAAGGAGATACAGCTTGGGATTCTCAGACGATCTACGCCAAGAGGCCGCGCATATCTGGGAGCGCGAGCAGAGCCACCCGTTCGTCACCGGCATCGGGGACGGCTCGCTGCCTCTGGACAGATTCAGGTACTACATGCGGCAGGATTACGTGTTCCTGATAGATTTCTGCCGCGCCATCTCGCTGGCGGTAACGAAGGCGCCTAGCGTAGAAGACATGGGCTGGTTCGCCACGCTGATCCACGAGACGCTGAACACGGAAATGTCGCTGCACGTCAGCTTCTGCGCCGACTTCGGCATTACAGAGGAGGAGTTGGTATCCACCGAGCCTTCCCCGACCACCCTGGCGTACACGCGCCACATGATGAACACCGCCTATCAAGGCACGGTGGGCGAGGCAGCGTCGGTCATCCTGCCGTGTTCGTGGGGATATTGCGAGATAGGCCAGAAGCTGTACGCCGCCGGGCTGCCGGAAAACCAGCCGCTGTACGGGCGATGGATCGAAACATACAACGCGCCCGAATTCGAAGAGCTTGCCATCTGGCTGCGCGGCTTTCTGGACCGCTACGCCGAGACGGCGGGCGAGGCGGAGCTAGACGCGATGCGCCGCGCGTTTATGATCAGCAGCCAGTACGAGTACATGTTCTGGGACGCCGCCTGGCGTATGGAGGATTGGCCTGTATCCTCTTAGCTTATGGCGCGCGCCATGAACCGGCTGCGCGGACCCAACTACAGGTACTGGGCGTTCGCGGCGCTGGCGATAGGACTGTTCACGTCCGTATCCGACCTCGGCAGCATGGTAGTCGCGCTGCCCACCATTTCGACCGCGTTCGGCGCGGATCTCCCTACCACGCAGTGGGTCGTCATCGGCTACACGCTGACCATTAGCGCGCTGTTGCTGCCTATGGGACGCCTCGCGGATATGGTGGGACGCAAGCCTGTCTATCTGCTCGGATTCGCGCTGTATGCTGGCGCCGCAATGTTCGCCGCGTTCGCGCCGAATATCTGGGTTCTGATAGGCGTCAAGGTCGCGCAGGGCATCGGGGCCGCGATGACGCAGGGCACGTCCATGGCGATGATCGTCGCCAGTTTCCCGCAGGAAGAGAGGGGCAAGGCGCTGGGATTGCAGATGAGTCTTGTCGGCGCGGGCGGCATCGCCGGCCCCGCGATCGGCGGGCTGATCGTCGGAGAGCTGGGCTGGCGCTGGGTGTTCTTCGGCACGGCGGGCATGGGCATCGTATCCATCGTCTCAGCGTTCGTTCTCATAGACGCGGCGCGGGCGGGACAGTCGCGCGGCGCCGGTCGGTACGACTGGATAGGCGCGCTCCTGTCCACCCTCGCGCTGCTGGCGTTCCTGAACGGCATGACGTGGTCGCGGACCATCGGCTACGGCCATCCGCTGATAGTCGGCGCGTTCGCAGCGTTCGTCGCGCTGCTGGGCGCGTTCGTGTTCCAGGAGCTCCGCAGCGCTTCGCCGATGATGGACGTGCGGCTGTTCCGGCGCAGGCTGTTCGCGTTCGGCGTGCTGGCGAGCTGGCTGAATTTCCTGGGGATGCAGTCGGTGCGCTTCCTGATGCCGTTCTATCTCCAGGCGGTGCTGGGGCTGCACCCTACGACGGTCGGGCTGGTCATCGTGCCGGGCGCGCTGTGCATGATGATAGCCGGCCCGATGTCCGGCTTCCTGTCCGACCGTATCGGCTGGCGCTGGTTCACTATGGGAGGCATGGGAATCTCATGCGCAGGACTGCTGATCCTGTCCAACCTTCAGCCCGACTCGCCGGTGCCGCTGGCGATAGCGGGCATGATCTGTCAAAGCATGGGAGTCGGCGTATTCAACGCGCCCAACAACTCGTCCGTGCTCAGCGCGGTTGAACCGAGCAAGCACGGCGCGATTTCCGGCTTTCTGAACCTGGTGCGAAACTCCGGCAACCTGTGCAGCATTGCCATCGCCACCGCCATCGTCACGGCCACTATGGGAGCGCACGGCTACGAACCGTCCCTGGCTGCCGTCTCCACCGACGGAGGCGAAGGACTGCTCGCCGCCTTCACAACCGGCCTGCGCTACGCCTACCGAACAATGGCGGTAGTGGTGGCAGTGGGAATCGTGGCGTCGGCGTTCAAGGGTCAACGCTACGAATTGGCAGGGGGGCGGGCGAACCTTAACGCAGAGACGCAGAGGGGCGCGGAGACGCGGAGAGCGAATTAGTAATCCTTCGGCGTCTTCGCGCTAGAGTCATCGTGCATGGATTTGACCCCACCCCGCGCGCGCTGTATAAATGGCGTATCCAAGACGTGGGAACGCGAACGATGCCCCTATCCCCATATACCGCGCTCGACCTGACGGAAGGCGGCTTCAACTGGTGCGGCAAGCTGTTGGCGGACCTCGGCGCGGATGTCATCAAGGTCGAGCCGCCCGGCGGCAGCCCGACGCGCAAGATTGGCCCGTTCATTGGCCCTGAAGACGAACGCGGACCGGACTCGAGCCTGTTCTGGGCGGCGTACTGCGTGAACAAACGATCCGTAACGCTCGACCTGGATTCGGCAGACGATAGGGCGCGGTTCAAGGAACTCGCCCGGGGCGCTGATTTTCTGATCGAGTCTTTCAAGCCCGGATACTTGGCGTCGTTGGGGCTGGGCTACGACGATCTTGCGCCGTCCAACCCCGGCCTGGTGTACACGTCCATCACGCCATACGGCCAGACCGGACCTTACGCACGACACGACGCTCCAGACCTGGTGGCGTGGGCCATGGGCGGGATGCAGTACATCTGCGGCGACAAGGACCGCCCACCCGTCCGCATTAGCGCGCCACAGGCGCAGTTGCACGCGGCGGGACAGGCCGCCGCCGGTACGATGGCGGCGTTCTGGCATCGACAGCAAACCGGACACGGGCAGCACGTGGACGTGTCCATGCAGTTGGCGGTCGTATGGACGCTGATGAACGCCACGCCGTTCCCGCCGCTGCACGGCATCAACATCGAACGCGACGGCGCATTCCGATCTCGTGGAGATGTGTCCATACGTCAGGTATTCGCGTGCTCCGATGGACACGTCAGCATCGTCTCCTCGCCGCGCACGCTGGCGGGGCTGACCGATTGGATGATTGAGGACGGCGTCTGTCCCAACTGGATGATCAGCATAGACTGGGATGCGGGGAACATATCTCCATCGGCATTGGTCGAGGATGCCGACGCGATAGCGCGATTCCAAGCGGTGCAGGCCGAGATGGAGCGATTCGTCGCTACCAAGACCAAGCGCGATCTGTACCAGCGCGCGATCGAGCGTGGCATCCTCCTCGCGCCGTGCCACACGGTCCAAGACATCGCCGAGAGCGAACAGCTAGCGGCGCGGGATTTCTGGATAGACCTCACGCGCCAGTCGGACGACGGGCGCAAGCTCACCCACCTCGGCCCATTCATCAAGTTCAGCGAGAGGCCGATACGTCTCAGCCGTTCCGCGCCAAGAGTGGGAGAACACAACTCGCAGATTCTCCGAGACACTGCACGAACCGTAAAACACGATCTCCCTAACCCCTATCTCCTATCTCCTAACTCCTCTCCCGCCATACCCTTCGACGGCATCAAAGTCCTCGACTTCTCATGGGTAGGCGTCGGTCCCATCACCACCAAGCACCTGGCAGACTTTGGAGCGGACGTAATCCGCGTCGAATCGGTCAGCAGGCCGGATACGCTGCGGAACGGCGCGCCGTTCAAGGAGGGCATCCCCGGCATCAATCGCAGCCAGTTCTCCGCCAACTACAACTCCAGCAAGCGCGGGCTGGGGCTGAACATGGCGACTGAGCGCGGCATAGAGCTTGCCAAGCAGCTGATCCGCGAGTGGAAACCGGACGTTATCGCAGAGAGCTTCACTCCGCGCGTCATGCCCGGATGGGGCTTGGCGTACGACGACGTTCGCAAACTGGTTCCGGACGTCATCTACTTCAGCACTTGCCAACAGGGTCAGACGGGGCCGCACTCAAGCTACGCGGGATTTGGGATGCTCGCCGGCGCGCTCGCCGGCTTCTACCACATCACCGGCTGGCCGGACCGCGAACCCGCGGGGCCATATGGCGCGTACTCGGACTTCGTGAATCCTCCGAACGCCGCCGCCGCGATCGTCGCCGCTCTCGAATACCGGCGGCGCACCGGCAGGGGACAGCGTCTCGACTTGTCGCAGTACGAGTGCGCGACGCATTTTCTGGCTCCCGCGATCATGGACTACATGACGAACGGACGGCTGCTGAACCGGCGCGGCAATGCCGATGATGCCGCCGCGCCGCATAACGTTTACCGATGCGCCGACCGCGACCGCGCCTACACCGGCGACGGAGAACAGTGGATAGCCATCGTCGTATCGGACGGCGATCAATGGCGCGCGCTGTGCGATCAGATGGGACGCGCCGATCTTGCGTCCGATGCGCGCTTGGCGTCCGCCGACGGACGCCGCGCGAACCTGAGCGACATAGACGTCGCCATAGCGTCGTGGACGCGAGACAAGGACGCTCGCGACCTCATGCTCCGCCTTCAGGACGCGGGCGTTCCAGCCGGAGTAGTGCAGAGCCAGGCAGATCTGTGGGAAGACCCGCAGATCGCGCATCGAGGCTTCTTCCAGTGGGTCGAGCACGCCGAGTGCGGGCCGATGCCCTACGACGGCCTGGTCTATCAGCTGTCCCGCACGCCGGGCGCGATACGTATGCCACAGGCGCTTGTAGGTCAGCACAACGCTGAGATACTGTCCGAAACGCTGGGTATGAGCCAGGCTGAAGTTGACGCGCTGCTCGCTGATGGCGTGCTGGAACAGTCCTGACCATAAAGTCTCCTCCCGATTCTGTACCGTCATTCCCGCGAAAGCGGGAATCCAGAGCGCTAAGCTACCACTATCCCCGATGCCCCGAAACACGCGTACCAAAGCCCAGACGGAGACGACAATGCCCACAGCCCTGGACGGAATCAAGATCATAGACCTGTCCCGCATGGCGCCGGGACCATTCTGCACGATGGTACTCGGCGACTTGGGCGCGGACGTTATCCGCGTCGAAGAGCCGGGCGGCGGACGAATGGCGCGCGAGCGATCAGCGGGATCCGATGCTGGCGAGGCCGCCCGCCGCTTGGCGTTCAACGCGCTCAACCGCAACAAGCGATCAATCGCGCTCAACCTCAAGTCGCCGGACGCCCAACGGGTTCTGCACAAGCTGGTAGAGGGCGCGGATGTGTTCGTCGAAGGATTCCGCCCGCGCGTCGTATCGCGGCTTGGCTGCGACTACGATACGCTCAGCGCTATCAACCCGCGCCTGGTCTATTGCTCGCTGTCCGGCTATGGGCAGGACGGGCCATACTCGAACCTCGTCGGACACGACATCAACTACATCTCGGTAGGCGGCGCTCTGGGCGTCATAGGTGAGCGCGGCGGCGCGCCCGTCATCCCGTACAACATCATCGCCGACTACGCGGGCGGCGGCTTCCACGCGGCGACAGCCATCCTAGCCGCGCTCATGGCGAGACAACACACCGGACGCGGACAGTACGTGGACGTCGCGATGTCCGACGGCGTGATGTACATGATGGCGTCATTGCTGTCGGAGTACTTCGCCACCGGCGCCGTGCCGTCTCGCGGCGAGGCGGGCCTAAATGGAGGCGCCCCCTTCTACAACGTATATCGCTGCCGCGACGGGCGGTACATAAGCGTCGGATGCATTGAGCCATGGTTCTGGGCGACCCTCTGCCACGCCCTGGGACGGGAAGACCTGATAGACGGCCAGTTCGACCCCGATCGCGCCGAGTACGTCCAGACAGAGTTATCCGCCGTCTTCGCCACGCGAGACCGCGACGACTGGTGGCACAAGCTCTCCGCCATAGACAACATAGCCGTAGCGAAAGTATCCGCCCTCGATGAAGCCGTAACCGACCCCCAGAACACCCACCGCCGCATGGCCATAGACGCCGGAGAGCACGATGGCGAGATCGTACGCCAAGTAGGCATAGGCCCCAAGCTGTCCGACACCCCCGGCAGCGTCCGCGCCCTCGGCGCAACCGCCCCCGGCCAGCACACCGGCGCGGTGTTGACGGAGTTGGGATACGAGGACGTCGAGATAGCGGCGCTGCGGGAGGATGGGGCTGTGGGGTAGGGCCTTGGAGAACGAATCTAATGTCAGTTGGCAGCTTCACGTACCGGCGTGTGACACGGTTGACTATACCCCTGCACTGTCATGGAGCTACGAGTTTGGCGTAATCGATCAAATACGCCGGTAATTTGATCGCAATTCCTGCTCAAAACTATTGCTCTATATATCTGAGCATGATATAGTAGTGACATGGTAAACCCATCAGTTGAACAAGGGAGGTTCTCCATGAACCAGTCGTGCATTCGTGTAATCCAAGGCCCCACCCTGCGCGGATCCATTAGGACCGTCGTAGGTGTAATATCTGCCGCAACCCTCGTAAGGCATCACGCTGTCCCTCAGAGGGATGTGCTGCGTGCGACAGGTTACCAGCGCAGCCCGTCCCAAAAACGTGTGAACGACCTTGCGGGAAGCATATCGCGGCGGGAGGTTGATCTTCCCACTTCGGTATTGCTCAGCCTCCGAGGGGAATATGCGAACGATGTCCTCACGAGGGTAGGTACGGACAGCTACGAGTTAGACTTGGACCCAGATAAGGCATCCGCCGAACACCAACTCTTCGTCGTGGACGGCCAGCATAGAGTCAGGGCGTTGGCAAAGGCAATGAACGAAGACCAAGCTGACATACTCAACGTGAAAATCCCCTTTGTGTGCATGGTCGGCGCAGACGAGTTACAGGAGATGGAACAGTTCCATGTTGTTAACTCGAACGCGAAATCCGTACCTACGGATCTTGCGCTTGATCTACTACGTGCTCGTGCAGAATATGACCCTGGATTCGCACAGCGTCTCAAGGATGTTGGTCGGCAATGGGAGTTGGACGCACAAGGCCTGACGCAACATCTGGCAACGGCATCAAGTACATGGAAGGATAGAATTCGGCTTGCAAATTCGCCGAAGGCTAAGACGACCGTGCCATCGGCGTCTTTTGTCAAATCCCTGAAGCCACTCCTCGCACAGCCCACTTTGTTCCGCAGGATTCCCTCAATCGATCAGCAAGGCCAGGTCATTGATGCCTACTGGAGGGCGGTTCGCCGCGTTCTACCTGAGGCTTTCGAAGATCCCCCGAAGTTCAACATCCAGAAGGGGATTGGAGTCGATGTCATGCACTCAGTACTGCCCAACGTGCTTGACCAAGTTCGCTCGGAGGGTGCTTCCGTGTTCGAACCAGCTTCCTACCAGGAAATTGTTGCTGAAGCGTTGCTGTCGATCGAGGCACCCAACGGCGATGGCGACCTAGTCACTGGGGTTGATTTCTGGCGAACTGGTCGGAATGGTGCGGCAGGCATTTACTCGTCAGCTGCGGGTAAGCGCCGCCTGGCCGAGTTGATAGAGGCCAAGTTGCCCGAGCCTGTACTCTAGGTCCAGCGAGACCGATCTGGGAGCAGCCTCCGTGCATACGGAGGCCGCTCTCTCTTTTTGCAACGTTGGTCTATCCAACCCTATGTCCACGGCAGTCCGCTTCGAAGATGAGGTCCCGTAGTCAGATACAACAGAGAGTGACCGACCAGCCCTACCACGTTGCCAGTGATGACCTTGCCAGACGGCTGTCGCTTGTAGAGCTCGGCACACATCAATCTGGATGACGAAGCACCTTCACCATCTCCTCAAGCCATTCCTTCAACTGCGCGAACCGAAACGAGTTCGTGGCGAACAGCAGCATGAAGAAGTCATATGCCTCCCGGCTGTCGCAGTCAATGAAGTAGCCGTTGAGACGCAGAAAACTGTCGGTGGCGTCGAGCGCCGTCCGCTTGTTGCCATCCACGAACGGGTGGTTCATGGCAAGGCTCTCCATCATCGCCGCCGCTTCCTCGATAATGCCGTCGTAGTAGCCGATCTGGGGACGAAGCAACGCCGACTCCAGTCCACCCATGTCCCGAAGGCCGTATGAGCCGCCGAATTCGGATATCTGCTCGTCGTGAATCGCTATGACTTCCTCTACTGCCAAAAACTCGCGCATCACGAATCAGCCAGCAACTCGTACAGCAGCCGGTTCCGCTCCACGCTTGCCCTGTGGTGCGCCATTACCTCGGGGCGGACGCTGGGCCGCTCGGCGTTCTGCGCGATGTAGCTCCGCATGGCATCGGCATACACCGACTCGACTGACCGCCCGTCCCTGCGCGCGATCTCACGCGCCGAGTCGAGAAGCTCAAGGTCTGCAGGATCGGAGAACTCTATTCGCTGAGCGACCATCGGACTGCCTCCGTGAATATATGTACTAATCCTAGCCAAGCGCGTGGTCTCAGTCAATACGACTAGGAACGGATAAACCTCATGTATTCATCGTGGGTCCAATCCATATCCAGACAAAGTCGTTGCCGCTTCGGACGGCGACTGCGCGCTAATTTCTACCCATGCGCGCTGACCAGTATCTCCAACTCGTCTGAACCGGCCTGAACCGGCCTGAACCGGATGGATGCCAGTCATCCGATTCGAGAAATCCGTAATTTCGTCTCGCAATTCGATGAGAGGACAGCCCCGCCCATGTTAGAATTCTTGGTAGCGAGGTCTATGCCATGGAACAGAGTTGCCCCAGTCCGCAGGAGTTCAGACAACCGTCGCGCGGCGGACTGTGCCACCCGTCTGTCATGGTGTAAACCTGAAATCCCGATTGTGGAAATCCCCACGGGGTATAAACGAATTTTCCCCCAACCTGAATTATGCGCGAGCCTACTTGATGGGGGAAGACTAAAGCCTGTCCTGAACTCGATTCGGGAATGGAGGTGAAGCGCTCTATGCAGACCATAATCAACGACCCCGGCGACTTCGCCTATGTGATCGGGCCGTACAAGCAGCCTGTCGCTACCGTTTCACCGGGCGAAACCTTCATCGTGGAGACGGCGGACGCATTCGAGAATAGGATCACTTCGCCGGACGACGACATCACACAGATAATCACGCTGCCATACGTGAACCCGCTGACAGGCCCCATATATGTCGAAGGCGCGGAAAAGGGAGACACGCTCACTGTGACCATCCACTCCATCGAGGTTACGCGTGACTACGGCGTCAGCGCGCTCATCCCGGAGTTCGGCGGGCTGTGCGGCACGGTTTTCACGCGCACGCTCAATCCACCGTTGCCGCCACGCGTCATGCTGCACCCCATCAGCAATGGCGAAATCACCTTCTCGGAAGACCTCGACATCGCCGCTATTCCATATGAGCCGTTCTACGGCACAATCGGCACCGCGCCGGAACTCGAAGCGATATCCTCGCTCGCGCCCGGCTTTCACGGCGGCAACATGGACGCAGCCGATGTCTGCCCAGGCAACACCATCCACCTGCCCGTCAATGTGCCCGGCGGTCTGCTGCACATCGGCGACGGACATGCCGCGCAGGGCGATGCTGAGGTCTGCGGCGTCGCCACAGAGATACCCACACGCGGCACTCTCACCGTTGGTCTGATCAAGGGAAGCTACGTCGCCACGCCGCGAGTCGAGTCCGACGAGTTCCTGATGACCGTAGGCAGCGCCCGCCCGATGGAGGACGCAGCCCGCATCGCCTTCTACGAACTGGTGATGTGGTTGGAGTCGTCTTACGGCATCGAGCGTCTGACAGCGTACCAACTCTGCTCACAAGTCGCGCGTGTACGCCTCGCCAACATGGTGGACATACTCTACTCGGTCGTCGCCAAGTTCCCCAAGCGCTACCTCCCCCGAAGATGAGGAGCATGGCCCTTCGCGCACGGTGAAGGCTAGGACGCGGGTGAAGACCTATCCATCAACCCCCGCAACTCCACGGACAGCCCCGCCTCGATTCGCGCCGATGGACGCGCGCCGCGCAGTTCCAACGGCAGTGTCGCGACACGCCGGTGGTGATACTCGCGCGCCTCGCTCAACGATGGGAGCGGCGCCGTCAGCTGGCCGTTGCGCAACACCGGCGACAGCAGAGCCTCGCCTCCGGGCGGTGCCGGCTCGCCATACCCGCAAATAACATCGTCCCTTAGAGCGCCGTCAGCGCCGCATCTCCGATACACCTGCTTCGCGCCGGGAAGCGACGCCTTGCCTTCGCTCAGCTTCATTACAGGCTTGCCTTCGTAATCGACGAGCTTGTACACGAAGTCGGTATAGGGAGCGTCAGCCGAAGTACCGGCGCGGGTGCCGACTCCAAAGCTGTCTATCGGGGCGCCGGACGATACCAGGTCGTCTATCGAGTACTCGTCCAGTCCGCCGCTGGCGATTATACGGACGCCGCTCAGATCGGCGTCGTCCAGAAGCGCGCGAGTGCTGCGCGACAGCGCGTCCATGTCGCCACTGTCCAGGCGCACGGCTCGCAGCGCGTCGCCGCGGTCCGCCATCTCGCGCGCGACCGTGATCGCGTTCCGCACGCCGTCTAGCGTGTCATACGTATCCACGAGAAATACGCTCGACCTGGGGAAGGCGCGCGCATAGCTGCGAAACGCCTCGATCTCGCTGTGAAAAGACGTAATGAACGAGTGCGCCATAGTGCCGACGGCCGGGATGCCGAGCTCCGCCGCAGCGCGGACGTTGCTGGTGCCGTCAAATCCGGCGATATACGATGCGCGAGCGAACTTCATCGAGGCGTCCAGGCCGTGCGTCCGGCGCGCCGCGAAGTCGAAGACCTGTCGTCCCTGCGCCGCATCCACTACGCGCGCTGCCTTCGTCGCCAGCATGGACTCCAGGTTCACGCGGTTCAGCAGGAACGTCTCGACGATCTGACACTCGATGATGCTGCCGCTCACTTCCATAACCGGCTCGGATGGGAAGAACACCTCGCCTTCGCGCATCGCCCGCGCCGAGCCTCTGAATCGGAACGAGCGCAGATAGTCCAGCGTCGTGGCGTCGAACAGCCCCAGCCGCTCGAGCGCGGCGATGTCGGCATCGGAGAAAGACAGCCCCCTCAGGTAGTCGAGCGCTGACTCCAGACCGGCGAACACGTAGTAGGCGCGATTTTCGGGGAAAGTGCGAAAGTACAGGCTGAACGTCGCCTCGCCGTCCTGACCGCTTTGGAGGTACGCCTGCGCCATCGTAAGCTGGTACAGGTCCACGAATAGGGCGTCGGAGATTTGGTCTGGCGGAGCGTCGGCGCCGGAGGGCGCCATCACGATCGGTTCCCGAACCCGGCGATCGCATCAGCCGTCTCATCCTCGCCGACCTGCCGGGCCACTTCGACAGCCACGCGTCCCTTGCCGTCGCGCGCCTTCGGGTCGGCGCCGTATTGAATCAACGACAGCGCGATCTCGGTGTTCCCTTCCGAAGCGGCGCGAGTCAAAGGTATGAAGCCTTCCTCGTCTATGGCAGAGAGGTCGGCGCCGGCGGCTACCAGCGCGACGATCACTTCCGGATGGGCTGAGAGAGCGGCCCAGTGCAGGGGAGTCTGACCGCCATCGTCCTGTGTGAGAACGTCGGCTCTGGCCGCTATCAGCGTCTCGACCGTTTCTACGTGGCCCTCGAAGATGGACAGGTACAGCGGCGTCAAACCAAACCCGTTTCGAGCGTCCATGTTCGCGCCGGCTTCTATCAACGCCTCGGCCGCATCGCTCGCACCGGTCCACGCGGCTTGGTGGAGAGCGGTCTCGCCATCCTCATTGACAGCGTCCAGCATTGCGCCGGCGGCTATCAGCGCATGTAGGGTATCAGTGTCGCCGGACCACGCCGCCTGGTGAAGCGCGGTCTCGCCGTCGTCGTCCATCGCGTCTATGTTGGCGCCGGACGCGATCAGAGTCCGCGCCGTCTCGATCTTGCCGGATGAGGTCGCCAAGCTGAGTGGCGTCCAGCCGTAGTCGTTGCGGGCGTCTATGTTCGCTCCGGCCGCCACAAGCGCCTTGACCAGTTCGGCGTCGCCGGCCATCGCGGCCCAGTGCATCGGCGTATCGCCGCTGTTCTCCGTCGCGCCAATATCGGCGTTGGAGAATATCAGAGACAGGGCGGCGTCTGTCCTGCCCTCGATCGCCGCAAGACACAGAGGAGTCTGCCGGTAGTTGTTCTTAGATTCGATATTGGCGCCCATCCTTACCAGGGCGTTGACCGTCTCGACGTCGCCTATCGCCGCAGCCGCGTGCAGCGGAGTCTCGCCGTAGTCGTCCGCCGCGTCTATCTCCGCGCCGCGCGAGAGGAGTTCCCGCGCCATCTCGGTATCGCGCGCCCAGACCGCGCGGTGCAGCGGAGTAAACCCATCGTGGCAGCCCGCGTCTATCTCGGCGCCGCCTTCGACGAGCGCGCGCATCGTCGCGATCGAGCCTGACATCGAGGCGAAGTGCAGCGGCGTTCTGCCTTCGTCATCCACCGGGTCAGTATTCGCGCCGTCGGAGATCAGCGCCTTCACCGCGTCGGTCTCGCCGTTCATGGCGGCAAGGTGCAGAGGCGTAAGTTCCATGTCGCGGGCCGTATCGGATGCCATCTTCGCTACCTCTCTTTCACCATCATCCAACGAAGTGTAAGATTGCGCCCGAAATAGTTCAACGTGTACGGAGGCTACGTGATGACCGACATGAAAGATACTCAACCGATCCTGCCACCTACATCCCCGGAATCGGCAGGCCTGGATCCCGACCGGCTGGACACCCTGAACGCGCTGATCGAGTCGCACATCGCCGACGGCCGCTACCCGGCCGCTCAGATAGCCGTGGCGCGGAATGGCAAGCTGGCTCGCGCCGTCTCTTTCGGCGACGCCCGAATCGGTCCGGAGGCCGCGCCTGCGGACGAGGGCACGCTGTGGCTTATGTTTTCGCAGACGAAAGTAGTCGTAACGGCAACGCTGTGGCAGCTTGTCGAGGCGGGCGCGCTGCGGTTCTCGGACAAGATCAGCGATCATGTGCCCGAATTCGCATCCAACGGCAAGGGCGAGATTACGCTGTTCGAAGTCATCACCCACCAGGGCGGGTTCCCGTCCGCCGAGGTCCCGCCTGAGGCGTGGGCTGACCACGACCTGCTGCGAACCGTCGTATCCGACTTCAGCTTGGAGTGGACGCCCGGTTCCAAGGTGTCGTATCACGGGCTGTCGGCGCACTGGGTGGCGGCAGTGGTCATAGAGGCGGTAACGGGACGCGACTACCGCGATCACATCCGCGAGTCGCTGCTGACGCCTCTCGGCCTGGACGACGAGATATTCGTCGGCGTAGGCGAGGAATCGGACGCGCGCTGCGCTGACCTGCACGTAAACGAAGACGACGAGATGAGGTTGTCTGAGCGCGCCAACAGCCGAGAGTTCCGAGCGGCGGGCGTGCCCGGCGGCGGCGGATACGGCACGGCGACGGGCATGGCCGCGCTGTACCAGATGATGCTGGCCGGGGGCATCCTGAACGGGAAGCGCGCGCTCGGCCCGCGCGTGATCGAGTTCGCCACCCGCAACCACACCGGAGACCGCGTGGACGAGAACATGGGGATGCCGATGCACCGCGGCCTTGGACCCCACGTTCGAGGCTACACCCCGACGATTCGCGGACTCGGCACAATTGCCTCTCCAACCACGTTCGGGCACGGCGGCGCCGGAACGTCTTACTCATGGGGAGATCCGGAATCCGGCGTGTCGTTCACCTACCTGACCAACTGCATGGCGCCGGAACCCTGGCACAGCATTCGCCTGGACCAAGTATCCAACATAGTGCATAGCAGCATCGTGGGGTAGGGGTCGATGTCCCTTCCCCCTTGGCGGGGGAAGGTTAGGATGGGGGTGAAGTCTTTGCCCTACCAAGAGCGTTGCGGAGACACACAGACTCCCTGAAAGGAGTGACTGACGATGGCCAAGACGCTCTGGGTAGCGGGGGCGGCGCTGGCGCTGTTTCTCGTGTGGATGATGGCGTCGGAGGCAGCGAAAGCGAGCGCCCCCGACGATGATATGGCTCAGCCGCAGTGGGTGTGGGACGATCGGACGCCAACGCCACATCCAACGTCAACGCCGGCGCCGACTCCAACCCCGGCGCTCCCGCCGGCGCCGACGCTTCCACCTACACCGGTCCCCTCCGAACCCACTCCCGAACCCGTTCTGAAGCCGGCGCCTAAATGCTGGGAGATAGATACTCCAAAGGTCGTTCTCTACCAGACGCCGGAGGGATTCTTGGGCGTGTCGCTGAATTGCGACCACTCAGACCTTTCGCAAAAACTCACTTGCGACGACTTCGATACCTGGGGCGAGGCCCAGCTGTTCTACCTCATCTCCACCACGTTCGGAGAAGGTTCCGACCCGCATTGGCTCGTAGCCCGTGATTCAGACGGAGTAGCCTGCAAGGACTTGCCCGGCGCGCCCCGCATATACGCCGAACTAAAGAGACTGGAGGCAAGCGTCAGCCAACTGCTCAGAGACATAGCGATACTGAACTTCGACAACAAGCGCAGGAATTGCAGAGACAGCGGCGGAGATTGGATGCGGAATGACGATGGAGCGTGGGTATGCGAGGACCAAAATTAAACGCGAAGGGCGAGCAATGGGTTGTAATTGTCCCCGCTGTGTCTCCACTCCCTTTGCCCCCCTGCGTCAAACCCCACTCCTCAGCCCAGCTACACGCCCGAACTCCCCCGCTCCCGCTCTATCAGCTCGCGTCGCAGTATCTTGCCGGACGGGTTCTTCGGCACGGCTTCGATGAACTCGACCTCGCGGACGTGCTTGAACGTCGCCAGCTTGCCTGCCACGAAGCTCATCACGTCGGCATCGGTCAGCTCGGCGCCGGGCCTGCGGACTACGAACGCCTTGGGTATCTCCCCGGACTCCAAGTCATCTTTGCCGATAACGGCGGCGTCGGCGATGGCGGGGTGCTCCAGCAGCACCCCCTCCAACTCGGCGGGCGGCACCTGGAAGCCCTTGTACTTGATAAGCTCTTTCTTGCGGTCCAGCACCCACACGTAGCCGTCGGCGTCGGCGCGCACGATGTCGCCCGTGTGCAGCCAGCCGTCTTCGGTCAACGTCTCCTCAGTCGCGGCTCGGTTGTTGTAGTACCCCTTCATCACCTGCGGGCCGCGAAGTATTAGCTCGCCGATCTCGCCCGGTCCAAGCTCGCGCTCGCCGGTCTCGACGTCCACCACCTTCTGTTCGGTATCCGGCAGCGATGGACCAATGGAGCCGGGGCGAACCAGCTCAGGCTCCATGAAGTCGGCGTGGGTTACGGGAGACGCCTCGGTCATGCCGTAGCCCTGGATGATGGGGAAGCCCATGACCTGCTCGATGCGCGTCTGCATATCCGCCGACAGGGGCGCGGCGCCGAAGAAGCCGACGCGCAATGCCGACAAGTCGTGGTCGGCGACTCCGGGATACTGGGTTAGTCCCAGCCCGACCGGCGGAACGGTGAACATCATCGTAACTCGGTGGCGAGCCATAAGCGACAGGAACTCGTCCATGTCGAAGCGGCCCATCATCACCTGCGTCGCGCCCGCTCCGATCGCGCCGTTCATCAGCACGTTCATCCCGTATATGTGGAACAGCGGCAGGTGCGTCAGCACGACGTCGTCGGCCACCATCACGCTGGCCTCGCCGGGCCGGTTCAGGAACTGCTGCACGTTGGCGACGAGGTTATGGTGCGTCAGCATCACGCCCTTCGTCAGCCCGGTCGTGCCGGACGAGTAGGGCAGCACGGCAACGTCCTCGACCGGATACACGGCGATGTCGGGAGGTGTGGGGGAGGCGCTTTCGACCAGCGCCCAGAACGAGCCTTCTTCCGACGGGTCGGCCGATATGACAATCTCTCGGCTCAGCTCCGGCGTCTCTGAGCGCGCGGAGTCTGATATTGCCTTCAGCGCGTGGTGTACGATCAGCGTCTGCGCGCCGCTGTCGTTGAGCTGGTGCGCTATCTCCCGCTCGCGGTAGCCGGAGTTGAGGGTGGTAACGATCGCGCCGGCGCGGACTATGCCGTAGAAGGCGATGACGTACTCGACGCAGTTGGGCGCCAGAACCGCGACTCGCTCGCCCGGCGTTACACCGATGCCGGCAAGCGCCGACGCGAGCCGGCTCGCGCACTCGTCCAGCTGCGGGTAAGTGTAAGTGCGGTCGCCGTCTATCACGGCGGGCTTGGCCCCATAGCGCGACGCGGCGCGTGACAGGAGGTGGGGCAGGGGATACTCGTCATAGGGAGCCAGGGATCGTCGTAGAGTGGTTGCTGTTGCCATTGGAGAGCCTCCCTGTCTGGTCTGCCGGGATTTGAAGTCTTGGACACGCCTTAGCTCAAGAACATCCTGACCTTCGCGTGGGGGAAGACCACCTCTACCACAGCCTGCTTCAGCCGTTCCATCGAGAGTTCGATAGGCACGAACGACGGGTCGTTCGCGTCGAGTTTGTGCGGGCATGGACGGGCGATCTCGGTTTCCGGGCACATATGGCTGTCGGCGACTTCGTCCCAGAAGCCGACGACGCGCATGGGGAAGTAGAGAGTCTCGGCCACGATCTTCAGGTCTCCAAGAATCTCGGACGCCCGGAATGCCGATTCAGTGTCTATATTCAGGGTTGCCCTGTCCATGCCGATACTCGCGCTGCCGATCCGCCGCTACTCGCTACTGGTTGAAGTGGTCCCATCCACCTGAGTCTAGCATAACTTCGCCGCCGTCGGAGTCTATCACTGTTACGCCTGCGCCGGCCTCGATCTCGCCGATGACAGTTACGCCGGCCGGGCCCTCTCCAAGCTCGCGCTTCGCCTCATCCATCGTTTCAGAGGGGGCGGTGAATACCAGTTCGTAGTCCTCGCCGCCGGTCAGCGCGAGTGGTATCCACTCGCGCGGGAACGCGGCCCTCAGATGGGGGTCGGCGGGCAGACGCGACGCCTCGATGCGCGCGGACACGCCACTGGCGGCGCATAGCTTTGCGAGGTCTGCCGCCAAGCCGTCGCTAACATCCATCGCGCAGCGGACGCCGGCGCGGGCGAGCGCGGCCCCCTCCGCCACGCGCGGCAGCGGGCGGTTGTGGGCCGCCACCAAATGCTCTCGCGTCGCGCTTTCGAGACGCGCGCCGCTGCTTCCATCAGTATCGAGCAGCAGGCGTAGTCCGGCGGCGGAGCATCCGAGATGGCCCGTGACGCCGATGACGTCTCCGGGTCTGGCGGCATCGCGGCGCAGCGTGATGCCGTCGGGCGCGGACAGCCCCTCCAGAGACACGCTGACGAAGAACGTCTCTGAGCGCACTATGTCGCCTCCCACCAGCGCGCCGCCAGCGTACTCGAGCGCGTCCATCATGCCATCGTACATCTCGGTCAGGCCGGCTACCGTCAGATCGGCGCGCAGCCCCAGCGTTACCAGCGCGAACGTGGGCGCGCAACCCATCGCCCCAACGTCGCTCAGGTTCGACGCCAGCGCCTTCCAGCCGAGCCGACGCCACGGCGTAGTGTCGGGAGTGAAGTGGACGTTCTCGACCATCGCGTCGGTCGTCGCCACGACGACGCCGGGCGGGTAAGACCAGGCCGCCGCATCGTCGCCGATGCCCAGATCGACGCGGACGCCGCGCGCGCGCAACCGCTCGATCTGCGCCTCGTTGCGGGCGCGGATCGCTCGTTCGAGGTGGGCTATTAGCTCAAATTCGCCAATGTCCGCTACAAACATGCCGCGATTATAGAATCATCATCAGTCTTGCGATAGTGTATTATAGGCCGAATACGGAAAAAAGGGGGCCGCGCCATTGAAATTCATAGACATAATATACGAAAAGGACGACGGGATAGCCTGGCTCACCATCAACCGTCCCGAAGTGTACAACGCCATCCGGGGCAGGACGACGGATGAGATGGCCATAGCCCTCAAGGACGCTGGCCGAGACGACTCGGTTCGCGTCGTCGTCATATCGGGCTCAGGTCCCAACGCCTTCTGCTCGGGACGCGATCAGGGCGAGGACAGGACTAGCCCCGAGTACTCCGGCAGCAGCGAAGGGCTGTTCATGGACCTCGTGAAACACATCCCCAAGCCTGTGATAGCCATGGTGGACGGCTACGCGATCGGCTCTGGCAACATCCTCGCTTACACCTGCGACTTCACGGTTGCCTCGACCCGCAGCATATTCGGTCAGACGGGGCCGCGTGTCGGCAGCCCGGCGTCCGGCGCCGGCGTTGGTTACTTGGCCCACGTCGTCGGGCAGAAGCGGGCGCGCGAGATATGGATGCTTACGCAACAGTACTCGGCGCAACAGGCGCTGGACATGGGCTTGGCGAACTCCGTCGTGCCGTACGACCGGTTGCGCGATGAGGTAGTGCGATACTGCAACCTGATCAAAAACAACAGCCCGGTCATACTCCAGCTTCAGAAGATAACGTTCAACGAGTCGGCCGAGTACCTGGAGGCCGAGCCAAGCCCGACGGCGCGCTACGCGCCACGATACGAGGAGACCGAAGAGTCTGAGGAACGCCGTCTGGCGTTCATCGAGCGCCGTCCCATCAACCCCGACAAGAACCTGCCGATCACATTCACCGAGCGGCAGGCGAAGCTCCTGGAGTAACTGAAACATGACAGATACGATGAAGCTGAACATGAGTCTGTCGCTGCCGTTCGAGAGCGCGGGCGTCGAGTTCCGGATCAATGTAGCCGATGACGATGGCGCCGCCAGCTTCTCGCTAACCGCCGCCTGCCCCGAAACGGGAGCGCCGATGGCGTTCGTGTCGGACGTATCTCCGGTACTCGCCGATTGGGTGCGCGGATATACACGCTGGCTGTACCGGTGCAGGATTAGCGCGACCCACACAGACGACGCCATTACCGGATCATTCGAGCGTGGCCTCGACGCTGAGCAGGTCTTAGAGGGTTTGCGCCTAGCTTGCGACATGATACGGCAACGGTTCGAGTTGTACGGAGGAAGTGTCGTGGTGGACTAAGCGCAACGCATCCGGATATAATCTGCGAATAAACGCTCGTTTGTCGCTGAAGTCGCATAATTCCATCTGACGTAACCGCAATTAGGGAATCTCCACATCCGGCGCCATCTAGAGGCATTTCTTGGACAGCACGCGAAGGACCAGAACATATCGGGGACGGCCTAACTCGCCGCCTCCGCGGCCAGGCTCGCGCTCCGACAGATTCAGATTGGCGCAGGAGTCGGCCATGCGCCGCACGCGCCAGTTGAGAATCGGCGCGAGCAACGCCGCCGCCAGCGCGGTGAACGGCGCGATACGCGCGACGGGCGAGATACGCGGCGAAGCTACGGGATTCGTCCGCGATACCGTCATGGGCGTCTTCGGGAGCGCGGGACAGGTAGCCAAGATTAGCACGCCCGTCATACGCGACGTCGTGGCTGCGGCGGTACGAACCTCGACCGAGCGTGGCGGCAGTATGTACGAGGCCAGCCAAGACGCGGTTGAGAGCGCGATCGTTGGCGCGGCCTCCGTCGGCGCGGACACCGAGATCGCGAGCGCGCAGGCGTCCGCGGGCGTGGTCCAGGCCGTGCGGCAGATGGGCGGGAACTTTCAAGACGTCGTCGCGCCCGCAATGCACGGCGTCGTCATCGGCGTAACGGCCACCAATGGCGATCTATTGTCGGCGACGCGCGACACCGCTTCGTCTCTCCTGACTAGCACCTTGCAGTCCGGCGAGGACGCGACCGAGGTGGCGCGAATCATCGTGAACGAAGCGATCAGGGCGTCCAAACTCTACACCAACGGCACGTCTGCGGCAGTGATGGGAGCGACCCAGGGCTGTGTCGAGGCCGCGTACGCCCACGACAACCGGGTCGGCGACACAGTGCGCCTCGCCATCATGTCACTCGTAGAGGCTCCCGTTACGGAGCTTGCGCCGACGATAAGAGACTCGCTCAGAGTCGCCCTTGGCGAGCTTTCGGGCGAGCTACGCAACAGGCCGCAGGCGTGGCGTGGCGTAGCTATGTGGCGCGCCGCCAAGAGCATCATCGAGATAAACGGCCTGGACATCGGAGCCGCGCTCGCGTACTACCTGCTGCTGGCTCTCTTCCCCCTAGTCGCTCTCGTCATCGTCGGGCTGTCATGGTTCGTAGATCCCTCCGTAATTCGGACGACTATCACCGAGGTGGTAGTCTTCTACTTCCCAAGCTCGAAGGACTATCTCGAAGAAGCTATTATCCACCTGTTCGGCGCTCGCCTGGTAGCGAGTGTGATAGCGGTGGTGGCGATGCTTTTCGGCGCGCACGGGTTGTTCATGGCGGCGAACCGCGGCGTCAGCGCTGTGTTCGGCACTGAGCCGCGCCGCATGATAGATCTAACGCTTTCGACGTTCGCCATAGTGCTGCTGGCGGTATCGCTGTTCTTGGTGTCCGTAACTCTGACCATCGTACTGCAGGTCGGGGTGAGAGTCATCGGAGACATCCCAACGATCGGCATAACGCTGAACCAGGTGGCGGCGCTGGGCGGCCGCGTGGCGTCCATCCTCACACCTTTCACAATCGCCGGGATCGTGTTCATCGTAGTCTATAAGAACCTGCCCAACACCTACGTGCGCTGGAGCAACGCCGCGTTCGGCGGTTTCGTCACGGTGATCCTGTTCGAGATGGCCAAGTACGGCTTCTTCTGGTTCGCAGCCAATATAGCCAGCCAGCGCAACGTGCTGTATGGCTCGCTGTCGTCGGTCATTCTGCTGCTCATATGGTCGCATGTAGCCGGGGTGATATTCCTCTACGGCGCCGCGCTGACCAAGGAGGCGTCGGAGCTGCGACCCCAGCAGTCGCCGATTTCCCTGCGAGCGCACTCTGAGGAGATGGATCGCGTTATGGTCATCGAGGAAGAGCGCCGACGCGAGAACATAGCGAGAGGCCGGGCGCCCTCCCACAACTATCGATATCCTGAAACGCGGAGAGACCCATCTCCCAGGCGTCGCCGAACTATGTAGAGGGTTAGCGGGAGCGGAGCGGCCCGTCGCTCTGTCGGCCCTCGCGAGCGGTCCTCGCCAGAGTCAATGACGCCGCGCCGACAGCGAACATGATCGCTACGCCCACGAACGCGAACGCGTAGCTGTCGGTCAGGTCATAGACCGCGCCTGTCATCCACGGCCCGATCCCAAACGACACCATCGTGGCGAAGTTGATGATGCCCATTATCTTGCCGAAGTGTCGCACCCCGAATGCATCCTGCACCACCAGTTGGAACAGCGCGCCGAACGCTCCATTGAAAATGCCCATCATCGGAACCGCCGTCCACATCACGAACGGGTTGTCCGCCCATAGCGTCGCCATCAGGCATATTGCCTGCCCGCAGAAATTCACCATGAGCGCGTTCCGCGCGGTGATCCGCTCCGCCACTATCCCCATCACCCACTTGCCGACTACGCCCATGAGCCCGTACAACGTCAGTACCGATACCGCAATCGCCAGCGGCGCGCCTCCGTCCTGGAGGTGCGGGATGATGTTCGGGATGATCGCAGAGTACGTGAAGGTGCCCAGCACGACTGAGAGCGAAATGGCGTAGAACGCGCGCTCGCGGAGCGCGGCGCTCAGGGTTCTCCCCGTCAAGTGCGACAGCCTGGAATCTCCGCCAGCATGGCCTCTACCGTCATCCGCGCCGAACTCCTCATCTACCTCCGAGCGCTCGGGAAAGTCGCGCACGGCTACGAGCGCGTACGCCACGAGCAGGAGAGACATTACGCCGAGCGCGACATACGTTCCCTGCCACGACATGAGCGTTAGTATCAGACCCATCAACGGAGGGAACGCCATGCCGCCGACGTTGTTGCCCATCGCCGTAATCGCCATCGCCCGGTTGCGCCTGCGCTGAAACCAAACGCCCACCAGCTTGCCCGCCGACAACATGGACGCGCCGGTATAGCCTATGTACTGGAGCAGGCTGAGCGCGTACCAGTGCCAAAGCTCCGTCATCAGCGGGCGCGCCACGAAGCTGGCGGCAACGAGTACCAGCGACACCGCCATCATCGGCTTCGTGCCGTAGCGGTCTATGACCCAGCCCAGAAACGGAGCCAGCAGACCTCCGACTAGCGTGAACGACAGCGACAGGTTGATCTGCGCCCGGCTCCAGCCGAATTCCCTCTCCAATGGCTCGACGAACAGACCGAACCCGTACTGTCCGGCCCCAGTGCCGAGCGCGGCGATCAGAAACGGGGCGGATACTACCCACCAGCCGCGATACACGCGGGGCATCCGGCGGGGCAGGGTGAGTTGCATAGCGATCCTTTCGGCGCGCGCCCTTCTGCTGGCGCTTCTTGCGCGAAGCGGGCAACGGGAGTAATATAGCAGAAATCCAAGTGTCAACGGGGAGGGATACCATGACTCAGAGCCGGACGATTATAGATCAGGCCGAACGAACCAACGGAGCCTCTCGCCCCGCCCCACCCGATCTCGATGAGCCGGTGATACCGGATGCCGCGCCCATCGAAGACCCGATACACATAGGCGCCGAAAATCGAATCCGGTACTTCCGCGAGAACCTCTACCCCTACGCCGAGCGAATGCGCCGCCGGGAGTACGAAGCCGAGAAGCTGCCGCTCCAGGTAGAACTGATCAAGCTGCAAAACTCAGTGCGCAGGACGGGCGATCGAGTGATCATACTGTTCGAGGGGCGAGACGCCGCCGGCAAAGGCGGCACGATCCGCAGGTTCATGGAGCATTGGAACCCGCGCTCGGCCCGCGTGATCGCGCTCGACAAGCCATCGGAACGAGAGCGTGGGCAGTGGTACTTCCAGCGATACATCAGCCATTTCCCTTCGTCGGGCGATATAGTCCTGTTCGACAGGTCATGGTACAACCGCGCAGGCGTCGAGCGCGTCATGGGCTTCTCGTCCGAGCGCGACTATCGCCTCTTCATCCAGCAGGTCCCCGCGCTAGAGCGAATGATCGTTGACAGCGGCATCCGTCTCATCAAGCTCTACTTCTCGGTCAGCCGCCAAGAGCAGCTGCGCCGCTTCGAGTCGCGCATGAAGGATCCGCTCAAACAGTGGAAGGTGAGCGACGTCGACCTCAGGTCCAAAGATATGTGGGAGGAGTACACAGAGGCGAAAGAGGCCATGTTCCTGCTGACCCACTCAGACTGCGCGCCGTGGACGATAATAAAGTCCGACGACAAGAAGCGCGCGCGCATCAACGCCATGCGACACGTTCTCCACACCATGGACTACGAAGGCAAGGACGAGACCGTAGCCCACGCTCCGGACCCGTCCATAGTCGCCTCCAGCACCGAGATCTACACCGCCGGCGCGCCGCCCTGGTAGCGTTGGTATCGGTTTCAACGCAGCGGCGCAAGAGAACGCGGAGACGCAGAGGGTAAAACGAGGCATTTCCTCTCGTCTTTAGGCCTCTGCGTTAAAATCTAACGCTCCCCGTCCACGTTGACCGTAACGATATCCACGCCGTGGTACTTCTGGTGTCGCACCGACGAAGCGTAGTGTCGCAACAGCCGGAATGAGATCTCCCTGTCGTCCGGTATGTCCGGAGTCTCGCCGAGGTATGCCAGCCGGTCTTCCAGGTTTTCGCCCTCCGCCGCCGACACGAACTCCAGCTCCGCTCCGCGCCCTTCGGCTCTCGCTATCACCATCAGCCGCCGTCCGTCCGTTGGAATCGCGCCGTCGTCCGCCAACAGGCTGTGCAGCGTCTCCTCGCCGACCAGCGCCAGCCGCTCAGTCGCCGCGTCGTCCCAGCCGCGCCGCGAAGCGAAACCGCGCAGGAACGTGTCCAGCTTTGGGATCGCCTCGTCGTCCAGCCGGACGCGCAGGCGCCGGCGTCTCGGCCCCGTCAGTTCCAAGAACAACATCATCGCCACGGCCACAATCGCCCCCGCCGTCATGCCGTTGTCCAGCAGCGCAGCCGCGAACCCGGCGCCCAGCAGGTCGGGGAATATAGCCCCGCTCTGAAAGCCCACGCCTATCCAGAAGCTCACACCCACTACGGTTGCCTTGCGATAATCCACGCCGTCCTGAATCACTATCTTCATACCCTGTACGAACAGCAGCGCGAGAAAGACCGTTACGTATGCCGCCGCCACCGGACCGGGAATGGCTATCAGCGCAGCCACTATCTTCGGAAAGAACGCCAGCGCTATGAAGACGATTCCGATAACAGCGCCCACTCTGCGAGCCGCAATCGCCGTAACCTCGGCAAGGGATATGCTCGACGAGTAAGTAGTGTTCGGCAGCGTTCCCGCGATGCCGGAAAGGAGATTCCCCACACCGTCCGCATTCAGCGCGCCCTGAACCACGCGGAAGTCCGTTGCGGGCGGATTGCGCCGCGACACCCGCTGGATGGCGACGCCATCGCCCACCGTCTCTACCGCGCCCACTAGCGTAACTACCGCGAACGCCGGCAGCAGCGCCCAGAACTCTTGCCCGAACGAGAAGCTGAAGCCGGGCCAAGAACTCAACGGAACGCCCACCCAGTCCGCGTTCACGATGGACTGCCAGTCGTACATTCCGAACATTGCCGCTACGATGCACCCGACGACGATGGCGATTATCGGCGACCACAGCCGCCACGCCGGCGGAGCGCGCAAAACCAGAAGCCCCACCACCAGCAGCGTCGCCAGCGCAACCGTCGGCGCGCCCATGGGATCAGTGTCCTCCGGCACGTCATGCATCGTATCGAACACGATCGGCATGACAGTTACCGGTATCAGCATGATGACCGTGCCGGAGACTATCGGCGTGAATATCCGCCTGAGCAGCGACAGCCGCCACGCCATCGCGAACTGGAACAGCGACGATATGACGATCAGGCTCGCCATCATCGCCGGTCCGCCCGACGCCAGCGCGCTCACGCACACCGCGATGAACGCCCCGGACGTTCCCATCATCAGGATATGCCCCGCCCCTATCCGTCCGACTCTAACGGCTTGCAGGATGGTCGTAAAGCCCGACACCAACAGCGCCGCGAACACGCCCCAGGCGATGTAGCCGTCCGGCTGCCCGGCTATCCTCGCTACGATCACCACCGTCAGCGCGACCGGGGCGACGATCAGCAATGCTGCTTGCACTCCCGCGCCGATAGTTATCGTAAGCGGGGGGTTCTCATCCGGCTCGTACCTGACCTCGTTCACATTTGCCGTAGCCAAAGCGCGCACCTCCGCAGCCAAGATATAACGCAAAGGCGTCAAGATGCAAAGGCGCAATGGAAACAAAAGAGAGACCATCCGCGCCCTCTGATTCAAAAGCGAGAAATTTGCATGAGTACCCGAACCCGGTGGGAATAGGTGGCTCTAACTCCTATCTCCCAACTTTCATCTCCTCGAAATTCCCCCTTTGCGCCTTAGCGCCTTAGCGTTTAGAATACGCCCCCATGCAGATCATAGAAACAGTCGAGGACTTCCGATCCGCCGAGCGCGCCTGCGCCCGGCCGCTTGGACTCGTGCCCACCATGGGCTATCTGCACGAAGGCCATCTCTCCCTGGTCCGACGCGCGCGCGCCGACAACGCCACAGCCGCCGCCAGCATCTTCGTCAATCCCACCCAGTTCGGAGAGAACGAAGACTTGTCCACCTACCCGCGCGACATGGAGGGCGACCTGGAAAAGCTCGAACGCGAGGGTGTTGACCTCGTATTCGCGCCCTCCGCCGACGAGATGTACCCGAGCGGCTTCGACACCTCCATAGACGTAGGCGCGGTAACGCGCAGGCTGGAAGGCGAGTTCCGTCCCGGACACTTCAGCGGCGTCGCGACCGTCGTCTGCAAGTTGCTGACCATAATCAGACCGGACAACGTTTACTTCGGCCAGAAAGACGCCCAGCAGCGCCTGGTAATCGAACGTCTCAACGACGATCTGAACCTCGGCGCCAACGTCGTAGTCATGCCCACCGTTCGAGATCACGACGGACTGGCGCTGTCGAGCCGCAACGCATATCTGACCGACGACGAGCGACAGCCGGCGCTTTCGCTCATCAGGGCGCTGCGCCTCGCCGGATCGCTCTACGACGTCGGCGTCCGCGACGCGGAGACCATCCGCCAGCAGATGCGCCAGGCGCTAACCGCAGAGCCGCGCGCGTCCGTAGAGTACGTGTCCATCGCCGACGCCCGAACGTTGACCGAGCTGATGTACATAGACCGTCCCGCGCTCGTCTCGCTCGCCGTCCGCGTAGGCGCGGTGCGGCTGATAGACAACGTTATCTTGGGAGAATAAGTCCCTGTCCTCGCGACCCAAGTCCCTTCTCCCTTCTAGGGAGAAGGTTAGGATGAGGGTTGAAAATCGCGCAGGCGCCAACGGCGCGCCGTTTATGCAATGGTCTCTCAGAGCGGGGAATGGGGTACTCTGCGACATCCCCTTCGCCCGTCAACCCATCTTAGCCCGAATCTGCTCCGCTGTCCTATCGAGGTCGGCGCGTTCGGCCATGCACTTGCCGCCGAAGCTCAGCCGGAAGGCGTCGCCATCGAAGCGCGGGATGACGTGCAGGTGAACGTGAAACACCTCCTGCCCCGCCACCGCGCCATCCGACAGCAGCAGGTTGACGCCCTCGCACCGAACGCCAGACTCCCGAACCGCCGCCGCCAGACGATGCGCCACCGCGAACATTCGCTGTCCCGTATCCGGATCCAACTCGCTTAGGTTTGTGGCGTGGGCTTTGGGTATTACCAGCATATGTCCCTCGTTCGCAGGGAACAGGTCGAGAAACGCCAGCGTCAGATCGTCTTCGTACACAATACTGGCTTCCGCTCGACCTGCGACAATCTCGCCGAATATATTGAATTCGTTAACCATATTCGCAACCTCTCACTCCCTGCTCTGAACGTACAGAGGCGCCAGCATTCCGTCCACCGGCACGAAATCATCCGTCAGAGTAACCTTGTCGCCGCTGTCGAGCCACGCCGCCAACTTCGCCTCCGGCATGAACCGCGTAGTCGAGCTGCGACCGGCCAATAGATTTGCCCTGATCACGTCTTCTGCGTCCAGCGGCCTCAGCACCGCCGTTGCCACGAAGGTATATCTGTCGTCGCTATCCCAGTTGTCATCGTGCCGCATCACGTACACGTGCGGAAAAGTCTGCATCAGCGTGTGCGTCATAGATCGCAGGAATCGCCCTGAGTGCATTCTATCCACGACGTTTATCGCGTATATGCCGTCTTCAGACAGCAGTCCCCGCGCCATCTCGTTGAACTCCATCGTCGTCAGGTGATACGGAACTGACACATCGTTGAAAGCGTCGCCCACAATCAGTTCATACTTGCCCTGAGGCAGCCGCTGAAGACCGGTCCGCGCGTCTTCGGTGTAGGTTATGATGGACGTGTCGCGCGGCAGCGCCAGATAGTCGGTCGCCACCTCCTCCACCGCCGGGTCTATCTCCATCACCTCCACGCTCGCCTCCGGGTACGACACCTCCACGAATCTCGGCATCGTGTAGCCGCCGCCGCCGATGAACAGCGTATCCATCTCCGGGCGATCATACCCGACCATGGTCGCCAGGTCACCAAACACCCGTTCGTAGGAGTAATGCAGAAACAGCGGATCGTTCGTATCCACGAAGCTGTGCAGCAGCGCGTCCAGGTACAGCTTCCGGATTGTCCGGTCTTCGACCTCGGACTCCACGACTCTGATGCAGTAGTAGTTGCTCTCTTGGATACACTCGCTGTCCAGCGCGCCGGACACCGACCCCGCGCCGATCATCACCGCGAACAGCGCCGCGCCCACCGCGACGGCGACGCGCGCCCGCCACCCGCGCCATAGGTTGCCGAACGCCAGCGCCAACGCCAGCAGAACGAGCGACACCATCAGAATCACCAGCCGCGTGCCCAGAAGCTGCACCAGCACGAACCCGGTCAGGAACGTCCCAACAATGCTGCCAGCCGTCGAAACCGCGTATATCTTGCCCACCACGTTGCCCGCCCGCGACAGGTCGGACAGGGTCAGCTTTATGACCACCGGCGACACCATGCCCATCACAAACGCCGGCGCCAGGAACAGCGCCACCGTAAGCAGCACGATGCGCGGGATGATCGGAACCGACAGCAGCGGCCCTGACACCGCCCACTCCATGGGCAGGATAGCCGCGCTCGAAACCGCGCTCGCCAGTAGAATCACGCCGAGGGTTAGCGGATGCGGCCAGCGGTCCGCGACTCGGCCGCCGACGTAGTTGCCCACGCTGATACCGGCCAGCACTATGCCGATGATGCTCGTCCAAGTATAGAGCGACACCCCGATAGTAGGTGCCAGAATCCGCCCGGCCACTATCTCGATGACCAGCGTACACCCGCTCGCCGTAAACACGATGACGTAGGGCTTCAGAGATTTCATCCAATTCAGCATCGCCGTAGATACTACCTGCTGCGATGCCAAACGCTCAACCCCTCAACTAATCTGCGGCAAACTGGTCCGTGGTCGGCGGATTCCAAGGATCCGGCATAATATGCCTCTCTACATCAAGAGAGCGCTCAGTCTACGGAAGCTTCGCCACAGCGCAACTGAAGAACGGGTGACCTAGAACACTAGAATTGTCCCGTCAGGGGTAAGTCGCAACGATGCGCCTGGCGTTCATCCTCTGAAAACGTTCTCGTTGTGCCAGGTGAGCGCCTCTCGGTTCGGGCGTTGGTTGGATTGGGTTGGCGCCTGAATACGTTTACCATGCAGCGCGTAGTAATCGCGGCCGTTCTCGAATTCATCCCGGATAGACCGGCTAACCTCGAAGTCCAATGATGGCGTTACCGTAACGTAACCCATGTCGAAGAGGCTGTGAATATCCTTCCGTAACAGCAGGCCATTGCTGATTGTATGCTCGCCACCTGTGTGATACGGCCGGATATGAGCTGCATCCAGCGCGGGCAACGTTCGCTCTTGCGTGACAGCACAGCGCCGACGGTACATTTCCGTAACCACAACGCGGAACCCTCCTTGTCCAAGCCGCGGGCTAACAAGGTGCGGCTCGCCGTATTTGGAGGGGAGATCAGCTATCTCACTTGGTACTACGCCTGTTTGACGACCCAGACGGTCTTGAACCGACTTCCACAGCACGAGCCCCTCAGAATCTCCGGTATTGTAAGTCTTAAAACTAACGATATTGTGGGCCCAACTCCTGGGTGGATCGATCCAGTCATGTTCATCGAAAAAGAATGGTTGAGTTAGGATTCGGCAACCGATCTCGAAATTGCTGCGGTCGTTAGGTCCCGATGATCGACGTTGGGCTAAGAGTCTCCGCAACTCCTCAGCCGAGTGGGCTCCGTTGGCGTCTCCGAACGCCTCCCAAGCAAGAGTCCACGGCATTATGTTCGAGTGTGCAAAAATCCCGCCACCAACAATCTTGTTGAGTGGTGCCTTCAACTTGAACAAAAACAGTTCGCCGGGTCGTAGGGCGCGAAAGTTTCGAGGATTCGGCGCCCAGAAATTGGCCTCGCTCAGTTCCGGAATTTGGCTAAGCGTCCGAAACCAGTCGTAGTCAGTGACTGCAACTACTAAGTTAATCGCCAAAGTACTCACCTCTGACACGCGCCTGTCTATCACAGTTGCAACTACTCGCTTCCCAAAATGTTAATGCTCAACATTAACGATGTCAACTATCATCATAAATTCCTACAATTTTCAGTAGAGATTATTGGTGGATTGGTCTTCATCAATCCATGAGAGAGTACCCTACACTTATGACTGAAAGCAGTAAGGAAGCTCGTCCTCTGTCCTCAACGTCGGCTCCATGGGCTTTCGGCACCCAGCCTACCGTCGGCTTCCGCAGGGTGAGAGCGCGTTTCGTCTCTCTGTGCCAGCGGGCGCGCGGACTTGTCGACGCATGCGCGATAGCGAGCGACATTCCGAACAGCGAACCAGTCCGTAAGGTAGATGACGGACCATACAGCGGCGCTTTGCTAAACGTGGGTTATGGCCGCGCCGTCCGTCTGCTCGCCGCCAAGTGGCGCGCTGCGCCGTCGGCGTATGGAAGCAAGCGACGATCGGAAGGGGTGAGGCTGGTGGGGTAGGAACGCGCCCTCACCGTCCCATGGACGCAACCCCTGACGAATTCGGCAACATGCGCGCCCACAGTCAGGTATTGGGACTGGACATCTGAGTTCCCCGACGGCGAACTCCGACTCTACGACCCCGACTCCGGCCAATGGTTGAACTTCCACTACGAAAAGTATGTCGCGCGTCACTAGGCCGAAGACGCCCAGCGGCGAGCCGAAGCCGAAAACCGCCGTCTGCGAGAGCAACTCGCCAGGCTCCAAGCCGGCGAGTAGCGCGCATTCCCAATTTTGACACCCCGTCCCCCCATCCCCTAAAATTTTCCTATGCAGATCACCAAGCCAGAGAGGTGCGTACAGGCGGGCTCGTCCCGCCTGGTAGCGGCGTGATCCCCCACGGCGCGCGAGCCGCGCCGTCCGTCCCCCGGTACCCCAACCCAAGTTTCCCCAAAGAGGTACAGAGGCTATACCCATGCCCAAAATAGAATGGACATCCGAAAACGTCCGCGAAACGTTCCTCAGCTACTTCGAGTCCCAGGGACACAGCCGGATGGCAAGCTCCTCTCTCATTCCCGTCGGAGATCCGACGCTGCTGTTCACCTCCGCCGGCATGGTGCAGTTCAAGTCTTACTTCACCGGAGAGGCAGAGCCGCCCAACCGTCGCCTGACCACCTCGCAGAAGTGCTTCCGCACTCCCGACATCGAGGAGGTAGGCGACGCTACCCACAACACGCTGTTCGAGATGCTGGGAAACTTCAGCATCGGTGACTACTTCAAGAAGGAAGCCGTTGACTACGCCATCGAGCTTATGACCGACGGCTACGGCATCCCGCTGGAAAAGTTCGCGGCAGCCGTTCACGACACCGACGACGAGACGCGAGGCCTGTGGGTCGCCAAAGGCATCCCCACGGATCGCGTTTACAGCTACGGAGACGACGAGAACTGGTGGGGACCCGCCGGCGACGAAGGACCGTGCGGTCCCTGCTCCGAGCTGCACTACGACTACGGCGTCGAGTACGGCTGCCTGGATGACAACTGCGCCCCCAACTGCAAGAACTACCTTCCCAATGGCGACGCCTGCGACCGCTACGTCGAGCTGTGGAACCTGGTCTTCATGCAGTACTACCACCACCTCGACGGCTCGCGCGACAATCTGCCCGCGCCGTCTGTTGACACCGGAATGGGCTTCGAGCGGCTGCTCCGCATCATGCAGGACGTGGATACCGGCTACGATACCGACCTGTTCACGCCCATCCTGGCCGCCGTCGAGCGCATCAGCGGCAAGAGCTACGGCCAAGACCCCGAAACGACATACGGCATCCGCGTCGTCGCCGAGCACGGGCGCAGCGTAACGTTCCTGGTAGCCGACGGCGTAGTTCCTGGCAACGAGGGGCGTGGATACGTGCTGCGGCGCGTCATCCGGCGCGCCATCCGCTACGCGCGCCGCATTGGCATCGAGGGCAACTTCCTCGGCGAGATAGCCGACGCCGCCATCGCCAAGATGGGCGACGCCTACCCCGAACTGGCCAACAACCGAGACTTCATCCAGACCGTGCTGCGGTTGGAAGAAGACCGCTTCCAACAGGCGTTCCAAAACGGCTACGCCATCCTCACAGACGCGCTTGATGCGCTCTTGCAAGAGCAAAATTCACGGGTGCAGGGCGAGCCCTGCTTGCCCGGCGACGTGGTGTTCCGACTGTGGGACACGCACGGCTTCCCGGTCGAGATGACGCAGGAGATAGCCGCCGAGAACGGCGTCGAGATAGACATGGATGGCTTCGAGCGCGAGATGGCGGCGCAGCGAGAGCAGTCCCGCGCAGGCGCGCAGTTCGGAGAAGATCGCGCCAAGATTCGCGTCTATGAAAGCCTCGGCGTTGGCGGCACAGCGTTCCTCGGCTACGAAACGCTCAGCGCCGATACCGTAGTGGTGGGACTGATAGCCAACAACGAAAACGTCGGCGAGGTCCGGGAGGGACAGGAAGTCGAGGTCGCGCTCCTGCGGACGCCCTTCTACGCCGAGGGCGGCGGACAGATTGGCGACGCCGGCGAGATCTCTAGCGACAGCGGACGGATCGCCGTCCACGACACCCAGGAGGTGATGCCCGGCCTCATCATGCACTTCGGCAGGGTAACGGACGGCGCTATCAGCCTCGGCCAGACCGTGGACGCTCGCGTTGACGCCATCCGCCGCGAGGACACCGCCCGCAACCACACGGCGACGCACATGCTCCACGCCGCGCTCCGGCAGGTGTTGGGACTGCACGTGCGGCAGGCAGGCTCGCTCGTTGCGCCCGACCGTCTGCGCTTCGACTTCACCCACGTCCAGGCCGTAACCGACGACGAAATGTGGCAGGTGCAGTTGCTCGTCAACGAGAAGATTCGCCAGAACGCCCGCGTCCTGAATGACGAAGACTCCTACCAGGAGGCGATACGGCGCGGCGCGCTGGCGTTCTTCGGCGACCGCTACGACGAGCGCGTGCGCCTGGTCGAGATCGCTAACGGCGACACGTTCAGCTTCGAGGTCTGCGGCGGCACCCACGTCGGACGAACCGGCGAAGTCGGCGCGGTCTATGTGCTGGGCGAGTCCAGCATCGGCGCCGGTATGCGTCGCATCGAGGCGATCAGCGGCAGGGCGGCGGAGCGCATGGTGTGGGAACGATTCCACCGCGAAGATCGCTTGGCGCAAACGCTCCAGACCACGCCGGCGGAGCTGGAGACTCGCGTAGCCGCGCTCACCGCGGAACTCGACGCCATGCACCGCGAGCGCGAGGCGATGGAACGCCGATTCGCGCTCCAGTCCGCCGAGTCGCTGCTATCCGGCGCCCAAGAGGTCGAAGGCGTAACCGTCCTCGCCGCCCGCGCCGAAGCCGCCAACGCAGACGGCCTCCGCGAAATGGGAGACTACCTGCGCGACAAGCTCGGCAGCGGCGTCGTGGTTCTCGGCGCGGTTGTGAACGAACGCCCGATGCTGGTGACGATGGCGACCCAGGACCTCGTGCAGGGCAGGGGGGTGAATGCCGCCGACATCGCCCGCGCCGCCGCGCGGCACGTAGGCGGCGGAGGCGGGGGCAGACCGGATGTTGCCCAGGCGGGCGGACGCGACGCTTCCAAGCTGGACGCGGCATTGCAGAGCGTCCCAGACCTGGTGCGAGCGGCGGTATCGGAGTAGTCGCCTGCGAATAACAAAATCTCTGCGTCTCTCCGCGCCCCTCTGCGCCCCTGCGTTAAAATCGGAGAACCACTTATGAGAATCCTAGCCTTGGACGTAGGCGACCGTCGGGTCGGGCTCGCCATCAGCGACCCGACCGGACTGCTCGCGTCTCCGTTCGGCGCGGTCGAGCGTGGCGAGTCCGACATCGCCGAAATCACCCGAACCGCCGAGCGCGAGGATGTCTCCGAAATCGTGGTCGGCCTGCCGTTGACCCTCATGGGCGAGGGACGCGCGCAGGCCGGCAAAGTTCGCGCCTTTGTCCGCGACCTGCGCGCCGAAACCAGCATACCCGTCAAGACTTTGGATGAGCGCCTCTCGACCGTACAAGCCAGCCGCCTACTGACCGACGCCGGAAGCGGTGGCTCCCGCCGCGCCAGCCGCGACAGGAGAAGCGGACGCCTCGACGCTGCGGCGGCGACGGTCATCCTGCAAGCCTACCTCGACTCGCGTCGGTAGCCGTATCCATCGCCGCTATACATCGTCGGGGCAGGCTTGATTCGCCCCTCTACGACATGGCGCACGTCAGCGGCCGCGCTAGTCGTCCCGGTCGCCGGATTTCGGGTCGTCGGGTTTCCGATCGCAGTCGCGTCCCCGCTCCCGCCCGCCGCGGCTCATCTGCCTGAGTCGCCGTTCGACAAGGGCGTGAACCGTCCCGTCCGGATATCTTTCGTTCTCCCCCAACTCGCCGGCCTCGACGCCGGTCAGAACCTCGATCCCCTCGTCTATGGTGGAGACGGCGTAGATGTGGAACTTACCGGCCTCGACCGCATCAATGACGTCGCGGCGCAGCACGAGGTTGCGAAGATTGTCCTTGGGTACCATAACGCCCTGGCTTCCGGTGAGACCGCGGGCCTTGCATATCTTGAAGAAGCCTTCGATCTTCTGCGTCGCGCCTCCGATGGACTGCACCTCGCCAGCCTGGTTGACAGAGCCTGTAACGGCTATCCCTTGTCTGATAGGCAAGCCCGACAGCGCGGAGAGCAGGGCGTAAAGCTCGGTTGACGACGCGCTGTCACCCTCGATCTGGGAGTAAGACTGCTCGAACGTGATGCTGGCCGCCATTGAAAGACGGCTGTCCCGACCGTACTTGCCCTGGAGGTAGCCGTTCAGGATCATGAAGCCCTTGTTGTGGATGCGTCCGCTCATCCGGGTGTCCCGGTCGATGTTGATAACCCTGCCTGAGCCGACCGAGACTCGGGCTGAGACGCGGCTGGGCCTGCCAAAGCTGCGTTCGCCGAAGGATGAGACTACAAGACCATTCAGTTGGCCGACGACTTCTCCTTGCGTGTCGATTCGTATGGTGTCGTTCTCGATGGACTCGCGCAGTCTCTCTTCAGCAAGGTTAGTGCGGTACTCCCGCTCCCGCAATGTCTTCTCTACGTGTTCCTGCTCCACAGTGTCGCAGTCAGACTTGCCGGCCCAGTAGTTGGACTCGGTGAGAACGTCCGACACGCCCATGAACCGCGTCGTCAGCTTGGTCTGATCGCCGATCAGGCGGCTGGAGTAATCTATCACAGCCGCGACGGAGGCTCGGTCGAATTGACGCAGCCCCTTGTCGGCTATCTCAGAAGCCATGAAGGCCGCGTAACGGGATATGTTCTCCGGCGTTCTATCCATGGCCATGTCGAACTCGGCGGTTACCTTGAAGTAGCGTCTGAAGTCCTCATCGGTCCTGCTGAGAACGCTCAGGATGCCGGGCGTTCCCACCAGTACGACCTTCGCGTTGATAGGGATCGGCTGAGGGCGCATCGAAGTAGTAGGCAGAGGCGTGTTCTGCTCCCCGACGTTCTCGATCCTGATCTCGCCGCTCCGCAACGTGCGCTTTAGCGTGTCCCACGCCAGACCGCCTCTGAGCAAGTCCTTAGCCTGAACCACCAGGTATCCCCCGTTGGCGCGGTGGACGGCGCCGGGCCTGATCATAGTGTGATCGGTGATCATCGCCCCTGCCACAACCCGGTAATCTATGCGCCCGAACAGGTTGTAGTAGCTCGGGTTCTGCTCGAACTCCACGGGAGCGCCGTTGCATAGCGTGTTGTCTATGAGATCGTTCACCCTGTATCGCGCGAAGAAATCGTTTTCGGAATGCGTGGGGACAGGGGCGGGTTTCGGATCGGCGTCTGCGGCGTCCGAGGCCGGCTTGAATACCTGGGCGTTCACGACCATGTCGGCTTCTACATCGTCCAGATAGGCGACTACGCGCGGATGTTCGCGGTACTTCTCTTGGAGCTCGTCAATGATTGGCGTGAGGGTGAATCGAACCAGATCGGCGTCCACTTGCAACCTGCGCTCATCGGCCTCCTTGTCGATACGCCGGTACTCTGACAGCGTACGCGTGATGGAGCGCTGGATCTCCTCGGAAGCCTTTCGCAGGCGGTCTCGCTCGGCGTCGTCGAGCTGCCCAAACTCGTCCTGGGTCAGCGGGCGACCCTCTGGATGCAAAGGAACGGGAGTGATCCCAACCTGCGTCGAGGAGATAGCGAAGCCCTTGGCTCGCGCCTGAGATTCCAAGGACTCGCTGACGGCCTGGCGCTGGCGCTGAACATCAGCCATCGCATCCTCGATGCGGTGGGCATAGTCGTCGCTCTCGAAGGCGTTGGGAATCCTGGATTGGCATGTTTCCAGGAGTTGGTTCATGTCGTCGCGCAGTTCCCTCATCATGCCGCACGGAAGGCTGATGGGAACCGGCTGGGTAGGTTCCTGGAAGTTGTGAACATAGCCCCAGTCTGGAGGGTTCGGCCTCGTGGGCGCGATCCGGCCCAAGTACGAGCGGAGCGCGGAGCTGCGACCGGTTCCCGGAGCGCCGGAGACGAACACGTTGAATCCGGGAGCCTCGATCTCGAGCCCCATCTCAAGGGCCCTGACGGCGCGTTCTTGTCCGATTATATCTTCGAGCGACTCAACGTCAGCCGTCGTGTCGAAGCCGAGAGCGTTCGGATCGCAGAACGGCGCCAGTCGTTCGATCGGGACTTTCAGATGCTCGATGGGCATGGTTGTATCAGCCGTCGTTTCCGGGCGCCGCGAGTGTGGCACGATGGGAATTATGTCGGAGAAAATTGCATAAGTCCCCGAGTCCGGCGGGGATGGGCGGCTCTAACTCCTATCTCATCACTCTTATCTCTTCCAAAGTCGCTTGTGCAATTTTCTCATATCGCGTCATTCTCGGTCACCCGCCCCGCAGGGTCCGCCTCGGCAAGGACGGGCGGCCTGTGCCCCGTGTGGACGTACTCGGCCAGCAGCTTGCCGGCCATCGGCCCGCGTCCGAATCCTGAGCTTGCAAGTCCGCCGACCACGTACAGCCCGTAGCGCTGCGGGATGGCGCCGATCAACGGCTCGCCATCGAGCGAAAAGGGCATAAGCCCCGCCCAAGTCCGCGCAACCGGCAGCGACGACAGCATTGGAAGTATCTCCGTCGCATGGCCCTTATTCGTCTCTATGCCGGTCGGCTCGACCGTCGTATCGTAACCCGCCATCTGGCGGTCTCCGCCGAAGATGATCTCGCCGTTGCGACGCTGCCGACCGTACAGATGCCGTGTAACACGCCTGCCGTCCAGGTGTGTCAGCTCAGGAGGCATAGCGGCGTCCGCGCCGTCGTTCACGCTCCAGGCGAGCGGCGATTCGGCGGACGACATAGTGGCGAACACCGAGGGCGGCAGAGGCGCGGTTGACCACATCTGCCCGCGAACCGGTACGATCGGGATGCGAAGTCCAAGCATCTCGCCCAGCGGCCCGCACCACGCGCCGGCGGCCAAGATCAGATTACGGCAGCGGAATTCCTCGACCGCGTTCGCGTTAACGACGTACCCGCCATCAGCCGTCGCCTCGACCGACGTGGCCGAGCGTCCGGTGAATACCCGCGCGCCGTGAGCCGCAGCCGCGTCCGCAAACGCCCGCGTCGCCTTAACCGGATCCGCCTGCGCGCGCAGCGGCGTGTACATGAACCCCAGCAGCCGCTCGTTCAGCTCAGGCTCGATAGCGCGGGCTTGGCGCGTGGTCAGCAGCTCGACGTTGTGTCCCCCGCCTCGCTGCTCCAAGACGCGATCGCGGATGTAGTCGTACTGCGCCTCGGTATGTATCGCGGTCAGCGAACCGGAGCGTCGGAACTCGATGTCGTAGCCTAAGTCTAGCTGCAACTCCTCGAACAGCTGGAGGCTGCCCATCGTCAGGTACGCCGCAAGATCAGGCGTGTCGCCCCAGCCCGTGGCTCCGATCTGACCGGCGTTGGCGCCCGACGCCTCCGACGCGATCTCGCCCCGTTCCAGAAGCGCGACATCGTGTCCCATCCGCGCCAAGTACAGGGCGGTGGAAACCCCGGCGATTCCACCGCCGATTATCAGCGTCTGCGACTCAGGCATCGCTCAGCCCTTCATCCGGAATTGGCGATTTGGGGGTAGTGCAGATGCCCCTGCCGCTCCGTGAACGCGCGCAGCAGGTGTCCCTCCCCGGTCGTTACGTACAGCGTGGACAGGTCTTCGCCGCCGAACGTGCAGTTCGTGGGCTGATCCACCGTCAGCGGGTGCGTCTCGATCACCTCGCCGCTTGCAGAGAAGACGTAGATCATCGGGCCGGGACCGCCGGCGCGATTGCCGGCCGTGGCGACGATGTTGCCGTCGACATCGAGGCACATGCCGTCTATGCCGCGGTTGGCGCCGAAATCGTGGATCACCTCGCCGTCGCCCAGGCTGCCGTCATCCTTCACCGGGTAGGCGCGTAGCTCACGCTTCTCCTCCGGCAGACGGCCACTCTGAGCCACGTAGAGCGTCGAGTAGTCGAGCGAGAAAAGCAGCCCGTTCGGGCGCGTGGTGTCGAACGTAACGCGCGTGATCGCCCATCCATCGTCGCCATCGTCATCGGAAGGGTCGAGGCGGTAAACCGAGTCGTGGCCAAGTTCCTTGTTCGAGCGGTCCGCAGACCACGCGCCGCCCGCGCCTTCATAGAACGGGTCCGTGAACCATACGCGCCCCTGATCGTCTATCGCCAAATCGTTCGGAACGTTGAGTTTTTGCCCCTCGAATCCGTCCGCGAGAACCGACGCGCTTCCATCCGCTTCGTATCGGACAACGCGTCGCCCGCCGCCCTCGCAGGCAAACAGCGTCCCGCTCGGATCGAGAGTCAACCCGTTGGCGTTGTTCGTGCCTTCCTTGTAGATAGTGGACGCGCGCGCCTCCGGGTCGTACCGCATAATGTAGCTGAACGGGATGAGGGTAAACAGCAGCCCGTTGCCGTCCCACGCCGGCCCTTCGGTAGTGCCGCCGTACGGCCCGTTGACGTTTGTAAAGTTCCAGGACAATGTAGTTTCCTCCGTGCTTCATGAAGCTTCATGCCTTAGAGCGCCATCACGACCTGCGGCCCTCCATTCCCAATTATGACAGCGCCATAGGCGGCGGGCAACCTGAACGCCGTGTTCACCGCGCGCCGCCTGCCACCCTCCGCCGGAATATGTCACTCACCGGCATCCGCCAGCCTGGGATTATTAGGTCATCGGCGGTCGTGGGACGGGTCTTCGTAACCATGTTCGTCTCCGCTTCAACGGGATATGTTGGATGGGTGAGACTTGGAGCGCGCGTCCCACCCACCCATAACTCCGAGCTACTAACTCTAACTCCTCAGATAACCTCGTCCGACTCGCCCACGTCCTCCGCTTCTCCGCCGTCCAACTCTGCGCCGACCGCCTTGATCGCGCCGAACTCCTCCCTGAACCCGTTGTGCATCGTCCGGGCGTCTGAGCTGTACAGCACGAAGCGCACGCCTTCCCGCAGCCACTTCGTCGTAAGCTCTATCGTCTGGTGGTGGAAAAGGTTGGGAACGTTGTGCTTCTGGCAAATGCGGATGATTTCGCGCAGCGCCGCCTCGTAGTCAGGATGGTCGTACTCATCTGGTATGCCGAGCGTGATGCTCAGGTCGTTCGGCCCCACGAAGATCGCGTCTATGCCACCGACTTGCAGAATGTTGTCGAGGTTCTCGATCGCCGCCACGCTCTCGATGCCGACAATGCACACGCTGTTGCGGTTGCGCGTTTCGAGATACTCTTTCGTAGCATCCGACGGGAACACGCCTTCGTCTATCACCCGCCGGACCATCGCGCCCTTCAGCGGGCGCCACTTGGCGGCGGCTACTACCTCCTTCACCTCGTCCACCGTCTCGCAATAGGGCGCGAGGATGCCGTGCGCCCCGGCGTCGAGCGCCATCGTCACGTAGTGCGAATCCGGTATCGGAATACGCACTATCGGAGCGACGCCGCTGAAAGTGAATGCCGCTATGAAGTCCGCCATTTCGGATCGCCCGCGAGGAGAGTGCTCGCTGTCTATTATCACGTAGTCCAGTCCGAAGCCGGCCATCGGCGCCGTCCAGCGCGGGTTGCGGCTCGTGCTGATCATCGTGCCGTACACAATGCCGCCGGACTGTACTTTTTGCTTGAGGTCGTAGCCATTCATGGTAATCCCCTTGTAGTCGTCGGTTATTAGTCGTTAGCGGTTAGTTTATCACCTACCCACCGAGATGGTAAGCTGGACACCAAGGAATCAGAGCCTTTCGGCATATCGCTCCCTCTAACGACCAAGAGTTGACAATTAAGGACTATCCCCATGAAGCGAGTCATAATAGACACCGACCCGGGCATAGATGATACCGCCGCGATCCTGTTCGCGCTGAATAGTCCGGAGCTTCAGATCGAGGCGCTGACGACGGTGTTCGGCAACGTGTCCGAGGAGCAGTGCGCCGTCAACGCGCTGCGGATTCTTGAATCGGCGGATCGCGCGGACATCCCGGTGTACCGGGGCGCGGGCAGGCCGTTCGGCTTGGGCGAACCCGCTTTCGCGCAGTACATACACGGCAGCGACGGCCTGGGCGATTCAGACGCGCCCGCGCCCACCACGTCCCCACAGGACCGCAACGCCGTACTGGAGATCATCGAGCGTGTCCAGGCATCGCCCGGCGAGCTTACGTTCATCGCCCTCGGCAGACTGACGAATCTCGCGCTCGCCATCAACGTCGAGCCGGCAATCGCGGATATGCTGGTCGAGGTAGTCGTTATGGGCGGCGCGGTTACGGTTCCGGGCAACGTGACGCCGGTGGCGACGGCGAACATCTGGGGAGACCCGCAGGCTGCGGACGTGGTGTACCGGTCGGGCGCGCCGATAGCGCAGGTGGGTCTGGACGTGTGCAGGGAAGTGGAGTTCAGCCCTGAGCAGCTGGCGGCGACTTGGAGCGCGGATACACGGGCTACCCGGCTGCTGCAAGGCGCGGTCGCCTTCATCCAACAGGCGTACAACAGGCGCGGACGCCTACGCAATCCGAGCGGCGCGCAGTTCAACGACGTGCCTGCCATGGGGTACGCAGTAGCCCCCCACCTGTTCACGACTCGGCCGGGATACGTGCGCGTAGAGTACAAAGGCGAGCTTACCAGCGGCCAGACCGTTGCCGACTTCGACGGGCTTACCGACGAACCGCATAATGCCGCCGTCGCCGTAGAAGTAGATGCGCCGAGCCTGACCGATCTCTGGGTAGAGCGTGTTCGGTCGCTGTAAACGCCCTTGAAGATGCGGCCAGTAATTGATACCCTAGTATCAAAATCAGGAGGCGCGCAACCCATGTCCACTCAGACAGCCGACCGCCGAACCGTCCGTCCGGACCTGCTCGCCGTGCTCGAAGACGGCGGATATCGCATCACCGAACCCCGGCGCAGCGTCATATATGCCCTGGAACGCAAGGGCGAAGGCTTCACCGCCGAGGAGTTGTGCAAAGACCTGCCGGGAGTCGGACGCGCTACGGTGTACCGCACAATCGGTCTGCTCCAGCGCGCCGGCGTCATCTGCAAGCTGACGATGCCGGACGGCGCGTCCAGATACAGTATGGCCGGCATGGACCATCACCACCACACCGTATGCGTCGATTGCGGCGCCGTGGGCGAGTTCAAGCGCGCTACTATCGAGCGGGCGCTGCGCGCCGTGGGCCAAGAGATTCCGGGCGAAATCGTAGGCCACCGGCTGGAGGTGTTCACCAAGTGCGGCGAGTGCGAAGCTCGTTGACACCCGACGCCGCAAATCATACACTCGCAGTTGCGCGATTTGCGCGGGAGGGTGGCTTATGGCACGAAGACGAGTTGGATACACGGTGGAGCGTCCGGGACGGCGACAGGAGGACGCGCCGGTCGAGATTCCGGTAGCGGCGGATCTGGTATCGGTGCCCGGAACCCCCACGCGGGACAACGAGATAACCTACTACGCGCGAGAGTACCCGCTCGAAAGCGTGGCGGTGGAACACAGCGCATCGTCGCTGTGGGCGCTTGATGTCCGCGAGGATGCGGCCCCCGAGACCGCGGAGCTGTACCGACAGCACCAGGAAGAGATCGAACCCGTCGTCGAGTGGCTCAAGTCCACCGGAGATATGCAGCCAACCGCTGAACCCAGCGGCAAGGACGTGTCTGACGCTATCCGCTCCAAAGCGCGCGATCTGGGATACGGCGAGATAGGCTTGACCAATTTCGACAGACGCTTCGTGTACAAGAGCAAGCGAGAGTACGTAAAGGGCGATCTGAGAAACGCCATCTGTCTCGCCGTCGAACAGGACTATGTCGCCACCCAGTCACTCCCAAGCATAGAGGCCGAGTCGGCGCACGGCGAGGCGCACATGCGCCAGGCGGACATGGCCAAGGAGATGGTTGACTTCATCCACTCGCTCGGCTACCGCGCCCAAGTGTGGGGTCCGACGTGGCACTTCGGCGCGATGATACCCCTGTTCGTGAAGGCCGGACTTGGGCAGTTGGGCATCAACGGTCAGCTTCTGTCTCCGCACTTCGGCTCGCGGGCGCGCCTTCAGGTCATAACCACCAACGCGCTGATCACTCACGACAGACCGGTCGACTACGGCGTCACCAAGTTCTGCGAGCTTTGCCAAGTTTGCTTCATCCGCTGCCCGGGCCGGGCGATCAACCAGAACAAGATATGGTACCGCGGCGTCGAGAAGAGCAAGCTCGACTTCCGCCGATGCCGCCCCGTCATGACGCGATACTCCGGTTGCGGCGTCTGCATGAAGGTCTGTCCCATCCAGCGCTACGGAATGCCGCAAGTCATGTCTCACTACATAGAGACAGGCCACATACTCGGCAAGGGCACAGACAACCTCGAAGGCTACAGCCTGCCGGACAAGGGATATTTCAGACCCGGTCGCCTGCCCAAGTTCGAGCCGGGCTTCTTCGATATGCCGCTGGGCAGATCGGAAGACCTGGTGATGGACGAGTACCGCGAGCGCATCCTGGACGCCGACGGCGACGATGACTCCAAGCAGGCCCTCTGGAACGAGTTCAGACGGAAGCTGGACGAGGCCCTCGAGAAGCGCGACATCCCGGTAGATATGGGCATGGACCTCGGAGGCTGACCGGACGTAGAGGAGTGAGAGCGGACACCCTGCACAGATTCGACCCCAGAAGGGTCTTCTACGGCTGGTGGTTGGTTGTCATAACCGGCTCCGTCATGGTCATATCTACCACGCCCATGTTTCACGCCATGGGCCTGTGGTTCGTGGCCCTTGAACACACCTTCGGATGGACGCGCACCCAGTTGTCGCTCGCCTTCGCCTTTACGCGCGTCGAGGGCGGAATACTCGGCCCTATCGAGGGTTACCTCACCGACAGGTACGGCACTCGAATACTCGTGTTAGTCGGCATGGCCATTATGGGCGTCGGCTGGCTGCTGTTCAGTCTGGTGCAGGATACGAAGGACGTCCCACTGCTCCGCGACCTGCCTTTTCACACGCTGCCCGACTTCATGCAGGTTCTCATACCGCCGCTCACCTTCTACTTGGTCTATATGTTCATCGCGCTGGGGCAGGGCATAGGGAGTTGGCTGCCTCTGATGGCGATGCTCAACAACTGGTTCAACCGCCGCCGCGCTATGGCCATGGGATTCTCCAACTCCACCAGCAGGCTCGGCACCCTCGTCCTCATCCCCGCCATCGCCTGGGCCATAGACCCGGAGTTCGAGAGGCTCGGCTGGCGAACGACCGTAGTCATCATCGGCATAGCCATCCTCGTCATCAACCTGCCGCTCTCCCTGCTCATCCGCAACAGGCCGGAGGACCACGGACTGCTCCCGGACGGCGACAGACCGGAGCGCGCATCGGCGTCCGGCGCCGGCGGGACGCGAACGCAACCGGCCAGAAGCGCCGAGCAGACCGACTTCACCTGGCAGCAGGCGATCAGAACCCCGGCCTTCTGGCTCATCAGCGTCGGACACGGCTGCACCTCCATGATACTCATAGCTATGATGGCGCACCTCGCCCCGATGATGACCGATCAGGGATACAGCCTGCAGACTGCCTCGTTCGTCATCACCGGATACACGGTCGTATCCATGGTGTTCCAGATAATCGGCGGCTTCGTCGGAGACCGCGTGCCGAAGCGACTCGCGCTGTTCGTCTTCACCTGGATACAGGCGTCCGGCGTGTTCCTGCTCACCTTCGGCCCGGCCACGTTGCCCGTCGCGTACGGCTTCGCGCTGCTGTTCGGCGCCGGTTTCGGAGGGCGAAACCCGCTCACCGTCTCGATCCGCGGGGAGTATTTCGGCAGGGCGTCCTTCGGCAAGATCATGGGACTTTCCCAGGTGCCTATGAACATCATGCTGCTCGCCGCTCCCGTCTTCGCGGGCGTCGTCCGCGACGTTACCGGCGAGTACGTCATAGCTTTCGCCGTGCTCGCCTCCCTCAACATGCTTGGCGGAGTGCTATTCCTATTCGCCGCTCGTCCGCGCCTCGCCACCTAAACGCAACCCAGAACGCACGGAGGCCACTATGCCGATCATAGACCACAACAACGCGACTGAAGTTCCCTGGCGACCGAACTACCGCAAGTGGCTGATCACCGAGGAGGGCGACGGCACCACTTCGACGGAGGCGTCGTTGAGCGAAGTCGGCGTCGGAACCGGCGCGCCCCTGCACACCCACGAGGACGACGAGTTGATAGTGATTCTGAGCGGCGCTCTCAGCGTCCGATACGGCGACGAAACCCACGAGGTCGGAGCGGATCACACCATCGTCATCCCACCCAACGTTCCACACGGATTTACCGCCATAGGCGACGCTCCCGCGCGTATAATCGGCTTCTTCCCGGCGCAAGACCCGTTCGCTCGTACCCACTTCCTGGAGGGCGGCCCGCCCGGAAATCCCGCTGAGAGGGAGTCATAATCGCCTGCGCCGATGACGACTGCATAAGGTAGAATTGAAGGCCAATATGGGCTAATAGCTCAAGGATGCTGCAATAATGAGTATCGGCCTTCTGGACCGCAGACCCCGCCGCCGGACATTCCTGGCAGCCCTTACGCCTTTGCTCCTCGTCGCCGCCTTGCTGTCAGCCTGCGCCGATCCGCTGCCGGCTCCGGCCCCACCACAGCCACCCGCGCCACCGGCCACGCCGCCTACGCCGGCGCCATTGGAGGATGCCGTCCCTTCGACGCCCACCGCGCCGTTGTCCGCCGCTACTGCATCGCCGCCATTGCGAACCGTTCTACCTACCTTTGCAACTTCCACGCCGATACCCGCCCCACCTCCGACGCGTACGCCAAGGCCCATAGGGACTGTGGCGCCGCCGACGCCTGAGCCCCTAGTCGCCGCGTCGCCGCCGACTCCCGCGCCACATCCGACCAGCGCTCCGGCTACGATAGAGACGCAGGTGTCTCCGACCCCTGAGCCGCCCCCCGCGCAACCGGGACCGTCCACGTCGCAACCCGGAATCGGCACCTCCCTGATTTTGTGGGGAGACTTGTTCGGCCAGTTCACAAGCGATGAGCGGAATTGCCTGAGAGCGGGGCTTGGAGAAGACGTTCTGGACGAGGTCAGCTCGCAACCAATTTCCCCAGAAGAGCCCGAGTGGGCGCCGGCCCTCTTCGAGTGCCTCGATCCAGACAGGGCCATGGCCATACCTGGCGCGATGCTCATTTCGCTCATGGTGAACGAGGTTCTGCTGGGACCGGCTGGAGAAGACGAAATCCCTCCCGAGACGAGGGCGTGCGTACAGGACCTGCTGGCCGACACGCAAATCGGCCAAGTATTCGCGGCTGTGCTCGCTGACCCCGTCAACCCACTGGAGCCAAACCAGGAAATCATGAAACTGGCTGCTGGAATACAGAACTGCGCCCCTGATTCAACTGGTGTCGTGGGACAGCCCGGCAGCCCTTATCCCATCCTGAACAACGTCGCCATACTGTGGCAGAAGAGGTTGTTCGACGTGGACTTTGGCGAATTCAGCCTTCTCCTGAACGCCCCAACGATCTCAGAAGGAGTGGTTTACGTGGGCGCGGACGACAAGAGGATACACGCGTTGGACGCAGCGACTGGCGATGAGCTGTGGAGCTTCGAGACCGGGGACATCGTCAGATCGAACGTTGTCGTAAACGACGGAGTGGTTTACGCCGGTTCCAACGACACCCACCTGTATGCGCTGGACGCCCGCGGCGGCGACCTCATATGGCAGCGCGACACGGTAGCGCCCGTGCGGTATCCGCCTCTCGTGGCCGACGGCATGGTTTACGTGCCAGCCTACTCAGACGGAGGCCGACGAGTCCACGCATTGGACGCCGCTACCGGCGTACAGGTCTGGGCGTCTTCTGAGGATTACCCCTCCGACACCGGGTGGGAGACCGGATTCGGAGGCGCGTCTAACGGCGACCTGCTGTTCTCCATCGGTTACGACGGCGACCTGCGCGCGCTGGACACCGCGACGGGCGAAACCGTCTGGACGGCATCCGGGAGAACCGATACCCCGCCAGTAGTGATCGATGACGTCGTGTACTTCACGGCCGTCAACACAGCCTACGCCCTAAGCGCCCGATCAGGCGACACGCTTTGGGAGTACGGAACCGAGCGGTATCCGGCTCGCGGCTTCGCGCCCGTCATAGACGACGGCGTGTATTACTTCGCTCCGGACAACTACCTCTACGCGCTGGACACAGCGACGGGGGAGCCGCGATGGACGCTGCAACTCGACGCAATGGCAAGCTCCTCTCCAGTGGTCGGCGACGGCATGGTTTTCATAGCGTCCGAGTCCGGCGTCCTCTATGCGATCGACCGGGAGACGGGCAACGTCTCTTGGACCGTGGGTCCCTTTGGGGAGAACGGCATCTTGCAGTCACCTGACGTGGCCGATGGGATCCTCTATCTCGAGTCCTCAGACGGCTATTTGCTGGCGCTGGATGTCGTGACCGGCGAGATACTGTGGGGATTCAACAAGGGCTTCTTCTCGAACACCCGCACCTACTCTATAGCCGATGGTGTGGTATATATCAGCGACCTCGGGGGTGTGATCTACGCAATCGAAGCATCAACCGCCGCTTCGCGCTGATGATGCGCGCTCACTCGACGATCATCATGCGCTCCGCCGCCGGCGTCAAGGACTCGACCGGGATGGGCGCGAACTCGCCATCCTCCACAGCCCACAGAATCTCGAACTGCGACGGCCCATGATCCGGGCTGTACTCGACCCTCAGACGGTGCGCGCCCTCAAGCAGCGCGATCTCTCCCTCCTTGCCCACGCCATCATCATGCGGCTCCTGCGCCACTAGTCGGCCATCCACATACAGCGCGATGGCGCCGCCGCCATGTCGCTCTACCCTGAACCGGCGGGTATCGAAACCGTCCACTTCTACGCTGCCCTCGAAGATCGCGGTGTACGGCTCCGGGATGACGGGTGCGTAATGGAACAGGTCCAACGTTGGAACTACGACCATCGCGTCGAGCGCCTCGTCTTCCCGCCCGCCCGCGTAGTACCGCCCCGCCATACCCAGCGGCCTAACGTCTCCTCGGTACAAGTTGCTGAAAGGTATCGGCTCCGTCTCGCCGCCGGGAACCGTCCACAGAACGCCAACCGCATCGTTGATATTCCAGACTTCTCCGGTAATCCTCAGACTGTGCAATCCCTTCGCCAGAACCACCCGCGCCGTCCTGTTCCCTTCGTCCAATATCCGACTGCCATTTAGCTCTACCACGCCGTCGCCATACAGCTCGAACCCGTACTCTCCGAACTCCACCACCTTCAGAGCTCCCTCCAAGCTTAGCCGGTACGGATACTCTGCAGGCCCATAAGCCGCTACCCAAGTCGAGTCGCGGACGCTGTCGCGCCGACCCTTCACTTCTTCGCCGGCGAGCGTGTACACCGCGTCCAAGCCCTGGCTGTCCTCCAGGTACTTGCGGGTGATGAACCCAGCGTAGTACAGAGTCTCGCCGCCCGACGGCGCTGTTACCGCCTCGAACTCCGCATTCGGATAGTAGGCGCGCATCGCCTCCCAAAGCCCTTCCTCGCGCGGCTCGAAATAAGCCGCCGCGCCCAACCAAACCCGCTGTGAATCGAGCGGCAAAGTGTCGGGCGACTTCATGATCTCGTAGCGCGGATGGTTCGCCAGTAGGGAAGTGGTCAGCCCGAATAATAATTGGCGCGATACAAGTAGAGAGTATCCGAGCCGCTGCCGTTCGATTTGGCTGCGGGCCATCAACGTCTCATCGGTCGAGAACGCGGCATACACTTCGGGATGGTTCGCCTGCCAACCGAAGTACGTGTTGACGTTCGAGTAGGCGACTATGCCCAGAACCGCGAGTATGGCGGGCAGCGCGACTCTCCTGACGACCGCCCACGGAACCTCGCGCCAGGCGCGCCACAGCATATCGAGGGCCAGCGCCGCAAGCGTGGCTACGGCCGGTATCACCAATATCGCCCTGAGCGACTGGGGCGACTCCCACGGCACTGTCAGAACGCCCGGCAGGGTCATCAGTATCACCCACAGGGGCAGCGCGAGGAGAGCGACGTTCCTACGCCTCCACTGCGTCAGAGCGAACAGGAACGCCAGAATGAACAGCGCGCCGGTTATCCTGTCCAGCATCGGCGCTTCCGGCAGATTGTGGCGCGGGTTGGGGTCTCCCTCGCGGGTAAACATCAATGCATGCTCCACCAGCCCCTCGCCAATCCGGTCCGCCCACTCCGCCCTCGGAGCGATGTTGAACAGCGACGTGGTTCGCGTGCGCTCGAGGAACGTATCCGTTTCGTTCACCGCGAACTGGACGACCGGCGCGGCTGCGAACAGGGCGGCGATAGCCATGACCGCCACGCGCCCCGCGAAGCCTCGCAGCGCCGGACGCGCCTTTACCAGGTGCAGCAGCAGGACAACTCCGACAACCGCCGGCAGCGCCCTCAGTGGCGCGTAGAACCACACTCCCATGCCCATGGCCGCGCCCGCCAGAGCGTAGTCCGACATCCGTTCGCTGTGGATAGCGCGCAGCGTGAGCCACCCCGTCAGCGCGGCGAACAGAACACCGGTTATGCCGTGCATCCCGATACGGCTCCAGTTCAGATCCCAACGCATGACGCACACCAGGAACGCCGCGATCAGTCCTGCCGATGTACCAAACGCGCGCCGCGCCAACAGGAACGTCGCCACTATCCCGAGCAACCCGAACGCAACCGCCACCAGCCTGCCGGTCGTCATCGAGACTCCCGCCAGCTTCACCGCCGCCGCTATCGGAAGCAGAAACATGGTCGGCAGATTCGTCGAAGGCTCGTAAACGGGTGTCTGGCCCGGATCGAGCGAGTACTGCCGCGCCGCGGCCAGGTTATCCGCTTCGTCGTACCACAGGCCCGCCGGCGTGTCTTCCAGGTTGTACAGCCTCAGCCCCGCGCCCAGGATGAGAATCACCGCCAGCGCGCCCCACACCCACACCGTTCCGAGCCCTATCCGCAGCCCGCCCGAATCTCTCAGCCTCATCGCAAGCGCGGTCCAGCAATAGTCTAGGGCCGGAATCGCCGCGAGTCCAAGAGCGATCGCCGCGCCGAACGAATACCACGCCAGCGTCAGGCTTTCCGGCTCTACGTGGCCGAAGTTGCGGAGCGAGACGTACATCGACGCCACAGAGAGCAGCGCGGCGACGGTCGCCCAGCTCCGCTCGCGGCGCATATATCGACGCTGCCGCGTCGTAGGCGTGTGAGCGCCATGCGACTCCCCCGATCGGCCCGACCGCTCAGACCCCGACTGCTCGGACTCGGATGACGAACCCACGCGCCAGCCCGTAGCCGCCAGCGCCAGACACGCGACCGCAATGATTAGCGGCGCGACGCCCCATCTCATCTCCTCGCCGCGAATGAAGTAGTCAGCGATCAGCGCCAGAAGAACCGCCGACGCTACCAGCGTAAACCTGACACTAGCCGCTCGACCGCTAATCACCGGACTTTACTACCCCGCGCGCGTGTAGATCGGCGATCCGCTCGGCCGAGTATCCAAGTTCCGCGAGCGTCTCCCGCGTATGCTCGCCCAGCAGCGGCGTCGGCCGGACCGGCAGCGTATCCACGCCGTCGAACGATACCAGATTGCCGCTCAGATTCACCGCGCCTAGGGTCGGATGCTCCAACGTCGTCGCCATCCGCGCAGCCTCCGCCTGCGGATCGTCGAAGAATCCCGCGCCGTATCCTTCCACCACCGGCGCCGCCGCCACGCCCAGCTTGCCGAGCGCGTCCAACGCCTCCGCCACCGCCATCCCATCGATCAATTCATCCAAAGCCTCTGATGCTTTCTCGATTCCCTCTCTCATGCCGCCAACCGCGATCCATCCGTCGAACAATTGAAGCACTCGTCGAAGCGGCCCCACCCCGAACTGGTTCCTGTCAGGCAACCGCCTCGGCGCCTTGCCTTCGTAGCTCAGGAAGCCGTCCGCGCACATCACCACGCCGGCCGCCAGCAGGTTCGTGTTCACGCGCTGCGCGACGCCTGTCCGTTCCCTCGCCAGCAGCGCGAGAACCGTTCCCAACGCGCCCAGCGCGCCGCCCGTATAGTCGCACGGCGCGAGCGCGGACAGATACACTGGCGGCCCTTCGTACCCGCCTTGCGCGCGCTGGAGTCCAGTAATAGCCTGCGCTATCGGATCCACTCCCGGACGCTGCGAGTAAGGGCCGTCCCACCCATAGGCCGTGATGTGAGACTCGATCAGGCGCGGATTCAGCGTCGCCAGCGTCTCGCTGTCCAGCCCCATCCGGTCGGTCGCTCCAGGCCGCATATTGGCCAGGATGGCGTCGGACGCGGCCGCCAGCCGCCGAGCCACTTCCTTGCCGTCATCGGTCTTTGTATTCACCGACACCGACCGCTTGTTGGTATTGAACGCCACGAACCCCGCGCCGCCCGCGGGCCGCGATATATCCCCATACAGCGACTCGAACTTGACCATATCCGCGCCCAGATCAGCCAGCAGCCGTCCCGCCACAGGCCCGGCGATGACATTCGTCATTTCCATTATCCGAACGCCGGAGAGAGGAAGAGGATTGGGAGACAGGGGATAGGAGGTAGGAGGCAGCGCCGCCTCTTTCCTGTCTCCTATCTCCTCTTTTCTACTTCCTACCCCTTCTTTTCTCACCCCCACGCGGCCCGGCGTCTCCGAAAGCGAGATGGGCAGCCCCACCATCTGGGTTTTGCCCAGCAGCGGATCTTCCACCTCTTGAACCAGCCGGTTGTGGAGAATCTGCGTGTCCGACATCGCCTCCTCCGCGCTCCGAACCACATCGCAAGGAACGTCCGCCGCGCGCAGCTCCGCGATCCACTCCGCCGCCGGGCGGGAGCGGAGCCTGTCCGCAACCATGTCGAACAGGCGCTTGCGCGCGCTTTCGGTTCTGGGCCAACGTCCATCCCCGAACTCCGGGTCGGTGGCGATAGCCTCCGCAACGCCTATCACCGCCGCCGCCAGGTCCACGAACCCGGAGTGGATGCAGCCTATCTGTATCCACTCGCCGTCGGCGCACTCGAATACGCTGTAAAACGGACCGCCGCCTTGGGGCGTCATATTCATCGGACGCGGCGGCAGACTGTCGCTCACGGCTTTCGGCGCGTATAGCAGCGCGCCCGCCATCAGCGACGTTTCGACTCGCGACCCCACGCCCGTTCGCTCGCGCCGGTATAGCGCGGCGCATATGCCTATGCACGCCAGCAGCGCGGCTCCGACGTAAGCCACGGGATGCGCCACGTACACCGCGCCGCCACGATAGGACGGCTGGCTGCCCAAAATCCCCATCCGCGCGGCGACCAGGTCGTGATCCGCAGGTTCGTCTCGCAGCGGTCCCCGCGTCCCATACGCCGTGATAGAGCAGTGAACCAGCGCGTCGTCAACGTCCCTCAGTCGCCCAAGACGATCAAGGTCCAGAAGTTCCCTCAGCGAAGACGACGGCGCCAGATCGTCGATAGCCACGTCGGCCCCCGCGCACAGATCGCGCAGCGCGGCTTTGGCGCCAGGATCGTCGGCATCGAGCCGGACGACTTCCTTGCCTCGATCGTACACCGCGAAGATGTCCGGCCGCCGCGTTGCGTCCTCATCGCGAAGCGCCACGCGTATCACCCGCGCGCCGTTGTCCGCCAGCAGCATGGACGCCAGCGCGGCCGCCATGCCGCTGGACACGTCAACAACCGTAATCCCGCTAAGAACGGATCGGGAATCAGACATATATACTCACCCAGCTAATACCATTTCAGTCTGAGCAGGCCGCATGACATGATGGTAGGCCATCGACCGCTTCGTCTATCCAGTCCCATCCGGCAATCGACCGCACTCGGGCAGGATCAGACTCCAGGCGGCGCAGGTATGCGTCCACCGCAGCCATCTTCTCCTCGACGCTCCCATAGACCTTGCCCTCGACCCAGCGACGCGCCTCCTCGAACACCCGCTCAGCGGGGTTGAGTTCCGGACTGTACGCCGGCTGTACCACCGTCGGCAGCGCCACCGCCTCAACAAGTCGACTGCGGTGTCCGCGCGCGCCGTCCCACACCAGCGCCTCCATATCGGTCCCACGCTTCAGGCCGTTGACCGCCGCCGCTATACGATCTGACTTCATCGAGTCTATCCAACTCCACAGCAACTTCCCGCGTCTCCCGTCCACCACACAGAACAGGTACATCCACTCGTACACCGTCTGAACCCGCTGGCGGACCTTCACCCCGCGACGACCCCACACCCTGCGAACCGTTCCCCGAAGTCCCACTCGCATCTCGTCGGCAAAGCCCAGCACCGTCTCCCGACTCACTCCCGCGCCGCGGAGCGCATCGCGGAGTCCCCCTTTTTCCACGATTCTTGCGCTCTGAGGTCTGCCTTCTCATGCAGTCCTCTCGGAACCCTTGGGGAACATCCCAGTCTCGCAAGCAGGCTGTACACGCTTCCGAGCCGAAAGCTCACTCCATACTCGGACTCTATCCAGTCTCTGACCTCGCCGCCCGTCCTGAACCGTCCGCTCCCAACCTCTTCGGTCAGTTCCCTCTCCTGCTCGGCGCTCAGAAATCGCGGCTGTCCCTTGCCCTTGTTCGTATGTGAAACAACCTCCTTCACTCCTCCGGTCCTGTACCACGACACCCACCTCTGGAGCGTCCGGTAGTGAATGTCCACCACTGACGCCACCTCGCCCATGCGTCGTCCGCTACGCAGCAGCCAAAGCGCGTGCAGTCTGGTGCGAAGCATGATGTCCCGCTCTGCTCGATATGCCGCCCTCAGCGCCTCGGGCGTGTCATTCGGGCGCCAGTCCACCCGGAACTGTCTTCCAGTCATACGATGCCCTCCAACTCGATGAGTTGGAATCAGCATAGACCAAGTACCAAACTACTGCCAGACCCCTTACGGCAGACTTACGCTGAAATGGTATAATCAAAAGGGTAGGGCTATTGTGTTTACACGCCCATCGGGCTGTCAAGCGGCTGAATCCACCCGTGCCGCCGCATCATCTAATGTTGTACAATCACCCTACAACCATTTGGGACATTCGACCATTCGGAGAGATGTCATGCTCAACAAACTCGGACGCATCACCAAGATTAGACCCGACCGCGAGCGGCCCGACGCGCCGCCCGGCCAGTTCGTCACCGACAAGTTCCCGGTCCTCACCTTTGGTCCCACGCCCAGGATAGACCTCGATACGTGGCAGTTCCGCGTGTTCGGCCTGGTCGAGGAAGAGCTGACTCTCGACTGGCGGCAGTTCAACGACCTCCCACAGACTACTCTGGACGCCGAGTTTCACTGCGTAACGCAGTGGAGCAAGCTTCAGAACACCTGGCAGGGCATCCTATTCAACGACATCATGGAGATCGTCACTCCCAAGCCCGAAGCCAAGTACGTGATGGCGCACTGCTACGGCGGCTACACCACCAACGTAGCCCTGGACGTTCTCCAGGACGACGACGTGCTGTTCGCCCACTCCCACGATGGCGAGCCCCTAACGCCGCCGCACGGCGGCCCCATGCGCCTGGTCGTGCCAAAGCGCTACGGGTGGAAGAGCGCCAAGTGGGTTAACGGCATCGAGTTCATGGCGGAAGACGAGCCCGGATTCTGGGAAATGCGCGGCTACCACATGGAAGGCGACCCCTGGAAAGAGGAGCGCTTCTGGAGCAGCCTCAGCTACTGAAGCCGACCGCTTGCCACAGCCGTCCGTCCAGAAACGCTGGCGCTACGGGAAGATCCATTGGGGCGATTCGTCCTCGCCGACGTTACCCGTCAGTAGGGTCGGCTCGCCGCTGCCGTCGCTGCGTACGATACGTATTTCCCGGCTGCTAACGCCAACGAACGCGATCCAGAGACCGTCCGGCGACCAGACAGGCCGGAGACCGCCCGCCGCAAGCCGCGTGAGACCCGAACCGTTGGCGCTCATCGTGTATATCTGGCTACCAGATTCGACACCAGACGCGAACGCGATCCGCCTACCGTCCGGGGACCAGACCGGTCGCTGACCGTCCTCCGCGAGCCGCGTGAGGCCCGAACCGTCCGCGTTCACCGCGTATATCTCACCATCGGACTCGAACGCGATGCGCCTACCGTCTGCCGACCACGTGGGCCACCTATCATGCGCGGCGTGGTTGGTGAGTCGGGTGGGATCGGGACCTAAGCCGTCCGCGTTCACCGCGTATATCTCAAGGTTCCCGTCGCGAGTTGACATGAACGCAATCCGCTGACTGTCGTACGACCACGCAGGTCCGCCGTCATGCGCGTCGCTGTTGGTGATCCGGGTGAGTTCTGAGCCGTCCGCGTTCATCACGTAGATCTCATTGTTGCCGTCACGATGCGAGTAGAACGCAATCTTCAGGCCGTCGGGAGACCACACAGGCGCAAGATCGCGCAGCGCGTGGTTGGCGAGCCGCTCAGGGCCCGTTCCATCCGCGTTCATTACGTAGATCTCGAAGTTCCCGTCACGATTTGACTCGAACGCGATCTTCAGACCGTCGGGAGACCACACAGGTTTCTGGTCAGCGCCGGTGTGATCCGTAAGCCGTGTGCGGTCTGTTCCGTCCGCGTTTATTACGTAGATATCGCTGTTCCCGTCATGCGTGGCGCTGAACGCGATCCTTCCGGTAGGGACGACCGGGGTAGCAGTAGCCGTAGGCGTGCTGGTGGGTGTAGCCGTAGCGGTAGCTGTCGGCGTTGGCGTCGGCGTAGGGGTATTCGTCGGCGTTGCCGTCGGTGTAGCGGTAGCCGTCGGCGTGGGCGTATCCGTGGGCGTCGCCGTGGCGGTAGCCGTGGGTGTGGGCGTATGAGTCGCCGTCGCCGTTGGAGTCGCCGTGGGTTGCGCGAGAGCGGTTGCCGTAAGCTCGGCCTCGAACGTGGCCCGAACGTCCGGCGTCGGCTCCGGCATGGGCGTCGCCGTGGCGGTAGCAGTAGGCGTAGGAGAGGGCGTGGGGGTTGGAGGGATAGCTACGGCGATTGGCGGCGGCTCTTCCGAACCCAAGAAGCCGCCCGCGATAACAACGACTATCAAGATGATTATCCCAATCCCGCCTCCGGCGAATATCAACATACGATTGGAGACATTGGAGAGAAGGTCGGAGCTTGGGAGTCCGACGGTTCTGGCGGGGTGGGCGGCTACGACGGCGTCTCCAGAAAGGTAGCTATCGAGCGCCTCCACGAGTTCGCCCGGGGTCTGGAACCGGTCGTCCGGGTTCTTCATCATGCACCGGACGATTATCCCCCAGAGAGCGTCGTCAACGTCGTCGAGATGGGGGAGTTCGCTGTGCGCGTGCATTTGCATTATCGCGGCGTTGCGCGCCATTGCGTTTTCGAGGTCAGCGTCGAACGGTACCTCCCCGGAAATCAGCCGGTAGAGAGTTACACCCAGCGAGTACACGTCGGAGCGCGTATCGCCGCGTACGCTGTGCCACTGCTCGGGCGCCATATAGTACGGCGTGCCCCACATTGCGCCGGCCTGTGTGCCGCCGGAGTCTCCGGCGCGCGCTATTCCGAAGTCTATGAGCCTCACGGAGCCTTCGTCGTCCAGCGACGTGATCAGCAGGTTTTCGGGCTTCACGTCGTGGTGGGTTATACCCACCCGCCTCGCCGCTTCGAGCGCGGACGCCGCCTCGCGGATGATGCGAACCGCGCGATCCGCTCCGAGCTTGCCCTCTGCCTCGATCATCTCCTCAACGCTGTGAGGCACTTGCTCCATGGCGAAGTAGTGCAGCCCGGACTGCTCATCTTGGCCTACGTCGTACACCGCGGCGATGTTGGGGTGGCCCACCTGCGCGAGTATGCGCGCCTCGCGCACGAAGCGTTCCTGCACGTCGCCGGCCGCCAGGTGCGGGTGGAGAGCCTTGAGCGCGACTTCTCGTTGAAGGTCCGGGTCGTATGCCAGATAGACCACGCCCTGCGCTCCGGAGCCGAGCGACCGCCGTATCTGATACTTGCCTATTGAGCCTGGTTCCTGCGTAGCCATCAGTTGACTTCCAAACTCTCCGCCAACTTGTCCGCGAACTCCGGCGGATCGCTGTACTCAATCACCACGTCGCGAGCCTCATGGAAGCGCATGAAGTCCCGCATGGCCCGCGCCACCGACGCCGCCAGTCGCGCGCTGGGCCTAACGCCAGGTTCCAGGTACAGCGCGTTTACGCGCAGCAGCCCCGTCTTTCGCTCCAGCTTCGGGTCGAAACGCCCTACCAGCCTTTCGCGGTCCAGAATAGGCAGACAGAAATATCCCCAGATGCGGTCGGGAGCGGGCTTGTAACATTCTAGCACCTGGCGAAACTTCCAGAAACTCATATCTCGGTCGCGGAGCCAGAATAGGCTGTCGAACGGACTCAGGAACGTCGTCCGTCTCCCCTTCAGTTCGCCGTCCGCCGCCCGTTCCAGCGACTCCAGATTGTCGCGGTGGATCAGCAACTGGTGAATCCGGCGGTCCGCGAGCTTGGCTCGTATGGGTACGAACGCACCGTCTGCGACCAGCGATTCGATGTACGGCTTGGACTCCGTGCGCTTCATGTGGAAATAGTCGCCCACCTGCGCGGGCGCGCACACGCCGGCGGCTCGCATAGACACCTCCAGCAGATGCCGGAACGCCTCCGGCTCGGACGGCTCGGTTCGTTCGACCCACCGGGGCAGAACGCGGTCTCGCGCGTCATACACGCGCTGAAAGTTCACCCGATTCGAAATAGCCATGTCCCCCACGTTGTACAGATGCTCCAACGCTATCTTCGCCGAGTCCCAGTTCCACCATTCGCCCGGCTTCTTCTTCTCGGCTCGAAAGTCGGCTGGGCGGGCCGCGCCGTTTTGACGGACGCTCTCCAGGATAGACTCCAGCAAACGCGCGTTATCCGGATCATCCGCCCAGCGACGCCGCCAGCCGGCTCCACCCTCGCGGTACCGCCGCATCGTCGGCATCAGATAGCGATAGTGGACCAGTGGGATGATACATGCCGCGTGAGCCCAATACTCGAACAAGCGCCGCCCGTTGTCCCCGCAACCGGAAGAAACGCTGCCCCCGTCGAACAGCAGCGCGTCCAACAGGCCTGGATCGTAGCTGCCAAGCCGCGACCACAGCGTCAGGTACTGCGCCCGCCGCACGACTTGCAGCGTATCTATCTGCACCCACCCGACACGCTCGATAGCGGCATATACGTCATCCGCGCCAACTCTACCGGGGCGCTGTCCGCGACCCAATGGCGCGTCAAGCCCCTGACAGCGCAGCGCGACGGTTCGGACCGCCGAGAGGGGATATATCGGAGACATAACCGCCTACGCTCCCGCCTGTGGAACGATGGCTGGAACCTCCAACTCAGCCAGCAGGTTGCGGAACTCGTCCAAGTCCTCCTCCAAGATGCGGTTCAGCCTCCCAAAGCGCTCGTCCAGGTTCTCCGAGTAGTGCGCGAAGACGCCATACGCCTGCTCCGTCGGTCGGTAGTCTCCGGCGGCTACCACCGGCGTCAAGCCCGCCAGCTTAGCGTTCCACTTAATCGGCATATGCAGCCGGTCGCGCGCGCCGCGATACTCCGTCTGTATCAGCTCGGACTCCACCTCATCCAGGCTCGCTGTCAGCGACTCGGCCGCCTCGGACACCGGCTCTTCGGCAGCCGTGCCTTTGGCGCGCTCCGCCCAATCGTTCACCTGCGTTCGAGCGCTTCTGAGGCGGTTGATGTTGTCGTGCGTCTCCGAAATCTTGTCGCGGATCTGAACCAGCAGATCGAACTGCGCCCGCAGGTCTTCGTCAGTCGCGGGAACGGTCGGATTCCGGAGCAGATCGAAACTCGCCGTCTGAGACTGTTCGCCCACGGTCAGCCGCGCCTGGTACGTCCCCGGAGGCGCCAGCGGTCCCCGCCCGACGTCGCCCGTCGTCTTGTCTCCCGGGACCTTGCGTGCGCCCGGATAGCGCATGTTCCAGTCGAACCGGTTCATCCCCGCCGACGCCGGAACGCGCGGCCCTCCGTTGTCATCATCGTCATCTGAATCCGGCTTGCGGCTGGTGTAGCTCTTGATCTCCGCGCCGTCCGCGTCCAGGAACGTCAGCGTCGCCTCGTCTTCAGGCTCGTTCTTCAGCCAGTACCAAATGCGGACGCCGGATGGCGGATTCGCCCCCGCGTCCAGGAACTTGCGGCTCACGCCGCCGAGATCGTCCTTCTCGTCTATGAAGGCCACCGCCGCCCCGAGCGCAAGCTGGTAGTTCTTCGCGCGGCTGCCCGCCCTCCCTCTGAAGGGCGCGGCGTTGCGAATCTTGACGGTTGGCGCGATCAGGCTCAGATCGGTTTCCGACAAGCCCGCCGACACTTGCCGCAGATTGCTAAGGCCGTCCAGTATCCAGAAGCTGCGCCCGTGCGTTGCGGCGACAAGTTCATCTTCTCTGATAGCGAGGTCATATACCGGCACAACGGGCAGGTTGCCGCGCAGCGACGTCCACGTCGCGCCGTCGTCGAACGATACGTAGATGTTAGTCTCCGTGCCTACGTACAGCATACCCGGACGCTCGGTATCTTCCCGGATACAGCGCGTGAAGTCATCGTCCGGCAAGTTGCCGGTGATCGAAGTCCACGTCGCGCCGTAGTCGTTCGTCTTGAACAGGAATGGACGGTTGTCGTCGAACTTGTAGCGTGTGCCGCACAGGTACGCCGTCGCCGGGTCGTGCGGAGAGACCTCTATCATGTCAACCCGCGTCCACTCCTCCAGCGCGTCGGGCGTAACGTCCTGCCAGGTACCGCCGCCATCGCGCGAGATGTGGACCAGCCCATCGTCAGACCCAGCCCATAGCGTGCCCGCTTCGTGTGGCGACTCTAAAAACGAGAACACCGTGCAGTACGTCTCCGCCCCGGAAGCGTCGCCGGTGATGTCCCCGCCCGACGGTTGCAGCTTGTCCGGGTCGTTGCGCGTCAGATCCGGGCTTATCGGTTCCCAGCTCTCGCCCTGATCGGTGGATCGGAAAACGATGTTGCCGGCGGCGTATAGAACGCCCGGATCATGCGGCGAGAACTGGATCGGATACGTCCATTGGAAGCGGTACCTCGCATCCACCGGGCCGTAGCCGGTGTTCAGTTCTGGCCAGACTGTGATGATGCGAACCTGTCCCGTCTCGTGATCGTACCTCAGCATATTTCCCCCGCCGCCCGGGGAAGAACCGATAGCGCCGGAAATGACGATGTTCGGATTGGTCGGATCAACCACGATGTAGCCGCTCTCCGAGCTGCCGACGGTGTAGCAGTCGCCCCATGGGATGCCGCCCTTATGCGTCCGCGAAGGCACGCTAATCGCCGAGTTGTCCTGCTGCGTCCCGTACACGCGATATGGCGACTGCGTATCCGTCGTAACATGGTAGAACTGCGCCGTCATCTGATTGTAGATGGTGGAGAACGTGTCGCCGCCGTTGTAGCTCACGCACGCGCCACCGTCGTTGCCCTCTATCATGCGTTGCGGGTCGCGCGGGTCTATCCACAGATCGTGATTATCGCCGTGCGGCGTGGTAACCTCCTCCCACGTCTTGCCGCCGTCAATCGACTTCCATGCGTCATAATTCAGCACCCAGACCGTATCCGCGTCCTGCGGGTCCGCGACGATATGCTGGTAATACCACGGACGCCCCTGCAAGTCGCGGTTGTCCGATACCAGTTCCCACGTGTCGCCATAGTCGTCCGAGCGGAACACTCCAGGCTCCCGCGCCTCGATGGTCGCGTACACTCGCCCCGGCTTCGACGGGCTGACGGCAACCCCAATCTTCCCGAACGGACCGTCCGGCAATCCTGGATTGCCCGACACGTCCTCCCACGAATCCCCGCCATCCGTCGTTCGCCACAGTCCGCTGTCCGGCCCTCCGCTCGTCAGATTCCAGAAATTCCGCCTCACCTGCCAGATGGATGCGAACAGCACGCGGGGGTTGGAGGGGTCTATCACCAGGTCGGCGGCGCCGGCGTTCTCGCTCTTGTATAGCGAATGTTCCCAAGTCTTGCCGCCGTCTTTCGAGCGAAACACTCCGCGCTGGAGATTTGGGCCGAAAGCGTGTCCCAGCGCCCCCACGTACACCACGTCGGGATTCGTCGGATGAATCCGCACCTTCGAGATGTGCCGCGTGTCCTCCAAGCCCAGATGTGTCCACGACCGGCCGCCGTCATTCGAGCGATACACGCCGTCGCCATGCGTAACGTCCAACCGGATGGTGGATTCCCCCATCCCCGCGTACACGACCTGCCGGTCCGAATCGGATACCGCAATCGCGCCGACGGACGCGGTCTTGAAGAACCCGTCCGATACGTTCTCCCAGTACGTGCCGCCGTCATAGGTCTTCCACACCCCGCCGGCGCAGGCGCCGAAGTAGAACGTCCCCGTCTCCACGGGGTCTCCGGCGACCGCGACGACGCGACCGCCGCGCGGCGGCCCTATACAGCGCCAGTCGATGGCGTTCAGCGCGCGCGGGTCAATAGAAGTAGCGGGAGAAGTCATAGCGAGAGCCTCCGGTAGCGCCGGCGATGCCGGTAGAAATCGATGCGCCGCCTATTGTAACCAAACCTACGCCCGTTCGCACAGTGTGGGGCGCGCCGAAAAATCAGTGCAAAGGCGCGGAGTCGCAGAGATTCCCCTACGATTTCTCCGAACCCCTCCAACTCTGCGTCAAGACCTAGGCTCACCGTCCCGTTCCGCGCGCCGGGGCGAACACGACCAACAGCGTCAAGTTCTCGGTGATTGAGTGGAAGCGGTGCTCGACCTCCGCTCCAACGAACACTATGCTCCCCGGACGAAGCGCGCGGTCCTCGCCGTCAACCCTGATCTGGCCGCGACCGGCGGCGACGTAGTACACCTCGTCCTCGCCGTGCGGCTGCTGCGGATCGCTCGATCCCGCCGCGAGCTCGTACACTCCCAGGCTCATCCCGGGAGCGCTGAAGAACTCCAGGTAGAGTTCTCCGCTCCCACGCCTGCTCTCTATCATGTCCGACATCTCGAATGCGTCCATATCTCGCTCCATAGCCGCGCCAATCCGGGCGCGCGAGTATTCGATTCTCATTCTCACAACACGGCGCGAAAACATGATACCCTATGCCGCAGCAAACCGAGGAGGCGCGATTATGAGAGCGGCGGTGTATAGAGGCGCCCAACGCTTCGAGATAGAGGATATGGCGGATCCGGTAGCGGGGCCGGGTCAGGTGGTGATAGACGTCAACTACTGCGCCATCTGTGGAACCGACGTTCATCACTTCCTGTACGACATCGCGCCGCCCGGCAGCGTTATGGGACACGAGTACTCCGGCGTGGTCAGCGACGTTGGCGAAGGCGTCAGCCGTTGGAACGTCGGCGATCGCGTGGTCGGAGGAGGAGGCGAGCCTCCTCCCGAAGTCCGCGCCGCCAGTCCGAACCGCGGCGAGAGGTACAACTACCGGCTCGAAGGCTTCTCAGGCGCGTCAGGGCGCGTTCGCGCCTACGCGGAGAAAGTGCTCCTGGAAGAGTGGGAGCCTGTTCCCATACCCGACGGCGTGAGTGACGAGGAGGCGGCGATGTGCGAGCCATGCGCCGTCACGGTTCACGCGGTGCGGCTATCTCAGTTCAAGCTGGGCGATTCCGTAGTCGTGCTGGGAGCGGGACCGATCGGCTTGCTCTGTATGCAGGTCGCCCGCGCCGCCGGGGCGAGCAAGGTGATCGTGTCGGAACCCGCGCCAGCCCGCGCCGATGCCGCGCGCCGGCTGGGCGCGGACGCCGTCATCGATCCGCTCACCGAGGACGCCGTCGAACGCGTCGTCGAGCTGACCGGAGGAACAGGCCCAGACGTCGTGTTCGAGTGCGCCGCCGCTCCCGGCACCCTAGACGAGGCGCTCAACATGGTTCGTCGCAACGGCCAGGTCGTTCTAGTCGCTATCGTCTGGAAGGAGACCCCAGTGCTGCCGCCCGACTGGATGGCGCGGGAGATCAACCTCAAGACGTCGTTCGGAACGCAGCCTGAAGACTGGAGCATCGCGCTCGACCTGATACGTTCCGGCAAGGTTACGATGGAGCCGCTGGTGTCGGAAGCCAGTTTCCTGCCGCTCGACGAAATCCAGGGCGCGTTCGAGGCGCTCTGCAACCCGTCCAACGAAGTACAGATGGTGGTGAGGCACGGCTGATGAATGTCGCTACGGAAACGCTGAAGTTCAACCCCAACCAGTTCGGCGGTGTAGTAACGGACAAGTCCGCGCTTCCGGACGACCCGCGCGCGTTCGAGGCGCTGTTGCGAGACTCCATAGAGTCGTGGACCTCGAACGGCTACAAGGTGGTATGGTTGGAAATCCCGCTGTCCCACTCCGCGCTGGTTCCGGTGGCGGCGGAAGCCGGTTTCGAGTACCATCACGCCGACATCGGTTACGCGCTCATGACGCTCCGTCTGGAGTCGGGCGCGTATATCCCGCCGTACGCGACGCACTACATAGGCGCCGGGGCGGTGGTGCTGAACGAGCGCGACGAGATTCTCGTCGTCGTCGAACGCTACCGGATGGGACCGAGTCGAGGCCCCGGCTACAAGCTGCCCGGCGGCGCGTTGCATCAAGGCGAGCATCTCGAGGACGCCGCGGTCCGCGAGGTGCGCGAGGAAACGGGGGTCCACGCCAAGTTCGAGTCCCTCGCCTGTTTCCGGCACTGGCACGGCTACCGCTACGGCAAATCAGACATCTACTTCGTCTGCCGGCTGTCCGCCCTCTCAAACGAGATAACCATGGACGAAGATGAGATAGCCGAGTGCCGTTGGATGTCTCTCGAAGACTTCTTCAACCCGGAGGTCGGCATCCACGAGTTCAACAAGAGCATCGTCCGCGCCGCCCTGGAAAGCCCGGGCATATCCCCCGCCATGATAACCGGATACGACGACCGTGAGCGGTTCGAGTTCTTCATGCCCGAAATCGAATCTCTACAGACCTAATCGTAAGACCAACCCAACTCATACCAGGAGCGGCAACCGATGACATCACTGAAAGAGAAGATAGTTCGCGGCGACATCGTGCTGGGCGTATCCGTACCCATCACCGCCACCAAGAGCCAAATGGAAGACATCCTGTCCAAAGACGACTACGACTTCATCCACACCGATTCGCAGCACTCCCCTTACAGCGAGGAACGCCTCGTAGCCTACTGTGAGACCGCCAAGGAAGTCGGCATCCCGGTGCAGTTCCGCATCAAGCATCCCCGGCACGCCTACCTCGTTGGAAACGTCCTGGACCTGGGGCCGCTGGGCATAGAGGTGCCCCTGGTGGAAGACGAGGCGACTGTGGATGAGGCGATCAACTGGTTCTACTATCCTCAGGTGGCGAAACGCAGCTGGGGCGGCGCGGCGCGGTACGGCGTGGAGGAGCGCCCGGACCGCCTCGAATATGCCGAGTGGTGGAACGCCAACGGCATCCTCTGCATCCAGATGGAAACGCTGCGAGCCGTCACCAACGCCCGCCAACTCGCCAAGCCGGGAATCACCTGCCTTACCTGGGGACCGGCCGACCTGTCCTACGACATCGAGGCGCATCCCCACCATCCGCTCCAATCGGTTGACGACTGCCTGAAGCACGTGATCGAGCAGTTCGAGGGAACCAACATCCGCATGAGCTTCCGCAACTACGACTACACGCTACGCGACTACTACCGCGAGATGGGCGTTACCGTCTTCATGGAAAACCCCAAGCCGTAAGCCAAAAGCAAGGCGGGGCAGCGTGATTCAGCCCGCCCCGCCGCTCTCTTCTCTCCTCCTCTTACTCCTTTACAAAAACGTGCAAATCCCACGAATGAATGGGATATTCACATATCATAATACTGTTTATTATGTTTTCCGATGGATTGTTAATGATTCGTTATCATTGCGTTAACACAACGTTGAGCATTTTGGGGTATGGTTAACGGGAAATCCCAAAGGAGTACGTGTCGAAATGAGAGAAATAGTCAACGCACAGAGCGCTCTGCGCGAGCACTCTGTGCTTTTCAAGTCCTGCATACGCTGCAGCGGGGATCGCCAGATCCGCCGCGACTACGAAGGCTTCTACATAGCCTGCCTCGCCTGCGGGCACGTTACCTACCCAGAGGTTCACACTGAGGAAGTCTCCCGTCTGCTGGAGTGGAAGACCGCTTCGTAGCCCTCGAATAGGCAGACTTCTCTGCCGACCTTCCCCCAACAACCACCGACGCTTGGCCTCGTCGCGTTCGGCCCCGCCATACGGCGCGCCCGCGACGAGGCTGAGCGTCTTTGACGTCCGTCGGGGTTGCGAAAACCGCCCGGCATCGTAGATAATCAGCGCAGACGGGCAGGCCCATTGGGAAGGCGACGCGACATGAACGGAACTCTCGAAGGCAAACGCATCGGCGTCCTCGAATCTCGCATGGTCGGGCAACTGACCGAGATGATGTCCCGACGCGGCGCGGAGGTGATACCCGCGCCAGCGCTGCGGGAACAGCCGGTGGACGCCAGTCCCCAAGTCTCCGCCCTGATTGACGGCATCGAGAACGGCGATCTCGAAGTATTCGTGATGCAGACCGGAGTGGGCGTCAACGCCCTGTTCGAGACGGCGGCTCGGCTTGGACGTGAAGACGCGCTGAACGCGGCGATCCGCAAGACGACTAGCGTCGCCCGCGGCCCCAAACCAACGGCTGCGCTAAGACGGCGCAGCATCCGACCGGACGTCACCGTCGCCTCCCCGTACACCACAGCCGAGTTGATCGAAGCCATCTCCACCATAGACATCGAAGGGCGCGGCGTGGCCGTTACTCACTACGGCGAGCGCAACGACGCTCTTGCCGATGCTCTGAGCGCGGCCGCCGGGCGTCTGCACGAGGTCACGCTGTACGAGTGGATGCTTCCCGACGACACGACGCCGTTGGAATCGATCGTCGTTGACTTGGTAGAGCGACGCTTGGACGCCGTCGCCTTCACCAGCCAGATACAAGTGCGCCACCTGTTCCAAATCGCCGAGCGCGATGGCTACGGCGCGGAGCTTGCCCCAGCCATGCGCTCTACGGTGGTCGTCGCCGTAGGTCCCACCTGCGCCCGCGCCCTCTCGGATTTCGGCGTTGAGACCCACGTCATGCCCGACCCTCCGAAGATGGGTCACATGGTGGCGGACCTCGCCGACTACCTCTCGGCCGCTGAGCCGAACCCCCAACGCGGCGCAGACTCGGAAGCCGCGGACTAAGCTCGCGCCCCAACGCTTCTCCCGAAGCGCAGCGGCGCATGGACACTTCAACGTCTTTCGCGCCCTCGCGTGAGTAACCTGTCGCCATACTTGACATCCATTTGGCGCAGGCGTATAACTAGCGCTACGAATATGGCAATCCCACACGCTTCGCCGTCCGCGCATCCGAAACCAAAAATCCACATAGCCGCTTACGGAGTAGATCAATGAAACTAACCCTTCGCGCCGTCCCAATACTGGTAATCTTGTCGCTTCTGCTGGTAGTCGCGTGCGGCGATGATGCGCAAGAGCCGCCCGCAGCGCCTGAGCCAGCGCCCGCGCAGCCCGCAGCACAGCCCGCGCCGCAACCCACAGCCGCCCCGGCGGCGCCATCGCAGCCGGCGGCCCAGCCGACCGCCGCGGCCGCGCCCATAATGCCTACCGCAATGCCGGAACCCGCCGCGCCCAGCGGAGACGCGCCGGACCCGAAGAACGCCGTCGGAACCATCGTGTTCGCACAATCTAACTTGGGATGCAACCCCGGCGCCGGCACTGTCTTCTGCTCGCAGTATGATGCCGTGGCGTGGGGAGTCGGCGAAGACCTGTTCACCTGGCGTTGGCGCGAGGACAACACGGTCGAGTACGCCGCCGGACAGCTCGCTACCTCTTGGGAACTCGCATCCGACGGGCTTTCCGTGGTCGTGGACATTCGCGATGGCGTGATGTTCCACAAGGATTGGGGACCCATGACCCCCGAGGACGTGGCATGGAGCTACAACCAGGTCAACCCGCTTATCACCACCCACAGCATCGCGCCTAGCGCGTCCTACTTCTCCACTCTGTTCGGAGAAAACCGCGCCGTAGCTTCAGGCAACACCGTCGAGTACACCTTCGCAGCCGTGGACTCCCACTGGCACACATACATGATGAACGGCAACGGCTTCGTCGGAATGGTCGTCCACCCGCAGAAGGCGCAGGAGGAAAACGGCGAAGACTGGATGCGCGAGAACTTCGTGGGCACAGGCCCCTTCCAGGTCGATGAGTGGATACGCGACGACCGAGCCGTCTTCACCAAGTCGGGGAACCACTGGGAGTTCGACCCTGCCGTCGAGAGAGTGGTCATCCAAGCGATGCCCGAAGACGCGACCCGCGTCGCCGCGCTCAAGACCGGCGAACTCGACGCCGCGGAGCTTGCCATCAAGAGCTTGCCGGAGGCGTTGGACTCCGGCTTCGCAAGCACCGGCTCCGGTAACGCCAGCCAGCAGGGCGTCATCTTCTCAGGCAACCTGTGGGAGACCCACAACGCCCTCACAGGCGAAGACCTCAACACACCCGCTAACGGTGTCTATGCTCGAGACATCCAGTGGATCGGAAACCCGTACAGGCCAAACGACGGCAACAACCCAGACGAGCTCGCATGTCCGGACGGCGCCGACCCAACGCAGATGGACCAGAGCTGCGGCGACATGGAACAGGCCAGGCTGGTCCGTTGGGCGGTCGGCATGGCGATAGACAAAGAGACCATCAACGAGCACCTGCTCAACGGACTCGGCTGGCCCGTCCACGTCGGCTACGTTGACGAGAAGAGCGAGTTCTGGAACACAGATTGGGAATACCCCTACGACCCCGCCATGGCGGAGGAGTATTTGGACAAAGCCGGATACCCGCGCGGCGGCAACGGCGTCCGCTTCGAGATGCCCTTGTTCATATCGTCTGGACACAGCGGCGGACTCGGCGAGGAGATAGGAGACGCCATAGGCGGCATGATGAGCGACATCGGCATCAAGACCGAGGTGCTGAAGTTCCCCTACGCCGTCTATCGTCCGGGTCTCGTCAACCGCAGCGCCACGGTGCCGCGCATGACGTCGGGCGACGACGGACAGACCATCTATCCCTTCGACTGGCCCAAGGGCATCGAGGAGTCTAGCCTGTCCAGGGGCGGATACTGCATGTGCTACGAGACCGAGTGGATCAGCCAGATCTACCTCGACGTCGCCAAGGAGAATGACCCCCAGAAGCGAATAGACCTCAACAGCGAGTACTTCGACCTCATGCACTTCTGGGCGCTCAAGCCCGGCGTAGTCGCCATACCCAACCTGACCATCTACAACCCCAACTCCATCCAGGAATGGGTCATGGAGCCAAGCCCCTTTGGGACCACTGCCTTCTGGAACATCGTTCCGGCATCCAGGTAGAGTCCAAGCGTTCGAGCCTCGCCCAGTCCATCTCGCATAGCGCGGGAGCGTGGCTGGGGGAGGCTCAACCCTTTCCCGTCCACAACCTGATAACCTAGAGGCGCAGATGAGGCGATTTCTGATAAGACGGGCATATTTCGCGATACTGTCCCTGTTCGCCGCGACGATCATCGTGTTCGGGTTGTCCAGGGTCAAGGGCGACCCGCTGCTCGTCTATACTCAGGAGGGCGGTGGCTACGGTCTGAGCGAACAGCAAAAGGAGGAGATCTCCCGTTACCTCGGGCTGGACAAGCCTCTGGTAGTCCAGTACTTAGTGTGGGTAGGCAACTCCCTGAAGGGCGACTTTGGCAAGACGCTGCTGGACCGCGCCCCGGTATCGGGACTCATATTCGGCAAGCTCGGCGCGACCGCGCAGCTCGCCGTAGCCGCCTGGATCTTCGCAGTCATAACGGGTATCCCACTCGGCGTCCTGTCCGCCACTCGCAGAGGCGGCGCGCTTGATTACTTAGGCAGGGGATTCGCCCTGTTCGGACAGGCGCTCCCGCAGTTCTGGATAGCGATAATGGCAATCGTGATATTCGCCGTCCAGCTAGACTGGCTGCCCGCCTCAGGACGCGCCCTGCCGGGAGACGATCTGGTGAAACAGCTCAAGCACTTCGTGCTTCCGACGATTACGCTTGGCTGGCTAGGCTCCGCCACGTACTTACGGCTTGTGCGGTCGTCCATGCTCGAAGTGCTGGACTCGGAATTCGTCAAGCTGGCGCGAGCCAAGGGCGTCAAGACCGGAACCGTCATATGGAAGCACGCATTTAGAAACGCGCTCATAGCGCCGATAACCTACTCCAGCCTGTTCCTCGCCAGCTTCATCACCGGCGCTACCGTCGTAGAGCTGGTGTTCGCATGGCCTGGAATCGGACGGCTGGCGCTTACCGCGGTGAACAACAACGATTTCGCGCTGCTGACAGGCATCGTGTTGTTCTTCGCTGTAGCATACATTTTCTTCAACTTCGTCGCCGACGTACTCTACGGACTCGTTGACCCCAGAATACGGTACGACTAGGACCCCTACATGGAACGACCGGCAGGAACAAGCCCTCTTCCCAGATCGAGCCTGCGAGCGTACAACGCGCTCGGTATGGTCTGGTACGCGCTCAGGCGCTGGCCTATTCTGCCGCTCATCGTGCTTGTACTGCTCGTCATAGCGGGAGTGTTCGCGCCGCAGCTTGCGCCCCAAGACCCGTACAAGCAACACCTCGCCCTCCGAAACGCGCCGCCCTTCTGGTACACCGAGTATTGGGCAGAACAAGACAGGTTCGAAGCTACCGATAGGCTCTTGGGCGCGGATCACGTGGGCAGGGACGTCCTCAGCCGCATCATCCACGGCGCGCGGATATCGCTTCAGGTGCTGGCCGTCTCGCTCACCACCGGCGTCCTAGTCGGAACTTCGCTCGGGTTGGTCGCCGGATACTTGGGCGGCTTGGCGGACGAGCTAATCATGCGCCTCGTGGACGTGTGGCTCGCGCTCCCGTTCGTGCTAATCGCGCTGGTCGCCGTGATAGTTCTTGGCGCGAGCCTATGGCTGGTCATGGGACTGCTCGCAATGTTCACGTGGGCGTCGTTCGTCCGGTACGTCAGGGGCGAAGTGCTGTCTCTCAAGGAGCGCGATTACGTAGCGCTCGCCAAGGTAGCGGGAGCGTCCAACGCGCGCATAATCCTGCGCCACATACTGCCCGGTGTGTTGAACACCATCATCGTCATCACCACGCTCAGGGTGGGGCAACTGATTCTGACCGAGGCGACGCTGAGCTTCATCGGCGCGGGAATCCCCGCGCCCACACCCGCTTGGGGCCTCATAGTCTCCGAGGGGCGTTCCTACGTAACCACCGCGTGGTGGAGCACCTTCTTCCCCGGGCTGGCGATATTCCTCGTAGTCATGTCCCTGAATTTCCTCGGAGACTGGATGCGCGACCGCTTCGACCCGCGCCTGCGCCAACTGTAGCTCCCTACAAGAGTTCAGCGAGTTAGCTAGAGCCTCGGATCCCGAACCGTCCTAGCGATCCACAGCAGAAGGTTCAGGGCGTTGCCGCCCAGCATCGCGCCGACCACGATGCCCGTAAGCGCAGGAATTCCCGGCTTGCCAACCAGCTTGAACTCGTCGTGGCTGTTGTGCAGCCCGCCCCAGGCGGCCAACAGCGTAGCCGCCACCGTCAGCAGCAGGATCAGCGCGAGCGTCCGAACTCCAAGGTCTCTCTTCAGCCAAGCCAGAAAAGCGCCTACGCTCGCCCCGCACCCAATCGTCAGCACGGCCAGCAGCGCGAAGTTGATGTCGGCCACTCGCCAGAACGACTGGACTATCGGAAGCGTTACGATGTAAAGCCCCAGCCCAAGCGTTCCCGAGAGGAACAGTCCCACCGCTACGTGGGCGGCAAGCAGCAACAGCTTCTCGAATATCTCCTGCGCCTCGACTCGCACGGCAAATAACCCCTGCGCCGTCTAATGCTTGCGCCCGCCCACTGAAGGAACCTCTACGACACCGGCGGCCTCACGCCTGCCCACGGACGCGCTTGCTCGAACGCAGCCGACGCCGCCAGCACGGTCGCTTCGTCCCCGGGTCGTCCGATGATGTGCAAGCCAATCGGCATCCCGTCCGAGTCGAAGCCGCACGGCACGCTCGCCGCCGTGAAGCCTATCGTGTTGATCGGGTGCGTGTACGGCAGGAAGCCCCATGCCGGAATAGGGTAGGGCTCCTGCCCGCCTACGGTCTCAGGGTAAGCGTTCGTAGGGAAGGCCGTCGTCGCCATAGTCGGCGACAGCAGCAGATCGAACTTGTCGAACTCGTTCAGGAACTGCTGGATCATGCGGTCGCGCTCGCCCAGCGCTCGAATGTAGTCGGTCATCGTGTAACGCGCGCCCTGCTCGATGGTCCAACGTCCGTACCATGTTAGCGGATCGTCGGGGTCGTCAAGCAAGTGACCGTAAGCCGCGTATGAGTTGCCCGCGAAGAACACCATCCACGTATCAAACGGCGATTCCAGGATCAGCGTGGATTCTTCCACCTCGCAGCCCAGCTCGCGGAACGACATCGCGGCGGCCTCGGACGCCTGCGTTACCTCCGCGTCCGCCGGCGCGTAGCCGAAGTCAGCGCTCCAGCCAATACGCAACCCGTCCACGCCCTTATCCAGCGCGCCCACGAAATCCGGGACCGGCTGGCGCAGCGAACCCGCGTCCCGCGCGTCGTAGCCCGCCATTACTTGCAGAAGCTCGGCGGTGTCGCGCACCGTCCGCGTCATCGGCCCCTGCTGGCTAGTGATGTTGACCGCCGGCGGAGCTTCTACGCCCGTATAGCTGGACACGCGCCCCTGCGTAGGCTTGATGCCGTAGATGCCGTTGAAGCTTGCCGGTATCCGTATCGAGCCGCCGCCGTCGCCGCCTGTAGCCAGCGCGCACAGCCCGGCGACGGTCGCCGCGTCCGCCCCGCCCGACGAGCCACCCGAGGTGCGCTCCGTATTCCACGGATTGCGGCACGGCTCCCCCAGGCGGTTCTCGTTTGCGCCCAGCAGCCCGAACTCCGGCGTGTTCGTCTTGCCCAGCATCACCGCGCCCGCGCCGAAGACTCGCTCCACGCACGCCGCATCAGCGTCCGGCACCCGATCCGCGAACGCCAGCGACCCGCCGGTGGTGCGCACCCCCTTTGTCATCTGAAGGTCCTTGATCGAGATTGGCAGCCCATGGAGCGCGCCCAGGCTCTCGCCGCGCGCCGTCGCCTCGTCCGCGCGGCGCGCCTGCGCCAGGGCGATCTCAGGCGTAGGCGTCAGGTAAGAGTTGAGTTGTCCATCCAGCCGTTCCATTCGAGATAGGTACAACTCCGTCAATTCGACGGAAGTTATCTGTCGGTTGGCTATCAGTTCCCGCAACTCCGTCGCGGGCGCGAAGGCAAGGTTATCGTCGAGACCGGGCATTTTGGAACCTCCTAGAACTTGTGCAGACCGATGACGTTGCCCTGCGGGTCTTGAAACACGGCGATGCTCCCCCTCCCGCCGGGAATGGGCATAGGCTGAACCAAAGCCTGCGCGCCCAGACTCTCGGCCTTGTCCAGCGACGCCTGCAGGTCGTCCACCGATACATAGACCATCACGTAATTCGGAGGCATCCCCATCTCGGCGCTCGTCTGCATGATGCCGCCGGGTATCCCCTCGCCCGTCTGTACGTGGAAGTATTGCAGGCCGGGCATCGCCGCCGCCGTCCCTTCCGAAGACCAGTCGAACAGATTGGAGTAAAAATCGGACAGCTTCTCGGGATCCTGCCCGCCGAGCTCGAAGTATGCTACCGGATTGGGCATTGTCTCAACTCTCCTTAGAGTAGCGGTGATTTGCTCAGTCAGCCCGCCCGAACAGGAGGGCGATAGGCTCATTATCGGGCGCCCATCCCGAAACTTGCAACGCCCAGAACGTCCTCGTACTTCACATCGCTGTACCGCCGCTGCCTCCAATCCGCTCCACCTTATGCTATCATCACCCCCGAAACCCAACTGCGCGAAAGGGGCAGAACATATGAAGATCACCAACATCGAAACGTTTATCGTGGATGCCGGATGGCGACCATGGATGTTCGTCAAGGTAGAGACGGATGAGGGCATAACCGGCTGGGGCGAGTGTTCGGACGGACGCTCCCCGCACGGAATCGAGGGGACCATCCGAGATATGAAGCCGCTGCTGATAGGCAAGGACCCTCGCGCCTTCGAGATGCGCTTCCAAGACATGTACCGCATCACGCGCCAGAGTCCGGGCGGAATCGCTGCCAAGGCCATCGCCGGGCTCGACTGCGCCTTCATAGACATCAAGGCCAAGGCGCTCGGAATCTCGGCGGTCGAACTGTTCGGCGGGCCCACCCGCGAGCAGGTGCGCGTGTACTGGTCCCACTGCGGCAGCTCCCGCATTCGCCACCACGACATCCTTGGAACGCCGCCCATCGACTCGTGGGAGGCAGTAACCAACCTGGGCCACGAGGTGAAGGAGCGCGGCTTCACAGCGCTCAAGACCAATATCCTGATGCCCGGCCAGGACGCGACGTTCGGCGGCGGTTTCAGCGGCGGTGTCGGCTCGACAGACCAGTACGCCCCCAAGTGGCTCATCCCACACATAGAAAAGCTCATCGGCACGTTCCGGGACGCCGTGGGGGACGACATAGACCTGAACCTCGACCTCAACTTCCACTTCAAGACCGAAGGCGCGCTCAGGATCGCCAAGGCGCTGGAACAGTTCGACATGCTCTGGCTCGAGATAGACATGTACGAGCCGAAGAGCCTGCGCCAGATCAAAGACTCCACCTCCACCCGCATCTGCACCGGCGAGAACCTCTTCTACATGCGCGACTTCATCCCGTACTTCGAGAACCACTCGGCCGATATGTTCATGATAGACGTGCCGTGGAACGGCTTCAGCCAATCCAAGAAGGTGGGCGACCTCGCGGAGGTGTACCAGCACAACGTCGCGCCGCACAACTACTACAGCCACCTGTCCAGCTTCGTCAGCGCCAGCCTGTGCGCTACGCTGCCGAACGTCCGCATCATGGAGATAGACATAGACGACGTGCCCTGGAAGGACGATCTGACGACAACGGTTCCGGAGATCATAGACGGCTATATGACCGTCCCAACCGCCCCCGGCTGGGGCGCCGACATCAATGAAGAAGTAGCCCTCGCCCATCCCTGGGACGAGAACTCCCTGGCCGGCGTCCAAGCGTCGGGATACAAGGTGCCCCGTTAGCCCGTGATGGTCCGCGATAGCCCGCCACTGTAAACCCCCACCCGTTTCGGGTACACTGAGCGCGGCGGTTCCAGGGCCGCTGACCGGCCGGATCACACACAACACCCTTCGGAGGAGGAACGCTCCAATGACCACATACGCAAGGTTCGAAGCGCACGGCGAAGTCGCCTACGGCGTCGTGGAAGACGGCATCGTTCATCAGATAACCGCCGCTCCATACGAGGACCACGAAGTTACCGACCACACCCATCCCCTCGACGACGTGAAGCTGCTCTCCCCCGTCATGCCCGGCAAGATCGTCGCTATCGGCCTCAACTACCGCTCGCATCTCGGCGACCGCACGCCTCCCAGCGTGCCGGAGCCGTTCTTCAAGACCGCGTCATCGGTAGTGGGGCCGGACGACGACGTCGTCATACCGACTGAAGCGCTCGAGCAAGGCGTATCCGTACAGCCCGAGGCCGAGCTTGCGCTCGTCATCGGCAAAACGGCGAGGCGCGTCAGCAAGGAAGACGCTCTCGACTACATCCTCGGCTTCACCTGCGGCAACGACGTCAGCGCCCGAAACTGGCAGGCCGGCGACCTGTCTTGGTGGCGCGCCAAGTCGTCGGACACGTTCTCGCCCATCGGCCCCGTCATCGTCAGCGGCCTCGACCCGTCGAACCTGCACTTGGTGGGCCGCATCAACGGCGAGGTCAGCCAGGAGCAGATGACCAGCGACCTGCTCTACGGGGTCCCTGAGATCGTCGAGTTCGTAACCCGCGTCCTGACGCTAGACCCCGGCGACGTGATCATGACCGGCACCCCCGGCGCCCCCCAAGACATCCACGACGGCGACGTTGTAGAAGTCGAAATAGATGGCATCGGCGTACTGCGAAACACCGTGAGAAACGAAGGGTAAGAAGTAGGAAACAGGAGTTAGGAAATAGGACTAGCGAACCTACCTCCTAACTCCTGCCTACTATCTTCTAATCCTCTATCTCCTCACCTCAGCGCTTCGCCCACGGTCAGCCAGTAGAACACTATGTAGGTACCGGCGACTATCATCAGCCAGGTTCCCACCGGCTCCACGTAGGGCATGGCGCGTCTAACGAGGCTCACCATCGCGCCGCGGAACAACGCCATGCTTAGCGTGATGGTCATTATCACCGCGCCCATGCCCAGGGCGTACAGCACGAACTGGGTAAACGATATGCTCGCGCCCTCGGCGGCGAACGACGCCCCGACGACCGACAGGAATATCGGCAGCGTGCAGCTTAACGAGGCCACGCCGTAGCTGACGCCGAACAGGAAGTACCCCCCGACGTTCGCCGTCGCCGGATTGCCCAGCTTCCCGGCCACTTGCTGCGCCAAAGCGGTGTACAGCTTGCCGCCACTCAGCAGCCACGCGCCGACGATTACCAGGACGACGCCGATTCCAAGTCCGAGAAACGGCAGTATGCTCTTGACGACAGAGCGCGCGCCGAATCCGATGATCGCGCCGGCAGCCGCGAACAGCAGCACGAATCCAGCCGTAACCGACAACCCGACGAGCAGCGCCGTCGCTAGCTGCCGGAGAGCCGACGGCCGCGCTTCGGAGTCTCCGGCGCCCAGGTACAGCCCCATGTAACCCGGCAGCATCGCGAACCCACACGGATTGAATGCCGCGGCGACGCCCGCCGAGAACGCGAATCCGAAGGGCGCCAGGACGCCGAGGCTGCTGAGGAAGCCGCCCGACCTGCCGGACACCCCCTCGACCCAGAGGTTGATCGCATCGATCCCTCCGTCTCCTCGCACCGCCATAGAGCCTACTATGGCTATGGCTAACGCGGCGATGGCCACTGCGACGGGATAGACGACGGTTCGCATCAACGGACGTGGGGGACTTGGCGATGGCGATGTGGTGGTGTCGTACATGATCGGCCCTCCTCTATCTACACCCATTCTACTCTATTGAGATGCGCGTCGCGCTCACGCGATTCCAGTTGACACCCCACACCCATATTGATACATTTTGGGAACAGCTACAGGAAGGGAACTCGCGCAATGAGCCAGACCAACCCCATCATCGAATACTTCCCGTCAGAAATCGAAGAGTTCGAGGCGGGCGTCAAGAGGTTCCAGGCCGGGGACTGGGACCCGACCGACTTCATGGCGTTCAGGCTCCGACAGGGAGTGTACGGACAGCGACAGCCCGACGTCCACATGTTCCGCATCAAGATCCCGTTCGGAGGGATGACGGCCGAGCAGTTGGACATGATGGGCGACATCGTGGAGCGGTTCGCGCCTTTGAACAAGGGCCACGTAACGACCCGTGAAAACATCCAGCTGCACCACATCCCGCTCGAGGATACGCCGGAGATGATGCGTTTGCTCGCGTCCGTCGGCATGACCACGCGCGAGGCTTGCGGCAACACTGTCCGCAACGTTACGGGATGCGAGCTTGCGGGCGTCTGCTCCGGCGAGCCGTTCGACGTAACCCCCTACGCAGCCGCGTACTCCCGCTACTTCGTGCGTCACCCCTTCACCCAGTCTATGCCTCGCAAGATCAAGACGGCGTTTTCTGGATGCGACAGAGACTGCGCCATCACGGGCATCCACGACGTGGGCTTCCTGCCCGTGATCAAAGACGGCGTGAAGGGCTTCAAGATGATGATGGGCGGCGGCACTTCCATAATGCCCCGCATCGCGCCCACGCTGTACGAGTTCGTCCCGGCCGAAGACTACCTCAGGGTTACCGAAGCCGCGCTCCGCGTCTTCCACAACTCCGACGAGCTCCGCAAAAGCCGGATGAGGGCGCGAGTGAAGTTCCTGATAGCCCGCATCGGCATAGACGACTACCGCGACCTTGTCGAAGAGCAGCTCGCCGAAGACTGGGCGCAGCGATCGTTCGACCCCACGGGCCTGCTGTACATAGATGACGAGGAGGCGAACGCGCCATCCTTGCATGGCGACTTCGCCACAGGCTCCGACGCCGAGTTCGACCGCTGGGTCTCGACCAACGCTCACGCGCAGAAGCAGGCTGGATACCACGCCGCCACGGTCAAGCTGCCGCTCGGAGACATCGATCCCGACCAGTTCCGCAGCCTGGCGTCCATCAGTCGCAAGTACGGCGCCGGCAGGGTGCGTCTCACCCACCAGCAGAACCTGGCGATCCGTTGGATTCCCGAAGCCGCGCTGTACGAGGTGTGGCAGCAACTCAAGGAGATCGGCTTCGGCGACGCCGGCGCCCTCGAAATCACCGACGTCGTGTCCTGCCCGGGCACCGACAGCTGCAAGCTCGGCATCACCTCCTCGATGGGGCTGGGACGCGCCGTCTCCGACGCCGTTGCCGTCATCGACCAGGAAGCCGACCCGCTGATCCGGCAGATGCACATAAAGATGAGCGGCTGCCCCAACGGCTGCGGCCAGCATCACGTCGCCGACATCGGCTTCCACGGCGCGGCGGCGCGCGGCCCCAGCGGACAGGTCCCGGCATACGAGGTGTTCCTCGGCGGCGGATTCGAGAACGGCGACACCCGCATCGGTCTTCGCGTCAAGACCAAAGTCCCCGCCAAGCGGATGCCCGAAGCGCTAAGCAAGGTGCTGGACTTCTACAAGGCGGAGCGCAACGACGAGGAGATATTCAGAGACTTCGCCGCTCGCGTAGGCCCAGAGTCCTTCGAGCCGCTGCTGGCGGAGTTCAAGGAGCTGCCCGAGCTCAACCGCGAGTCGCTCGACCTGTACATCGACTGGAACAAGACCGTCAAGTACGTCCTGGAACGCGGCGAGGGCGAGTGCGCCGTCTAGATCACATACGCCAAGCGACAATCTAGCTTAAACCAATAGGGCGGGAATCATTCCCGCCCTATTTGGTTCCCGACGTTCCGGGCCGCGCCCGATCCACTCAGCCGATCACCGCCGGAACACCTTGCGGCGCATCCTCTCCAGCCACGACTCTCCCTGAGCATTCATATCTATCGTCTGCCCCCTCCACCGCTTCTCGATCTTCGGAGGCCGCGCAAGCACCATCGCATAGCCGATGATGAAGATGATAAGCCCCGCCCAGGCGACGATTCCAAGCGCGCCCAGATTGAACACGCCGATTATCAACGCCGACAGCAGCAGTATGAAACCCACGAGCATAACTCGCCCTGGCGTTATGGACAGCGGACGCCCACTGAGCGACTGCTTGACGTACAGCCACACCAGCCGCCGGAAACTCCGACGCTCGCGCTTCGGCTCACGTTTGGGCGGCTCAGATCCCAACCCGCCGGACTTCTCGAGAATGTCTTCGATTTCGCGCTGATACTTGCTGGACATACGATCAGCCCCCGAGCTTATCCTCTCGCCTGAATCCTAATCAACAGCCCTAGGAGTGTCAACCCACCTCACCATGAGCGAGCGCGGCATTCCTTGACTAATATGCCCGTGTTCTTCCTCACTCCTCACTCCCCATTTCCCGTATTTCACGTCAATTATGCTTCATTTGGCGCCACTTTTTGCAGTCTGGAACAAGCCTGCGCTATGCTATACTCATCTAGTACCGCAAGCGCCTCCGAGCGCCGCGAGGAGCCACCATTGAAGATCACTCAAGAAGAAGTTGTGGACAACCAGACCACGCTCCACATCGAACTTGAGGACGACGACCTGGTCCCGTATCTCGACAGGGGATACCGGCGAATCGCCAACCAGGTATCCGTCCCGGGATTTCGAAAGGGCAAAGCCCCACGAACCATCGTAGAAGGACTCATCGGGCGCGAGAGCCTCCTCAACGAGATACTCGACGCCATGGTCAGCGAGACCGTCGTCAAGGCCGTTGATGAGCTCGGCCTGGATTCGATGGGTATGCCGAGGGTAGATGACCTCGATTTCGACCCAGTGCAGTTCACAGCCGTCGTCCCGCTCTCTCCGCAGATAGACCTCGGCGACTACTATTCGATTCGCATCGAATACGAGGAGCCGGAAGTATCCGACGACGACGTAACAGAGCGCATAGACGCTATCCGCGAGAGCATGGGTGAATGGTCGGTTGTTGACAGGCCCGCGCAGTTCGGCGATCTGACCAACATTGACATGAGCAGCGACGTGGACGGCCAAACCCCGTGGTCGGCTGAAGACGATACGTTCTACGTCGCCGAAGATGGGCGCTACCCCGTCCCCGGCTTCTCACAACATCTCGTGTCCGCGGATCTGGGCGAACCAGTAGAATTCACCCTCCGGATACCCGAAGACCACAACGACGTCTCTCTTGCCGGCAAGGAGGCGTCGTTTTCGGTAACCGTCAAGGAAGTGCGCGAGCGCGCCCTGCCCGAGCTCACCGACGAGTGGGCGCAGAGCCTGCCGGACGGCTTCGACGGCATCGAAGCCCTGACGACCGCCGTTCGCGAGGCGCTAGCCGCCAATACCACTATGGAGTTCGAAAACGGCTACCGCAACGATGCGATCGAAGCGCTGGTGGACGGCTCCGACCTGCTCATAGCGCCTGTCGTAGTCGAGACGGAGACCGAACGAATCCAAGGCGAGCAGAACGTTGCTCTGGAACGGTCCAACATCCAGCGCTCGGACTACCTCGCCGCAATCGGCAAGACCGAGGAGGAGGCCGAACAGGAGGCGCGGGAGGAGGCCGAACAGCGTGTCCGTCGCAATATCGTGATCACCAAGCTCGCCGAGAGCGAAGGCATCGAAGCCACGGACTCGGAGATAGACGAGCGATTCAACCAGATGTACGGCGGCCAGCGTATGCGACGCCAGCAGCGCCGCGCGCTGCGCCAGGAACTGGCGATCGGTATCAGGATCGAAAAGACGGTGGATCTGCTTGTCTCCATCGCCAAAGGCGAGCGCGACACCCAGACACAAAGCGAAGACACCACTCAAGAGGACTCAACAGACGCTTCCCCAACAGATGAGAATGAGGAGGGGCCAGGAAATGACGATTCACAGGCCTGAAAACGTAATCCCAATGGTGGTCGAATCCGGCTCGCGGGGTGAGCGCGCCTACGACATATACTCGCTGCTGCTCAAAGAGCGCATCGTGTTCCTCGGATCATCCATCTACCCGGAAATCGCCAACAACATAATCGCGCAGCTTCTCTACCTCGACAGGGAAGATCCGGACCGCGACATCAGCCTGTACATCAACTCCCCGGGCGGCGTCATCACCGCCGGCCTCGCTATCTACGACACCATGCAGCTCATCCGACCGGACGTGTCCACCATCTGCGTGGGCCAGGCGGCGAGCATGGCTACGGTGCTGCTCTGCGCCGGCGCGCCCCAGAAGCGCTTCGCGCTGCCCAACTCGACCGTGCATATGCACCAGGCGATGGGCGGAGCTCAGGGCCAGGCTGCGGACATCGAGATAGCCGCCCGCGAGGTGCTGCGCGAGCAGGAGATCATCCGGCACATCATCGCCGACCGCACCGGCCAGACGATGGAAAAGATAATCGCAGACTCCGACCGCGACTTCTACCTCAGCGCCGAAGCCGCCATGGAGTACGGCCTCGTGGATGACGTGCTGGCAAACCCCTCCGCCGCTATCGCCGCGGACTGAGCGGCCCGGCCCGGCAGACCGACCTGATGACGGCTATCAATGACTCTCGCGCGGTTGCGCGAGAGTGTGGCGCGGGTGCAGCGAGTTGACTAACAGAGGCGGGGCGACCCCACGCAACCCAAGAAACGGACGCAGCGACTACCAGTGCTCCTTCTGCGGCAAGACGCAGCGACAGGTGGAACGACTGATCGCCGGGCCTGATCATGTGTTCATCTGCAACGAGTGCGTCAATCTGTGCGAGCAGATCATCGCCGAAGAGGACTCCAGCCAGAAGACCCAAAGCGCCCAGACGAATCTCGTCGGTAAGGGGCTCAACCCCAAGACCATATACAGCAAGCTCGAAGAGTACGTAGTAGGCCAGGAACAGGCCAAGAAGGTCCTCAGCGTAGCCGTCTATAATCACTACAAGCGCATCTGGTCCAACCAGCGGCTCGAAGAAGACGACGTAGAGCTTCAGAAAGCGAACATCCTGATGCTCGGACCATCAGGTTCCGGCAAGACCCACCTCGCGCAGAACCTCGCGCACATCCTGGAAGTGCCGTTCGCCATCGCCGACGCCACCACGCTCACCGAGGCGGGCTATGTCGGCGAAGACGTGGAAAACATCCTTCTGGGCCTCATACAGGCTGCCGACTTCGACATCTCCCGCGCCGAGCACGGCATCATCTATATAGACGAGATCGACAAGATCTCCCGCAAGACCGCCAACCCCTCCATCACACGCGACGTATCAGGCGAAGGGGTGCAGCAGGCGCTCCTCAAGATAATCGAAGGCTGCGTCGCCAACGTCCCGCCGCAGGGCGGGCGCAAGCATCCACACCAGGACTTTCTCCAGATACGCACGGACAACATACTGTTCATGTGCGGCGGCGCGTTCGAGGGAATCAACGAAATCATCGAAAGACGCGCCTTCAAAGACCGTATGCGAATCGGATTCAAACCCAACGTAGTTACCGACGAGTGGGGCGAGCGCACCGCCGACGAGATCCGCCAGCACGTCAACGGCGACGACCTCATGGAGTACGGCTTCATACCTGAATTCGTCGGACGCCTACCCGTAGTGGTAGGGCTGAACGCCCTGCACAAGGACGACTTGGTGCGCGTGCTTACCGAGCCGAAGAACGCATTCATCAAGCAGTACCAAGCGCTGTTCAGAATGGACGGTGTAGAGCTGGTATTCACCGACGATGCGCTGGAGCGCGCCGCCGAGCGGGCGATCAACCAGAAGACCGGCGCGCGCGGCCTCCGCACCATCCTGGAAAGCACCCTGCTGGACGTAATGTACGAACTTCCCGGCAAGGACGACATCGTCAAGTGCGTGGTGGACGGCGGCGCCATACTTGGAACCTCGCCCGTCATGCTGGAAACCGGCGACGGCTCGCAGATTCCCCTGATCCTCGAAGACGAACAGGAAGCGGAGCGCAAGACGGCCTAGAGGCTTGTCAGCTGTAACTACGGGTACGGCACGTTCGAGTTCCCCAGCCACACGCCCGCCGCCAGTACGGCCACGGCGACTGGAATCGCCCACAAGCGTTTCAGTAGCGAGTTGTCGTCCACGACAGCGACCCCGACGCCTAAGGGATCGACGGCGATCCTGTACGTAGGCGTGAACGCGAGTCCCAACGCCAAGCCTCCCACGAAACCCCCAATGTGGGCGAGATTGTCCACGCCGGGCGTCATGAAGCCGAACGCCAGGTTGATGCCGGCGACTATGATCAGACCCGCCAAGGTGCGGCGTCCCATCTCCCCCAACATCTCGCGGTTGCGGATGAAGAAGGCGACCGTAGCGCCCAGAAGCCCGAGCACGGCGCCGCTGGCTCCGATGCCCACCGAATGGTACGGAGCGAGACTGAGGTTGAAGGCGTAGCTGCTGACACTGCCCGCGAGTCCGGCAAGCGTATAGATAACGATGAACCGGCTCCGCCCGTACAGCCCTTCGATCATCTGGCCGAATATGTACAGTCCGAAGCAGTTCAGCGCGAGATGCAACCATCCGAAATGCAGGAACATCGCCGTAAACAGTCGCCAGTACTCGCCACCCGCTATCAGACTGCCCTTCATCGCCCCAAGCTCGATGAGCGCGGATGCGCCGGTCGAGCCGCTCACTATCTGCGCGAGCAGCGCCGTCGCAAAGTCCAATATATTCAGACCGCCACCGCCCGTATCGAACGAAAGCGACATCGCTTGCGCGAGCAGCGACATCGCCAAGTTCACGGCTATCAGAACCCAAGTCGCATACAACTGGCCACTCAGGAAGGGCAATCGGACGCCAGGACGGGATTCGGGCTGTTCTTCCCGGTCGAACAAGGGCCGGCCTCAAAGTTTCCCCAAAGGTTCCTCAGGATTCCCTAGAGCTTGATGATTCCGCGCTGGAGGCCCTGCGTAACCGCCTGCGTCCTGTGCCGCACATTCATCTTGCTGAATATGTTGGCGACGTGCGTCTTCACGGTGCTCTCGCTTATCATCAGTTGCTCCGCTATCTGGCGATTCGCGGAGCCATGAGCGATTAGCTGAAGCACCTCCACCTCGCGCTCCGACAGGGCATCCGATCCATGCCGCGACAACTCCTGGAAGCGGCTTATCAACCGCGCCGCCACGCCGGGTTCGATCTGCGACTCGCCGCGACACACCGACCGGACCGCGCTGAACAGCTCCTCCCGAGACGTATCCTTCAGAAGATACCCCTTTGCCCCCGCCTCCACGGCGTCGAAGATGTACTCATCCGTATCGAACGTGGTCAGCACGAGTATCTTGATGTCGGGATCCTCGGCGCCGATAGCCCGCATAGCCTCCACACCCGACATTACCGGCATTCGCAAGTCCATCAGAATCACGTCTGGCGATAACTCACGCGCCAGCTGGGTGGCCTCCAGGCCGTTGCTCGCCTCGCCGACAACCTCGAAATCAGCTTGCCGACTCAGTATCGTGTTCAACCCATCCCGCACAAGCGTATGGTCATCTACTATCAAAATCCTAATGGGGGACATATGCTGGAAACCTCGAAAGCGTCGCGCGGCAGCATCGCTGACTGCCCTCTTAATGTATATGGTTTGGCGGCGTCCGTGTCAACGCCAACGAACCGGCCTCACCTATCCGTCCGCGCCCACAGCGTCTCGCCATCCGTCTCGAATCGGACCGACCCTCGCTCGGCCGTCGTGAACACTCCATCCGCGCCCACCGCCGCGCTCAGCCTGTCCACGACCTCCGCGTGGGGATGCCCGTGTGTGTTGTCCGCACCCGCAGAGATGACCGCTGCGACCGGCGACACCGCGTCCACGAACGGCTGCGACGAAGACGACCGGCTGCCGTGATGACCCACCTTCAGCACATCGCTATTCAGCCGCTGCCCCGACTGGATGAGCCACTCTTCACCAGCCGCGAACACGTCCCCGGTCAGCAGAAAGCTCCGCGCCCCGTAGGAGACCCGCGCCACTACTGAGCCGTTGTCAACGTCCGAGGCAGTCCCTGTCAGCGGTGTCTCGGGCGGCCCCAGAACCTCCACCAGAGCCCCGTCATCGAATGTCAGCGTCAGGCCCGGAGTTGCCCGGAGCCGTTCCGCGCCCTGGGCATCCGCCGCGTCCACCAGTCTAATCCACGCCGCATGGTCCGCGCTGTCGAATGCCTGTCGCCGCTCGATCACGCGACGCGCGTTGTATCGGCGCAGCGTCTCGTTCAGCCCCGCGACATGATCGCTGTGCGGATGCGTCAGAATAACCAGATCCACGCTCCGTTTCCAGAACGGCAAAGCCTCTCCCAGAGCGATAGCGGCGCGGTCCGGGTCAGGCCCGCCGTCAACCACGATTACGCTGCCGGCCGGCGTCGTGATGATCGTCATATCTCCCTGCCCAACATCAGCGAACACCACGCTCAGCCTCCCGCTCGGCTGGCTAAGCGCGGCGATCCAAATCAGGCACGCGACCGCCGACGCCACCGCCACCACCTGCCATGGGACCGATCCGCGACGCGCGAACTCCATGGCCTTCATCGACAATGAATGAGGCCATGACTGGGGCCACAACCTGCGCGCCCGTCCGGTAATCGCCAGAGCGGTCGCGCCCAAAGCGCTGTAGTAAACCCATACCAGGACAAGACCCGCGTCGCCCACGCCGACTTCCGCCGCCGGTACGCGCCCAAGCGCCGACACCAAACCGATGATGTACGATGAGAACGCCCATGCCAGCCACCCGACCGGCAGCGCGGCAACCTCCGACACCAATCCCACGACCGCCGCGATTGCGTAGGACGCCAGAGCCAGCGGAACCGCAGGGAGCGTCAACAGCGTAGTCGGCAGCCCGACCAGCGATAGCTCTCCGAAGTACACGCCAACCAGCGGCGCGGTCGCGGCAGTGGCGGCGACCGTAACCCCCGCCGCGTCCACGACGGCCCGCGTCGCCGAGGCTCTGAACCCGGATGCGTGCACGGCAATCCCAAGCCTGCCTTGCAGCCACTCCGAGCCGCGCTCTACGTACATGCCAATGCCCAGCATAGCCGCGAAACTCAGCTGGAACGAAACTTCGAACAGCGCTCCGGGGTCCACCGCCGCCATCGCTATCGCGGCCAGCGCCAGCGCGGGCATGAGTGAGCGCGGCCTTCCCACCGCGACCGCCACCAGATACACCGCGCCCATCGTCGCTGCGCGCGTCGCCGACGGCGACGCCCCGGCCAGCAGCGCGTACAGCCAGATAGTGGACAGGGGCAAGAGTAGATACAGCCCGCGTCGCCGTCCCAGCGCCCACGCCCCCAACGCGATCATCGGCGCCAGCGCCATCCCAACATGTAGCCCGGAAATCGCCAGCAGATGGGACGCTCCAGACTTCCGGAAGTCTTTCCTCATCGAGTCGGGAATGCCGTCGCGTATCCCCAGCAGTATCGCCTGACCGAACGCGCCCTGCGGCTCCGGGACGACACGCTCCAAAGACCGCGCTAGAGCGAGCCGCGCCGACGACAGCCATCGCATGTATCTAACGCCGCCGCCCTCAGAGATTAGCTCTACTTCAGGGAATGCCATGACCGACCGGATTCCCTGACGCTCCAAGTACGCCGGAAAGTCGAAGTCATCGAATGGCTCGGGCGCGTCCAGGCGTCCCCGAAGCTCCAGATAGTCGCCATACCGTATTAGCGGCGCGTCCCTGGACTCGGCCAGCGTGGAGGTTGGAATAGCCGTAACGCGAACGTCCCCGGACACCGGCAGCGCCGCGGCGGCGTCCCGCGTCCGAACTCGATCCACAGACAGCCGAAATCCGAGCGCCGTCCCATGCGTCGCCGGACGATCTACCACAAGCCCACGCATCTCGACGCCGCGCGCGCCGTGATACGGCAGAAGATCCGCGCCCGGCGCCTCCACCATTCCCACTCTGAGCAGCCCCAACAGCGCAGCCAGTAGAGCGAGCGCGGGCAGCGTCGAGACGCGAATGGACACAGACAGCGCAACCAGCAGCGCGGAGCCGACAATGAGCAGCGCGACGGGCAGGGTAGGGAAGTCCCAAACCTCCGATAGCAGCGCGCCCGCTACGAACCCCGTCGCAAGGACGGGCAGGAGCGAGGCGCGTTCGGCTGCCGTCATAGTCCGTCGGTAAGCCAGTTAGCCGGTCCGTCAGTCGGCGACTACCGCGGTTGCTCCAACAGTTTCTGACTGCTCCGACGCATCGCCGGACGTGTCGGCGCGAGAAGGCCGCTCCACCTCCACCCAAAGCTCCTTCGCCCCGCGCAGCACTATCTGTTCCCGGAACTCAGGCTCGGCAACCAGTCGTATGTCCGAGAAGCGATCGAGAAGCGCCGTAAACGCGATCCTGCCTTCCATCAACGCAAGCGGCGAGCCGAGACAGTAGTGTATCCCGCGTCCGAAAGATACGTGGCTCTCGTCCTTGCGGGTAATGTCCAGCTTGCGCGGATCGGTGAACACGGTCGGATCCTGATTCGCCGCGCCTATCATGCTGATCACCTGTTGCTCGGCCTTGATGCGCTTGCCGCCGATCTCGCAGTCCTCCATCGCGCGCCGCCCGTCCAGCTGCACGGGGCTGTCGTAGCGCAGGAACTCGGCGATAGCCGAATCCATCAGGCTTGGATCGTCGCGCAACATCTGGAACTGATCAGGGTTTCGCATCAGCGCGAGCATCCCGTTGCCGATCAGGTTGCGCGTCGTCTCATTGCCCGCCACCAGCAGCAGCAGGATGCTCCCCAGCAACTCCTCGCGAGACAGCCGGTCGCCATCTTCCTCGGCGGCGATCAGCGCGGTGATCAGATCGTCCTGCGGCTCGAGGCGGCGCTGCTCTATGATGCCTTCGAAGTAGTCGAACAGGTTCTCGCCGGCCTCCACGATGCGGCGGTGCTGCTCGTCGCTCACCAGCGGCTCGATAACCAGCGACACGTCGTTCGACCACTCCTTGAACACTTCTCTGTCCTCGGGAGGGATGCCCAGCATCTCGGCGATGACCATGACCGGCACCGGGTAGGCGAACGAATCTATCAGGTCGAACCTGTCTCGTCCTTCCAAGTCGTCCAGAAGCTCGTCAACGATCTGCTCGATTCTGCTGTCCAGCTCGGCGACCGAACGCGGCGTGAACGCCCGAGACACCAGCGAGCGCAGCCGCGTATGATCGGGCGGGTCGCAGCCGAGCATACTCGTGAACAGTTTCTCGGTGCCGTCGTCATTCGAGAACCGTCTATGATCGCGCAACACCTCGTTCACGTCATCGTACTGTGTCAGCACCCAGCCATCTATTAGCCGCAGCCGGTGAACCGGATCGTTGCTGCGAATCTGTTCATACTTGTCGTATGGATACTGGATCACCTTCTTCGACGTCGGATTGTAACTGACGCCGGACTCGATCCGCTCCCACGCCAGCAGCAACGGCACGGCAACGGGCTGAATTGCCTTGCGAATGGGTCTCGGCAGAAGTGACATGGCGACATCTCCTAGCGTGATGTCTAAGCATTATACCAATACTTGGGACGTTCACAACGCCAAGTCGCCCGACATCCCAATCTAAGCGCAAAGGCGCTAAGGATAACGGTAGGGATCCGTTGCGTCTTTGCGTCCCTCTGCGGCTCCACGTTAAAGGTCAACGCTAAGCCGCCGGACCGCGTCCTCGTCTATCTCGACCCCCAGCCCCGGGCCTTCGGGCACGGCGAGGTACCCGTCCACCTGGTCGAACGGCTCCGCCATTATGCCCTCGCGGATTTCGGATGGCGTCCGGTCGAACTCCATCACCGGCTCTTGGACGAACGCTTCCGGCGCCCCCGACGGCGGACATGGCGGGAAGGTCGCCGCAACGTGCAGCGTCGCCGCTATCATGACCGGCGACCCCCAAACGTGCGGATTGACCTGTATGCCGTGCGTATTCGCCGTCATGGCGACGTTTCGCATCTCAGTGATGCCGCCCACGTTCACCACGTCCGGCTGGGCGATGTCATATGCCCGCCGCGCAAGGAACTGCGAGAATTCGTACCGCGTCCGCAGGTTCTCGCCGCCCGCTATCGCCATCGGCAACGCGGACTTGACCTGGAGATAGCCCTCTATGTCCTGAGCGTTCACCGGCTCCTCGAACCACGTAATATCGTATTCAGCAAGCCGGTGGCCAATGCGGATGGCGCTCGTAGCGTTGTAGGCCTGGTTGGCGTCCACCATCAGTCGAAGGTCGGGGCCTATCGCCTCGCGCAGCGCGGCCACGCGCCTAACGTCCTCATCCATCGGCAGGCCGCCGATCTTCGTCTTCATGCCCATGAAGCCCGCCTCGGCGTAGCCGCGCGCCTCGTCCAGCAGCCGCGTGGGAAACTCGCCCTCCGTGTAGTACAGACCCGTCGCGTACACCGCCACGCGGTCGCGCACTCGCCCTCCAAGCAGTTGATGCACGGGTTGGCCCAGGGCCTTGCCCGTAATGTCCCACAGCGCCGTATCCACCGCGCTGATGGCCGAACCGCCTATACCGACGGCTATGTTGGGGTTATAGAGCGCGTGGAACATCGTCTGCCACAGACCGACGCGGTTCGTCGGATCCTGGCCCATCAGCACAGGTTCCAGCGCGTCGTGTATCACGGCCGCTCCCGCTCCCCCGCAGCCGTCGCCCCAACCCACCACTCCGTCGTCCGTAGTTATCTTGACCAAACCCACGCTCCGCCGGTCCGTCCAAGCCTGCGACCATCCGAACGGACGCTCCAACGGAGCGGATAATTGGAAGGTTTCGATGTTCGCTATCTTCATACAAGGTCCTCACAAGCCTAGTTAGGAATCTAACGCAGAGGCGCAGAGACGCAAAGGAATGAATCGAATCTCTTGCGTCTCCGCGTCCCTCTGCGCCTCCGCGTTAAAATCAAGAGTTGAACTCAGGTATCACGTACTTGCCGAACAGCTCGATTGATTCCATCACCTTCTCGTGCGGGATCGTCTCGGTCTGCATCATGATCATCATCTGGTCGATGCCCGTCGCCTCGTGCTTCTTCAGCGCCGCGATGCAGCTGTCCGGGTCTCCCGCGATCACTACTCCGCGGTCCGCCAACGTATCGGCGTCCAAGTCTTCCCAGACCTTGTGCGCGATGGCCTCCCCGCCGGAGAAGTCCAGCGCGTCCGACACCTCTTCCTCTTCGCCTTCGCCCTGGACGTAGCGCGAGAAGTTCTGCTTTAGGTGATCCGGCACTCCGCCCCACTGCTCCAGCAGCCGGGCGTACACGTCCTTCTGCCCCTGCACGTAGGGCCTATCAGGGCCGAAGAAGTTCTTGAGCGAAGCTGCGCCCATCTCCCGCGCCTCCGCGTTGTCTTCGAGGCAGATGCCGAGCGTCGAGTTTGCCCACTGATCGTTGATGAACCCGCCGACGGGGTTGGATTTCTTCACGTTCTCCTTGTAAGCCTTGATGTACGGCTCCAGCGACGACGGGGCGCTAGAACCGAACGCCAGAACGCCGATGCCCTTGGAGGCCGCTATCTCATAGGTGGCCGGCTGCAGCGCGGCGACCCATATGGGCGGGTGCGGATTCTGGTACGGCTTGGGCAGTATCTGGCGAGAGGGCACTTGCCAGAACTTGCCCTCGTACTCGAACCAGTCAGATTCCCAGATCTTGGGCACCATTGTGAGCGACTCTTCCCACATATCGCGGCTGTCGCGCGGGTCTATGCCCATGCCCGTAAGCTCGTATGGCGCCGAACGCCCCGTGCCGAAGTCAACTCTGCCCTCGGATAGATGGTCGAGCATGGCCACGCGCTCGGCCACGCGGTTCGGATGATGGTACGGGAGGATGACCACGCCCAGCCCAAGCCGGATCCGCTTCGTCCGCTGACTAAGCGCGGCATAGACCAGGTCCGGGCAGGGCGAAGCCGAGAAACCCGTCAGGAAGTGGTGTTCGACGAACCAGAGGTAGTCGAACCCCACCTCGTCCGCCAAAATGCACTGCTCCATCGTCTCGGTCAGCACCTTGTGGTCGTCGAGAGACGGTCGCTGCATCTCGTACTGTAACGCTAGTTTCATCGGAACATACCTCTGGGGTTGGGATGAATGATACTGTACTCCATTAGCGTTCAGTTGTCAGCGCGTCGAGTTGGCCGCCAGCCCACTCCAGACGAGAGCGACAGTCTTCTCGACGCTCTCTCTCGATTCGGGCTCGCCCATAATGTGGCGCAGGTACATCGCGCCGACGATGGTGTGGACGGCGACCTCCAGGTCCGCGTCCGCTCGGATTTCGCCGCGTTCTACGCCGCGCCTAAGAACCATCAGAGCTTCGTCTCTGCGCGGGCGCATGATGCGTTCGCGGAACAGCTCGAACAGCCCAGGGTTGCGCCGCTCCTCCACGAGCAGCGCTCCAATCATGGCGAACCCCGGTCCGCGCTGCAGCAGCGCCTGGTTGCGAATGATCATCTCGACCATGTCGTTGCGCGCGCTGCCCGTGTCGGGCGTCGGATCCATTTCGTCGGTCAGCGCGCCCACGGCGGCGGCGGCGAGCTCATCCTTGGAAGCGTAGCGCCTGTAAATGGTGTTCTTCCCGACCCCCGCTTCGGACGCTACGCGCTCGACCGACATTCCGCCGTAGCCATGTTCCATGAGCAGCTTCAAGGTCGCGCGCAGAATGGCCCGGTCTGCCTGCGGATTGCGCGGGCGACCGGGCCGCTGTCTCGAATCTTCTCTGGATTCTGTCATCGCGTCGTCTTCATCATGCCTTAGCCGGGTCGGGGTTTGCGCCCTCGCCTTCGGATTCGTCGCCCTCCGCTTCGGGGAGGTGGCGCGGGGGCATGAACTTGGCAACGAGCGCCGAGCCTGTCAAGGCCGCCGCAGCCGACACCAGCACGGCAATGCCAAGCGCGTCGGTGAACGCGAACTTTGCGGCGTCTGCCAATCCGGCGCCAAGCTCGGAAGGCAACGTCGCGGCGATTTTGGACGCCGCGCCCACGGAGTCGCCAGCCGCCCTCGCCGCTTCGGGCGGCAGCGCCGCGACAGCTTCATCCATTCTACCACTGTACACAGTGTTGATGACAGAGCCGATGACCGCCACTCCGAACGCGCCCGCAACCATACGTGTAACGTCGTTCATTGCCGAGGCTATTCCGGCGTTCGCCTCGGGAACGGCGCCCATCACGGAGTCGGTGGACGGCGCCATCAAATTGCCCATGCCGAAGGCCATGAAGAAGAAGGTCGCGCCGACTAGCCAGTAGCTGGTGTCCGGCTGCCAGAAGGATATGGTAACCAGTACGATGGACACTACTACAAGCCCCATCGCCACCACTTTGTTGGCGCCGAGCCGGTCAGCCAGTCTGCTGCTCATGCCCGCTCCGACCGCTATTCCTAACGCTACGGGGACCATTCTCAGACCGGCTTCAAGCGGCGTGTAGCCCTGTACAAACTGGAGGTACTGGGTCATGCCGAACACGATGCCGAACAGTGAGAAGAACCCGATCGCGATTGCGCCCGCGCCCGCCGAGAAACGCGGGTTCTTGAAGAAGGCGAAGTTGAGCATGGGATGGTCGGTCCTGATCTCCCAGTAGGCGAACGCCGCAACGAGAACCGCGCCACCGACCAGCCCGGCGATTACCTGTCCGTCGGTCCAGCCACGCACAGGCGCCTCGATGATAGCGTACACCAGGATGGCAACGGCGGAAATAGACAGAATCGCGCCGGGCATGTCCAGCGGCGACGGGTGTGGGTCGCGGCTTTCCGGAATGAGAACAAGCCCGGCGACCAGCGCGATCGCGACCACCGGGATGTTCACGAAGAACACCGAACCCCACCAGAAGTGTTCGAGGAGAAGACCGCCGGTGAGAGGACCGAGACCGATTCCCAGTCCGGCGACGCCTGCCCAAATGCCGATAGCCTTGCCGCGCTCCTCTCTTGGGAATACATAGGTGAGGATGGACAGGGTGGAGGGCATAATGAGCGCGCCGCCTACGCCCATGACCGCGCGCGCGGCGATGAGTTGCGCGCTGGACTCCGCATATGCCGCGAAGAAGCTTGACAGACCGAACAAGACTAGCCCGACCTGAAGCGCGATCTTGCGCCCAAACCTGTCGCCGAGAGAGCCCATCAGCAGTAGCAGCCCGGCGAAGACGAGTATGTAAGCGTCCACCATCCACTGGAGCGAGGTGGCCGTAGCATCGAACTCGCGCTGCAATGTCGGGATAGCGACGTTCAGTATGGTATTGTCCAGCCCGATGATGAGAAGCGACAGCGACAGAACGCCGAGCGTCCACCACCGCTTCCGATAAGCGCTTGATGGGATGGAATGCGACTTGAAGCCAATCATCCGATGACCTCCATGATATAGTTCCGGAACGGTTGCGTATCTATATTATGATGAGCCCGATTGCCGATGTCAAGGGTCTCTTGCGACAGATGCCCTGTCAGTCTGGCTGGCGCATCCTGAAAGCGCGAAAGCCGCCCCTCCGGAGTGATATACTAATCTAGCTGATCTAGATCCGGCGCAGACGCGGCCCGATACAAGGAGCTTCCCTATGGAAATCGGAGAGACGCTGTACGTCGTCGATAGAAAGCCCTGGCGGGAGTGGCTGGAAGCCAACTTCGACACCGCCAAGGATATCTGGCTGGTCTATCCCAAAAAGGCGTCCGGCGAGCCGCGCATCCTCTACAACGATGCGGTGGAAGAGGCGCTGTGCTTCGGCTGGATAGACAGCATCATCAAGAAGCTGGACAGCCAGCGCTCTGCCCAGCGCTTCACGCCGAGAAGGCCCAAGAGCGGCTACTCCCAACAGAACAAAGAGCGACTGCGTTGGCTTGCCGACGAGGGTCTGCTGCACCCTTCGATACGAGAATCGGTCGGGGATGTACTGAGTGAGGAGTTCGTATTCCCACGGGATATTCTGGAGGCCATACAGGCGAACGAGGAGGCGTGGAAGCGCTATCAGAGCTTCTCGCCCGCGTACCAGCGAATCCGAGTCGCCTATATCGACTCCGCCAGAGCGCGCCCGGAAGTGTACGAGAGTCGCTTGAAGAACTTCCTGAAGGCCACCGAGAAGGGTGGGCAGATAGGCTACGGCGGCATCGAGAAATACTTTTAGGGGGCAATGCGAATTGGAAACGCTCGACAGACCCCAATCAGTCGAGGGAGAGGGCTGTGGGGAGGGTGAATCGTGGATTTTGCGATCGCCCGGCCTCCGCAGCCCTTTGCCAGCGCGTTGACACCCAACTACTCCGGCAATACACTCTGAGAACCCTTGACAGGCAAGATCCCCAGTTACTTACAGGAGGACTGACTATGGGCAAACTGGACGGCAAAGTAGCGGTGATTACCGGGGCGAGTCGCGGCATCGGACGCGACATGGCGGTGGTCTTCGCCCGCGAAGGCGCGAAGGTCGTCGTGTCGGCGCGCACGCAGAACGAGGGCGACTTCCGAATACCGGGAAGCATACAGACCGCCGTGAACCGCATCCGCGAGGAGGGCGGCGAAGCCATCGGAATCCGCTGCGACGTTACTAGCGAGGACGACATCCAGGCAATGTTCGAGCAGACGGTCGAAGAGTACGGGCGCATAGACATCCTGGTCAACAACGCCGCTATCCTGGTTCCCGGCACGGTGGAGACGATGCAGATCCGCCACTGGGATCTGCTGTACCGCGTGAACATTCGCGGGCCGTTCGTCGGCTGCAAGCTGGTCATCCCCTACATGAAAGCGCAGAACTACGGCCATATCCTCAACATAAGCTCGGTCGGAGCGATCGGCCCGGGCGAGGGACCGTACGAGTCGTCTAGGCCCGACGGCACCGCCTACGGATCCGGCAAGGCGCACATGGAGCGCTTCACTCAAGGCTTGGCTAGCGAGCTGTTCCAGTTCAACATAGCCGTCAACGCACTGTCCCCGCGCGGCGGCATCGCGTCGGAAGGCCAGCGCTGGTTCAGGGGCGACCGTCCATACAGCGGCGCGCGCGAGGACGGCATCATCATGGGCGACGCGGGAGCCATCATATGCGAAAAAGACCCGCAATCGTACACCGGCAAGATAACCTACGATGAAGACGTGCTCGCCGAAGCCGGCATCACCGACCTGTCCCCATATCCCATAATCAGCTGACAGACGGGCGCAAAGCGCGAATCGAAGATACTTTGAGGTGATCTATGAGGCTCGAAGGAAAAGTTGCTATCATCACCGGCGGCGCTAACGGGATGGGCGCCGAGGAGTGCAGGATATTCGCGCGCGAAGGCGCCAAAGTCGTCATCGCCGACGTCATGGAGGAGGAAGGCAGACAGGTGGAGGCGGAGATAGCCGAATCCGGTGGCGACGCGGTGTTCATGAGGCTGGATGTTACCAGCGAATCCGACTGGGACGAGGTCGTAGAGGCGACAATCGCGCGGTACGGCAAGCTGGACGCGCTGGTCAACAACGCCGGCATCAGCGGCACGCATCACCCGGACACCATGAGCGTCGAGGCTTGGAACACATTCATGGATATCAACGCCAAGGGCGTGTTCCTCGGGATGAAGAGTGTGATACCGCAGATGCAGAACGCGGGCGGCGGTTCCATCGTGAACATATCGTCCATCAGCGGCATCGTGGGACAGAACGTCATCCACATGGGATACAACGCCTCCAAGGGCGCGGTGCGGATCGTTACGAAGTCCGCGGCGGTACAGTACGCGCAGGACGGAATACGGGTGAACTCGGTGCATCCGGGCGCGATGCCGCCGATGCGCTCGTCCAGCGCGGCGAGGGATCCGGATATGCGGAGCGGCATGGTGGAAAATGTGCCCATGCGTCGGATAGGGCGTCCCGAGGAGGTCGGATACGCCGTGCTGTTCCTGGCGTCCGACGAAGCCTCTTACATAACAGGCGCGGAACTGGTGGTGGACGGCGGATTCACGGCGATGTGATCCTGCGGGAGGAATGTGATCGGAGAGTAGCTACGATGCTTGCAGACTTGGTAGAAGTCACCACCTCAGACAACGTTACGCTCGGCGGCGCGTACTTCACGCCCACCGTTCGAGAGCGCGCCACGCCAATCGAAGCCGTATGCTTCTTCCACGGCGACACGGGCCACTTCTACCGGCCTCTGTACCTGGAACTGGGAGCGCGTCTGGCGGCGCAGGGCGTCGCCTTCCTCGCCGCCAACCGGCGCGGCCACGACATCGTGTCCAACGGCGCGCCCGGCGGGCCGCTCGCCGGGTACGCGCACGAGTCGGTCGAAGATTCTCGCCTCGACTACGCCGCTTGGCTTCGGCTTTTGCGTGAGCGCGGCCATACCAATGTCGCCATCGGCGGACACAGCGGCGGCGCGGTCAGGGCGGCATATGCCCAATCCAGAGAGAAATACCCCGAAGTGGCGGCCATCATTTCCGTATCCCCGGGCGAATACGATCACCAGGGGCTGATAGACCTGCACGCCGACGACTTCACCTCCGCCTACCAATGGTCCGTCGAACAGGTGGAGTCTGGCAGCCCCGACGCCTACATACGCCCGGGCATCCCCTGGGGATCGTCGTGGACGGCGCGCGCGTTCATAGACTGCTTCAACCCGGACAACCGGTACAGCGTCCGCCGCCGCGCCGCCGAGCTGGAATGTCCCGCCCTGTTCATCTTCGGCTCACTGGAGTGCGGGGACGGCCCAGACAGCCTCCCGGTCTGCGGAGCTGCGATGCGCGGCCTGCGCCGGGCGGCATATCCACACGCGACCGTGCATGTCATAGACGGGGCTACGCACGGCTATGTGGACCGCGACTTGGAACTGTTCGAGACGATTCTGGAGTGGCTGAAGTCGCTGTAAGCGCCTATTCGCCCAGCGTTCCGTCCTTGGCCTGTGGGGGTGTAACCAACTTCCGCACTGGATAGTTGATCTCGATCCCCTCCGTGCCGAATCTGCCGTGGAGCCGCTTGATTAGTTCGTGCTTGACGACGAACGACGCGAGCCTGTCTTCCGCCCGTAGAACAACGACGAAGTCAATGTTGGATTCTCCGAAAGCCGTGAACCTGAGCGCGGGCTCGAAATCGTCCTCGGCCTCCTCCAAGTCGTCCTTCACGCCGTTCGCCACGTCCAGCGCGATGCGCTCCACCTCAGCAAGGTCCGACTCATAGCTGACACCGCACTCGACGACGACCGACATCACCTGCGACTGGCTGTTGTAGTTCGTCATGACGCTCTCCGACAGCTTGGAATTCGGTATCAGAATCAGGTTGTTGAACCTGTCGCGTATCTTGGTGCTGCGCCAGCCGACGTCCACTACGAAGCCGGACGGACCGCCATCCATTTCGATGAAGTCGCCCTCGTTGAGCTCGCCCTCCGTGATCATATAGGTGCCGGAGAACAGGTTGCTCAGCGTGGGCTGCAGGGCCAGCGCGACCGCTATGCCGCCGATGCCAAGCCCCGCAATCAGCGGCGTGATCGAGATGCCCACGATGTCCAGAGCCATCAGGACACCGAGAGAGTACACGACCACGGGTGTAATCCGCCTGATCTGCGGCAGGAGTTTCTCGTCCAGGTCCGTCGCGGTCTGGTCGGCGATGTTGCCCACGTACCAAGTCATCAGCGTCTGAAGTACACGGGAGACGAGATAGCTCGCCAGCAGGGTAACTATTATCAGCCATATCCTGAATCCCCAGCCTCCATCGTGTTCCAGGAAGTCGAGCAACTCGTAGTGCAATCCGATCAGGACGAAGTACGCCAGCATCAGCCCCAGAACGACGAAGAACAGCGCCAGCGGTCCCTTGGCCGCGTCCAGAACCTCCGCTGTCAGAGAATCCTCGCGTGACCGCCGTAAGCTCCGAACCACCGCGGACAGCGCGAGGTGAACCAATCCCGCGACCACACACATCGCCAGAGGCAGCGCAAACGCATACAGTAGCCCCGCTGCCACCGATGGAATAGCAAACTCAGGCATTGCTTACCTCACAACGACCAGATCCCTGATAGAAGCGAGGATGCCCTCGCCAATTCCGCTGACCTCGACAAGATCCTCCACCCGCTCGAACGGTCCATTAGCCCCGCGGTGCTCTACTATCGCCGCCGCCTTGCGCTCTCCAATGCCGGGCAGCGTCTCAAGCTCCTCAGCCGTAGCGCTGTTGATGTTCAGCTTGCCCGTCGCGCCGTATGAGCCAATCTCGCGGTTCGAAGCGTCGCCGCTCGCCGGCATACTTGCCGATCCACTGGTCGGAAAATGAACCTGCTGCTCGTCGCTCAGGCGCATCGCCAAGTTCACCGCGTCTAGATCGGCGTCGTCCGCCGGCCCGCCCGCCGCGCGCAGGGCGTCGGCGGCGCGAGCGTCGGCGTCTAGCGTATAGACCCCGGGCATACGAACCGCGCCCGAGACGTACACCGCGATCGGCCCAGACTCAGAAGTCTCTGGCTCCGGCGCCGCGCCAGGCGCATTCCCAGTGGCGGTAGCTGTCGGTAGGGTAACTACCACACCGCCCGGCGATCGCGAATCCTGCATGAGCAGCGCGACCGCTCCCGCTACGCATGCCACTATCGCCGCGCCCAGCAGTATGTTCAGCGCCAGCCTCGCCGACATGACAAGCTAGAACCGGTACAGGGCGTTCCCGTCGGCGGGTTTGGCCGGTCCACCGCTGAAACCGGCCGGTACCCCGTCCGCCCGCCAGCACGCCGCTCCATGAATCACCCCGCGCCGACGGTCGAACATCACTCCGTTCATACCGCCCGCCACCTTTGGGACCACTTGAACATCGTGCCCCAGCGCCGCCAGTCGCGCGCGCGTATCCGGCGACACGCCGCCCTCCACTTCCAGCGTCTGCCCCTGAGTCCACACGCGCGGAGCTTCGACCGCTTCCTGCAACGTCATCCCGTGGTCTATGACGTTGACTATCGCCTGGAGGACGGACGGGAAGATGCGCGTCGCTCCCGGAGTGCCGAGCGCCATGAACGGTTCGCCGTCCTTCATAACGATTGTCGGCGCCATGCTGCTGACCATCCGCTTGCCTGGAGCGATCGAGTTCGCGTTGCCCGGGTGGGGATCGAAGATGTTCATAGTATTGTTCAGCAGCATACCGGTTCCGGGCGTCGTAACCTTGGAGCCAAACGCCGCGTGAATCGTCTGCGTCGTCGAGACCACGTTGCCGTCGCCATCGGCCACGGTCAGGTGCGTAGTATCCGCGCCCTCGCCCACGTATGCCGACGGGTTGCCGTATTCGTAGCCGCGCGCCCGCGACTGGTCTATCTCGCCGCGCCTGGATGCGGCGTACCGCTTATCGGTGAGCGCCCCCACCGGAACCTCCACGAACGCCGGATCGCCCATGTACTCGAACCTGTCCCCAAACGCGATCTTCATAGACTCCGCCAGCAGGTGAACGCCCTCCGCTGTGCCGAATCCCGCGCCGGGAACGTCGAACCCTTCCAGTAGGTTCAGCATTTCCACTATCGCCGTGCCGCCGGAGCTGGTCGGCGCGACCGACACGACTTCGTACCCCCGGTAAGTCCCCCTCACCGGCTCGCGCATATGGATACGGTACTGTTCCAAGTCCTCCGACGTAACGATTCCGCCGTTGTCCGCCATGTCGTCGGCCACCATCTGCCCGATGCGTCCGGTGTAAAGGACGCCAGGCCCCTCTTTGGCGACCGCCTCCAGCGTTCGGGCGTAGTCCTCTCTGACGATGACATCTCCAACGGCGGGCGCCGCGCCATCGGGGAGAAATACCTCCGCGCTCGCCGGAAATGCGGCCAAGTCGTCACAGCTCTGGTGAATGATGTCCACCAAGTATCTGCTCGCCGGGAACCCGCGCCGGGCGTATCGTATCGCGGGCTGGATGACCGTATCGAGCCCCAGCCGTCCATACCGCTCCTCCGCGTGGCACCAACCCATCAGCGCGCCCGGAACGCCTACCGCCCTGTATCCAACCAGGTTCTCGCGGTCCGCCGTCTCCATGTAGTCCGGCCAGTCATCCGAGATGGTCCGGTACATGTCGGCCGTCGCCGCGCGCGGCGCGACGGAGTAGTTGTCTATATTCACGAACTCGCCGCTGCGCGCGTCGTAGAAGTTTATGAAGCCGGCGCCGAATATGCCGATCATCATAGGCTCTACCACGCTCAGCGCGAACGCGGCGGCCACCGCCGCATCCATCGCGTTCCCGCCCATCGCCAGCATTTCCAGCCCCGCCGCCGAACCCATCGGGTGATTGGTGGACACCATGCCGTTAGTAGCGACCGCATCCCGCTTGTACGTGTCGAATGGACTGCCTGCCGAATCCTTCCAAGACATGCCGCAAACTCCTCGCTATTCAAAACTGAGCCACGCCCCGTCGTCCCGACGCCCAGCTGCCATGATACACCAAAACAGCCTCGACAGACCGCGCGCCGACGGGCGCTCTCACGCTTACGCTCGAGCCGGTTCCACCGCGGTTCCCTCAGCCCCTGCGGCGTCGCCTCCGCAACCACATTCGCGCCCACAGACGCGGACTTCGCCGCCAGCCGATGTTGGCCGCTATCGGCCTGACCACCGCCGGGTTGCCTAGCGCCAGAGGGCGCGCCCATCCCCGCAGCTCCTTCATGGTCGTCCGGCCAGGTTGCCAGCCTTCAAAGAGCGCGCGAGACTCGCGCCAACTCATGCGCGGGAACATGCCCAGAGGCCCCGCGCTCCGCTCGCCGACCATCAGCGTCGAGCCGGCCTCCACCGCTACGGCTACGCCGCCCGCCACGTCCCACAAGTGCGGATTCGACGTGAACATGTACTGCGTAACGCCGCGCGCCACCAAGACAAGCTCATAGGCTATAGACCCCGTAACGCGCGGATCGCCCGTACTGCCCCGCACCGGCTTGCCGAACCGGTACAGCCAGTCGAAAGACCCCGGAATCGTCGCCAGCTGTCCGCTGTGCGGAGCTTCCAGCGGCGCTACGGCTATCGGAACTCCGTCCGTGTATGCCCCGCCTCCGCGCCTCGCATGGTGAACCACGCCGCCGCTGGCGTCCGGCCACGGCGTGTAAACCGCGCCGATCACCGGCTCGCCCCTGTACAACACGCCCACCGAACTGGCGTACACTGGCAGCCCGTGTAGGAAGTTCTTGGTGCCGTCCAAGGGATCGAGGACCCACAGGAAGTCCCGCGCCGTCGCGCCGTCCGACTCCTCACTCACATCGTCTTCCTCGCCCAGTATGCCGTGATCCGGGAAACTCTCGACGATGCCGCGTTCCAGAAACGCCTGAGCCTCCGTATCCGCGTTCGTCACCGGGTCGCGCTGCCTATCATCCTTGAATTCCACGTCCAGTCCGCCGCCGCCGAAGTACTTCGACAGGATCTCGCCCGCGCCGCGCGCCAGATCCACCGCCTTGCGCTCCATATCCGCCAGCAGCGCCGCATCAGGCCCCCGGTCGGGTCCCCGACCCGCGTCATAGTCCCGCCGCGCCGCCGTCATCGGGCGCACCAGGCCTGGTAGTCGGGAGTAACCCGCGCGCAGAACATCTCCAGGCTGGGCCTGTCCGGGTAGAGTTCCCGAGCGCGGGTGGATATCATCCAGTAGCATCCGTTCATCTCATCCGCTCCCTCCGTCAAACTGCACATCTCCAACGCCTCATCCGCCTTGTCGGTCTCCCAGAACCGCGCTTGTACAGACCCCATGACACACCATGCGCTGTGAGTCGGATCATCAACCGTGTCTCTGCACAGCTTCAGCGCCTTGCGAGGCTCTCCCAGCGATATAGCCGCCAGATCGCGTCCGAAGCTCTCGAAGCAGTCATACCGGCCAATTTCCGGCGCGTTTACGCACGCATCAGCCACGCGATCATAGTCGTACTCGAACATGATCAACATCCGTGTGGAGTGATACAGATAACACGGCGCGACATAACGTTCAGTCAGCGCGTTGCACGGATAGTGCGGATCGTCATTGGACAGATAGTCCGTATAGTGTCCCATCGTACCAGACAGCCCGCCTACGACGTTCTCCATGAAAACTCCCGAGTAGCACGCGCGCTGGTCGCGATCCGTCTCAAGCCTGTCGCACAGATCGAGCGAATCGTAGAGTTCGTAACTCGTCCACGCCATAAGCCCGTGTCCCACGCCGTGTATGCACTGGAGCCTGAAGAAGAACACGTCGGAGGTCCCGCATATCGCGCGCACGTCCGACTCCAGGTTCGCCGTTCCGCGCGCCTTGAACATCGCCTCGGTGGCCCCGTGGAACGCGCCGGCCTCGCACTCGTGGCTCGATAGCGCGAACGCCGCCGCTCCAAACAGTTCGTAAGACAGCCGTCCCGTCTCGTGCGCCCGCTCGTGGCACAACTCGCCCACAACTTTGCCCGCCTCCTCGATCAGCCCCACGGTGTGCGCCGGTCCGTACTGCTCCACGTATCGCCTGAGCAGGATGTCGTTCGTGAACAGGTCGGTCAGCGCCTTGGGCGTCAGGTCGGGCGGCTCGTCGAACTCAAGCCCTTCCACGTCAAGCGCTATCGGCTCGGGACTAATCTCGACTTCTCCACCCGTTACAACTATCAAGCCGCTGTGCTCGGGCGCCATGTGATTGTGGTATCGCCAGAAGCCCGGCTTGTCGAACGTGAAAGCCCACACCCCGTCCGCGCCCACGGGCGCGCCGGAATCGAACTCCGGGAATATCTGGTGGGTCGGATGGATACTAGACGCGGGCCATAGGCTCTTCGAGCTTGCGTTCACGAACAGCGTCTGCTGACCGGCTTCGATATCCAGACGCTTGGGCGAAAACCCTTCGTCCGTAAACTCCACCCGCCAAGCTCCCGGCAGCGGTGTCTCGGACGGCGTGCCGGGGTTGGGCTTGAAGGGCGTGGGCGTAGCCGCAACGGTCGGATTCAGAGGGCCGCATGATATAGCTGCGACCATCACGACCACCGCGGCTGCCAGAAAGCCGGGCGTTACGAGTCCTGTCAATCCACTAATCCTGAAAAATCCTGATTTGGAAGATTCTCCCATATTCTAGCGCCAATTCACGCCTGCGCGCCTTGAAAATTCCCGTCGCAGTTGCCTAGAATCTTTGAGACGGACTTGAACGCGCTTGGAAAGCGCAAGGTCGTCGGCGCCCTTTAAGACGGTTCAGTGAGGCCGGCAAGGGATAAGCGACAGTCCGCTGCCGCGTCCAACTAGAATGGGGCGGCGGTGTAGGCTATGTTTCGCGTACCTCTCGCCGTACCTCGGACGAGAGGTTTTTTTGTTGGTTCAAGCGCAGACACAGCGCAACGCGGTTCGCAGACGCATAATCAGCGCGGATGAGATGCGGCGCGCCCTGATTCGCGTTACCCACGAGATCATGGAGCGCAACGGCGGCGCGTCCGACGTCGTCCTCGTCGGCATGCACACGCGCGGAGTGCCGATCGCCCGTCGCATCGCCACCTTCATCCGAGATTTCGAGGGCGTGGAAGCGCCTGTCGGTATGCTGGACATCGGCCTCTACCGCGACGACCTTGCCGGCGGCGGCCGACCCCTCATCCGCCAGACCAGAATTCCCGATATACAGGGCCGCCGTGTCGTCATAGTGGATGACGTGCTCTTCACCGGGCGCAGCATCCGCGCCGCGATGGACGCGCTCACCGATCTTGGACGTCCAAGCCAGATACAACTCGCAGTCCTCGTGGACCGCGGCCACCGCGAATTGCCGCTGCGCGCCGACTACGTTGGCAAGAACGTCCCCACCGCCCTCAACGAAGAGGTGGACGTGAGACTGGTCGAGACCGACGGAGTGGACGAAGACGCGGTCTATCTGTCCAGGAGGGATGACGCATGACACAGACACTGACGCGACATCAGCGAGCCTCGACATCCGACGTCAACGGCGTGAACACCGTCCCTGGGCGCCGCATCGTCCGCGCGCCATCCCGCCCGGCGCCGACTTACGCCGAGGGAAGACGACACGTGCTGGACCTGGACGACTTCTCGCGCGAGGAGATCGAGGAGGTCTTCCAGAACGCGGACGCTATGCGCGAGGTCATGAACCGCGACATCAAGAAGGTGCCGACGCTGCGCGGCAAGACTGTCATCACGCTGTTCACCGAGGCGAGCACTCGCACGCGGGTATCGTTCGAGCAGGCGGGCAAGATTCTGAGCGCCGACGTCATCAACGTCTCAGGCTCCGGAAGCAGCGTGGACAAGGGCGAGTCGCTGTACAACACCGCGCTCACCCTTCAGGCGATGAACGCAGACATCATCATCGTCCGACACTCCCATTCCGGCGCGCCGCACTTTCTGGCGCGCCATCTCGACGCCTGCGTCATCAACGCCGGCGACGGCGCGCACGCGCATCCCACCCAAGGGCTGCTGGACATGTACACGATGCGAAACTACTTCGGCCAGGTGGAGGGTCTGAAGGTGACGATGGTGGGAGACATCCTGTACAGTCGCGTCGCGCGCTCGAATCTGTGGGGGCTGACGAAGATGGGAGCGGACGTTACGCTGTGCGCCCCGCCAACGCTGCTGCCCTCCGATATGCTGAACGGCGCCAATACAGACGATCACCCCTTCGCATCCGTCCGAATCGAGCGGGATGTCGAGCGCGCGCTCGAAGGAGCGGACGTCGTGTACGCTCTGCGCCTGCAGATGGAACGCCAACAAGCCGGTCATCTGCCGTCGCTGCGCGAATACTCGCGCGTGTACGGCGTCAACGAGCGTCGCTTGGCCATGGCCAAGCCGGACGCGCTGGTCATGCACCCGGGCCCGATGAACGAGGGCGTCGAGATAGACCCCGCCGTCGCGCACGGCGCGAGTTCGGTGATACAGGAGCAGGTAACGAACGGAGTGGCCATCCGCATGGCGCTTCTGTACAGCGTGGCTACTCCAATCCGCGAAGGCGGCGCGAGGATCGGTAGATGACGCAACAGCCGCACAGACCCAAAAGACGGCGCGCGTCCAGCTGGGACGGCATCCTGCCGCGTCGCCGAGCCACGCTCATACTCCGTCGCTGCGGGCGCGTTCTGCTGCTGCGCGACATAGGGCGCGACTTCTACGCCTTGCCCGGCGGAGGCATAGACCGCGACGAACCGCCGATTGTAGCGGCCGCCCGCGAACTGTACGAGGAGACCGGGCTCGAGGCGACGTCGATCAAATACCTGTTCAACCACCTCGGCAAGTACAACGATCATCACCTATACGAAGCAGAGGCGGAAGGCGACATCACCGTTCAGGAAGACGAGATAGAGTCGTTCACATGGTGGGATAGGCGGGACGATACCCCCGTCGCCCCCCACGTGCGCGAGATTCTGGAACGGCTGAACCAGAGCGCCATGGCGACCGAGGCGACCAAGATGCAAGGAGAAGGGCAATGAGCAGGACTCTCATACGCGGCGGACGCATCATAGACCCATCGCAGAACGTTGACGCGGTTGGCGACCTGCTGATCGTTGACGGCAGCGTAGCCGAAATCGCGCCGTCGCCAAACGCCGCGATCAGCCCGCCCGAAGGCGCTTGCGTCATCGAGGCGTCGGGGATGGTCGTGACTCCCGGCTTCATAGACTTGCACACGCACCTGCGCGATCCGGGCTTCGAGTACAAGGAGACGATCGCCACCGGCACGCGGGCGGCGGCGGCCGGCGGCTTTACGACCGTATGCGCCATGCCCAACACCGAGCCGACGATGCACACGCGCGCGACCGTCGAGTACGTCCTCCAAAAGGCTAGATCAGAGGGCGTCGTCCGCGTCCTGCCCATCGGCTGCGTAACCAAGAACTCCGCAGGCAAGGAGTTGGCGGAGATGGAAGAGCTCGCCGAAGCCGGCTGCATTGGATTCAGCGACGACGGCCACCCCGTCGCCGACGCCAACATCATGCGCCAAGCGCTCAGCTACGCCGCCGGACTGGGCTTGCCCATAATCAACCACTGCGAAACGCCGGAATTATTCGCCGACGGGCACATGAACGAGGGCTGGATATCCAACCGGCTCGGCGTCCACGCAGCGCCCAACTCCGCGGAAGACACGATGGTGGCCCGCGACATATCGCTGGCCGAGCTGACCGGCGGACACGTACACATAGCGCACGCCTCGACCGCCGATGCCGTCGAGATGGTTCGACGCGCCAAACGGCGCGGCATCAACGTAACGTGCGAGGTTACGCCACACCACCTGACGCTCACCGACGAAGCCGTCATGGGAGTCCACGACGGCTCTCGCTACGCCCCCCTCGACGAAGCAGCATACGATACCAACGCTAAAGTCAACCCGCCGCTGCGCGAGCGCGCCGACATGGAGGCGATGGTCGAAGGCTTGGCCGACGGTACGATAGACCTGATTGCCACCGACCACGCCCCTCACGGTCAAATTGAAAAGCTATGCACCTTCGACGAAGCTGCCATGGGCATCAGCAACTTGGAGACCGCGTTCGGCTCGGCAATGGCGCTGGTCCACGCCGACCGCGTCGGACTGCGGCTGATAGTGGAGAAGCTGACCTCCGCTCCCGCCGCTTTCCTGCGCCGTGCGGACATCGGGACCCTCAGCCCAGGCGCGAACGCCGACATAACCATCTTCGACCCAAACGCCGAGTGGACGGTGGACGCGGCGTCGTTCCTATCCAAGGGCAAAAACTCCCCGCTGGATGGGCAGACGCTGCGGGGGAGGGTCGAGATGACGCTGACAGGCGGAGAGGTGGTATATTCTAAAGAAGAAACCGCCGCCATAGGATAGAGCCAAATGGAAGAAGTGCAGCTATGGTCGCTGGATGGCACTGACGCCAAGCAGCTAGAGAAGATTGGACACCTAGAGTCCGAATCTGGACTTGAAGACATCTTGGTCAACAACCCCGATATGCTGATGGAGGGGTTAACGCTGGTGGGACGCCAGACTCCAACAGAGGGTGGCCCGCTCGATCTTCTCGGCGTAGATGAGTACGGCAGGCTGGTAGTGTTCGAGCTAAAGCGCGGTACACTGTCGCGGGATGCGGTGGCGCAGGTTATAGACTACGCTTCCTATCTCGACGCTATGGATCTGACCGACCTAGCGAATCACATATCAGAAAGATCAGGTACCGGCGGCATTGAGGAGATAGAGAACTTCGAGGAGTGGTACGACAGCCAATCGTTCGAGGTGGAGGGTTTGGATGCGCTGCTACCACCACGCCTGTTCCTGGTCGGATTGGGTGCCGATGATAGAACGGAGCGAATGGCGAAATTCCTCGCCGACAACAGCGGCATGGACATATCACTGCTCACCTTTCACGGGTTCGAGCATCATGGCAAGACACTACTAGCCAAGCAAGTGGAGGTAGAAGGGGAAACAACTTTCCAAGACTCACCGGCGCGCAGAACGAGAGTAACCATAGCAGAATGGCGGAGACGGTTGGATGCCCGCATCGAAGAGTATGGGTTGCGCGATCTGTTCTACGAAGCGATAGGTATGTTTAGAGAAAACTGGGGTGTGACTAGAGAACGTGCAAATGTACACGGGATGAACGTCCAGTTGCGATACCGCAGAGAATCAGGAAGGGATTCTTGGCGGAGATGTGCGCGAGTGGACCCCCAAGGCTCCGGAAGGATAGGAATAGTTTTCTATCCGAACGCCATCGCCATATGCAACGATGATTTCAAGCCCGTCATCGAGCGGATTCCATTCTATACGTGGCCGGGCGGTCGGAAGGAGCAGGCGCTGGAAATTCCCGATACTGAGATAGGGTTTAGCCTAACCCAAGAGGATTGGGAAACTCACAAGGAAACACTAACCTCACTCACTCAGGCGGTGTCCAAGGCGTGGGAGAACGACAGCCGGAGCTAACTTCAATCTGGCTAAACCGATTCATACAAACGAGGTGGTTCCATGAAAGTAGATGAACTGATACGAAATTCCCGGATGGTCATAGATTCTACCGGAAAGACGGAAGCCGTCCAGATTGATTACGTCCTATGGGAAGAACTGCTTGAAACTCTGGAAACCCTTGAAGGTGGCGCGAAAGTTGAACGCGCAGAGTCCAAGTCAAAGGATAGCGACAATAATCAGGATGGCGACTGGGTCACCAAGCAGCTCAACGAGGTTTACACAGAAGAAGATTCCAGCTTGCATCCGGACCTGGCCGCAATGCAATGGGATGCCCTGCCAAAAGAGGACTGGTCATGAGGCGAGGCGAGGTCTGGTGGGCCGACCTACCGAGGCCCGTGGGATCCGCGCCCGGTTACAGACACCCCGTCGTGATCGTGCAAAGCGACAGCTTCACAAGGAGCGGTATCAGCACAGTGATCATAGTCGCCTTCACCGGCAACCTGCGGTTAGCCAACGCGCCCGGAAACGTATTGGTGTCGCGTGAAGATTCATCTCTCCGACAGGATTCAGTCGTAAACGTATCCCAAATGTTGACGATAGATAAATCTGTACTTACGGAAAAAGTTGGTATATTGCCCGACTCAGTGATGTCATCCGTGGAAGCCGGGCTGATGGAAGTTCTAGGCTTGGAGTAGGAGTAACCGATTAGATGACACAGCCCGCCCACCTAGTCCTGGAAGACGGCTCCGCGTACCGTGGCTTCGCGTTCGGAGACACCTCCGGCGCCGCGCACGGCGAGGTCGTCTTCAACACGTCGATGACCGGATACCAGGAGATACTCACCGACCCGTCCTACGCCGGACAGATCGTAGTTCCCACCTATCCGATCATCGGCAACTATGGCGTCAACCGCCAGGATCACGAATCCCGCCGCATACAGGTGTCCGGGTTCGTCGTCCGCGATCACTGCGACGCCCCCAGCCACTCTATGAGCGAAATGACGCTCGACGAGTTCCTGAAGTCGCAGGGTGTACTCGGCATCAGTGGTGTGGATACGCGCGCGATCACGCGGCGCATCCGCACGCGCGGCGTCATGATGGGCATGATCGCGCTGGACGATTCGCCGTCCGATGCGCTGGCGCGACTCGGCGGCCTGCCGACCTACGAGGGCACGGACTTCGTGCAGCGCGTCTCTACCGAGCGACCCTACCCGTGGAACCAAGCCGGACCGGGCGTCAGATCGCCCGAATCGGAACGCAGTCTCAAGATTCTGGTGGACGACTGCGGCCTGAAGTACAACATCCTAAGAATGCTGCACAGTCGCGGCTGCGAAGTCATGGCATACCCGGCGTCCGCGACGGCCCAAGACCTTCTCGAAGCCATGCCAGACGGCGTATTGATGTCCCCAGGACCGGGCGATCCAGAACTACTCGACTACGCTGTCGATACCGCCAAAGGACTCGTAGGTCGCGTGCCGATCATGGGCATATGCCTGGGCAACCAGATACTTGCCCGCGCATTCGGAGGACGCAACTACAAGCTCAAGTTCGGCCACCGCGGCGGCAATCACCCGGTCAAAGATCTCGCCACGGACCGCGTCCACATCACCGCCCAGAATCACGGCTACGCAGTGGATCCCGACAGCCTCCCGTCCGAGCTCGAAGTCAGCCACATCAACCTCAACGACGACACCGTCGAGGGCTTGCGCCATCGCTCCCTGCCGATCATGAGCATCCAGTACCACTCAGAAGCCGCGCCAGGCCCTCGCGACAACGAGTACCTGTTCGACCGGTTCTTGGAGATGGTCGCGAAGTACAGCGACGCGGAATAGCAATGCCGGGCAGTGATGCATTGAAGGATAAGACTATTCGATATGAACCATCCTCAGTCTGAGACAGCAAAACCATCCAAAGTCCTAGTCATCGGCTCCGGCCCCATCGTCATCGGACAGGCGGCGGAGTTCGACTATGCCGGCACCCAAGCGTGTAAAGCGCTGCGGGAAGAGGGCGTGACGACCGTCCTGGTCAACTCCAACCCCGCTACCATCATGACGGACGAGGACATCGCCGATACGGTTTACATAGAGCCGCTCACCATCGAGGTGCTGGAACGCATTATCGCGCAAGAACGTCCGGACGGCGTGCTTCCTACACTCGGCGGACAGACCGGCCTCAACCTTGCGGTAGAGCTAGCCGACGCCGGCATACTCGACCGCTACGACGTCCGGCTGCTGGGCACCCCGCTCGAAACCATCCGCAACGCCGAGGACCGCGAGCTGTTCCGCAACCTGCTGATCGGCATCGGCGAACCGGTTCCCCCTTCCGAGACGGTCGAGACCGTCGAGGACGCCTACCGCGTCATGGAAGACATCGGCCTGCCTCTTGTCATTCGGCCCGCGTACACGCTCGGCGGCACCGGCGGCGGCATAGCCGACACGGTGGAAGAGTTCGAGCAGATAGTGCGCTCCGGCCTCGCGGCCAGCCCGATCAGCCAGGTGCTCGTCGAAAAGTCGCTCGTCGGCTGGAAGGAGATCGAATACGAGGTGATGCGCGACGGCGCGGACAACTGCATCACCATCTGCAACATGGAGAATATAGACCCGATGGGCGTTCACACCGGCGACAGCATCGTCGTGGCGCCCAGCCAGACGCTTAGCGACAAGGAGTACCAGCTTCTCCGGTCTGCGAGCCTGAAGATAATCCGCGCGCTCGGCATCGAGGGCGGATGCAACATCCAGATGGCGCTCGAACCCGGAGACGTGGTCGCCGACACCCTGCCGGGCGGCGGCCGCGCCGACGCCAGCTACTACATCATCGAAGTCAACCCGCGCGTCAGCCGGTCGTCCGCGCTGGCGTCCAAGGCGACCGGCTACCCCATAGCCCGCGTCGCCGCCAAGATAGCTGTCGGCAAGCGTCTCGACGAGATTCCCAACGCCGTCACCAAGCAGACGCTTGCGGCCTTCGAGCCCGCCCTAGACTACTGCGTCGTCAAGATACCGCGCTGGCCGTTCGATAAATTCCCGCGCGGCGATCGGCGGATAGGCACACAGATGAAAGCGACCGGCGAGGTCATGGCTATCGATCGCTCATTCGAGGCCGCGTTCCAGAAAGCCGTCAGATCGCTGGAGATAACCAATCGTTCGCTGCTCTGGGAAGACTCCGGATGGGACAGCGACGCCTCCCTCTCCAGCCTGCCCATCGGACCACACGATGAGCGGCTCTGGGCGCTGATGGCCGCTCTCAGACGCGGGACAACGCCCGAAGACGTCTCCCGCGCGACCGGCATAGACCCCTGGTTCACCCGCGCTTTCAATCGTCTCGCGAGCATGGAGACGCGGCTGCTATCCGAGACGCTGACGCCCGACCTGATGTGGCAAGCGAAAAGGCTCGGCTTCGGCGACGAAAAGATAGCCGCGCTGACGGACCGGTCGGCCGAGCAGGCGCGCGCACTGCGGCAAGAATGGGACATCCGGCCGGTGTACAAGATGGTGGACACCTGCGCCGCCGAGTTCGAGGCGCAGACGCCATACTTCTACTCGTCATACGAGCAGGAGAACGAGGCGCTGCCCACGCCGGACTCCAAAGCGCTCGTGCTGGGCAGCGGTCCCATACGCATAGGGCAGGGAATCGAGTTCGACTACTGCTCGGTTCACGCGGCGTGGGCCCTTCAGGAAGAAGGCATCCAAAGCGTGATGGCGAACTCGAACCCGGAGACGGTCTCTACCGATTTCGACACCAGCGACAGGCTCTACTTCGAGCCGCTCGATGAAGAGTCCGTCCGCGACATCCTGGAAAACGAGGCGATGGCCGCGGACTCCGGCGACGCGCTCATCCCGCCGTCAATGGTGCAGTTCGGCGGCCAGACCGCGATCAATCTGTCGCAAGCGCTCGACAGGGCGCAGCTGCCGATACTCGGCTCTACGGCGCGTTCCATAGACGTCGCGTCCGACCGCCACCTGTTCGAGGAGTTCCTCGCAAGCGTGGACATCCCCAACCCGCCAGGCTCGGCGGTGACGGACCTGGAGCAGGCGCTGACCGTCGCCCAGGAGATCGGCTACCCCGTGCTCGTCCGTCCAAGCTATGTTCTTGGCGGGCGCGCGATGGAGATCGTACAGAACGCATCCGAGCTGGTGCGCTATATGACCGGCGCGTTCGAGGCGGGGCTTGGACGCCGCGTGCTGATAGACAAGTACTTCGAGGGACGCGAGGTGGAGGTGGACGCGGTATGCGATGGCGAGACGGCACTGATCCCGGGCATCATGGAGCACGTCGAACGCGCAGGCGTCCACAGCGGCGACTCCATGGCGATCTACCCCGGCCTCACGCTCAGTGAAGCGGAGGTGAACAAGATTGTGGACTACACCGTCCGCATCGGACGGGCCCTGCAAGTGCGCGGGCTAATGAACATCCAGTACGTCGTGGTCGGCGACGGCTCACCGTACCGCAGCCCCCGTTCCGGAGGCGCGAACGGCAGCGGCGATACCGAGGTTTACGTCATCGAAGTCAATCCGCGCTCCAGCCGGACGATACCGTTCATATCCAAGCTGACGGGCGTGCCTATGGTCAAACTCGCCGTCAAGGTCATGCTCGGTCGCACCCTCGAGGAGATGGGGTACAGCGGCGGCCTGTGGAAGCGCCAGAAGCTCGTCGGCGTCAAAGCGCCGGTCTTCTCGATGTCCAAGTTGACCGGCGTGGACACCTACTTAGGGCCTGAGATGAAGTCCACCGGCGAAGTGATGGGCATAGACACCGAGTTCACCCCCGCCGTAGCCAAGGCGCTCATGGCCGCGGGCTTGGCGGTGCGCCCGGGCGACTCGGTACTGCTCAGTATCGCCGACCGCGACAAGTCCGAGTCTGTTCAGATGATGCGCGACCTGAACGCCGCGGGCTGCGCCATGTACGCCACCGAAGGCACCGCCGCCATGATCTCGGCGCTCGGCCTGCCCGTCATACCCATACCCAAACGGCTGTCAGTAGGCCATCCCAACGTCGTGGACGTGATAGAAGACGGCACGGTGCAGGCCGTCGTCAACACCGTAACGGGCGACCGCGAAGTCCTCCAAGACGGCTTCGCCATCCGGCGCGCGGCGACGGAGGCGCGAATCCCGTGCTTCACGTCGCTGGATACCGCGCGGGCCGCCATCGAGAGCATGGTCGGCTCCGGATCCGAGTACAGCGTCAAACCACTTCCGGCGTACAGGGACGGAGTGTAGCCGATGCTGGGCGGGAAGCGAATCGCATCGTCGAACTTCGTCCTGCATATGCGGTACATGGGTATCGGCAGACCCCTGAAGGGCGTCCTGATCTTTGGCTTGGTGGGCATAGGCACACTGGCGTTCCTCACGGAGGACCTGTCGGTGGCGGCGCCGACCAATGCGCTTTGCGCGGGCGGTCTTCTCGTCTTGTCCCTACCCCAACGCAGGCAGCTAAACCTCAATAATCTGGCGGCGGGTCTCGGAGTCACCGGCGCGGTAGTCTCAGGCTGGCTGTGGCTGCTGGACAGCCTGAGCAGGTTGGGGCAGATTGACAACGTATCGCTAACCGTCAACCTCGCGCTCCTTGCGACACAGGTCATACTGGGAGTGATGGCGATAGGACTGCTTCAGTCGCTATGGCATGAGCAGTATGCGATACGCCGATTGCGGGAAATGAGCCGCCGGAACACTATTATCGCAGCTTCCATACACTTCATCATCACATTCGCCATCATATACGGCGCGTCGCACATACTCAGACTATCCAGCTACAACGCGCTTGGGTTGGACCACCACCTGAGCGGACTGGACCTGATGACGTATCTCGGCATGTCAATACTGCTAAGCGGCACTCTCAGAGACCGGAAGGGATAAGGCAAGCAAATGACCACTTATCCCCCAATCCCCGACCGCGTCCGCCGCGTGGCGATGCCGCCGATAGACGCCCTCAACACCCGTATGGCGGAATTGAACGCCGCCGGCCGGGACGTTATCAGCCTGGGGCAGAGCGTCCCGTTCTTCGGGCCGCCGCCGGAAATGGTGGACGCCGTGGCTACCGCGCTGCGCGAGTTCGGACCGCGCCTTCACACCTACGGCCCGGACGCAGGCATCCCCGAACTGCGTGATGCGCTGTCCCGCAAGTTGTCCGACTTCAACCGCATCGAAGCCGATCCGGCGACCCAGATAATGGTAACGCCCGGCTCGAATCAGGCGTTCATGGCAACCATGATGACGCTGCTCGAACCCGGCGACGAGGTGGCCATAGCCTCACCATACTACTTCAATCATCACATGGCGATAGAGTTGTGCAACGGCGTTGTTCGCCCTATTCCGCTGAGCGAGGAGACCGGCTTCCAGATGCGCGCCGAGGACGTTGAGCGCGCTTTGACGCCCAGAACGCGAGCGGTGGTGATCATATCGCCCAACAATCCGACGGGCGCGGTGTACGCGCCGGAACAGATTGCCGAGATAACCGATCTAGTCACCCGTCGAGGGATCTACGTCGTCAGCGACGACGCCTACGAAACGTTCTGCTACGACGGCTCGCGTCACGTCAGCGCCGCTTCCGTAGCGGAACGGCCCGAATTGGTAATATCGCTCGGCAGCCTGTCCAAAACGCTCGGCATGACGGGATGGCGCATTGGTCATATAGCCGCATCGCCGGACTTCATCCGCCAGGCGTTGAAAGTCCAGGACGCCACCGCCATCTGCGCTCCGATCATCGCTCAAGTCGCCGCCCTGGCCGCCCTGGAACATATGCCGGAGTACCCGCAAAGCATGGTCCCGGAGCTAGACCGGCGCCGCGCGCTGTTTGAGGGCGCGCTGGCAGGGATCTCCCGGCTGCGCTGGCGCAAGACCGACGGCGCGCTGTTCGCCATGGTTCGCGCCGATAGCGGAGACAGCAACCTGGCGTGGGACATCATGGAACGCGTGGGCGTCCTAACCGTTCCCGGCGGCGCATTCGGAGAACGCTGGTCCGGCTATCTCCGCATATCCTACGGCTGCGGCGACGGGCAGCGATACGAACAAGCGCTGGATAGGCTGGGGGCGTACTTCAGGACTACTTGACGACCTCACAATTCCAGCGTAGCAATATCCAAGGGGATAACTTGCCGGCGTTCATGATCGATCTCGTAGTAAACCAACAGGATTGGTGTAGTTTGCAGAACCAAGACCCATAGGTTGTAGTGCGGTAGGTAGTCGCCACGTTCAGGGTCGCGCTCCAACTGCCAGTCGCTGCCCCACTTGATCTCATCCCACTGTCGTACGCTTCCCAGAATATCTTCGGCCAGCCCCAGAAATTCGGGCGTTTCGACGACAGTGTACGGGCTACGCTCTGCCAAGTTTCTCAACCACCTTGCGCGCGTGTTCTTCGGCTTCTTGAGGTAGAGGCCCCGGGCTGAGCCAAGCGGTCTGGTAAGGTATGACCTCACCGTATTCAGCCGTTTGCCAGCCCAGTTCGCGGTGAGACAGCGACGCGGCTTCAAACGCCGTCATATGTCGCATTCCGGTTATCGCTTCATCTACTACGGCGAGTTCAGCATCGGTAAAAATGCCGGTATCCGGTTCCGACAGTGGAACGATGCGCTGCTGAGCGCCACTGAAATACGGGCGAGTCTCGACCGCTATCCGGCCGGAATCCTCCATGACCCTACGCTGTTCCAGTATCTCGGAAGGCGCGGGACCCTCGCGATACTTCCGATAGGTCGCGCCGGTAATCGGCCGTTCCAATCTTCTGTACGCCTCGAAATCCGAGTAGTACAGGATTTTGTTCAGCTTGACCACGCCAAACTTCGGATCATCCTCGCTGTTTTCGGCGATGTACAGCACAAGCTCTCTGAACTTGGCTGCGTCGAACGTGAACTGTCGCATAGTGTCCTCCGCCTTAGAGCGATAATCACTCGAAAGGAACGCCGCATTGCACAGATTCGAAACGCCCATGCCGAAGCAGTCGAAAAGACGCAGGGTCCGCAAAGAATCTCAACTGCCCTCTGCGGTTCTCTGCGTCCCTGCGCCTCTGCGTTAGAATTATCCGGCGCGCTCCACCGCCGCGGTTATGGCCCGTAGCGCGAACACCTTGGTGAGATGCTCGCGGTACTCCGCCGAGGCGTGGATGTCTTCGTTCATCTCGATGCCGTTTGCGGCCCGGCCCGCCGCGCTGCGAATCGCGTCGGCATCGCCTGCGCTTCCGACCAGCCGAGCTTCCGAATCGGACGCGCGCGTGGCGCTGGCGCCGGATCCGGTTACGCCGATTCGGGCGGCGGTTACGCTGCCGTCCTCCACCGTTACCGATGCCGCCACGCCGACTATCGCGTAGTGCGACGCCTTGTTGGCCATCTTCGCATATGCCGCGCCCGAGTTCGCGCCCTGAGACTGAATTCTGATCTCGGTCAGGATCTCGTTCGGTTCCAGCGCCGTCGTGAACAGATCGACGAAGAAATCGTCCGCCGAAATCGTGCGGCTGCCGCCCGAAGAAGACGCCACCAACTCCGCGCCCAGCGCCAACATCACCGCCGGCAGGTCGGCGGCGGGGTCCGAGTGGGCCAGGCTGCCGCCTATCGTTCCCATGTTCCGCACCTGCGGATCGGCCACCATGTCTGCCGCCTCTGCCAGCGCGGGAGCGTTCGCCTGCACCGCCGGCGAGTTGATTATGTCGTAGTAGGTGGTCATCGCCCCTATGGCGATGCCGCCGTCCGTCTCGTTGACGTAGCTCAGACCATCGACCTTGCCCAAGTCGATCAGGGCTCCCGGCTCCGCCAACCTCTGCTTCATCATCGGAATCAGGCTATGCCCGCCCGCCAATATCTTGGCGTCCCCGTCATCGCCCAGAAGCGAAAGCGCGTCGTCAAGCGTCGAGGGCGCGTGGTAGTCGAATGTCGCTGATACCATATCTAGCTCGGCCTCCTCATTGAGATATATGTCCCGTATCCGCCGCCGATACGAACGTTCAGTCGAGCGGCTCGCTCGCGTCAGTCGCTCATCTTCTCGGCCGCGTACTGCACCGCCTTCACAATGTTGTGATAGCCCGTGCACCGGCAGAAGTTGCCCGCCAGCCCGCGCCGTATCTCCTCCTCGGTCGGGTCCGGGTTCTTCTGAAGCAGGTCCACCGAAGACATGATCATCCCCGGAGTGCAGAAGCCGCACTGGAGACCGTGCATCTCCCAGAACCCTTCTTGTATCGGGTGAAGATCGCCATTCGTCGCCAGCCCCTCCACCGTCGTAACCTCGCCGCCGTCCGCCTGCACTGCGAACACCGTGCAAGACTTCACCGCCGAGCCGTTCAGTATGACCGTGCAAGCTCCGCATCCCGACGTGTCGCAGCCAACGTGCGTCCCCGTCATGTTCAGCGTATCCCGCAGGTACTCCACCAGCAACAGTCTCGGCTCCACCTCAGACGTATGCGCCGAGCCGTTCACAGTTACAGAAATCTCACGCCCCATGTAAAACCCTCCCTCTTGCTGAGCCTTCCCTGAGCCTTCGATAATGCAAGCCGATTATAGCACACATCCCCGTAAAGTTTGGGAAGCGCTAAAAACTGCAAATTCCCCTCCGACTGTGCTAAATTGGGTGCGCGCGACCCGCGCGTACTATAGCGAGGCGAAAATTGAGAGTAACAGGTGACTACACATTCGACGCAGACATCCAAACAGTCTGGGACGCGCTGCAATCCCCAGACACGCTCGCCAGCTGTATCCCCGGATGCGACAGCATCACCCCGTCAGGCGAAGACAGATATCGGATTGATCTGAACGTTCGCGTCGGCGCCGTCTCCGGCAAATACACCGGCCAGATCAGTATCGAGAATGTTCGCCGTCTCGAATCCTACACCATGGTCGTCAGCGGCAGCGGACGGGGCGGCACGGTGAGAGGCTCCGGCGACCTCAGCTTCTCGGAGTCCGACGGTCGAACCACCGTCAGCATAACCGGAGACACGCAGGTGACAGGAGTAGTCGCCAGGGTAGGGCAGCGCCTCCTCGGCGGCGCATCCCGAATGATGATGAACCAGTTCTTCAACTGCCTCAGATCCAAGATCGAGGCATAGCCTCGTTATCGGAGTGTTTCCAAATCCCTTCCCCCTCGACGGGGGAAGGTTAGGATGGGGGTGAAATCCCCGCCCATACCAGCAATTGGGAGAACCACCCATGGCATACAGCTTCATAGACACCCAGGAACTCGACGGTGTACTCCTCATCACGATGGACGACCCGCCCACGCGCAACGCCATCGGCGACGAGATGGCGGGCGAAATAAACCAGGAGTTGGACCGATTGGAGGCGTCCGATCGCCTGCGCGCCGTAGTCCTGACAGGGCGCGACCCCTCATTCTGCTCCGGCGCCAACGTCAAGCGCATGGACGACGCCAACCGCGCCCGAACCGACGAGGCCGCGCTGCCCGACGACCGCACGGCCTGGGACGTACTCGACGAAGCATGGTCGGAGCTAGGCGAGCCTGACCCCGAGTCGGCAGAGGAGATAGACGGCGTGCGCTTCGTTCCGCTGCGGCTGCACGAGCTCCAGAAGCCGTCCATCGCCGCCGTCAATGGCTATGCCATGGGACTCGGCATGGGCATCGCGCTGTCGTGCGACATACGCATAGCTTCGGAGAACGCGCGGATGTCCGAGACATTCATCCGGCGGGGTCTCATACCTGCGGACGGCTCGTGCTGGCAGCTGCCCCGCATGATCGGGCTGGGAAACACGATGCTGCTTCAGTACACCGGCGCCGTCCTCGACGCCGACGAGTGTCTGCGGCTCGGCATCGTCAACCGCGTAGTGGAGCACGGCGAGTTGATGGAGCAGACCCTCGACCTAGCGCGCGGCATCGCCGACGGCCCGACCTACTCCATGGCGCTAATCAAGAAGCTCGTCCAGCGCTCCCTGCACGTGCCATTCGCCGAAAGCCTGCGCTTGGCCGGCCCCGCCCAGAGCCTCGCCCGCCGCACCCAAGACCACAAAGAAGGCGTCCGCGCCTTCGTAGAGAAGCGAACGCCGAGATACGTGGGGAGGTAGGGGGCGCCACCCAGCCATCATTCGCGCGGCCTGGCCGAATAGTCCTCGAATGGGCCGTCACGCCATTGGAGCGCGGCCCTCAGCCCCTCCGCCTGCGATATGTCGCTGAACACGCCGGCGGTGTGCCTGAATGTGGACAGTCCCTGCCAGTCCACGCCCACCTCGAGCGCGGTCCTGATACCCATGATCTCGTAAGCGCGATTGATCGCCTTCTTGGAAGCGGCAAGCATGTCCGGGGATATGGTGGCGATTGCTCGCGCTTCTTTGGCGGTCTCCTCGTCCAGACGGTCGGCGGGGAACGACTTGGTCGCCCATCCCATCTCAACAGCCTCCTTGCCTGAGACCGCTCTGCCCGTGAACATCAGATACTTCGCCTGGCTCATGGGCATCTTCCACGGGAAGTACATCGTGTCCGGCGTCGTCAGCGCGCGGACGGGCGGATAGCCGAGCTGGGCGTCATCGGCCACGAACATGATGTCGCACATCGAGGCCAGCTCGCTCGCCCCCGCCAGACACCAGCCGTGAACCTGAGCTACCACGGGCTTAGTAAGCTCCCAGATCAGCCACAAGCCGTTCACTAGGTCGCGGGCGTACTGCGCGGTTAGCTGGTCCACGTCTTCCGAGACGTAGCCATCCACGGGGCGGTTTGGCGACGGCTGGGTTGGAGTCAGGTCGTATCCCGCGCTGAACGCGCGCCCCTCGCCCTTGATGACGATGCAGCCGACGTCAGGATCGCGCTCGGCGGCCTTCAGCGCGTCGCGCAACTCGTTCCTCAGCGCCCAGCTAAGCGCGTTCATCTTCTCCGGCCGGTTCAGCGATATGGTACCGACGCGCTCGTCTATGGTGTACAGGATGTCTTGGTAGGTCATGATAGTCTCCTGGCGCGGATCGAGATGTAAACGCCTAGCTGTTGTGCATAGCCGTCGGGAGGTGGTCGCCCACCCAGCCGACTAACCACTTCCGCTCGTCGTCTTTCCAAAGTACATGAATCCGCAACTCATTCCCCCCGATCTTGATGTGGGCGGGCATAAAGACCTCTTCGTCGCGTTCAGTATCATGGAAAGTGCGCTCGTTGCCAAACTGCGCCTCAGTCCGCTCACCCTCATGCGCCGCGTAGTCAACGCCATGAGCAGTCATCCAATCGGCGATGTCCACGCCCAACCTCCCTCCTTGTCTCCGAGCCTTGCCGCAGGTATCCAAGGCTACGAGCGCGCGATACACATCTTGCGGTCGGCGAAATTGCGATCTGTCAGCGGAACTGAACGCGGCTGGTAAGAATCTTAGGGTATCGAGCGCATGATTTGCCTTGTTCACGGCATCTATCACCCTATTGAACCCGACAGTTTGGGGCGCGGCTTCGCGGGGTTCTTCAAGACAATCTTCCTTCAGTTCATTCATTCTGTCGGGACTCGACTCGATGCGACCCGCTTTCAAAACGCCAATCTCACGATTCAGTCTACGGATTTCTTCCTCGAGCATAGCGTTCTTGTTCTTGAAGGTCCGGGCCACCGTCTTGGCGGCGGACACGTCTGGGGCATCGTCATCTAGTTCTCTGAGAATATCATCGTATGCGCTATCAAGTTCTTGGATCCTTCTTCTATGCTCAGCTTCGAGTTCAATTGTAGACTGCAGATTGGATTCTAATTCTGAGCGCCGTTTGCGATAGTACACCTCCTCTTCCTCCATTTCCACCCCTCGCTGGTTCAACCTCATCGTATTGATACGGTTGAGCGCCGACGCGAACAGTCTCCGTCGTGTATGTGTTGGCGTGCGACTTACGCACTCGTCGCGCAACATCATCCAGAACCTATTGGGGTATTCTCGAAGCTCATACTCGTCCGAAGGCATCCAATACGGGTTCTGCTGCGACACGTCATGCTCCGAGCAACCGGGAGGATACAGCCGAATAGCGCCATCGTAGCATCGGAGAGCTCTTGGCAGTTCTTTGGATATTTCCCAAGCCGTATCGTGATCGTACGAGACGACCTCAGCCAAGCCCACAAGCCGCTCTTGCAGCCGGTCTGCGTCTATTCCCTCCTCTGATTTGTTTCGCGAAACTACTATCAATGGTATCTTCCGTTCGAGGTTGAACAAGTAGTCGTCGATGAAGGTGGCCGATTGATCGGATGCAACCTCCGTAGCGGCAGTAGTCAATCGAATTTCGCCTATCCAGCACTCAAATTCATCCAACAACTTTGATGGCGCGGTGGGCAACTCAGCCAAGTATTCTTCACGTAACGGGCGATTCGGTGTTTCGATTCCGAGAACTTCGATGTCAGCTTCGACGTCTAGACCGTCGGTGGCCAGCCTTGCGCTCAGTCGCCAGCGATTCACAGGATCGTCGGTGTCGGGCCTTTCCCATACTAAACGAAAAGCTCCAAGCCGATCGTCGGGGAGCTTGCGCCTGCGGATTCTCAGCGCTCCACTACCGCCGACCCACTCACGCCGTGAGCTATCAAACTTACATGGTCCGAAGCAGTCCATTCCCCATGCCTCCACCACGTCCTCAACTTCTCGCAACAGCTCGATACCGAACACATCCGGTTTTCTGACTGAAAACACCGTTCGGAAATACTCGGCCATCGTCTTCTCCTCAGCAACAGCGTCAGCGCGTCGATTTCACGCGCAATGTACCATTACATTTCAGACAAGACAACCTGATGAAACGATGGGGAGCGCTCCCTCAATTCCGCAGCAGCATACCGGGCTGGCAGCCGCGGCAGTAGCTCGTAACGCGCTGGTTCGCGCGCAGCTCGGTGATCGCCCGACCGCATGCCGGGCAAGGCTCGCCGCCTCGAAGGTGGACGCGCATGAAGTCGCGCGATTTGTGATCGAGACGACTTCCCATTCGCTCGCGCAGCTTCTCGATGGCGTCTAGCGTTATATGCCGCGCGCTGTCGTATATGCGGCGACGCTCGTCTTCCGACAGCGCCTTGCGACGCTTGAATGGGTACACCTTCGCCTCGAACAGAATCTCATCCGCGTAGGCGTTGCCGATGCCGGAGATAACCCGTCCGCGCGTCAGTATGCCCTTTATCTCGCCGTGGAAGCCGCGCAGACGGTCGCAGAACTCGTCGAACGTGAAGCCGTCCAAAACGTCCGGTCCTTGATCGGCCAAGCCCGGCACGTCGTCCGTCCGCTCGTCCGGCACGTAGTAGAACTGGCCCATCTGTCTGGCATCCACATACCGCAGGTCATCGCCGCCGTCGAGTTGGATGCGGACACACGCGCGCTTCTGAACCCGTGTCCGGGCTGGGACGTACTGCAAGGCGCCGGTTAGCTTCGGGTTGATGATGACGCGTCGCTTGTCGGATAGCTGGAAGATGAAGAATTTGCCGCGTCGCCAAACCGACTCCGCGCTGCGACCTACGGCATCCGACTCGAAATCGCCGGCCAGCGACCGCACCACCGGCTTGAGAGCGCTAACCGCTTCGACGCGCCTGCCGGGCAGCCGCTCGCCCAAAAACTCCGCAACGACCTGCATCTCAGGCGCTTCCGGCATAGCCGCTTACTCCTAGACATAGCTGAACATCTATCAAGCGCGCGTAGTCTAGCAGAGCTTAACTTGCCGATTATTGCGTAGAGCGGCGCGGAATCATGCCGAATCTGCTGAGCCGGGCGAGCTAATCTCCCAGCGCGTCCCGTATGGCCTCCGGCGTCGTGTCCACTTTGACACCAGCGCGCTCTTCTTGCAGCTTCATCGCCACGCGCGAATCGCGGTCGCCCCAGCCTCGGTTCAGCGCCTCGGTCATCTCGGCGAGGGCAAGGTTGGCAAGTTTCATGGGGACATCGTACTGGCGTCCCACCTGGCAGGCGAGATCCATGTCCTTGCGCGCGAGTCGGAGCGCGAAGTCGGGGGGATCGTAGCTGTCTATCAGAAAGTGGTCCGCCAGACGCTCGAACGCGCCGCGCCGTCCCTGGGCGCCTTGCCGCACCGCCAGCCACAGTCCGAGGGGATCCACCCCCGCTTTCACGCCCATCGTGAACACTTCAGCAAGCCCGGCCTGGATGATATATCCCGCGCAGTTGTGGACGAGCTTCGCCACCGCGCCGGAGCCGATGGGGCCCACGTAGTATGGCTGGTCCCCCATCGAGTCTAGCGCGGGCTTCACCCGCTCATAGACTTCGCGGTCGCCGCCGACCCAGATTGCCAGCCTGCCGCTCTGCGCCCCCCCGGGGCCGCCGCTGACCGGCGCGTCCAGTACGTGTATCCCACGCGGCGCCAGCCGGGCGTGAATCTCGCGGATTAGCTCCGGCGAGCTTGTGCTGAGATCGAGATAGACCTTGCCCGCCGTCAGCCCCTCATGCAGACCGTCTTCGCCTAGCGCGACGGCCTCCACCTCCACCGGCCCCGGCAGCGACGTGAACACGACGTCGGAGCGCCGCGCCACCTCGCGGGGAGTGTCCGCCCACTCAGCGCCCATCTCCAGGTGCGGCGTCGCCGACTCGCGCCGAATATCATGCACCAAAAGGTCGTGACCGCCCCTTATCGCGTTCAGCGCGATGGGGCCGCCCATCGTTCCGAGACCAATGAAGCCGAGTTTCATGTATTACACCCCAATCGTAAACCAGCATCGGACCTGTGGGCGAATCGATCGCCTGCCGCAGTCTCCTGATAGCCTGCCCTAGTCCCCGGCGCTTGCTTGCGCGGGCTGTGCGGCGGCGTTCGCCTCCTCCATCGGCTCGTTCGTCCACGGGCTGCGCTCGAACGGTCCCTCGAGTTCGAGCTCTTCACCCATCTCACGGACCGCCGGGATCACGTACTCGCCCATCAGCCGCAGGCTTCGCATCTGGTCTTCGTGAGACATCGCGCCGTCGCCGTCCCAGAAGAAGACGCTTCCTGGGCGCAGTGTCTCCAGTACGTGCCGGATCTTGGGAATCACCGTGTCCGGCGTGCCGGTTACTATCGTGTAGTCGTTAGCCTGGTCCTCGTAGGTGCGCCTGTTGGTGCCGAAGCGTCCGGTCGGTCCGAACCGCGACGCCTCCAGACGCCGCGACCGCCGCGACGTATGGCCGGGCAGCGACATGACCGCCGGGTTCACCATGCCCTCGTTGCCGCTCAGGAACGGGTTGGACACGCCGGACAGATACTTGCGCCCCACCTCGTCGGCCTTCTCCTCCGTCTCATCGACGTGCACCTTCCACAAGTAGGATACGTGCTGCGTGCCGGACTCGTACCCAAACTCGGCGGCCGCGTCGTGGTACATATCGAAGGCATCCTTCGTCGGCCCCAGCTTCGTCGCCAGCAGCACCAGCGGGTAGCGATGCTGCGCCGACCAGCGCACCGTCTCCACGCTGACGGTCGAGGGTATCCACACTTGCGGATGCGGCTTCTGGTACGGCCTCATCCAGGGGTTCACGTATCGGTAGTGATAGTGCTTGCCCTCCCAGCGGAACGGTCCCGGATCAGTCCATGCCTTGATGACGAAGTCGTGCGCCTCCTCGAAGCGCTCGCGGTTGAACACCGGAGGCGAGTTGTGCGACACGCTCTCACGACCGCCGCCGCGCACGAATCCCGACACGAGCCGTCCGTGGCTTATCATGTCTATCATCGCCAGCTGCTCCGCGAGCCACAGCGGGTCGTCCCAGATGGGCAGGATGTTGCCGAGTATGACTATCTTCGCCTTCGTGGTCTGTCGCGCCAGGATGGATGCGCCTACGTTCGTGACGCCCTGCATACAGAACGGGGTCGAGTGGTGCTCGTTGAGCATCAGCCCGTCGAAGCCCATCTCCTCGGCGTAGAGCTTCTCGTCCAGATAGCGGTTGTACAGATTCGCGCCGACCTCCGGGTCGTACAGCCCGTTGCTGATGCTCAGGTCTGTCGTCTGCGTCCCCATCAGCCCCGTATTGTCGTCCTGCCACGGCTGCTCGGTGAAGTGCCCGATAAACATGATGCGTCCCCCTGCGCGCTGGATGCGGTGAGTGTATCACAAAGCGCAAGAGAGTGTAGGGGAGCGCCCCAACCATCCCTCCCGACCCGCGCAAAATGCCGAACGCGTCATCCGCGCGCAGAATCAACCCGCGCGAATGCTCCTACGTGGCCAGAGAGCTTTAGTTGGCACTGCAACCTTTCCGTCGGCGAAATGCCAGTAACACAGTATCAAGTGCAGTGAGGTTTTATCGCTTCATTGAGGCGAACGGCACGCAGATATACACCGAAGACGGGGATGCCAATTGCTCGGCGAGCATAAGGTGGCAAGTGGCGTGAATGGTTTTGTAGGACACGGTCGGTCAAGTAGCGAGCCTTCTTAAGGATTGCCCGCCGGCGGCGTGGCCTGTCCGTAGTAATTGTCGTTGCCCCAAATAACGTATCCGCGAGGTGCGTTGTTTGCGCCCCAGCAGACCGCGCCGCCATTAGTTTGGATTCCACAAGTGTGCCATTCACCGGCGGCGACGGCTTGGAAGGTTCCTTCCGGCGGTTCTGCCTGACCGTAGTATGCTTCATAATAATCGTTGCTGCTTCCGAATAGCGACTCTGCGGCGAACCGGGCCGTGTTCGCGCCCCAGCAATCCAGCGTGTCGTCGGTCTTGACGCCACAGGAGTGCGAACCGCCGGCGCTGACCGACTTGAACTCCCCCCGGGGCGGAGAGGCTCTCCCATCCCCGTCGTGGCCCCAGCAGGTTACCCTGCCGTTGTCGCGCACGGCGCAGGCGTGAGTGTTGCCAACGCTGACCATCTGGAACTTCCCTTGGGGAACGGACTCATCGGAAAGCCACGCAAAGCGATACTCCCAGCAGTACAGAGAATCATCGGACCTGATGCCGCAGGCGTTGTTGCCGTGCACACTGATTTGCCGGAAGGTTCCCGTCGGCGCAGGTATCGAGTTGCCGAAGTCATATCCCCAGCAGCGAACCGAACCGTCGGGCGCAATTCCGCAGAAGTGATGCCGTCCGTGATAAACCTGTCCGCCGCTTACGAGTATGAACTCTCCCAGTGGCGGCGAAATCCCGTTTTCAAGGAGATCGGGATGCCAGCAGGCGATGGCGCCGTCCATCGCAACGGCGCAGCCATGGGCGATTGACCGGAACGCGCCTTTGGGCGGGGTGTCGGTCTGGCCCCAGCAAGCAATAGCGGCGTAGTCGGTCAACGCGCAGGTATGCAAGGCTCCGGCAATGATGTCGGTGAAGCCGGTGGGCGTCGGGATGTCCGGCGGAATATCGGGATCGAGCGCGCCGTTTCTGTTCCGACAAATACCGCGGCCTGGGAGTTTCTCGCAGAGATAGTCCGCGCCGTTGCTGGACATGGCGGCGTATCCCGGCGGGTATGTACGTCGGTAGTCATTGGAGCCCCAGCAAATGAGCGAGCCGTCTCGATGCACGGCACAGGAGTGCGAACCACCGGCGCTGACCGACTTGAACTCTCCGGCGGGAGGCGTCGTCTGACGTGTGTCGATAAATCCAGCGTTGGACCACGACGGAGTCGGGTAGCCCCAACAAGCGATGGAGCCATCGGTTCTGATGCCACAGGTGTGATCTTCGCCGGCGCTGACGGATTGGAACTCTCCAGCGGGAGGCGATGCCCGACCCGCCGGGTAAAGGTGGCCCTTGCTTTCGCCTTCGCTGATTTCGGCATCTGTCGGAGCGTAATGCATCTGCCAGACCTGGCTTGCTCCCGTGTCATCCTTAGCCTTCACCAGTTCATAGTAATTGTCGCTGCCCCAGCAGCGGACGGCGCCATCGATTAGCGCTCCGCAGGTGTGGCGACGGCCGGCGCTGACCGAGCGAAATGCGCCGTCGGGAGGGCTGGACTGACCGAATTCATTATCGCCCCAGCACAACAGGGCGCCGTTGGCTTTCACCGCGCAGGTGTGATAAGTCCCGGCGCTGATGGAGTGGAATGCTTCGGCGTCTGCCGGGACATCAGCCTGGCCAGCATCAGAATCGGCATAATTGTCAGCTTCATCGGTGAGCCAGCACTCTGCCGTTCCATTTTCCCGGATGGCGCAGCTGTGGAACTTGCCTGAGCTGACCGAAACGAAGGGACCTTCACGCAGGTCAATCCCGCTGTTATACCCTGACCAGCAAGCTATATCTCCGTTTTTCCTCAGACCGCAGGCGTGGTTGTGGCCGACACTGACCGATTGGAAATTGGCGTCGGTTGGTTCTTGCGATCGGTCGCCGGTCGAGTTTTGTCCCCAGCAGACAATCCTTCCATCCACCCTAACGCTGCAAGTAGTCCACCAGTTCGCGCTGATGTCAACAGCGGGACCGGCGTCAGTCGGTAGTGGCGGCGTCGGTCGCATAGTAGTACTAAATGAATCGCAAGCGGCGAGTCCGGTGGCCGTCAGCCCAACCAACAGTATAAGAATTGCGTGTCGGTACAAAGAAGAGGGCATCAAATTTATCCGTTGAAACCCGACGATGGCTCCTGCGGGCAACTTGGAATGGCGCCGCAACGAACTCAGACGCGATGCGACGCGAATTCAGCATCTTGAACGTAAAGTAACAGGCCACGCGCCCGCCGTCTATGCAGAGACGACCGCGCGCCTCCACCCCTATCCCCAAGCCAACATCCCGTGTACAATCGCACACATGAACACACCCCCGCTCCACAGCCTCAAGGTCATCGAGCTAGGCGAAGGCGTCTCCGCTCCGTACGCTGGGCGCACCCTGGCCGCGCTTGGCGCCGACGTGGTGAAGGTCGAGCCGCCCACCGGCGACTGGACGCGCTCGGCCGGCCCGTTCCCGGACGACGCGCCTCACCCGGAAAAGTCCGCGCTGTACCTCGCTATGAACACCGGCAAGCGCGGCGTTACACTCGATCCAAGCTCCGACCATGACCGCCGCCACCTGCTGCGCCTAGTCTCAGAATCTCACATCGTGATAGACAACCATCCCAACGGCTGGCTGGACGAACGCAGGATAGGCTACGACGCTCTATGCGACGCGCAACCGGACGTGATTCTCACTCAGATCACGCCGTTCGGAGACTGGGGGCCTCACGCCGGATACGCCGCCGCCGATCTGTCGCTGTTCCACGTCAGCGCGAACGCTCACGGGATTCTCGGCCCCGTCGCCGACCCGAATTCCGAGCCGCCGATACGCGCTGGCGGACGGCAGGCGGAGCAGGTCGCCGGCGTTACCGCCTCGACCGCCACTCTCGCCGCTCTGTTCCGGCTGCGGACGACAGGGCAGGGCTGCCACGTAGTCGTCTCGAGCTTCGAAGCCATGGCTACGCAGGCTATCGCCGGCCTGGCCAACATCGCGTTCGGAGGCGACTCGCCGACGCGCCAGGCCGCCGACGTGCGCGAGGCGTCCATAGGAGGGCAGGTTGCGGCGATAGGCGGAGTGCTGCCGTGCAACGACGGCTATGTCGCCATATCTCCCCGCGAGGACGCGCAGTGGGCGCGCTGGCTGGAACTGATGGGAAACCCGGACTGGGCTACCGACCCGCGTTTCGATACCCGCTCCGCCCGCCAGCAGAACTCGCAGGCGCTGTGGGATCTGCTGGCTGCGTGGACGAGTCAACGATCGCGCTTCGAGATAGCACGCGAGGGACAGCGGCGGCGGATTCCATGCTTCCCAGTCAACACCGTGAGCGACCTGCTGACAGACCCGCATCTCGAAGCGCGCCGGTTCTTCGTCGCCATAGACCACCCGGCCGCCGGAACGTTCCGATACCCAGGCGCCGCCTACCGGATGTCCAACTCGCCGCTCGCGCTCGGCAGCCGACCGGCGCCGACGCTCGGCCAGCACAACACCGAGGTACTGTCATGACCGCGTCGCCGTCAGCGTCCCACCAATCATCCCCCCGGTTAGCCCCATTAGCGGGCGTCCGCGTCGCCGACTTCTCGTGGATCATCGCGGGGCCAACCGCCACGCGCCACCTGGCGCTCATGGGAGCGGAGGTCATCAAGGTCGGCAGCGCGCGCCGTCCCGACCCCTCCACGCGCGGCTCGGCGTTCCACGTCTATAACCAGTCCAAGCGCTACGCTGCGATGAATCTCTCCCGGCCGCGCGGCAAGGAGTTGGCGTTGGATCTCGTGGCGCAGTGCGACGTGGTGGTGGAGAACTACGCCGCCGGAGTGTTCGAGCGGCTGGGGCTGGGGTACGACGTGTTGTCCAGAGTCCGTCCCGACCTCGTGATGATCGCGTCCTCAGGCACCGGGCACAGCGGCCCGGACCGCGACTACGTAGCCTACGGTAGCCTGCTGCAGCACTACACCGGCTGGAATTCTATCTCCGGCTATCCCGACCAAGAGCCGATCAAGGGCGGCCTGTGGGCGGACCCTTGGGTCGGTATGGAGCTTGCGATGTCCACTCTCGCCGCGCTCAACCACCGCGCCGAGAGCGGGGTAGGGCAGTACGTGGACTTCTCGATGGCTGAAGCGCTGTCAGCGAGCCTGCCGGAGGCGCTGCTCGAATACCAGATGACGGGCGCCGAGCCGACGCCAAGCGGCAACGACGACACCTACGCATCCCCCCACGCCGTTTACAAGTGCGCCGGCGACGACCGCTGGATAGCGATAGAGATACACGACGAGTTTCAATGGAAGGCGCTATGCGGCGTCATCGGGCGGGGCGACTGGCTCGAAGACACCCGCATGTTCACCGTCGCCGGGCGTCGCGAGCGGTCCGAAGAAATAGACGCCGCCATCACCGCCTGGACGTCAGAGATGGACGACTGGCGCGCCTTCCACATTCTTCAGAACGCCGGAGTTCCTTGCGGCCCGTCGCTGGACATGGGACGCCTGCACTCCGAACGACAACTGAACGACGGTGGATACATGACGACGGTCGAGTACCCGGACGGCTCTGAGCGACTGCTGCCAACGCTTCCCTGGCGCATGGACGGTGAAGGAACAACCGATGTCCGCCCCGCGCCCACGCTGGGGCAGGACTCAGACTACGTGTACCGCGAACTGTTAGGCCTCAGCGAAGACGAAATAGCGGAGCTAACAGAAGCGCAGATCATCTACTAATAGATTTAACGCAAAGGCGCGAAGAATTTAAATCATCCCCCTGCGTCTCCGCGCTAAAACTCCCTTTGCGCCTTTACCTCTTCGCGCCTTTGCGTTAAATTCTACCCCTGCTCCTCTATCCCACGGATCTCATCCTCCACCTCGCCCAGCTTCACGTACTCCTCCGCCATCAGGTAGAAACAGCGCTGCAGGTACAGACTCGCCAGCTGCGCCGCGTTGTCTCCAACCGAGCCCGCCGCCTCCGCCAGACGCGCTACCTCGTGGTTGTCCGGTAGGTGGCGTCCGAGCGTCAGAATCTCCGACCGCGTCTCACCGGCGAGCGAACTGTCGCCCGAACCCACTGCGTCGCGCAGCCGACCCACCAACCGAGTAAGCTCGTTGAGCTTGTCCTGATCGCTCATCAGCCCGTACATGACATCGTTGACGCTCAGGCTGAAGTCATCCTCCTGCTCAACTTCCTCCTCGATCAGCAACGCCGGCTGGGGAGCGTTTCCGAAGCACAGCTCGCTGTACCATCCGATGGCCTCGTTGACCGTGCCCAGAATCGCCATCGGGTCAGTCGCCGAGACCGAACCGCCGTAGATGATGTCGTCCTCGCGCGCCGCCGCCAACTTCTCCAAGTAGTTCATGCCCTCCACCGGTTCCGGCGCCGGAGGGAACGCGAACGCCGAGAGCTCGTGGTCTCCCACGTCGCCCAGCTGGTTCATCAGGAACGGCGGCACGTACTTCGACACGTCCACCTGGATGGGCAGCGTAACCATGTACGTCGCCAGCAGCTCGCCCGGGTTCTGCGAATCGTCGAAGTAGAGCAGCGCGTGCCCTCTCGGACTGTCTGCCGAACCCCGTTCAAACGTAAAGTCCATCTCGACCCACCCGAATCAGACTCAGAACCTTCTAACCCAGCGTCCAACCCGACCAATAGAAGCATACCACACCTGCGAAGCCGCCAATACCCTGAATTCGCGTCGCGATACAGAACGCTCTCGCGCTCCTTATCGAGTACAGCGAGATCAAGAGCGGAGATTTCAGCAGACGCTCGAGAGGAAGCGATGCTCGACGTATCCTCGAGTACATACGATCGAAGTCGTCCGATATACGATGGAGCGCGTCGTCAGCGCCACGCTTGATGATCCTCAGCGCGTGGTCCAGTGGGACGCGCTCGTCAAGGTTGACGAAGGCGAACATGTTTGACTAGGGATTACGCCAGCCTCTCATGGGACGTTCTCCTAGGCGGTTGGACGGATAAGTAAGGGCATTGTATCCCCCAACCTCACGAACGCGACTTCAACAAGCCGTGTTCAGCAGCCCGTTGGAGGCCGGTCCTCGCACTTAGCTATTCCGCAGCCACGTTGAATGCCTGACGTATCAACGCCACCGCCTTCAGAATTGACCCCTTTTCCCACACATCCATGAATCCGCCGCAGTCACGGTGCGTCACGTTGGGCAAAAACTTCCAGGCTGTGACGTCGGCTATGTTAAGACGACCTATTTCCCGTTACACTCTTCCGGGATCGACAGAATGTGGTCTCTGAGCGCGATCAGCAGAAGAGTCAGGGTGGTCAGGCGCTGGCGCCCATCAATCACCAGCCATCTGCTGAAGACCGCTCCCGTATTCCTCGCTACATACACTATCGCCCCCAATGAAGTGGTCGCCCTCTTCATTGTCGCTGGCGCGGATGATGTTGCTCCTGATCGCTCATCTCGCTCCTCTCTCCCAAGATGCAAGCCGAATCTATCGCTGGGTACGCCTCCTGTCCGGACAGAGGACGACGCGTGAACTTCACGATTCCCAGATGCTCAGTCAGTAGTTGTTTCAAGCGGCGTGTTTCCAGGAGTAGCGTCGCCGTTCTCATCGCTGTGGAGCGTTTCAGCGGTTCGCTCTCCCGCTTCACCGTTCGGCCTCCACTGCCGCTGGAAGTAAACGAACACATCCCGGGCCGCCGCAGACAGAGGTACGCCGACGATCATGCCCCAGACTCCGGCCAATTCCGCGGCGATAACTATTATCGCCATTACCACGACGGCGTGAAGGCGCACGGCGTTGGCCTGAAGCCGGGGCGTCACCACGTTGCTCTCGATGAACTGGGCTACCACGTACACCATAAGCGCCCACAGTATCTTGTCCGGGTCGCTGGCCAACGTCACCAGCAGCCCCGGCACTGCCCCTATGATGGCCCCCACGATCGGTATGATCGCAGTGATGGCGGCCAGCAGCGCCAGAACGAGGGCGAACTCCACGCCCAGAAGCGTAAGCCCCGCGTAAACCATGATTCCCACTACGGAGACGCTGATCAGCTGGGCGCGAACGTATGAACCGATGGCCGAATGAAGTATTCGCAGCACGTTGCGAGCGTGTTCTTTCGCGCTGGGCGAGAGAGGGGAGTACACTCCGTCGAGCAGTTCGTCTTTATCCTTCAGCATGTAGAAGAGCAGTATCGGAACCACCAGGAGCCCGATCACGAAAGACACCGTGGTCGCCACCGCGCTGAGCGTCTTGAGAGCCACCCCCATGGCTGCGCTTGCGATCGAGCCTGTCGCGGACTCCAGCGTCTCCTCTATCTTCGCCATGAATTCAGGGGGAATGCGTTCGCTGATATCCGCGTACCACATCTCCGCGCTGGCCCTGGCTTGTTCGAATAGTTGAGGAGCGGCCTCTATGAACCGGCTCCCCTCGCTGATTATCGTGGAGAGAGTCATGTAGAGGACCACCGCGACTATGACCAGAAAGGCTATGTATATCAGCAGAATCGAGACGATTCTCGCCACCACCGGATATCTTCGTCCGCCGGGCATCCATCTCTCTGCGAACTCCACGAACGGGTAGATGAGCTCCGCCAGAACTATGCTGATGATGAATGGAAAGAGAGCCCCGCGCGCGACGAACAGGATGAGCGCCAGCGCTAGTATGCCGGCAGCGATCAAGCCCGGATACCTCACCTTCATCCACAGGGAAACCTGTTCTGCAGGCTGATTTGACATAGATGACCTCCTTGTCCCTCAAGCCGCCTAGCTGTCAGAGTACCGAAACCTCGGGCCGTTCCCAGCGCGGACCGCGCGACCCTGATCTGAATCGTACGCTGATTCGGGGCTGTTCATTATCCGATGCAGTTCCCTTTATATCAGGACGGGTACGGTCGGCATCCAATATCCGAACTGTTCGAGCGGCGAATAATCCCATGATCTTAGCTCTTGGAAACCTTGCGGACAATAATTTTCTCATTGCCACGTAGTGCGCGCCCTCTGTAATCACATCATCGACAACGGCTATGCTGCGTGGAGGAGGCGCGTCCAGCGGCTCAACGACTTGGTGATGATCTGCAAGCTCCCGTGGAGTTCGACGGTTGCCATTGCTAGACAGCTTCGCGCTTGCCAATCGCTTCACTCACTCCCGAACTTCCAGTCGAGGGTCTTGGAGACTAGCGTAGCGGCTGTGCCTTCACTCTCTGGGATCCGGGCCGAATCGGTTTTGGCCTGACTCGCCCGGCCGAGCTAGCCAGACTATCGACCAGACGATGATCGCCAACGACATGCCCGCCACCAAGAAGACTACCAATATCGGCGTGGATGAATAGAGGTTCTCTAGGATTGAACTGTCAATACTGCCCAGGGCCAGACTCCTAAGTCCCTCAGCATCCTTGAGGCGGAACTTGACAATCGCCGTAACGCTGAGTACTGCGCCGGTAGTCAACCAAATTGCAACTGTGTTGAGCAGCCATACCAGCTTCCACCACGACGGCTTCCCAACGTCATGTAAACGGCGCGACGTAACCGCCGAGGTTGGCAGAAGAACCGCCAGGACGAACAGAGTTCTTGGGAGATCGTGGCCAGTAAACCGGTCAATGCCCGCCAAAACGCCGCCGACAATGACGGTGAAGAGCCACCACCACCAGAATTCTGATCGGGTTGCCCGACCTCTAAAGTTGGCGTACTTAGCAAATCCACGCCCGACCGCTTGGGCTGGATTCACCATTGGTCTCGTCGGTTGAGTCATTGCCAACCCACTGTACCACAGGGAATCATATCGCAAAGCAAACGGAGTTTACCCGCGATGTAATTCTGAAAGGTCTCTTCGGCGTCGGAGGGCGAACCCGCAGAGAAAGTCCCGGTTGGAGGAGGTACCGCGAGAGCATGTCCGTGGAGCGGGTACTCGGCCACTGGAAAGACTACGGCAACGGCGACTATGGCCAGGTGGTAGTGGGAAGGACAGAGGCGCGACGCCCTCGCCATGCTCGACGCCGGTGTGCCGACTAATGCGCTGAACGAGCGCGAGAGGCTAACGACGGACCTGGATTTAGAGGACACCACCGAGTGCGAGGAGCTGGGGCGCAGGCAGATATTCGAGAGGAAGCGGGCGTGACTGCATTGGAGCGGCGCTGGAGCGGGTGATGGGATTCGAACCCACGACATTCTGCTTGGGAAGCAGACACTCTACCCCTGAGTTACACCCGCTCGCTGAATATCCACTCTACACTATTTGACGCGAAGGCGCAAAGGCGCGACCGTTTCAACGCAGCGGGGCAGAGAGCGCTGAGATACGCGGAGGTCTATTTTACTTCCCCTCGCGCCTTTGCATCTCTGCGCCTCTGCGTTAGAATCCCCGCAATCATACATGACGCAGGAGAAACCAATGGCGCTGACGCCCGCAATTCTAGAAATCGGAACCGGAATAGACCTTCACGGGCAGGACTACACCAAAGCCGCGCGCCGCGCGGTGTGGGACGCCGTCCATCACGGCAGCCTCATGTTCCTCGGCCTGCTTGGGCCGGATACGTCCAAGGAGATGATCGTGGACGTTACCGTCGCCGTGCCGCAGCCCGACGCTGTGGACGCCGACGAGGTGCTTGCCGTTCTACCTCACGGCAAGGGACGGCTCACCGCCGTCCAGGGCGGACTGGAGATCGAGCCGCGCGAGGGCTCGGGCGACAAGACCATCGTGGCGACCGCCGCCGTCGTAGTGCGGGTGGACGTCTAGGGGGTCTGGGCAGGCCGCAGTCCGCTCAGTTCCGGCAAATCCGACAGCGGAATCACCTCGCCCGTCGCCTCATACGTCTCGATCAGTCGCCGCATATCGTCCGGCACCTTCCGCGCCGCCACCGCGTCGCTGTCGAAGTTGACGTAGATTATCTCCGCGCGCAACAACGACTCGCCGGTGGTGGAGTCTCGCATCTCCGATCTGGTGACCAGGCTGGTGTTTCCGATGCGCGCCACGCGCCAGAACACGTCCACCAGATCGTCCACGCGGGCGGGGGAGAGGTATTCCAGCGTCGCCTTCACGGTGGCGGTGTCGAAATGTCGGCGTCCGCCCTCGTCGTACAGCGCGAACCCCAGATTTCGGAAGTACGCCGCCTGCGCCACCTCCAGCAGGCTGAAGTACGCGCCGTTGAACACGATCCCCTGCGCGTCGCAATCAGACCACCTCACCCGGATACGGCAGCTGAACCGGAAATCGTCATTCGGCATATCGCAACCTCTTTTTGACGCAGAGACGCGGGGAAGCGCGGAGAGGGTCGAAGGTAAATCCTCCGCGTCAGTATCTCCGTGCCTTCGTGTCAAATCTCTTGACACTCGCGCCGGGCCAAAGATATACTCTCACCCGTGGATACGCAACTGACAGCTACGTGCAAAGTAGTCCGTTCCGGCGAGACCGAGGTGGAAGTGTCGTCCGGCACGATGACCCGGCTGGCGGGAGTCTCGAAGGCCCTCGCGGGCACGGAGGGGATACACTTGGCGATAGCCACCATCCCGCCGGGATGCGCGGCCAGCCCGCACTACCACGTCAACTGCGAATCCGCCATTTACGTAGTCAAGGGCGAGGGACGCTTCCTCTCCGGCGAGCGGCTTCAGAACGCCGACGAGATACGCGGAGGCGACTTCATATACGTTCCCCCCAACTCCGTACACCAGCCCGTCAACGATAGCCTATCCGAATCGATGGAGCTGATCGTGGCGAGGAACACTCCGGTCGAGATCGTCGTAGAGTACGATCCGCAAAAAGCGGCCGGGGCGTCCGAGGCGTCCGCCGCCAGCTGAGGCGGCTACAAGTTTGTGGGCCATTAGCTCAGACGGTTAGAGCGCAGTCCTGATAAGACTGAGGTCCGTGGTTCGAGTCCACGATGGCCCACCAACCTGAGGGAGAGGCGCGAGTCGCTATCTCATGCCCATGCGCTGCACACAAAGAGTGATGTGCATCGTTACCCGCCGAACGCGGCTGAGGCCCAGCCGACGGTGGCGGCGACCGTGACGGCGAAGGCGAACTGCTGCGCGAGGAGTCTGCCGGCGAACCGTAGCCCGAGTTCACGTCCAATCGTGATCACGGTGACCAGGCATGGCAGGACCGTTCCGGCCAGGAATGTTGCGACCAGCAACTGGGTCGCGCTCAACGAGGCGACGGTGGCGGCCTCAGCCAAGAGGAGTATGCCGTCCTTGCGGACGGCGGCGAGCGCGGTCGGCATTGCCGCGTCCGCCGGCAGCGCGAACACGGCCATCGCAGGCGCCAGCAAGCCCCCGGCTGCATCGAGCGCGCCAGACCAGTCGAGGAGCGACGCAACCATGGCGATCGCGAAGAACGTTGGGAGAGCCGTGCGGAAAAATGCCCAAGCCGTCTCTCGCGTCTCCGTCCACACTGCCGCGAAGGACGGCCTTATGAGGAAGGGTTGCGGTTCGATGAGCAGTGTGTTGAGTTTCGACCGCGCGGCAGGCTGACTGATGAGGCGTGTGTAGATGAGCGTCGCGGCGACGAGCAGGGCCAAGTACGGCACAACGAGACCGCTCTTGCCGGCGGCGGCAAACACCGCGAGCGTCGCGCCTAGCTGGTACGAGCAGGCGGACCCGAAGGAGATCGCGCCGACGGTCGTCGGCCGGGTGCAGGAAGAGCAAGAGCGTGTCGAGACGATTGCCGGGACGTTGCAGCCGAAGCCCATCAGCACTTGTGTCACGTCACGCCCTTGCAGGCCGACCGGCCGCAACAGGGGGTGGAGCGCCGTCCCGATGCAGCCGGCGAGGCCGCTCGCCTTATATACGCTGATCAGCGCCGAGTAGAACAGGGCCGTGGGGACCGCCCACACAAACAACAACGGCCCCATCGTGAGCAGCCCGTAGTCGCCGGCGAGCGCAGCCTCGAGCGGTCCCGGCCAGCCTTCTATCCCATCGGCAAGGGGCGTCATGCTCGCCGCGACCAGCGGATCGAGCCAGGCGGCAACCCGGTTGGCGCCGAGCACGGCGAGCAGGGCGGGTAGGACCAGGAGGACGACCGCTATCGCGGGACCTGCGACCGCGTGGTCGAGGAGTCCGCGCCTCTGCTCGATCCGCCGCCACCGTCGCACCGGCGTTCGCTCATCGCCGACTGTGCCGGGCGCGGCGACGGCGGCCTGCGACTCCTCGAGCGCCGCGGCATCGCTCTCGTGCCGGTCAGCACTCACAGGACTCCTCGCAGCAAGAGAGGTCGTCCAGGTACATCCCCAACGCTCGGCGGGCGGCAACGGCTTCCGTGGTGTCCATTCCGAGGCGCTGCGCTATCGCATCTGCGACGACGGCGAAGCGCTGGCGGAACTTGTAAATGAAGCAGAAGGCCACACCCCGGTGCTGAAGTATGGGGCCGGAGATGAACAGGCCAGGCGCAAGCGTGGACTCGTCGGCCTCTTCCGTGACGACGAGCGCGCCTTCCTCATCGTACTCGATCAGGCCGTCGAGGTGGCTGAGGGACCCCTTGAAGCCGGTGGCGAGAATCGGGCGCGTCTCGCTCGTCCAGTTGCGGCCGTCCGAGGCCTGGACGACCCATGTGTCGCCGTCCATACGCACCGACGTGATATCGACACCGTCAACGAGATTCACGGCGCCCGTGGAATCGGCCCATTCCAGACGTTCGCGGGAAAACGGGGTGAGGGAGATGCTGGGGTCCGGGTGTTCGCTGGTCCATGTCGCTTCTCGCGCCAGAACGGTAACATTCTTCTCCAGTTGCACCAGCGATACGGCCGCGTCTGCGGCGCTCTCGTAGCCGCCAATCACCGTGAAACGGTCACCCTCGAGATCCCGCCATGTGCGAACGTCGGACGAGTGGCTGCAGAATTCTGCGCCCTTGATCGAATTGCGGTTCGGGTACTGGAATTCCCCGGCCGCCCAGATGACATGTCGCGCCCGCGCCGGCCGGTCGGTCGTCGTGAGCGTGAATGTTCCGTTGTCCTCGACTGCGATGGAGCGCACATCGACGCCAGGCTTCACCTGGAGCTCGAAGTGTTCGACGACTCTGTCGAGGTAACTCGCGTAAGCGCTTCCGCTGGGGTGTTCGCGGTCGAGCGTGTAGGCGGGCGACGTGCCGGGGACGATCGCATTGAGGTCTAGCAACCCAAACGCGTTCGAAGTGAACGACGGCGTGATGAAGCGCATCTCTTGGGGCCATCGCCGGAACGAGGCGCCGACCTCGTGGCGATCGAGGACGATGACGTCATCGACGCCAAACTCCCTGAGGGCAACCGCGCATCCCAGCCCGGCCGCCCCCGCGCCCACTATTGCGACTTCGTGGAGTCGCGACTCTTCCGATGCCGTATCCCGCCGCCGTCCGTTATTCTGTTCGCTCATGTATCCTTCCTATCTACTTATTGCTTACGATTTCCAATTTCGCAGAATATGATATGATACCGTGTATCATCTGCCGCGTCAATACTCTGACGGAACTATTTCAGGGAGTGTAGGAACTGATAAGAGATTGACGGAGGAGAGAGCCGCCTTCAAAATTTGGAAAGGTCTAAAGCCGGTTCAGGTCTTTAGGGGCGTTCGTGAGTTCGAGGGGCGGTTTGGTGGTGAGGTTCGCTGCGGGAGGGACGAACACAAGACGCATTATCGTGATTTTCTGAAAGAGTGCGGCGAGCCAGCAACCGAATAAGTTGACAGCCTCGCAGACCCGCTGTTAGGATCTCCACAGCCAAGAAAGGCCAACCCAGCCCGGTGCGTTCGAGAAGCGAACGCGAATAGGGAAAGCGGTGAGAATCCGCTGCGGAGGCGCCACTGTAACCGGCTAGCCACCCGCTGAAGCCACTGTCCGATTCAGGACGGGAAGGCGCGGGAAGAGCGGTGATCCGGGAGCCAGGAGACCTGCCGGACAGGGCTGAGTGGCCGCTCTTCGTCCAGGGAGGGCGCCGGTTACGGCCTCACGATCGAGCCAAGACCGGAAGACGCGACCCCTGTCGCAGTAGAGCGGCGGGGATTTTTCTGTTGCGGACAGTGGACTCTGGGGCGCCGAACCTGCGCTCCAACGACGACAGGCCGGGTTTCGGCGCTCAGACGCTACGTCTGAACGCGAAACTTTCGCGGCTCTTCTCGTGGGTTGCCAGTTCTCCCGTTCTGTTGAGACTCGCTATCGGGGCCACAATCCTGTTGACTGTCGGACTCGCGCTGACTCTGACGGCTACTTCGGTCGGCCCATACGCGATCCCCCCGTCGCACGCCGTGGATATCCTGCTGGAGGGGTTGGGCTTCGGGCGCTCTGCCGCGTCGGAGACCGAACGGGCCATAATCGTCAGCATCAGGATGCCGAGGATCATACTTGCGTTGATCGTCGGGGCCGCCCTCGGCGTGTCCGGAGCGGTCATGCAGGGCCTCTTTCGCAATCCTATGGCCGATCCCGGCATCATAGGGGTTTCCGCTGGAGGAGCCCTCGGCGCGGTGATCGCTATCGCCACGGGCGCAAGCGCTCTGGTGGCGCTGGCTCTGCCGGCGATGTCCTTCGCCGGCGCGGCGGCGACTCTCGTTGTAGTGTACATAGTGGCGTCCGTCGGCGGGCGGTTCTCCATGGCCGCCCTCCTGCTCGCCGGAGTAGCGATAGGGGCGTTCATAGCGGCCGTCATTTCGGCCATCATCTTGTTCACGGCGAACCTCCAGGCGCAACGTGAGATGTTGTTCTGGCTGGCCGGCGGGTTGGGCGCATCGACTTGGGAGGATGTCAGACTCTCCGCCCCCTTCGTCCTGCTGGGCATCGCAGTGTCGGTAATGTTGTCCCGAGACCTGAACCTACTGATGCTCAGCGACGAGGAAGCTCGCGCCTTGGGAGCGCGTGTAGCCCTAACGAGAAACTCGCTTCTGATCGCCACTTCGCTGATCACCGGAGCCGCGGTCGCATTCTCCGGCACGATCGCTTTCGTGGGTCTCATCGCTCCACACACGCTGCGGCTGATCGTCGGCGCCGACCACCGCGTTCTCATACCCCTCAGCGCCATTGGCGGCGGAGTGTTCCTACTCGCCGCCGACATACTATCCAGGACCGTCATAGATCCGGCGGAGATACCGGTCGGCGTGGTTACCGCGCTGACGGGCGCCCCGTTCTTCTTGGCGCTGCTTGCCCGAAACAAAGCGCGCGCGTCAATGCTTTAGCTCTAGCCTCGCCAATGGAGGGTGAGATGACTTCAAGACTATACTCAGGATTCCTGCTGACCGTGATCGTCGCGATCGTCGCGTCTGGTCTAGTGGCGTGTGGGGCTGAAACCCAGCCTGCGGAAGCCCCATCCACCGCCTCTTCCGGCGCGGCGCCCACTTCCACATCGCAGCCGGCTCCCGCGCCCACCGCAACGGCTGAACCAAGCCCTACGGCCGAACCGGTGGCGATTGCGGCCCCAACCGCCACAGCCACCCCCGAGCCGACCGCAACTGTCATCCCCGATCCAACGGCCACCCCGGTTCCCTCGCCGACGGTCGCACCATTCCCTTCGGTGGCCGGAATCGTGGACGCATCCAACCGCGGGTGGCCGAGGGAGATCAAGACGCCGGACGGCGTGATCAAGATAGAGGAGCCTCCCCGACGAATTCTCTCATACTCATTGGGGCACGACGAGATGACGCTCGCGCTGGTGTCCACAGATCGGATAGCCGCGGTCGGCAAATACACTGCGGATCCGGCCTACTCCAATGTCGCGGACTTCGCCGCCACCTTGCCCATCTACGAAAAGGGCGTGGAGAACGTTCTGGCCGCAAACCCGGATCTTGTCATAGTCTCGAAGTACACCGACGCGGACATCGTTGATCTCATCGAAGAGGCCGGCGTAACCGTAGTCCGCCCGGCGCTGGAAAGTTCGGCGGAGGGGAACATTCCGAACATCCTGTTGATCGGCTATATGCTGGGAGTGGAGGAGCGCGCGCTGGAGCTAGCCGCCGAGATCGAGAACAGGCTGAGTACGGTGATGGAACGAGTGCCCCCTGTTGGCGACGACTCGCGTCCTGTCGTCTTGGCTCTGACCAATTACTCCGACAAGATCTACGCGGCGGGGGGCGGCACCACGGAAGGCGGGATCATCGTAACCGGCGGTGGCGTGAACGCCGCGGCGGAAGAGGGCCTCTCGGCCCACCAGGAGATAAGCATCGAGTCCATAGCCGCTATGAATCCTGACGTCATCCTCGTTACGCAGCCGCCCCACTTTGGAGGAACCCAGTTCAGAGACGACCTGCTCAACAATGCCGCGTTGGCGGGGGTCCCCGCCGTGGCCAACGACATGGTCCACCTGGTAGATTCGCGCCGCTACACCACACTCTCGCATTGGAATGTTCGAGGAATCGAAAGCACGGCGGAGCTCTTGTATCCCGATCTGTTCAGCGATATCGAATTCACAGACTTCGAGGCGCACGCCGGAGATTGACGCCTACCCCGTCGCAGGGGTTGACGCCCATCCTCGCCGATGATACCTTGTAGCCGATGCTAACCGCACATTAATAGAAATTCCATAACTAACGCGCAGGTAGCAGGGAAGGGAGTGGAAATCTCCCACGGCCGCGCCACTGTAAGCGGGGAGCGCCGCGACAGCAGCCACTGGTTGATTTGGAATTCGACTGGGAAGGCGTCGCAGGCGTTGCGATCCGCGAGTCAGGATACCTGTCCCGCGCGTTGGAAGTTGGCTTCTCGCTGGTGGGGGCGCTTCCGTGCCTTCCGAACGATGCATCCAAGCAGTCAGCAGGCATAAACCACTCAATGCGCTCCGACACCGAAAGTCGGAGCGTTTTTGTTTGTACGACATCCGCCCGGAGGTCCGCCAACATCGAAAGCCCAACCGTACACGATCGAAAGGATATGCGACCGGAGCTTGCCTGGGCAGATGATTGTATTTCTAACCACATCGGACACTGACATACTGACGCTTGACCGCGTAAGGCCGGGTCTGCCATCGGACTTCGGCGATACGCTGGCGCTCAATCCGTTCGCGCTGCTCCAAGATGAAGACGCCTTCGAGCGATTTCTGAGCGAGGCCCTGCCGGACGCTACCCTCGCGCTGGTCCGCCTCCTGGGAGGGGACAAGGCGATGGGCGAACGCTTCACGCGATTCGAAGAGGCATGTCGAAATTTAGACATCCCCCTGGTCGCGTGCTCGGGGGAGCCGACGCGCGACGCGGTCTTCGAGAGGCGTTCGACCACTCCGCCCGTCTTGGCGCAGACGGCCTTCGAGTACCTCAACCACGGCGGCGCCGCCAACTTGGACAACCTACTCCGATTTCTGAGCGATCAGATCCGGGGAACCGACTACAGCTACGGCCCCCCGCTGCCGTTGCCCCCAGATGGCGTCTATCGCCCCGGAAGAACGGATGCCGTTCCCCTCGACGAGTATCGCCGGCTGTACTGCGGCGACGACAAGCCGACGGCGGCGCTGCTCTTCTATCGCGCTCACTGGGTAAGCCAGAACGTCGAGTTCATAGACGCGATGCTGGACGCTCTTGAGCGACGTGGTTGCAACACCCTTCCGGTGTTCTGTTCCAGTCTCCGCGAGGACGACGGCGCGATATTCCGCAAATACCTGATGGACGAGGAAGGCCGCGCCACTGTGGACGTGGTTGTGTGCACACAGAGCTTTGCCATGAGCCAGAATCGTGGTCCCCACGTCGCCAACAGCTCTGACGAGAACTGGGACGTGGACGTGCTGGAGAGCCTGGACAGGCCAATCCTTCAAGCGATTGTCGCTACAGAGCCGCAGGCGACGTGGGAGGAGAGAGACATAGGACTCAGCCCCTTGGATACCGCGATGAACGTGGCGCTGCCCGAACTGGACGGGCGCGTCATCACCGCGCCGGTGTCGTTCAAGGAGTCCGTGTCGCAGAATGGGGCATGGGCCGGTGAGCTGCGCCGTTACGTCCCGAACCTGGAACGCGCAGACTCGGTGGCCGCGCTTGCGGCCCGGTACGCGAAACTGCGAGGAACCCCCGTGTCTGAGCGCAAGGTCGCGATTGTCCTTAGCAACTATCCGACGAAGGCGTCGCGGCTGGGCAACGCCGTAGGCTTGGATACGCCGGCGTCTGCCATCAACTTGCTTCACGCGATGAAAGACGCCGGATACACGATCGAGGACATCCCATCCGACGGCGACGAGCTGATGCGAAGGCTAATCGAGCGATGCACGTACGACGCGGACTTCCTGACGCCCGAACAGATGAGACACGCTGAAGGACGCGTTAGCGCGGGACAGTACCGGGCCCAATTCGACGACTTGCCACAGGACGTTCAGGATTCGATGAGAGCGGACTGGGGAGACCCCCCCGGCAGCGTGTACATAGACGACGGCCACCTGTTCATGGCCGGACTTCGTTTGGGCAACGTGTTCGTGGGAATACAACCGCCTCGCGGCTTTGGCGAGAACCCCATCGCCATCTACCACAACCCCGAGCTTATGCCCACCCATCACTACATCGCGTTCTACCGTTGGCTGCGGGACGGCTTCGGCGCCGACGCAGTAGTACATCTCGGTAAACACGGCACTTTGGAGTGGACGCCGGGCAAGGGAGTCGGGCTTTCGCGCTCGTGCCTGCCCGAGGTGTGCCTGCCGGACCTGCCACACTTCTACCCGTTCATCATCAACAATCCGGGCGAGGGCACCCAGGCGAAGCGGCGCAGCCACGCCGTCATCATAGACCACCTCGTACCAGCCATGACGACCGCCGACAGCTACGGCGACATCACACGCTGCGAACAATTGATGGACGAGTACGCCCGCGCGCAGGGGATGGACCCGCAGAAGCTGCCAATGCTGCGCCAGCAGATATGGGAGGTCGTCCAGAAGGCCAAGCTGAACGAAGACCTCGGCGTTGACGAGATACCCGACGACTTCGACGACTTCATCCTGCACATAGACGGATACATCTGCGAGTTGAAGGACGCGCAGATACGCGACGGCCTGCACACGCTCGGCGAGGCCCCGCAGGATGAGATGCTGATTGGGCTGTTGTTGGCCCTGACGAGGCTGAACAACGGAAACGTGCCGGGGATTCGACAAGCGATAGGCGACGCGCTGGGTCTGGACTATCCAACGCTTCTCCAGGACAGGGGCGCGCCGGTAGAAGCCGACTCCATTCCCAGAGCCATCGGCGCGAACGGCAGCTCGCCGATCCGCAGCGCCGGCGATATAGTGGAAAGGCTGGAGGCGCTCGCGCGCGAGTTGTACGAACGGCTAGCCGTCGCTCGGTTCGACGGCTCGCAGGTCGAAAAAATCGTCTCTGACGCCCTACCCGAAAGCGACGCGACGCGCGACGTGCTGCGGTATGTCTGCGAGACCATCCATCCTGCCCTGGAGCGCACCACCGACGAGATAGACGCGCTCCTGCGCGGGTTCGATGGCCGCTTCATCTCGCCCGGTCCGGCGGGCGCGCCGACCCGGGGAATGGCGGGCGTGCTCCCCACGGGACGCAACTTCTACTCGATGGACCCGCGTAGCATCCCCTCTGAAACGTCATGGCAGATTGGCAAGCGACTGGCCGACTCGCTCGTCGAACGGTACCTTGCCGACGAAGGCGAGTACCCGGAGTCCGTGGGCATTAGCGTGTGGGGAACCTCCGCCATGCGCACGCACGGGGACGACATTGCCCAGATCCTCGCTCTCATCGGAGTGCGACCGACTTGGCAGGAGGAGAGCAGGCGCGTGACCGGGCTCGAGGTGATCCCCCTGGCAGAGCTGGGGCGCCCCCGGATAGACGTTACCGTCCGTATAAGCGGCTTCTTCAGGGACGCCTTCCACAACCTGATACTCATGATGGACGATGCCTTTCACATAGTCGCCAATCTGGAAGAACCCGAAGACCGGAACTTCATAAGAAAGCGCTACGTCGCGGAGGTTCGCGAAAAGGTCTCGTCCGGCGTGAACGCCGAGACCGCCGAGGTAGAGTCGCTCTTCAGGATATTCGGCAGCAAGCCGGGCAGCTACGGCGCCGGAATCCTGCAGGCGATCGACGATGGGAGCTGGCAGTCTGACGAAGATCTTGCGGACGTATATACCGCGTGGGGCTCGTATGCCTACGGCAGACGGAGCCATGGCGTTAGCGCCGTCAGAGAGTTCCAGCGTCGGTTCGCCGCGATTGACGTGGCCACCAAGAACCAGGACAACCGCGAGCACGACATCTTCGACTCAGATGACTACATGCAGTTCCACGGCGGGATGATCGCGACGGTGCGCGCGCTGTCCGGCGGCAACCCTCGCCAGTTCTTCGGCGACTCGTCGGATCCGAGCCTCCTTCGCACCCGCGACCTCAAGGAGGAGGCCCGAAGAGTGTTCAGGTCTCGCGTCGTCAACCCCAAGTGGATGGACTCTATGAAGCGTCACGGCTACAAGGGAGCTTTCGAGCTCGCCGCTACCGTGGACTACATGTTCGGCTACGACGCGACCGCGCAGATTATAGACGACTGGATGTACCAAGAGGTTACCGAAAGGTACGCTCTAGACCTGGAGATGCAGCAGTTCTTCGAGCAGAGCAACCCGTGGGCGCTGCGGGCGATAGCCGAGAGGCTGATGGAAGCCGCCGACCGGCAGATGTGGGAAGACCCGCCTGAAGAGATGCTGAACGAGCTTCGCCGCGTGTATCTGAGAACCGAGGCGCTGCTTGAGGAGCGGCAGGAGCAGGGTGTCGCATGACGACCAACGTCTCATACAACTCACGAGATGGCGCGTTCCCGTTCAGCGCGATCGTCGGACAGGATCGCATGAAGCTCGCGCTCGTCCTGAACGCCATCAACCCCGGCATAGGAGGCGTTCTGATTCGCGGCGAGAAGGGTACCGCGAAGTCCACCGCGGCAAGGTCGCTCGCCGCGCTGCTGCCACAGATCGAAATCGTCGCGGGATGCGAGTATAGCTGCGCCCCGTCAGAGCCGTTCGACGGCTGCGAATTCTGCGCGTCGGGCGATCGGAGGCCGGTCGAGCGACAGGTGCGGCTCGTGGAGCTGCCCGTGAGCGCGACTGAAGAGGCCGTAGTGGGCAAGCTCGACATCGAAGTGGCGATCCGGGAAGGACGACGCAGCTTCGAGGCGGGGTTGCTCGCCTCGGCGCATCGGGGAATCCTGTACATCGACGAAGTCAACCTTCTGAACGATCATGTCGTGGACGTGCTCCTCGACTCCGCGGCGATGGGACGCAACTTCGTGGAGCGCGAAGGCATTTCATTCGCGCACCCGGCCCGGTTCCTTCTTATCGGCACCATGAACCCTGAGGAAGGCGACCTGCGCCCACAGTTCATCGACCGGTTCGGCTTGGCCGTCGAGATAGACCACATCCAGGACGCTGAGCGGCGGGCGGACGTGATCCGGCGACGCATAGCCTACGAACGCGATCCCGACACCTTCCAACGGGAGTGGAAGCGGGAGGAGGAGGCTGAGCGGCTACGCATAGCGGAAGCAATAGACATTTTGCCGACTGTCTCAGTAGATGACGGCCTCGTTACGTTCATAGCGCAGCTATGCGCCAGCCACGAGGTAGATGGCCTGCGCGCCGACATCGTGATATACAAGGCGGCCCAAACGTTGGCCGCATACGAGGGCAGGAATCGCGTCATTCCTGAGGACGTGGTGAGGGTGGCTGAGATGGCTTTACTGCATCGAATGCGTCGCCAGCCGTTCGATGATCCCGAGCTCAACAACGAACGACTGCGGGAAATGGCGCAGCAGTTGATGGACTCACAATCTCAGTCCCAGGAATCCGCGCCGGATGACGTCGAACCGCCGGATATGTCCGACGTCGATCAGCAGCCGCAGTCCGATTCCGATGAGGACGTGTTCGCCACCGGCGAGCTATTCAAGGTCCGGCCTCTGAATCTCGATTCGCCGGACAGACAGCCGCGCGCGAGCCGGGGCAGACGCGCCACGAGCCGCGTTCGAGACCATCAGGGCCGGTATGTGGGAGCCGAAATACCGGAGAACGGCGTCACCGACCTGGCCCTGGACGCCACGCTCCGCGAGGCCGCCCCTTTCCAGGCGCGTCGGAGAACTCTCACGTACAACAATCTCGCCCTGAAGCTAGAACCTTGGGACCTTCGCCAGAAGGTGCGCGAGTCTCGCGTCGGCAGCCTCGTGGTCTTCGTGGTGGACTCCAGCGGCTCTATGGGCGCTCACCAACGGATGGTGGCGGTTAAGGGCGCGGTCATGTCGCTGCTGATGGACGCGTACCAACGACGCGACCGCGTCGCCATGATCGCGTTTCGCGGCGCGAGTTCGGAGGTGGTTCTGCCGCCCACCGACAGCCCCAGGCTGGCGCAGCGGCGTCTCGACAACCTGCCGACCGGCGGAAGGACGCCCATGGCGCAGGCGCTCGCGGACGCCCATCGACTCATCAGGCAGCAGCGACAGCGCAGCCCGGATACTCCGCCCCTTCTCGTCGTGGTATCCGACTGCCGCGCCAACGTAGGCATGAAGAACGGCCCTTCCGGCTCCGACCCGTTCGAGGAAGCTCTACGGATATGCGAGAGCCTGAGACAGGACAAAGTCAATGCCGTCGCGCTCGACCCCACTCCGCGCTCCAACAGGTTCGGCCTCGCGAGGCGCGTTGCCGAGGCGCTGGGAGGCGAGTACGTCCCCCTCGACGAACTTCGGGCGACTGCGATAAGCGCCGCCGTCCGGGGGGCGCAGAGCGCGGACACGCGGAGGTAGAAGGAAAAAGAGCGCGCCGCTGATCAATCGGAATCGTAGAAGTTTCCAGCAACCAAGCCATAGGAGGCAACGCAATGACAACATTGGCGAGAGACACCAATGAGCTGGGGCGGAAGGTTATTGGCGTCGTGCCCTGGATAGCAGGCGCGACAGTTCTCCTGTACGCGATGGGCTATGTGGATGGCAGCGTACACGCCGCCGCCTTCGTCGGCGACAGCGGCGCGGTCATGGACTACGTGCACGAGTTCTTCCACCACGGCAGACACGTGGCGCTGATGTGCCACTAGCACTTCCCGTTGTATGACGCTATCGGCGGGCCGCAAGGGAGCTTGCGCGTGAAAACGGAGGTGTAGTGAAAATGCAACAATTGATTCTGCGCGCCGTTCTGGTGGGGGTCGTGGCAGGCCTGATAGTGGGGGTGTTCCACAACATCTTCACCGTGCCGGTGATAGAGCGCGCCATAGCGTTGGAGGAGGAACGCGCCGCCGGCGAGCTGCCCCCTGGGACACAGGCAGAGGAAGAACCTCCCCTCGTTTCGCTGGGGGCGCAGCGCATAGGCATGGCTATCGGCATGGGCATCTTGGGCGCCGTATTCGGGCTTGTGTTCGCCGGCGCCTACGGGTTGCTCCGCCTGGCGCTGCCGGATTCCGCCCCGATCGCGCTGGCGATCGTCACAGGATTGCTCGGATTCTGGGCGCTTTCGTTCCTGGTATCGCTGAAGTTCCCGTTCGTGCCTCCGGGAGTCGGCGCCGAAGACACGCTTGTCTTCAGGCAGGGCTTCCACCTGCTGTTCTACGTCCTGTCAGCGCTTGGCGTAGCCGGGGTCATACTTGCAGTGAACGAGATAAAGGGGAGCGCGTCCGAGGCGACGCGCCTGCGCCTTTACGCGCTAACCGCGGTGGCATACGGGGCGTTCGTGCTCCTAATCTTCTGGATCATCCCTGGGAACCCCGACGAGGTTCCGGTCCCCGCCGATTTGCTGCTGCAGTTCAATCACGTCTCTCTCGTCGGCCACCTGCTGACTTGGGGACTGATGGCCGTGGGCTTCGCGTACCTGCTGAGGCGGGACAGACCATCCGAAAATGCCTGAATCTGAAACATCCGGGAGGTCTCTATGACGACTGACGCCAATCCGACTAGACAGCCCCAGTCCGTAAAGGGACCGCGCATCAACAAGGGACTGGTCGTGGTAAACACGGGCAATGGCAAGGGGAAGACCACTGCCGCGCTCGGCGTGCTGTTCCGAGCTTGGGGGCGGGACATGCGTGTCGAGATGTTCCAGTTCATCAAGCACACGGGCGCGCGCTTCGGCGAGAAACGCGCAGCGGACAAATTGGAAATACCCATCAAGGCGTTGGGCGACGGTTTCACGTGGCGCTCCAGAGACCTCGATCACACTGCAGAACTCGCGCGAGAGCAGTGGGAGGTCTGCAAGAAGGCAATCCTGTCCGACGAGTGCGACGTGATCATCCTCGACGAGTTCACCTACCCACTGCACTACGGGTGGGTACCGGTTGAAGACGCGATCGAGACTCTGAAGAAGAAGCCGCACATGCTGCACGTCATCATCACTGGCAGATACGCGCCTGAGGCGCTGGTCGAGTTCGCCGATCTTGTGACCGAGATGCGGGAGATAAAGCACCCGTACAAAGAGCAGGGGATCAAGGCGCAGCCGGGACTCGAGTTCTGAGAAATCTCAGGACGACCGGTCTGCCGGCATCGCCGGATGGCGCTTCATTGAACACTGTCCAAGTTACACACTGCATCCAAGCCGGCGGCGTCTCCCGGGCTGCGGCGCGAGTTCCCGGAAGTTGCGGCGAACTGGCGCAGGGCCTCATAGATGGCGGGTACTTTCTCGTGAGCTGTCCCATCGACATGTACGCCACGGCGACTGTGGAAATCTCGCGGGGCAACGGTCGAGTCTTCGCTCCGGTCCACGCGCCGAAGGCGAGCCGCGCCGTCGCGCTGACACTGGAGCGCTTCGGCCGGTCCGACGTGGATGCTTCACTCTGTCTGTCCAGTCCACTGCCTCGGGGCAAGGGGATGGCGAGCAGTACCGCCGACGTGTCCGCGGCAATCGCGGCTACCGCAGCCGCGCTCGGCTGCGAGGACGAAGCGACTCCTGAAGAGATAGGCATACTGGCCCTGAGCATAGAGCCAAGCGACGGTCTTATGCTGCCGGGAGTTTCGATGTTCGATCACCGGAACGGCGCTGTGGCCCGCACGCTCGGCCCGGCGCCGCCAATGCGTGTCGTGGTCTTGGACTTCGGTGGCAATGTTGACACACTCGACTTCAACAACATAGATAGGGAAGATATGCTTCGAAGACTGCAGCCCACATTCGAGGAGGCGCTCGCGCTTATCGTTAGGGGCATCGAACGATGTCGCCCCCAAGATGTGGCGGCCGGCGCCACGCTCAGCGCGGTCGCCAATCAGCGGGCGCTGTACAAGCCGCAGCTGGAATCCGTGATGAGATTGGCAGACGATCTGGGCGCCCTCGGGGTCAACGTAGCCCACAGCGGCTCCGTTTTGGGAATGCTGTTCGAGGACGATCCCGCAATTGCCGAGAGGGCGGCCTCACAAGTTCGCGAACGCCTGTCCGGTATCAGACAGGTCTATAATCGGCGCGTCGTGAACGGCGGAGCGCTCCCCACGGTTGTATCGGAAGCCTAGGAGGAGGTAGCGCGGTGGCGACCATAACCATTGTAGGCGTAGGTCCCGGCGATCCCGATCTGCTTACTCTGAAAGCGCGGAACGCGATTTGCGAGGCTGACTACGTTGCCGGCTTCGAGACTGTACTGGGGCCAGTTCGACGCTGGATCGCCGGAGAAGCGATGCCCATGCGCTACCGCGACCAGGAGGATGTACTGGAATCGCTGGCGGCTCATGCCGAAGCCGGCAAGAAGTGCGTGGTCTGCGCCTGGGGCGACCTTAACTTCTCGGCCAAGGAACTGCTGGACCGTGTGCGAAGACGAGCCGACGTAGAGCTTATACCGGGAATAAGCTCGGTGCAGGTGGCGTGCGCTCGGCTGGGCTTGACCATGGAGACCTCCGTGTTCATTACGCTACACGCCCGCGACGGGCACGAACACGGCCTGCGCGAATTGGTCGAGAAGCTCAGGCAGCGCCGTCGCAACCTGATCGTGTTGCCCAGGCCATTCGATCTCATGCCGCCCGCGATAGCCTCGCTGCTAATCGAGGAGGGTATCGCGGCGGACACGCCCCTATATGCCATGCAGCGGTTGTCCCTACCTCAAGAACGAATCGACTCGTACACGGTCGCGTCACTGGCATCGGAGCATACCGAATTCAGCGACCTCACTATCTTGGTATTTCCGGTTGAGGATTACTGATCAGGGGCAGCTGGTTCCATCCGGTAACCCACCCTGGGCTCCGTAAATACGTACTTGGGACTGCTTGCGGAGTCCCCCAGCTTGCGGCGGAGCCGCTTCACCACGTCCCGCACTAGCCAAGATTCGCCCATCCTCTCCGGACCCCAGACCCGCTGGAGCAACACGTCGTGGTTCAACACCCGGGGAGCGTGCGCCGCTAGTTCATAGAGCACTGCGTATTCCGTGGCCGTCAGCTCCACAAGTCCGCCATCCACCGTCACCCGGCGCTGGGCATATTCGATGCTCAGACCTCCCGCGGCGTAGGACGCCGACGGCTCGCCCGGCGAGGGACCGAGCCGCTGTCGCAGCGCCGCCCTGATCCTAGCCGCCAATTCCGTCGGCGAGAACGGCTTGACTACGTAGTCCGCCGCCCCCATGTCCAAGGCCCGGGCCACCGTCTCATCCTGGCCGTAGGCCGACAGGAAGATGACCGGCAGGTCCGCCGTTTTCAGGATGTCGTTCATCAACTGGATGCCGTCGCTGCCCGGCAGCACTAGGTCGAGCAGCGCCAGGTGGGGTTTCTCTTCCACCATCAGACGGGGCACGTCGGCGGGATCGTTTGTAACGATGGGGGTGTAGCCCGCCCGGGTGAGCACGTCTCTCACATACCGCAGCGCTTGGGGGTCGTCGTCCACGGCCAGGACGCGCACCCGGCCCCTGGTCGCCAGGCGGGAATCACGGGAAGTTGGAGCCGGGGCGGTCGTTGTGGCTTCAACCGCCGGGATCGTGAAGGTGAACTTAGCCCCCAGACCCGGACCGTCGCTCTCGGCCCGGATGCGCCCGCCGTGGGCCTCTACTATGCCCTTGCAGATAGCCAGGCCCAGTCCCGACCCGTCGAGGCCGGATGGCTGATCTACGACGTTGGCCCGGGAAAATTTGCGGAACAGCTCCGGCATCAGCTCCACCGGTATGCCCCGGCCTTGGTCGGAGACGGACACCGCCACATGCACCCCGTCCCGCGCCGCGCTCACCACAATCGGAGACCCCTCTGGCGAGTAACTCGAGGCGTTGGAGAGCAGGTTGCTAAGCGCCTGTACGATGTGCCGTCTATCGGCCATCACCAGGGGCAGGTCCTCCGCCAACTCCACACGCAAGGGGTTCCCGGCATCCCCGCTCCGGAATCTGGTCCCAGCCTCGTCCACCAGAGTTCGCAAATCCACCGGCTCAAGAGAGACTGCGAGCGCGCCCGTCTCGATGCGTGTCACGTCCAGCAGGTCGCTAATGAGGAAGTGCATCTGATCCGATTGGTCCCGGATGATGTGGAAGAACTGGGTCATCTCGGTCGGGTCCATCTCCCCCGCGCCCTCCAGCAGCGTGGTGATCGACCCTTTCACCGCCGCCAGAGGCGTCCTCAGCTCGTGGCTTACCATGGCCAGGAACTCGGCCCTCAGCCGCTCCTGCTCTTCCAGGGGCGTCAGATCCTGAAGGGTGATGACGAACGACTCGACCTCTCCCTCCTCCGAGCGGATCGGCGTGGCGTTGAGCAGGACGCGGACGCTCCGCCCATCGGGCACCTGCAGCGCTATCTCCTCGGCCCGCACCGTCTCCCCCAAGCTGAGCGCCTCGGCCAGAGGCAGCTCCTGCAGTGAAACTTCCCTTCCGTCTGAGCGCACACAGGTCACCACCTCCAGCAGGTCCACAGCCGGCTGGTCTCCGTCCCGAAGACTGTCCACGATGCGTATGGCCTCGCGGTTGACCGACAACGGCTCTCCCGTTCGCGCGTCGAAGATCACCACGCCCACCGGCGAGGTGTTGACCAGTGTTTCCAGGTCGGCCCGGGCCCGACGCTCCTCCCGGTGGGTGCGGGCGTTGGCGATGACCAGAGCCGCCTGCGATGCGAACATCACCAGGGTCTCCTCGTCGGCCACGGTGAATTCCTCGCCATCTTCCTTGCCGCCCACGAAGACATGGCCCACCCGTCCGCCCCTGTGGAACACGGGCATCGCCAGAAAGGTGAAAGCCCCATCTACCGGCAGGGGGATGTTGAACCGAGCGAAGCCCAGGTCCCGGACTCGCTCCGTCAGATCGGGAATTCTCATGGGTTCGGAGATGTCGGCAAGGGCCTCGAAGATGCGCGGCCCTTCCGGCGCCAGCAAGAGCAGTTCCGACTCCTCGCCAGTCAGCCCGGAGGACAGGAAGTCCTGCACCCGGCCCTGATGGTCGAACAGGGTGATCACGCCGTAGTGCGCGCCTGTCAGGGACCGGGCGGAGTCCAACGCCCCCTGGAGGACATCGTCGAAGTCGAGGCTCTCGTTGATGCGCAGGCTGGCCTCACTGAGCCGAGACAGACGCTGCTTCAGCGCCTCGATCTCCCGGTCCCTATGGTCTGACTGGTCCATTTCCCCCCTCCTTTGCACGGACCCCCTTACAGCCGGTGTGGCGGGGGTCTTGCAGCGCCGCAGCTTGATTGTACCGCAGGTCGATAATACATATACAATAATTCACACAAAACATGGCCCGAATCATACTTCTGTAATATAGAGTATGGTGTAGGGTTTATCTGGTTTTCTCTGCCCACAATGCGAGCGGCGGACGTGTGACCGGGTGGAATTGGATTTGAGGCCCGGGCGTTCCCCTTTGCCATCGCCACCCGCCCCGAATCTGCTGAGGAGACTAGCATGACTAAGGAGAAGTCGTCTATTGACCGATAGGCTCACAGGGCGAGTAGTCCAGACGCGGGCATATCTGCGCCCTGCCGGATACATTCAACTGTTCGAGGTTATGAAGCGTCAGCGCGAGCTGTACAACGACGCGCTCGAACACCGGCGCACAGCGTACGACTGGCACAAGAAGCGATGCGCCACCTGTATTGAGAACGCGCGACTGGTCGAGCCTCTAAAGCGGCACAAGAGCGAATGCGCCGCCGCTGACGCCGAGTGCGCCACCTGCGCCTACTTGGAACTCAGAAGGCAAGAGCGCTGGACGAAGTGCACTTTCGCCCTACACAGAAAGTCATGCGTGTTGTGCCAGTCGAAAGAAAGGTTCGAGAGCGCGCTAAAAGCTCACAGAGACGACTGCGCCGACTGCAAAGCTCGCCGATGCGGACACAGGAGACTGGTGGACGGCTGCCTGAGCTGCTACTGCGAAACGGCCGCTCCGTTGCGAGAGTCTGTAAGGACCGCGCGGCTATGCGACACATGGCAATCCGCCAGCGTTACGAAAGCGGTCCAGTCCAAAGAGTTGACCAAGACTCGCGCCGAAGACCCGCGTCTGGGCGCTGTGGATCGGCGTCTGAGCATCGGCACGCTGGAACGCTTGGAGTTTGCGTTCGACGCCTTCTTCCGCCGCGTTCGGTCCGGCGGAGCTCCCGGGTACCCGCGATTCAAGAATCCGCACAGATTCAGAACCGTTCAGATATATTCCGGCGCGAACAACTACCTCAAGAGCTACGATGCGGACACGGGTAGAGGCGTAATCAAGATCAAAGGCCTGCCAACGCTCAGGTTCAGATGCCGCCAAGTCCCCGTCGGTCAGCAACCGAAGGACATGAAGATAACCCTCAAGCCGAACGGCAAGGTCTGGGTATCCATGTCTTTCGAGTTCGATTGCGAGTCTGTGAGCGTGAAGCGCGACGGCGATCCGGTCTGGCGGGACAAGCCCCGCGCGCCGGTTGGCATAGACATCGGCATCAACAAGCGCGCCATGCTCTCGTGCGGAGAGTCGTTGCCAGCGCGCGACGATTCCGAGCGGCAACGGAAGAAGCGGAGGCTTCTACGCAAGCTGGACAGACAACGGCGAGCCGCGCTGAACGATGGACGCGCTCGGCAGGAACCACGTCGTCGCCGAGACGGCTCATACGTTTATGGCAAGGACGGTTCGCGGCGGTACTTCGTTCAGTGGTTGGATGCCGACGGTTCCCCCGCCGCTCCGAGCCGGAGCTACCGCGAAACGCAGACGCGACTGGCGCGACTCGAAATGCGCGAAGAAGTCAGCTCTCGCAACGCGCTCCACCGCTGGACGACAGACGTCGTGCGAAGGCATGACTTCATAGCCGTCGAAGACCTGAACATGCAGAATATGACGAGGAGCGCGGCGGACACGCCGGAAGAACCCGGTTCCCGCGTCGGGCGGAAGAGCCGACTGAATCATTCGATATTGGAGAGGCAGTGGGGCAGGGCGCTGACATATCTGGAGTACAAGGCTGAGAGCGCCGGTATTCCGTTCGCGCGCGTTGACCCGAAGAATACGAGCCAAGCGTGCGTCAGGTGTGGCGCCTCGCCCCCCGGAGGACGAGACAAAAAGACCGTTGTCTGCGAATCCTGCGGGAACATGGACGACGCCTACTACAACGCAGCTCACAACATCCTGGCCCTCGGATGGGAGCAATGGCAAACATCCAAGGGGGCGGCCGAACCGTTGCCGCTGGGTAGCCGGGACGCGGGCGTGTGCGCCCGACTCAACGGAGCCGTTGCGCTCCGTCTGCCCGAAACGCCACGCAAGGAGACTGTTTCACCACGCATACGCGGGACGCCGGAAAGGGGACGGCGCTTCCAACGTATTCGATAGGTTGCGTCGCCTTCGTTCAGCCCCAAGCGGGTATGGACGGTTCGAGCCAATGACAGAGGCGTGGACGGTTCCACGGGCGCCGGAACGAACCGAGAGACAACCGCATTAGCGCCGCTACTTGACAGTGTACGGCCTCGGACATACCATCCGACTTGTAAGTCCAGTTGGAGGTGGGTCTTCATGTTGGATACGATTGTCGCTGGCGGGCATGTTGTGACTCCGCAGGGGGAGCTGGAGGCGGACATTGCCATCTCGGATGGAAGAATCGCGGCGTTGGCGCGTCCCGGCGTACTCTCGACTGAAGGAGCGCGGGTCGTCGACGCGTCGGGATTGATCGTACTCCCGGGCGGGATCGAACCGCACACGCACATCGGCATTCCGGTGCCTGAGCAGTGGGCCGGTCGTCCGGAGGTGTTCACGCAGCCCCCGGAGGCGGCCACGCGGGCCGCGGCATTCGGTGGGGTCACCACGCTGCTCGACTTCGCGGGTACGCTGCCGGTAACGCCTGACGACCCTGTCTCTCCGGACCCGATCATGCGGCAGATGGAGTCGCGGCGGCAGGCGTTCGCGGGCCACAGCTACATTGATTTCGCGTACCACTACATACTCGCGGGCGCGGTGAGCCCGCAGACCATCGGCGAGATCGGAGAGGCGATCCAAGCCGGCCAGGCCAGCTTCAAGATATTCACGACGTTCGGCGGTCGCGTGCCATACGGTCACCTGCAGGCCATCTTCGAGGAGGTCTCGAAGAACGGCGGCATCATGGCGGTCCACGCAGAGGACGACGACATGGTGACCTACATGGAGGAGAAGCTGAAGCGCGAGGGGCGCCACCAAGGCCACAACCTGCACCTGGTACACAGCAACATTTCAGAGGACGTCTCGTTCCGCAAGGTGATTAGAATGGCGGAGCACGCGGAGGTGGCGACCTACTTCGTCCACGTAACGGCCAAGGAAGGCGTGGCGGCTATCGCCGAGGCCAGGGAGCGGGGTCAGCCGGTGTACGGCGAGGCGCTGCACAACTACCTCGAGTTCACCTGCGACGATTACAAGAAGCCTAACGGCACGGGGATTCACACGTACCCGGCGATCAAGTACGAGTCGGATAGGGACGCGCTTCAGCTCGGGCTGATGGACGGTCGGATATCCACGACGGCTACCGACGAATACACCACGTATAAGGACGTCAAGTTCTGGGGGCAGACCATCGAATCGGTGTGCGGGGGGCACAACGGTATCGAGACGCGGATACCTGTCGCGTTCACGAAATTCGTTTCGCAGGGCGGCATGTCGCTGACGCGGTTCGCGGACATAATCTCCACCAACGCGGCGAAGATCCTGGGGCTGTATCCACGGAAGGGGGTCATTGCGCCGGGCAGCGACGCCGATTTTGTGTTCATAGACCAGAACGTTCGCAAGACGCTTACGCTCGACGACCTACACGCGGACTCCGACTATAGCATCTGGGAGGGATTCGAGTGCGAGGGATACCCTGTGAAGACGATGCTGAGGGGCAAAGTGATTGTCGAGGACGGGAAGCTGGTCGGCGCCTCGTCCGATGGCGAATGGCTGCCGCGCAAGGTGTCGCCTGAGACTCTGGCGCGACCTGTGGTATAGGGGCCGCCTAGGCGTCAGGCTTTGCGATTAGCAAACTCGATCCGTTTCTAAGACCCAGCGGTTAAAGCGCCCGGCGTCCGGCGTCGTTCGGCTTAACTCGTTAGGCCCTTGATGGTAGATGGCAAGTCCCTAAACGTAGCGACTCTGGCAGTTGCCTCAGACAAATCGTGGGATGCGGTGAACTCGTTAGCGACCACGATGCAGTCAATGCCCGCCGCGATTGCCGACTTCAACCCTCTCGCTGAGTCTTCGATGACTACCGTTTCAGCGGCAGTGGCGCCAAAGCGTTGGAGTCCTCTCAGATAAGGTTCGGGATGTGGTTTAGCTCGCTCGTAATCCTCACGAGTCAAACAGAATTCCATATGGTCCAGTATGGATCGCCGTTCGTGTATCAAGGCGAAGTCAGGTGGTTTGGAGGTAGTAACTATGGCCATCCGGTACGTATCTGCGAGTACGTCTAGCGTTTCCAAGACACCCTCGATCTCGATGTCTTCTGTCACCAGGTATTCCTGGTAGTACCGGTTTCTTAGTTCTCGGCCACGTTCGATCTCAGAATCGGATATTCTTGAAACCCGCGCCGCCTCCCACGCGGAAACTCCATTGGCCATATTCACCAAATACGCATCTCGTGGGAGATCAATTCCGAGAGGCGCCAGCGCTCTTTGGTTCGCCAAGTAATACCAATATTCTGTTTCGACCAAAACCCCATCATGATCGAAGAGAATGTACTTCTTCACTTTTGCGCTTGCCCTCCGCGTACCGTCATGCGATTCCTTCAAGATTGCTTTCCAAACGTGTCTCGATCGGTTGATCCACGTCTGGAAACTCAAAAGAGCCGCCGGTGATCTTCTCGTAAAGGTAGATGTAGCGTCTTGAGAGCTCGATTACAAGGTCATCCGGCGCAGGCGGCAGATCCTCGTCCTCGTAGGGGTTGCAGTTCTCAGTGAACCAGAGCCGGAGGAATTCCTTATCGACGTTGTCAGGTTCCTGCCCCTCTCGCATACGCTGTTGATAAGAGTCGGCGATCCAGTAGCGGCTGGAGTCGGGGGTGTGGATCTCGTCGATCAGGAGGATCTCACCGTTCTCGTCGCGGCCCATCTCATATTTGGTATCCACGAGAACCAGGCCGTGCTCGGCTGCCTTGGCCTGACCGAAAGCGAAGAGTTCCTGCGCGATGCGGCTACACTGTTCCCAATCATCGGCCGTCATCCAGTTCTCGGACACAATTTCGTCAGGGCTGATCGGACGGTCGTGATCCTCCTCCTTGGTGGTGGGCGTGAGGTAATTCGTCGGGAGCTTCTGGTTCTTCACCAGGCCTTCGGGCAAATCGATGCCACAGTAGTTACGCTCGCCGCTCTGGTAAACTGTCCAGAGGGAGGTGTTCGTGGTTCCAGTGATATATCCGCGCACCACGAACTCAATCGGGAAGACGGTACATTTCTGGGCGATCGTGACGTTTGGATCAGGGATAGATATAACCTGATTTGGCACGATATGACGGGTTTGTTCGAACCACCATGCGCTCGTCATGTTGAGTACCTGCCCCTTGAACGGGATGGCGGCCAGCACACGGTCGAAGGCGCTCTGCCGGTCGGTGGTGATGAGTACCATACGATCTCCAAGATCGTATCGATCCCGCACTTTGCCGGCGATCTTCTCACCCTGAGAAATGTTCGTCTCAACTAGGCAATTTTTGAGCTCCTGTCGTATTCGATCCGTGTAGCCCTCTGGGGTGTAAATAGCGTTCTCCATCTATTATCCTCTCCCGCATCAAGTCCTAGAGTGGAAGTGGCGTAGCTCTTCAACCAAAGCGGCCCGAGCCGTTTGCAGTATCACGGTGTGGCGATTCACAGGCTCCACGATACCCTATATTCGTTTGCTGAGTTCCACGCTTACCATATCACACGTCGGACAGCCGAATTCAAGCTCTCCGCGACCGTCAACCGCTGCTCTCGATCGGCGTTATCCTGCCGGCGAGCGCTGCCATCGGACGTCACCGCACCGTCTCGTTTCTCAGGTCGGCGGCTTTTTCGGCTACTGTCGTGAGCATCCTCCACGCGGTTTCGTGGTGGGTTGTGGCCTCGACGTCGTCGTAGTAGGTGTCGAGCAGGACGTGAGTACAGCCGAGCGCCTCAAGGCCCTCGAGGTCTGACCTGATCTGGTCGAGGCTGCCTTCGCCGGCGATGCGCTGGTCTTCGAGCATGGGCGACTCGGTGATGCGCAGGCGTATCCTCGGACAGAGCGCGGGCATAGGCATCCGCTCGCGGTCCGCCATCTCGCGCAGGCGAGGAATCTCCCTGTCCCTGAAGTCGGACACGCGTATCCTGATCGGGTGCCAGCCGTCTCCGTAGCGCACCGTCCGGCGGAGCGCGGCGTCGCTTGCGCCCCCGACCCATATGGGAGGGTGAGGCTCGCGGACGGGACGCGCAGCGGTATCGACGTCGGTGAACGAGACGTACCGACCCTCGTACGAGGCGACGTCCCGCGTCCACAGCGCCTTGATGGCCGCTAGGTAGTCGTCGGTGATGGCCCCTCTCTGACGGAACGGGACGTTCAGCGCGTCGAACTCCCGCTCGGCCCAGCCGACACCGACGCCGAGGATGAATCTCCCTCCGCTAAGCTGGTCGACGTTGGCGCCCGCCCTCGCGATCTCCAGCGGACTCCGGTAGGGCAGAATGGCGACCGTGGTGCCGATCTCCATGGACTGGGTGGTAGCGGCGAGCCAGCCCATCGTCGTCAGGGGCTCGTAGAACGGGGCCGGGTACCTGGCGCTTACGTCCGGCGTGACGGCGATGTGGTCGGAGCTCATGATGAGGTGGTATCCTACGGCTTCGACCAATTTGACGGTGCGGGTCAGGGATTCGGGGTTGGCGCCCGGACCGAAGTTGATAAGGTTGACGCCGAATTTCATTGTTCTTTCCTTTCTGTTTTCCTTCGTTGGAGCGCTGTCTGAGATGGATGATAATCTAGCATGGCCGCTAGGAGAATTACGATGACCTACACTCTCGCCGAATTGGACGCCATGAGCATAGAGGACGCCCAAGCGCTGTCGTTCGAGGAGAGGGACACGCTTCTGGACCTCATTATCGCGGACGGGCGGCGCCAGACGACCGATCTCGACTCGTACCGCGTGGGGCTGTACGGGGACTACTTCGACGAAGACCTGACGCGGATGCTGAAGGTGAGAGCGATCAAAGTTCACGTCAGGGGAACGACGGCATCCGGGTTCGACGGCGTTCTCGCGGGGGAATCCGACGAAGAGCAGTACCGCGCGGCCTTCCGCAATGTGCAACAGTCGCTCGAGGCTGCGGGAACGGACTACAGCCGCGTCGTCACACTGATCGTTTTCCTGACCGACATGGACAACTGGTCGATGCTGAATGAGATCTACGGTGAGTTCGTCTCCAGTATGCCTTGCAGGGCTGTGATCGGGACGACCGGTCTGGCGCAACCGCCGTTGACGATTGAGATTGTGAACTGCATCGCATATAGGGTGGCGGCGTAGCGTCAGCCGCTGCGGTCAGCGAACTCGGTCTTCGCGGACTCCAACAGCGTCGCATCGCGCAACAGATCGCTTGCCGTCAGACTCAGCGTCTTGGCCACTAGGAGCGCGTTCGAGAGGGCTAGATCGGTAACGGCGGTCTCGGCCATGTCTCTCGTATGGGAAGCCACAGGCTCATCGCTAACCGCATACCTCAGTTCGAAACCCGGCATTGCCTGACTGACGTTGCCGAAGTCAGTTGAAGCTCCGCTGCCCGGACGACCCGCCACGGGTTCGTCCACCCTGATGCCCAGTGTCTTCGCGTTGGTTCCGACAGCCTGCGCCAGAGTTGCGTTGGGCAGGACATTCTCGTAGAAGGGGTAGAATTCCCGGACTTCCAGGCGAGCGCCCGTCATAGACGCGGCTCCCTCCGCCACCTGTTTCACTTTGCCCACCACCACGTCGCTCAGGTATCGCCGGTCCCGGCATCGCAGCATGAAGTTGGCGGCGGCGAATTCCGGCACGACGTTGGGCGCCATGCCTCCGTCGGTGATAACTCCGTGGATGCGAACATCATCTCTCAAGTGCTGTCGCAGGGCATCGATCCCGGTAAACAGGTGGATGACCGCGTTCAACGCGTTGATTCCGGCCTCAGGGGCAGCGGCCGCGTGAGCGGCTTTGCCATGGTACATATACCGGTAGCCGACCATCGCCAGGCTCCAACTCTCTCCCGCCGCCGCGATCGCCGGCGCTAGAGTGCGATTGGAGAAAGGATGAGACGAAAGGGTGGCATCCACGCCGTCGAATGCGCCGGCCTCCAACAGCCTTATCTTGCCCCCGCCGCCCTCCTCCGCAGGGGTTCCAATTACCACTGCGCGACCTGGCAGGTCCTGCGCGTTCGCCCGCAGTCCCACTGCGGCGCCCATAGCGGCCATCGCAATGAGATTGTGTCCGCATCCGTGCCCGATCTCCGGCAGCGCATCGTATTCCGCCAGAACTGCGATCGTGGGGCCTTCGCCAGCGCCGCCGGGGATCGTGGCCCGGAACGCCGTTTCCAACCCGCCGATACCGCGCTCCACCTGAATGCCGCGACTCTCGAGGAACCCGGCCAAGGCGCTGGATGAGTAGCGCTCCTGGTAGTTCAACTCCGGGTGGGAGTGGATGTCTTTCGAGAGGTCGAACAGCGCTTCTCTCGAGTCTTCGATCGCCGAGTTGGAGCGCGCCGCGATCTCTTCCGTGTGTCGGCTAAGTTGGCGAGTCATGATATGCGTTCTCCTCAAAAAGGGGCTTCGCGCCCCGGGGCGTGGTGTAAGAGTACGTTATCCTGTTGATGTGGGCTAGTCCTCTTCCTCCGCGCGCTGCGGCGCGTGAGTTTTGCAACGTGCTATCATCTGTTCACATTCAGCAGACTCAAAGCAAGGGCGGCAAGAAGGAAGTTAAGAATATGACCGATTCGACCAGGACGGATGAATCGAAGCTGAGTCTGGACCAGATCCTGTCCATCCGGCCTCTGGTCGCCGCAGAGACGCCTCGATGGTCTCCGGACGGCTCTCGGATCGCGTTCGTCTCTTCCCGCCAGGAAGATGCGGCCGAGTTGTGGAGCGTCCCGGCCGCTGGAGGGTTTCCAGTCCGTTTGACGGTAGGAGCGGGCGCCGGGGGTTCAGCCCCCCGCATCCCGCTCTGGTCTCCTGACGGCGCCTACGTGTCCTGCGTCTGCAGGAAGGGCGGCGCGGACGAAGTGTGGCTGTGGCCCGCCAACGGCGACGCCGGATTCCAACTGACGTCGCTGAGCGGTCGCATCCACTCGATGAACTGGTCTCCCGACGGTAGGAGCGTCGCGGTCTCCTGCAATCGCTACGGCTCGTACGACATCTACCTGGTGGAGGTCTCATCAAGCAAGTCTGCGCGGCTAACAGCTGGGCCGCTCTACGCGGTAAATCCGGTCTTCGCCCCAGACGGTCGGCGCATCCTGTACGTCCGGCTGGATGACAGGTGGGAGAGCCACGACGTCATCAGTATTTCACTGGACGGCAAAGAACAGGAGATCGTCGTACAGGATACAGATTTCTTCGACTACAGCTACGGTGGGACCTTTGGCTATCCCCTAGTCTCTACTGACGGTGAGCGAGTCCTCTTCCGCAGCCAGCGCAGCGGACACGTGAACATCTGGACAGCTCCCGTGGCCGGCGGCGAACCGGAGCCACTGTCTCCCGAGAACGCCGAACAGGATCACGCCGTTTGGTCTCCGACAGGTCAGCGGGTGGCTTACACGTCCAACCGCAATGGCACGCTTGAATTGAGAGTGACGGACGCTTCCACCGGCGAGTCCGGCGCGCTCTTCTCGCCGCAATTAGGAGTCTGCTCGGCGCCGCAGTGGTCGCCTGACGGCTCGCAGATCGTCTTCCGATACGGGACTCCCACCGCTCCGATGGATCTCCGGGTCGTTTCGCTAAACGACGGAGGGGGCCGGCAGCTGACCGACTCAGGGGTCGATCACAGACTGACAGAGCGGCTTGCCGCGCCACAGAAGATTGCGTACCAAAGTTTTGACGGTCTGGACATCAACGCGTATCTGTATAGTCCCAGGAGCCGGGACGGAGATGAGAAGTACCCGGGACTCCTATTCATTCACGGCGGGCCTACCAACCAGTTCATGGACGACTTCCAGCCATATGTCCAGCACTTCGTCCAGCGGGGCTACGTAGTTCTGCTGCCCAACGTCCGGGGAAGCTCGGGCTACGGCAAGGCATTCGAAGAACTGAACGATAAGGACTGGGGCGGCGGCGACCTGAAGGACGCCATCGCCGGCGCCGAGTTCCTCAAGGGCCTCGACTACGTAGATCCACAGGCAATCGGGATTACGGGGACGAGCTACGGCGGCATCCTCACGATGTGCGCGGTAACCTTTACGCCGGAAGCGTTCCAGGCGGCGGTTCCCATGTCCGGCTACAGCGATTGGCCGGCGTTGCGCCACCAGCTGGAGCTGCGGCACATCAAACTCCTGGAGCATGAGTTCGGCGCCTTCGAGGGAAACGAGGACGTCTGGCATCGCTGCTCGCCCTTCTACAGGGCCAAAGACGCGACCACGCCGACCTTCGTTCTGCATGGGGAGGGGAGGGAGGACTGGCCCGAGACGTCGAGGGACTTCGCGGTGGAGATGAAGCGGCTCTACAAGACGACAGAATACAAGGTGTACCCCGACGACGGCTTCTACGTGGGTACGCCGCGCAACGTTCGGCAGATGCTGTCGGACGTTGCCGACTTCTTCGACCGATACCTGCGAAGCTAGCCTTGCGAAGGCCTCTACGTCGTCCGGAGACGACCGGAGCCATTTACGATTGCGCCGGCATTGTGGGGCAAACCGTCAGCTTGGGCTACTTCAGCTCCTCCCTTCAGTCCAATCGTACCGAGGTCTCCATCCAAGCAATCGCTGCGCCTTCTCCGTGCTGATTACGCTGACGGCGCCTTCCAGCCCTTCCCGTATCTCCACTCTGTCGCCGAAGTTGTTTCTGACATGATCGATCGTGGGCTCTTCGAACCGACTGGAAGGCTGGGCGATCATGAACGCCTCATACTCTTCTATCTCCACATCCAGCGCCAGTACGTGCGCCTCTGCAACGTCTCTGGCATCGGCGTAGGCCCACATCACCAGTGTCAGGGGGTTCTCCGGCGTCGGGGCCGGCCACGGAAACTCCGCCTGGACTTCCGGAGTCGCGACGTTGGTGAACCTCAGACTGACGACGGTAGTGTCCGAGCTGCGGGCGATCATTCTGCCGATGTCCTCACCAACCTGCTTGGACAGGCCGTAGGGCTCGAAAGGCATCATAGGATGTTCCTCGTCCAGAGGCAGGTACAGCGGGACGAATGCGTTCCCGTCCTCGGCCCATCCCATGCCGAAGGCGCTGGAAGAGAACACTACCCGGCGCAGTCCGAGCTCCGCCGCCGACATCATGACGTTGAAGGCGCTGGCCACGTTGTTGTCGAAGATGACCCTTGGGGGATCACGCATCGGCCCGGGGATAGCCCCCATGTGAACGACGGCTTCCGCGTCCTTGAGAATATCAGTGACCGCCTCGGCGTCCACCAGGTCGCAGCGAACGAACTTCGCTGGGAGGTCGTCGGCGTCCAGTTGGTCCGTCGCCAGGACTTCTCTGCCCCGGTCGACCAGCAACTGTACCACCATGCGTCCCAGCCGTCCGGCGGCTCCGGTTACTACTATCATCGTTTCCTCCTCTCCTCACCCGCGATCCAGTCCGTGGATGCCCCGGTAATCGCTCGTTGGAGGCGACTGCCAGCCTTCCAGAAGTCCCTGATCAGGCTGGTAGATCTCTACTCCCAACGGGTTGCACGTGTCGATGGGGTCGGCGACGTCTTCTTCTCCCCATACCTGTACCGACAGGTCTCCGTGCGGACAGGTAGAGATGGCGCAGAGCAGGTCTATCTCGGCGAAGAACTCGAAGTAGTCGCCCCGCTTTGCCGGTGAAGGCTTCACGAAGTATTGATCTTCCTTGGTGAGTCCGGTCACTTGGAATATGTTGAGAACGTCGTGAACGTCGCTCTCATCGAGATGGTGCGGAGCGATCGCCCGCACCAGGTTCGAGTGGCAGCAGTAGTCGAAGTCCTCGCCGTTCAGCATCTTGTGGACGTACGGATCGCAGCGAGTGCCGAGCAGGTCGTGGCATCCGGCGCCGTCCTCGTCCAGTCCGTAGTCTATCGAGTCGCCGGTGATGGTGAGCATGGGTCGCAGGTAGGGGAGACACGACCACAGACGGTCGAACGTGGTCACGTGGGCTCTGTGCAACTGCTTGGTGCGCGCCGCCCAGAACCGCTCGCGAGGGTTGTTCAGGTTCCACGCGTTGAAGTCGGCGACCTGCGCGCCCTCCACCACGACGATGCGGCATATCTGGCCCGCCAGCACCGGCCACGCCCTGCCGGAGCGAATCGGCGCCACGAACTGCTGGACGAGGCTCCGTGAGTCCGTCTTCTGGTCGAGTCGTCCGTAGAACCCCCGGTCGACGTCGATCGGGCTGCCGGGTTTGGGCTGGTAGATCACTCGTGGAGCAGGCATTGGGGCCTCCTTCAGGAACTGTCTCTCATCGGATTATACAATTGTTGGCTTCATTAGGCGGTGGTAGAATCAGCACACCGTCCCATCACAGTCATTTCGGTCCATGCGACCGGAGACAGGAGGAGCGAAATGCCACTGCACTTCACCGAGCGGGAGTTGGCGGGCCGTAGGGAGAAAGTCGTGACCGAATTGCAGCGCAGGGGGTTGGCGGCGCTGCTGATCTTTCGTCAGGAAAGCATGTATTACCTGACCGGATACGACACTATGGGTTACTCGCAGTTCCAATGCCTATATCTGGGAGATGACGGCAAGCTGGTTCTTCTGACAAGATCCGCGGACCTGCGGCAGGCGCGGTTGACCTCCGTGATCGAAGACATTCGCATTTGGGTGGACGGCGCCGACAGCAACCCGGGGGAGGACCTTTGGAACATCCTGGAAGAAGAGGGGCGCCGGGGCCGGAGGCTGGGCATCGAGTTGGAAGCGTGGTGTCTGACAGGGAAGCGCTGGGAAAACGTGAGGGCGGCAATCGAGGGTCGCTGCGAATACGAGGACAGCTCGGAACTAGTGAGCGGATTGAGGCTTATCAAGAGCGATGCCGAGTTGGAGTACGTCCGCAAGGCGGCGGCTCTGGCCGACGATGCCCTGGCGGAGGCCCAACGTCTGGCACACGCTGGTACGCCTGAGCAGGATGTGTTGGCCGGGATGAAGGCGGCGATCTTTAGAGGAGGCGGCGACTACCCAGCCTCCCGGTTCATCATTGGGTCGGGGGAGAGCGCGCTCATGATAAGGAATTTCACGGGCTACGGCACACTGGGAGCAAATGACCAACTGCAACTGGAGTTCGGTGGGGCTTACCGGCACTATCACTCCTGTCTCATGCGGACGATACTTACCGGGGAGCCCAACAAGCGACAGCTTGCCATGCACGCCGCGTGCCGAGACGCCCTGCAAGCCTGCAAGGACGCCGCCCGGCCAGGCTCCACTTTCGGCGACATCTTCTCCGCCCATGCCGACTCCCTGGACCGGTCCGGTTTCGGGGAACACCGACTCAACGCCTGCGGCTATAGCCTGGGGGCGCTGTATCCGCCAACATGGATGGACTGGCCCATGATATACAAAGACAATCCTGTGGTATTGCAGCCCAACATGGTGATCTTCATGCACATGATCCTGCTGGACTGGGATCAAAGACTGGCGATGGCGGTGGGAGACACCGTGCTGGTAACCGAAAGTGGATGCGAGACGCTCACGCAGATGGGGACGGATCTGACAGTGAATTGACGACCGGCGCCGCGGCCAACATACCCAAGTCCGGAGGAGCGTTGCCATGATTCGCCAAGAACTCGTACAAATGCTGGAACAGGAGCTGTCCGGAGAGCGGGCCTTAGAGTCTGCGGCTCACTTGACCCAGTTCTACCGCTCTCCGGGCGCTTCCGGGTACCACCGGGCCACGGACTTCGTGGCGGACCTCCTTCGAACCAACAAGCTGGACAAAGTGTGGGTAGAGCGGTATCCATTGGACGGCGAGACGGAATTCATGAATGTCGCCATGCCCCTGGCCTGGGAGCCGATCAGCGGCGAACTGAGAGTCGAGTCCCCCACGGGTAGGCTCCTGGTATCCTACGAGGACGCTCCGTCATGTCTTCCCTGGTGGACGCCATCCACCCTCGAAGGCGGAGTTACCCTGGAATTGGTGGATGTGGGGACCGGGGAGCGAATCGAAGACTATCGAGAGCGGGACGTGCGCGGCAAGGCAGTCCTGATCCGGGGCACGACGCGGCCAACCGGCTTCGGTCATGCGGCCACCTTAGCCATGGAGCATGGCGCCGCGGGCATCATAACGGACTACTTGCTGTACCAGACACCTCCTTTTCGCACGCGTGAGTCGCTGCCCGAGCCTGTGCAACTTCTGCGTATGCCCACCAACCTGCCTGGCGCCTGGGCGATTTCGGTGAACTACCCGGCAGCGGAGCATCTCGCTTCACTGGCGCGTCAGGGAACCGCGAACATCTGGGTCGATATCCAGGCCAGTACGTTCAAGGGAGAAGCTCAGAACCTGCTGGCGGACATCTCCGGTACTGACGATGCCGGACAGATCATCCAGTTTGTGGCCAACGCTACGGCAGGAACCAAACCCGGGGCCAACTGCGCCTCGGGCCCGGCGCTGATGGCGGAAACGGGCCGCGTTATATCGGCCCTGATCTCCGACGGGCGCATACCCCGTCCCAGACGCACGATTCGCTTTCTCATCAACGTCGAAGGCCATGGAACCAAGCGCTATGTACACGATCATAGAGCGGAAATCGATCGGACTATCGCCGCGATTGCCCTGGACAGCGTGGGTCATGACCAGAACAAGTGCAAGTCGGCGCTCCTCTTCTATCACTCTCCCGACTCCGTGCCATCCTTCATCAACGACTACTACCTGAGCCTTATGGAGGCGACGCCAAAGGAAACCCGGTGGGTGTTTAGCGAAGGAAACCGGATACCACTCGTTAACTTCACCGATCTGCCGTACACCCCCTGGAGCGACAACCACTACTATCCCGCCTATGGGGTGCCATCGCCTCTTCTCATGTCCTGGCCTGATCTATACTTCCACACCGATTTCCTCACGTCGGACAATCTCGACCCTATGGTCTTCCGCAGGTGTGGCATCACGACGGCCCTTGCAGCCTTGGAACTGGCTTACGCCGGTCCGGCTGAGGCTCAGGCCATTATGCGAGAAGTCGGCAACCGCAGCCAGTTCCGACTGGGTCGCATCGCCCTTGAGGCAGGAGCGAGCGCCGACAAAACTCGGACACGCAGACGGCTCATGGCGATAGCCCAGCGAGACCAGAAGGCGGTGGAGTCTGCGCTGGTACTGGCCAGCGCCAAAGAGGGCGAGGAGCCCACGGATCTGGAGTCCACCAACAATGAGGTTCAGAAGGAGATTGCCGACCGTCTGCGGCAGACATTGAGTTGGCTTGGGGACGATAGTCCCGTTCCTGACGAGTTCCCTGCCGGCAATGCGGTCCCCAAGCGGTTGATAGAGCGCGACGCTCCCGGACTGGTGGGCGCCGGCTACTGGGACCTGGTTCGGATGGCTCGCGAGATGAATGCCAGGGATCCGAAGATGAGGTACGACTCGCTGCGTATCATTGGAGATGAGATATGGAATTTTGCCGACGGCCAGCGCAGCGTGAACGAAATAGCCGATGCCGTGGGCGCTGAGTTCGACTTCGACTTGGAGCCTCGGCATGTCCTCGAGCTGTTTCGAGGGTTGGCCAGCGCGGGATTCGTGAGTTTATCTGAGCCTGGCGATTGATGAGGAGCCTGACAATGGACATACCTTCGACGACCGTAATCAAGGCTAAGACATTGATAGACGGCGCCGGCGGGCCGCCTCTTGAACGTCCCATCGTTGTGGTTGAGCACGGCAAGATCACGGCGGTCGGTCAGCAGGGGAAGATGCAGCCTCCTCAACATGCGGGGGTTCGCGATCTGGAGTTTCCAGAAGGATACCTGCTTCCCGGTCTAATCGACGTCCACACTCACTTGATGTTCGGGACGGTGGGTGAACACGGCTACAGAGACGGACCCTATGAATCGGTGATCGAACGCGATACCGACGAGATCATGCTGCTTCGGGCGGCGCACAACACCCACATACATCTGAGCGCCGGCGTTACTACCCTGCGAGACTGCGGCGCGCGCAACCGCATCACGTTCGACCTGCGAGAAGGAGCCAGGCAGGGTCTGGTAACCGCTCCCAGGCTGCTGCTTTCGGGCCGTCCCGTGACCATCACCGGCGGACACTTCTTCTGGTGCAACGGGGAAGCGGACGGAGAAGACGGAGTCCGCAACGCTGTGCGTCAGCTTGTCAAAGAGGGATCCGACTTCATCAAGATAATGGCCTCGGGAGGAGGCACCGCAATCACCGACAACCGCAAGCGCTCCTACGGCGTTGGGGAACTGCGCGCAATAGTGGAAGAAGCGCACGCGCATGGGAAGCTCACCACGGCCCACTGCCTGGCGACCCAGAGCATGACAAACGCCCTCGACGCGGGTGTTGACATGATGGAGCATGGGGGATTCATAGAACCCGACGGATCTTACGTTTTCCACCCGGAGATAGCTGAGCGCATCGCCCACCAGGGAATGTACGTCAGCCCAACCGTTCAAACAGGGTACCGTGGGAGGGAGGCGCTCCTAGAACGGTCCGAGCGCTCTGATCTGACTACTGTTGAGGAGAGGCAACTCGAAGCTCTACAAGCCAAGTGCGAGAGCCAGTTGGAGTTCCTGGGTAGGCTGTGGAGCGAGTGGGACATCGACATCGTAGCCGGGACCGATGCTATCCAGACGTTTGGCGACTACTGTCTGGGCTTGGAACTTCAGAGTCAGGCCGGCATGAGCAACATGGACGTCATACGGTCGGCCACAAGTATGGCTGCCAAGGCCATTGGGATGGACGACCAGATTGGCGCGGTGGAAGCCGGAAAAGCCGCGGATCTCATAGTTGTAGAACAAAACCCGCTGGAAGACATCTCGGCTCTGAGGACGATGGCCATGGTGATGCGGGAAGGCAGGATGATTGTTCCCTACCGTTCGATGGAGGAGTGAACCGGCGCGATCTGCCAGGTGACGTCAGATCGGTCGCCGAACCACACCGTCTGTGTTGGTCGCGTTTCTCCCCTGGCATGTAGCCGCTGCGCCATACGTTGCTGACCCTTGCAAGCTTGTTGACCGAAACTACGGACCGGGACGGCAGAGCGCGCCAACCGGCGGCCCTCCGCTGGTCCCAGCGCATACCAATGCGCCGTAGCTTGAATATGCATCTCATACTTAGACTCTTGACAATACTCAATATTATAGCCATAATAGTTATGTAAGCATACTTATTATGAGAAGGGAACCTCATGACAGCACGGTCTGAGTTGGTCGCCAGAATCGCCGAATTGTCGGAGGCCATAGCAACTACGGGCCAGATGGCCCCCCAGGACTTTGTCATGGAGGCTGGCCTGACTCTCCCGCAGATTAGGGTCCTCTACACGCTCGCTTCCGGGCCAGCGAGAATCACAGACATTTCGCTTGTTCACGGAATGGCCCGCCCCAACGCCTCTAGCATGGTAGAGCGCCTGGTGAGAAAGGGTTTGGTGGAGCGAGTTTCCGATCCTAGCGACAGGCGAGTCGCTCTGGCCCGCTTAACCAACGAGGGACGAGAGGCTGTTGAGGCAATCACGCGCAGCAACTATGTGGCCGTTGAGAAGATTGCGACGTTCCTGTCGATTGACGAACTCGAATTGGTCGCCCGGGCGCTCGAGGTACTTGACCGGGGGGTCAAACGCCTGGAGGCAGCCAAAGAAGATGACGATGCGGCTCCGGGTGAATGCCACTGATGAGAAGACCTGGCATCGTTTGACAGAGCAGGTGACCTGAAGGAGGCAGCCACATGGCAACTACGGCAGAAATGCAAACAGGAGCAGCCGAAGACGCGGCAAGGGCGGCCATTCACACGAGTGGACTGACCAAGTACTACGGCAAGAACCGGGGTATCGAGGACGTGGACCTGGACGTCCGCGTGGGCGAGGTCTTTGGGTTTCTAGGGCCGAACGGCGCTGGCAAGACCACGACGATCAGAACATTGCTGGACGAAATCAGGCCCACTGCCGGCGTGGCGACCATCCTCGGTTTGGACACGCATAGAGAGGCGTTGGCGATTCGAAGGCATATCGGCTACATCCCGGGCGACTTGGCGCTGTACCCGAACCTGACGGGTCGGGACACCCTGACCTACTTTGCGAACATGCGCGGCGGCGTTGACTGGTCCTATGTCGATGAATTGGCTGAACGGCTCGACTCCGATCTGTCTCGAAAGGTGGGGGACCTATCGACAGGCAACCGCCAAAAGGTTGGAGTCATACAGGCCTTCATGAATCGGCCGGATCTGCTGATCATGGACGAGCCGACATCCGGACTAGACCCGCTGGTCCAACGCGAGTTCCAGAACATGGTGCGCGAGGTAACTGCGGAGGGACGCACCGTCTTCCTCTCCAGCCACACGCTCTCAGAGGTTCAGCGTGTCGCAGACCGTGTCGGGATCATACGAGACGGGTATCTCATTACCGTCGAGTCGGTGGCGGAACTTAGGTCCAAAGCGATGCGCCGGGTGGAGTTTGCGCTTGATTCGGAGGCCGAGGCGTCGGTCTTCGAGAGCGTGGCCGGCGCGCGCAACGTAGTCACCAGCGGCGCTCACGTCGAGATGTCCTTCGACGGCAATACGGGAGAGCTCCTCAAGGCAGCGACCGACCGGTACGCCGTGGAGGACATCAAGATAAGCGAGACGGACCTCGAGGAGATTTTCCTCACCTACTATCACACCGATGAGGAGGCCAAGTAATGGCGTTGACCACAGTATCTCTCAAGGTGGCGCGAGACCGCTGGCTTGGGTGGGCGATCTCTGCGGCCAGCCTCACCCTGCTGCTGCTGTTCGGGATGGCGGCCTATCGGGAAATAGACCTTACCGTTTACAACGAACTGCCAGAGGCTTTCCGCTCGTTGCTCGGCATCGGGGAGGATGTTGACGTTGGGGGCCTCGCAATCGGCTATGTCTTCGGATCGTTCGGCGCCTTGGTGGTGGCCGTAATGGCGCTCGTCATGGGTAGCGCGGCAATCGCAGGCGAGGAGCGGAACGGCACCATGAATATCCTGCTCGCAAACCCCAAGAGTCGTACACACGTCCTTCTGTCCAAGGCCCTAGCCCTCGTCCTGCTCACGGCCCTCACCGTGGCCGCCATTTGGATCTCGATCTACCCGATGGCCGCTTTACTGGGTGTTGAAATCGGCGGACTGGATGTAGAAGCTCTGGCGATCCACATGTTTGTCAACGCCGTTTTCTACGGTATGCTTGCCTTGGCCGTCGGCGCCATTTCCGGCCACCGCGACACGGCCACCGGCGCGACTGCGGGTATCCTGATTCTATCTTTCTTTGCCGTAGGCCTCTTGCCGATCGTCGAAGGACTAGAGGGCCTGAGCAAAGCGTTCCCCTGGTACTACTTCGATGGCAGCGAGCCGATCCATAACGGCATCGCGTGGGGACATCTTGCAGCGCTTGCCTCGGGGTCAGTCGGCTTCTTGGTCGTCGCTGGGGTTGGGTTTAGTCGCCGTGACCTGAAAAGCCAGTCTGTTGGAACGTCGGCGCTGGACAGAATTCGGGGCAATCAACTTCTCAACAGGATGATTGGCCGACTTGCCGGTTCAGCCAGAGTCTCTTCGATATGGGTCAAGGCGGCCTCGGACTACCAGACCCTGCTCCTCATCACGTCGGCCGCTATGTTCTTAGTCATGGGCGTCATGATGGGGCCGATGTATGCGTCGTTGCCGGAGGCGACGCGCGCTGCGTTCCACAACTTCCCCGAGGAGCTAGTCGCGCTCTTTGGAGGCGGGGAACTGGGTACGCCGGAGGGTTGGTATATGTTAGAAACGTTCGGATTGACGGCCCCCCTTTCGGTCATCTTGGTCACAGCCGTTATGGGCGCCGGAGCCTTGGCGGGTGAGGAGTCTCGCCGGACGATGGGGTTGTTGCTGGCAAACCCGGTAAGCCGTTCCAACATCGTGATCCAGAAGACCGCAACAATGGCGCTGTTCGGAATCGTGGTCGGCATCTCGACATTCGCGGGAGTGGTCCTTGGGTCGGCGCTAGGAGATCTCGGGATATCGATAGGCAACATAGCCGCTACAGCTACGCTCCAGACTCTAGTGGGCCTTGTGTTTGGCTCCCTCGCGCTGGCATTGGGGGCCGGCGCCGGACGCGCATCGGTCGCCCTGTACGGCGCTGCGGGCGCCGCTCTCGCATTCTACCTGTTGACGTCGCTGACGAAAATCAGCGATACGTTCGCGGGAATCGCGTGGTTGTCGCCGTTCCATTTCTACCTGGGCAGCGATCCGCTCAACACGGGCATGGACTGGGGCAACGCGGTAGTTCTGATCGCGCTGTCAGTCCTCCTCTTTGGCCTATCGCTGGTTCTGTTCCAGCGACGAGACATAAGGCAGCGAGAATAGCGCCTTGACCTCCGCTACCAGCCCGGACGGGCGCCGGACTCCTACGTCCGATATCAGGGATGCCCGAAGCGCCACTTGCCAACCGCCGCGCCGCCTCCGTAGCGTACTGTATTCACATCTCTTCGACCGCGGGAGACGCCGTTCTCCGGGATGGAACAATGCTCAACCCCGCAGTCGAAGGCGTATGGTCACAACGGCCCCTCGGCCGGGTCCGTCGCTTGCTGCGGCAATCGTACCGCCGTGAGCTTCGACTATACCCCGAGCGATGGCCAATCCCAGCCCTGTGCCGCCTATTCCACGATTGCGGGACTGGTCGGTGCGGTAGAATCGGTCGAAGACGTGGGGCAGGTCCGCCGCGTCCATGCCGATCCCGTCATCGGTAACCGACACTACCAACTCATCGTCGCTTTCCAGCGCCGCCCGGAGCGCGACGCTCCCTCCCGCGTCCGTGGCACGAATGGCGTTGCCAATGACGTTTCCGAAAGCCTGGCTCATCCGCATCCGGTCGAGGTTCACGTCGGGGAGGTCGGAGGCTACTTCCAGAAACAGTTCGACCTGTCGAGACTGGGCCTGTGGCTGCCAGCGCTCCGCCTCTGCGCTGAGAAGCTCACAAACCAAGCCTGTTTCGAGCGTGAGGCTCAATTCTCCCCTGTCGGTCTCCGCAAGCCAGTCCAGATCGGTCACGAGACCGCGCAGCCTGTCCACTTCCTGGACGATGTGGTCTGACGCGCTCTCAGGAGTCTGAAGCCCGTCCCGCAGCCCGTTCGCCTCCAGCCGGATGACGGTCAACGGCGTATTCAGCTCATGCGAGACGTCGTTTATCAGCCGGCGGCGTAGCTCGCGCTGGGTTTCCAGGTCGGAGGTCATGCGGTTAAACGCCGCGCTCATCCGTCCCAGCTCGTCCGAGGACGTAACCGGCAGACGGGCCATATCCCCTTGGGAGATTGCCTGTGTCGCCTCCGTCAGCGCGGCCACAGGCGCCGTGATCCGCTTGGACAGCCAAGCCGCCAACAGTATGGCGACGCCGACCGTCAACAACCCACCGATAACGGTAATATACAGGAGCGTGCTGAGGAATCCGTGCGACTCGGTCGCCAGGAACTCGCGGTTTACATCCACATAGACATTGCCCACGGGCTGGTCCGTAGTCAGGTCGAACACCGTCCCGCGGCGACCGCCCAGATCGGGCGCGACGGCTCCGGGCGGCAGCTCGGTCAGGTTGTCCTCCACCACGCGTCCATCCATCCCGACGATGACGACTCGTATCCGGTCCTGGTGGAATAGCTCCGATGACTCCTCCCCTCTTCCTTCGAATCGTTCGCCCTGTCGTTCCACCTGTGGAACCCCGCCGGAGATGTATCCGGCCTCGGATAGCGCCCTGTCCGTTGTTTCCCAACCACCGGACACGGTGTACTCCCTGCTTAGATTCCGGGCCAAGCGGGTCGCCTCGTCATCGCCTATCTGATCCACGAACACGCCCAGACGCGCCTGGGTCGCGTAGTAGCCCACGCTAACGCTGACCAGAACGGTGATAACGACGACCGAGACGGTCAGACCCATGATTCGCCAGCGCAGAGACATTATTCACCCTCCTCCGGCACGAACCTGTAGCCGACGCCATACACGGTCTGAATGGGCTGTCTGCCATCCCGGGCGATCTGCCTTCTCAGACGCGCGACCTGGCTGTCTATGGCGCGGTCGAACCCGTCGAATTCGTGGTTGAAGGTCAGCGAGATCAGTTGATCGCGGGTGAGCGCCTGGTTGGGATGACGCATGAACGTTGACAGCAGGGCGATCTGCGCCTGGCTCAGCGTCACGGGTTCTTCGTTGACCGTCACGCTGCGGGTGGTTTCGTTGAGCGTGATGTTGCCGCGCGTCAGAACCTGCTGGACTGTGCCCTTGACCCGACGCAGCACGGCTTCGGCGCGCGCGATGACTTCATCCGGGTCGAACGGCTTGACGATGTAATCATCAGCCCCGCTGTCCAGTCCCAGGATTCGCTCGGCGTGAGCTTCCCTGGCCGTCAGCATGATTATCGGAACGTCCGACTCCCGGCGCAGGATCCTGCACAGATCCACGCCGTCGAGACGAGGCAGCATCAGATCGAGGATTATCAGGTCGGGAAAAAGGTCGCGGGCCAGCGCCAGACCGGATAGACCGTCGTGAGCAACCTCGGCGGAGAATCCCGCGCGCTCGAAGTACAGCTTCACCCAGTTCGCTATCCTCGTGTCGTCTTCGACTATCAGTACCGTGCCGTTCATCGCCATCCCCCAGAACCCATCCCGGACGCGACGCGCATCTCGGGATACTCACGCGGTCAGATTATATCCTCATCTTGCGTCGGCTGACTCCGACCGCTCTAGCCGCCGCTATCGGTACAACCCGACCATGTCTTCTTGATCGGCCTCTTGAAAGTCATCCTTCCACTCCCTTCATGGCGTGTATCCATCTGTGATGCCGCCACGATAGGGGGGAAATGTCGCAGAATTATGTCAGCAAATGCGAATTTGAGTATATGAAGCAACCCCTATATGATAATCTGGGTATATAGTCTGTTTTCGCCACTATGCCAAGGAGGCAACCTTTTGACCGAACGGAAGACCATTCTGGTTACCGGCGCCACCGGATACATCGGGGGCAGACTGGTTCCACGACTGCTCGAGGAGGGACGTCGAGTGCGGGTATTCGTACGCAGTCGAGACAGGGTTCTTTCCCGTTCCTGGGCAAGCCGGGTCGAAACAGCGGTTGGCGACGCTCTGGATGCGGAGACGATTGCGGCGGCTCTGGAAGGAGTGGATGCCGCGTACTACTTGATTCACAGCCTTTCCACCGGTCCAGACTTCCGTCAATTGGACCTGATAGCCGCGCGCAATTTTGGACAGGCAGCCCGGCAATCGGGAGTGAGGCGCATAATCTACCTGAGCGGTCTGGGCGACCCGGATTCCGACCTCTCCCCGCACCTGCGTTCCCGGCAGGAATGTGGGGACGCGCTGCGGGAGAGCGACATACCTGTAACCGAGATTCGGGCGGGCGTTATCGTAGGGTCAGGCAGTCTGTCCTTTGAAATGGTCCGTCACTTGGTGGAGCGGCTGCCCGTGATGATATGTCCCCGTTGGATTTACTCCCAAATCCAGCCCATAGCGGTGGATGACCTTCTGGAATATCTAGCTTCTGCTTTACGATTAGCTTCGTCGAGTGGCAACATCATAGAGGTTGGAGGAAAAGACGTTACTACCTATAGGGGACTGATGCTGGGCTATGCCAGGGCAAGGGGGCTGCGCCGGTTGCTGATCCCTGTGCCGGTACTCACTCCTCGCCTCTCTTCCTACTGGGTCCACTGGATGACCCCAATACCGGCTGGGATTGCCAAACCCTTGGCCGAAGGACTTCGCAACGAAGTCGTGGTATCCGACACAAAGTCGGAGGCTCTCTTCCCCCACATCGCGCCAGGGGACTATGCCACGTCCATAAAGAGGGCGCTTAATGACCTCAGCGATGGACGTATTGGCACCTCGTGGAGCGACGCCGTGGGCAGTTCGACGAATCCCAGGAGGTTGGTAAGCCTCGAGGCGAGGGAGGGTCTGATAGTCGAGCGGCGCCGGCTCGCCGTGTCGGGGCCGGCCACACGAGTTTACAAGGTCTGCGCCGGCATTGGAGCGGCACGCGGTTGGTACTTCGCGAACTGGGCATGGAGCCTGCGCGGGATGCTGGACCGGCTGCTGGGCGGGGCCGGCCTGCGCCGGGGAAGGCGTCACCCTGATGAGTTGAGAGTCGGCGATGCGCTTGATTTCTGGCGGGTGGAGGCTGTGGAGTCGGATCTGTTGGTACGGCTCAGGTCTGAAATGAAGCTTCCCGGCGATGCATGGCTCCAATTCGAGACTCGAGAAAGAGAAGATGGATCAACATGGTTGGACCAGTCGGCGGTTTTCGCTCCCAAGGGTCTGATGGGACTTCTATACTGGTACGCCCTCTATCCGGTCCATGCTTGGATATTTCGCGGGATGATCAGGGCAATCGCGCGCCGGTCTGAGGAGCGTCAATAGCTGGAAAGCGCGATTCGGCCTTAGTCGGCGCGGCCACCGCTACTCCAGGCAAAGCGGTAGAACCTCGATCGGGGAGTTGCTGGGTCTCATCGCCTTCAGCGCGCCCTCAATCCTGGCGACAGCGCATACGTCGCCAGCATGACGGGCGTACTGACGGCCGCTCCGATCACGATGGCGGCTTCGTTGCCGAAAGTAGAAGCCAGCCAACCGCCGAGTATGAAGCCCAGAGGAAACGACGCCGTCAACACGCCGTACATGCTCAGCGCCCGACCTTGCATCCAGTCGCTGGCTACCTGCTGGAACAGCGTCAGCAGGAATATCGAGTGAACCGCCCCCGAAACTCCCATCGTGAACAGCAGCCCAAGCGACAGCGGGAACGACCGGGAATACCCGAACGCCAACGCGCCCGCGTCCCAGCATAGGGCTGTAACGACCAGTACAATCCCTTTCTTGCGAATGTCCGGCATGGAGGACGTCAGCAGCGCTCCCACCAGGAAGCCGACGCCCAGGAACGCCTCCATCAGTCCGTAACCGGTCGCCCCCACGTCCAAGATTTCGCGCGCGTAAACGGGTATCAGCGGGGTTACCACGCCGGCGGGCAACTGCGTCGCCGTAACCACCATCAGCGCGAGCAGAGGAGGCGTCTTGACGACGTAGGCTATGCCCTCCGCAAGCTGTCTGCCCATCGACTCCCCCGTCGTCGCTCGAGGAACATCGAGCGCGGGACGGGACCTCACTCTCAGCAGCATCAGGGCGCACGCCCCATAGGCGACCGCCGTTATCAGAAAGCCGGAACCTATGCCGAGCGACGCCACCGCGAAGCCCGCGATGAGCGGCCCAATCAACTCTCCCGCCGAGCTGGACGCGCCGGTGAGCGAGTTGGCGGAGAGCAACCGTTCCCGTCCAACAAGGTCGGTCAGGAAGGCGCGGAGCGCGGGCAGAGACAGCGCGCGAACCGCTCCGACGCACAACGTGGCGACCAGCAGATGCCACGGCTGCAACGCGCCGCTCAGCGCCAGCGCCCAGAGCGGCAGAGACAGCGCGACGAACGATGCCCTCACCAGTATCAGCAGCATCCGGCGGTCATAGCGGTCAACCGCCACGCCCGCCGCCGGCCCGAACAGCGCGAGCGTCAAGCCCGGAAGTCCCGTAACCAGCCCGACCCAAAACTGCGACCCGGTGAGCGTCAACGCCGCCCAGCCCATGGTCAAACGTCGCGCCGTCGCCCCGGCCTCGAAGGGCAGATCCGCGATGAAGTATCGTCTGAAGTTGACCTCTGCCAGCATCTCGAACGACGCCGGCCTGCGCTTGAGCGGATTCATAACCCGCGAATTATACGCCACATCCGACGCAGAGACGCAAAGGGAATGTCAAGATCCGCTTTCGCGCCTCCGCCTCCGCTCCGTTGCATCAATACCAGTTGCGGATACCGTCCGAATAGGCGAAAATGGCTAAACATAAAGGAGAACACAGTCATGCCCAGCGCCGACACCGGGCTATTAGCCCATCTGATGCGACGCGCCGGATTCGGCGCGAACCGCGACGAACTCGAGGCCCTCGCCTCCAAGAGCTACGAGGAGGTGGTCGAGGACCTCCTCCACCCGGAGAGCTTCCCGGAAGTGGCGGACGACATCGTTACCCGCTACTGGCTCGAGCTGAACAACCCCGACTCCGTAGAGCCGTGGAACACGCGCTGGATATACCGCATGGTCAACACCCAGCGCCCGCTGGAAGAGAAGATGGCGCTGTTCTGGCATCACGTCTTCGCCACGTCCGTCGGCAAGAGCGAGCACGGCCCGTCGTCTAAGACGCAGATAGACCTGTTCCGCAAGAATGCGCTCGCCGATATGCGCGCGATCCTGATCGACCTGGCGCGCGACCCCGCCATGATCCACTGGCTGGACAACTCCGAGAATCATTCATATAGAATCAACGAGAACTGGGGGCGCGAACTGCTGGAGTTGTTCAGCATGGGCGTCGGCAACTACACTGAAGACGACATCAAGGAGGCGTCTCGCGCGTTTACCGGATGGACGTTCAAGCAGCCGATACCGCTGGATCCCTATGGCCGCTACCCGTCCGAGTTCGTTTACCGAGAGGACGACCACGACGACGGCGTGAAGACATTCCTCGGCGAGACGGGACGCTTCGACGGTGATGACATCATCGGGATCGTCGTCAAGCAGCCGGCGACGGCCCAATTCATATCCCGGCACCTGTACAACTTCTTCGTCGCCGACGAGCCGCAGGTGCCTTCGTGGAACGAAACGCCGCCACAGGATCCGGATGCGATCGCCGCGCTGTCGGACGCATACTTCGAGTCCGGCGGCGGTCTGCGCGCGATGCTTCGACTGCTGTTCAACTCCGACTTCTTCAAGTCGGCGCGGTTCAGAAAGGTCAAGAGTCCGGCCGAACTGGTGGCGGGAACGATCAAGCTGGCCGGAACGCATCGCTTCCCCGAGCCGGCGCTGCACGGCGCTCCGGGCGCGACGTCGGTCATGGGCCAGCATCTGATGACGCCGCCGACGGTCGAGGGCTGGCACACCGGCAAGGAGTGGATAGACTGTGGCACGCTCGCCGAGCGCGTGAACTTCGCGGTCAACGAGCTCGCCCACAACGGCCTGCCCGGGATCGAGGCTATCGGCCGCCGGCTCGCGGCGTCTGGCGAGCCGCTGTCGCCGGACGAGTTCGTGGACCGGACGCTCGACCTCGTCGGCCCCATGTCCGTAGATCCCCAGACGCGCGAGGCGCTGCTCGACTACGCCGAATCCGGCGGAGACCTGCGATTCGACGCCGAACCCGAAGACAGCGCGGCTAGGGTAGGGCGGATGGTGCAATTCATAGTGGCGTCCGTAGAGTACCAGTTCGCCTAACGTGCATTATCCCTTCCCCCTCGATGGGGGAAGGTTAGGATGGGGGGTGAAATCCCCGCCACAACCAAGCCAGCGGGAGGACAAATCATGAAGATCAACGGCAAGTCCACCGTGTTCGTAGTCGTCCAGCTAAGCGGCGGCAACGATTTCATGAACACCCTCATACCATACGGGAGCGACATTTACTACGATTCGCGCCCGGTCATCGGCATCCCGCAGAATGAGGTGATGCCGATGGACGACTATCTGGGCTGGAACCCCAATTTCGCGCCCGTCAAGGAACTCTATGACGAGGGCAGCGTGGCGGTGATCCAAGGCGTCGGATACCCGAACTCCAGCCGATCGCACTTCCGCGGCACGGACATATGGCACACCGCCGAGCCGAACAAGATCGGAACCGAGGGCTGGCTAGGCCAGGCGGTCGCCGAGATGGATCCGAATGGCGAGAACCCGCTGACATGCGTGAACATAGGACGCGGCCTGCCGCGCGCCATGTCCAAGCCCGGCGTGCCCATAACGTCGGTCGGCGATCTGGACAACTACGGGGTGATGACGGGCATCGCCGACCAGTCCGAGCGCGAGCAGGCGCTGCGGATATTCGAGAAGATGTACGGCCCCGCCGTCGGAACCGGGATGGTGCGCGAATACGTCTCTCGAACCGGAATGGACGTGCTGCGCGGCGCGGACGTTCTGAAGCGCGCCCCAGAGACGTACACCTCCAACGTCGAGTACGCCGACAACCCGATCGCTCGTAGCCTGCGGGACGCCGCGCGCGTGCACCTGGCAGACTTGGGAACGCGAGTCATATACACGGGACACGGCGGCTACGACACGCACGCCAACGAGGTACCGACTCACCCGCGTCTGCTGAGCGAGCTTTCGGGCGGCATAATGGACTTCTTCCAGGACCTGCGCGACCATGACGCCTCGGAGAACGTGGTCATGCTCGTGTTCACCGAGTTCGGGCGACGCATCCGCGACAACGGCAGCGGCTGCGACCACGGCGCGGGCGGCGGCTCGTTCGTCATCGGAGACAGGGTGAAGGGCGGCCTATACGCCGAGTATCCGTCGCTTGACATAGACAAGCAGACCGACGGCGACATGGCGCACACCTACGACTTCCGCGGACTGTACACCACGCTGCTCGAAAGGTGGATGGGCGTGGAAGCCGCGCCGATAGTCGGCGGCCAGTACGAGGAACTGCCGCTATTCGAGGATGCCTAAATCCCCGTCCCCAAAGTCCCTTTTGACATCCTGACCACTCCAATCGCTCATCTCACAAGGACTATGTCGACTCGGAGGTCGGAACGCGCGCACAATTCCGAGTCAAGCTTCTTGGCTATTACTCGCCTCATACAGCTCTTCAATATTCTGATGAACATCGGGCGGTAGCGGACCTGCCTGCGCGGCTAATACGCTCTCCTCGATCTCCTCGGGCGTGGATGCGCCAACGAGGATGGTCGATAGTTCGCGATTGGCTATCAGGAATCGAACCGTCAATGCCGCGATCGAAATGCCGGACGTCTCGGCCAACCTAATGAGACGCTCATCTGAGAATGCGCCGCCAACCGAAGCCAGGGGACCTCTGGGGGCGAGCTGAAACGGCGAGGCTTCATCTGCCACACCCACACTACGTTTGAATATCCCTCCTACCACGTAGGCGATGCCCCGCTCGCGAGCGACCGGCAGGACCGTCTGCGGGGAACGGCGATCCAGCAGCGTAAACTCGCCGGCCGACAGGCACATGTCCAGCTCCACCCTGCGCAGGAGATGCGCCATAGCCTCGGATCGGTTGGCGCTGAGACCAATGTAGCTGCACAGCCCCTCGGCCTTTGCTTTACGAAGCGCCTGAATGATGGTTGCGTTGGCGAAGTCGCGCTCCTCATCGAGGTCCAGGAGTTCGGCGTCATCCCGCGCGTCGGGCGTCCAGGCCTTCGCCTTCTCCACGTCGTGACCCATGAGCGCGTCAACACTATCGCGACGCAGGGCGCGCAGGTTGTCCTGCAACTGCGCGAGACAGTCTTCCACCGTGCTGTAACCAATTGGAATTGACGCAACCGCAGACCGCGAGGTCGCGCCCATCACCTCGGTTGTATAGTTGATTAGCTTTGTCGCCAGGAGATGCGGTTTAGCGGTCCCGTCGAGTCCCTCGCCCATGATCAACTGGGACATGCCGCTATCGGTCCAACTGCCATCCGCGCCCGGTCTGCCGTAAGCCGGCGACGTGTCGAAATACGACACGCCCAGGTCGAGGGCGTGCTTGACGGTCTCTACGCCGATTTCGTAGGAGCTCTTGTACAGAGCGGCTCCACCCAGGCCGATAACGCTGACTTTCTCGCCAGTACGTCCGAAGGGGCGCTGTTCCAGTTCGCTTGACATGCGTTACCTCCACAACTGAACCGCTGGGCCGTTATTCCAAACCTGCTCTAGTCTATCCTATCCAGATGCAGTCTAATCTGCGGTAGGGGGCGAGTTCTTCCGATCCGTGGGATATCTGATATGATGGTTCAGACCTGAAATCCTGTATGTGGAAATCCCACACCGGGTACGAACGAATTTCCCCCGACCTGACTTATGCGAGAACCTACTCGATGAGGGCAGGTGAGGATAGGGATAATTGGCGCGGCGGACGCTCAGGCGTTAGCAAGAAAGGAAGGCTCGAAGTGGGAAGGCCATACGCGCTTCTGAGAGTCGGGTTCACATACGACCGCACGCTGGGGATGCGGCGGCTGACGAACACGCCCGTTGACCTCGCCGTCGGCAAGGATGGCGACCTGCACATCCTGTGTCGTGGCGGCGTGTCGTTCATCCGGCGGCTGTCGCAGGACGACGAAGACCTGGGCGCCATCAACCTGGCGGCCGGCGGCGCGGCGCAGATCGGCGGAACCTACTCGGTCAACTCCAAGTTCGTCTGGCCGATTTCGATGCAGATGGACGGCGACGAGAACCTGTGGGTCTCGGACGAAGGCGCCAACCTGATAACCGTCATAGACCAGCGGGGCGAAATTCAGGCGCAGTGGGGCAAGCCCGGCTGTGGCGAAGGCGAATTCAACCGGCAGTCCGGCATCGCGCTCGACCCGGACGAAAACGTGTACGTCTGCGACACCATGAACCATCGCGTGCAGAAGTTCACGCGGGACGGCGAGTTCCTCATGGAGTTCGGCGGCCACGGCAAGGGCGACGGCGAGTTCGACATGCCCTGGGGCATCTGCGTTGACGAGCTTGGCGACGTGTACGTAGCCGACTGGCGCAACGACCGCGTGCAGAAGTTCACCGCGGACGGCGAGTTCCTGTTCAAGATCGGCAAGTCCGGCGAGGGCGAGGGCGAGTTCAACAGGCCGTCGGGGGTCACGGTAGATGACGACGGCGACATCTACGTCTCCGACTGGGCTAACAACCGCGTGCAGCTGTTCAGGCCCGACGGCGTGTTCGTCGAGCTGTTCAGGGGCGACGCGACGCTGTCCAAACAGGCGCACCACTACATGAAGTCGAACGTCAAGGCGCTGCGACTGCGCGAGATGGCGTCCCTGGAGCCGCAGAAGCGGCTGCGCTGGCCCGTATCGGCGCGCGTGTACGGTAAGTCCATGTACATAGCCGACTACGGCTCCGACCGCATCCAGGTCTATCAGAAGGAAGCCTACCCGCTGGAGCCGCACGAGATTTCCGAGCCTCAGGATTCGCCCACCCTGTACACGCAGTTCTAGCAAGCCGCGCGCGAGCGCCCCGGCTGTGCTATCCTTCCCATCGGCTATCCGCACGGGAAAGGATTTGCGCAGTTGAGAATAGGCATAGACGTTGGCGGCACGTTTACCGATCTGGTGGCTATGGGCGGCGACGACTCCGCGCCGGTGGTGTTCAAGACGCCGACCACGCCCGCAGACCCGTCGGACGGCGTTGTAGCCGGCCTGGAGGGGCTGGCGGCGGTTATGGACACGGACGCCCGCTCGCTGCTGCGGCACGCTGACGTGGTGATACACGGCACGACCGTCGCCACGAATACGCTGGTAGAGCGCAAAGGCTCGAACGTGGGGCTGATTACCACGGAGGGCTTCCGGGATCTGCTGGAGATCCGCGAGGGTCTGAAAGAAGACAGGTACAACCTCCGAATGGACCAGGTGGAGCCGCTGGCGCCGCGCCGCCTGCGCGTCGGCGTCCGCGAGCGCGTGGACGCATCAGGGACGGTGCGGCAAGAGCTCGATACCGATGGTTTGCGCCGCCAGGTCGAGTACCTGAAGGCCGAGGGCGTGGATTCGGTAGCCATCTGCTTCCTTTTCTCGTTCCTGCGTCCTGACCACGAGCGCGAAGCCGAGCGCATAGTCCATGAGATCATGCCGGACGCCTACGTAACCGCGTCTCATGCCATCCTGCCCCAGATCAAGGAGTTCGATCGGCTGTCCACGACGGCGCTGAACGCATACGTCGGACCGTCGCTGTCCGGCTACCTGCGGCGGCTGGAGGAGCGCGTCGAGGCCGCCGCGGGCGCGCCTACGCCACTGTTCGTCATCCAGTCCAACGGCGGCATCGCGCCGATCGCCGACAGCTCCGAGCAGGCCGTCCGCTCCATCCTATCGGGGCCCGCGGGCGGCGCGGCGGGCGCGGCCCACGTCGCGCGGCGGCTTGGAGAAGACCGCGTAATAGCGCTGGACATGGGCGGCACCAGCACAGACATCACCATCATAGAAGACGGCGCGCCGCACGTTGCAGGCGAGAAGTTCGAGTCCGGCTGGAAGATAGCGGTGCCGACGGTGGACATCCACACGCTCGGCGCCGGCGGCGGAAGCATCGCGCGCGTGGACGAAGGCGGGGTGCTGCGAGTCGGCCCTGAGTCGGCGGGCGCGGAGCCGGGACCCGCGTGCTACGGACGCGGCGGCGAGCTGCCCACGGTAACCGACGCCGCGCTCGCGCTGGGACTGCTGGACGCCGACCGATTCCTTGGAGGCTCGGTCAGGCTGGATGCGGATCTGTCCTACGCCGCCATCCGCGAGCGCGTAGCCGAGCCGCTCGGACTGTCCGTAATCGACGCCACGGAGGGAATCCTGCGGGTCGTCTCCAGCTCGATCGCCGAGGGGATACGGCTGGCGTCCGTGAGTCGCGGGCTGGACCCGCGCGAGTTCGCGCTGATGGGATTCGGAGGAGCGGCGGGCCTGGTGGCGACCCGGGTCGCAGCCGAGATCGGCATACGCCGGGTCATCATCCCGCCGGCGGGTCCCGCGCTGTCCGCCTTCGGCATGATGGCGTCCGATCTGAAGTTCGACCTGGCCTCGTCGCACCCGGCCAGTCTGAGCGGCGTTGACATGGGCGCGATCCGATCCGCGTTCGTTGAACTGTCCGAGCAGGGGAGGGAACGCATCCGGGCCGCGGGCGCGCCGGAATCCGACATCAGCGTTGAGCTTAGCGCGGACATGCGCTATCTCGACCAGATATACGAGGTAACGGTCGCCGTCCCCGATCTGTCGCTCGACGACGACGCGCTGCGCGCGCGCTGGGCCGAGAACATGCACGAGCGCTTCGAGCGACTCTACGCCTACCGCCAGCAAGAGCAGGACATCCGCATCGTAACGCTGCGCGCGAGCGCGGTCGGGCGTCTGGGCGATGGCTCGGACGTTGGAACATCCCACGCATCCGCGCCCGGTCCCGGAGATGCAGCAGACACCCACGGCCCCGCCATCATACACACCGACTACAACACCATAGTCGTGGGAGACGGCTGCGCGGCATCGTCGGACACAGACGGCATCCTCCACATAACGGTTCCCGCCGCAGACGCCGCAGATGCCGATCGCTCCTCTCAATCCGCCGGTCAACCCCCGGACCCAGTAACTCTCTCGGTCGTCGGCAACCGCCTCGAATCCATCGCGATAGAGATGATGGACGTGATGCTGCGCACGGCGCTGTCGCAGATACTGAACGCGAGCCGGGACTTTTCCACCGCGATACTCGACAGCCAATGCCGCCTCGTGGCGCAGGGCGAGGGCATCCCGGTGCACGTCAGCGCGCTGCCGGTGGCCGGTCGCGCCGTTTTGGACTACTTTGGCGGCGCTGGGGGAGACGGCATCCGACCTGGGGACGTGTTCCTGCTCAACGACCCGTACTTCGGCGGCTCGCATCTGCCCGATCTGACCGTCATCCGGCCCGTGTTCGTGGACGGCAAGCTGGCGTTCATGACCGTCAACCGCGCACACCACACGGACGTCGGCGGCGGCACGCACGGGGGCTACAACCCGTCGGCGAGCGAGATATTTCACGAAGGGCTCCGAATCCCGCCGTTGCGAATATACGATGCGGACGTACCGCGCGACGACCTCCTTCAGATGATGTCCTTCAACGTACGCTACCCCAAGAACTTCCTTGGAGACCTGAACGCCCAGATCGGCTCGGTTCTGACCGCCGAGCGGCGTATCCGCGAGCTTGTGGACCATTATGGCTCGGAGAGGCTTGCGTCCATCGTAGAAGGCATCCTCGACGCCACCGAAGCGCAGGTGCGCGCGTTCATCGCGCAGTGGCCGGACGGCGAGTACTTCGGCGAGTCGCTGCTCGACGACGACGGCTTCGACGCCGAGCTGATCCCTATTCGAGCGCGCGCGATAATCGCCGGCGACACGCTGACGATAGACCTGAGCGAATCCGCGCCGCAGGTAACGGGCTTCGTCAACAGCGCGTACGCCAACACGCGCTCGCTGGCGCACGCCGCGATAATGTACCTCGCGCCCTACGACATCCCGAAGAACGACGGCTCGATGGGGCCGGTGCGCGTGATCGCGCCGCGCGGCCTGATAGTGAACGCCGACGCGCCCGCGCCGGTGTGCATGAGCACCAACCACTGCGCCGAGGAGATAGTCGAAGCGGTTTTCAGGGCGCTGTCCCACGCCGTGCCGGAGGCGGTAAGCGCGGGATTTTCGCGGCGGCTGCGCTACGCCATAACGGGCAAGGACCCGCGCACGGACGACCACTTCCTGTGGCACTTCTTCATGGCGCGCGGAGGAGGAGGAGCGTCGCTTGGACACGACGGCTGGAGCTGCGTCGGCGAGGTCAACGTGGCGGGCGGCATCCGCGCCAACAGCGTCGAGGTTACGGAGGAGCGCTTCCCGTTGTTCGTCGTCAACCATGAGCTGCGCCCGGGATCCGCCGGCGACGGCCAGTGGCGCGGCGGACTCGGCGCGGTCTGCGAGATAATCTACGAGGGCGACGGCGACGCTCTGCTCAACACCGCCGGCGACGGCGCCGTAGTGCCGCCGTTCGGAACCCTCGGCGGGCAGCCCGGCCTGCCGCACCGCTACTCCATCGTCTCCGGTGGTGTCGAGACCGTGCTGCATACCAAGCAGACGGGCGTAGTCGTCAAGCCGGGCGACCGCATAGTCGCGCTGTCGTCCGGCGGCGGTGGCTACGGCGACCCGGCCAGCCGGCCGGCGACCGCTCGCGAGCGCGACGAGCGGGAGGGGTACTTGTAGCCCCCATTTTAACGCAAAGGCGCAGAGACGCGAGGGTTTTGCGTTATCTCTGCATTAAAATTCGCCAATTGACAACGCAAATACGCTGGTATAGCATAGCTCCACTCTGGCGAGCGGAGGCAGTTAATGGAGCGAATTGTAAGGTCGGCTTCATTGGTTGCCCTAGCGCTTATGGCTCTCCTGATATTCGGATGCGGCTCAGACTCTCCAGTTGAACAGGATGCCGGTTCCACAAGTTCCGCGCAATCCGAGGAGACGGCCGCCCAGCAACCCCAAGCCGTCGCTCCGCCCCCGGATACCGGAGAGCGGATAGCGATTTCAGCGACCGAGCCGCAGGTCTTCGAAGGGCGAGGCAGCGCCTTTACGTCCCGCTTCGACATAGCCGACGGGATACTTCACATGAAGGCGTCCCATCAGGGCAGCTCAGACTTCGCCGTCCGCATCCTCACCGACAAGCATCTCGAAAACAAGTCCGCCACCGGAGGGCTGCACTCCGGCGCCGGAAGCCCCCGAGGCTTGGTCTCCAGCATACAGACCGTCGGCGCATACGACGGCATACGCGCTCACCAGGTCAGTCCCGCGCAGCTATTCGGGCTTACGCCGGGAACCTACCTCATGCAGATTACGGCCGACGGCGACTGGAAGGTCGAGCTGACTCAACCCGTCTGGGACGGCGGCGAATCGCCCCCGTTCAACTGGTCAGGCTCCGGCGACGACGTCAAGGGACCCATCGACTTGGAGACCGGAACCAAATCCGTGAGCGTCACCCACAACGGATCATCCACCTTCGTCGTCGAACTGGTCAACGCGGACGGAACCCTCGCGGAAAACCTCGTAAACATCGTGGGTGAGTACGACGGATCGGTGGACGTGAAGATACACTCCATGATCGGACTGACCCCCGACATATACGGACTGGTGATAACCGCTGATGGCGCGTGGACGGTAGATTTCGGAGAGTAGCCCGCCATATCCGACGCTCAGGTTCACAATAGCGGAGAGACAAGCGAATGACAGGTTACATCATCAGACGCACTCTGACTACGATACCCGTGATCTTGGTCGTCGCGCTCGTCGTCTTCGCCATCCTGCGCCTTGCGCCGGGCGACCCCGCCGCCATCCTCGCCGGCACCGGCGGCGCGGAGGTGGATCCCGCCCTCGTCGAGAAGATTCGCAAGCAGCTTGGTCTGGACCAGCCGCTGTACGTCCAGCTATATCGGTACTTCGGCGACTTGGCTAGGGGAGACTTGGGACAGTCGCTCCTCTCCAAGCACGAAGTCTCAGACCTCATCATGGCGCGCATCGTGCCAACCATTTCGCTGACCATTATGACGGAGGTGATAGCCCTTGTCTTGGCGATACCGCTCGGCGTGCTTGCGGCGTGGAAAGCCGATTCGTGGATAGACCGCAGCGTCATGGTACTGGCCACGTTGGGATTCTCGATGCCCGTCTTCTGGCTCGGCTTCCTCATGATATTCTTCTTCGCCGTTCAGCTAGATATCTTCCCCGCCGCCGGATACACGCCCCCCTCCGAGGGAATAGGTCCATACCTCCACCGGCTGATCATGCCCGCTTTCGCCACGGGGGTAATAATAATGGCGCTGATAACCAGGATGACCCGCGCCACCATGCTCGAAACGCTCAGAGAAGACTACATTCGCACTGCGCGCTCCAAGGGCTTGGCGGAGCGGACCGTGCTCATTCGACACGCTCTGCGAAACGCCGCGCTGCCCATCGTTACCGTCGTAGGGCTGGGATTCGCCGCGCTGTTGAGCGGCTTGGTCGTTACCGAGAGCGTGTTCGCCATACCGGGGCTCGGACGGCTGCTCCTGAACGCCATACTCGCTAGGGACTACCCGATCATCCAGGGGACGATTCTGCTGATTTCAGGCGTGTACGTCTTCATCAACCTGCTTATAGACATATCCTACGCTTACTTCGACCCGAGGATAAGGTACTGATGGCAGCCCAATCCGACAGAACTTCGCTTGAGGTCGGACGCGCGCCGGCCAGCAGGGCGAGCGCGCTGGTTCGGTCGCTGCGCAGGGGCGCCGGGCGCAATCCGACAATGGCCGCCGGAATGGCCATAGTGGTCTTCATGGCGCTCCTCGCCATCCTCGCGCCCCTGCTTTTCACTTCCGATCCTACCGCCGTCGCGCCCCGCGAAAGATTCTCTCCCCCTTCGTCGGATCACTGGTTCGGCACCGACAACATCGGAAGGGATCTGTGGAGCCGCGTGCTGTACGGCAGCCGCGTCTCGATGATCGTCGGCGTCGCCGTGGCGGCGGTCTCCGTCCTCTCTTCAATCGTATTGGGGCTTCTCGCCGGCTACTACAGGCGTCTGGACGCATTCATCATGCGCTTCATGGACGGGCTTATGGCGATTCCGTCCGTCCTATTGGCAATGGCCCTCATGGCATTGCTCGGCGGCAGCGTGCAGAACGTTATCATCGCGCTGTGCGTCGTCGAGACCCCGAGGGCGGTGCGCGTAGTGAGGTCGTCGGTTCTAAGCATAAGGGAGGAGATGTTCGTGGACGCGGCGCACGCCCTCGGAGCCTCTCCGCCGCGCATTCTCAGGTCGCACATACTCCCCAACACGTTCGCGCCCTTGATAGTGCAGGCGTCGTTCATCGCCGCATCCGCCGTCCTGGTCGAAGCGTACCTGAGCTTCGTCGGCGCCGGGCCGCCGCCGGAAGTTCCGAGCTGGGGCAACATCATGGCTGAAGGGCGGCACTATATCTCCCGATTCGTGTGGATGATAGTCTTCCCTGGAATCTTCCTTACGCTTACAGTGCTTGGCATAAATCTCGCGGGCGACGGTCTCAGGGACAGCCTGGACCCCAAGCTGCGAAGTCGAATGTAAACGGGTCGCGTTTGGAAGGGAATCGGGATAGCAAGTTAGGAAAGCGAGAGGTGGAGCAATGGCAACAGCAAGACTTGGTTTCATATTCATCGCCCTGGCGGCGATAGCGGCTCTGGCGGCGTGCTCGGGTTCGGAAGCGCCGGCCGAGCCGACGCCTACCCCTGTCAATTTCGCCGAACTGATTCAGCAGACCGTAGATGCTCAGCCGCAGGGAGTTACCGCCGACGAAGTCGCAGCGGCAATCCAGCAGTCAATGGCCGCGCAGCCCGGCGTCACTCAGGAGGACGTGGCGAACGCGATAGCCAGCGCCATGGCGCAGCAGCAGGGTATGACGCCCGATGACGTGGCGATGGCGGTGCAGCAGGCGATGGCGGCGCAGCCCGGAGTTACCCAGGAAGAGGTTGCGGAAGCCATAGCCAAGGCGTTGGCCGCGCAGCCCGGCGTGACCGAGGAAGATATGGCGTCCGCCATCGCCAGCGCCATGTCGGGACAGCAGGGAGTCACCCAACAAGACGTGGCGGACGCCATCGCCAAGGCCCTGGAGGCAAGGCCGGGAGTGTCGCAGGCAGACATAGAGTCCGCTGTCGAGTCGGCTGTGTCCAAAGCCGTTCCCGCCGCGCCCATGGACGACTCCATGATGATGGTAAGCGAAGAAGACAAGTACGGCGGCACCCTGCGCGTCGTCTCCCAGGCGAGCATCAAGTCGCTCGACCCCGACTTCTGCACGTCGTACGTGTGCTGGCAGCCATCGGCGGGTCCGATTCTCGAATCGCTGTTCGCCCAGGGCGCCGACTTTAGCACCCAGCCACTGCTAGTTGATAGCTGGGACGTTTCCGACGATGGGCTAACATGGACGCTCAACCTCCGCGACGGCATCACATTCCACGATGGAACACCTCTGACCAGCGAGGCGGCGATTCTCTCCACGGAACGCATTCTGACCGACACACCCGCCGGCAATGTGCTGAGCGAGTTCCTCGTCGAGGACGGGATGCAGGCGATTGACGACCTGTCATGGACGGTAGAGACTAAGGAGCCGTACGGCTCGCTGCTCGACGGGTTCGCTCTGCGCACCCACGGCACCGTCATCGTGTACACGCCGACCGCCGCCGCCTTCCCGATGACCGAAGACGTGGGCCAGGAAAACATCATCGGCACCGGCCCGTACCAGCTAGAGAGCTGGGACGTCGGCGTCAAGGTAGCCATCGAGCGCTTCGACGGCTATCAGTCTCGAGGCGAGCCGGCAAGCTGGCTCGCGGGTGAGAAGAAGGCATACGTTGACAAGATCGAATGGCTGGAGATACCCAGCGAGGAGACCAAAGTCGCCGGCCTCAAGACGGGCGAGTGGGACTTCATAGACAGCATCGGCCTCGACTTCGTAGCGGAGCTGCAAGAAGACCCGGACGTGGGATTCACGTGGTATCCGGGGCATATGTGGTACTTCGCGTTCAACTCGGACGAGATCGCCAAGCTGCCGTTCGACGGCCTGAAGCTCCGACAGGCTATCCAGGCGTCCATGAGCGGCGTGGATATGCTCAGCGCCATCGGGCCGCCCGAAACTTGGAAGTTGAGCTGCTCCATCTACGGAAGCGGCACCGTGTTCGAGAGCGAGGCGGGCTGCGATCTCTACAACCAGGACGACGTGGAAAGGGGCAAACAGCTGCTGGCCGAGTCGGGCTACGACGGCGAGCCTATCGTCATCCTAAACCCGACGGACTACAGCACCATCACGCCGGTCGGTCCCGTCATCAAGGCGCGTATGGAGGAGATAGGCATTACCGTTGATATGCCCGGCATGGACTGGGCGACCGCCACGTCCAAGCGTCTGGCCGGCGAGGGATGGCACATCTTCACCAGTTGGGGGACCATCAGGAACCGCCAGAATCCGGCGTTCAGCTTCCTGCTCGCCGGCGGAGGCACGTCCATCGGCTTCGGCTACTATAATGAAGAGATAGACACGCTGCACAAGCAGTTCCTCCGAACCACCGACTTCGAGACGCAGAAGACGATAGCCGACGGTATGCAGCGGGCGTTCATGGAAGATCCGCCGCAGGTGTACTCGGGCATCTTCTTCATGCCTAGCGCGTACCGCACTTGGGTGCATGACGTGCCCGCCGAGCATCCGGGCAGCCCGCAATACACCAACGTCTGGATTTCCAGGTAATAGTCTCCCTTTTCCCATCATATGGGGAAGCGGATCGAGGGAGCGCGTTCGCGTCGCCAACGGTGGCGCGGGCGTCGCTCCTTCACCCTCGGAAAGCGGCGACGGGTAACTCTCATTACCCTTATCTCACCCCCAATACTCCTCAAGCCTCGCGAGAGCGGTCTGCTGACGACCCTGATTGCGCTTCTCTGGCTATTCGGCGCCTCAGCGGGATGCGGGACTTCCGACGGCGCGGAGCCCTCATCCGCGCCCGGCGCCGGCGCGCCGACCGTAACTCCCTTCACGAACGTCGCCCAAGAGGCGCTTGGCGACGACTTCATGATCTGGAACGATCGGCCCGGCGTAGCTGTGTTCGACTACGACAGAGACGGCGACCACGACCTCTTCATCACGTCCGACGCGGGCCACCCCAACTTCCTATACGAAAACGACGGCGGCGGAGCGCTCACCGACGTTGCCGCCAACGCCGGCGTGACGGCGATGCCAACGAACAGCTCCGGCGTGGTGGCTTGCGACGTCAACAACGACGACTACCAAGACATCTACGTCGCCGCGCTCGGCGTGATTGGCGATGATCTGGACTTCAGATCGGCGCTTGGCGAACACGAAGACGCAGAGGAGCTAAGAGACGCCGTAACCGACAGGCTCTTTCTGAACCGCGGGGATGGCGCTTTCGAGGACATCACGGAAACCGCGTTCGGAGACGGCGCCAACATCCGCTCCGCCGCCAGTGTCGCCTGCGCCGACGTGGACAATGACGGGTGGCTCGATCTGTACGTCGGAAACCTCGGAGACCCGGACTTCCGAACCTTCGCGTCCCCCAACCATCCGGGACACTACAACCTTCTGTACATGAACGGGGGAGACCTGACCTTCTCCGAAATGTCCGAGCGCGCCGGCGTTCGCGGCGGGCAGATTACCATGCGCGGCTACGACGGCAAGCCCGTCACGTTCCAAGACGCCGAGACGGGCGCGACTTTCGAGGGCTACGATCCGACCGCCAAGGACCGATGGGGCAATCAGGTGGGCGAACCCACCGGACAGACTCACGCCGTCGCCTTCTTCGATTACGACGACGACCGCGACCCCGACCTCTGGGTAGCCGACGACGGCAATCGCCTCCGCGTGTACCGCAACGACTCCACCCCCGGCGATCCGCTCTTCACCCCCGTAGCAGCCGAGATCGGGCTCGACGCCGTTGGGGCGTGGATGGGATTCGCGTTCGGCGACTACGACGGCGACGCCGACCTTGACGTGTTCATAACCAACATGGGATACCACTTGGTCATGCGCCCTCCGAAGGAAGAGGTCTCCGGCACCTGCGAATACCACATCCAGTTCGCGTGGGCTAACTGCTTTCACTACCTGCTCAGAAACGACGGCGTACGCGACGACCAAGCGGTAGGACGGCTCGGGAACTTCATGGACGTCGCCCCGACGGTGGCGGTGACGCCCAGCGCCGCCATGCCGCCGGGGGCGCTCGATCCGACGGTCGTCCACGGCTCGTTCGATCCTCCGACCGGGCTTGCCGCATACGACTTCGGCTTCGGCGCGACCTTCTTCGACTACGACAACGACGGCGACCAGGACCTATACTGGCTCGGCTCTACCGGCGGACGCGGAGATGGACCGGGCGGACAGGTCTTTCCAGCCGCCGGGCGTATGCTGGAAGGCTTCGGAGACGGATCGTTCCGAGACGTCACCATAGAGGCGCAACTGCTCGACATCCTCGGCGTGGACTACTCGGAACGCGGCCCCGACGATCCTCTCAGCAGCCCCGACGCCCGGAAAATGAACCCCAAGTACCACGAGAACGGCAAGGGACTGGCCCACGGCGACCTCGACGGCGATGGCTACCTGGATCTGATCGGCACCAACAGCAGCGGCCCCGTCTGGCAGGGGTCGTTCGAGACAATGGCGAACATGAAGGGCCCCATATTCTTGTGGATGAACGGCGGCGGGTCGAACAACTGGGTATCCCTGCAGCTGCGCGGCGGGATGTCCATACGCGGCTCGGGATCCAACGCAGACGGAATCGGAGCGCGAGTTTACTTGAAATACACGCCGCCTGGCGCGGATGAGCCAATAGCGCAGGTGCAGGAAGTCCGCGCCGGCTCCAGCTACCTGTCCATGGACAGCATCGAGCTAGAGTTCGGACTAGGCGCCGCCGATGCCATAGACGAAATAACTATCCACTGGCCCAGCGGCAAAGAGCAGACGCTGCGGAACGTCGCGCCCAACCAAGCGCTCCTGATTTCAGAGCCTTAAGCGCCCGCCGAGCGCCGATACGAGGCGAGCGAGGAGACGAATTCGCCCATCTCCTCGAGGTCTGTCACCAATCGAAGTGATTGACAACCGGATCAGACATAACCTAGGGTTCTGCCATTACACGATCGGATGCGCGCTATGGAGACTGACCACCGATCCCTCAAGATAGTAAACGCCGACTACGCGCTGACCCTCGACTCCGAACGCCGCATCGTCACGGACGCGGCCATAGCGATCGCGGATGGCGCGATAACCGCCGTTGGCAAGACGGACGAGCTGGCGGACTTCGTGGCGGACGAGGTCATAGATGCCCGCCATTTTGTCGTTACGCCCGGCTTCGTCAGCGGACATATGCACATTAGCTACGCGCACGCCACGCGCGGCATCTTCCCGGACGACCTGGGCGCGGCGTATCTGCCCAACGTGTTCAAGCTGCAAGGGGTGATGACGGCGGACGAGGAGCGGCTGACATCGCTGCTGGCGATTACGGAACTGCTGAAGTACGGCACGACCACATTCGTGGATCCGGGCAGCACGAAGCGCATCGAGGCGTGCCTGCCCGCGTACGCGCAGGCGGGATGTCGAATCGTTACCGGCGTCCAGGTTACGGACTTGGACAATCCGCTGAACGTGCCGACATACGAGACCGCCGACGCGCTGGCGGCGACGCGCGACGCCATACGCAGCTTCGACGGCGCGCTGGACGGGATGGTCAGCGCGTGGGCGATGCCGTTTTCGCCGGACTTCGCGTCCGCGGAGCTGCTGTCCGGCTCGACTCAGATCGCGCGCGACCTGGGCGTCAGAACGACGACGCACCACAGCTACACCGCGGAGTCGCGCAGCCGCTGGCTCGACCGGACGGGGAGGACGCCAACCGAGTATCTGGACACAATCGGAGTATTGGATGAGGGGATGCTGCTGGCGCACGCGCTCGGCATCACGCGCGACGACGTGAGCGTCATAGCGCGCTCGGGCGCCGGCGTGGCGATGTGCCCGACGGCGGCTGCGAAAGGCGGAGCGGGTATGACGCGGAGCGCGCTGCTGCCGGAACTGCTCGACGCCGGAGTCAGCGTAGGCCTCGGAACCGACGCCGCCAACAACTCCAACCTGATAGAGACTATGCGCTCTATGTACCTCGCCGCCATCCTGTACAAGGACGGACGCGAGGACGTTTCCATGATCCCAGCGGAAGCCGCCGTCGAGCTGGCGACGATCACCGGAGCGCGCGCGCTGGGGATGGACGACAAGATAGGCTCTATCGAACCCGGCAAGCGGGCTGACCTCGTCCTGTTCGACACGCGCAGGCCAGAGTGGAGAACCCTGTTCAACCCGGTCAACAACCTGGTCTATTCGGCGGACGGGCGCAGCGTCCACACGGTCATCGTGGACGGCAGGGTTGTGGTACGCGACCACACGCCGACTTTCGTGGACGAGTGGGCGCTCATCCAGGAAGTGCAGTCGTTCGGCGCGGACATGATGCGTCGCGCGGGCGTAGAGTTCGCTCCGCGCTGGCCCGTTGTGTAGCTATGGGTTTTGACGCGAAGGCGCGAAGGCGCAGAGGGACGCAGAGAAGATAACAGGGGTAGGGACACGGGGTGGTAATCCGAGACAGAGAGATACCGTCCGAGAAGGCGTTCGCAGACCTCTGGGAACGCGCTCTCGAACTGCGCCCCAGCGTAGTCGGACGCGACGGCGTGGCTTACGATGTGGTCTTTCCGGGGGTTCGCAACCAGGGCGCCGGGCCGGACTTCCTGGGCGCGACGCTGAAGCGCGACGGTCAGACCGTCGGCGGAGACGTAGAGCTTCACCTGGATCCAAGCGGCTGGAGGGCGCACGGGCATCACACCGACCCCAACTACCGCGGCGTCGTGCTGCAAGTGGTCCTGAAAGCGGGACGCTCCGGCGTCTCCCATCCCGCGCCGCCGACCGCAGTGGCGCGGTTCGACCTGATGAGCGACGAACTGGACAACGACTCAGCCAACGAACCCGGCGATGCGCCCGGTAGCCAAGACGCAAGCGTCACGAACCTGCGCGCGCTCGGCATGGCGCGGTTCCGATCCAAGAGCGCGGGGTTCAGGCTGGAGATGGAGTCGGCTTCAAACCCGGACCAACCACTCTACGCCGGGCTGCTGGACGCCATGGGCTATGCGCGCAACCGGAAGCCTTTTCGCGCGCTGGCGGCGCTGCTGCCGGTGGAGCGGCTGGGGCGACTGGCGGACGAGCCTCGCGCGACGGCAGAGTTCGCAATCCTATCGGCGTTCGTTTCGCGCGGCGGGCTGCTTGGAGAGGTGAACGAGCGCGAGCGCGTCCAGATGCGTCGCGTGGCCCGACGGCTGGGGGCGGGACGGAGCCTTCCCGCGGATGCGTGGAGCCGGTTTCGCGTCCGTCCGACCAACGCGCCGCTCACCCGGATGCGTGGCCTGGCGCCGTTAGTCGCGAGCAAGCTCAAGCTCGGACTGCTGCGAGGCTTCGAGGAGACGTTCGAGCGGGACGCCGCGCGCGGCCTGCTGCGCGAGGTCGAGAACAAGCCGAACATAGGGCGTGGATTGGCTCTCGTGACGGTGGCGAACGTAGTTCTTCCATCGCTTCACGCGGCTTCCGTGGGCGAAGCGGCGCGGCGAATCGAGTCCGCTTTCGCCGACATGCCGGCTCCGCCTGGGGACGCCGTAACCCGCGGCGTGTCTGCCGCGCTGGGCCTGGACGCGCGGCCCAAGACTGCGGCGGAGCACTCCGGGTTGCACTGGCTGGCGCGGCGGAAGTCGTGGCCGGGCAGCGGCTAGCCCTCCAACTCCGCCAGCATCTCCTCCGCTTCCTGGATGTGCTGCCAGTCCCGTATGGGGTTAGCCACCCGTAGGGCGGTCCGGAGGTCTTCGAGCGCTTCTTCCCTCTGGTCGCTGTCCAAGCGCAGCTTAGCGCGGCCTATGTAGGGGCCCGGGAAGTTCGGTTCTAGCTCGATGGACTTCTCGAAATCTTCCAGCGCGAGATCGTAGCGCTCGTCGCCGTAGAACGCCTCGCCCCGTCCATAGTAGGCGCGCGCGAAGTCGGGCTGCAGCCGTATCACCAAGTCGAACTGTATGACCGCTTCGCCGAACTCTTGAACGCGCAGCAGGCGAACGGCCCGCATGTATTCGAACAGACCCGACGACACTGCCCCAGGCGTCGGCGTCGGCTCCGGCGTCGCGGTCGGTTCAGGCGTCGGCGTCGGTTCCGGCGTGGGAGTAGGCTCCGGCGTGGGTTCGGGCGTAGCGGTTGGTTCGGGCGTCGGCGTCGGCTCAGGCGCGGGAGTCGCGCACGCTATCATCGTGATCGCGGCGATCAGCGCAATGGATAGTATGAGTCTTGGCATCGAATGGGCCTTCTTTCGAGAGTTGCGGATACAGTATAGACGATTGCCCCTTATGATAAGCTACGGATGTTTGGCGAACTGGGTTTTGCCCATGACATTGCGAGGAGAGCGAATTGATACGATCACTTGACGGCATCAGTCCACAGATTCACCCTACGGCGTTCGTTAGCGAGGCGGCTTACGTGGTGGGCGACGTGGTTATCGGCGAGGGTTCGAGCGTGTGGCCCGGCTCGGTGGTTCGGGGCGACATGGGCCGCGTTACCATCGGCAAGTACACGAACGTCCAGGACAATTCAGTCGTTCACTGCGACACGGACGCTACGATAGGCGACTATGTGACGATCGGCCACCGCGTGGTGTGCCACGCCAAGAGCGTCGGCGACCGGTCGCTGCTCGGCAACGGCGCGGTGGTCAACGACGGCGTGGCGATCGGAGACGAGTGTGTCATAGCCTCCGGCGCCGTGGTGCTGGACGACATGCAGGTGCCGGACAGGTCCATCGTGACAGGCGTGCCGGGCCGCATACGCGGCGAAACCCAGGACCGGCACATGGAGTTGGGAGAGTACTTCACGGGCGTCTATATCCAGAAGGCGCAGCGATACTTGCGAAACGAAGGACTAGGCTCCTGATTCCAACGCAGAGGCGCAGAGGGGCGCAGAGACGCGGAGGGCGAGTTTACATTTCTCTGCGTCTCCGCGCCTCTGCGTTAAAACCTCCAACTACATCCTGTCCGGCGCGCTCATTCCCATCAGCGTCAGGCAGCGCGCCAGCGCTATCCGGGCGGATTGGCAGAGGCGCAGCCGCGCGAGCGTAAGCTCAGGTTCTTCGGGCGAGATCACGCGACACTGCTGGTAGAACCAGTGGAAGGCGGTCGCCAACTCCTGCGCGTAGTGGGGCAGGTGGTGGACTTCCAGGTTGTCCGCCATCATCTCTATCAGCTCGGGCAGCTGGATTATCTTGCGGATCAGGGCGAGCTCGGCGTCGTGCCGGAGAAGGGATACGTCTCCACCCGATACGTCTATGCCGCGTTCGCGGGCGTTGGCGATTATGCCGGCGATTCGCGCGTGGGCGTATTGAACGTAATAGACCGGGTTGTCCGCCGACTGGCGTGAGGCAAGCTCCAGATCAAACTCCATCTGCGTTTCGGCGGCGCGGGAGAGGAAGAAGAAGCGGCAGGCGTCAGCGCCGACTTCGGCTATCAGATCGTCCACCGTAATTATGTCGCCCGCGCGCTTGGACAGACGAACCGATTCGTCGCCACGCTTGAACGTAACCATCTGGTAGATCATCAGAGTCAGCCGGTCGGGATCCACGTCCATCGCGGCTACGGCGGCCTTCATACGACTGACGTGGCCCTGGTGGTCCGCGCCCCATATGTTCACCACGCGGTCGAAGCCGCGCCCGATGAACTTGTCGTAGTGGTAGGCGACGTCGGACGCGAAGTACGTCGGGATGCCGTTGGAGCGGATCAGCACCGCGTCCTTCTCCTCGCCGAGCTTCGTAGCGGCGAACCAGCGCGCGCCGTCGGCCTCCGCGCGGTAGCCGCGTTCGTCCAGCAGCGCCATCACGCGCTCGAAATCGCCGCCGCTAAACAGCGTCCGCTCTCGGAACCAGTTATCGTAGCTGACGCCCATGCCTTCGAGCGAGCGGCGTATGGACGCGACCATCGCTTCCAAGCCGACTTCGCCTATCTCGGCGATTGCGGTGGCGCGTTCCATGTTGACGTATCGGTCTCCGCGCTCCGCCTCAATGTCTCGCGCCAAGTCCACCATGTAATCGCCGTGGTAGCCGTCGCCCGGAACGTCGGCGTTCAAGCCGCGCGCCTGCAGATAGCGCGCATAGACCGTCTCGTAGAACAGCTCCATCTGCCGTCCGGCGTCGTTGACGTAGTATTCGCGCTGAACGTCGTATCCGGCGGCGGCGAGCGCGTTGGCGAGCGCGCTCCCAAGCGCCGCGCCCCGCGCATGGCCCACGTGGACCGGCCCAGTCGGGTTGACGCTGACGAACTCGACCTGCACGCTCACGCCGCGGGGCGCGTCGGAGTCGCCGTATGTGGAGCCGCGTTCGATCACGTCGTCCACTCGTCCGCGCAGCCAGTCGTCGTTCAGCGCAAAGTTGATGAAGCCCGGCCCCGCGAGCCACACGCGCCCGACCATGTCCGAGTCGGGCAGGGCGTCGGCCATCGCCTGGCCGATGACGCGCGGGTTCATCCGCATCGGGCGGGCAAGCTTCATGGCTAGGCTGCAGGAGAAGTCGCCGTTTTCCGCCTTTTGGGGGCGCTCTATGGATAGGTCTTCTATATCGACGTCAGGCAGCGCGCCCGAACTCTGGGCAGAGTCGAGCGCGCCGCGCACAAGCTCTTCTATCTCGGTCTTCGCAATCATCGGTTTCCTTTTGAATGGCGGAGAGTCGCCGGCTATGGGACGACGCTGATGGACGGACCATCGCCCGGCTCGTCTATCGAGCCTATGATCGCCCGCGTCTCAACGCCGTGAGCTTCGAGAGAGCCCAGCAGCGCGCCGGTGTGGGAATCGGCGACGGCTATCAGCAGCCCGCCGGAGGTCTGGGCGTCGGCGAGAAGCAGTTTCTGGATGCCGGTTATCGCGCCGTTCCAGCTCACGTCGGCTTCGAGCGAGTCGAGGTTGCGGTGGGTGCCGCCGGGGGCGACGCCCTGTTCTGCCAGTTCTTTCGCGCCAGGTATGAACGGAATCGCGCCGAGCCGCACCGTCGCGCCGACGCCGCTGGCGCGCGTCATGCCGCGCAGGTGGCCCAGCAGTCCGAAGCCGGTAACATCAACGCAGCCATGCACCCCTGAGCGGACGCCGTCCGCGGTCATCGCGTGCGACGCCGCCTTGTTCAGCGTCGCCATCACGCCCACGGCTTCGGCGATCACGTCGTCAGACGCCACGCCCTGCTTGCCGGCGGTGGTGATTACGCCGGTGCCGAGCGGCTTGGTCAGCACAAGGTTGTCGCCGGGCCGAGCGCCCGCGTTCGTAACCTCGGCCCCCGGGGCGACTACGCCGGTTACGGACAGGCCGTACTTCGGCTCTTCGTCGTCAACCGTATGGCCGCCGACGATCAGCGTTCCGGCCTCTCGCGCCTTGTCCGCGCCGCCGACGAGGATGCTGCCGAGGATGTCCTTCGGCAGCGCGACCGGGAAGCCGACGACGTTCAGCGCGATCAGAGGCGTTCCGCCCATGGCGTAAACGTCGCTGAGCGCGTTCGCCACGGCTATCTGGCCGAAGGCGTAAGGGTCGTCAACGATAGGCGGGAAGAAGTCCACCGTCTGGATGAGCGCGGTGTCGTCGTCGAGCCTATAGACCGCCGCGTCGTCGCCGGTGTTGACGCCGACCAGCAGATTTGGATCGGACACCGCAGGAAGTTGGCTCAGGACCTGTCCCAGGTCCTCAGGGCTGAACTTGGACGCTCAACCGGCGCAGCTAGCCAGCTCTGTCAGACGGACTTCGGCGCTTGTCGCTACCATCGCTTCCCTCCCTCGAGTCTCATGTTGACGTGGGTACAGTATAGCACAGCGACGCGATCCGACAGACATGGCGGCGGACACATGGCGGGAGGTGTATAATGCGCGCCAAAGCTACAATTGGGAGATTGAACATGACCGAACTATCGAAGCCCATCCACGGCGTGAAGATGATGCTGGGAATAGACGTTCCCATGCGGGACGGCGTCGCTCTTTCGACGGACATCTACCTGCCGGACACAGGGGAGCCGTCACCCGCCATCCTGATACGGACGCCGTACAACAACAACGCAGAGGGCATGGTGGAGGAGTGCATGTACTTCGCCTCGCGCGGCTACGCCGCCGTCTGCCAGGACGTGCGAGGCCGCTGGGATTCGGCGGGCGAGTGGTACCCGTTCGTCCACGAAGCTCAGGACGGCTACGACACGCACGAGTGGATTGGCGCCCAGGAGTGGTGCGACGGCAACGTCGGGACGGCGGGCGGCTCATACGTCGCCATGGTGCAGCTCCAGGCCGCGCCGCTGCGCAGCAAGTATCTTAAGGCGATGGTTCCTCGCGTAGGCTACTCGAACTTCTATCACAACTGGGCATACACCGGCGGGGCGTTCCAGCTCGCCTTCAACCTCCGCTGGGCGGCTATCCAGATGCACACCCGCACCAACCAGGTGCAGTACCTGTGGCTGCCGGACGACAACCACCTGACGAACCTGCACTGGCATCTGCCGCTACGGACGATGGATGAGGCCGCCGGACGCCAGAGCGGCGTCTGGAAGGACTGGATAGACCACCCCGGCTACGACGAATACTGGAAAGGTCTGAATCCCGTAGAGGAGCGCTACGCGGACGTTGACGTGCCCGTGTACGGCATGGGCGGATGGTTCGACGTGTTCCTGCAAGGCACGCTCAACAACTTCATGGGCATCAAGCGCGAGGGTAGGCAGCCGGGACGCGACAACCAGAAGGTGGTGATAGGCCCCTGGATTCACGACCTAGGCGCCACCGGTTCCTTAACGGGCACCGGCGACGTGGACTACGGCGACGCCGTTCTGATAGACCTGCTCGAAGAGCACCTGCGCTGGTTCGACTACTGGCTGAAGGGCAAAGACAACGGCATCGCCGACGAGCCGCCGGTCAACGTGTTCGTCATGGGCGCGAACGAGTGGCGGACGGCGGCTGATTGGCCCATTCCCGGCACTGAGTTCACGCCTTACTACCTGCACAGCGGCGGCGGCGCCAACTCGCTGTTCGGGGATGGGACGCTGAGCGCGTCGCCTCCCGGAGACGAACAGCCGGATGAGTTCGTCTATGACCCGAACCATCCGGTAATGACCGTCGGCGGAAGCACCTGCTGCAGCGAAGACGTTACGCCCGTCTCGATGGGGCCGCGCGACCAGCAGCAGGTCGAGTGGCGTCCCGACGTGTTGGTCTATTCCACGGCGCCGCTCGAGAACGACGTTGAAGCGGTTGGCCCGGTGAGTATGACCCTCTACGCCGCGTCCGACGCTCCCGATACCGACTTCACCGCCAAGCTGGTGGATGTATCTCCCAACGGAACGGCGATCAACGTCGCGCAGGGCATCATCCGCGCGCGCTACCGCGACTCCTGGGAGGAGCCTACGCTGCTGGAGCCGGGTGAGGTCTATAGGTACGAGATAGATATGTGGTCAACCGGCGTCCGCTTCCTGGCCGGACACCGGATTCGCGTCGAGGTGTCCAGCAGCAACTTCCCGCAGTTCGACCGCAACCCGAACACCGGCCGCGACTTCGGAGTGGACGACGAGATACGCATAGCCAACCAGACCATCTACCACGACGCCGAGCGACCGTCTCACGTTACGCTGCCGATAGTGGCGGCTGGCGAGTAGCAAGGTAGGGGGAGCATATGCGCAATAGCTGCCCAGCCAACGCTATGCTTGCCACATAGGAGGAAGGTACAATGCAATTGCCGCGATACATATCGTGGTACTTAGTCTGCTTCCTCGTTATGTCGGCGCTGGGGTTTATCCCGGTCTGGGTGGTTGAGGTAATAGAGAACACAGACGACAGCCTATCGGCTACCATAGTAGCCATAGGGCGCGAGATGAATTGGGTAGCGGTAGTCAGCGGAGCGTACGCTTTTGCTGGAGTGGAGGGATTTACGATGCTGGCAGAGATATTTCTGAAGCGGCGAGAAGCGAAGGGGCGTGAGGAAGGACGTGAAGAAGAGCGTCAGCAGATCGCATCCCGCTTCGAGAACATGACTCCGGACGAGCGGCTGGCAGAGATCGAAAGGTTGATCGCCGAGGCGCGAGGCGCAAGACGCGGGTCGGGATGAATCTCTATCAAGTCCCATCCCGCGTCCAGCCTGGTCTCCCAGCGATGTGCGGAATCAGACGGGGCTGGGAGTGGTCAGTGGGGAATTTCGTCCCATCCCAGCATGTTTTTCTTCTTCACCCAGCCCTGCTGAACCATGAAATTGACTTGGCCATGCCGATTCAGCGAAGCGGTGTCGTCTGCGATGACAAAGGGCGCTACTTTCTTTTCGCATCCGAGCAGGTCAACCAGTATTCTCGCAGATACATACTGTCGGATGAGTTGGTGTACGAGCGCCAAAGCGCCATTCGCGCCTAGCGGAGATTCACTTTTGGCTTCTCCGATGTACAACCAATTTGGGGTTTCCAAGACAACATCAATTTCAGTATTGCAGACGTTATCGCGTAGTTTCCTGATTCCATCTCCCCCACGCGCATCATAGTTCCAGGCTCTCAGAGGCGCGAACAGGCCTGACTCGTCAATATCTTGGCGCAAGTTAGGAAACAAGTGATTGTATATTCCCGCAATATCCTTAGCGTCATCGCTCATCATTTTCCTACCAGTTTCCTTGAAGTGATCCCTCATTCCCTTCCAGAACAACTCTACCTCGACCTCATCAGGCAAAGTACCAGCGGGTTCGCCTAGCCTCTGAACCAACTTAAGGCGAAGACCTGGCTCCACAATCAAGGGCGCGAAGGTCTCTGCCGTCTTCCAGTTCTCCGTCCTGTTCGTGATTCCCAGTATAGCCATGCGCCTTCCATCTTTGCGCCTTTGCGTCAAATTCACAGCACCTCTACGCCTCTACGTCAATATCCCACCGCTCCCCTCTCGCTACCCCACCGGATGCCCCGTGGCCGCGTACGCCGCCAGTCCGGTGTCTCCGGGCAGGTAGCGGGCGCGGCCCTGTGGTCGGCGCATCTCGCCGTTTTCTACGAGTATCTCGCCGCGCTGCATCGTGAGAACGGGCTTGCCGGTTACGCGCTTGCCCTCGAACATTGTGTAGTCGGCGTTGCAGTGCTGCGATTCGGCGCTCAGCGTGTGCTCTATCGCCGGGTCGAACAGCACGATGTCGGCGTCCGCGCCCGGGTCGAGCGAGCCTTTCTGCGGGTACAGTCCGAATATCTTGGACGGGTTTTCGCACATCACCTGCACCAGGCGCGGCAGCGTGAGCCGCCCCCTGTTGACGCCCTCGTGATAGACGACCGCGAGCATCTGCTCTACCCAGTTTCCGCCGAACGTGGCGTCAAAGATCGAACCCGGGTGGGCGCCCTCGACCGAAGGGTCATTGGCGTCTTTCTGCGCCTTGGTGTAGCCGCAGAAGTCGCTCGCCACCGTGTCTATCAGCCGCGTCGAAAGCCCGCGCCACATCGCCTCGTTGTCCTCGCGCTCGCGCAGCGGCGGCCCGATCTTGGCGAGCGCGCCGTGGTCGAGCATCGCCTGGTTCGTAAGGTCGAGATACTGCGGGCAGGTCTCGCCGTAGAGTTGGAAGTCCTCGTCGCCCCTGAAATCCTCGAGCACGCCCAGAATCTCGCGCGCAGACAGGTGGACGATGTACAGCGGGCAGCCCGTAACCTTCGCGTAGGTCGCCGCGCGGTTCGCCGCCTCTATCTCCAGAACGCGCGGCTGCGTCGGCGCGTAGTGTTCGCGTTCGGTATTTCCCGCCTCGATCGAGCGCTCCACCAGGTGGTCTATGCAGTAGCCATTCTCGGCGTGGACCATGGCGATGCCGCCGGCGTCGGAGGCGAGCTCCATAGCGCGCAGCATCCGGTCGTCCGGCATCATCATCCCGCGTCGCGGGTAGGTCATGTACATCTTGAACGAGATTACGCCCAGGTCCATCAGCTTTGGCACCTGGTCGTCAACGTCGTCGTCGCCGAGCAGGATGGCGTGAATGCCGTAGTCGAGATACGACGTCGCCTCGGCCTCGTCCATGAACTCGTCTATCATCTCGACGACGGTTCCTTCGATGCCACGACGCCGCTGGTTCTGGATGAACGGCACGACCGTCGTAACCCCACCGTGCGCGGCGGACAACGAGAACGTCTCGATCCGGTCCGCGTTGACCGGGTGGTTGTGCGCGTCCACGATCCCGGGCATCACGAACAGGCCGGAGGCATCTATCACGCGGCCAACGTCCGCATCCCTGATGGATTCTGCGTTGGGAATTATCTTCTCACCTGATACGGCTATGTCCTCTCGCGTAATGCCGCTCCCGCGCACTACTAGGCCGCCGCGTATGAGATAGTCTGCTGTGGAGCTTGGCATGATGGGAACCTCTCGCATAGTCTTGACACTCGCAACTGTATCACAAATTTTAACGCAGAGACGCAAAGGCGCAGAGACGCAAAGAAATCATATTTATCTAACACTCCCCGCGTTCCTCTGCGTCTCTGCGTTAAAATTTTGCGCTATCGCGCCGTCGGCGATAGAATACCACCGCAGTATCAAAACGAACAAAAAGGGAGGGCGAGCGATGGCAGGCGCGAGAGTAACGGTCGGCAACGTTGAGATTGTCTCGGTTTCGGACGGGCAGGGGGATATGTCGCCGGCGGACGTGTTTCCGACCAGCGACATAGACATCTGGAGGTCGGAGTACGGCGACCTGCTGGATGACGCCGGGCTGATTCATCCGCGCTTCGGCTCGTTCGTCCTCAGCTCCGGCGGGCAGACGGTTCTCGTGGATACCGGGCTGGGCGGCCCGGACGGCACGCTGCTGCGGCAGCTGGACGACTCCGGGGTGGACCGCGCCGCCATCGGCCTCGTCGTTCTGACTCACATACACCCCGACCACGTGGGCTGGAACCTGTCCGACGGCAACCCGACGTTCCCGAACGCGCGGTACCTGGTAACGAAGGTGGACTGGGACCACTGGACGCAACCGGAGGCGCGGGCCGAAGCGCCGTACGTGGACGCGCAGATGATCCCGCTGGAAAGGCTGAACGTGCTTGACCTGATAGAGGACGAGTACGACGTTACGCCTGAGGTCAAGACGCTGCCGACGCCGGGGCACACGCCCGGACACATATCGCTTGTAATTTCGTCGGGCGGCGAGTCGGCGTTCGTGCTGGGCGACGTGGCGCACAGTCCCGCTCAGGCGCAGTACACCGACTGGAGTCCGGGCTTCGACACCGACCCCGACCTGGCCCGCGAGACGCGCCACGCGGTACTGGACAGGCTGGAATGCGAAGGCTCGCTCGTAGCGTCCGGCCACTTCCCGGATCCGGGCTTCGGCAAGTTCGTCCGCGACGGCGAGCGGCGCGTCTGGCGGCCGGAGTAGGCGGGCAGCTCGAATTTTTGACGCAGAGGCGCTGGGACGCAAAGATAAGATAGAATTCCCTCCAACCCCGAGCCTTTGCGTTAAGGTTCCACGCGTAAGAACTGGAGCGTGACTCCATATGCGATTGCAATGTTGCCCGTTATCGTCCGCCACGACACTGATCGCGCTCGTGGCGCTCCTCGCCGCCTGTGGAAGCGGCGATGGCAACAGCGAGATCGCGGCGTCCCAACACTTGGAGCGCGGCGTGGAGCTTATCGAAGCGGGACACATAGACCAGGCATTCGCGGAGTTCGACGCCGCCGTCCGCTCCGACCCGCGCAACGCCGAGGGCTACGCCCGCCGCGCGTTCATCTACACCGCGCTTGGGGATCTGACACCGGCGGTGGCTGACCTGCGCCGCGCCCAAGAGCTTGACCCGGATCTAGCCATCGCTCACCACTATCGGGGCCTGGTATTCGACGCGTCGGGCAGCCATGAGCAGGCGATCCTGGAGTTCAGCCGCGCGATCGAGCTGGAGCCGACGCTGACCGACGCCCACATCAGCCGCGCCAGCGTCTATCTCGCGCTCGGCGACGCCGAATCCGCCCTAGACGACCTTCGCGCCGCCGGGAGACTGGATCCAGACGACAATGAGCTGCTACTCGTGCGGGCGCAGGTCTATCTCTCAACCGGAGACCTCGCCAGGGCGGAAGACGACCTGCAGCGCGTGATAGAGACGTCTGACGACGAACGGCTGGCGACGGTGGCGCGCCAGATACTGGCCGCCATGCCGTGAGATGAATCTCGCAACGTCGCCCACCCTCCGCCTGCTTTGGCTGCTCGGCATGTGCGCGATGCTGCTGATAGCGCTGGCGCCGTTTTCTAGCTACGTCGCCGCACTGCCGTTCATCCGGGCGGAGTGGGGGATCGGCAACACCATGGCCGGGCTGGTGTTTTCGGGCTACCTCGCAGGATACGCGGTGTCCGCGCTGTTCGTGCTGCCGCTGACCGACAGGCTGCCCACGCGCTGGGTGTTCGTGGTATCGGCGTCGGTATCCGTCGTGGCGAACGCGCTGTTCCCGCTGGCGGCGTACAACGTCCCGGCGGCGCTCGCGCTCAGGTTCGTCGCCGGAATCGGTCTGGTCGGAATCTACATGCCCGGACTGCGGATAATCGCCGGAGCGTTCCCGTCCGAGCGGCGCGGGGTGGCGATGGGGCTGTACGTAACGTCGTTCTACACCGCCAGCGCCGTGTCGCTCGCCGCCACCGGCCTGCTGCTCGGCGGCGCGACCGTGGTAGGCGTCCCGGAGATGGACTGGCGCGGGGCGTACCTCGCGCTGTCCGCGCTATCGGTCGTCAGCGTGCCGATGGCTTTCTTCCTGGTGAGGAGCGGGGGCGGCTCGGCGGCGCCGCAGGGTACGGGACGGCTGGACTTCGGCGTACTGCGAAATCCCTTGACGCGAGCGTACATCACCGGCTACTCGCTGCACGCGGTGGAGCTGTACGCCGTCCGCGTGTGGATGCCCGCGCTGCTTGCGGCGGCGTTGGTCGCGCGCGGACACGACGTGGCGAGCGCGGCGACAGTCGGCGGAATCGCGCTGGCCGCCGGCTCGGTGGGGCCGGTGCTGGGCGGCGCGGTGTCCGACAAGCTGGGACGCGCGCGAAGCGCGATGGCGATCTTTGCGCTGAGCGGGCTGTTGAGCCTGGCCTTCGGCTGGATGACCTTCGCGCCATGGCCCGCGATCGTGGGTGTCGCCTGCGCGCTCGGCTGGGCTATCTCGGCGGACTCTTCCATCTACACCACCGCAGCCACCGAGACCGCGCCGCCCGGAGCGCTCGGCTCCACCATGGCGCTGCAGGCGTTCCTCGGATTCATGGGCGGAGTCGCCGGTCCGGTTGTGATCGGCGCCGCGCTCGACGTCGTGCCGGACGCGCTGCGCTGGGGCGTCGGATTCAGCGCGGTCGCGTTGCTTTCCGTCGCCGCCATAGCTACGCTGTACCCGATCCGTCGCCACGCTCACCCAGACGCGCCAAGCGTCCCAAACGCCCCAAACGCCACTGACGACGCGAAAGGACGACCATGACACAATCCACGCCACTGCCGTCCGAACCAATCCGAGCGGTCCTGTTCGATCTCGACGACACGCTGCTGGACACTTTTGACGCGGCCGTTCGCCTCCAGCGCCACTGGCACAGGACGCGACCCCGCATGAACAGGCCCGCGTCAGAGGAAGAGTTCGTCGCCGCAATGTTCGAACCCCTGCCGGAGCCATTCAACCCGAGGGACGTGTACGTGAGGATGCTGAACATCTGGCCCGGATGCTTCGACAGCGTGGACGAAGGCATGGCCGCCCACCAGGAAACGATGCCCCGTATGGTGCGTCTCGACCCCCGTGTCGAGGCGATGCTGCGCGACCTGCGAGTGTCCGGCGTCCCGACCGGAGTGGTCACCAACGGTCCGACCGAAGAGCAGTGGAACAAGATGCGCAACACCGGCATCGCCGATCTCGTGGACGCCGCTGTCGTATCGCAAGAGTTCGGCGCGAACAAGCCGGACCCGTCCATCTTCCGGCGCGCGCTGGATCTGATAGGCGCCGAGCCGTCCGAGACCATTTTCGTCGGCGACAACGCGCTGGCTGACATCGGCGGCGCCCACGGCGTCGGCATGAGAACCGCATGGATGCGCCACGGCCGCGAGTGGGACATCCCCGCCTTCAAGCCAACGTACATGCTGGACGCGGTGTGGGAGGTGAGGGGGCCGGTGGGTGTGTAGGGACTGAAGGAGGCCGAACGCTAGTCCCAACCCACCCGCTCGCGCCAAGCCGCGATGATCCGCTCGTCATGCGGGAAGACTAGCTGGGGGAGGGTGTCGGCGGGGAAGAGACGGGCGTCCTGAGTCTCGTCGGCGGCGGTGGGATCGCCGCTGACTATCGCTGCGGCGTAGGCTACAACGATGGTCTGATCTCCGCGACGCGAGTACACGCCGAGCGGCTGCTCGTCGAGACGCACTTTCACGGTCGTTTCCTCCTCCACCTCGCGGACCGCCGCTTCCTCCACCACCTCGAATCTGTCCACGAAGCCGGACGGGAACGCCCACTTGCCGAACATCGGCTCGATGTCGCGCTTGACCATCAGAATCTTGTCGTCGAGCGACGCCACTACCACGACAGCGACTTTCGGGTCGAGAAACACCACCGTGCCGCACTTGTCGCACTTTGGACGCTGCCTGCCCGCGACGTCCGCCCGTCCCATCCGGGAGCCGCAGCGGTGGCAGTATGTATAGTCGGATGCCATGTGGTCGCCTCAATCCTCCCCAATACTCTTATGACAACGCAAGCAGTTCCGAGACGCGGCGTTCGATGCGCTCGCGCTCCGGCACGCAGTCGAGCCAGCGTTCAGGGTCGCCGACGCTCCGTAGCGCGCGCCGTTAGTGTCGGGACCTTCGACGCCATTAGCATTAGGGGACGTCCCGCAAGACGCGCCCAGCAGCGCGGACAAGGCGGGGGCTTGGGTTACAACTGCGGAGTCGGCCAATCCGGTCTCCTGTTCAACGCTAGTCAGAGGATGCGCGCAGCGGCTCATCGCCGCGCGCCCACCATTGTATCCTACCTTGCGCCCGGTCGCCCGCCTGTTCGGGGCGAACCGGGCCGTTTGACCGCGCCCGCGCCCAAACCTATAATTGCCCGAAAACTGCATTGGGCGGCGCGCGCCGCGCGACCGAGACCCACAGCGAGACGAGGTAATCAATTGGGGTCCATGAGAGAGAATCGGGTAAAGGCGAAGTTGAACAGGGGAGAGGTGTCGGTTGTGCTGTCCGGGCACATGACGCCGGACATAGTCGATTCGCTGGGGCCGCTCGGCTTCGACGGGGTGTGGATCGAGGGGGAGCACGGCCCTGTTGACTACAAGGACATCCCCGACCTGACGCGCGCGGCGGACATCTGGGGCATGACGTCGGTGGTGCGCGTGAACCAGAACGTGCCGGGCGTCATCTACCGAACGCTCGACGTCGGCGCGCAGGGAATCGTGGTGCCGCACGTAAACACGAAGGAAGAGGCTGAAGCCGTCGTCAGCGCAGGCAAGTTCGCGCCGCTGGGCGAACGCGGCATGTTCGGCAGTCGCCAGAGCTACGGAGTAGAAAACTACTTCGCCGAGGCGAACGACCAGAGCCTGCTCGTCGTTCTGATAGAAGACATTGTGGCGGTCAACAACCTGGATGAGATTCTCACCGTCGATCACATAGACGTCTTCTTCGTCGCGCCGAGCGATCTGGCGCAGTCCATGGGATACATCGGCCAGCTGAGCCACCCTGAGGTCGTCGGCACGATCAACGGCGCGCTGGATAGGATAGCCGCCGCCGGACGCACTCCCGGCGCCCTCGCCAGCGACGCGAACGTCGAGGCGTACATCGAGCGCGGCGTCAAGTTCATGATGACGGGTTGGCCCGCGTGGGTAGCCTCCGGAGCGGAGGCGTTCCAAGAGAAGGTGGCGAACGCTGCCGGCTAAGGACGCTGGAATTTAACGCAGAGGCGCAAAGGCGCAGAGACGCAGAGAGTAAGCTTGATTGGGATTCTTGGCGCCTCTGCAACTTTGCGCCTTTGCGTTTAAATCTTAGGGAGTCTGCGCTTATCGTGAGCACATTCCGACAGACTTCGTCGTTAGACGACCTCCCACCTAACACGCTCGCCGCGGTGCGCGCCTTAGGCGACGCTGCCGAACGCGCGGGCGTGGAGCCTTATCTGGTTGGCGGCGCGACGCGCGATCTGTTTCTTGGACACAGCGCGGAATCCGACCTCGACATCAGCCTGCTGCGCGCGGACGCCAGTACGTTCGACGCAATCGCGTCGCTGACCGGCGGCAAAGTCACTAAACGTTCGCAGTTCAACACGGCGCGCCTAGCCTTGGACGAGATGACGATTGACCTGGCGATGGCGCGAGTGGAAGAGTACCCGTCGCCCGGCAGCCTTCCCGTCGTCCGTCAAGCTGATTCTATGCGCCAGGACTTGGCGCGCCGCGACTTTTCGATCAACGCCATGGCGGTATCGCTGTCCGCAGCGTCATGGGGCGAGTTGCTGGACCCGCATGAAGGGAGTGCAGACCTAAGCGCGGGCTTGATTCGAGTTCTGCACGCGGCGAGCTTTCGGGACGATCCCACACGCATCTTCCGCGCGGCGCGATACGCGGCGCGGCTGGCCATGACACTCGCGCCGGACACGTTGGACTGGGCGCTGGACTCGACGCGATTCATCCGCCGATTGTCGCCGGCGCGCGTCCGCAATGAACTCGAGCGTATCTTTGATGAACCGGACTCGGCGAGACGGGCAATGGGGCTGCTGTGGGATTGGGGCGCGCTGTCTGCGATACACATGTCGTTGAGATACGATGCGCGGGCGTGGAAGCGATTCGCCTTGGATACGTCCGGGCTGACGCGGCGAGAACGCGCCGGCGTCGGCTACGCGATGCTGTGCTATGGCGTGTCGGACTTGGACGCGAACGCTGTCATCGCGCGGCTGCGTCCCAACGCGGCGTCGAGACGGGCGATTCAGGATGCGGCAACTGTTGGCCGCATTGTCGCATCCCAGATTAGAGACAGGTCGAACAGCGAGTTGGCGGCGTTGCTGGACCCGCTGAGCGGAAGCGCGATACTCGGCGCTTCGCTGTCGGCGGCGGACGCGGCGCGGCGGCGGTTCGAGGAATACCTGTCGCGCCACCGCGACCTAAAGCCTCATCTGACCGGCGACGACCTAATACGCATGGGCATCCCGCGCGGGCCTGACGTGGGACGGACGCTGGCTCGCCTCCGAGCGGCGCGGATAGACGGGGACACAACGACCGCCGAAGACGAGCGCGCCCTGGTACGCCGGCTAACCGCCAACTAGCCGACAGCCACCCCCGCGCCCAGTCCCGGCTCTGTCATGCCGGACGGGTCGAGTATCTCATCCAGCTCGTCGGAAGACAGGTCGGTCTTGACCAGCGCCACTTCCTTCACCGTCTTGCCCGTCGCCTGCGCCTCCTTGGCTATGTCAGCCGAGGCGTCGTAGCCAATGTGGGGCACCAGCGTAGTAACGATAGCAAGTCCGCGCTCCACCATGTCGGGACCGGCGCTGGTGGCCTCCAGGCCGCTCACGCACTGGCGAGCGAGGTTGCGGGCCGAGGCGGCGAGCAGATCTATGGACTGCAACAGGTTGTACGCCGCCACGGGCATCATGACGTTTATCTCGAAGTTGCCCGACTGTCCGGCGACGGCTATCGTCGCGTCGTTGCCAATGACCTGCGCGGCTACCTGACAGACGGATTCGGGTATGACCGGATTGACCTTGCCGGGCATTATCGAGCTTCCGGGCTGGACTTCCGGCAGCATAATCTCGCCGATGCCCGCGCGGGGGCCTGAGCCGAGCCAGCGGATGTCGTTGCTAATCTTCATCATGCTCACGGCGACGGTCTTGAGCGCGCCGCTGGCTGCCACGATGTTGTCAAGAGCGCTCTGCGCCTGGAAGTGGTTGGACGTCTCGCGCACCGGCACGCCGAGCGCCTCCGTCAGCTTAGCGCAGACGCCGGCGGCAAAGTCCGGGTGCATATTGACGCCGGTGCCGACCGCCGTGCCGCCCAGCGCGACTTCCGACAACTCGTTCTCGGCCTCGCGCAGCCGAGCTATGCCACGCTCTACCTGGCCCGCGTAGCCGACGAACTCCTGCCCCAGACGCACGGGCGTGGCGTCCTGCAAGTGCGTCCTGCCGGTCTTCAGGACCGGCATAAACTCTTCGCCCTTCGCTTCGAGATCAGCTTGCAGCTCTTGGAGGGCGGGTATCAGGTCGAGATGAATGGCGCGCAGAGCGGCGACGTGAATCGCCGTCGGTATGACGTCGTTCGACGACTGGCCCAGATTGACGTGATCGTTCGGGTGTACAGGATCGCGCGACCCCTTGGCGCCTCCCAGCATCTCTATGGCGCGGTTGGAGATGACCTCGTTGGCATTCATGTTCGTCGAGGTGCCGGAGCCGGTCTGGAAGATGTCCACCACGAACTGGTCGTCGAAATCCCCGTCCGCCACTTCACGCGCGGCGGCGACGATCGCGTCCGACTGCTCAGCGTCGAGCGCGCCGAGCTCGCGGTTCACCTGCGCCGCGGCGAGCTTGATGGACGCTATCGCCTCGATGAACGATCGATTGAAGCGCAGATCGCTTATCGGGAAGTTCAGCCGCGCGCGCATCGTGTTCGCGCCGTAGTAGGCGTCTATCGGCACGTCGAACTCGCCCATCGAATCGCGCTCGGACCGGAATCTTTCTGGTTGTGTCAATTCTGACTCCTTGGGGTTTCACCCCCATCCTAGCCTTCCCCCGTCAAGGGGGAAGGGACCTTTGGGAATTACAAGTTGCTCTTGAGAAACTCCGTCACCACCGCCGCGACCTGGTTCTCATAGCCGCGCATCGTGTGATCGGCGCCCACTATCTCGCGGAATTGGACGGGACCGCGACAGCCGTCTAGGACTCGCTGGATATCGACCGAGGGCGCGACTCTGTCTTCGGAGCCGACGATCACCAGTCGCGGACGTTTGTCGCGCGCGAACCTGCGGTTTCGGAGCGCGCCGAGCGTGGGGGCGATAAGCGCGAACACGGAGGCGCGGCGCAGCTTGCCAAACCCGTCCAGGATGGTAGTCGCGCCGGTCGAGTAGCCGACCAGCGCGATCCGCTTGCGGCTGACCGACGGCCACTGCCGCATAACGTCCAGGGCGGCGCGAACATCGTCCCGCTCCTTCTCGCCGCCCGTGAACTCGCCCTCGCTGCCGCCCACGCCCCGGAAGTTGAAGCGCAGCGCGTACATGTTCTCGCGTACCGCGGCCGCGCACACAGCGGACACCACAGGGTCGTTCATGCTGCCGCCCAGCGCTGGGTGCGAGTGGCACGCGACGACGGCGGGCGCTTCGGACGCGCCGCCGTCCGTCGGCGACGCGAGCACGCCCTCTAGCTCCAGCTTCTTGACATAGAAGCCTATGGCGGACTGGCGCATCATAGGCTAACGCCTCAGCCACTCGGTAAAGAAATCGGACGCGATCCGCCCGACCTCGCGTTCCTGTCCGCGAAAGAAGTGGTCCGCGCCGCGCACAAGCTCGGCCTGCCTCGGCTCGGCGTAGCGGCGCGTCAGGAAGCGGAACTGGCCCGCTGGAAAGTTGTGGTCGTCATCGCCCTGAACGAACAGCTTGGGCTGCAGCAGCTCCTGGCCGCTGAAGGTCTGCAAGTACCTGGAGGGGCAGGCGATGGATGCGACTGCCTGCGGCAGCGGGGAGTCCTTGGCGCACTGGAGCGCGACCGCCGCGCCGAAGCTGTATCCGGCGATTCCGATGCGGCTGCCATCGACCCCGTCGGTCAGCGACAGCGTGTCTAGCGCCGCGTCCGCGTCGTCCGTCTCGCCCGAACCCCACGAGAACGTGCCCTCGCTGCCGCCCACTCCCCGGAAGTTGAAGCGCATCACCGCGAAGCCGCTCGCCACCAGCGCATCCGAAACGCCGATCACCACACTGCTGTGCATATTTCCGCCCTGCCGCGGGTGCGGGTGGCACACGACGACGCCCGGCGCGCCGCGATCATCGGATACGTTGGACGGGGGCGGCATGTGCAGGAAGCCCTCCAACCGGAGGTCTCCGCTGTCGATGGTGATGGGCTGGGGCGTGATGTGGGTTGTCATGGGCTGCATCATGCGCTTAGCGGCGCGTCCCCAATTGTAGCGCACCAACGGACGCTCGCGCATCCCTAACGATCCCTGCGCGTCTCTGCGCTCCTCACTGCATCCTCGTAAGAATTCTCATCCTATGGCGTTGTCAACCGACGCTTGATAGAATGTACGCGGCGAGGCATGAGTCGCGCGCGAACCGACAGGGAGGTTTTGGCGAATGAGAGTGGTTGACCTACGCAGCGACACGGTTACGCATCCGTCCGAGGAGATGCGGAGGGCGATGTACGAGGCCGAACTCGGCGACGACGTGTTCGGCGACGACCCCACGCTGAACCGGCTGGAGGCGATGGCGGCGGAGAGGTTCGGCAAGGAGGCCGCCGTATTCGTAGCCAGCGGGACGATGGGCAACCTGGTGTCTGTGCTGGCGCACACCACGCGCGGCGACGAGATAATTCTCGGCAACCAGTCGCACATCTTCCGCAGCGAGGCGGGCGGATCGTCCGTGCTGGGAGGAATCTCGTTCCACACCGTGCCGAACGACGCTCGCGGGATGCTGGACCCCGACGACGTTCGCGCAGCCATTCGCCCGAACGACCCGCACATGCCGCGCACCTCCTTGGTTTGCCTGGAGAACACCCAGAACTCCTGCGGCGGCGCGGCGCTGACACAGGACGACATCAGCTCGATTGCGAACGTGGCTCACGAGAACGGGCTCGGACTGCACATAGACGGCGCGCGAATCTTCAACGCCGCCGTCGCGCTGGAAGCTCCGGTGGCCGAGCTCACGCGCGAGGCGGATTCGATCACGTTCTGCCTGTCGAAGGGGCTTAGCTGTCCGGTCGGCTCGGTCATCGTCGGCTCGGCTGACTACATCCAAGAGGCGCGACGCTGGCGCAAGATGGTCGGCGGCGGCATGAGGCAGGTCGGCGTACTGGCGGCGGCGGGCATCGTGGCGCTCGATTCGATGGTGGACAGGCTCGCCGAGGACCACGCGAACGCGCGCAAGCTCGCCGAGGGGCTGGCCGAGGTCGAAGGCATCTCCATAGACCCCGACGCGCTGCCGACCAATCTCGTCTTCTTCGAGGTAGAGCGCGAGGACCGCGACGATCTGCACGCCAAGCTGGTAGAGCGCGGCATCAAGGGCGGAGGCGGCGGACGCCGCTGGCGCTACGTAACCCACTACGGCATCACCGAGTCGGACATAGACTACACTCTGGAAACGGTGCGAGACGTGTTTGGCGAGGGCTGAGTCTTCACTCTGATCTTTGGCAAAGCCATGCGGGGCGGGATGCCGACCGGCGGTTCCGCTCCGTTCGCCGTTAATCTTGCCGAAATCGCTCACTTGCCGCTCAGGACGCTACATCCGTCTCACTCCTCTCTCCCAACTCACGTCTCATCGCCATGCACCTGCTGATCAACAATGCGCGGTTTCGGCTGTTCTGGGTGGCTTGCATCTTCAGCGACGTCAGCCTGATCGCCTACTGGACGATTCACGGCTGGCTCGCGCTGCAAGTCAGCGACTCGGTGTTCTGGGTGGGCGCGACCGCCGGAGTGGGCGGCGTGTCGCTGTTCCTGTTCGCGCCCATCGGCGGCGTGCTGATAGACCGATTCGCCAAGCGAGACTTGGTCAGAGGCGCGGCGACGATTCGCGGACTGCTGTCCGTGGCGCTCGCCGCGCTCATCTTCACCGAGTCGATACAGCTGTGGCACGTAATCGGCTACTCGTTCCTGTCCGGGATGACGGCATCGGTGCGCGTGCCGGGCATCAAGACGCTGGTCATGGACTTCGCCGGACGCGAGAATCTGCTGGCAGGCTCCGCGCTTCGGATGGGGTCCATGACCATCGTGGGCGTGGTCATCCCGCTAGCCATCGGGCCGGTGGCGGACACGGTCGGCATCGGCTGGGCATACGTAGTCATCGCGTCGGGCGACGCGGTGTTCATCGGCCTGCTGAGCGTTCTGAGAATCCCAAGGCCGGAACAGTCCGAAGCGCCGGTGGCGCGCCGCTCGCCCATACAGGACTTTCTGGCGGGCGCCAGGTACTCGCTCGGCCATCCCATAGTCCGGGTGGTGCTGGGCGTGATACTGGTGAGCGAGGTGTTCGGCTGGTCGGTAGAGCCGATGCTGCCGGTTATAGCGCGGGACACGCTGGGGTTGGGCGCGTCCGGGCTTGGGATGCTGTTCGCGGCCGCGAGCGGCGGCGCGGCGGTGGCGGCGTTCGTCATATCGGCGCTCGGAGACGTTCGCAACAAGGGCTGGCTGATGGCGGGCGGCATGGTCGCGTTCGGCGCATTCCTGCTCGCGTTCTCGCTTTCGCGGAACTTCCCCGTGTCGCTTGCGTTGTTCGCGCTCACAGGCGCGGCGACGACGCTCTACGAAACGGCTGCGGACACAATCATCCAAGCAGGCATAGATAGCCGGATGCGTGGGCGCGTCATCAGCTTCCAGACGATGATGTGGGGCATATCGGGCGCGTCCGGCTTCTACACCGGCGCGATGGCGACGCTATTCGGCGCGCCGCTCGCCGTCGGCATAGGCGCCGTCATCGTGACGCTCGCGGGGCTGTGGCTTGCCGCGCGGCGGGCGGGAAGGTTGAACTTGTGAGGGGAGGGAGAGTCGATGGAATTGCGCAACGCACAATATGTGTAGTAAATTCATGAGAGTTGTTGCGATAAAATACGCATAATTGTTCGATTATCGTTTCTCTAAGAAACTCTTGGGTTCTTGCGGCGCCATGTAGCGTCTGGACGCTCCGGAGCGGAGCAATGCCTTATAACGAAGCGGATACTAGAGCGAAGCTGATCGATCCCGTCCTCCACGATAGGGGATGGACGGAAGACCATATCAGGCGGGAACAGACGCCCGGCGAGATTTACTCGACTTCCGCGACGACAGCCGCCCAAAGCGGCAAGGGTAGGGCAGACTACACCCTCAGACTGAAGGTTTCGCCGGATTCCCAGCCGGTGGCGGTGGCGGTGATAGAGGCGAAAGCCGAGAACTACCCTCCAGCTTACGGACTCCAGCAAGCGAAGGACTATATTCCGACTACCAAACGATTGAATGTCCCGTTCTTCTATTCGTCCAACGGACACCAGTTCGTAGAATACGATTCGTTTAGCGGGATTACTTCTGAACCGCGCCCGATGGCGGAGTTTCCAAAGCCCGATGACCTGCGGAGCCGCTACGAGAAGGGCAAGGGATTCGCCTTAGACTCCGAAAAGGCGAGTCCGCTTCTGACGCCGTATCCCGGCGGGGAATCCAGACGCCGGTATTATCAGGACGCTGCGATTAGGGCGACGCTGGAGAAAATAGCGGCAGGCGAAAAACGCGCCCTGTTGAGCCTCGCCACCGGATCGGGCAAGACGTTCATCGCAGTAAACCTGCTCAGACGAATCGCGGACGCCGGACAACTCCGGCGCGCGCTGTTCGTTTGCGACCGCGACGAACTGAGAACGCAAGGGCTTGCCGCGTTCCAGAACGAATTCGGAAGCGACGCGGCAGCGGCTACCACGTCCAACCCGGAGAAGAACGCCAGGGTCGTAGTGGCTACGTACCAGACGCTCGGAGTCGATTCTGACGACAGCGATTCGTCCTATCTCAAGAAGCACTACCCAGAGAACTACTTTAGCCACATCGTGATTGACGAGTGCCACCGCAGCGCGTGGGGCAAGTGGTCGGAGGTGTTGAAGCGCAACGCGGACGCGGTCCAGATTGGGCTTACGGCAACGCCCAGGGAGCTAAGGTTCGCGGAGAACAACGACGCAACGAAAGAAGACCGGAAAATTACCGCAGATAATCTGAAGTACTTCGGCGAGCCTATCTACGAATACTCGATAAACCAGGGGATCGAGGATGGATACCTGGCCGCTATGCACATAGTCCGTGAGGAAGTGTTCATGGCTGGGAACGCTGACTGGGAAGCCGAAACAGGCGTCGCCAAGTCCGACCTCGAAGGAACTACCCTTACGGACCCGATCACCGGGGAAGCCGTCAGCATCGAGGAGGCTAGAGAGAAATACAACGCGCCGTCATTCGAGGCTATGCTGATGATTCCCGAACGGGTGCGCCTAATGTGCGCGGACCTGTTCGAGCGTCTCGCCGCGCCCGGGAATCCCGAGCAGAAGACCATCATATTCTGCGCCCGCGACACCCATGCGGATATGGTGGCGAACGAGATGAACAACCTGTACGCGCAGTGGTGTAACGACAACGGACGCGCTCCGGTGAGCGACTATGCCTTCAAGTGCACGGCGGCGGGCGGCAGCGATCATTTGGCAGACCTGCGGGGAATGTCCACCAACTTCTTCGTAGCCGCGACCGTTGACCTGCTCACCACAGGGGTTGACGTGCCGAACGTAGTCAACATCGTGTTTTTCAGGTATGTGGCATCGCCGATTGCGTTCTACCAGATGATCGGACGGGGAACGCGGCTTCATCCGCAGTCCGGCAAGCTGATGTTCATGGTGTACGACTATACCAACGCGACCCGGTTGCTCGGCGGCGACTTCGAAACAGTGGAGACGAAGAAGAACGGATGCGGCAGCAAACCGACACCCTCAGATCCTGAGCGCGTGATACAGGTTGAAGGCATACAGGTTCGGGTAAACGACGCCGGAACCTACATACTCACAAAGAACGAGTCGGGCGCGGAGGTCGCGCTGACACTAGAACAGTACAAACAGCGGCTTGCAGACAAGCTGTTGGAGGACGCGCCTAGCTTGGACGAGTTCCGAGCGGCTTGGGTGGAACCGGAACGCAGGCGTCAGCTGCTAGAAGGGTTGCCCGAGTCCGGCGGCTCCCCGATACTCGTAAGGCAACTGTCCGGTATGGACGACTACGATCTGTACGACGTGATAGGAGAGTTGGGGTATGGCTTGGCCCCCAAGACCATGATCGAGCGGTCGGAAGCGTTCGAGCATAATACCATTTCAGCGTAAGTCTGCCGTAAGGGGTCTGGCAGTAGTTTGGTACTTGGTCTATGCTGATTCCAACTCATCGAGTTGGAGGGCATCGTATGACTGGAAGACAGTTCCGGGTGGACTGGCGCCCGAATGACACGCCCGAGGCGCTGAGGGCGGCATATCGAGCAGAGCGGGACATCATGCTTCGCACCAGACTGCACGCGCTTTGGCTGCTGCGTAGCGGACGACGCATGGGCGAGGTGGCGTCAGTGGTGGACATTCACTACCGGACGCTCCAGAGGTGGGTGTCGTGGTACAGGACCGGAGGAGTGAAGGAGGTTGTTTCACATACGAACAAGGGCAAGGGACAGCCGCGATTTCTGAGCGCCGAGCAGGAGAGGGAACTGACCGAAGAGGTTGGGAGCGGACGGTTCAGGACGGGCGGCGAGGTCAGAGACTGGATAGAGTCCGAGTATGGAGTGAGCTTTCGGCTCGGAAGCGTGTACAGCCTGCTTGCGAGACTGGGATGTTCCCCAAGGGTTCCGAGAGGACTGCATGAGAAGGCAGACCTCAGAGCGCAAGAATCGTGGAAAAAGGGGGACTCCGCGATGCGCTCCGCGGCGCGGGAGTGAGTCGGGAGACGGTGCTGGGCTTTGCCGACGAGATGCGAGTGGGACTTCGGGGAACGGTTCGCAGGGTGTGGGGTCGTCGCGGGGTGAAGGTCCGCCAGCGGGTTCAGACGGTGTACGAGTGGATGTACCTGTTCTGTGTGGTGGACGGGAGACGCGGGAAGTTGCTGTGGAGTTGGATAGACTCGATGAAGTCAGATCGTATAGCGGCGGCGGTCAACGGCCTGAAGCGTGGGACCGATATGGAGGCGCTGGTGTGGGACGGCGCGCGCGGACACCGCAGTCGACTTGTTGAGGCGGTGGCGCTGCCGACGGTGGTACAGCCGGCGTACAGTCCGGAACTCAACCCCGCTGAGCGGGTGTTCGAGGAGGCGCGTCGCTGGGTCGAGGGCAAGGTCTATGGGAGCGTCGAGGAGAAGATGGCTGCGGTGGACGCATACCTGCGCCGCCTGGAGTCTGATCCTGCCCGAGTGCGGTCGATTGCCGGATGGGACTGGATAGACGAAGCGGTCGATGGCCTACCATCATGTCATGCGGCCTGCTCAGACTGAAATGGTATAAGAACCTCAAGTGGCTCGGTGAAATCCCTCCACGGTCGTCAGGCGTGATCAAAGCCATAGCCTCCCAATTCGCAAAGGGCGGGACGGACAGCTTGGAACACCCACAACTATTCAACACGCCGGAAGTGGCGCGCGCCGGGGGATTCCGCGCCCTCATGCGGGTTGGCAGCCCCAACCAAATCCTCAAAACGACCAAGATCAGAATGTTCGCAGCTTAGCAGAGATGAGATGCAGACACCATGACTACAAATGTCGAACGGAAAGAACTACCCGACGGGTGGAAGTGGGTTAAGCTGGGGGACGTATGTGTTGGATACAAGAATACGAACCCTAGAAGACGACCCAATACCAAATTCACCTATGTTGATATATCTTCAATAGACCGTATTACAAAGAGCATTACTAACCCACGTGTAATGGACGGAAGGGATGCGCCTAGTAGGGCCAGACGAATGATAATTACTGGTGATGTGTTAGTTTCTACCACGCGACCGAACCTCAATGCTGTTGCCATAGTAGATGATAGACTAGATGGTCAGATATGTAGCACAGGTCTATGCGTTTTGAGATCCAAGGGAAGTCTGGTAATTCCACATTGGTTATACTACTGCGCTATAAGTGAGCGATTTGTCAACTCTCTGTCAGACTTGGTAAGCGGGGCAATGTATCCGGCTGTAACTGACAAGCAAGTATTTGAGCAAGTCATCCCACTCCCTCCACTATCTGAACAGAAGCGAATCGTGGCTGTCCTGGATGATCGTATTGGCAGTGTAGAAAAAGCTCGCCGCGCAGCGGAAGAGATGCTAGAGGCGGTGGGCACGCTGAGGGGGGCGATACTCCGCGAGCTGCTGCCCTAAAGAGGGCAGCAGCTCGCGGTCGGCTGGAAATTTGTGAAATTGGGCGATGTTTGCGAAATCATTATTGGACGCACACCACCTAGAAAGTCCAAAGGGTATTGGGGTGGCAGTAATCCATGGGCTGTAATTGCAGACATTAAGGGCAATGTAGTAACTGGCACCAAAGAAACACTTTCAGACGCCGGAGCTGAATTATGCATGACCAGGATGTTGAAGAAAGGAACTCTGATGTTTAGTTTCAAGTTGAGCATCGGTAAAACTGCTTTTGCCGGACGCGACTTGTACACAAACGAAGCAATTGCTGGGCTTGTGCCTAAAATACCTAATTTAGATACTCGGTTTCTGAGATATGCTCTAGCTACAGTTGACTATGAAACATTGACTGGTCATGCAGCAAAAGGCAAAACTCTCAACAAAAAATCAATGTCCAGTATGCTCATCCCATTAGCTCCACTAGAAGATCAAGAACGAATTGCCGACGCGATATCCAACCACATGGCGAAGCAAGAACAGGCAAGAATCGCCGCTTTCGAACAACTCGATACCATACGATCCCTGCGAACCTCGCTGCTACGCGAGGCCCTCATTGGAGAAGCCTAATGAAAACCGCCGCATCCCTAAACTCAAAGATAGACTCCATCTGCGACATAATGCGCCGATCCAACGCCGCCGGCGCGTTGCAGTACGTCCCGGAACTTACTTGGATGCTGTTCTTGCGAATCTTGGACGAGCGCGAAGAGATGGAGGCGATGGAAGCCGAAGCGATAGGCATTCACTTCACTCCATCCCTAGCGTATCCGTACCGGTGGAGCGACTGGGCGGCTCCGGGCGGGCAGAAGCGCAAGGAGCTTCAGAACGGCATGAGCGGGGCGATGCTGGGCTTCGTCAACGAGGAACTCATACCCCACCTGCACGATCTCAAGGACGGCGCGAACGCTACTCCCAAGCAGAAGGTAATCAGCGAGATTATGTCCGGCACGTCCAAAACGAGGCTGGACACCGAAAGGAATCTGCTGGATACGCTGGACAGAGTCCACGATATACGGGATGCGGCGATTGACGATACCCACGTGTTCACGCTGCCCCAAGCCTATGAGAGCCTTCTGTTGAAGATGGGCGAGAAGAACAACGACGGCGGGCAGTTCTTCACCCCGAGAGAGGTGATCAGGGCGATAATGAAAGTGGTGGACCCAAGCGTGGACGAGACCGTATTCGATCCGGCCTGCGGAACGGGCGGTTTTCTGGCGGAGGCGCGAGAAAGTATGTTGAACAAACTCGGGGAGGACGCCATAGGAGAGTCTCTCGAAACGCTGAACCAAAAGACGTTCTACGGCAAAGAAAAAGATGAAATCGTCTATCCCATAGCCTTGGCGAACCTGGTTCTGCACGGCATTGAGAAACCAAATATATGGCACGGCAACACGCTCACGCGGAACGAATCCTACGGCGGCTTGTTCGAGGACGCGCCTGACCTGTTCGACGTGATTCTGATGAATCCTCCGTTTGGCGGAAGCGAAGGTCCCGACGCGCAGACGCGATACGCCTACAAGACCAGCTCCACTCAAGTCCTCTTTCTGCAAGAAATCATAGACAGCCTCAAACCGGGCGGCAGGGCTGGAATCGTGGTGGACGAGGGCCTGATGTTCAGAACCAACGAGAGGGCCTTCGTCCAAACAAAGCGAAAGCTGCTTGACGAGTGCGATCTGTACTGCGTGGTCAGCCTGCCCGGCGGCGTGTTCACTCAAGCGGGGGCGGGTGTCAAGACGAATCTGCTGTTCTTCAACAAGGCCGGGCGCACCGAGAACACATGGTACTACGACCTATCCCACCTCAAGGTCAACAAGGGCAACCCGCTCACCCTCTCTCACTTCGACGAGTTCTTCAAATTGCTGCCCACGCGCTCGGGCAGCGAGAATAGCTGGACGGTCGAAAGACAGGCGATAGAAGCGGCACACTACGACCTCAAGGCAGTCAACCCCAACAGGATCGACGAAGGGGACACCCGCACCACGCAAGAGTTGCTGGAAATTATTGAGCTGAAGGGCAGGGAAATACGGGAAGCGCTTGCGGGGCTTGGAGAGGCATGATGCTATCAGTCATCCCCTAACGGGTTGCGCCAACGGACGTGTGGGAACAGGCGAAAATCCCTGTCAGCCGTGTGAATCTCGGCATCGTGATCTAGGGCAAGCGCGGCTAGATGGGCATCAGTCACCAGTTTTCCGGCTCTTCCAGCGGCTTCAAGACACTGCGCCATGTGGTCGAAGTGGTTGGGGCCGGAATCGAGTTGGACGAAATGAGGACGCAGAAACCAATTCTGAACAAAGAAGACGGCCCGACCGCTCGACATAGGAGGCGACAAGACGACCGGACTGGTAACAAGTCGGATGAATCCGACGGATACGGCGAGCGGAACGCCTACTGTCTCTTCGCCATTCAGCAATCCATCCCACCACCGCCTGGCCGATTCATGTCTTGTCTGGCGCGCATCATGCGCGCAGAGAACAAGATTTAGGTCAGGGATGATCACTGACGCTCCTTCTCGAAATAGTCTTCGATGTAGAGGTCGTCGAGCTTCTGATTGAGACACATCGCATCCGACGTGAGGCTCGCATCTCCGGCATGTGTCTCTACCTCGACGCTTACTAACAGGTTCGCCCCTTCTTCGAGATCGAGCGCTTCCAGAGGAACGATGACGCCTTTGGAGTATCGCGCTTTCATTCTGCTGATCATGGCGTCGTCTCCTGGTTCGCTCAGAGAGGTTCTGCCGCAGTTCCTCGCTTATTCTACCACACCCCGCAACCCCGCCTAGCCTTGCTCCCCGGCGCGCTTGGGCGACGTCGGATTCTCGTGCCTCCCTTGCGAGTCGCCATTATCATCATCCGCATTGCCTCCCCACCACGCGCGCAGCCGCTTGCCTATTTCAGCCTCGTAGCCGCGGTCGGAGGGGCGATAGTAGCGGCGGCCCGTCAGGTTATCCGGCAGGTTCTGGGTGGGGGTGAACGCGCCGTCGTGGTCGTGCGCGTACTGGTAGCCCTTCGAGTAGCCGAGGTCGCGCATCAGTCCGGTCGGGGCGTTGCGGAGATGGAGCGGCACAGGCTCGTTGACCGCGCGCTCGGCGTCGCGGATCGCCTCGCCGATGGCGGCGTAGGCGCGGTTGCTCTTGGGCGCGCTCGCCAGGTAGGCTGTCGCCTCCGCCAGCGGGATGCGACCCTCCGGCATCCCCACCAGGTGGACGGCCTGCTGCGCGGCGACTGCCACCGTCAGCGCGTTCGGATCCGCCAAGCCCACGTCCTCAGCTGCTAGGATGACGAGCCGGCGCGCTATGAACATCGGATCCTCGCCGGACACGATCATCCGCGCGAGCCAGTAGATTGCCGCGTCCGGGTCCGATGCGCGCACCGACTTGATGAAGGCGGATATCGTGTCGTAGTGCTGATCGCCGGTCCGGTCGTACAGCGTCGCGCGGCGCTGGATGACGTCCTCTACCGTATCGAGTGTTACGACGCGCGCTCCGTCGGCGTCCGGCTGCGTGGCGTGTACGGCGAGCTCCAGAGAGTTGAGCGCGGCGCGGGCGTCGCCGTTGCTCAGCGACACGAGCGCGGCGCGGGCGTCCGCTTCCAGACGCGGCGACAGGCGGGCCAGTCCCCGCTCGGCGTCGGACATCGCGCTGTCCAGTATGAGAGATACGTGATCAGCCGAGAGCTGTTCCAGCGTATAGACGCGGGCGCGGGAGAGCAGGGGAGAGATGACCTCGAACGACGGGTTCTCGGTAGTCGCGCCGATCATCGTGATGGTTCCGTTCTCGACGTGCGGCAGGATGACGTCCTGCTGCGACTTGCTGAACCTGTGTATCTCGTCTATGAAGACGATGGTCTTGCCGCCGCTCATCCCAAGCCGGTCGCGCGCCTCGGATATGATGTGGCGCAGGTCGGCGACGCCCGACGTCACGGCCGACACGCGCTCGAAGTGCGCGTCGGTCAGCCGGGCTATCAGCTGCGCCAGAGTCGTCTTGCCTGAACCGGGCGGACCCCACAACACCATGGACGGCACGTGTCCGGCCGCTATCGAGCGAGACAGAGCGCTGTTCGGCCCGATGACGCGCTCCTGTCCCACGAACTCGGACAGCGAGCGAGGGCGCATCCGCTCGGCAAGCGGCGCAGAGTCGCGCAGACGCTCGCGTCGGGAGTGGTCGAAGAGCGTCACGGGGTTCACCTCCCATCCCCCGCCTTCGTGGGGGGGCTCCAACCTTCCCCCATCGAGGTGGAAGGAACTAGAGAATGTCTCGCAGCGCGCCCGACACCGCATCGTCCTGATCCGGCAGCACGGTTCGCGGATCCAGCATCACGCCGCGGTCCTCGATGCGCGCTATGACTGGCCGTTCGCGCCCGCGCAGCGCCGCGAGAACCGTCTCCGGTCTGGAGCCAAGCCGTTCGCAGTCTATTCGCAGCGCTACCGATTCCATCGTCTCGCCCGGCAGGCTGCCGCCGCCGATGGCCGACCTTGCCGGAACGACTTTCGTCACGCATCCCACGGAGCTCGTCCAGGCGGAGGCGCGGCGCTCCAAGTCGTCCAGAGGCGCGGAGATCATCTTCCATACCGGCACTTCGGACAGCGCCTCGCCACGTATGTAGTGCAGCGCGGTCGCCGAAAGCGCCGCCATGCTCATCTTGTCTATCCTGACGGCGCGGGCGAGCGGGTGGCGCGAAACGGCGTCCACCCATTCGCGCTTGCCGACGATTATACCGGCCTGCGGGCCACCCATGAGCTTGTCGCCTGAGAAGAAGCCGAGCGCGACGCCGGCCGCGACGCTCTCCTGCGGCATCGGCTCGTGGGCCAGCCCGTAGGGGCGCGTATCCAGCAGACAACCGCTGCCCAGATCGTGCAGAACCGGGACGCCGGAGCGCGCGCCGACTTCCACCAGCTCGGCTGTCGTCGGCGCGTGCGTGAAGCCGACGACGCGGAAGTTGGATGCGTGGACGGAGAGTATCGCGCCGGTATCATCGTTGATCGCGTTGGCGAAGTCGCTGTCGTAAGTGCGATTGGTCGTGCCTACCTCCACAAGCTCCGCGCCGCTCTGCCGCAACACGTCGGGAATCCTGAAGCCGCCGCCAATCTCCACCGCCTCGCCGCGCGAGACGATGACCTGTTTGCCAGCCGCCACCGCCGCGAGACCGAGCATGACCGCCGAAGCGTTGTTGTTGACTATGAACGCTGCCTCAGCGCCCGTAGCCTGGCAGACGAGCCGCGACACATGCGCCTGCCGCGAGCCGCGCGAGCCGGAGTCCAGATCGAACTCCAGGTCGCTGTACCCCAGAGCTGCTACGCGCATCGCGTCCACGCTCGCGCCGCTGAGCGGCGCGCGGCCCAAGTTGGTGTGCAGCACGACTCCGGTCGCGTTTACGACTCCGCGCGGCCAGGGGCGCCACTTCTCCTCCGCGCGCCGGGCGACCGCCGCGACTACCTGGGGCAGCGCGGGAGGATCCGCTCCGGCGCGCACGGCGTCGCGGGCGGCGCCCAACTCCTCCCGCAGCAGCGCTACTACGGATTCATGCGAATACGCGCCCACCAGCCCGGATATCTCCGGGTCCGCCAGCGCGTCGCTGACCGACGGAATGGCCCTGAATTTGGCAACCATGCGAAAACGGCTCCTCTCCGGTTGCAGATTATACACCGCAGCGACGGGTCTGAGTTATGCTCGGCGCCGGCGGTTTCGGGCGAGCCGCAACGCTGCGTTCACGTGAAGGCGTGGATTCTAGGTGTGGGAAGACCGGCGCGGAGCGGAAGGCTTCTAGTCCCCTCGCCCTTCCATACGCTCGATTCGGCGGAGCAGTTCCCGCTCGCGCCGTTCAGCGGCGAGCCTGGCATCCCGCTCGGACTGTTCGCGCCGTTCAGCAACGAGCCTGGCGTCGCGCTCGGACTGTTCGCGCCCTTCAGCGACGAGTCTGGCGTCGCGCTCCGCGCGTATGGTCTCTTCCCGCTCCGCGATCACCGCATCGACGCAGATGGATTTGCCCGTCGCAGGGTCGCGCACGTCGAACGGGTCGAACGGCGAAGCGTCGCTCAGCCACCAGAATTCCAACTCCAGCAACTCGCTGTACGACCACAGCGAACCATCCGGCTCCTCGTGGACCTCGTACTCCACGTACTCGCCGTTTACCAGCCGCAAGCCCGTGATCTGTTTGCCGTACAGGTCGCCGACCCTATCTAGCAGCCAGTACTCGCCTATGCCGAGCTCCGCGTACAGATTGCGCTTGAAATCCGTGTCGTTCTCGGCGGTGCTGGGAGACGCCACCTCCAGCGCGAATTCGGGCATCTTCTCAACGACCCACGTATAGTAGTTGGGCAGTTCCAACTCCCGTTGGACGTAGTCGCGGGTCACGCCGAACGAAATATAGGCGTCCGGGGCAACGCGGTTGTTGCCGTTTTCCGGGTCGTACATTACGAACCCGTCCCCTTTTACGAAGGCTTGTGGAAACCTGCGCCTGAGAGCGACGACGATTTTGGTGATCGTCTCCTCCTGCAGCATGCCGTCCTCCACGGGCTCGGGGTCTTCGTAGAAGATGTCAGGGAGGGGTTTGCCGTTCCAGTAGTGGACCTTGCCAACCCTGCTTGCCTTGCCGACTTTGGCGGGATGTTTGGTTAGCGTTGCCATGCCATGCCCCCGAATCTGGTGTCGCGGACGTATTGTAGCATATGGGGTAGAGTTCGGAATGGCATTTGACCGCCTTTCAGACAACCTAGTAGAATGTGAGAACTTTCGCAAACGAAACGGTCAATCGTATGTTCGCAATCGGCCTCACGGGCGGCATTGCCACAGGCAAGACGCTGGTATCGGAAACGCTCGGCGCGCTCGGGGCAACCATATTAAACGCAGACCTTGTGGGGCATGAAACCTACCTCCCCGGCACGGAGACGTGGCGCGCGGTTGTGGACGCCTTTGGCGAAGACATCGTTGGCGAGGACGGGCAGATCGTCCGACCGAAGCTGGGCGCGATCGTGTTCAGCGACCCGGCGAAGCTCGAACTGCTCAACTCCATCGTCTGGCCGCGCATCTACGCCATGCTCAAGGAGCGGATAGACGCGCTGGCGTCGGACGGCGTGGAGGTCGCTGTCGTAGAGGCGGCGCTGCTGATAGAGGCGGGCTGGACGCCTATCGCAGACGAGGTCTGGGTTTTGACCGCTCCGCGCGAGACGGCGCTGGCGCGGCTGACCGGCAGGGGACTGCCGCTCGAACAGGCGAACGCCCGCATAGATTCGCAGATGCCGCAGGACGAGCGCGTAGGCCACGCGGACGTGGTTATCGCCAACGACGGCGGCAAGGATGAACTGGAACAGGCTGTGCGCGCCCATTGGAAGCGTCGCGTGGCGCCAAGAATACAAGGAGACCAATAGGCGAGATGACTTCACCAACGCGCACTCTCTTCCGGAGCTACATCATCGAGGAGTACCACCTCACCGAGGAGCCGTACTACGTGCCGATCGGTGATGAGATCGAGCTGTTCGAGGCCGCTTACGCCCAGAAGATTCCCGTAATCTTCAAGGGGCCGACGGGCTGCGGCAAGACGCGATTCGTCGAGTACATGTCCTACCGGCTGGGACAGCCGCTGACGCGGGTTCAGCAGAACGCCGGACCGGGCGGGTCTTCCAACGGCGCTGAGGCGGACGAGCGCGACCATCTGCCCCTGGTTACCATCGCCTGCCATGAGGACCTGACGGCCAGCGACCTGGTGGGCAGATACCTGCTGGAAGGCGACCAGACGGTGTGGATAGACGGCCCGCTGACCCGCGCGGTCAAGGCCGGCGGCATCTGCTACCTGGACGAGATAGTGGAAGCGCGCAAGGACACGACCGTACTCATCCACCCGCTGACCGACCACCGGCGCATCCTGCCGGTGGAGAAGCGCGGCGAGCTTCTGGAAGCGGCGGACGGCTTCCTGCTCATCCTGTCGTACAACCCGGGATACCAGAGCGCGCTCAAGGACCTCAAGCACAGCACGCGGCAGCGGTTCATCTCCATCGAGTTCGACTACCCGCCGCGCGACATCGAGGCTGAGATAATCGAGCACGAGTCGAGTTGCGACAGCGACACGGCCATGCAGCTCGCCAAGCTCGGCGAGAAGATACGCAACCTCAAGGAGCACGGCCTCGGCGAGGGTGCGAGCACGCGCCTGCTGATCTACGCCGGCCAGATGATCTCGCAGGGCATCCCGCCGCGCCGCGCCTGCCAGGTGGCGGTCAACTGGGCCGTTACGGACGACTTCAACATCCAGCGCAGCATCGAAGAGTTGACAACCTCGATTTTCGAGTAGGCGAAGAGGCCCTGACTTGGGCTCGACATTCATAGCCAAGACCAGACGCGCGCTTAGAGACCGCGCGCCGTCGGTCGCGGACGGACACTCGATGTCCCCCGCCGCCGTGCTGTTGCCACTGTACCGCGTGGACGGGGACATGTGCGTCGTGCTGCAAAAACGCTCGGAGACCGTCGAGCATCACAAAGGCGAGATCTCGTTTCCCGGCGGCATGGTGGACGCGGCGGACGGCTCGCTACTGGACACCGCGCTCCGCGAGGCGAACGAGGAGATGGGCATAGACCCCGCCGACGTCGATGTGCTGGGCCGCCTCGACGACACCCCGACCATCAGCGGCTTCATGATCTCCACCTACGTCGGCGCGCTGCCGTCGCCCTACGAGTTCACGCCATCGGAGAGAGAAGTCGCCGAGGTGGTTACAGCGCCGCTGTCGGCGTTGTATGATGCCAACACGCGACGCTCGGAGGCTCGACTGAAGGAAGGCGCCGTCCATACGACGCCGGTATTCGTGCACGACGGACACGTCATCTTCGGAGCTACCGCAAGAATACTCGACCAGTTCCTGTCGCTGACCGGCTGAGCCGACACAGGCCAACCCTTTGGCCGCCGTGAGAAGGAGGATTCGTGGCTACACCACAAACGCCCACGCTAGATCAGTTGAGGACGGAGTTCCGCAGGTTCCCCGCCCCGGTGGTCGAGGAGTTCGACAAGGCCCGCGCGCGTATGCCGCGCACTTTGGATGACGGCAACATCCTCATGTGGGGCAACGCGGGCCTGAAGATAGCCGATCAGACGGTGCGCTCCTGGGAGGCCACCTCTCAGTACTTCCGCGTCAGCCCGAAGGTCGTCGCGTACATGCCGTTTAGCTACTTCATGAAGTGGACCGACTGCGGCGCGGACCTGTGCCGCGAGTCGCCCACGCTGGCAGCCGCCTACTTCGAGGCGTCGCCCGCGGCGATGAGCAAGTTGCGCTCGCGTCACATAGAAAGCTGGGCATCGCTCGGTGGCAGCCTGTACAAAGGCACCTGGAAGTCTTCCACGCTGGCGTGCAAGTTTTTCACCTTCAGCCCCGCGCTGATGGACAGCCTCACGTTCCAGGAGCTAGAACGCTTCGTCGCGTTCCTGGACGCGCTCGCTCACAGGTCTTACGACCTGTCGGCCGAGTGCCTCGCGCTGGGAGCGCAGATATTCCCGCTCATCGGCGAAGACAAGACGGCGTTCATCACGTTGGCGTCGGCGCTGGTGGATTCGGGATGGCGCGAGGTCAAGAGCTTCTTCGACGCCGGCGCCAAGGCGCTGCCGAAGATAGACCCGGAGCAACGCTTCCGCTTCCTGAAGATAGCCGAGGATATGGTCCACCGCGGCGGCTCTAACATACCGGGCGTGATGCTCGAAACGTCGCAGGCGTTCGCGGAGATAGACCCTGAGCAGCATGAGAAGGTGCTGACGCTTGCGGAACGGCTGCTTGTGGAGTCGCCCCAAGCGGTGCCGGAGTTCATCAAGGCGTCCGCTCAGGTGATGGACAAGCTGTCCATGAACCAGCTCGAACGCTGGTACGAGGAGGGCGTGAACCTGCTGCGCCAGAACCCGGACGGCGGGCTGGCGTACTTCAAGATCGAGTCGGCGCACTCCGAGACGATGCTGGAAGCGCTATCGTCCGGCGTCGAGTTCGAGCGCATCAAGCAGATCATGGAGATGTACTGCCGCGGCTTGGCGGGCGAGGAGGTCAGTCTTTCGGCATCGGCTGACCTAGTCGGGCGCAACATCGGCTGGGCGTCGGTGGACACTCCCACGACGGAAGGCTCGACCGTTTACGTGCCGGAAGTCGTGGACCGCTACCAGACCAAGGACGAGAATTTCTCGTGGTTCAAGGTCGTGTCGACGCACCAGGTGGCGCGTCTGGAATTCGGCAGCTTCTTCTTCAAGTTCGATAAGCCGTCCGCGCTGTATGACGACCTGCGACACGACGCCGAGGCCAAGCGCGCCTCCGCGTCAGTCAACGGCTCTGGCAACGGCTCTGGCAACGGCGCGAGCGACCCCGCCGCGCTCGCCGAAGACGAATCTGGCCGGGCCTACATTACGGATATGCAGCGGTTCTTCAACCTGTTCGAGGACAGGCAGCTCGCGCTCGACATCTTCACGGTGGTAGAGGACGGGCGGTTGGACTTCCGCGTGAAATACGAGTACCCGGGCATAAAGGCGTCGTACCAGCGCGTGCAGAGGGACGCCGCCGAAGACCGCCCGGACATAACGGAGATGCCCGCCCGCGAGGCGCTCGTCGAGTTCCTAGTGCGGCTCAGCCTGCAACAGTACAGCGAGATTCCCGCGCCCAGCGACTACGCGGAGCAGGCGCGGCAGATAGCCGCCATCGCCCAGCACATTCTGGACGTCGAGGCGACCGTGGAAGACACCGCCGAAGCCACGCTCCGCATCTACGCCATAATCTCCGAAATCGCCAACGAGGAAGTGGAGCCGGACGACTGGGAAGACGTGGACGTCGATCAGGAACAGGACGAGGAGTACGAAGACCCCGACGACATGCAGCAGCTGATACAGCAGATGGCGATGGGCATGGACATGGAGATGCGGCCCGACGCCGAGCAGGACTACGAGTCGTCCGAAGAGGTGGACTACCGCGGCGACTTCAAGCCCGAGCTTACGCAGCTGCTGACACAGCTCCGGATGCAGGAGGGAGGCCCGGAGGGCGAAGGCGAGCCGATAACCCAGGAGCAGCTGGAAGAGCTTCTCCAGAACTCCGCTGAGCTGGACTTCGAGGCGGTGGAAGGCGATATCCAGGAGACGCAGGGCATGTTCGCCGACAACCTGCTCAAGGAGGCCGGACTTCAGCTGCCCGATAACCCGGACTTCAGCAACGGCCCGTTCGTCCACGTTGACGAGCAGGGGGATTCGCTGGAGGCCAACGAGCCGCAGACGTTCGTTTACGACGAGTGGGACTTCCGCGCGAACGACTACAAGCCGCGCTGGTGCCAGGTGCGCCAGAAGACGATGGCCGAGGGCGATCCCAACTTCTACGGCGGCACGCTTCACAGCTATGGCGGCTTGGTGTCGAGAATCCGCCGCCAGTTCGAGATGATGGTGCCTGAGATGTTCCGGCGCGTCCGCAAGCTCGAAGACGGCGAGGAGATAGACATCGACGATCTGATCGAGGCGATAGTCGATATGAAGACCGGCTCAAGCCCGTCCGACAAGTTCTACTGGCGCCGCAACAAGGTGCAGCGTGAGGTCGCCGCCGCCTTCCTCATAGACACCAGCGCGTCCACCGCCGAGGCGATAGACGAGGGCAAGCGTGGCGCCGACGACTGGGACGCTCCGGACGATCCGGTGGAGTACATGGTCTGGCTCCGCACCCGGCGCGGCGAGGCCGCCCGGCGCACCTACAAGCGCATCATAGACGTCGAGAAGGAGGCTATCGTGCTTATCGTCAACGCCCTCGAGGCGATTGGCGACATCTACGGCATCTACGGCTTCAGCGGCTACGGGCGCGAGAATGTGGAATACTACACGATCAAGGACCTGGACGAGCCGTTCTCCGATCGCGTGAAGCGGCGGATAGACCGCGTGGCGCCGCTCCACGCAACCCGCATGGGGCCAGCCATCCGGCACACCACCGCCAAGCTGGAAGCCGCCGACGCGCGCACCAAGATTCTGTTCCTGGTCAGCGACGGGCGCCCGCAGGACCGCGGCTACTCCCGCGAGGGCGTGGAGAAAGAGTACGCCGTCCACGACACGCGCATGGCGCTCGAAGAGGCGCGCCGCAAGGACATCAACGCCTTCTGTCTGACAGTTGACAAGAACGGCCACGACTACCTGAAGACCATGTGCGCCGACATGGGCTACGAGGTCCTGGACAACATCTACGACCTGCCGGAGCGTCTGCTGTTCCTGTACAAGCGGCTGACGATGTAGGATGGACTCGATCGCGAGAGTCTCATGCGGCTGAACAGGCCGTCGCGCTGGATGAAGGGTTGCAGGGCAGGGTCGAGATTCTTGGCGGCTCTGTCAGGAATTTTCGTCGTATTCCTAGTCGTCTTCATGGCAGGATGTGGGACGCAGGGGCCGTCGGACGGCGGCCCCACGCCCACCCCGGTTCCGATCTCCGCATCGCCGGAACCGGCGGGCGACCCGGCCGCGCTCTCGCGAGCGCGATCATCCCCGACCGCGACGCCGACCGCTACCAGTACTTCGACCGCCACGGTTACGCCGTTGCCCACGGCTACTGCCGCCGTCACACCGACTGCCACGGCTACCTACACGCCCAATCCGACGCCGACGCTTACCCCAACGGTCACTCCCACACCGACTGCTACCGCAACACCGACACCCACATCCACCAACACCCCAACGCCCACGCCGACTGCCACCGCGACACCGACACCCACATCCACCAACACTCCCACTCCTACCGCAACGGCCACCGCCACGCCCACGCCGACCAACACCCCTAACCCTAACTGGACTCCCACTCCTACGCCCAGATACCAGATTACCCCTCAGACCGGCCGTTACTACAAACAGTTCATCACTGTCGAAGGAATCACGGTCAAGGCTAACGACGCCGTTCGGGCCGATTCGATGTACGGTACGGCGGACGTCATCGGAGGAATGATGCACAGCCTCAGAGAGGATATCCAAAGCTGTCTGATCAGGTGGGACGCGAGCATGGCGATTGCGCCTGAAGGCGAGAACATAACCACACTGCCGGAGTTCCTCGACCACCATGACCACTACGCCGGCGGAATCGGCGCGACGCTAGGTCAACCGACTTCGGGAGTCATCGAAGGGTTTCTACTGCATGGCGACTATTCAATCGTAGTACATGAATTCGCGCACGCGATCCAACTAATGTGCTTCTGGCAAGACGAGCATGATGAGTGGGACGGGTTCTATCAAAAGGCTCGGGAGGCCAGTCTATTTCCTGACGCATATGGGATGCAAGATTCTTACGAGTTCTTCGCCGAGCTCAGTGTGAGTTACTTTGAACGTTTGGATAAGGTTCAATCGAGATGGGACAATCAAGACAACGAGCTAACCAGGCAGAAACTGGGCGACGACTTCCCTGAAATCTTCAGCTTCCTGGAAGGGATATATGAAAATTGGGAAGTTGGATCCTACCTTGGTCCGAACATTGGCTTGAATGATCATGATACTGACGCCCTTGTGGCGCTCTACAACTCCACCGACGGCCCCAATTGGACCAACAGCAGGAATTGGTCGAGTGACAGGCTGGAATGGTACGGCGTTACCACCGGGTATAACCTGCGGATCGCAAGCCTCGATCTTGCCGAGAACCAGCTGACTGGACCTATACCGCCGGAACTGGGCAATCTTCCCAACCTGGAAAGGCTTAACCTCTATGGCAACCAGCTGAGCGGACAGGTTCCAGCAGAGTTGGCCCAGCTTCCAAACTTGAAATGGCTAGGGCTTGCCGAGAACCAGTTGACCGGTCAGATACCGCCGGAATTCGGGAATCTTGCCAACCTAGAAGCACTGTACTTAGGGGGAAACCAGCTGACTGGACCTATACCGCCGGAACTGGGCAACCTTCCCAATCTGGAAAGGCTTGACCTCTATGGCAACCGGCTGAGCGGACAGATTCCAGCAGGGTTGGCCCAGCTTGCAAACTTGAAATTGCTGGATCTTAGAGAGAACCAGTTGACCGGTCAGATACCCCCGGAACTCGGGAATCTTGCCAATCTAGAAGCGCTGTACCTATCGGGAAACCAGCTGACGGGACCGATACCGCCGGAACTGGGCAACCTTGCCAACTTGGAACGGCTTGACCTCTATGGCAACCAGCTAAGCGGACAGATTCCAGCAGGGTTGGCCCAGCTTGCAAACTTGAAATTGCTGGATCTTAGAGAGAACCAGTTGACCGGTCAGATACCCCCGGAACTCGGGAATCTTGCCAATCTAGAAGCGCTGTACCTATCGGGAAACCAGCTGACGGGACCGATACCCCCGGAACTGGGCAACCTTTCCAACTTGGAAAGGCTTGGCCTCTATGACAACCAGCTGAGCGGACAGATTCCAGCGGAGTTGGCCGATCTCCCCAACTTGAAATGGCTGTGGCTTGCTGGCAATCCACTTAGCGGTTGCATACCTGTCGGGCTGCGTGATGTTCCGGATAACGACCTCGACGCTCTGAACCTGCCATCTTGCTAGGGTGTATTCGGCCCACCCACGCAGCTCGAACCTATCCCCAATCCGACTCTTGCCCCGCCACGCCCGTCCTTAGCGCGCGGGCGAGCTCCAGCAGGGTGTGGGTTACGGCGCGTTCGCGGATGCGGAGGCGGCGAGTGGGGTAGTGGGCGGAGCCGGTATGGATGGCGCCGTCTCCGGTCGCTATGCCGACGTGCGCGGTCCCGACGGGGCCGGTGTCCGCCGTTTCGACCGACACGAGCGGGGTGATCGCCAAGCCGACGTCTGCGGCAAACAGATCGCGGGCGGCCGCGGCCAATGCAGTAGCGTCCTGCGGCGCGGGACTAGACAACTCTGCGGGAAGGTCTCCCGACAGAAGAGCCGCGCCACCACCCCCCAGCGTTACGCCGCCGGACACGACGTCCGTAGCGTGCGGCGACTCCATCAGCGCGCCGGTCAGCAGGCCTCCGGTGAATCCCTCGACGATCCCCAGGGTCAGTCCACGCTCGGACAGGGCGGACAGGGCGGCGACCACAGCGGTGTCGTCGTCCTCGCCCCAGATAGCGTGGCCCGCTATGCGCCGAATCTCCGACTCCATCGGATCGATCAGCCGGCGCGCCTCGTCGTCGGAGGACGCGCGGGCTATGGCGCGCAGGTGGATGCCATCCCGCTTCGAGTAGATGCCGAGCGACGGATTCTCGCTCTGGAACAGGGGCGACAGCATCTCGTCCAAGCCGCCCTCTGTGATGCCGAACGTCTTGAGCGTCCGAGTGGCTATGGCGATGCCGGGGTTAAGCTCTCGCAGGCGCGGACCCACAAAGTTCTCCCACATTCCCGTTATCTCGCGCGGCGGACCGGGCAGGGCGGCGATGACGCGATCTCCGCGCCGCACCCACCAGCCGGGCGCGGTGCCCATAGGGTTCGGTATAACCTCGGCTGAGGGGATGAGCGTAGCCTGCTTGACGTTCGTCTCAGGCATCCGTATGCCGCGACTCTCGAACCCCGCTCTCAGGCTCGCCAGCAGATCGTCCTGCACCTCCATCGTCTCGCCCATGGCGGCGGCTATGGACTCGCGCGTCAAGTCGTCTGAGGTGGGACCGAGGCCGCCGGTGGTGACGGTAACCTCGGAACGCTCCCAAGCGCGGCTGATCGCCTCTTCCAGACGTCCGGGGTGATCGCCAACCTTGGTCGCCCACGTTAGATCTATGCCAATGCGGGCAAGGCGCTCTCCGATGTAGGACGAGTTGGTGTCTATGGTCTCGCCCATCAGAAGCTCGGTGCCGATGGAGATTATCTCAGCGTTCATGTTCCCCTCATCCTAGCCTTCTCCCATCGAGGGGAAGGGACTTTGTCTGCCTTTCTCGGGCTGAGGCTGAGGGCGCGGGCTAGTTGTTGTCGGCGGCCTCGGCGTATGGCACGTTGTGGACGAGATCGAACAGCGCGTCGGCCCACTCGGTCGGTATCGTTAGGATGGGCGTCGTCACCTGATCCTGGGCTGGGGTAGTGTAGTAGCGTTGCCCGTCGTCTGTCTTGTCGCCGATGAGGAACAGGACGCCGTCCGTGTAGGCGGTGCCGCGCTCGGTCGTGCCGGAGAAGCGAATCTCTATCGAGTGCCCGTTCTGTTCTATGCCCCAATCAACGAAGTCGCGGTCGCGCACGCGGTACTTCTCGACTCGTATGCCTTCGCCCGGACCTCCGAACAGGTGCGTGTATTCCGCCCACTTGTCTGGGTCCACGGGCTCGTATGCGGCGCTTTCCGTGCCCTCGGTGGTGCGGGCGGACCACACGCCGTCCTTCTGCGTAATCTCGAGATAGGGCGCCTTCGTCTCGCCGGACTCGCCAAGATAGACGTTCACTTCACGTATAGAGCTCGGATCGCGGTACTCCCACCACTTCGGCACGGGAGGTTCATGCGCCAAGCGTCCAAGCACCTCGCCCCAGATGCTGGCTATCAGGAAGAGCTGCGGGAAGCCGATGACCTGCCCGTAGCTGTGGTCGCCGTCGGTGGTTTCGTCGCCCAGGCGGAACTCCAACTCGCGGTCGCCCGTCAGTCCGAGTTTGACGACCAGCTTGGGGTCGTCAAGGCCGTACTCTGCCGGGTCGTCTATGGTGGCGCGGACGGTCGAGAAGTCGCGCCGCGTCTGCGGGCCGCTGAGCAGCAGCACGATGCCACCCCAGCGTGTGTGCGACGGAGGGATGCCATCCAGCCGCTCGAAGACCCAAGAATCTTGGTCGTTCTTGTAGAAGCGCTCGGTATCGTCGCCGGCGTTGACCTCGATCTTGATGATGTCGTCGAAACTCACCTGGTAGAACCAGGGATCCCGCGCCTTTCGCTCCTCGCGTTCGGCGAACGGCGTATAGTCGGCGACCAAGCCGAACGCCGTGTCGCCCAGTCTCCCGGTAACGGCGGCGGCGAACGCAATCATCACTACGGCGACTGCAATTAGAGCGGCTGTGTATTTCAGATTCATTAGACCTAAGCCTAGCGCCTGCGCCACCACACCCCGACTGCGATGACCAGCATGAGCGTCGGCGGGAAGAACCAGCCCGTCCACTTGATGAAGTTGCGCTCGCGCTGGTTCAGCACGAGTTCGCGGACTGGGATGGGCGGCACCCGAATAGCGATCAGCTCGTAGTCTTCGGCCAGCCAGTTGACCGAGTTGAGCAGCAGGTTGGCGTTGTCGCTCTGGAAGAAGAATTTATTGCGCGCGAAATCAGAGTCTCCTATGACTACAAGCTTGGCGACCGTGTTCGGATTTTCGCTTATGACGAGCTGCCCTCCGAGCGAGCCTCCGGCCTGCACCACGGACGCAACGTCCAGCGGCCCCTGCACGTCTTCGCCGGGGTTATAGACAGTCTCTTCCGGGTGCGTCTCCACCCAACTCGCGGGCGTCGTGCGGGCGAGCCAGCTGTACTGGATGAACTGTGGGAAGTCTTCCAGAGGGATGACTGGCAGTGTAGTCGTAGCGTCGGTGAAGAATACGTTGTTTATGTGGTCGGCTATCTGCACGCCGGTCAGCGCGCTGGAGCTGAACTGCGCGTTGGTGCGCTGTATCATCGGCGACTTGGCCTCGCCGGCGACGTTGCTGATGAGATCGGCGACCGGGTCGCTGCCTACGTTGATTCCCCACAGCGCAATCAGCTGCCGGTATGTCTGAGGAGCGTCCGGATCCAGCAGGACCAGCAGCTTGCCGCCGCCGCCTAGATAATTGACGAGCGCTTGAAGCTCCGCATCGTCCAGATCCTGCTTCGGTCCGGGGATGACTAATACGGCGGCGTCGCTCGGTACGGCGCCATCCTGCTTGAGGTTGAGCGGGAACACGCGGTAATTATCTCGCTGCATCCCCTGGATGGCGAAGTCGAAGCCCTCATCGTCCGTTTCTCCGGTCAGCTGTCTAGTTACCGAAGCCTCGCCATGCCCTGTGAGATAGTAAACATGCTTCTGCGCCGTCCCCGAGACCACGAGGATACCCGTTACGAAGTCTTGCTCCGTCAGGTTGAACACACCCTGTTGCACGCCAGTGTCTATGTCTTCGAACACGACGACGGGAAACTCGCTCACGTTGTACTTTACGGCCACGCTGCGGTTCAACTCCGGGTCTATGAAGCGGTAGGTGAAGTCCCCGCTGCGCCGGGAGAACTCGTTGAGCAGGTCTTCCGCCTGCTGTCGCGCCAAGGCGGTCTGATCGTCGGACGGTACGAAGAAGGCGTTGGCCCGCACGGGGTTTTCCAGAGAGTCGAGCACCTTTACCGTCTGCTGTGACAGCGTGAACACGCGCGTGGCGGTAACGTCTATGCGCTGCGGACTGAGGTACATGAGGAAGTTTATCAGGATGATGATTGCGAAGAACGCGACCGTCATGATGGCGACGTTGGCGCCGTATCGTCCCTGCCGGCCCGCCATGAAGATGGCGACGGCCCGGGGCGAAAGCACCAGCGCCACGAACAACAGAACGAGCCCCACTATCAGGACAGAGATCGAGAAGTTGCGAAGCTCGTCTATCGTAAGGAACAGCACGACGCCCGCGATGGTGGCTATGACGCCAACCACCGCGCCTATCGCGCTCCAGAACCCCGCGGACTTGAGCGCGTCCAGCAGGTCCATGCTTACCGTTCGTCTGCTGTCGGGCTGCCTGGCCAACTATCTCCACCTGCGCGTTTCGAGTGATCTTATGGTCAGGAACAGGAACACGGCGGTCAGAGACAGGAAGAAGACGACGCTGGACGTGTCTATCACCCCTCGACTGAAATCCAGGATGTGCCTGTTCATGGACATTCCGTTGAACACCTCGGCCGCGATGCCGGTTACGATGTTCGATATCTGGTTGACGAAGGAGAACATCAGCAGTATGGCGATGCCGACGACGGCGGCTACGATCTGGTTGCCGGACAGCGACGAGCCAAGCATACCAATGGCGAGCGCGGCGGCGCCGTAGAGCAGCAGCCCAATGTATCCGCTGATAACGGGCAGGGTGTCCGGGTCTCCGAACGCGTAGAGCAGCAGCGCGTAGTAGAGCGTTACGCCAAGAATCGCGGTCAGCGCGAGCAGGCTGGCGATGTACTTGCCCAGCACCACCTCCCAATCGCGGACCGGGGACGTGAGCAGCAGTTCCAACGTGCCGAGCTTCTGCTCCTCGGCAAGCAGCCGCATCGTTAGCAGCGGAGCGAGGAATATGATGAAGAAGCTCGCCCAATCCACGATGCCGCGCACGCTCGCCTCGGCGAACGCCGAGGTAACGTCGGCCACGTAGAAGACACCCGTAAGTCCCAGGAACATCGCTCCCACTATGTAGGCCGCGGGCGTGCCGAAGTATGCTTTTGTCTCTTTCCAGGCTATGTGGAACGTATTCACGCTGCGTTCTCTTCGTCGTTGAGCTCACCGAGGTCTTCTTCGGTGGTCAGTTTCAGGAAAATCTCTTCGAGGGACATGGTAACGGCCTGAAGACGGTGCAGTTCCCAGTCCGCCTCTATGACCCTGCGGGCGAGCGTAGCGCGTATCTCGACGCCCTCTTCAGATTCGACGCGGTACTGCGGTATGACGCCGCGCTGTATGTCGAACCGCTCGACCGTCTGCACGCCCTCCACCTCTCGCAGCGCGGCTATCACCTCCTGCTGCGGGCCTTTGACCTGGAGGTCCACCCGCTCGCGGCCCAGCAGCCGGCGAGCCAGGTTGTTCGGCTCGTCTATCGCCACGATCTGCCCTTCGTGTATGACGATCACACGCTCGCAGATCTGGCTGACTTCGGGCAGGATGTGAGTGCTGACTATCAGCGTATGCTCGCCGCCCAAGTCTTTGATCAGCTGCCGAGTCTCGACGACCTGGATCGGGTCTATGCCGATAGTAGGCTCGTCCAGAACCAGCACGTCCGGCTCGTGGATTATCGCCTGCGCGATGCCCACGCGCTGTCGGAAGCCCTTGGAGAGCTTGCCGATGATCGAAGTGTAGTAGTCTTCCAGGTGACAGATCTCAACCACGTCGTCTATGCGGACGCGGATGCGGTCCTTGTCCATGCCGCGAATCCTGCCCATGTAGTCCAGATACTCGCGCACGGTCATCTCAGTATAGAGCGGCACGGTCTCGGGCAGGTAGCCGATGTGCCGCCGCGCCTCCAGGGACTGATTCGTCACGTCGTAGCCGGCGACGCTCGCCGATCCCTCGGTAGGCGGCATGAACGCGGTGATGATCTTCATCGTCGTTGACTTGCCCGCGCCGTTCGGGCCCAGGAAGCCGACTATTTCACCCGGCTCCACACGAAAACTGATGTCGGTGATGGCGGGGAAGTTCCCGAAGTATTTGGTTACGCCGTTGACTTCTATCATTCGTCCAATCCATCTCAGTAATCCGTTTCGGCAAACTATCCGGGCAGTCGCCCCGGTTCGTCTATGACTACGAACCGAATCGTATCCAGGATTCAGTAGAATCCGCCCATGCCAAAAGCATACGGGATTCTAAATCAACCGATTCTAGGCTTTCAAGGGTAGCGGATGCGAAAAGGAGAGCGCTATGCTGATTTTCTAAAGAAGAGGGGGTTGGCACACCTTGCACTTGCTCATAGACGGCTACGCCCGCGACCACGCTCCGCTGACGGACGTGGACCTCGTCCACGAGTTTTTGGACGGGTTCCCCGCGCGCATCGGCATGACGAAGATCGCGCCTCCGCAAGTATATACCTATCGCGGCAAGAAAGAAGAGGACTGGGGCGTGTCCGGCTTCGTACTCATCGCCGAGAGCCACATCTCCGTCCACACCTTCCCTGAGCGGAAGCATCTTAACGTGGACATCTTCTCGTGCAAACCGTTCGACGCGGACGAATCGGCGGAGTTGGTGAAGCGCCGCTTCGGGCTTCGCCGCATCGAAAGCCGCGTTCTGGAACGCGGGTTGGAGTACCTGAGCGACCGCGAGGCGTACTCCGGCATGGTGCGCGAGCGCGTCGGCCTGAGCGGGCCTGCCACCGTATCCCTTGGCGACACATCCGGCGGCGACGCGAGCGGTGGCGACTAGAGTGTCTCAGTACGCATGGCATACGTTTCTGGACACGCCGCCGGAGGAGCTCGATTACGAGAACTCGCGGTTCGTGGTAATCCCTGTTCCGTACGACGGCACGACGTCGTTCCGAGGCGGCGCGAGGTACGGCCCGGCCGCGATCATAGAGGCCTCGCGCCATCTGGAGGACTTCGACGTGGAGCTTGGGCGCGACCCGTCGGAGGCAGGCATATATACGCTGCCGGAGCTTGTTCCCGACGCATCGGGCCCGACGCGGGTGATCGAGCAGGTCCGCGACGCGGCGTCGCGCGCGGTATCAGACGGCAAGACGCCCGCGCTGCTCGGCGGAGAGCACACGATCACCGTGGGCGGCGTCCGCGCCTGCGCCCAACGGTACGAGGATCTGTCCGTACTGTTTCTGGACGCGCACGGAGACCTGCGCGATTCGTTCATGGGCAGCCGGTGGGGGCACGCCTCGGTAGCGCGGCGCGTGTCCGAGATATGCCCGCTCGTCGCCGTCGGCGTCCGGTCCATCAGCGCTGATGAGTTCGAGTTCGCCCAAGACTCCCGGAACTCCGAGCGCGTAACGCTGCATTCCTGGCCCTCGCCTCTGGACGCCGACGCCCTCGCCGACGCAGTGAGCGCGCGCCTGTCTCCCAACGTCTATGTCTCGATAGACCTGGACGCGCTGGACCCCGCGATCATGTCCGCGGTCGGCACGCCCGAGCCGGGCGGCATGAGTTGGTGGGACGTCATCGGGCTGCTGCGCGCGGTGTCCCTACGCCACCGGATCGTCGGATTCGACATCGTTGAGCTTAGCCCGGAGGAGGGGCCTGTGGCGTGCTCCTCGACGGCCGCGCGGCTGGCCTACAAGCTGATGGCGTATGCTCAATTCGATAGGAAGGCTCTGGCGCGCCCATGACGCGGGCGCGACGATTGCGCTACAATCACATCAATGGCGTTTACATAGCATCAATATGGCGATTAGCGGAAAGCGACGATGGCGCTGACGGACAAGCTGATATACATGGACCACGCGGCCACCACCCCGGTCAGGCCGGAGGTCGTTCGCGCCATGTTGCCGTACTTCTCGGAGAGTTTCGGCAATCCGTCCAGCATCTATGAGATGGCGCAGCAGAGCAGGGGGGCGGTCGATGCTTCACGGCGCTCGATCGCGCGCTCCCTCGGCGGGCGCGCCAGCGAGATAGTTTTCACGTCCGGCGGCACCGAGGCGGACAACGCCGCCATCAAGGGCGTCGCCGTCGCGCTCCGCAACGTCGGCAGCCACATAATCACCACCGCCATAGAGCACCACGCCGTACTGCACACCTGCCACCAGCTCGAACAGTTCGGGTTCGAGGTTACGTACCTGCCCGTTGACGAGGACGGCATGGTAGATCCACGCGACGTAGCCGACGCCATAACTCCAGGCACCACGGTCGTGAGCGTGATGCTGGCGAACAACGAGATCGGAACGATTGAGCCGGTCGCCGAGATCGCCGACGCGGTGAAGCGCCAGGCGGACAGGCTCGGACGACGCATCTACTTCCATACCGACGCCGTGCAGGCGGTGGGCGCGATAGAGGTAAACGTTCGGAAGCTGGGCGTGGACATGCTCAGCCTGAGCGGCCACAAGCTGCATGGACCTAAGGGCATAGGCGCGCTGTACATACGGCGCGGCACGCCGTTCGAGCCGATCATCATGGGCGGCGGACAGGAGCGCGAGCGTCGTTCCGGCACCGAGAACGTGCCAGCGATCGTCGGGCTTGCCGAGGCTGTGCGTCTCGCCGAGACGGAGCGCGTCGAGACCGCGAGACACGCCGCGCGTCTGCGCGACAAGATCATCGCAGGCATCCAGGAGCGCATCCCGCGCGCGAGGCTGAACGGCCACCCCGTCCGCAGACTGCCCAACAATGTCAACGTGTCGTTCGAGGACGTGGAGGGCGAGCCTATTCTGTTGGGCCTGGACTTCGCTGGTATCTGCGCGTCCAGCGGCTCGGCGTGCTCGTCCGCCAGCCTCGAGCCTTCGCACGTGCTAACCGCGATAGGGCTTCCCGCGAATCTGGCGCAGGGCAGCCTGCGTATTACCGTCGGAAGAGAGACGACCGAAGAAGACGCCGATTACCTGATCGAGACCCTCGCGGGGCTGGTCGGAAAGCTGAGGGCGATGCCTTCGCTATCAGGCGTCTAGCGAGCGTCACACACCATGAGAGCCGGAGACTGCAAGCTGAACCAGACAACCAATTCTGCCAACCCGCGAGTCCCGCCCGGGGCGCGGCTCATTCGACTCTTCACGCCGTTGCTTCTCACAAGGCCGATATCGGCAAGACTGGCGCTTGTCGCGCTTGCCTGCATCGCGGCCCTGACGTCTCTAGTGGCGGCGGCCTGCTCAGACGACCCGGACATCATCGCCGTCAGGGGGCGCAGCATCGAGATACACGCCGACCGCCCGGTAATCGCGGAGAAGGTGGCCTACTCGTTCGGCGGCGAGCACCGGGAGATCAGGCCACGCGCGTCCAACCGGCAGCTTGCCGTGGTTCAAGTTACGGTGGTCAACCGCACAAGCACGACCATGCCTCTGCTGGTGGACCCCGAAGCGGCGCGGATAGGCGACAGGCGCGGCGAGCGCATCGAAGCGCGGAACCCGTTCGAGGACTACAAGGTCGTGGACCACGCCAGCGAGGACGAGGACGCCTATGCGCCGCTGCTGTGGGGCGACATCGAGCTCAACCGCGAGTTCCAGGTTCAGGGCTGGATGATCTTCGACGTTCCCAAGAACCTGACGCTAGGTTCGTTCTGGTGGCACGAGGTAGATGAGGTGGTGGGAGACTACGTCGAGTACCGTAGGCGATAGGCCCTGGCGTCCCTTCCCCCTCGATGGGGGAGGCTAGAGCCTGCCCCCACGAAGACGGGAGATGGGGGTGAAAGCCCGTACAGTCGCCAACTGAACCTGTCATAATGGCCGCGCATCCAATATAATAGAGATAATCAACCCGCAGCCAAACGAGAAACGGAGATGACATGGCAAACGCAGTAGAGGTAACGGACGCCACCTTCGACGATGAGGTAGTCAACTCGGATACGCCCGTGGTAGTGGACTTCTGGGCCGAGTGGTGCGGACCTTGCAAGATGATCGCGCCGATCGTGGAAGAGCTGGCGGGCGAATACGAGGGCAAGGTCAAGTTCACGAAGATGGATGTGGACTCCAACCCCAAGACGCCTATGCAGTTCGGAATCCGGGGCATCCCGACGCTGCTCATCTTCAACGAGGGCAAGGCTGTCGGCCAGGTGGTCGGAGCGCTGCCCAAGTCCATGCTGAAGCAGCGCGTGGAAGAGGCGATAGCCTAGCGTCGCCTATCATCATACTCTGGGCGCTCTGGGCACTCCGAGCAGTCTGGAAGACAGCGATCTCGAGCGCGCGGATGCGCGGCTTGCGCGGGCGCGCTCGATTTCAGTTGCATGGGAGCGGATAGGGCCTGGTGGCTCTCGCGGTCTTCAAAACCGTCCGGCGGCAACCCAGCGGTTGGCGCGGTGGGTTCGACTCCCTCTCGCTCCCGCCACAAGCTGCAACCCGTATATGTTTTAAACGCGGAGGCGCAGAGACGCGGAGGAAACGAAGGGGATCTTGTATTCTCCCCTAATCTCCCTGCGTTCTCTGCGCCTCTGCGTTTAACCTTCGCGTTCTACCTCTGCGCTATGAGGATGGAAAGCACTTCCGGCGCCGCGGTCGCGGCAAGGTCGCGTAGTTGCTCCATGCTCTTGCTGCCCAGCGGGTGAGGGACGACGACGTAGGGATAGTCCGGCACGCCGCCCAGGGAGGCCATTGCGTCCGCGCTCGTTACGAACGGCTCGGTGCAAATCACAGCCGTGGGAACTCCGCGCCGCTCGAGGGTAAGTCCGTCGTGCACACTGCACGATGAGCAAGACCCTCAATCGCCCGACGACGTGATCACCACGTCGCAGAGGTCAACCATCTCGTCAATTATCTCGGACGGGCAGGGGCGGGAAGCGTTGAGCTTGTTCCGCTCCACCACGCCGCCGAACTCGAACCTGTCCGCCAGCGCGTCGTGAAGCGCGGTCAGCATCTCTTCGGAGTTGAGCTTCCCGTTCGCCAGCAGCCCTACGGTGAGGCCGTCGAGCGTCGTCGGACGGTCCGCGACGACGCCATCCGCCGGGAGCGGCGCCACCGTCGGATCCAGAGTCGTTATGTGTCCGTTCGTAGCTACCATCGTTCTATCTCCTTTGGGGTTGACTCCATTTCTCACCTTCGGCAGGCTATGACCTTCCCCCCTCAAATGCGCGTAGGGGAAAGTTTTTGCGTTTAGCTTTGCTATATCGCCCTCGTTACGGACATCGAACCTGTGCCTCCGCCCCACAGGGGGATGACGCACGAGAACGCCCCCGCGCCTCCGCCGGCCACGACTACCGATATGCCGTCCGCCGAGTTGACGCACGGGATCATCTCGTCCGGCTCGTGTCCGTAAACGAACCGTCCCGCGTCGGCCCACTCGGACGCCGGGCGCTGGGCAGACTCCCACAGGAATTGCTTGACCTGCGCCTTCGTCCAGCCGGCGCGTTCGAGGTTGCCTACGTGTTCGGGGCAAAGCACAACCACCACCTCACCCTGCTCCTTGCCTACGCCGCCGACGAACATCGCCTCGCGGAACGACGTAAGAATCTCCTCAGGGCGCTGGAAGGCGTGGTTGTCCACCTGTATCGGCGACAGCGCGGCGAACACCGATACGGTACTATCGTCTTCCGAGAAGCCGCGATTAACGTGGAACGGCTCCCACGGCGACTCGTCTTCTAATTCCGCCATGCACCACGTGTACTTGCCGGGATGTCCGATAGTCGCCTTGTCTATCTCGCCCGAAACAGAGCCTGTGGCGTTGATGATGACCAATCTCAGCGCGCGTCCAATGGCTGCGTTGGCTCGGTGTCCCGGCCCGAAGACGCTGATGCCTGCGTTGATGCCGACCTCGCGCGCTGCGGGGCCGTTCACGATGAGCAGCGACGCCGCGCCCATCGTGCTGGCGGTCATCGCGTGCAGGTTGAACTTGGGCTCGGACATCGCCTCGACAGTGGTCGCGACGATAGCGAAGTGCTCAGGTTTGCAGCCCGCCATCACGGCGTTCACCGCCACCTTCTCCGCCGTGATGACGCGTCCCTTCGTAGGCTCGGTCGCCAGGATGTCGGACGGGTTGCGCCCAGCCGCCTCCAAGCAGGCCGACACAAGCTCAGGCGTCGGCGGGATTATGGGCAAGCCGTCCGTCCAGCCGCATTCCATGTAGGTCTCGACAACTTCCATGTACGAGTCGAATTCCAGCCTTGCCGAACTCAGTTGCGCTGTCGTCACGTTCGCGTCTCTCCGTGTGTGATTGCGGGAATTATATGTCGCGGATGGGGGATGGTCAATCTAGGCGTCTATGCTTCGGGGACATTGTACCACACGAACTAGAACATACTATGCTAAACTATCCGCAAGCGACATAGAACGTCACGCGGGAGGCGCCAGTTGGTTGATTCTCAGACTTCCAAGCTCGGACCTGTGCCTAACGTCGTGAGGGGCGACAGGCCCAGCTTCGCCCATCCCAGCGAGAGCGAGTTCGCGCGGATTCTCGACTTCTACGGGCTGCGGTGGGAGTATGAGCCGCTGTCCTTCCCGCTGCGGTGGGAGGGCGAGCGGGTGCTGGAGATGATGACGCCCGACTTCTACCTTCCCGACCTCGACCTGTACCTGGAGCTTACGACGATGCGCCAGTCGCTCGTAACCCAGAAGAATCGCAAGCTGCGGCGGATGCGCCAGATGTACCCGGACGTGGACGTGAAGCTGCTGTACCGCAAAGACTTCCACCGGCTGCTCGCCAAGTTCGGATTCGGGCCGCTGGTGGACGACAGCATACCGCGCATATCGCGCGTGCTGTACTCGGAGCGGCAGATACAGCGGCGCGTGGAGGAACTCGGCGGCGAACTGTCGCATGACTACGACGGGCGGCGGCCGGCGCTCATCGGCGTCCAGCGCGGGATGGTCTGCTTCATGGCGGACGTGATGCGCCAGATCTCGCTGCCTACGCGGATGGACTTCATGTCTATCTCGCACTACCGCGGCGAGTACGGCCCGGACATCAGGATTACGAAGGGGCTGGACATAGACATCGAGGGCGCGGACGTCATACTGGTAGAGGACATCGTGGATACAGGCATGACGCTGAACTGGCTGCTGGGACACCTGCGTTCGCTACGTCCGGCGTCGGTGGCGGTGTGCGCGCTGTTGGACAAGCGGGCGCGGCGCATTGCCGACGTGGACATCGAGTACGTGGGCTTCGACGCGCCCGACGAGTTCCTCGTCGGCTACGGGCTGGACTACATGGAGGCGTACCGCAACCTGCCGTTCATCGGCGTGCTGAGGCCGGACAACAGGTAGGGGAATGATAAAGTCCCTTCCCCCTTGATCCGCGAGTGGTATGATCAAGTCCCTTCCCCCTTGACGGGGGAAGGTTAGGATGGGGGTGACAAAGTCCAAGCAAAACACGACACTCCCAGGGTGCGTCGTCTCAGAAAAAACCTCACGGATGCCGAACAAGCATTGTGGACCATCCTACGCAGACGCCAAGTATCCGGCCACAAATTTCGCAGACAGGCCCCCATAGGACCATATATCAGCCTGTCTCATAAGCGATGTTGCGACCAGCTCAGGTTCGAGGGACTCGTCAAACGGACTGGCCTGTAGAGCTAAAGTAGGCTACGGGACCTGCGACCAGTGAGCGCCCGCTGTTATCGCGAGGGTCTAAGAAGCGAACTGAGGCTTTGGTCGGCGAAGTGGATCGGCGAAGGCGCCGAGGCGCCACACCCGCCAGAGAGTGCGCAGGTTGAAGGCTGTGCCCAACAGAGTCCACTCGGCCGACACGTTCGCGAAGCCCCGCAGTAGGAACCTCCGAGCTGCCAGTTGCTCCTTGATGATTCCGAAGACCGGTTCGACCAACTGCTTTCTCCGCTTATACGCATCCCAGGCTTCGCCGGTAGACATCCAAACACGATGACGGCGCAACACGGCGTCGTAAGGCCCTATTGTCACACTACGGCCGAACCTTTGGGACCTTGTACAGACTCCGAAGGCAGGGCACGCCTGACAGACGCCTTCAGAGGTTCGGTACAGTCGCCAAGGGACTCCATTCAAGCGTTGGATACGAAGATACTGGAGCCTCTGTCCCTGCGGACACATGAAGCTGTCGCTGTGCTTGTCGTACGTGAATCGATCCTTGTGATACATGCCTCTGAGTGTCCGTTGGCTCGCCGCCTCCGGCATCGCAACTGATTGGCCTCTACGAGCGCATTCTTCCAGGCCTTTCCCAGAGTGGTAGGCGGCATCCGCCAGCGTCATCTCTGACTTCGTCCCCGTCGTCTCCTCAGCTTGTTCAACCATGGGAACCAACTGTGGATCGTCACGACCATCGTCCGCAATATCAACCGCCGTTATAAACATGCCGGTCGCTCCCCCGTCAGGTTCTAAGGGTGAGACCATGGCCTGGGCATTGTAGCCGAGCAAAACACTGCCACGCGTCTTCATCAGCCGGGCATCTCCATCTGTGAGGTTGATGCGGTTCTGGCGTTCCTTACTCCCAAGGTCGGCCATCGCCTGCCTTACTTGCTCCCTCAGCATCTCCTTATCGGCCAGCTCCCCAGGCAGATGGACGGCGGGCGTATCTTCTCCAGCTTCGTTCTGAGCCTCAAGGTCACGTATCGCCGCTTCCACCCGGTCCAACAACTTGCGCAGTTCCTCAGCGCTGTGGGTTCTGTACACCGATGCGTTGGCGCTCACTTTCGTACCATCCACCGCCTGTACCGCCAGGTCCAGCAGCTTCATCGTGACCGCCGTATGGACCGTTCTCTCAAATAGCTTCCTCATAGCCTGCCTGTGCGCTTTGTAGAATCGCCACAGAGTGTTGTGGTCTGGATGCTGCCACCCTGTCAGCCACAGGTACGGTATCTGGTCCCGGCAAGCCGTCTCCAACTTGCGACAGGAGCGAACCCCAGTCATGAAGCCGTACAGCCAAACGCTCAACAGCGCCCGTGGATGGTAGGCTGGAGCCCCCATCGGGTCTCCTTCTATCTCCACGCCGAGCTCTGACCAGCCCTCCCTATCCAAGGCGTCTACGAACTCAGCCACGAACCGAGCTGGGTGATCCAATGGCAGCAGATCGTCTAGAGACGGCGGCAATAGCCAAGCCTGCTCTCGATCCATGTCTCGAAGCGGCATCTGATTCGCTCCTAACTCAGTGTCGCTTGAGAATGTACACTGAACACAGTTCTTCTCGCCAACTCTCGCGACTTATGAGACAGGCTGATATAGTCGATTTTGTCCGTCTCGATATCAGACTAATCATAGAAGTGGATGGAGGGCAGCACGCGGAACAAGCCAGATACGATGCCGGTCGCACTGCATGGCTGCAATCTGCAGGCTTCAGAGTGATCAGGTTCTGGAACAATCAGGTATTGGAGGAGATGGATGCTGTGAAGGATGCGATATGGATGGCGGTTCAAGAGGATTCACCCCCATCCTAACCTTCCCCCGTCAAGGGGGAAGGGACTCTGGTCGCTCACCAGGCAGGTCAACAACGCAACTCCGTCGAGACCCGTTCCAGCGCGGCTAGGGGAAGGGACTTTGGTCGCTCACCAAGCAGGTCAACATATGGCAAGCCCAATTGAGAATTTTGCAGACGCCGTAGCCCAAAACTTCGCGCAGCCGATAGACGCGCAGCCGGAAGACCAGTTGAAGGCTCCGGTCGGCGAGTTGATGCGCGAGGTGGGCGCGGTGGCTGGGCTGGAAGCGACGTGGCGCACCGAGGTTCGCGCGGGCGGGGGCATTGGACGTCCCGATCTCGGCGTAGCGGTCGGCGGCCTGCTGGTGGGTCATATCGAGTTGAAGGCCCCCGGAATCGGCGCGAGGCCGGAGCGGTTCCGCGTTCGCAGCGCCAACGGGCAGCAGTGGCGGCGCTTCCAGCAACTGCCCAACCTCATCTATACCGACGGCTCGGAGTGGAGCTTGTACCGCTCAGGCAAGCTCGTCGCCCGCGTTAGCGTCGCCGACGACGTTAGCGAAGACGGCGCTGGCGGGCTAAACAGCGGCAAGACCGCCGAGTTGGAGAAACTGCTTACCAACTTCCTGCGTTGGGCGCCGATCGCGCCGTCGAGCGCGGAGGGGCTGGCCGAGTTCCTGGCGCCGCTGGCGCGCATACTGCGCGACGACGTCCGCGAGTCTCTGGAACGCGACGACAGTCCGCTCCAAACCCTTGCGAGCGAGTGGCGACGGCTGCTGTTCCCGGATATGGACGACGCGCAGTTCGCCGACGCCTACGCGCAGACGCTGACCTACGCGCTGCTGCTGGCGCGGTTCGAGGGCGCCGAAAGTCTGCGGCCCGCGTTCGCCGCCGAGGCGCTTGAACGCGAACACGCGCTGCTCGCCGATGCCATAGCGCTGCTGGAAGTACGCTCCGTCCGCGATGAACTTGCCATGCCGATCGAGCTTCTGGAACGCGCCATCGGCGCGGTGGACGCCGCCGCCGTCGGGAGCGAGGACGACCCGTGGCTCTACTTCTACGAGCAGTTCCTGGGCGCCTACGACCCGAAGATGCGGAAAGAGCGCGGCGTATATTTCACACCCGTTGAGGTCGTGCGCGCGCAGGCGCGGCTGGCGGGCGAGCTTCTGCGGACACGGTTCGGCAAACGGCTGGCGTTTGCGGACGACGGCGTTGTTACTCTCGATCCGGCAGTCGGCACCGGGACCTATCCGCTCGCGATTCTCGATCACGCGGAGGACGCGGTGGCGAATCTGCTCGGCGCAGGCGCGGTTCCCTCGAGGCTGCGCGACCTTGCCGAGCGGCTGTACGGCTTCGAGCTTCTGGTGGGGCCATACGCCGTCGCGCGCCTGCGTATCTCTCAAAGGCTGCGCGACACGGAGATAACGGACGCGCCCGCGCGGGTCTATCTGACGGACACGTTGGAATCGCCCAACGCGCTGCCCGACTTCACGGCCAGCCTGCTGCAAGAGCGGCTGACCGAGGAGCGCGCCCGCGCCCAGACAATCAAGAAGGATACGCGGGTGATGGTGTGCATCGGCAACCCGCCGTATGACCGCGAACAACGAGATCCCAATAGCGACGAGGGGCGGCGCAAGGGCGGCTGGGTTCGCTACGGCGACGAGGGTTCGGACGAATCGCCTATTCTGGAAGATTTCCTCGCGCCTGTGCGCGAATCTGGCGACGGCGGCTACTTGCATAACGTCTATAACGATTACGTGTACTTCTGGCGATGGGCGCTGTGGAAGGTGCTAGACTCAACGAACGACGGGGGCATCGTATCGTTCATAACGGCGGCGTCGTACCTGCGCGGTCCCGGATTCGCGGGTATGAGCCGCAAGATGCGAGAGGCGTTCGACGAGCTTTGGATCATTGACTTGGAGGGCGACAGCAGAGGAGCGCGCAAGACGGAGAACGTCTTCGCCATCCAGACCCCCGTCGCCATCGCCGTCGGAGTCCGCAACAGTAAGCCCAATCCGACCAAGCCGGCGCAGATATGGAAGATTCGGCTGACTGGCTCCGAGCGGGCAAAGCTGGATGCACTGGAGGACATCGGTGCTTTCGCTGATGCTGAGTGGCGGGAGTGTTCCGATGAGTGGGATGCTCCGTTCTTCCCGGTGGACTCGGGGACGTTCTCGGATATGCCGAGGATAACCGACGTGTTCCCGTGGCAACAATCGGGAGTGAAAGCTGGGCGCACATGGCCTATCGCATCAACCGGGGAAGTCTTGGACCGCCGTTGGGAAGCGCTGGTTGCTGAGAAATCGCTGAATCGCGCAACCCTGTTCGTGAACCGCCCAACGGGACGCAAGGCGACTGACACTCCGACCGACCTGCAATCAGGCGACGAAAGGCTACCCGCCATCACGTCGTTGGCAACCGATACGGAAGCACTAATCTCCTCACGATACGCCTACCGCTCTTTCGATAGGCAATACATCATTGGAGACGCTCGCCTCATTGATAGACCTAGCCCTCCGCTATGGCAGGCGCACAGCCCTAAGCAAGTGTACATGACTAGCCTGCTGACCGATGTTCTTGGTGAGGGCTGCGCCGCAATCGCTACCCCAGATTTCCCCGACTTACATCACTTCCGAGGGTCTTTCGGCGGCAAACACGTCATCCCCTTGTGGCGGGACGCCGACGCCACTCAGCCGAATGTCACGAGTGGCGTCCTCGATCTGCTGTGCGGCGCATACGGCGCGACGGTATCTCCAGAGCGGCTATTCGCCTACGCCTACGGGATACTGGCGCAGCCGGGCTACGTTCGCCGCTTCTGGGACGAGCTGGAGCTGCCGCCGCCGCGCCTGCCGCTCACGCGCGACGGCGCGCTGTTCGACGAGGTTACCGATCACGGCGCGCGGCTGCTGTATCTGCACACGTGGGGCGAGCGCTATCGCTCCGAGGACGACGACGGCTACGTCCCGCAGGGCGTGGCGCGGTGCGAGGTCGCGGTGTCGCAGGACACTTATCCAGAGGGCCACGAATACGACGCGGCTGCCCAAACGTTGCGCGTGGGCGACGGCGAGTTCGCTCCCGTAGCGCCGGAAATCTGGGAATTTAGCGTTTCAGGTTACTCCATCGTCAAATCGTGGCTCGACAGGCGCAAGCGCGAACCATCGGGGCGCAAGTCGTCCCCGCTCGACCGGATCCGCCCCGCGCGGTGGGACTTCACCCCAGAGCTTCTGGAACTGCTCTGGGTTCTGGAGGCAACGTTGGCGATGCGCGGGGAGGGGGAGGCGCTGCTGGATCGCGTCTGCGCGGGGCCGCTGTTCTCGGCCGGCGATCTGCCGTCTCCCACGCCCGCCGAGCGCCAGCCGCCGAGACGGGACGGGGCGCAGGGGGCGTTGATCGAGTGATGCCCACCACCTCATTTTAACGCAGAGGCACAAAGGCGCGGAGACGCAGAGAGATGATTTGGAATCGTTCGCCCAAAATCATCTATCCTTGATGGGGTAGGGAATATCGCAAAGCCCTACTCCATCCACGGAACTTGAAGAGGCAAATACCAATGAACCACAACCAGCCAACCCTTATACCTCGAAAAGCGCTGTTCGGCAACCCGGAACGCGAGCAGGTGCGAATCAGCCGAGACGGGACGCGCATCGGCTTTCTGGCGCCGCTGGACGGGGTGCTGAACGTCTGGGTCGCGCCCGCGTCCGATCCGAGCGCCGCCCGCGCGGTTACGTCCGACGACAAGCGCGGCATCCCCTTCTACGTCTGGACGCACAACGCCGATTACCTGCTCTACGTACAGGACTCGGAGGGCGACGAGGACTGGCACATCTACGCCGTGAACGTCGAGACGGCCGAGACGAAAGATCTAACTCCGTTCGAGGGCGTACACGCTACGCTCATGCCAATGTCGCCCAACTTCCCGGACGAGACGCTCATCGGGCTGAACGACCGGGACGCCCGGTACCACGACATTCATCGCGTGAACATTCTCACGGGCGAAATGTCTCTAGTGATGCAGAACGAAATAGGCGCGCTCGGCTTCGTTACGGATGACGACTTCCGCATCCGGCTGGCGGTGATAACGACCGAGAGCGGCGGGTCGTCCTTCCTCGAACGCTCGGATGCCGACGATGGCTCCGGCGAGTGGCTGCCGCTCATGGAGGTAGGCCTAGAGGACGGGTTGACTACCATGCCGCTGGGAACGGACTTCGCAGGCAAGACGCTGTACATGGCGGATAGCCGCAACCGCGACACGTCGGCGCTGGCGACCTTCGACTTCGACACCCGTGAGCACACGATTCTGGCATCCGACGATCGCGCGGACATCTCATGGGGCTTCTTGATCCACCCGGCCACCCAGCGGGTCCAGGCGGTCTCTTTCGAGTATGACAGGGTGCGCTGGCAGGTTCTGGACGACTCTATAGCGGCCGATCTCGACCGCATCAGAAGCGCGGGAAGTGGGGAGTTCCACGTAACCAGTCGCTCCCAAGACGACTCGCGATGGGTAATCGCCTACGAAAACGACGACAGCCCCACTACGTTCCACCTGTACGACCGCGAGAGCGGAGAGATGCAGTACCTGTTCACCAACCGCCCGGAGCTTGAGAAGCACCACCTGCGTCCCATGCAATCCGCCGTCGTCAAATCGAGGGACGGCCTGGATCTGGTTTCGTACTACACGCTGCCCGCGCGGTCTGGCGGGGAGAGCGCGCCGTCCCAACCGCTGCCGACGGTTCTGAACGTTCACGGCGGACCCTGGTGGCGAGACAGCTGGGGATACGACCCCACGCACCAGTTGCTTGCCAATCGCGGCTACGCGGTCATATCGGTCAATTTCCGGGGATCTACGGGCTTCGGAAAAGCGTTCCTCAACGCGGGCGACCGCGAGTGGGGCGGCAAGATGCACGACGACCTGATAGACGTGGTGAACTGGGCTATCGAGCGCGGCATATCCGACCCGGAGCGAATCGCCATCGCGGGCGGCAGCTACGGCGGATACGCCACGCTGGTAGGGCTGACCTTCACGCCGGACGTGTTCGCCTGCGGCGTTGACATAGTTGGACCGTCCAACCTCATCACCACTATCGAAACCATACCTGCGTACTGGGAGCCGATGGCGGACATGGAAAAGGCGCGCGTCGGCGACATATCCACTGAGGAGGGGAGACGCTTCTTGGAATCGCGCTCGCCGCTCTCCCGCGTGGACGCCATCACAAAACCGCTGCTGATAGCGCAAGGAGCGAACGACCCCAGGGTCAAACGCGCCGAGTCTGATCAGATAGTGGACGCGATGACCGAGCGCGGCATACCGGTGGCCTACGCGCTGTTCGGCGACGAAGGACACGGCTTCGCGCGTCCCGAAAACAACCTCGCGTTCATGGCTGTAGCCGAAGCGTTCCTGGCGCGGTGCATCGGCGGCAGATACGAGCCCATCGGCGACGACTTCGAGGGATCGTCCATCGAGATGATCACAGGCGCGGATGAGGTTCCGGGGCTGTCTGAGCGTGTATAATAACTGGCGCCAACAACCAAGCACACTTAGGAGAAACGCATGACGACCGCAGTTTCCGCGCCCACCCAGACGACCATCAGCAAGACCGAGGCCCGCGCGTCCGGAGGGATGGTGGCTACCAAAGACATTCACGCGACGCGGGCGGGGGTTCGGATGCTGGAGATGGGCGGCAACGCGGTGGACGCGGCGGTCGCCGCCTGCTTCGCAGTGGGCGTTGTGGAACCGATGTCCAGCGGCATCGGCGGCGGGGGATACCTGGTCTATCAGGTCGGAGACAGCGGGGGAGTGGTCGGATTCCCGATGAAGGGGCCGCTCGCCGCCAAGCCTGATATGTACGAGCTGACCGGAGAGGCCGCCGTCGGCAACTTCGGCTGGGCGGGGGTCGTCAACGACGAGAACCTGGACGGCCCGCGATCCATCGCCGTTCCGGGCGCGGTGGCGGGACTGTGCGAGGCGCACCGGAGGCTGGGACGGCTGCCGCTGAAGGAAGTCGTCGCGCCCGCCGTCGAGCTGGCGCGGGACGGCCACTCTCCGGGATGGCACAACATGTACTCTCTCGGCCTGATGGCAACGCGGCTGTTCGAGTTCGACGAGCTTCGCAGCGTGTTCATGCCCGGCGGCAAGCTGCCGTCCGGAGACGCGACGACTCCGGCGAACCTATGCCAGCCCAACCTCGCAGACGTGCTGGAAGGCATCGGCAAGCATGGGCCGTCGGCATTCTACTCCGGCGACGTTGCCCGCGCTCTCACATCGGACATACAGGAGTGCGGCGGCATCCTCTCCGAGAAGGACCTCGCGGAGTACAAGCCTTTCGTGTGGGAAGGCGGGCTCGAGTTCGCGTATCGCGGCCATACGGTTCGGGTGCCTCCGTTCCAGTGCGCCGGAACGACGTCGGCGATGACGCTGCGGCTGCTGGACGGCTTCGACGTGGCCTCGATGGGGCACAACTCCGCCGACGCGCTGCACGCCTACATCTACGCCGCGCGGCTGGCTTATGCTGACAGGTTCGAGTACATGGCGGACCCGGCGTTCGTGTCCGTTCCGTGGAAGGGGCTGGTGTCGGACGGCTATATTGAGGCGCGGCGCGCGGAGATCGGCGAGCGGCTGGGCAAGATTGCCATTGGCGACCCATGGGCGTTCGACCCCAACGAGCCGGGCGAGCGGCTCCCCGGAAGCGCGCCGGCGCTGGACAACGGCACGACGCACCTGTGCGCGATGGACGCCGACGGCAACGCGGTATCGTTGACGAACACGCTGATGGCGGGCTTCGGTTCCGGCTTCGTGCCGAAGGGGACGGGCGTCGTGATGAACAACGGCATGATGTGGTTCGACCCGGTTCCGGGCCGCGTGAACTCGATCATGCCCGGCAAGTACCCGCTGAACAACATGACGCCTTCGCTGGTCATGGACGGGGACGGAGTTCGCATGGCCGTCGGCGCGTCCGGCGGGCGGCGCATCACCAACTGCGTAACGCAGCTAATCTCGAAGGTCGTGGACTACGGCATGGGGCCGCAGGAGGCGATAGATTCGCCGCGTTTGGACTGCTCGCTGCCCGTAACCAGCATAGACCCGCGTTTGGACGCCTCCGTCGTCGCCGAGCTGGAGTCGCGGGGCCACCGCCTCTACGCCATCGGAGACAACCACATCCAAGGCGGCTTCGCCAGCTTCGCAAGTCCCGCCGCCATCGTCCGCGCGGGGGACGGCGACTTCAGGGCGGGCGTGGACACGTTCCATTCCGCGTACGCGGCGGGGCCTAGATAGGGCGTGAGCGCGCTTTAGCGTGTAACTTCGTACTGCGCCTCGGCGACCTTGCGGTCGCCGTCGTACACATACACCCAATAACGTCCCACTGCGAGGGGACCGGAGCCCAAATAGTACCACGATGTGCCCCCGACGTATTCCGGACTGGCGGTGAGCGCTACTTTCCGCCGCGCGAAACTGAAGCCGTCTTCATAGAACTGTACGATTTCGAACGCAACCTCACGCGGCGCGCCGGTGACGCTGTACGAATAGTCCAATTGAAACCATACGGCGCCTGTCGCATCGCGCGACTTGAATGTGGATACAAGCGGGCCATCCGGGTCCAGCGTGATGTATGCTCCGTCGATCTGTCCGTTGACGTCGGGCAGCGCAGGGTCAGGATCGGACAGATCCAGCCGCGAGATGTCGTAGGATTCCGTTCCGTCGCGCCAGCGCGCGATAGCGGTGGAAACCGGCGCTTCCGTTCCGAATGCTTCGCGGACTTCCTCTACGGTTAACGACACGCCCCTGCGTCTGTAGTAGGGATCGTTGTACGCCGTTGATTCTTTGTAGAGCTGGAGTATCCCGGTCCAGAGCTGGTCGCGCCCGAGCGAATAGTACAAGTCCATGAAAAATCGCGACCCTATCGAGTAGTTGCACTTGAACGCCGGCGTGTTGGATTGGCGCTGAATTGAGGTTAGCTCCGAGATGGTGCGGAAATATGGGCAAGGTTGATCAATTACGCCTACGGGAGCGCCGGTTCGCTCACTATCGATAGCGGACGCCATGAAGTCCGCCACGCCTTCATCAACCCAGTCCGCGTTGCCCCACCAGTAGAAGTGCGCCACTTCGTGCGCGATGATTTTCCCCGCAAATTGGGCATGGCGGCTGCCGTCGTCCACGTCGTATCTAGGTCTGATGGCGATGTGAGTCCCAAAGTTCGTGCCGGCTACCTCGCCGAACACGGCGTTCTCGAAAAGCAGACCCACATATTTTGTTGGCAGTGGCTCGCCCATGAGCGTCTCAGAAGTTCGCACTGCGTGTTCGAGAAGGTCCATGCTCCGCTCCGCGCCTAGCCCGGTGCGAGTGATGGTTAGGTCCACCTCGCCGGTCCGCGGCAGCGAGATCGTCCGCCGCTCGATAGTCGTTCGACTCTGATCCAGCAGCGTATCTATCAAATCAGGGTTGACCTCGGATACGCCGTTTAGCGTGGCGATAATCGGACTGTGGGCGTCGACGATCCCCTCTGATAGAGACGGGTGCGCCATTACCTGATCGAACTCGCTCTTTCGAAAGGCAGCCATCTGTCCCAAGGACAACAGTACGTACAGGTCCGCCGGTTCCAAACTCTCTAGGAACGGCATCGCAGCTACTCGCCTAGCCGCGAATTTGTCGCTATGGCCGAGATAGAGAACCATCAGAATCACATTGGCCTCATCCTCGCTGACGCTGTCCGACATCCACTCGTAATCCATCAGGGACAAGAGGATTTCGTGATAGAAGGCGCCGAGTTCCATCAGAGCCTCGACGCTTTCGATCAGCCTTTCCTCAGAGTAGTTATCTATCCACTCGATCTTGGAGATTTTCTCGAGCAGGCTAGGTTTGTTGTACTGAAGATATCCGCCGTTGCGGAGATCCAACATTTCGATACTGCTGAAGGTCCTAGTTGTAGGTACGGGTGTAGGAGTGAACGTAGCCGTCGGCCCTGGCGTGGGAGTGAATGTAGGGGTGGGAGTATAGGTGGCTGTCGGGTCTGGCGTGGGAGTGAACGTAGGGGTGGGAGTATAGGTGGCCGTCGGTTCAGGCGTTGGCGAGAATGTGGGCGTGGGAGTGGCCGTCGGCTCCGGCGTCGGCGTGGGGGTAGCCGTTGGCGTTGGACTAGGCGTAGGAGATGGCGTGACAGTCGGCGTGGGCGTAGCCGTTGGCGTGAACGTTCGTGTCGGGGTGGCCGTCGGCTCCGGCGTCGGCGTGGGGGTAGCCGTTGGCGTTGGACTAGGCGTAGGAGATGGCGTGACAGTCGGCGTGTTGGCAGCTGTCGGTTCAGGCGTCGGCGTAGCTGTCGGCGTTTGTTGCGGGATGGAAGTCGGAACGGGTGACAAGGATGCGGTAGCGGCCACCGAGGCGGGTGCGGGGGTTGCCGGGTTCGCCACTCCCACGCCTGCCTGTCCTAAGTCGCCGTCTCCGCAAGCGCTCAACAGACCGAACGCTGCGATGATGACCATAGCGATGAAAGCTACGAATCGAAGATATCGAACCATCCAGACAAGTCCCCCCGTTGCGTTATCAGTCCAATCGCGCCGCGTAAATTTGGCCAGCTCCGCGGTCTGGCCGGTGTAGGGGCGCGATCAGCGGCTGTACGTGTCCGGCGGTTCCACGCCGTAAAAGATGGAGTACTCGGACACGGGCTCATCCTCCCCGCCGAACTGCGACCACAATATCACCGTGTACACGCCAGGGCCGTACCGTTGCACGACCTCCCCGATGTCGGCGCTGACCGTGAATTTCTGGCTGATGACGTTCCATTGCGTCGCCGTAATCCACGGCGCCGCTATCACTTGCGCCGGCGCTCGGGGAACAGCGCGAGCCGCCCGCCAACATGTCGCCGTTCGTCAGGCTGCCGGACATGGCAATCTCTCCGTCCACCAGCGATGGCAGGCGGTCATATACGACATAATCCCCCCATCCAAACCCCAGTGAGAACCGAAATAGCCCTCCAGTGTCGCCTCGGCGTGAATCTGCGCCGCGTGGTTGCCGCCCAACCCAACGGGATTCAAGCCCGCGTTCGCGCGTTCGCGATTGATATGTTCCAACATGTACTCGCGCGCCTCAGGCAATGAACCTATCGTCGGCATTGGTGTCGGCACGGCGATCGCCGTGCCGATGGGAGGGGATTCCGGCGACGCCGGGTCAAGAGCCAACCGATCCAAGTAGCCGGCTTCGTACATCACGTAGGCGCCCAAGCCGACCAAGAGCGCCAATACAAGCGTGACGAAGAACCTCCATAGGCGCCCCCAAGCGCTACGCTTGCGAGGAGGGGGCGACGGCGGCAATGGTCGCAAATTGGGTGAGCGCGGCGTCATCCGTCCTTGGCCTGTCCGCCTCATCCGGCCCGAGCGGTGATCGTAGTACTGTTCGGGCGTGTGATTCGAGTCCGGGTTGGGTCGTGTGACCATGTTTGGGCAACTCCTCGGCTGATTGGAGTACGTGGCGCAATCCGTAGCACGGTAGCACACGTTCCACCCCAATTATACGTAGGGTTGGCGCGCGTTACGGCGTCACCTCGTACTGTACCTCCACTACCTTGCGGTCGCCATCGTACACGTACACCCAGTAGCGACCAGGCGCGTACGGGTTGGAGCCTATGGTGTGCCATGACGTGCCGCCGATGTACGCGGCCTCAGCGATGACCGCGCGTTGCCGCCGCATGAATTCGAAGCCGTCCTCGTAGAATACGACGATTTCCAGTATGGTTTCGCGCGGCGCGCCAGCTACTCTGTATGAATAATCCAGATTGAGCAACACGTAGTCCGATGCAGCCTGCGCTGAGATTGAGGTCATAGGCGGACCATCCTGGCTCAACGATATATATGCCTTGTCAATCCGCCCGTTGATTCGGGGCAGGGCAGGATCCGGACTGGACAAATCCAGACGCGATAGATCATATCCTGTATCGCCGTCATACCAGCGCGAAAGGACGGTCGCCGCGTTGTTCCCGTTGGGACTGAACGCTTCCCTAACGTGTTCGATGCGTAATTCTGTGCCTGGATGGTCGTCGTTGGGATCCTCCTCGATCTGCGACATTCGATAGAGATGTCGAAGGCCACCCCATGTATCGGATTCGCCGAGCGTATAGTATATGTCCATGAACAGGCGCTCGCCGAGGGAGTAGTTGCATCCGAACCCTTCTGAGCTTCGGTCAACATCCAGCGATTCCAGGGTGGAAATGTTGCGAGCAAAAGCGCAAGGATCGTTCGTAACTCTTACAGGTCGTCCTGCACGCCTGTTTTCGATTGCCGACGCCATGAAGTCGGCAACGCCTTCATCCACCCAGTCGGCATTGCCGCTCCAGTAGTAGTGCGCTACCTCGTGGGCTATGGAGTGTGGAACGAAATCGGCTTCCCGGCTGCCGTCGTCCACATCATACTTGGGTAGGATTGCGATGTGAGTTCCAAAGTTGGTTCCGGCAAATCCACCGGAGACTGCGTTCTCGAACAGCAATCCGATATAGTTCGCAGGCAATCGCTCGTTCATCAGCTCTTCCGACGTCCGGACAGCGTGTTCGAGCAGGTCCAAGCTCCGCGCCGCTCCTGGCCCGGTGCGGACAATCGCCAAGTCAACCTTGCCGGATAAGGGGAGCTCAACGCTTCGTCGCTCCATCGTCACTCCGTCGAGCAACAAGATTGTATCAACTAGGTGGGAGTTGTACTTCGCGGTGCCATTCAGCATCGCCACGATTGGCGCTAGGTCGTCCGTAATACCGTCTGCTATGGAAGGATGCGCCATCGCTTTGTCAAACTCGCCTCTTCTGAATGACACCATTGATTCCAAAGAGTCCACTGCCACCACATCCGCCGGTTCAAGAGTGCGGAGGAACGGCATATCAACTATTCGTTCGATCGCTGACTTGTCCTCGTACGCAATGCCGAACAAGTACCTTACAACCTGCGCCTCAGCTTCCGTGATGCCATCGGTGAACCAGTCTAATGAGACGATGCGTTCCGCAGCGACTTCGCTGAAATCCGCTACGCCGTCCAAATAGTCAATCGCAGTGAATTCGGCTTCGTCTATCTGGTCGGCGACCCAATGTAGGGCTATCAGAGACTCCGCCAAATCCTCGAAGTACGCGGCTGTTACGAGTATCTGTTCAATAGTCTCCATTTCCGAGTCATCAATGCCGTCCCTCACCCAGCCGACTGATCTGATCGAGTCGTACAGGGCAGGTCTATTTCGAGCCAACCAACGACCGTTTTGGAATTGAGATAGGCTGGGCAACCTTCCCGTTGGCTCAGGCGTGGGTCGGGCCGTGGCCGCAGGCGCCGGAGATGCCGTCGCCGCCACATCCGGATTGCGGGTCGCCTCCGGCGTCTGCCTCAGCTTGTCAAGGTCATACATTGGGATCGTTGTAGCCGTCGGCGATGGCATGGGCGTGGATGTAGCTATCGGGGTGGCAGTAGGGGGTGGAGCTACCGATGGCGTGGCGGTCGGCGGAACCACGGCTACGGCGGCAGGAATCGTCGTAGGCATTGGCGTGGGGGAAGGCGTCGACGTGGGGAAGGACGTGAGAGTGATTGTCGCTGTGGGCGTAACCGTGGGGGACAGTGTGGAATTCGGAACGGCGGTCGCCGTACTGGTGGGGGTGGGCGTCGGCGTGGGAAAAGTTATCGCTGGCGCCGCCAGAGCGGGAGGAGAAGTCTGTCGGTCCAGAACGCCGGAGTCGTAAATCACAAATCCTCCCACGGCGAGGAGAAACGCCAATGCGAGCGTGATGAAGAAGCCAGTGGCGAAACCCCGCCTACGCCTGCGCGGAGGTTCAGAGGACGGTTCGTAATCGTCTAGGGCTGAGTCCCAGACGGGATGCAAGTCCCGCCGTCTCCGGCTGCCCTCGTTGCACCTTGCGCAAGTGCAAGCCGGCGGGTGTTCCGAGTACCAGTTGGGTCGTCCTGCCATGTCTTGATCAACGCCTAATTCGGTTAGCTCAATCCGCTGGATACTGTATCACACGTCCCACCACACCACGCCCAGTCGCATGGGGCGGACGCCGCGCATACGATAGCCGTCTTCCACCGGATCGAGGTAGTCTTCGATGCAATCTTCCAGGCGGCGGCGCGCGGCGGGGTCGGATATCCACAGGCGACCCGCCAGGTCTTCGACGGCGCTCTCGACGCTCTCGAACGTCTGTGGCGTCAACGGGGTGAGCATACGGATGTTGGGATGTATCTCCATCTCCCAGAGGACGTTGACCAGCTCCGGCAGGCCGGGCAGGTCTATGCGGCGCTCGCCGTAAACCGGCTCCCACAGCGGCGCTATCCCCGACTGCGGCGAGCGGATGTACGACAGCATGATCACGCGGCGGGCGTGCGTGGATAGCTTGGCCATGAACGGCTCGATGTCGGCGATGCCATAGACGACGTGCGAGCACAACGCGACGTCTGCCGCTTCGACCTGCGCGTCCTGCCACTCGGCGCGCACCGCGCTCACGTTGTCGAGACCTGCCTCAGCCGTGGCTTCGCGCAGCTGATCGAGCATCGCCTCCGACGGATCGACCACGGTTACGGCTGAGCTATTGAACGCGAGAGCTACGGCGAACCTACCCGCGCCGCCACCAACGTCGAGCAGCGTGGAGCCGTCCGGCGCAAGCTCGGAGATCGCGTTCAGCGCCTCATCGTCCGTTCGATGCGGGTCGGCGCGGAAGTATGCGGCGACCGGCTTCCAGAAATCGCCGGTCCGCCGCGTCTCGTCCATCACTCGCAGCGACTGCGCGTGGTGCGCCTCGACGCGCCGCTCCCAGGCCTGGATAGCGCCGATGGGAAAATGTTCGTTCATTGAGGCATCCTCCGTGGGGTTGGTTCAATGAGATTCTAACGCAGAGGCGCGGAGTGGCGCAGAGGGTCTATATCGCGATTCTCCGCGTCTCCGCGTCTCTGCGATAAAATTTAGGGGGACGGGGCGCTTGCGGCACCCCAACCCTTGCATAAAATGACGGGAAGTAGTAGATTTTGGGTATAGGCATTCGGCAATTTCTGGAATCGTTCAAGAGGGAGCGACCAATGGCAACGCAGAACGGGGCAACTCGGAACGGCAACGGCAATCACAACGAGAAGGCGCTGGTAGTCGTTCAGCTTTCCGGAGGGAACGACACTCTCAATACCGTCGTGCCCTACAACGACGGGCTGTACTACGACTTCAGGCAGAAGGTGAAGCTGGATGGCGACAAGGTTCTGCCGATAAGCGACGGCCTGGGGTTCAACCCGAGCATGGCGCCGATCAAGCGGCTGTGGGACGAGGGCAAGGTGGCCGTCATCAACGGCATCGGCTATCCGAACCCGAACAGGTCGCACTTCCGCTCCATGGATATATGGCACACCGCGCTACCGGACGACATCGGACGCGACGGCTGGCTGGGCTTGACGACGCGAGAGCTCGACCCGAAGGGCGACAACGTGCTCACCGCAGTGAACTTCGGCAGAGGGCTGCCGCGCGCGCTCAGCGTTCGCGGCGTGCCTGTCGCGTCCGTCGGCAATCTCGAAACCTACGGCCTGTTCCCGGACGTTCAGGACGAGATGATGCGGAACTTCGCGCTGGAGGCATTCTCCCAGATGTACGGCGGCTCGCAGGGACGCGACCGCGTGATGGACTTCCTCGGCCAGACGGGGAGAGACGCGCTGAAGGGCGCGGACATCCTGCGGACGGCGCCGGAGCAATACGCCTCGACGGTCGAGTACGCCGCGAATCCGATAGCGCAAAGCCTCAAGAACGTGGCGCAGACGCTGTTCGCCGACCTCGGCACACGCATCTTCTACACGCAGCACGGGAGCTTCGACACGCACTCCGGCGAGATCGAAACCCACTCGAAGTTGTGGGACGAGGTGGCGGGCGCGATCGGAGACTTCTACGACGACCTGCGCGAACACGGGCGCGAGGACGACGTGGCGATTCTGGTCTTCAGCGAGTTCGGGCGACGCATCAAGGATAACGGCTCCGGCACCGATCACGGCTCCGGCGGCAGCGCGTTCGTCATCGGCGGGCAGGTGAACGGCGGCATGTACGGCAACTACCCATCCATTGCCCCCGAGGACCAGCTCGAAGGCGACCTGCAATTCAACAACGACTTCCGTACGACCTACTCGACGCTGTTGGAGCGTTGGTTCGGCATAGATTCCGGGCCTATCGTCAACGGCAGGTTCGAGCAGTACGACTTCTTGCCGGTATAAGTTGTTGGTTTTTGGCGCGATCGTCGCCAGCTACTGACGACTAATAACTGCCCCCACAAGGAGGCAACTACCATGACGACTACCACCACCACAGACCTTGCGTTGATGGCGCACTTGATGCGGCGCGCGGGCTTCGGCGCTGGGCGCGAGGAGCTCGAGGAGAAGGTCGCTCGCGGCTACGAGAACGTGGTCGAAGACCTGCTGAACCCGTCCGGCGACCGGCAGAGTATGCCCGAAGACCTGATTCGCCGCTACCACGTCGAGCACTCCGAGATGCGCGACCTGTCGGGCGCGGGCGCGAACTGGATGTACCGGATGATCACCACGAACCAGCCGCTGGAGGAGAAACTGGCGCTGTTCTGGCACAGCCTGTTCGCCACAGGCTACGCCAAGCTGAACCAGGCGCGGGCGCTGCTGAACCAGATAGATATGTTCAGGCGCGCCGGCTTCGGCAGGTTCACCGACATACTGGTCGAGCTGTCCAAAGACCCGGCCATGATCATCTGGCTCGACAACAACGACAACCACAACGGCGCGATCAACGAGAACTACGGGCGTGAGCTGCTGGAGCTCTTCTCCATGGGCATCGGCAACTACACCGAGGATGACGTCAAGGAGGCGTCGCGAGCTTTCACGGGCTGGACGCTCAAGAATGCCGAGTATATGTCCATGCGCGCCATGAAGGACTCGATCTGGCCGTACAGCCGCATCGCTTGGCACTTCGAGTTCCGCGACCAAGACCATGACACGGGCGAGAAGGTCTTCCTCGGCGAGCGCGGCGACTTCGGCGGCGACGAGATTGTGGAGATCATCTGCCGGCAGGACGCCACGGCGCGCTTCGTGTGCACGAGGCTGTTCCAGTTCTTCGCAGCAGACGAGATAGATGAAGTGGGAGAGGCGACCATCGAGCAGATGATAGCGTCTTACTTCGAGTCGGACTACGAGATCCGCGCGGTGCTTAGAACTCTGTTCAACTCCGACTACTTCAAGGGCGAGGGCGCGCGCTACGCCCGCGTCAAGGCGCCGGTCGAAACCGTCGTCGGCGCGGTTCGCATGGCGGGTTCATACCGACAGCCGACGCTGGGAGTCAACCAGCTTGCGAGCCAGGCGTTCTTCATGGGGCAGGGGCTTCTGCAGCCGCCGACCGTCGAGGGCTGGCACGAGGGCATCGAGTGGATAGACAGCGGCTCGCTCGTCGAGCGCGTCAACTTCGCCGCCGCCGAGCTGGGCGACCCAGCCAATCCGGGCGTGCGCTCGATAGCCGACCGGCTGGCGCGCGACGGCGGACGCCACCAGTCGCCCGAGCAGGTAGTTGACGGCTGCCTGGACCTGATGGGGCCGCTATCGGTCGAGGACGACACCCGGGACGCGATCATCGGCTTCGCCGCGCAGTTCGGCGACGTGGACATGGACGATGAAGACTCTGCGCAGGCTGTGGCCAACGTCATGCGCCTCATCGCATCGTCCAAAGAGTATCAGCTGGCCTAGCGAGGCCGTCAATCATTAATAGGAAAATGACCGGAGCGGGCCGGCGTCGCGTGACGTCGGCTCGCTGCGCGATTGTGGGGGAATGACACCGTGACCACGCTCAGTCTCGACTATATCAAGACGGTCGGCATAGTCAACAACGGCGACAACGGGCGCGGCTTCGCCAATCCCTACGACATCGCCTTCCGGCCCGACGGACGCATATTCGTGCTCAACCGCTGCGACCCGGCGCGCGCCAAAGCGATCCGAGTCGGCGTGCTGAACCTGGACGAGGACTACCTCTACGAGTTCGGCAACGGGTATGGCGACGGCGATGGGCAGTTCGTCTGGCCCGTGGCGATGGCATTCGACAGCGCGGGGCGACTGTACATAACCGACGAGTACAACAACCGCGTGTGCGTGTACGACGCCGACGGCTCGTTCGTCTCGCAGTGGGGCGAGCGAGGCTCTGACCCCGGACAGTTCGACGGGCCATCCGGCATAGCCATAGACTCCGCGGACAACATCTACATTGCCGACCAGCGCAATGGACGCGTCCAGAAGCTGAACGCGGACGGCGAGCCTCTGGCGGCATGGGGCGAGCCCGGTTCCGAGGATGGGCAGTTCGATCTGCCGTGGGGTGTCGGAGTCGGCGCGGACGACGCGGTTTACGTCGCCGACTGGCGCAACGACCGGGTGCAGAAGTTCACCTCGGACGGCGGGCATCTGCAGACGATGGGCGCCGGGCATCTGAGCCGTCCGTCCGGCGTCGCCGCCTCGCCTGACGGCGCGGTCGCCGTCGCCGATTGGGGCAACGAGCGCGTCCAGATATTCACTCCTGACGGTGAACTCGCGGCGACCATGCGAGGCCAGGCCACCCTCTCGCAGTGGGCGATGGACTACTACTCGTCCAACCCCGAAGAGTGGGAGCTGCGCGAGGTGTCCGACCTGACGCCGGAGACACTGCCGGAGCACCTTCAGACGCCGTACCACACGTCATCGCAGATAGAGCCGTACTTCTGGGGCCCCGTAGCCGTGCGCTTCGACGACGAGGGCCGCCTCTACGTGGTGGAGACGAACCGGCACCGCTTCCAAGTTTACGGGTAGGTGTAAGACCAAGCGATTTCAGCATCCCGAACAGCTGACACCGCTCAATGAGATTTAGACACCGGAGGCTGCGACGATTCTACCAGAGAGGACAGCCTCGCGGCCTTGATCCCGGGCACGTAGCGCGTATCGGCAGAATACTGGACGATCTTGAACTGGCCGAAAGGCCGGCGGATATTGATAAACCCGGGCTTCGTCTGCACCGACTGACTGGAGATATGAGCGATTACTGGAGTGTGCGAGTAACCGGCAACTGGCGTATTGTCTTTCGTTTCGAGAATGGCGAAGCGGTTGATATTGACCTAATTGACTATCATTATGAGCCCATTATGGTAAAGTCGAACCCGTCGCACCCCGGCCTAAGCGTACTTGACAGCCTGGATGCCGTTGGTTGGACTATTCCAGAGTTCGCGAATCGCTTAGAAATAGATGAAGATGAAGTATCCGGGCTGCTGGACGGCAGATGTGGAATTTCACCTAGGGTCGCGCTAGCGTTGGAACGCCTCGGCTGGAGCAACGCGGACTTCTGGATGCGCCTGCAAGCCTACTACGATCTAGCTCAGGAACGTCTGCGTTCAGGCTCGGACACGCCTGATAAGCCAACTTCCCATGAGTCCGTAGGAAATGTCCACACAGAAGAGTCGTTGGCGGACGCGACAGCATACTATCAGCCGAAGCTTGGTACCTTCATCCTGACCGATTACATTGACGAGGCAATGTATCGCGCTGTATATGAGAAGATGGAGGACGGAACGTACCGTGGTACCATCCCGCCATGTGTTGGAGTCATTGCGTTTGGGGACACCAAGCGCGAGTGTTCAGATGAATTGCAGGCGACTCTGGAAGATTGGCTGCTTATGGGCCTCAAGCTGGGGGATCCCATCCCGCCGATCAATGGCGTTGACCTAAACGTGGAATCAAAGCGCGAGCCGGTGGACGCCGTTTAGCTCGGCGGCTGGATCAGCTCTACGTAGTTGCCCTCCGGGTCCATGATGTAGCAGATGCCGCGGCGTTTGCCGTCGTCGGTTTCGTGGAAGATGGGGTCCGTGATGAAGCGGATGCCTTCGGCCTTCAGGGTCTCTGCCATAGCCGCGAGGTCGGTTACGTCGAAGCAGATGTGGGCTGCGCCCAACTGGTGGCGGTGGAGATGACCCTCCGGGCTGGGCGGGTCTATGAAGTGGACCAGCTCCAGCGCGTGCTCACCGCCCGGCTTGCCGACGAACACGAGCGTCCGACGCGCGCCGGGGATACCGGTGTGGTCGCCCTCAGGCGGCGCTACGCTGTCCACCTCGCGCATCACGGTCAGCCCAAGCGTGTCGCGGTAGAAGGCGACCATCGCGTCTATGTCCTTGACTACGAAGCCGGAGTGGTTGAAACCGATTATCATGCCGAGCCTCCCAATTGCGGATAGTCGTGGCGTGGGGCGATTGTACATTCATTTGGCGCAGAGGCGCAAAGGCGCGGAGAGACGCGGAGATTCCTAGGAGTGGAATCACAAGATCCTTTACGCATCTGAGCCTATGCGTTGAAAAATCTTCGCGTTGCATCAGGGGCGCGGCGGGTGTATGCTTTCTGAGATAATTCTATGGCAGGTGTCTCAAGTGTTAGATCGAATCAGGCCGCGTTGGATCGCCACGACCCTGCGGTGTTTAGACCAATGGCTCACTTGGGGCGTCGTTGGACTGGCGATAGGGCTTGCGCTGGGGGCGAACGCGGTTGCGGTGTGGCTTGTGGCGATTGGGATGTTCGCGTTTCTGGCGTATCTCTCGGCGCACGGTCCCGCGCGTCGCGCCACCGAGGGCGCGCTGTTCGCGGCCGGCAGCGTGTTCATGGTTGCCTGGATCGTCGGATTCATCATCCGGGGCATCGTTAGCGAGACGCTGCTGTGACGGGAGCGCTAGGCAATAGCGCGGGCGATAGGGCGCAACTGTTCGTTACCTGCGTAGTTGACCAGCTGTTCCCGGAGGTAGGCGAGGCGGTGGTTCGCGTTCTGCGCGCGCTGGACGTGGAAGTAGAGTTCGACGCTGCGCAGACGTGCTGCGGACAGCCCGCGTTCAACTCCGGCTACTGGAATGACGCCCGCCCGGTCGCGCGGCGACTGCTCGGACAGCTCGATCCCGACATCCCTGTCGTCGTGCCGTCAGGCTCGTGCGCGGCGATGATCCGCAACTACTACCACGAGCTGTTCGCAGACGATCCGATCAACCTGGCCCGCGCGAACCGGCTCGGACGCAACGTGTTCGAGTTCAGCGAGTACCTGGCGGCGAAGGTCGGGGCGGGCGAACTTGCGGCGCTCGCAAGCGCGGCCGAGTCGAATACGCCACATGTCAACGTCGTCTTCCACGAGGCTTGTCACGCCAAGCGCGAGCTCGGCATAGACGCCGCTCCGAAAGCGATCTTGGACTCGATGCCCCGCGTCAGCCGCGTGGAGATGGCGCAAGCTGAAGTGTGCTGTGGCTTCGGCGGGACGTTCTCGGTGAAGTACCCGGATATATCGGGGGCGATGCTGAGCGACAAGCTCGACAACATCGAGGCAAGCGGCGCGGACGCGGTTACAGCATGCGACGCGAGTTGCCTCATGCACATCGGCGGCGGTCTGAGACGGCGAGGTAGCGCGGTCAGAACAGCGCATCTGGCGGAGCTGGTGGCGGACCGGCTTGAGAAGTCCCTTCCTTAATATAAGGGGTGAAAGCTGCGAGAATCGCGGCGTGTTTCGGCGCGGCATACTGGATTCCCGCCTACGCGGGAATGACGATGACTGGAGTAGAGTGTGGAATCTCGAACGGCGCAGTTCAGGCAAGGCTCGGCATCCGCGCTGGCAGACGGGCAGATCCAGCGCAATCTGCAAGGTCTGTATTCGGGCTTCCACTCTGCGCGGCTCACGGCGTCGGCGGCTACCGACGACTGGGAGGGGTTGCGCGAGCGCGGCCAACAGATCAAGACGCACGTCATCGAGAACCTGGACTACTATCTGGACATGCTCTCGCGCAACGTGGAGAAGGCTGGCGGCAAGGTATTCTTCGCCGAAGACGCGCAGGCGGCGTCGGACTACGTGATATCCGTCGCCAACAGCCACAATGTGGAGATGATCGTCAAGAGCAAGTCCATGCTGTCTGAGGAGATGGGGTTGAACGAGCGGCTGGAGGCGGAGGGCATCGAGGCGGTGGAGACCGACCTGGGAGAGTACATCATCCAGCTTGCGGGCGAGACGCCGTTCCACATCATCGCGCCGGCGATACACAAGTCGGCGCCTGAGGTGGCGGAGCTATTCGCGGACAAGCTAGGCTCCGACAGATCCGCGAACATCGAGGAGCTTGGACGCGAGGCGCGGCGACAGCTGCGCGCCAAGTTCATGGCGGCGGGCATGGGCATATCGGGCGCGAACTTCCTGGTCGCCGAGTCCGGCACCGTAACGCTGGTTACCAACGAGGGCAATGGGCGAATGTGCACCTCGATGCCGAAAGTGCACGTTGCCGTCGCCGGCATGGAGAAGGTGGTGCCGTCGCTCGAAGACCTGGGTATGTTCCTGCGATTGCTCATCCGCTCGGCGACGGGGCAGATGATTTCGAGCTACGTTACGACCGTTACCGGACCGCGACGCGACGAGGAGGAAGACGGCCCGGAGGAGTTCCACCTGGTGATAGTGGATAACGGGCGGTCGCGTATTCTGGCGGACCGCGAGATGCGCGAGGCGCTGACGTGCCTGCGCTGCGGCGCGTGTATGAACGCCTGCCCGGTCTATCGCAAGGTCGGCGGCCACGCATACGGCTGGGTCTATCCCGGCCCGATCGGCGCGATAGTGTCTCCGATGCTGACGGGCCTGTCGGCGGGGAAGGATCTGCCCTACGCCTCCACACTGTGCGGCGCGTGCAAAGAGGCTTGCCCTGTCAACATAGACATTCCCAGGATGCTGCTATATATGAGGAAGGAACTAACGCAGGGAGACCACTACCCGGAGGAGAAGGCGGCGAGCGCGGGCGAGGCGGCGGCGATGAAGGGCTGGCGAGCCGCGATGTCGTCCGGCGCGTCCATGCGCGCCGCCAACCTGCTGGGCAGGGTCGGACAGCGTGTCGCGCCCAAGTCGCCGAACGGCCCGCTTTCGGCGTGGACTGGGAGCCGCGACATGCCGGAGGTCAAGCGCCCGTTCCGAGCCAGATGGGGCGAACTGAAAGACGGATGACGATGACGAGTACGAACAGGGAAGACTTCCTGAAACGCATCAGCCAAGGGCTTGGCAGAGACGCGCCGCCGTCCGCTCCGGTCAGCCCGACGCCGCACACGCTGGGACCGCCGGAAGAGCTGCATGAGCGCGTCCGCCACGTCGCCGAGCTTATGGGGCGCAACGCCGACAACTTGATGAACGTCTTGGCGCGGACGGCGGAGGCGTCCAACTGGAACGTCGTCCGGGTGGCGGACGCGCGGGAGGCGGGGCGGTACGCGCTCGATCTCGCGCGAGACCTGGAGGCGCGTTCGGTGGTCCACTCGCTGCACCCCATCGTTCGCAACGCGCTCGCGGGCGGGTTGTTCGACGGCAGCGGCGTCGAGCTAACGCCGGTAGCGCTGGACCGCGAGAGCGAGGAGGCCAAGACGCGATCGCAGGCGGAACTGCGCGTGATCATGGAAGCGTCCGACCTCGCCATAACAGGAGTGGACTACGCCATAGCCGAGACTGGAACGGCGGTCATCATCCCGCGCGCGGGCGCGAGCAGGCTCGTGTCGCTGGTGCCGCCCGTCCACCTAGCCATCGTCGAACGCGGACAAGTTCTGCCGAGTCTCGACGAACTGTTCACGCTCCGGCGCAATGACTTCGCCAACGGCAGGCTAGGAAGCTACATGAACCTGATAACGGGGCCAAGCCGGTCCGCCGACATCGAGTACCAGCTGATTACGGGCGTGCATGGACCGGGCGAGGTACACATGGCGCTGATCGGGTGACCGGGTTGCGACGCGCGCTCTGCAATGAAACGCAAAGGCGCAAAGATGCGAAGGGTTAAATGGCGTGGCGCTGATTGGACAAGAGGGTAGGGGATTCGCCTACCGCAGCGCGCGCATCATTCTGAGCGAACGCTCCGTTGCATCCGCGATCAACTCCGCAGCGCGCTCGGAAGCCTCGTCCAAGGACATGGGACCGGAGACGATCGGAACGGCGGCGATTATGCCGTGTTCATACACCGCCTCGTAGCCGTCGCCAAGAGCTCCGGCCACGGCGATCGCCGGGACGCCGAGCTTCGCCGCCCGCTGCGCTACACCGACCGGAGCCTTGTTATAGACCGTCTGGTAATCTAGCGCGCCCTCTCCGACGATGGCGAGGTCCGCGCCTTCGAGGGCGGCGTCTATGCCCACCGTGTCCAGCACGATGTCCACACCCGCGCGGAGTTCGGCGTCGAGGAACGCGACCATGCCTCCGCCCAGTCCGCCGGCGGCGCCCGCACCCTGCAGGTGTTCTACGTCAACGCCCAAATCGGCGCGCGCTACATCGGCGAGCCGGACGAGCGCAGCGTCGAGCGCGGCGACCATCTCCGGCGTGGCGCCCTTTTGCGGTCCGTAGATAGCGGACGCTCCCTCCGGGCCGGTGAGCGGATTCGTCACGTCGCACGCGACCATGAATGTAGAGTCGGAGACACGTGGGTCGAGGTCGGACAGGTCTATGTGGGCGAGATTCGCCAGCGCCGCGCCTCCGTAGGGTAGGGGAGTGTCGTCGGCGTCGGTGAGCGACGCTCCGAGCGCCTGCGCCATTCCCGCGCCCGCGTCGTTAGTAGCGCTGCCGCCGATTCCGACGATGAAGTTTCGGAATCCCGCGTCCAGCGCCGCGCGGATCGCCTCGCCGAGTCCATAGGTCGTCGCATTCATTGGGTCGAGCGCATCCGGCGAGACCAGCGCCAGTCCGGATGTTCTAGCCATCTCGATAACGGCCGTGACGCCATCGCCCATCGCGCCCCACTCGGCGTCGCGCCGCTCGCCCAGAGGCCCGGTTACGGTCGCGGAGCGGATCTCCCCGCCCGAGCCTTCTACCAGCGTCTCCAACGTCCCGTCCCCGCCGTCTGCCACGGGGACCATGATAGTTTCCGCATCGGGCAGCGCTCGCAACACGCCGTCTCGCATAGCAATCGCTGCGTCTAGGGCAGAAATGCTTCCCTTGAATGTCTGCGGGGCAAGTACGATCTTCATGGTCTGGGCATTATAGCCTGTCCAAAGCGGGATTTACAGGATTCGGGGCAATTGAGGGTAGGGTCCGTTTGAGGGTGTGGAAGACGTATTAGGTGTGGACTTCCCACTGAAAATTGGCGTCACTGCAATCTCCATATCGCCCGAATAGCTATCAAGCCAATGGAAGCGATATTGAAATCTCCGATACACTCGTCTGTGCAAAGGTATATATCACTAACCTGCACCAATATCATATCGCCATAGACAATATTTACACATCCCTTGATGTTCATATCCAAACACATTGTGGTAACATGTTCCCGAGTCCGGTAGGAGGCAATATCAATATGCCAAGAGAGAAGTCCAACGTACCCACCAGGCAGCTCTACGCCCAGATCCGGGAAGACCTGTACCTCGGCGCCAAGGCTCGCGCGGCGGAAATGCGGATGCCGCTGAGAGAGTTCATCGAGTACGCCCTCGCAGCCGCGCTGGACGGAGATAGCCAGATCCAGTCCGCGGCAACGGCGCGCTCGGTTTGGGACGACGAGTACCTGTCGATGCAGGCGCGTCAGCCCTTCGGCTCTCCGGTCGAACTGACGGACGACGAAGTCAAGTCCATTCTCCGCGAGGCGGTAGAGAGATGAATGGCGATAACGAAGTCATCCTGGACACGATAATCGTCGAGAGTCTGTGGACCGGCGGCGAGGGGATCCAGTGGCTGTCTCGCGTCGCCAATGGCGAGGTGGCGGCTACTATTAGCGCGGCGTCGGTGGCCGAACTGGCGCGAGTCGCCCCTGACAGGCGCGCCGAGATTCAGTTGACAGCTCTGCTGGCGCTGCCGGTGAGGACTCTGGACGTGGACGTTGCCATCGCGCGACGCGCGGGGCAGATCGCCCGCGACCTCGACGCGGACGACGTACCGGCGGCGATGCTGAGCGCGCTGGTCGCGGCGACCGCCCTGGAGACGGGGCTTCCCATAGCGTGCGTGGACGACGACTTCTATGCGGCAATGGGATGCGAGATCGCGGAGTAGTGTCTTTTGACGCGAAGGCGCGAAGGCGCAGAGAAACGCAAAGAGAATGACTTGTGATTCTTTGCCCTCTGAGCCTGTCCGACATATTTGGGAATATTCATCAAATCAACACTCCTCCGCGTACCTCTGCGCCTTCGCGCCTCTGCGTCAATGAGGGATAGGCGGGGGATTGGGCCAACGCCGGCTCCGGCTTGTTGCTATAATGTGGGGGAGGGTATTGGATTAGTTTATGGCAGCAGGCACGATGAGGCAGCGCGCAATCTCAACTGTTTACCGCATCTCGTTGGGGATAGTCTCCCTCGTGGCGCTCGCTCTTGCACTGAACGGGATAGCCAACGCTCAGACCGGCGAGGCCGGCGCGGTCTTGGTCGGGCGCATCGAAGGGGCGATCGATCCGATATCGGCGCGGACGCTGCGCGGTTGGCTGGACGATGCGGCGAAGCGCGGCGCCACGCTGGTAGTTGTCGAGCTGGACACTCCCGGAGGATCCGCGGACGCAATGCGCGATATGACCGGAGCGATGCTCGAAGCAAGCGTTCCGATTGCCGTCATCGTAGCCCCTTCCGGCGCGCAGGCGGCGTCGGCGGGCACGTTCATCGTCTCCGCCGCGCACATATCGGCCATGGCGCCGGGTACGACGATCGGCGCGGCGTCGCCAGTAGATTCGGCCGCGAGAGACCTCGGCGAAACGATCAAGGAGAAGATTTCCCAGGACGTGGCCGCCCTCATCAGAGGAATCGCGAACCAGCGAAAACGAAGCCCGGACGCGGTGTCCGCCCTGGAAGCCACCATATTCGAGGCCAAGTCGTACTCTGCCGAGGAGGCCGTGGAAGTTGGAATCGTTGACCTGGTAGCCAGAGACACCCAAGACATGCTCGCCAAGATCGAAGGTACGGTCGTCAACGTCCAAGGCGTGGACGTAACTCTGAGCGGCGCGAACGCGACTCCCCAGAGCGTAACGGAGACGCCCGTGCAGCGCGCCCAGGGCTGGCTCGCCAACCCGACGCTGGTGTTCCTGATGCTGGCGGTGGGCGGCATCCTCATACTGGTAGAGGCGCTCATTCCGGGAGGCTGGGTAGCCGGCGTGTCGGGCGCGACGTTGATCGCGCTCGCCATAATCGGGCTTATCAGCCTGCCGGTGAACTGGATAGGGTTGATACTGATAGCCGCGGGGCTTGGTCTCATCTTCTGGGAGTTGCAGGCGCCCGGATGGGGCGGGTTCGGAGCGGCGGGCGGCGTAGCCATACTGGTCGGCGGCTTCTTCCTGTTCGGCGACACCAGCCAGCCGGGGCTTCCCGCGCCAGACGTCCGCGTCGGCTACGCCGCGCTCGCAGGTGTGGGGGCGTTCCTCGCGCTCAGCGTCGGCGGGCTGTTCTACTTCTCGCGGAAGGCGAAGGCGATCCACGTGCAGCCGCGCCTCGCCGAGATAGTGGGGCAGGTGGGCGAGGTGCGGACTACCCTAGATCCGACCGGCTCCGTGCAGGTGGCAAGTGAGCTTTGGTCGGCTGAGTCGGAAACGGGCGAGACCATCGAGCCCGGTGAAAGCGTGGTAGTGGCGGAAGTTGACGGCCTCGTACTCAAAGTCTTCAGAGAAAACAGCTTGGAAGCGCTCGAAAGGAGCTTGTGATGATCCCATATATCAGGACCGTAAAGCAGTACGAACGGCTGGCCGTGTTCACGCTCGGAAAGTACTCAGGACTCAAGCAGCCGGGGCTGAACATACTGTTCTGGCCGTTTCACAAGACGCAGCAGGTGGATCTGCGCGAGGAGGTGCTGGACATACCGCGCCAGACGAACATCACTCTCGACAACGCGCCGATAGACATAGACTTCCTTGTCTATATGCGCGTGATGGACGGGCAGGAGGACCGCGCGGTGCTGGAGGTGGTGGACTACTACGGCGCGGTAGTCGGCATAGCCACTACGACGCTGCGCGCGGTCATCGGCGAGATGAACGTGGACGACGTTCTCTCGCAGCGCGAGCGCATAAACGAGGCGCTGCGGACGAAGCTGGACGAGATAACGGAGCGTTGGGGCATCAAGGTAACGCAGGTGGAGATACGCGAGATCGAGCCTGCGCGAGACATACAGGAGGCGATGAACCGTCAGATGTCCGCCGAGCGCCTGCGCCGCGCGGAGGTGATCGAAGCCGAAGGCACGCGCCAGGCGGCTATAACCGTGGCCGAGGGCGAGAAGCAGGCGGCGATACTGCGCGCCGAGGGGCACCGACAATCCGAGATCCTCACCGCCGAGGGCGACCAGCAGGCAGCGGTTCTGCGCGCCGAGGGCTTCAGCACGGCGCTGGAGAAGATCCACGGCGTGGCCGAGACCATAGACTCGAACACGCTCAGCCTTCAGTACTTCGATACGCTCAAATCGCTAGGCGCAAGCGAAAGCACGAAGTTCATCTTCCCGATGGAGTTTACCGGGCTGCTCAACCCGTTCATTAATGCAGCTACTGGGAATGGACAGAGAGCGGATAGCGAATGATCGCCCGCTTCGTCTTAGACCGCGGCGGAGGCTGAGACTAGGCCGCCTCCGCTTTGTCTGAATCGAGATTGGCAGGATTTGAGGATTTTCGGGATGGCGGGTCCTGTCTGTCCGACAATTCTGCAAATCTTGATTCTGTCATAAATAGATGCTTACTCAGGAAACTGAAACGTCGAAATAATGTAAATCGCCAGTATATGTGGAAATTTTTGGAGTTTTCATCACATGGACATTCATCGGATCATGCGGGGCTTGGCAGCCCGTCGGCCGATATTCCACTCGGAGGCGGACTTCCAATTCGCCCTCGCTTGGCAAATCAAGGATCAGATGCCTGCTTGCGAGATACGTCTGGAGTTTCCCCCATTTCCACGTGAGAACATGGCTCTGGACATCTGGATCCCGACTATGAAGATAGCGATCGAGTTGAAATACACGACGGGAGGGATAGACCTCCTATCAGATAACGAGCGATTTGCGCTGAAGAATCACGCTGCGCTGCCACTTCGTCGCTATGACTTCATCAACGATATTCAGAGGTTAGAGCGTGTGGAGGGAGTGTATAGAGCGCGAGGCATTGCAGTGATGTTGACCAACACCCGCGCCTACTGGTCCAGCCCGTCGCCAGGCTGGGGAACGACGACAGACACTTCGTTTCGCATCCACGAGGGCAGGACGATCACAGGCGTGCTAGGATGCTCGGACAATGCTGGTTCCGGAACCACTAGGAACAGACAGGAACCGATTCGCCTAGAAAGGTCGTACCCCTTGCGCTGGCGAGATTATTCGGCGCTTTCGGGAACGGGACGTGGAAGCAGGTTCAGATACTTGGCGGTTGAGGTGGGGCAATCACCGTAGCGTGATCCCAGGGCGTGTTCTAGCGTAGCGTACTGGATTCCCATCCCCGCCTACCCGGGAGCACGCTCTTCGAGGGAATGACGGTTGGGGGAGATGATGTTGTTGAGATTCCCGGCTCGGTGGTGGCGTAGCGTACTAGATTCCGGCCTCCGCCGGAATGACGGTTGGGACGGAAGCGCGCCGCGGCGGTCAGGCTCGGGACGGCAACGAATCAGATATGGTCTTTGATCGCGCGGGCTACGGTCATGGTTAGGCCGGGGACGGCGGCTATCTCTTCGACCGTGGCGTCGCGGACGCCTCGCACCGAGCCGAAGCGCCGCATCAGCATACGCTTGCGCTTGGGTCCGATGCCCGGAACCATGTCCAGAGTGGATTGTACGCTCTTCTTGGAACGTCGCTCGCGGTGGAAGGTGATAGCGAAGCGGTGCGCTTCGTCTCGCAGCCGCTGCACCAGGAACAGCCCCTGGGCGTTGCGAGGCAGGACTATCGGATCGCTGACGTAGGGAACGAACAACTCCTCGTTCTCTTTGGCGAGGCTGGACAGGGGGATGTCGTTGATTCCCAACTCCAGCAAGACCTGAAGGGCGGCTCCGAGGTGGCCCTTGCCGCCGTCTATCAGCACCAGATCCGGGATGATGCCCCATGCGTTGGAGTCTTTTTGGTTTTGGCGCTCGCGCGGCGCTGTGGACGGCGCGGTTGGGACGGAGTCGTCGCCCTCTACCGCGAGCAGGGCGCCCCCCTTCTTCCGCTCATCCGATAGGCGCTTGAAACGGCGGGTCAGCACTTCGCGCATCATCGAATAGTCGTCCACCCCGGCGACGGACTTGATCCTGAAGCGGCGGTAGTGGTCGGTTCTCGGCTTGCCTTCCTCGAAGACGACCATGCTGCCGACGGCGTTGGTGCCCTGGATGTTCGAGATGTCGTAGCACTCAATCCGGCGGGGCAGTTCGGGCAGGCTAAGCGCCTCTTGCAGTTCCTCCATCGCGCGGTCGTTGTTGGACGACTCGTGGATGCGTCGGATCTGGAGCTGTTTGAGTCCCTGCTCGGCATTCTGAGAGACCATCTCCACCAGCCGGCGCTTCTCGCCGCGCTGCGGGACGTGCAGCCGCACGGCGCCCTGCCGCTTGGAACGCAGCCACGCCTCTATCGCCGCCATGTCGTCCGGCAGATGCTGAAGCAGCACGCTGCGCGGGACGTATGGGTTGGCCGTGTAGAACTGCTTGACGAACGCGGCGAGCACTTCGGCGGGCTCGTCGCCGTCCGAGCGGTGCATCAGGAAATTTTCGCGTCCCACCAGCTTGCCCTGCCGTATGAAGAAGACCTCGACCCAGGCGTCGCGCGCTTCCTGCGCGAGCGCGATGACGTCCACGTTCTCGTTGGACAGGTGAAGCACCTTCTGACCCTCATGCACCTTTTCGATAGCCTGTATCTGATCGCGCAGCGCGGCGGCGCGCTCGAACTCCAACGTCTCGGACGCCTCGAGCATCCGCGTCCGGATACCGCGCACTACCTGGTCGGTCCTGCCTTCGAGGAACATCGCCACCTGGTCTATGATCTCGTGGTATTCGGCGCGGTCCACCTTGCCGATGCAGGGGCCCGCGCAACGGTGGATGAAGTAGTCGAGGCAGGCGCGGTCGTCGTTGCCGGTTATCGTCTTGGTGCACGACCGGTAAGGGAACAGCTTCTTCAGCAGCGCGAGTGTCTTGCGGACGCTGGAAGCGCTGGCGAACGGACCGAAGTAGCGCGCGCCATCGTCGCGCACGCGGCGGGTTACATAGACGATTGGGAAGTCTTCGGTGGTGTCTATCTTGATGAACGGGTAGGACTTGTCGTCTTTCAGCCGCGCGTTGTACTGCGGCTGACGTTCCTTGATGAGGTTGCTTTCGAGGATCAGAGCTTCCTGCTCGGACTCGGTTACGATGAACTCGAAGTCGGCGATGCGGCGCACCATGCGTCGTATCTTGGGAACCAGCCCATGCGGGCTGCCGAAGTAGGAAGATACGCGGTTTCGCAGGCTAGCGGCCTTGCCGACGTATATGACCTCGCCTCGCCGGTCGCGCATGAGGTAAACGCCCGGCCTCTGCGGCAGGGCGCGGATGCGCTGGGTGAAGTCCGGTGTCTCGTTAGCTGTCACGTCTGCCCCTCGCGGCGACAATGACCCTTAGCCCATACCGCGACCGTGTTGACGCATTGGGCTGACTAAACGTGGGCCTGCGCCCCTAGCCTAGAACGAAGGTCAGCACGCCCAGAGCGACGGCTATGAGCGCCGTGAGGACGCCGATGCGCGTCAGCTCGGACCGCAGGTACGGGTACATCTGCAACGGCTCGGCGGGCGTTCGCGCGCGAGTGGGCCGACGGCGGATGACACTCGCCGCCTCGGGCGCCGGCGTCGCGGCGGGAGCTTCGGGAGTCGCCTGAACGGCCGTCTGGACAGCGGCCTGGTCCGGGCCGTTTGCCGCTGTCGCCTCCGGAGCCGTCCGGAGTCGAGACTGCTGGGAGGCCGAGCTCCCTCGCTGCCGTCGTCCGCCCCTGTTTCGGCGTCGCCCGCTCAGCTGCGCCTGGCTCTGCGCTCTGCGCCTGTTCCTGCTGCTGGGCATGTGGAGTCTGCTCCTATTGCGGCCTGATTATGCATTGATGATAGTGATGTTGGGCGTAGGTTGCAAATCGCGCAGGGAATTTAACGCGGAGGCGCAAAGGGCAAAATAGAATCCTCTGCGTCTCTGCGTCCTTTGCGCCGAAAATGTCGGGGGGGTTGGGTTACGCCCTTGGGTGCGCGCTGTCGTACTCGGCGCGGACGTGTTCGCTGGTCAGGTGCGTATAGACCTGCGTGGTGGTGATGCTGGCGTGTCCGAGAAGTTCCTGGACATGGCGCAGGGGAGCGCCGCCGCGCAGCAAGTGGGTGGCGAAGCTGTGACGCAGCGTGTGGGGCGTTACCCGCCCCTCCAGGCCCGCGCGGGCGGCGTGTCTCTTGAGGATGAGCCAGAATCCCTGTCGCGTCAGGCGGCCGCCGCGACGGTTGAGGAACAGGGCTTTCGCCTCTTTGTCTCCCCTCAAGTCCGGACGGGCGCGCTCGATGTAGCCTTCCAGCGCGCGCGCCGCGCCGAGGTGTATCGGCACGATTCGCTCTTTGCCGCCCTTGCCGAAGCATCGGGCAAAGCCGTTGTAGATGTTCACGTCTTCAAGATCGAGCGCGATCAGCTCGCTTACGCGCATACCGGTAGCGTAGAGCAACTCCAGCATCGCGGCGTCCCGCGCGCCTTCCGGCGTGTCCATCCCGGCCGGAGCTGCCAGCAGAAGCTCCATCTCGTCTATCGTCAGAGGAGCGGGCAGCGACCGCCCGACCTTGGGCGTGGAGACGTTGACGGTCGGGTTAGATTCCAGAACGCGCTCCATGACGAGGAAGCCGAAGAGCGACTTGGCCGAAGCGGTCTTGCGCGCGCGCGTAGTTTCCGAATATGCTAAGTCGCGCAGGTGAAACAGGTATTCGCTGATAGTCTGCTCGGAAACATCTTCCCAAGAAGCGGAAGCCGGCGACGCGCCGTTGGCGCGAGCTTCCAACCACTCGATAAGCTGGGTGAGATCGTTCCGGTACGCGGCAAGCGTGTTGGGAGACACGCCGCGCTCGACGGTCATGTAATGGAGAAAATCTTCAAGACGGTCTCTCATCGGCTCTGCCTCCCCACGCGTTTGCCGGCTAATTGCAGACTGATGAGGCCGATTATTGCGCGGCGTAGCCGCCACGACCAAGCGGAGGACAGTTCCAGATATGGTTGAAATCACTGTTGGCCCGAACCTGACCGCGTTTTCGGCGTTCGTGCTCAGCTGGCACGGCTTTTTCAGCTTCATCGCGGTCGCGTCGGCGGTATATCTGGTCGGTCGGTGGGCGCCGATGCGCGGCATAGACACAGACGACATCTACTCGATAGCCATCTTCGCCATCATCAGCGGCATCGTGGGCGCGCGCATCGTCCACGTCATAGACCACTGGGACTACTACGGCGCGGCGCCGGGCCAGATAATCGCCGTGTGGAACGGCGGCATCGGGCTGTGGGGCGGCATCCTGGGCGGATTCGCCGGGGGCGCGGCCTACGCGCTTTGGCGGGGCCATCCCGTGGGAGTGATAGCCGACCTCGCCGCGCCGGCGATGCTGTTCGTGCAGTCCATCGGACGGTTGGGAGACATCGTAAACGGCGAACACTGCGCCAAGGCGTGGGATTTCGCGCTCGGCTTCGTGTGGACGCATCCGGCTTCGGACGCCGGGCGCTGCGCGAACGGCATCGGTGTCGCCGTTCAGCCCGTCATCGCATACGAGATAGCGTGGAACTTGCTCGCGCTCGCGCTGATATGGAAGCTCCGCAACCGTCTGCGCCCGGACGGGATGCTGTTCGCGCTGTACTTGGCGTTGTACTCGATCGGCAGATTCGGCGTCACCTTCCTGCGCGAGGACCGCATCTGGGCGCTCGGAATGCAGGAGGCGCATTTCATAGCGCTCGGCGTGCTCGCGATTACGGTTCCGCTGCTCCTGTGGAAGGCGCAGCCGGCAGCCGCCGGCGATGCGGATGAGGAATTCACGAAACCGGTGGACCGGCGAACGCGAGCCGAGCGACGCCGTGACCGGCGGGGGTAGAGGAATGTTGCCGCAGGGGCGTAAAGGCGCGTAGAGACGCACAGGAATATAGCAAGGCCCTCCTCGTCTTCGCGAGTTGGCGCCAACTCGCGGGGCTTGGAGCGGCGCTAGATCGCGGGAACTATATCGTCCACCAGGAGTTGGGGCCGCGTCCGACCGCGCCACATGTTGCGCTCCATCTGGTAGGCGATCGAGATTTCGGAGCCTCGTTCCGCTTCAGGCTTGCGGTCGCCCTGCCGAAAGGCTATCGCCTCCCATGTGTCTTGACCGTCCTGCAGGCGGAGCTTCAGATGCGCGCCGCCCGCCCCAACGACGAAGGCGTCGAGAACGCGCAGCGGGGATGACGCGAACCTGGGACGCGGGTTAGATTTGCCGAACGGCGCCAGCGACTCGGCGAACTCGAACAGTTCACGCTCCACATACGACGGGTCTGCGATCAAGTCTATCTCGAACTCCGGCTCGCCGGCGCCGTAACGATTGGCGGGCAGCCGCTCGAACGTGTCGGCGAGCGCGCGCAGATTCTCCGTAGGAATCGAGAAGCCCGCCGCCTGCGCGTGGCCGCCGTAGCGCGTCAGCAGCCGCGCCGAATCGTCTATCACTTCCAGGATGTTGCACTTCGGGACGCTGCGCGCGCTGCCTCGGCTCTCGGCGCCGTCAACTGCGACCGCGATCGCAGGACGACCGTACTTCTCGGCCAAACGCCCGGCGATCAACCCGACTATGCCGTGTCCCCACGTCCGGCTGCCGACCATGATGACGCCGGGAGGCGAACCTTCCCACCGTTTGAGTATCTGCCGTTCCGCCAGTTCGACGCCGGCGGCGGTCTGCTCTCTGCGTTGAACGTTGAGACCGTCTATCGTCTCCGCGAGTGACTGCGCGCGGCGGCGGTTCGTGGTCGTGAGCAGTTCCAGGCTAATGCCCGCGTCGGCGAGGCGTCCGGGGGCGTTCAGGCGCGGGATTATCTGGAACGACATCGCATCGGTGTCGAGTTCGCGTTCGCCCAATCCCGCTGTGTCGGCAAGCGCGGCGATCCCCATCGAGCGATGCGTGTTCATACGCCGGATGCCCTCGGCTACGAAGTAGCGGTTCTCGCCCATGAGGGGGCCTACGTCGCCGATGGTGCCGAGGGCTACTAACTCGAGCAGCTCGATCGGCTCCTCTCGGCCGGTCGCCTCGTAGAGCGCCTGCACCAGCTTGTACGCCGCGCCGACGCCGGTCAGGTGCGGGAACGGGTACTCGGAATCGGGACGGTGCGGGTTGACCAGCGCCGTGAAAGGGTAGGGCGGCGCGTCCGGAACCACGTGGTGATCGGTAATCACGGCATCCACTCCGAGCGATTCAGCCATATCAGCGCCGTCTTGGGTGCTGAAAGCGCAGTCCACCGTAACGAGAACGGATGCGCCTCTGGACACCATCGCGCGGACCGTCTCGGCGGTAAGTCCGTGCCCCTCGCTCGCCCTATTTGGGATGTAAGGTACGACGCTCGCGCCGAGATTCCGCAGCGCGATCGTCAGAACGGCGGTGCCGCTGACGCCGTCTATATCGAAGTCTCCGAACACGCCAATCGGCTCGCCTTCGTCTATCGCGTGGGTGAGGCGTTCGACGGCGACGTCCATGTCGGGCATCAGCCACGGGTCGTGCGAGTCGGTTTCATTGGGAGAGAGGAATGAGGTCGCGTCATCGTGTGTAGCGATGCCGCGGTTGTAGAGCAACTGCGCGCGCGGCTTGGGGAAGCCGAGCCGTGAAGTGATGTGGTCCGGGATCGTGGGAAAGACGTTCCAAGTATGCTTCAAGGCGGGCTCCATAGTTGAATAGATGCGTCGCCGGTCGGCGGCGCTCGTGTTTCACAAAGTCAGTGTAGATTGCGGCGCGGCGTTCCTGAACCCGGCTTGGCTAGAACGAGTGGGCGAACGCCTACTCCTCGAATTCCTGGAAGACGAGGGAGGCGTTGTGGCCGCCGAACCCGAACGAGTTGCTCATCGCCGAGCGGATGCGTCCGCGGCGGGGCATATGCGGGGTGTAGTCTAGGTCGCAGTCCGGGTCAGGCGTTTCCAAGTTGACGGTGGGAGGAATGGCCCACTTGGACAGCGCTAGCACGGTTACAGCCGCCTCCAGCGCGCCGCTCGCGCCGAGCAGGTGTCCGGTCATGGACTTGGTGGAGCTTATCGGGATGCGGTAAGCCTCCTCGCCGAACACGGCCTTGACCGCCATGGTCTCGTACTTGTCGTTGAGCGGCGTGGAGGTGCCGTGCGCGTTGATGTAACCTATCTCTTCGGGCAGCGTGCGCGCCTGTTCCAGCGCGTTGTTCATCGCGCGCGCCGCGCCCTCGCCTTCGGGAGCGGGTTGGGTGATGTGGTGCGCGTCGGCAGTCGATCCGTACCCCACCATCTCGGCCACCGGCTCCGCGCCGCGCGCCATTGCGTGTTCGAGCGTCTCGAGAATCAGCGCCGCGCCGCCCTCGCCCATGACGAAGCCGTCCCGGTCGGCGTCGAAGGGCCGGGACGCCGCCTGCGGATCGTCGTTGCGCTTGGAGAGCGCGTGACAGGCGTTGAATCCCGCCACTCCGATGGGGCAGATCGCCGCCTCCGAACCGCCCGCTATGGCAACGTCCACGTCGCCGCGCCGCAGCGCCTCGAACGCCTGGCCGATAGTGTCGGCCGCGCTCGAGCAGGCGGAGACCGTGCTGTAATTCGGCCCCTTGGCGCCCAGCAGCATGGAGATTTGCCCGGACGCCATATCCGGCAGCATCATTGGAACGAGAAACGGCGAGACCCGGCGCGGGCCGCGCCTGTCCAGCACGCCGATCTGGCCCTCGAGCGTTATGATTCCGCCGATTCCGCTGGCTACCATGACGGAAACGCGCGTCCGGTTCTCGTCTGTAACGGCGATGCCTGCGTCTTCCACCGCCTCGAGCGCGGCGCCCGCGCCGAGCTGGACGAAGCGGTCCATGCGTCGCGCCTCCTTGCGTCCGAGCAGGCCGTCGGCGTCAAAGCCCTTGACCTCGGCGGCGATGGTGGTGCCATAGCCGTCGGCGTCGAACGCGGTTATCTGATCGACGCCGGACTTGCCGGATAGCAGGTTGTTCCAGCTCGAATCGGCATCCAGCCCAACGGGGCTAACTACGCCCACTCCGGTAACTACGACGCGGTTTGGTATTGTCACGTCAGCCCTCCATCGGCGACTTGGGGCGCGGGGCCGCCCAGACGTTCGGTACTGGCGGTCGCCCCGAGCGGATTGTCCTGTACTGCTCGGCGTAACGGTTTAGGCGATTATACCAACTTGGGGCGGGCCGCGCATGGTGAAGAATGCGAGCGAAAGCGCTTCGTACAATTCGTTGGCTCCAAAGGCCTCCGGAGCCGGGACGGACGTGGCCATGCCCACCGGATCCAGAACCTCGAACGTCATCCCTCCCGTGAGCCGGTCTGCCGCGAGCGCAACGCTCACGGCGCGCCCGTCTTCACGTCTGAGCGTCCACGAGCACACGTAGAGCAGCCGGTCTTCATCGTCCGGGGACGGTCTCGGCTCCGCGCCGCGCGTGATCTCCAGATCGCCCGGTGTGTCGAACAGCGCTTCGTCGAATCTGGTGAGCGCTTCGCATATCAGAACGTCCCGCTCATCGGCGGCAACCCACAGCCGGCAGACCAACTCGACGTCCGACTCGACCGCAGGCAGCATCGCTGCGGCGGCGCGGCGAACGAAGTCGGACGCCTCCACGCGGTACTCCGCCATGCGCTGGGCGCGATCTACCCATCTGGCAAGGTCTTCGTTATCGGTCATGGGGCAATCATCGGTTGTCGAGGCGCGGGAGGTCAAGGGGTATGTGTAGTTGGCGCGCGCTCCCATGCTACCATTGAAGCAACCACAACTAGAGGCGACGACATGGCAGAGAGGTTGATCGGCGAGAGCGACGCGCCAACGGTGCGCTTCGAGACGCTGGGCTGCAAGCTGAATCAGGCGGATACGCAGAAGATGGCGCGCGAGTTCGCGGCGGCGGGCTACCGCGTGGTAGGGCAGGGGAAGGACGCGGACGTGTTCGTGCTGAACAGCTGCACCGTAACGCACGTCGCCGACCGCAAGGCGCGGCAGTCGGCGCGAGCGGCGAAACGGCGCAATCCGCGCTCAATCGTAGTAGCCACCGGCTGCTACGCCGAGCGAGCGCCCGGAGACCTGGACGCGATGCCGGAGGTGGACCTGGTCATCGGCAACCGCGACAAGGGGGCGCTGACTCGGATGCTCGGAGACGCCTTTCCAGAGCGCGCTCCGGATTATTCTTCGGACTGGAGGATAGACGCGCCCGCAGAGTTCGGGGAGTTCAGGACGGTTCCGCTGGCGACGCCGGATGGCGGCTCCGCGATGGCGACCGCGCTCAGGCTGCGCTCCCGCGCGATGGTCAAGATACAGGAAGGCTGCGATCAAGTCTGCGCCTACTGCATCGTTCCAAAGGTGCGGGGCAGGGAACGCAGCATCCCTCTGGACGAGATCGTGGCGACCGCGAACGCCTATGCCGCTGCGGGCTGTCAGGAAGTCGCGCTAACCGGCACGCAGCTAGGCTCCTACGGGTTCGACCTGCCTGACGCGGACATCCGCTCCCTGGTCGAGGCTATGCTCGCGCGGACAGATCTGCCGCGCATCCGCATATCGTCGCTCCAGCCGCAGGACATCTCGGACGAACTGCTGGAGCTGTGGTCGGATTCGCGTCTGTGCCCACACTTCCACGTGCCGCTCCAGAGCGGCAGCGACGCGGTGCTGCGGCGGATGCGGCGGCGGTACACGACGGCGGAGTTCCTGGATACGGTCATGCGGATACGCAAGGCGATTCCCGACGTTTCGATCACCACCGACGCGATAGTCGGCTTCCCGGGCGAGACGAACGACGACTTTCGCGCCACGCTCGACGCGTGCGTGGAAGCTGAACTCGCGTCCGTACACGTATTCCCTTACTCGACCCGGCCCGGCACCAGCGCCGCGCATTACGGCGAGCATGTGGAGCCCGCGATCAAGTCCGCGCGGGCAGCCGAATTGGGCGAGGTAGCGCGCGAATTGTCGCGCGAACACCGCCGACGGTTCGTCGGGCATACCCGCAAGACGCTGTGGGAGCGGACGACGAGCCATGGCGACGACACGCGCCCACCTACATGGTCCGGTCTTACGGATAACTACATCAGGACGCGCGCGCCTAGCTGGCTCAACTTGGAGAACCGCATTACGGACGCCACGCTCACAGCGGTGGACGAGGATTGCGTACGGGCGGTGATTCCGACGTAGGCGGCGTTTCATCCCCAGCCCAACCTTCCCCCATCGAAGGGGGAAGGGATTTGTCGCGCCATAAGCCGCCATACGCCGTGGATCCTAGATTTCCACCGGCACCATCTGCGGCACGCCGCCACGGTCGCGAACGTAGGCGCCGTTGCACTCGTTGCCGTGCCCGAAGATGATCATCCACCCATCCTGAATCGCCATATCGAGAAGCTCCCGCTTCTGAACCAACGTATCGTTGGGAAATTCGGCCGTGGCTGGGATGTGATGCGGAGGCAGGTGGAACGGCGTCGGAATGAGGTCTCCGGCGTAGATGATGCGCTCGCTGCCGTACTCGATGAATACCGCCTGGTTGCCCTGCGCGGGGCCTTCCATGAGCCTCACCTTGACGCCGGGCACTATCTCGGCGTTGTCTTCGACGAACTCGATCATGTCTCGCTCCGCCAATGGCTCAAAATCGTCCTCGTAGAACGATCCTAGGAAGCGGGCGTTCGGCGACGTCGCCGCATCCCACGATGATTTCTGAACTATGTACCGGGCTTTAGGGAACATGGGGATTGCCGTCCCGGTGCGGTCGAGCTTGGTGCATCCGCCGCTGTGGTCGAAGTGCAGGTTGGTAAGCACGACTATGTCTATATCTCGCGCGGTCAGGCCGAACGCCTTTAGGCCCTTGACCAGCTTGTTGCCGTTGAGGCTGAAATCCGCCTTCATTTCGACGGTGCGCTTGCTGCCTGCGCCGGTGTCTATCAGCACGTTGTGGTCCGCTGTCTGTATTAGAACGGCGTTTAGGCCGAGGCGCACGCGGTTCCTTCGATCCGGCTTGATGAACTGCTCCCACTGGCTGCGGGCAAGCTGTCCGAAGACTACTCCTCCGTCCACCATGAATGTTCCGTCCTTCAGCAAGTTGATAGCAATTGGTCCGATATTCACCTGAGCCACCTCCCAAGAAACGATCCGAGAATAGTTCTGAGGGCTTATGAGGAAATATCGACTCCGTTGGCAGTCGAGCAAGTGATTCCAAGCGCGGAAGGGCAGTATGTGGTATTTCTGGGCGCAAAAGGCCCTGAAAAAGAATCAATCACACGATATATCCGGGGGAAGTCCCACCTCAAGCCCGCGTCTTTAATTTATCCGTCCGCTGGATAAATTGTCAAGCGTGATAATGATTATATTTCATGAATCTCTGTGTATAACCTGTTTATGCAAACTATAATTTCAGAAAAACAGTTATATTATAGGCATTATGGCTCGAATTTCCACACACGGTATCGCTTGGCGCGTTCGGAAATTCACATACAGCATAGTGAGCGCGACACGAAATCCCCCACCGAGCCAGGCGTGGAGGTATGCGGGAATGGTAATGCCGCGTTACGGAATCCGCGGGCGTTAGCGCAGGTCGTTTACCGCATCCTGAAAGGCGTCGAGCGTCTGGGCGACGTCCTCGCCGGTCAGGGCGGCTGATACGTAGAACTTGGACGAGCCCTTGAACACGCCGCGCTCGACGACCCCGGCGTTGAACTTATCCATCGTCGCCGCGTCCGCGCCCAACGTCTTGCGGTAGTCGGTAACCTCTTCGTCGGTGAAGTACACGTCGAACAGAACGGACTCGCCGGTTACCCGCGCAGGTATCTCCGCCTCGTCGAGCATCCGCTGCAGGTTGCCGCGCAGAGCGTCGCCGTCGGCGCGCATCTTCTCGTATGTGCCCGGACGGCGCAGGATTTCGAGGGTCTTGAGTCCGGCGACGCAGGCGATGGGGTTGCCGCTAAGCGTGCCGATCTGCGGCATGAAGCCGTCGGACGGCACGGAGTCGGCGTCCATGTGCGCCATGATGTCGTCGCGTCCGGCGACGGCCGTCAGCGGGAAGCCGCCGGCGACGGCCTTGCCGAGCGTGCACAGATCGGGCGTTACGCCGTACAACTCCTGCGCGCCACCGTAGGAGAACCTGAAGCCTGTAACCACCTCGTCGAATATGAGCGGGATGCCAAACTCGGTCGCGAGGTCGCGCAGCCCCTCGAGGAAGCCGGGCTGCGGCGGTATCAGTCGTTGGAACGGCTCTACGATGATGCCGCCCAACTCGTCGTGGCGCCGCTCGATGATGGCGCGCGTGGTATCTAGGTCGTTGAACGGCGCGATGAGTACCTGGTCCTGTATGGCGCGGGGGATTCCCGCCGAATTGGACTCGGCGCGGGGGAATTCTGTCTCGCCGGAGGCGAACACGCTCATCAGCGCGTAGTCGTTCATGCCGTGGAATCCGCCCTCGAACTTGAGAATCTTGTCTTTGCCCCGGTACGCTCGCGCCGCGCGCATGGCGTACATCGTAGCCTCCGTTCCGGTGGAGCTGAAGCGCACCTTGTCGGCGCACGGAACGGCGTCCACTATGGCTTCGGCAAGCTCGATGGCGTGATCGTTGGTGGCGAAGAACGTGGTGCCCTTGTCGAGCTGCTCCTTCACCGCCTCGATCACCTCCGGGTGGCTGTGTCCGATGAGCATGGGGCCGGAGCCCAGCAGGTAGTCAACGTACTCGTTGCCGCTGGCGTCCCAGATGCGGCTGCCTTCGCCCCGCACTATCACGACGTCCTGGTTCACGTTGCCCAGACTTCCGCCGGGCAGCACGCGGTGGGCGCGCTCCACAAGTTGCTTTTCGTGTTCGGTCTGTGGGTTCGGCATGGTTTCAATCCTTATCGGGCCAGGTTGATGACGGATTTGATTGGGGCGATTATAGCAGAGAGGGCGGGTGTGGCGTATAATGTGCCGGATAGTGAGCGACAGTTCAGATTACGACGCTTGGGAGAGACGATATGAAGATCGAGGCAACGCGAGGCGACATCGCTCAGACCGAGGACGCCGCTGTGGTTGTAAACCTGTTCGAGGGGGTAACGTCGCCCGGCGGCGCGACGGGCGCGATGGACCGCGCGCTCGACGGCGCCATTAGCGACCTGATACGCGAGGGCGACATCACCGGAAGACGCGGCGAGAACACGCTCATCTACACGCTCGGACGCGCGCCAGCCAAGCGCGTCGTCGTCGCGGGGCTGGGAAACGTGGACTACTTCGACGCGGACGCCCCGCGCGAGATCCACGCGGGCGTGGCGCGGATGCTGTCGTCCAAGGGCGTCGTCGGCTACTCCACCATCCTGCATGGCGCGGGCATCGGCGGCATGGACGCGGGCGCTATGGCGCAGGCGGCCGCCGAGGGCGTAGGTCTGGGGCTGTACTCGTTCGACAAGTACCAGGCCAACGCCAAAGACTCTTCTATCGAACGGGTAACCGTCGTAGAATTCGACGGCAGCAAGCTGGGCGTAGTAGGGGAGGGCATCCGGCGAGGCGAGGCGATAGCGGATGCCGTGAACCTGGCGCGCGACATGGGCAACGAGCCGGCCAATCACATGACGCCCACGCGCATGGCAGAGATCGCTCTGGAAGTCGCCAACGAGGGCGGCATGTCGCTGACTGTCTTCGACCGCGCCGACGCGGAGCGGATGGGCATGGGCGCCTACGTCGGCGTGGCGCAAGGCACGGAGGAGCCGCCCAAGTTCATAGTCATCCGGTACGACGGAGACCCGGACAACCCCGGCAACAACCTGGGCCTGCTGGGCAAGGGCATAACGTTCGATAGCGGCGGTCTGGACATCAAGTCGGCGGCGGGTATGCTGACGATGAAGAGCGACATGTCCGGCGGCGCGTGCGTCATCGGGGCGATGAAGGCCATCGGCGCGTTCAGGCCGCGTCTCAACGTATGGGGAATAGTCCCGGCCACGGAGAACATGCCGGGGCGCCGCGCGCAACGTCCCGGCGACGTGGTGCGCGCGATGAACGGCAAGACCATCGAGATAGGCAACACGGACGCCGAGGGGCGGCTGGTGCTCGCCGACGCGCTGTGCTACGCCGTCGAGAACGGGCTGACGCGCGTAGTGGACGTCGCCACGCTGACGGGCGCGGTCCGCGTCGCGCTGGGCGACGGGGCGACCGGTGTATTCGGCAACGACCAGGCGTGGACCGACACAGTGATAGCCGCCGGCAACGGGGTGGGGGAGCGGATGTGGCAGCTGCCGACGTTCGCGTCGTACAGAGACGAGTACAAGAGCGACATCGCGGACATCAGGAACACCGGCGGCGCGGGCGCGGGCGCGATAACGGGCGCGCTCATAATAGGGGAGTTCTCCGGCGACGCGAAGTGGGCGCATCTCGACATCGCCGCCACAACTCGGGTTACTTCGACGAAGGGCATAAACCCGAAAGGCTCCACAGGGGTGCCGGTGCGAACGCTGGTCGAGCTGGCGACGACGCTCTAGTCAATTGATAAGGTAATGCTAATTATGTTAGTATGTATTAACTAACCATTGGAGGCCCGTACCTTGACCAGCTCCTCACGGTGGACCTTCATCACCAACCATGGGCTCGTGCTGAGCTACATATCTCACAACCCGACAAGCACCGCGAGGGAGATAGCTCAGCACATAGGCGTTACCGAAAGAACCACCCACAAGATCATCTCAGACTTGGAACAAGCGGAATACATCACGCGCCGCAAGTCTGGGCGCAGGAACGTGTACAGCGTCAACCCGACGCTGCCGCTAAGGCATCACACCAAGAAGGACGTGATCGTATCCGAGCTTCTGGAGGCGCTGACGAGCCGCGACCTGCACGAGCTGATGGAGCCACATGAAGCGGGAGACGCCGCCGGAGATAGCGGGGGATAACTGGGCGACAGCCGGAACGCGCCCGGCGCCATCCGTTGACCGCGCGGCGCGCCCAGCGCTATAATCGTCGGCGTGGACGTGGTGGGCGTGGTCAAGCGGTTAAGACGCCAGGTTGTGGCCCTGGAGATCGGGGGTTCGAATCCCCTCGCTCACCCCACTCTTTTCGATTGCGGCGCTCTCAAACCCTTCCCGACGCAGACCAGGAGAATCGCCTGATGCCGTCTAGATTCGCCTCTGTGGATACGCTGCGAGATGGCGACCCGCACGGCAACCGCATGATTCTCAAGCTTGAGACTCGGCGCGGGCAGGTCATCCACGCGATTGGCGTTCGGCAAGACTGGCCCTCCCGAACCGGCCCCACGTGGTGCTACGTGTTCGAGAACGAGGGCGTAACTCTCATAGATCCCGGCGCTCAGGGTTCGTTCCCAGAGGTCGAGGACGGATTGAAGGCGTGCGGCTATTCTATGCGAGACATCGATCGCGTAATCGTCACACACGGCCACTCGGACCACGACGGCTCCACCGCGCAGGTCGTCGGCTCCACGGGCGCGCAGCTATGGGCGCATACGATGTATGCCGCGCTGCTGTCGTACAGCCCCTGGGAAGTGCAGACGCGCGAGTCGTCGCCCATCCACCGCGAGATGAACCGCATCACGTCCGGCAACTCGGACAGGCGCAGCGAGTCTTACGCGGCGCGCAACCGCCGCTACGTCGAGGCGCGCAAGGGGCTGACGGTTCACCACCACGTAACAGACGGCGACCGCATCGGCGATCTGGAGTTCATATACGCTCCGGGACACTCGCCGGACGAGCTATGCCTGACCCTGGACGGCGTCGTGTTCACGGGTGACCACGTGCTGCCGGAGATAACCCCTCATCCGACGACTAAAGCGGGCTACTCGGATCACGTGATGCGCGACATACCGGCCGCGTTCAGCGAACCTTCCAGCGCATACGGGCTGGAAGCGTACATGCGCTCGCTCAAGACGATCAACGACCTGGACGGCGACTGCGCCGTGCTGCCGGCGCACCGGCTGTTCAATCGCGGCAAGTTCAACTTCGTATCCGTTGGACGCGCGGGCGAGGTGATAGACCACCACGGCGAGCGCATGGGTCAGATACTGGACCGAATCTCCGACCGTCCCGCCGGGCTGGAGGAGGTAACGCGCGGCGTGTTCGAGCGGCGCAAGCTGACGGGCGGCAACCTGTTCATGGCGCTGTCTGAGGTAGTCGCGCACGTCGAGGTGCTTCAGGACGTTGGAGACGTCGAATTCACGGGCGAAGCGGAGCTCAGGCGCACCGGCTCGCGGGAATTTCGCCAATTCGTGCGCGATTTGCTAGAATAGGATTGCGCGCGCCCGTAGCTCAGTGGGACAGAGCGCTGGTCTTCGGAACCAGATGTCGCGGGTTCGAATCCTGCCGGGCGCGCCACTTTCGCAGTTTCGGCCCGCCTATGGGCAATGCCGACTTCCCCAGAACGCCACCGCCACCATGCCGGGCCCTATGTGCGCGCCTATAACTGGGGTAACTTCCGAATGGAACAGTTCGGCGCAATCGAAATCCGCCAGGACCGCATCCGCGACCAGCGCCGCCCGCTCCGGCGCGTCGGCGTGCATGACGGACACGCGCAGGGGCATGTGGGCAGGCGCGCGCTCGCGCATCAACTCCAGCATCCGGGCGACTGCGCGGCGCGGCGTGCGCGGTCTAGCCAAGGGGGTTACTTTCGAGCGGCGCAGCTCGAATACCGGCTTTATCTTGAGGACTGACGTCGCCAGGTGCGCGATGACGGGGACGCGCCCGCCCTTCCACAGGTAGCGCAGCGTGTCCACGTATGCCAGCAGGCTTACGCGCTCTCTGACGGTCAGCGCGGCGCGCTCCACCGCATCCAGGTCCGCGCCGGAGCTGGCGACGCGGCGCGCTTCCCACGCTATCAACCCCTGCGCGCCGATCGCGGTCTGAGAGTCCAGTATCCGCACGTCGGCGTCCGGACGCTCTTCCAGAAAGCGCAAGCGCGCGGTCTCAGCCGCGGCCGCGCTCGCGCTGTACTCGGCGGATACGGTGATGCACAATATCGAGTCGGCTATCTCCGACGCCCGCTCGAACGCTTCCAGGAACGCCCCGGGCGATGGCGCGGACGTGCGGGTCCGAGCGCCGCGGCGCTGCATCGCGTAGAAGTCGGAGGCGGACAGGTCCACGCCATCGCGGTACGTATCGCCGCCGACATGGACGAGCATCGGCACGATCAACCTGGTCGGGCTGTCCTCGAACGCCGACGGGGTAGAAGCGGCGCTGTCAACGACGATGGCGACTGTATGCTGGCGCGTCATAGGTGTACAGGATACAGCGCGGCGGTGTAAAATTCAGCGGACAGGGAGGCGCTTCCAAGTTGGAGACGAACCGTATAGCCAGGCTGCGGCGGATGCGCGACTACGACACGCAAGGTTTCGAGGTCATTCATCGCATCTCTAGCGGCATATCAATGACGCTGGACGCGCGCGGCTTCCAGCCGCTCGACACGCCGCTGCTGGAGCGAACCGATCTGTTCGTCCGCAAGTCCGGCGGCGCGATAGCGGGCAGCCTGTACACGTTCACGGACCCCGGCGGGATAGACGTAAGTCTGCGGCCCGAGTTCACGCCGTCGGTCATCCGATGGTACATAGAGAACGTTCGCGCGCCGGAGCCGCGCAAGTTCCGCTACGCCGGTCCGGTGTTCAGATACGGCGAAAACGGCGACGCTCCTCGCCAGTACACTCAGTGCGGCGGCGAGATGCTGGGAACGAGAAGCGGAGAGGGAGACCGCCAGATACTTCTGACTGCTGCGGAATGCATCAGCGATTCCGGTGTAGGGGAGTACGCGGTGAGGATCGGACACGTCGGCATCGTCCGCGACCTGGCGCTCGCTCAGGGGTTGTCCGAGCCGCTGCAAATGTTCATCATGTCCAATCTGGACGGCTTGGCGAGCGGTCGCGACGGCATAGACCGGCTAACCGAACGCGCGACAGCCGCCGGTCTGGTTGGCGCGGGCGGGCGCGAAACACCGGCGCCCCTTGGTCCGATGTCGAACGGCGACGCGATAGCCGCGCTCCAATCGCTAGGCAACTCGCTGCCGGGACCCACCGGCAGGCGGGCGCCCGAGCGCATCATGGAGCGACTCGCCAGCCGGATGCGCCAGGCGGCGTCGGAATCAGAGTTCAGAGCCGCGCTGTCCAACGTCTCGGCGCTCATCTCAGAGCGCGCGGATTTCGACGGCGCGCGCGTCGCTCCCGACGACCCGCTCAGAGAGATAGAGCGCGTGATGCGCTCCTGCGGCGCGTCTCTCGACAGCCTGGACGAGCTGCGCTTGACACTCGAGCGCGTCATGCCCCTGCCCGCCGATGACGTTTCCGTAGAAATAGACCTGTCTTTCGCGCGCGGGCTGGCGTACTATACCGGCATCGTATTCGAGTTCGCGGACCGCCACGGCAACGCGCTGGGCGGCGGCGGCAGATACGACGACTTGGTGCGCGCGTTCGGCGGCGCGGACACCGTAGCCTGCGGATTCGCGCTGAACGTGGACGCCTTGGCGGAGGCCGCTCGATGACAATCCAATACAATGGAAGTGGCCAGGGGGGAAGCGGCCAGGGGGCCGGACGAACGCTAAGGCTGGCGCTGCCCAGCAGCGGCGCGTTGCACGACCCCTGCATCGCGTTCATGCGGGCGTGCGGGCTGCCGGTGTCTCGCGCCAACAGCAGGCGGTACATCGCCGCCGTGCGCTCGGTTCCGGGCATCGCCGTCATGTTCCAGCGCGGCTCCGATATTACGATGAAGGTCGATGACGGCACGGTTGACATGGGCATAGTGGGCAAGGACCAGTTCCTGGAGAATCGCCGCGAGGACGGCGACAGCCGCGTCGTGGTGGATGGGCTTGGGTTCGGGCGCAGCAGCCTGGTCCTCGCCGTGCCTGATGCGTGGGCGGACGTAACGTCCATAGCGGATCTTGCGGAGATCTCGATGGAGTTTCGCGGCGAGGGCAAGGACCTGCGCGTGGCGACCAAGTACCCGAGGCTAATTCAGCGGCACCTGCTGGCGCACGGTGTCAACTACTTCAGGCTCATCCCGTCCAGCGGCACGCTGGAAGCCGCGCCGGCGATGGGGTTCGCAGACATGATAGCGGACATAACCGAAACCGGCACGACGATTCGAGAGAACCGCCTCAAGCTGATAGACGGCGGCACCGCCATAACTTCGGAGGCGTGCGTCATATCGCGCAAGATGAACGCCGAGCGGGACTCGGCGCAACTGGAGACGGCGCGGCTGCTTCTGGAAATGATGGAGGCGCGTCTGGGCGCGCGCGGCTTCGTGAGCGTTACGGCGAACATGAAGGGCGAAACGGCGGAGGAAGTGGCCGAGTACGTGTTGCGCCACCCGGACATATCCGGACTGCAAGGGCCGACCATATCGCGCGTATTCACCCCGTCCGGCGCGGGCTGGTTCGCGGTTACTGTGATAATCGCCGAGAACAGGCTGCTGCCCGCCGTGGACAAGCTGCGCGAGATAGGAGGAACCAGCGTCCGAGTAGATAAACCGGCGTATGTGTTCCAGTCCGAACTGCGCTCGTATCCCAGGCTGGTGTCCGCCGATGCCTAACCTGCCGACGCACATACAGTTGGCTACGTTGGCCGCCTCCCGGCTGCGCCACCCGGACATCGAGTCGCAGCGCGGCTACTTCGCGCTCGGCGCGACGGCGCCGGACATTCGCGCGCTGACGAAGCGGGCGCGGTCGGAGTACCACTTCGTAGAGCTGGACTTCGAGACGATAGGCACGGGCGTCAAGACCATGTTCGCCGCCTACCCCGAATTGATGAACGCCGCCGAGCGCGACGGCCCAACACGAGCGTTCATGGCGGGATACATAACGCATCTTATGGCGGACGAGTCTTACATCGTGCGAATGTTCAGGCCCTACTTCGGCATAGACGGCGTGTTCGAGGACCAGGAGCTTGCCAAGGTGCTGGACCGAGCGATGCAGCTCGATTTCGACCGCCGCGTCTGGGAAGACGCGAGGCTCGCTATCGCCGGCTCTGAATTCGAGCCGTCACGCGTCAGCGTCCGCTTCCTGCCGGTGTCAGACCTCGAGATGTGGAAAGAGTGGGTGTTCCGGGTGGTGGACGGCGGCTTCTCATGGGAGCGGCTGCGCTTCATGGCGCGTCGAATCTCAGCGGGAGACGAGACGCACCCCGCGTTCGCCCATACGGAGCGTTTCCTGGATTCGGTGGACGGCTCGCTGGCGGCGCTGCGCGAGTCCGTTCCGCAGTCCGCGGTGGACGACTTTACCGAAACCGCGATAGACACGCTCACCGACGCGCTAAGGGGCTACTTGTCATGAAGATAGCGCTCGGCCTCGAAGCGGCCCGTCGCGAACTCGGCAAGGGGAGACGTCTCGATCTGGCGTCCGTTCCGCCGTCGTTCCTGGACACGACCGAGCGCGTGTTCGGAGAGCGGCTGAGTCCTGTCGAGACGGTTTCGCGCATCATAGACGCCGTGCGCGATGACGGTGACGACGCCATCCGCCGCTTCACCCGCGATCTGGAGGGCAAGGAATACGAGGCGCTGGAGGTTGGACGCGCCGAGATAGAAGCGGCGACGAGCCGCGTGGATTCGCGCGTCATCGCAGCGTTCGAGGAGGCGGCTGAGCGCGTCCGACGATACCACGAGGCATCCATGCCGCGCGACTGGATAGACTTCGTCAGCGGCTACGGCGGCTTGACGCGGGCGTGCGAGTCCGCCGGCATCTACGTGCCGGGAGGCGGCGCGCCGCTGCCTTCGACGGCGCTTATGACGGCGATACCTGCCCGTGTCGCGGGCGTCAGCCACGTATATCTGTGCTCGCCCGCCGGCCCCAACGGGCAGCCGCACGACACAACGCTGGCGGCAGCCGGAATAGCGGGTGTGGACAGAGTGTTCGCCATCGGCGGCGCGCAGGCGGTGGCGGCCATGGCATACGGAACGGCGACAGTGCCGCGCGTGGATCTAGTGTGCGGACCGGGCAACGTGTTCGTAACGCTCGCCAAGAAACTGGTCTATGGAGACGTGGGGATAGATGGACTTTACGGGCCAACCGAAACGTTAATTGTCGCGGATTCCCACGCAAACCCCACGCTTTGCGCCGCCGATATGCTGGCGCAGGCCGAGCACGACCCCATGGCGCGTCCGGTACTGGTATGCACATCCATCGGGCTCGCCGAGAGCGTTAGCCGCGAGGTGGACGCCCGCCTGGCGCGGCTCGAACGGGCGGCGATAGCCGGAGCGTCCGTAGAGGGGCAGGGGTGCATAGCGGTCGTAAACGACGTGGCGGAGGCGATGGAGCTCGCCAACTGGTTCGCGCCTGAGCACATGTGCCTCAGCGTCGAGGATCCGTGGGCGTGGGTCGGCGCCGTCCGCAACGCCGGCGCGCTGTTCGTGGGCGACTTCTCGCATGAGGTCCTGGGCGACTACATAGCGGGACCCAGCCATGTTATGCCGACGTCCGGCACGGCGCGGTTCAACTCCGGCGTCGGAGTCCACACGTTCCTCAAGACCATACCCATAATCGCGCTCGACGACGCGGAGTCAATCGCGCTTTCGGAGGCGGCCGCGACAATGGCGCGCGCCGAGGGGCTGACGGCGCACGCGGAGGCGGCGGAGATACGACGAGAGCTACAATAGGATTCACCCCCATCCCAGCCTTCCCCCGTCGAGGGGGGAAGGGGCATCAGGTTAGGAGACGCAATCATGGCGCAAAAGCGCGCGGAGCGGCTAATCCGTCCGCACCTGCAAGACGTTCAAGTGTATCAACCCGTAGATCCGCCCGAGGTGCTGGCGGAGCGCGCCGGCATCCCCACCGAGTCCGTCGTCAAGCTGAACGGCAACGAGAACCCATACGGGCCGTCTCCAAGAGCCGCCGCGGCCGTCGCGGAGGCGGAGCTTCACATCTACCCAGACCCGTTCCAACGGCGTCTGCGAGCCGCGTTGTCGGACTACACCGGCTTCGGCGTAGAGAACATCATCGCCGGAGCGGGCAGCGACGAGCTGATAGACCTGCTGTTCCGGCTGTTCATCGAGCCGGGCGACGCGATACTGGACTGCGACCCGACGTTCGCCATGTACGCGTTCTGCGCGCGCGTCGCGGGCGGCGAGGTGCGCCTGGTTCAGCGCGACGAGCTGTTCGAGATAGACCTGCAAGCCGTCCGCGACTCCATAGACGAGCGCACGAAGATAGTCTTCATCAGCTCCCCGAACAACCCGACGGGCAACCTGGCGACCGAGGAACAGACGCGCGCGCTGCTGGAAACGGGCCTGATCGTGGTGATAGACGAGGCGTACTACGAGTTCAGCGGCGAGACCGTCGCCGGGCTGATCGAGGAGTACGACAACCTGGTAGTGCTGCGGACGATGAGCAAGTGGGCGGGTCTCGCTGGGCTACGAATCGGCTACGGCATCATGGACGAGGGTTTGGTGAACCACGTCGTGGACATCAAGTCGCCGTACAACGTCAACATAGCGGCTGAGGCTGCGGCCATCGCCTCGCTGGAGGACAGCGAGTACCTGCTGGGCAACGTGCAGTCCATAGTCGAAAGCCGCGAGTCTCTGTTCGCCGCGTTGCAGGACGTTGACGGAATCAACCCATGGCCGTCTTTTGGCAACTACATCCTGTGCCAGATGAATGGCGCGGACGCCGCCGCTTCGATGGTGGACGGCTTGGCGTCGCGCGGCATCTTCGTGCGGCGCTTCGGCTCGGAGCGGCTGGCGGACTGCTTCCGCGTAGCCATCGGCACCCCTGATGAGAACGCGGCATTCCTGAACGGCGTGATGGAGATTTCGGGATGACGACAGGCTCCGGCGACAGGACGGCATCGCTCGAACGCGACACCGCGGAGACGCGGATCGCGCTCTCTCTGAACATCGACGGCTCCGGCGAGTACGACGTGGACGTACCGAACGGCATGTTCGCGCACCTGCTCGCCCAGCTGTCCAGGCACGGGCTGATAGACCTGAGCGTCAAGGCGTCGGGCGACACCGAAGTCGGCTTGCACCACCTCGTCGAGGACGTGGGCATCGTCCTGGGCCGCGCGGTCGCCGACGCGGTAGGGGAGGGCGCCGGCATCCGCCGCGCGGCGCATACCTATATGCCGCTCGACGAGACGCTGGCGTTCACCGCGGTTGATTTCGGCGGGCGCGGCTACGCCGTCATAGACGCCGAGATCGGGGATAGCGACATGGGCGGGCTGTCGGGCGACCTGGTGCGTCACTTTCTGGAGTCGTTCGCCCGCGAGGGTCGGTTCAACCTGCACGCCCGGATCGTGTCCGGCGTCAACAACCACCACAAGGCGGAGGCTATCTTCAAGAGCCTGGCGCGGTCGCTGCGCGGCGCGTTGGAGGGCGACCCGCGACGGGGCGGCGCGGTACCCAGCACCAAAGGGACGATTTCGGGGTAAGTGATCGGGTCCGTGGATGGTACCCAAGTTGTGATACAATTCCGCGCGCATGGAAACTCGGACACGCAGAATCAGGCAGAGGTTGATGCGGGAGGATTGGTATTTGGAGCGTCACGGCGGCAACCATGACGTGTATCGCCATCCCCTTATGGAGCATACCATCATCCTGCCCCGGCACCGAACGGTATCTCCAGGCGTGGCGCGAAAAATCGCCCGCGATGCAGGATGGGAGTAGCGACATGACTTACCCTGTGCTGATAGACGGCGAACCCGGTGGCTACGGCGTCGTGTTTCCGGACCTGCCCGGCTGCGTGGCTATGGGGACAACCGTAGAAGAGGCGCTTAGGAACGCCGAGGGATCGTTGCGGGATTGGGTTGAGAGCATGGAGGCGCATGGACGGCGCATACCCGAGCCCAGCAATCCGCAGTCCATACGCGTCCCCGAAGGAAGTTCGCTTGAGTTCGTGAGCCAGGTTCGCGCCGAGGCCGTCTAGCCCACCTCGTCCAACTCGAAGCGGAACTGCTCTATGACGGGGTTGGCCAGCAGCCTGTCGCACATCTCGGTTACGCGCTCGTTCGCGCGGTCGCGGTCGTCGTCATCCAGCCGGATTTCCATGTACTTGCCGGCGCGGACATCCTGAACGGTATCGAAGCCCAGTTGGTGGAGGCCGCCCCGTATGGTAAGGCCCTGCGGGTCGTTTACGCCGGGTTTTAGGGTTATGTAGATGCGCGCCAGGTACATTTCCGGGTTTGCCTCGCCAGTTGCGTCGTTACCTCAGGGCATTCCACTCCGGGGCGTTGCGTGAGCCTTCGTGTGTGGTTACGAAGTCGCGGATGCGCTGCTCGTCAAATTCGTCGAACTTGTCTATGTAGTTCCACGCGGTCAGGGCGATGCGGTTGCCCATGCCCGAGTAGGGCGACATGAGCAGCTTGCCGCCACGGTCTATCCAGTCCTGCACCAGCGGCGTTAGCTGCGCGACAAGCTCAGGGCATCCATCGGGGCAGTCGTAGTGGACGTTGACGTAGGCGTGTTCTAGGTTATGGATCAGGAACTCGTCCTCGATCTCCACATCGTAGATGCCGTGCCGCTTGGGGGCTATCGGCACGTTGTAGTGCCAGCCGGAGGTGCCGGGAACGGAGTTGTAGGCCGGGTGGCTTTCGCCCACCGCTATGTGGTCTCGTCCCTGGTCCGCGACGCGCTGTCCGGGACCGTCCGCGCCGCCGGTCAGGCCTCCGAACCAGACGTCCAGCGGCAGGCCCGGCAGCACTAGCGACGCGACCAGCATGGACGCTATGACGGCGACCCCGACGCCGATGGCGTACCTGTATATGCGCCGACGCCGGTCACGCCGCTGCCGCCGCGCGCGGCGCGCCTGCGTCGGCGTTGCTCTCGTCTGCGATCGTCTCGATGCCATGTCGTTCGTAGCTCTCCGGTGTGGGTTGTCGCTGTCGCCGCAGATCAGCGCGTCTATCTATTCTAGGGCGCTGCCCGTCAGCTTTGCGAACGCCTCAGCGTAGCGCTCTACCGTCCGGTCCACTACGTCGGATGGGAGTTCAGGAGCGGGAGGCTCGTGATCCCAGCCGGAATCGTCCAGCCAGTCGCGGACGAACTGCTTGTCGTAGTTGGGCTGGGACTTGCCCGGCTCGTAGCCGTCGGCGTCCCAGAACCGGCTGGAATCGGGCGTCAGCGCCTCGTCTATCAGGATTAGCTCGCCGTCTATCGTACCGAACTCCAGCTTGGTGTCGGCGAGGATTATGCCGCGCTCGCGCGCGTAGTCCCGGGCGAACTCGTACACCTCGATCGTGGTGTCTCGCAGCCGCTCCGCCATCGCCAGTCCCACCATGTCCGACACTTCGTCGAAGCTCATATTCTCGTCGTGTCCCACCTCGGCCTTGGTCGTCGGCGTGAACAGGACTTCAGGGAACGGGTCGCCTTCGCGCATACCGGCCGGCATCGGGTTATCCTGCACGGTGCCGGAGCGCCGGTACTCGGACCACGCTGAGCCGGTGATGAATCCGCGCACCACGCACTCGACGTCTATGCGCTCGGCCTTCTTGACGACCATCGCGCGGCGCGCCACCTCCGCCGGAACGCCCAGGTCGGCGCGGTCGGCGGCGAGCGAGATGAAGTGGTTGGGGACGATGTGAGAGGTCAACCCGAACCAGAAGGCGGAGATGTTGTTCAGCACCACGCCCTTGTCCGGTATGCCGGTGGGCAGCACCACGTCGAACGCGGAGATGCGGTCCGTGGCTACCATCAGCAGCCTGTCGTCGCCGAGCGGGTAGGTGTCGCGCACCTTGCCCCGGTGCATTAGGCCCGGCATATTCGTTTCGGTGATGGTCGCAGTCATCGGAGACTCCTCCCTATTGGGTCTATCGCAAGGGGTATTCAACTGGTTAAGGACGAGGTTTTCACCCCCATCCTAGCCTTCCCCCGTCTAGGGGGAAGGGACTCACCCCAATCCTATGCGGTCGAACACTTCGTCGTTGAATCGGATGTAGTAGCCGTAATCGAAGATGCTGTCCAGCTCGTCGCCGCTCAGGTGGGCGGCGACGGCGGGATCGGCGCGAATGAGTTCGCGGAAGTCGGCGTCCTCATCCCACGTGCGGGCGGAGTTGGCCTGCATCGTCTTGTAAGCGTCGTCCCGGCTTACGCCCTTCTCTATGAGCGTCAGCATGAGCCGCTGCGAGAACAGCAGACCGCGCGTCAACTCCATGTTCTGGAGCATACGCTTGGGATAGACGCGCATACGCTCGACGATGCCTGTGAAAAGATCGAGAATGTAATCGAGAGCCATGCACGAATCGGGCAGTATCAGCCTCTCAGCCGATGAGTGAGAAATGTCCCGCTCGCCCCACAGCGCGACGTTTTCCAGCGCGGTTATCGAATGGCCGCGTATGAGCCGCGTCAAGCCGCAGATACGCTCGCTAAGCTCGGGGTTGCGCTTATGGGGCATGGAGGACGAACCCGTCTGCCCTTCGGAGAACGGCTCTTCGATCTCGCGTATCTCGGTGCGCTGGAGGCCGCGTATCTCGGTGGCGAACTTTTCGAGCGACGCCGCGATAACGGCCAGCGTGGTAACGAACGCGGCGTGCCTGTCGCGCTGCACCACCTGGTTGGATACTGGCGCGACCGCGATGCCAAGCTCTTCGCAGACGCGCGCCTCGACGCTCGGCGGCACGGTGGCGTGCGTTCCGACAGGGCCGGATATCTTGCCCACCGCGATGTCGGCGCGGGCTGCGCGCAGCCGTTCTCGGTTGCGGCGCATCTCGTCCCACCACAGGGCAAGCTTGAGGCCGAGCGTTACCGGCTCGGCGTGAACGCCGTGCGTGCGCCCCATCATCAGCGTGTCCTTGTGCTCCCTGGCGCGATTGGCGAGCGCGTCTATGCAGCGGTCTATCTCGTCTTCCAGGGCGTCGGCGGCCGCGACCATCTGCAGGCTTGTGGCGGTATCCCACACGTCGCTGGTGGTCAAACCCAGGTGCAGCCAGCGGCCTTCGGGGCCGAGACTCTCTGTTACCGAGCCGAGAAACGCGGTCATGTCGTGCCGCGTAACGCGCAGAATCTCGTTCAGCCTGTCTATGTCGTAGCGGGCCGGGCGGAGCTTCGCCATATCTTCTTCGGGAATTACGCCCGCAGCCGTCCACGCCTCGCAGACGGCGATTTCGACAAGCAGCCACTTGTCGTACTTGCTTTCGTCGGACCACACCGCCTTCATACGGGGCCTGGCGTATCGTTCGATCATGGGGCTGTTCCGTTTCTTTGGGGGATTCACCCAGTCCCCCGCCTTCGCGGGGGCAGGCGCTAACCTTCCACCGGCAATGGGGGAAGGTACTTCGGCTATCGGCTTCTGAGTCCTTCGCGGTAATCGTCGTATGCCTGGCGGATTTCGTCGTGCTTGCCGCCGAGGATTTGGGCTGCCAGGAACGCGGCGTTGCGCGCTCCCCAGGAGCCGATGGCGACGCAAGCGACGGGTATGCCGGGCGGCATCTGCGCTATCGCGTACAGCGCGTCTATGCCCTCCAGATCGCTGGACGGTATCGGCACCCCGATGATCGGCAGCGTAGTCCAGGACGCCAGCACGCCCGGCAGGCCGGCGGAGCCGCCGGCGCCCGCGATGATGACCTCGACGCCGCGCTCGCGCGCCGTCATGCCGTACTCGCGCACCTTGTCCGGCGTGCGGTGGGCGGACATTACCTGCACCTCGTGATCTATACCCAGTTGGTTCAGTACCTCGACCGTCGGCTCCATCGCGCCGGTGTCCGAGCTGCTGCCCATTAGAACGCCTACCAGTGGCATCGGTTCCTCTCCTTAGATTCCTTTGGCTATATCGGTTCTGTAGTATGCGTTGTCGAATGCGATCGAGTCGGCGAGGGCGTAAGCGTTCTCGCGCGCGTCGGCGATCGACTCGCCCCGCGCCGAGGCCGTCAGCACGCGCCCGCCCGACGTTACGACGACGCCGTCGTCGCGCAGGTCAGAGCCAGCATGGAAGACGACCCGACCATCATCGCGCCCGTCCCCATCTGCCGGGATTCCGGTTATCTCGCGTCCCGTGTCGTAAGCCCCGGGATAGCCGTCAGACGCCATGACCACGCCGACCCACGGGTCAGACGACCACATCACCTGGCAGGATGACAGATCGCCCTCCATCGCGGCGAGAATAACGTCCATTAGGTCGGTCTCGAGGCGGGGGAGGACTACCTGCGCTTCCGGGTCTCCCATGCGGCAGTTGAACTCGACCACTCTGGGGCCGTCATCCGTCAACATCAGGCCGGCGTACAGGATGCCTCTGAATGGGCAGCCCAACTCGACCATGCGGTCGGCCACGGGCTGCATGATGCGGGTTCGCACCTCGCGCTCCAGATCGTCGTCCCAGAATGGCGGCGGGCCGTAGCTGCCCATGCCTCCGGTGTTTGGGCCTGCGTCGCCATCGCGGGCGCGCTTGTAGTCGCAGGCCACGGCGAACTCAGACACGGCAGAGCCGTCCACGAACGCGAACACGCTCAACTCGCGCCCTTCCATGTACTCTTCGACGAGCGCGGTATCGCCCGCCGCGCCGAATGCGCGGTCCAGGAACATCTCGCCCAGCGCGTCGCGGGCGTCCGCAACGTCGCGCGCGACCGTTACGCCCTTGCCGGCTGCCAAGCCGTCCGCCTTGATCACGAACGGCGGGCCGGATGCCATTACGTGCATCATGGCCGATTCGTAGTCGGTGAACGCTATCGCCCGCGCCGTGGGCGCATTGGCCTGGGCCATCACCCACTTGGCGAAGCGCTTGCTCGACTCGATGCGCGCGGCGGCAGCCGTGGGGCCGAAAGCCGCGAGGCCGGCGGCAGCGAACCTGTCCACGATTCCGGCGGCGAGCGGCGCTTCCGGACCTACGACCGTGAGTTCCACCGACTCGCTCTTGGCGAAGGCTACCAGGGCGGGTATGTCTTCGGCGGATATGGGGACGTTTCTTCCAAGCAGCGCCGTCCCGGCATTGCCGGGGGCTATCAGAAGCTCCGGTTCGTGACGGCTGGCGGCGAGCGCCCAAGCGATCGCGTGCTCGCGCGCGCCGTTGCCTACAATCAGCGTCTTCATGCCCATTCGAGACTCATTCCCACTCGCCCTATTCCCACTCAATGGTGCCCGGAGGCTTGCTGGTAACGTCGTACACCACGCGGTTTACTCCCGGCACTTCGTTCGAGATGCGGACGGACATCCTCGCCAACGTATCGTATGGGATTCGCGCCCAGTCGGCAGTCATCGCGTCGTCGCTGGTAACGGCTCGGATGGCGATCGTATCGCCGTATGTGCGGAAGTCTCCGGTTACTCCGACGGACCGCGAGCCTGTCAGCACCGCGAAGCTCTGCCAAAGCTCGCGGTATAGGCCGTTGCGCTCGATCTCGTCCTGGACGATGCGGTCGGCGTCGCGGAGAGTCGCCAGCGATTCGTGGGTAACTTCCCCGATTATCCTGATGGCGAGACCCGGCCCGGGGAAGGGTTGGCGGTGCACCACCTCTTCCGGCAGGCCGAGTTCCAAGCCAACGTCGCGCACTTCGTCCTTGAACAGGTAGCGCAGCGGCTCTACCAGATCCATGCGCATATGCTCAGGCAGGCCGCCGACGTTATGGTGCGACTTTATGTTGGCGGATACGGCGGCAGCGTCGTCGCCCGGCGCCTGGCTTTCTATCACGTCGGGGTACAGCGTGCCTTGCGCCAGGAAGTCCACGTGCCCTAGCCGCGCCGCCTCTTCTTCGAATACGTCGATGAACTCGGAGCCGATTATCTTGCGCTTGGTCTCCGGGTCCGTAACGCCGCGAAGCGCGCTGATGAACCGTTCGGCGGCGTCCGCGCACACGAGATTCATGGACATATAGCCGGCGAAAGTGTCCCGCACACGGCGGGGTTCTCCATGTCGCAGCAGGCCGTTGTCCACGAACACGCAGGTCAGTCGCTCGCCTATGGCGGCGTGAACCAGCGAGGCGGCGACCGCCGAGTCCACCCCGCCCGAAAGCGCGCAGATCACCTTGCGGCCGCCCACCTGCCGCCGTATCGCGTCTATGGACTCGGCGACGAAGTTGCCGGGCGTCCAGCTTGCTGAACAGCCGCATACGTCGTATAAGAAGTTGCGGATTATCTCGCCGCCCTCAGGCGTGTGTACCACTTCCGGGTGAAACTGAAGCCCGAACCGCCGCGAGCCGTCGCCGAGCGCTGCGATGGGGGAGTTGTCCGTCGTGGCGATCGCGTGAAAGCCGTCGGGAAGCTCTTCTATGCGGTCGCCGTGGCTCATCCACACCTGCGGGGCGTCCGATACGCCATCGAACAGCGGGTCGGCTGAGGCTACGCCTTCCAGCCGGGCGTAGCCGTACTCGCGGTATGAGGACGGGGCGACGCGTCCGCCGAGCTGGTGAACCATGGCCTGCATCCCGTAGCAGATGCCGAGCAAGGGCAGTCCGGATTCGTAAACCCAGTCGGGCGCTAGCGGAGCGCCGTCGTCATAGACGCTCGCCGGGCCGCCAGACAGCACCACTCCGCGTGGCGACAACGCTTCGACCGCCTCCCAGGGCGCGGTGTGGGGTATCAACTCGCAATAGACGTTCGCCTCGCGCACCCGCCTGGCGATGAGCCGGGAGTACTGCGATCCGAAGTCTATGATGACGATGGTCTCGCCGGATGCCACGCCGCCGGTATGCGCCAACGCTTCCGATTCAGGACCGGAAGGCGGCGTTCCGATGGATGATTCGCAGCGTGTGGAAGGCATGAGAATGGTAGATTCAAGGTAGCGTATGCGGCGCGAGCCGGTCAAGGTTTTAAGCAGAGAAGCAGAGGCGCAAAGAGCAATTTTAGTCGTCCGCGCCTCTGCGTCATCCACGTTAAATTTGGTAAGGTAGAGTCAACTCAGAGTGAAGGAGACGCGATGATCGCCCAAGCCAAGATTTCGGATTCTCTGGAACGCGCGGTGGATATCCTGCGCGCGGGCGGCGTGATAGCGATTCCCACGGATACGGTGTACGGAATCGCGGCGAACGCGCTGGACGTGGACGCGGTGCGCCGCGTGTTCGAGCTGAAGGGCAGGGCGGATACCAGTCCGTCGCCAGTTCTGATCGCGGACGCCGAAGACCTGTTCCGTTACGCGGAAGACGTTTCGAACGACGCCATCGCCCTGGCGCGCGCCTTCTGGCCCGGTGGACTTACCATCGTAGCGCGCCGCTCCGACCGCATCCCGGCCATAGTCGCGGGCGGCCTGGATACCGTCGGCCTGCGCGTCCCTGACCATCCGACTCCGCGCGCGCTCGCCGCCGCGCTGGGGGCGCCGATCACCGGCACCTCCGCGAATGTCAGCGGAACGCCGCCGCTCACGTCGGCGACCGACGTCGCGGCCGCGCTGGGCGACGGGCTGGACTTAGCGTTGGACGGCGGACAACTGGCGGCGTCTCAGCCGTCAACGGTCATAGACGCGACGACGACGCCCGCGCGGATTCTGCGCGAGGGCGCCGTGAGCCGCGCGGAGATAGAGCGAGTGGCGCCGGTGGCAAAGGCTACTGGGCAGGTGTAGAATCTCGTCGGGAGTTGCCATTGGAAACCGCTTCACAGCTTGACCGTCTCAGCCCGCTCGTCGATGGCGAGCTGCGGCGCGTCGTGTCCGGTCGGGCGCTGCCGCTGTATTCGATGATGGAGCACCAGCTCGGCTGGGACGTGGACGGGCACGAGCCGGGCCGTACCAGGCGCAGGCGACTCGGCGCGCTGAGCCTGGCGGTGTGCGAGGCCGTATCGGGCGCTGCGGAAGACGCCCTGACGGGGTCTGCGGCCATTGAGCTGGCGCAGAATTTCTGCGACATACACGACGACCTCCAGAGCGGGCGAATAGGGCGAGACGGGCGAGACGCGGTCTGGTGGAGATGGGGACCGGCGCAGGCGATCAACGCAGGAGACGGAATGCACGCCCTGGCGCGGATGGCGCTGCTGGCCATGATGGAACGCGGCTTCGACTCGGACGCAACGTTCGACGCCGTGCGGCTGCTGGATCGAGCCAGTCTGGCGACGTGTGAGGGCAGGTTCACCGAACTGGAAGCGCAGGAGCGTCTCGATATGTCGTCAGACGCCTACCTGCGGATGGCGCGCGCCAAGACCGGCTCTCTGTTCGCGTGCGCCGCCGAGCTGGGCGCGCTCTCGGCGCGGGCGGACGGCGCCGTTCGCGGCGCGTTCGCCGACTCGGGACACAGCCTGGGCGCGGCTTTGCAGATCGGTGAAGACCTGCGACAGCTCGACGATTCGCTCAGCGAAGAAGGCGCTCCATCCGACGACGTGATGAACAAGCGCAAGCTGTATCCCGTCGTCCGAGCGTTCGAGACCGCCACGCCGAGCGAACGGAGACGGCTGGGCGACTACTACTTCAAGCGCGTGCTGGAGCCGTCTGACGCCCGCGCGCTGGCTGGCCTAGTGGATGAGATGGGCGGGATGGCGGACGCGCGGGAGCAAATGGAAACGTTGCTTTCAGACGCGCGGGAAAGCCTAGAGTCCGCGCTGCCCGACGCCGACGCCAGAGCCGTGGTCGAGACGCTGTTCGACGAACTGGCCGCGGGCGCGTGATGGCGACGCCCAACATGAAAAGCCTCAGCGACCTTCGGCTTGGACCGGGTACCCGCGTACTCGTTCGCGTTGACTACAACGTCCCGTTCAAGCCTAGAGCGCGGCGAATCTCCGACGATAGCCGCATCGAGGCGTCCGTTCCCACCGTCAGATACCTGACCGAGCGCAGATGTCGAGTCATCCTGTGCTCGCACCTGGGGCGCCCGCGCGGGCGTCGAACCGCCGAAGACAGCTTGGCGCCGGTCGCCCGCAGGCTATCGGAGATGCTTGGCGAGCCTGTGCCACTCGCCGGAGACTGCGTAGGCCCAGAAGCCGAAAGAGCCGTTGGCGGCTTGTCGAACGGCGGCGCGCTGCTGCTCGAAAACCTGCGTTTCCACGCAGGAGAGGAGGCGAACGACGCCGATTTTGCCGCTCAACTCGCCAGGCTTGCGGACTTCTATGTCAACGACGGCTTCGGCGCGGCGCACCGCAAGCACGCATCCACCTACGGCGTAGCCCGGATGCTGCCAGCCGCCGCCGGTCTGCTGATGGAGCGCGAGATGAACGCGCTCGCCAAGGTTACGCGGGCGCCCGATCACCCATACGCCGTCGTGGTCGGCGGCGCGAAGGTGGCGGACAAGCTGCCCGTCATAGAGAACTTGTCCGGCATAGCGGACATGTTCCTGATAGGCGGCGGCATGGCGGCGGCGTTCCTGGCGGCGGCGGGTTACGGCTGGGATGCGGATGCGGGTGAACGGACGGCGGCGCGGCGCATCTTGGAAGGCGCGGCGCATGGCGACTATGAGGTCGTTCTACCAGCGGACGTGGCGGCGGCGGACAGGTTCGCTGAGGACGCGACGGCGCTAAACGTCAGCGTCGGCGGGGTGGGCGCGGCGACGGGCGGCTTGATTCTGGACATCGGGCGCGATACGGTGGATATGTACGCCAAGCGTCTGGCGTCGGCGCGAACGGTGGTCTGGAACGGGCCGATGGGCGTTTTCGAGTGGGAGCGGTTCAGGCGCGGCACGCGGGGAATTGCCCACGCAATTGCCGGGTTGCGCGACGCCTACACGGTAACGGGCGGCGGTTCGACTTCGGACGCCGTTCGCTCGCTGGGGCTGGCGGACCGGTTCTCGCACGTCTCCACCGGCGGCGGCGCGACGCTGGAGTACCTGGAGGGTAGGGAACTGCCGGGGATTGCGGCGTTGGTTAATCGATAGGGCTGCGTGAGGGCAGAAAGACAGGACCGATGATAGATCACCCATTCTTAGCCGAGCTTTGCGCGCGGACAGACTCCAAGATCGTGCTCCTAGTGGTGGACGGGCTTGGAGGTCTGCCGCACGCGGATACCGGGCTTTCCGAGCTCGAACGCGCGCATACGCCCAATCTGGACGAGCTGGCGCGGCGCAGCGCGTGCGGGCTGACGGTTCCCGTTGGGCCCGGAATCACGCCGGGCAGCGGACCTGGCCATCTGGCGCTGTTCGGATACGACCCGTTGAAGTACGTCATCGGGCGCGGCGTTCTCGAAGCTCTGGGCATCGGCGTCGAGCTCGGGCCGGGCGACGTCGCCGTTCGGTGCAACTTCTGCACGGTTGACGACGACGGGCGCCTCACCGACCGTCGAGCCGGGCGCATCCCGTCAGCGGAAGCGGCTCCGCTGGTAGAGCGGCTTGCGCGCATCGAACTGGACGGCGCCGAGATGGAAGTCAAGCACGTTCAGGACTACCGGTTCGTCATCGTGTTCCGCGAGTACTGGGGATACGGAGGGCAGGGGTTGGGACAGAACGTGAGCGATACGGATCCGCAGCGCGTCGGAGTTCGTCCGCCGGAGCCGATGGGCGCCGACCCGCCCTCGCGCACGACCGCCGCGCTCGCGTCGGAGTTCATACACGCGGCGCAGGACATACTCGGAGGCCGCGCGACCGCGAACATGATCCTGATGCGCGGCTTTTCGAGCGTTCCGACGTGGCCGCGTTTCGGCGACAGCTACGCGCTCGACCCGTGCGCCGTCGCCGCATATCCGATGTATCGCGGACTCGCCAGCCTGGTCGGAATGCGCGTCATCCCCACCGGGTTGGACTTCGATGCCGAGCTTGACACGCTGGAAGAGCGAATCTCCGAGCACGACTTCGCCTTCCTCCACTACAAGCACGCGGACACGGCAGGAGAGGACGGGGACTACGACGGCAAGGTTCGCGCCCTCGAAGAGTTGGACCGCCGCATCCCGCGCGTCCTGGCGCTGGGCGCTGACGCTCTCGCCATAGCTGGCGACCACTCGACGCCCTCGGCGCTCGCCGCGCACAGCTGGCATCCCGTTCCGGCCCTGGTCAACTCGCGCTGGACCGGCGGCGTCGGCTCGGCCGCGTTCTCAGAGCGCCAGTTCCAGACCGGCAACCTGGGGACGCAGCCCGCTACATCATTGATGATGCAGTTGATGGCGCACGCGGGCAAACTGGACAAGTTTGGCGCGTGACAACGACGCTCTCCAAGACGACTAGACGAGATCGAGAGGCTGAGAACCCGACCAATGCGAAAGACGATGATCGTTGCGAACTGGAAGATGAACATAGCGACGAGCCGCGACGCTGAGCGGCTGTCCTCCGAGATAGGCCGCGCCTTGTGGAAACTGCCCGAAGAGGTAGAGGTGGCGCTGTGCCCCCCCGCGCTCTGGTTGCAAGCGGTTCGTCCCGAGCGCGGTCGCGCGCCGGACGGAATCAGCGTCGGAGCGCAGAACATCCACCCGGAAGTTAGCGGAGCGTTCACGGGGGAGATGTCCGCCGAGATGGCGTCTGACCTAGGGGAATACGTCATCGTCGGCCACTCGGAGCGGCGCGCGCTGTTTGGAGAAACCGACGAGCTGGTCGCCGCGAAGGCAGCAGCAGCCGTTCGCGCGGGGTTGAGTCCAATCCTGTGCGTCGGCGAGCCTGAGAGCGTTAGAGACGCGGGGGATGCCGAGCGATACGTGGCCGCGCAGCTCGACGCCGGGCTTGCGTCTATCGCGAGCGGCGAAGGCCTGAACGGCGTAGTCGTGGCATACGAACCGGTGTGGGCGATCGGCACGGGCCGCGCCGCCACGCCGGAACTCGCGCAGGACATGATTGGCGGCTTGCGCGAGTCGCTTCGCGCGAGAGCGGGCGGCATCGCGGACGATACCCCGTTCCTGTACGGCGGCAGCGTCAACGCGGACAACATCGCCGATTACGTACAGCGGCCCGACGTTGACGGCGCGCTCGTCGGCAGCGCGAGCCTGGATGCGGAGTCGTTCGTCGCCATCGTCAGGGGCGCGATGCGGGCCGCGGGCATCAGGTACGTCCCAGAGAGCGGGCCGGCAGGGTAGGGCGGTGACTTCTCGGGCGCCGGGGCGCGACAGGCTGCTGGCGATAGTCGGCCCCACGGCGTCCGGCAAGACCGGGCTCGCCATGCGGATCGCGGACGCGCTGCCGGTCGAGATCATCGGCGCGGACAGCCGTCAGGTCTATCGGCGCATGGACATCGGGACCGCCAAGCCCACGTCCACCGAGCTAGCGGCCGTTCCCCATCACCTCGTGAACGTAGTTGACCCCGATGACGGATTTTCTCTCGGACAGTATGTTTCTGTGGCTAAACAAGCAATCCAAAACGTCAATTCTATGGGAAAACTGCCAATACTCGTCGGAGGCACCGGCCAGTACGTGATGGCAATCCTGGAAGGATGGCGCGTCCTAACCGCGCCGCCGGACGCCGAACTGCGCCGCCAGCTAGGCGCCCGGCTCGAGTCGGGCGGGTTGGATTCGCTTGTCGCCGAGCTGCGCGAAGTGGACGCGAACGCGGCGGACGAGACAGACCTCCGCAATCCGCGCCGCGTCATCCGCGCGATCGAACGGGCGGCGGCCGGCCATCCGGCGTCGGAACGCGCGCGCCGAGCGCCGCCGGACTTCGACTCCGCGATCATCGGACTGACCGCGCCGCGCCAGAGGCTCTATGAACGCGCCGACCGCCGGTTCGACGAGATGATCGAGGCCGGATTCGTCGGGGAGGTCAGCGCCCTGCTGGACGCGGGATACGGGCCGGAATTGCCAGCCATGTCCGGCATTGGATACAGTGAGATTGCCGACCACCTGCTGAACGGCGCGGATCTGTCCGAGGCGGCGCAGCGCGCCAAGTACCGGACGCACCGCTACATTCGCCAGCAGGCCAACTGGTACAGGGCAGACGACGACCGCATCCGGTGGTTCGATCTGGACGATGTGGACACCGCCGTCGAGTATGCGATCCGGTGGGCCGAATTACATCCCCGAACATAAACTAGAATCTATGCAGGAGAAGTTCCAATGAGATTCGTCAAGATGCACGGAGCGGGCAACGACTACATCTACGTTGACGCCCGCGACGCCGATTCCAGCGGGCAGACGACAGACTGGGAAGACGTGGCGCGGCGCGTGAGCGACAGGCACTTCGGCATCGGCTCGGACGGCCTGATACTGCTGCGCGGCTCCGACGTGGCCGACGCGCGGATGCAGATGTTCAACGCCGACGGCTCGGAGGGTATGATGTGCGGCAATGGAATTCGCTGTCTTGTGCGTTTTGGTTTGGATGTTTCGGCACTGTCTTCCGCTAAAGATGCGTTCGATATCGAGACCGCCTCTGGCGTGCTGAACGTGCGCCCGATATGGTCCGGAGACGTGATGACGAAAGCGTCGGTAAGCATGGGGATGCCGCGGCTGAAGCCCGCGGAGGTGCCGGTGATCGCGCCGGACGGGCATGGAAACGCCGAAATCGCGCTCGACCTGCCGCTGTCCGTCGGCGGCGAGGAGCTGAGTCTGAGCTGCGTCTCGATGGGCAACCCCCATGCGGTCCAGTTTATGGAAAGCGCCGTCGAAGACTATCCGCTGACGACGATCGGGCCGCTGGTGGAACGCCACGCGGCGTTCCCGGAAGGGGTCAACTTCGAGATAGTCAACACATTGGCGCGGGACAGGATACGCGTCCGCGTGTGGGAACGGGGATCCGGCATAACGCTCGCCTGCGGCACCGGCGCGTGCGCTGCGATGGTCGCCGCTCGCCTGCGCGGCCTGGTTGACGACGAGGTCGTCGTGGAAATGCCGGGCGGCGAGTTGTCCATATTCTGGCCCGGACACGGCGAGGTCGTCATGGAAGGGCCGGTCGAACGGGTCTTCGAGGGGGAGTGGATGGGGTAGAAATTTAACGCAGAGGCGCAGAGACGCAAAGAGCGCCGGGGTTGCAAAAGTTGAAGGTTTCATCCAACCGCGGTTGCCCTGTGTCGGCTTAGCGCGCGTCTTTACCCGCAGCGCAAGTTCGCATACCATGTAAGCAGACAGACAACTATCAGGAGCATACATTGAGATTCGCCAGCCGAGTGGAAAAGATACCGCCCTATCTGTTCGTCGAGATAAGCCGCAAGATAGCGGCGAAGCGAGCGGAGGGCATAGAAGTAATCTCGTTTGGGATAGGAGACCCCGACCTCGCGACGCCCGCGCACGTGGTTGATACGCTGCGCGAGACCGCCGGCGACCTGCCGAACCACCGATACCCCGAGTCCGACGGGCTGCCCGAGTTCCGCAAGGCGACGGCGGACTGGTACCAGCGACGCTTCGGCATCTCGCTGGACCCGGACAACGAGGTCATCTCGCTCATCGGCGCGAAGGAGGGCATAGGCCACGCCGCGCTGTGCTTCATAGAGCCGGGCGACATCGCGCTGGTGCCCGATCCGGGCTATCCGGTCTATTCGGTCGGCACATGGTTCGCGGGCGGCGAGTGCCACTGGATGCCGCTGAAAGAGGAGAACGGCTGGCTGCCGGACCTCGACGCCATACCGGAAGACGTGGCGCGCCACGCCAAGGTCATGTGGCTGAACTACCCAAACAACCCGACCGGGGCGGTGGCGGACCGAGGCTATTTCGAGAAAGTGGTGGACTTCGCGAAGGCCTACGACATCGCCGTCATGCACGACGCCTGCTACACGGACGTTACCTTCGACGGCTACCGGCACCCGTCGTTCCTGGAAGTTCCGGGCGCGATGGACGTCGGCGTCGAGTTCCACTCGCTGTCCAAGACGTACAACATGACGGGCTGGCGTCTCGGCATGGCCGTCGGCAACGCCGAGATGATGAACGCGCTGCTGATCGTCAAGTCGAACCTCGATTCGGGCGTTCCGCAGGCCATCCAGTACATGGGCATCGAGGCGCTGAACACGTCGGACGAGTGGATAGACGAGCGCAACGCCGTCTATCAGCGGCGGCGCGACAAGGTCTTGGCCGCGCTCGCGAGCATCGGGTTGGAGACCGACCCGCCGAAGGCGAGCCTGTACGTGTGGGCGCGAATACCGGACGGATACACCAGCGGCGAGTTCGCCGAGGCGCTGCTAGACCAGTGCGACATCGTGGTGACGCCGGGCGCGGGCTACGGTCCGAGCGGCGAAGGATACATAAGATTTTCTCTGACGATAGACGACGAACAGCTTGAGGAGGGCCTAGACCGAATCGCCAAGTGGACGGGAGCCCGTCAGCAATAGCGCGATTCGCGTAGCCCGGGAGCGGGAACAATCGCAAGGAAAATGAGGTCAACCAGGCCGAGGAGCGAGCGAGCCATGCTCGTCGGCGTATCGGTCAAGCGAGGCCGGCCGCTGTGGTCTCAACAGGACTCTCTCGAAGAGCTCGCCGAGCTCGCGCGCACCGCCGGCGCGACCGTAATCGATCGCATGTCGCAGCGCGTGAACCGGCCAACCCAGATCTACCTGGGCAAGGGCAAGGTGAAGGAACTGGTCGAGGCGTGCCGGCGGCTGAAGGTGGATACGGTCATCTGCGACGATGAACTGACACCCACGCAGCAGCGCAACCTCGAAGACGCCATGGAAGGCCGCAAGGTGCTCGATCGCACCGCGCTGATACTGGACGTATTCGCGTCCCGCGCCCGCACGCGGGAGGGCCGTCTGCAAGTCGAACTGGCGCAGCACGAATACCTGCTGCCGCGACTCGCGGGACAGTGGAGCCACCTGGAGCGAATCGGAGGACGAGGCGGCGCGGGAGGGCCAATCGGCACGCGCGGCCCGGGCGAAACGCAGATCGAGACTGACCGCCGTCTGGTCCGCGGCAGGCTCCAAAAGCTGAAGTCAGAGATCGAGGGCGTCCGACGCCAGCGCGGGCTGCATCGCTCCAAGCGCGCGTCGAACGGGCTGCCGGTCGTATCGCTGGTGGGCTATACCAACGCGGGCAAGAGCACGCTGCTCAACACCGCGACCCGCGCGCGAGTGAGGGCCGAGAACCTGATGTTCTCGACGCTCGACCCGGTAACGCGGCGCGTCCGGCTGCCTTCGGGTCAGACCGCGCTGATGACCGACACCGTCGGCTTCATCCACAAGCTTCCGACCACTCTGGTCGCCGCCTTCCGCGCGACCCTCGAGGAAATAACCGAGTCAGATCTCATCATCCACGTCGTGGACTCGACGCACCGCAACGCGCCCGAGCAGGTCAGCGTCGTCAACGAGATCCTGGAAGACATCGGCGCGGGCGATATCCCAATCATCACCGCGCTCAACAAGTGCGACTTGGCGGATGACGGGGCCGAGCGCTGGACGGGCGACGAGCTGGATTACATGCCTCCGGACGCGGCGCGGGTCTCGGCGCTTACGGGCGAGGGAGTCGAAGAGCTGCTGGAGCGGATAGACGAGGCGCTGGGCGCGAGGGCGGCGGTGGGCGTCATCCCGGCGTAGGCCCTCAGCGGGAAGCGATCGGCGCGGTCGCGCTCCGGCAGGGGAGTGGGGAGGCTCGACGCAGGTGGTTCGTACTATTAATGTTATGTAAACTTAGGGGTTGATCCCGGACGGGTTTCGCGCCTACTTTACATAACGTTTACCGATTCCAGAGCCGACTAACCCCAGGACACCTGAACGACGGACTTGGCGATAAGCGCCCCCATGAGCGCCGGATAGACGCCGGCGGCGTCCGAACCGTCTATCACGGTCAGATCGAGCGCCTCGGACGCGGCGGCCAGCTCGGGGTCGTCTCCTCCGTCTCCGACGACGATCACCTTATCGCCCAGAAGGTGGGACGCTGCCCCCAGCGTCATCCACGCCCTGGCGCGGAGAAGACGGCGGTCGGCGTCCGGCGCGTCGCCCACGTCGCCCACGTCGCCTGATGGCCAGACAATCACGCAGCCGCGCGCCGGGCGCAGCGCGTCCGACGTCTCCTCCGGCACCGGACGCGACGAGGACGAGTCGAGCTCGATGCGCGACACCGGCAGAGAGAGCGTGTCCATGACCCGCCGCGCCTCCTCAGCCAGCGGATCGTCGGTCTGGGCGACGATGAGCGCCGTAGCCGTCTCGCGCGCGCGCTCATCGCCGGATGACGCGCCCGACAGGTCGTCGAGCGGAGCGGCGTCGCGTCCGGGCGCTCCTGACCCATCGGCTGGCCCCATGCCGATTTGGACGGGTCGAAAGGGCTCGGCCGCGCGCGCCCCCGTCGCGTCGTACGCAGGCGGGAATTCGGAGTCGGCGACGGCGGACGACGATCCGGCCGGGTTCACGAACAGTCCATCGTCCCGCTCGGTCGCCAGCCCGACGTACAGGCTGTTGCTCCGCAGGATCCGCAGGCACTCCTGCGCCAGATCCTGGTGTACGCTGAGGTCCCGGACGAGCGCGTTCGACGCGAATTCCTCCTCCGGGAAGCGCTTGCCGGCGTACATCTCGAAGAAGCTCCCGAACACCTCCGGCGCCAGCGCGGCGTCCCGGAGCGCGCTTGCGCGCTCGGCCTCGTCGCGTGGCGCGGTGAGCGACTCGCCCAGCGCCGTTACCCCAATGCTCTCAGACGTGTGCGAGCCAACGGTCAGCCCATAGCCTGCCGACGACTTGAGCCTCTGGACGAACGCGCTGCTCTTGACCGTGGTGCCGAGCGACTTGGCGAGCAGGTCCGTGGTCACGGGACGTCCGCCGTTCACGTTCTGGATCGTCTCGGCTATCGGAAGCGCATCTTCGAGGGTGTGGATCGGATACGGCCTGGTCAGCCTGGTGCGTTTTGCCACTGCGCGAGCCCCTTTCGTTGACGAATTCGCCGCTGAAACCTCCCGGCCGACGGTTCACCGTAGGCGCGGAAAGCCATGACCAAATCGCCGGTTCTGAAAATCGTTTCGAATAGCTCTGAATTAATATTTCATGCTTTTCAGAAACCAGACTGCGAAATCTGCAATGATTTTCAGACCGGGATGAATTGACAATTCCATACTTACAATAGCGATTTCAGCCAATTCAGTCAAGCTAATCTCAATCGCTTTTCAGGCGGTAGCGAAATCCGCGAAACTCAGGCTCAGACGACGATTTCATGGGTCTTATTCACGGACTCGTGGCGAGATTTTCAGCGCGGAGAGCTTGTCAGAAACGGTATCGGCAGTCCAACCAGTCGCCGCAGCCGTACCTATTAATGTAAGGTGGTAGATACCGAAGAACTGGACGGGCGCAGCCCGATGCCACAGGCGCTACAATACCATTATGTCAACTACCAGACCCTCTCCTAACAAGAAACTCAGCGCGCTCTCCCCTGCCCTGATCTGGCTGTTGGCCGCCATAATCTTGGCGGTCGCTGCGTGCGGTGAAGAGCCTGAGCCTTCGACCGACGCCGCGCAGGCGGCGACGACAGCTGAGACCGCGGCTCCGGCGCAGCCGGCAGACCAAACTGCCGGTCAGCCCGCCGGCCAAGCCGCGGAGCAGACGCAGACGGCGCCTGGCGCCACTGGATCCACTGGGGCGAACGCTTCCGAGGCGCCGCAGGCCGACAAGCCTGACGTACCGCCCGATCCGATGGCGCTTCCAACCGCCATCCCAGCCACGCCCATAGACATACCGGACCCCGTGCCGGAGGACTTGGGCACCGCCTGGGAGGTGTGGAAGCTGATCAGCGAGCTGCACGTGGACCGCGGCAGCCTGGAGCCGGAGGAGTTCGACGAGGGCGCGATACGCGGCATCATCTCCGCGCTGGGAGATCAGCACACCAACTACGTACCGCCCGAAGCGTTCCAGATAGAGAACCAGGACCTGTACGGCTCCTTCGAAGGCATCGGCGCCAACGTGCAGATGAACGCGGACGGCAAGCTGTACATAGTTGCGCCCATCGCGGGCAGCCCCGCCGAGGCCGCGGGACTGCGGAGCGGCGACCTGATCCTGGCCGTGGACGGCGAGAGCATCGTCGGACTGAGCATCCTGGAAGCGGTCAACAAGATACGCGGGCCGCGCGGCTCTGAAGTAACGCTGCTGATAAGGCACATCGGCCACGTCGAAGAAGAAGAGGTCGTGGTGCGCCGCGACCGCATCGCGCTGGAGAGCGTGCTGACTCGCAGCCGTCCCGGCGACAGGTTCGCGCACATACGGCTGAGCTCGTTCTACGCCGACACGGCGCAGGAGCTGGCGGACGCGATCAGGGAGCAGCGGGCTAGCGGAGCGGAAGGGCTCATCCTCGACGTTCGGGACAACCCCGGCGGGCTGCTGTCGAGCGTCGTCGAAGTCGTGAGCCTATTCCTCGAAGACGGCAGCCTCATCCTGTACGAGGTGGACGGCGGCGGCAACCGCGCAGACCACAACTCGCGCGGCGGCGGGCAGTTCGCGGACATCCCGATGGTGATACTCGCCAACGGCGGCAGCGCGAGCGCGTCCGAGATCGTAGTCGGCGCGCTTCAGGACCACGGGCGCGCCCAGATTGTCGGAGACACCACGTTCGGCAAGGGCAGCGTCAACAGGCTGTACCGCCTCGGCAACGGCGGCGGGCTGATGATCACCTTCGGCAAGTGGTACACGCCCAACGGCAACCTCATCGAGGGCAACGGCATCGAGCCGGACCACGAGGTTACGTCCAGAGACAGGCAGCGAGCGGAGACCAGCCAGTACGAGAAGGCCGTCGAGGTCCTGGAGGGCCTCGTCGCGGGAGGCGCGTAAGGTGGCGAAGAAGAGAAGGTCAAGGGGATCCGGGGCGTCGAGGGCGTCCGGCGACGGAGGGCGACGCTCCCCTACCATCACGGTCAACCGACGCGCCCGATACGACTACGACATCCTCGACAGCGTGGAGGCCGGCATCGCGCTGACCGGCACCGAGATCAAATCCATACGGGGCCGTCGCGTTACGCTGAGCGACTCATACGCCCGGCCGCGCGACGGCGAGATGTGGCTGCACAATCTCCACATAGACGAGTACAGCCCCGCCGCGCGCAACAACCACGACCCGAAGCGGCCCCGCAAGCTGCTGCTGCACCGCTCGCAGATCGAAGATATGAGCCGCCAGGTCGAGCAGCGCGGGCTGACGCTCATTCCGCTGCGCCTGTACATCCGCAATCACGTCGCCAAGGTGGAGCTGGGCGTGGCGCGCGGCAAGAAGCGCTACGACAAGCGCCGCGCGATGATCGAGCGAGAGCGGGAGAAGGAGGCGCGGGCGGCGATTGGGGAGCGCCGGTGGTAGCGTCCGCGGCCCCGCGGGGCGCCTCCCTCCTTGATTGATCCAACATTCGGCGCGAAGGCGCAACGGAATGAATCAAGAGTCTCTCGCGTATCCTCGGCTTTGCGCTGAACGCAACGGAGAGACCCCAGCGCCCGCGTCCCACCGCAAGGGCGCTCAACGCAAAAAGCCGCTGGATCGTCGGTTCCAGCGGCTTCGACTTTGGGGTCTGATCCCGGTCTGAGCGGTTGGGGGAAAACCTAGACCGGGCTGACCCTCTTCACTTCCATCGTCTCCCCGTTGGGGAGCGCTTTCCTGATCTCGATCGTCTCGCCGGGCGCGAGGGCGACGCGGCGGACGTTGATTCCCAGCTTCAGCAGCCAGTAGCCGAGCGTGGCCTTGCTGACTCCAAGCTGGTCGGCGGTGGAGGACAGACCCTGATCGGTAACCATCTCGGGCAGGATCTTCTCCAGCGGCTGGTGAAACTTCTCTTCGACGGCGATCATCTTCTTCGTCTTGCGGGTCACTTGAATCCTCCCCGTGTCTGATGTTGGATACATCCTAAACCGCATCCGCTCGCTTGTCAACACTTTTTCAAGACTTTTCACGACAATTTAGCAGACATGAAAACATTGGAAATCCAAAATGAGATCGGATTCCGCCCATGCTTCATCGCGCAACGCTGTTTTTGCGTGTCGCTATCGATGAACGCCACTGAAATCTCGAGGCGCGCGCCGGGCCGGGTAGCCCGCCTCGCCTGTGGTGTGCTAGGTTTGGCGCAGTCGGCAACCGAAAAGGCGTTGGCGACTTGGAGGCGCTCATGCAGGCTCGTCGGATAACCGCAATCGAACGGGTCAGAAGAAACCACGCCCTCGAGCACGCCACGGTGGCGCTGCTCCTGGAGCGCGGCGCAACGCCGCCCATAGGGGGATATTCCCTACCCTCCGGGTTCTTGATATGGACGAAGGGCCAACCTGAAGCGGTATCCGGCGCGGCGTCGGACGCGCTCGCCCTGCTGAACGACGGCTACGCCGAACTCGCTATCTCGCCCTACTGCGGCACGAACTTCGCCGCAAGCCTCGCCCTCGGCGGCATCGCGGCGTATCTGGCGGGACGCGGACGCGGGCTGTGGCCCAAGATACGCGGCGCGCTGGTGGGATTCGCGGTCGCCAGCGCGTTGGGACGGCCGGTGGGCAGGCTAGTCCAGCGCCGGCTGACGGTGCGAGCGGACATGGTGGGCGTCGAGATCGCCACCGTCCGCGCGCTGCGAGACACTCCCCTATCGGTCGTCTGGATAGGGACCACGCATCGCGCGGAAGCGGCGCCAGCCCCGTAGGCGCTCTTTTGCGGGAATGGGATCCCGGGGCTCACCTACCAGATCGGGGCGACCCCTTTGGAGCCCCTTTGGCGCCTCTATCCTTGACCGCCGTTCTGGGCGTTGGTACACTTTTGATGTGTCGCTACGTGTCCCTGTAGCTCAGCTGGATAGAGCGGCTGCCTTCTAAGCAGCGGGTCGCGGGTTCGAATCCTGCCAGGGACGCTCTCCTCCCGCCTGCGCCATATCCAATCATTGCGATACGCGCTCTTTGCGCGCGGAGCATGACCGGCATTCCAGCTATCTAAATATGTTTCCATGTATGATATTGACATATGTAGAGTGAGGTCGCCCGGCCCAACGTCGTGAACCTATCCCAGCAACTGGGCAGTTCCGGGAATCGAGGCTAGCGGCGGCGCGGCGGCCGGACCCACCAATTTACGGGGATGAGCGTTGGGACGGGATGGAATGGCGTCCAGCAATCTGGCGAACAGCGCCCAGCATTCCGGGACATCAAGCTCCTGTGGGCTGTACTGAGGCTGGATTTCCTGACACAATAGGGACTGCATTCAGCGACCAACGCAGGGCGCACAGGAGACGTGACATTGGCTTCGTTCAGCGAACGATGTTGGGAGGCGGCGCAGCCGGTATGGGACGCCATCAAGGAGCACCAGTTCCTGAAGGCGCTCGAAGCGGGGACGCTGCCCGTGGAGAACTTCCGGTACTACATCCTCCAGGACTACAACTACCTCGCCGGCTTCGGACGCGCCGCCGCGGCCGCGCTGTCGGCGGCTCCGGATACGGAGACGGCGCGGCGTCTGCTGCTGCGCGTTTCGACGCCCGTCGAGCGTCCGCTGCATGGCGCGCTGTTCGCGGCGCTCGGCGTCAGCGAAGACGAGGCGGAGGCCGCCCTCCCCTCCCCTACCAACCTCGCCTATCAGAACCACATGGAGACCTCCATGCGAATCGGCGGCATCGGACGCGGCGTCGCCGCGATACTCCCCTGCCCTCGCATCTATCACGAGGTGGGCATGATACTCGACGAACCCGCCGGCGGACATCCGGCGTTCAGAATCTGGCGGGAGAGTTACGCCACCGGACTTCTGGAGGCGAGCGTGCGCGGCTGGAGCGAGCTCCTGGACGACCTGGCGGAGTCCGCCGGACCCGCCGAGCGCGAGGCGATGAGGGCGGCGTACCTGACAAGCGCGCAGTATGAGCACATGTTTTGGACTATGGCGTACAATATGGAGGAATGGCCGGTAACTTAGCGTACAGGGGTAGAGCAATGGCAAGAAGATTCAGAGGCGCGGTGAACGCGCCAGACTTCCCGGAAGGTCTCGACTGGCTCAACAGCGACAAGCCGCTCAAGCTGGCAGACTTCAACGGCAAGATCGTCATCCTGGATTTCTGGACGTACTGCTGAATCAACTGCATGAACATATTTCCGCAGTTGCGGAAACTGGAAGAGAAGTACGCGAACGAGCTGGCCGTCATCGGCGTCCACTCGGCAAAGTTCAACGCCGAGAAGGCGACGGACAACGTGCGACGCGCGGTGATGCGCTACGAGATCGAGCATCCGGTCGTCAATGACGCCGAGTTCACGGTCTGGCAGCAGTACGCCGTCCGCGCGTGGCCGACGCTCATGTTCATCGGGCCGGACGGACGGCTCGTCGGCAAGCACGAAGGCGAGTTCCCCATCGAGGCGCTGGACAACGTGCTCGCCAACATGGTCGAGGAGTACGACCGAGCAGGCGAGCTGGACCGCCGCCCTCTCGACTTCGCGCTCGAGATCGAAAAGGAACGGCTCGCCCGTCCCCTATCCTTCCCGGGCAAGGCGGTGGCGACAGAGCGCGGGCTGTTCATCTCGGACTCGAACCACAACCGCATCGTGTGGACGGATACGGACGGAGAAGTCCGCGCCGTCATCGGCGGCGAAGGGGGCAGCGGCGAGAGCGGGCTGAAGGACGGCGGCCCGACCGAGGCGAGGTTCAACGACCCTCAGGGCTGCGCGCTCGACTGGCCCATCCTGTACGTAGCCGACACCAGGAACCACGCCATCCGCGCGATAGACCTCGAGACGCTCGAAACGCGCACGCTCGCCGGAACCGGGCTGCAGTCGCGCGGCTTCCACGCCGGCGGCGACGGCAGGTTCGTCGCCCTCAACTCGCCATGGGACGTGGCGAAGTTCGACAACTATCTGTACATCGCGATGGCAGGCTTCCACCAGATATGGAAGCTGGACGTGAACACGCGCCACACGTCCGTGCACGCCGGAAGCGGGCACGAGCGCATCAAGGACGGCCCGCTGGCGCAGGCGGAGCTCGCGCAGCCAAGCGGTGTCGTGAGCGACGGCGAGACGCTCTACTTCGCCGACAGCGAGACTAGCTCAATACGCTCGGCGTCCATAGCTCCTTCGGGACGAGTGAACTCGATAGTCGGGCTGGACCTGTTCATGTTCGGAGACGTGGATGGCGTGGGCAAGGACGCGCGCCTCCAGCACCCCATCGGCCTGGACCTATACGAAGGCGCGCTGTGGGTCGCCGACACGTACAACAACAAGATCAAGCGGCTGGACCCCGCCTCCGGCGTATGCCGCTCGGTGTTCGGATCAGGCGAGGTCGGCGCGGACGACGGCGCGTGGGACGACGCGACGTTCTTCGAGCCCGCCGGCGTGAGCGCGTTCGACGGCAAGCTGTACATAGCCGACACCAACAACCACGCCATCAGGGTGGCGGACCTGGAAAGTGGCGAGGTCTCGACGCTCGAAATAACCGGACTGTAACGGAGCTATCATGCCGAACCGATTGGCGAATGAGACCAGCCCATACCTGCTCCAGCACGCCGAGAACCCGGTGGACTGGTACCCATGGGGCGACGAGGCGTTCGAAGCGGCGCGGGAGCGAGACGCGCCAATCCTGCTGAGCGTCGGCTACTCGTCGTGCCACTGGTGCCACGTGATGGAGAGGGAGTCGTTCGAGAACGAGCGCATCGCCGGGATGATGAATGCCTCCTTCATTAATATAAAGGTTGATCGCGAGGAGAGGCCGGACGTGGACTCGGTCTATATGACGGCGGTGCAGGCGATGACCGGGCAGGGCGGCTGGCCGATGACGGTCTTCCTGACCAGCGACGGCAAGCCGTTCTTCGGCGGCACGTACTTCCCGCCGGAAGACCGCGGCGGCCTGCCGGCGTTCGACCGCGTGCTCGAGGCGATCTCGGACGCGTACCGGAACCGCCGCTCTGACGTGGACGCGAGCGGCCAGCAGCTAGTCGAGCGGCTGCGCCAGGCGTACACGGCGGACATCGGACGCGAGCCGCTGACGGACGCCATCCTGCACACCGCATTCGAGATGGCGGCTCGGCAGTTCGACGGGCGGTCCGGCGGGTTCGGCATACAGCCAAAGTTCCCGCAGCCGACGACACTTGAGTTCATGCTGCGCTACCACGCGCGCTCGGGCCGGCCCGCCGCGCTGGAGATGGTGGAGTTCACATTGGACCGCATGGCCGCGGGCGGCATCCACGACCAGATCGGCGGCGGATTCCACCGCTACTCTACCGACGCCTTCTGGCTCGTTCCGCACTTCGAGAAGATGCTGTACGACAACGCCCTCCTAGCGCGGCTGTACACCCACGCCTACCAGATAGGCGGAAACGAGGAGTACCGTCGCGTCGCCGAGGGAATCGTGGACTACGTCCTTCGAGAGATGACGTCATCCGCAAAGGGGGGCGAGGACGGATTCTACTCGGCGCAGGACGCCGACAGCGAGGGGGTGGAGGGCAAGTTCTTCGTGTGGAGGCCGGAGGAGATACGGGAGTTGCTCGGCGCCGAGGACGCGGCGGTCGTGTGCGACTACTACGGCGTAACGGGCGTGGGCAACTTCGAGGGGATGTCCATACTCAACGTCCCCGCTCCGCCGTCGGAGGTCGCGGCGCGGCGCGGGATGACGGAGGAGGCGCTGTCCGCGCTGATCCGGTCAGCCGACGCGCGGCTGCTCGCGGCGCGCTCGGAGCGCGTGCCGCCGATGACGGACACCAAGATAATCACCGCCTGGAACGGTCTGATGCTGGCGGCTGTCGCCGAGGCGTCCGCCGCGTTCGCGCGGGACGACTACCTGGAAGCGGCGCGGCGCAACGCGGCGTTCCTACTCGACCGCATGGTGGAAGACGGACGGCTCCGACGCACCGATAGCGACTCCGACAACGGCGCGCGCGGCTTTCTGGACGATCACGCGACTCTCATAGACGGACTGCTCGCGCTGCATGGCGCGGGGGGCGGCGGTCGCTGGCTGACGGAGGCGAACGAGCTCGCGCAACAGGCAATTACGCTGTTCTGGGACGCTGACCGAGATCTGTTCTACGACACGGGCGGCGACCAGGAGAGCCTGGTAGTGAGGCCGCGCGACGTTACCGACAACGCGCTGCCGTCCGGCCACTCGATGATGGCGGACGTACTCGCGCGGCTGGCGATCATAACAGGAAACGACGAGTATCGCGCGATAGCGGCGCAGGCGCTTCGCGGCGTGCGCGGCATCATGGAGCAGTTCCCCACCGGCGCGGGCCACTGGCTGTGCGCGCTCGACGGCTACCTGTCCGAATCGAAGGAGGCTGTGATAGTCGCGGACAGCGCGCGGGCGGCGACTCCCATGTTGCGGCGGCTAGCGTCGGCGTATCAGCCGAACGCCGTCGCAGTTTCCATGCGCGACCCTGCCGGACAGGCGTCCCCGACCGGAGAATGGCCCGTCTTCGCGGGCAGAACAGCCCTCGACGGCGAGCCGACCGCCTACATATGCCGCAACTACGCCTGCCAGCTGCCAACGACGGACGCGGATGTAATGATGCGGGAGTTTCTGGGGTAGGTGGTGGGAACTCGCCTGCCAACCGATCCGTCTGTTGCCACCGCCCATCCCGTCGGCTACCATTAGGCGGGAGGCTTTGGCATGGATCCTGATATGGGCGCGATTGCGGCTGAGCTTCGGGCGGTTGTTGGCGATGAGTACGTCATCCACAAGCCTGAGGATCTGGTCGTGTTCGAATACGACGGCTCGGTTGACCGCGGGATGCCGACGGTCGTGGCGCTGCCTGACGGGGCGGACGAGGTGGCCGGTTGCGTGAAGGTGGCTGCAAAACACGGCGTCCCGATCGTCGCGCGCGGCGCGGGGACGGGGCTGAGCGGCGGAGCGGTGGCGTCGCAGGGCGGCATCATGATGCCGCTGACGCGGATGACCCGCATCCTGGAAGTGGATACGGAAAACCGTGTCGCCATCGTGGAGCCGGGCGTGGTCAATCTCGATCTCACGGCTCACGTGTCCCAATATGGACTGTACTACGCGCCCGACCCTTCCAGCCAGCGCGCCTGCACCATCGGCGGCAACGTCGCTGAGAACTCCGGCGGGCCGCACTGCCTGGCATACGGGGTTACCACTAATCACGTGCTGGGCATGGAGGTCGTCTATGCCGACGGCTCTGTCGAGTGGGTCGGGGGACGACACCGCGAATCCCCGGGTTTCGACGTGCGCGGCATCCTGATCGGCTCGGAAGGGACGCTTGCCATCGTTACCAAAGTGGCGGTGCGGCTGCTGCGCCAGCCGGAGGCCGTCAAGACGCTGCTCGCCATATTCAAGGAGCTGGACGACGCCAGCGCGGCGGTGTCGGGCATCATCGGCGCGGGCATAGTGCCTGCGGCGCTGGAGATGATGGACGACCTGTGTATCAGCGCGGCGGAGGCGGCTGTTCACGCGGGCTATCCGGAGGGCGCGGGCGCGGTTCTGCTCGTCGAGGTGGACGGGCTGGCGGAGGCGGTAGAGGAGGAGGTGGCGGCGGTCGAGGAGGTGTGCAACCTGTACGATCCGATAGAGATTCGCACGGCGACGGACCAGGCGGCGCGCGACAAGCTGTGGTCGGGACGCAAGGGCGTGCTCGGAGCGCTGGGACGACTGGCGCCCAATTATCTGCTGGTGGACGGCACGGTGCCGCGCACGCGGCTCGTCGAGGTGCTGTCGAGGATCAAGGGGATATCGGAGCGGACGGGCTACCCGATCGCAAACCTTCTGCACGCCGGGGACGGCAATCTGCACCCGTCGGTGCTGTTCGACGAGCGCAAGCCCGGCGACACCGAGGCGGCGCTGGCGATAGGCGGCGAGATTCTGGAGATGTGCGTAGAGGTCGGCGGCGTACTGTCGGGCGAGCACGGCATCGGACTGGAGAAGCAGGAGCACATGCCGCTCATGTTCACGGACGCGGACATGGAGGCGATGGCGCGGCTGCGACCGTCGTTCGCCACCAACAGCCTGTTCAATCCGGGCAAGATATTCCCGACCGGCTCATCGTGCGCCGACGTGGCGCAAGCCGCCGCGATACAACGCATCGGCCCGGGCGCTTGGGTCTGACGTCCGATATGTCGTCCGAGACCACGCAGACGATTGACGCGACGGGCGGGCGCGATGGGCGATCCAGCCGCGAAATCGACGGCGTGCTTCCCTACTCTACAGTAAAGCCCTCAAACGAAGATGAGCTGCGCGACGCGGTCGCGTCGGCTAACGAGGACAGCTCGGCGATCTTCCCCTGGGGCGGCGGGACGCGCATGGCGCTCGGCAACATCCCGGCGCGACGCGGCATCGTCATAGACACGACGGGCTTGAACCGCGTCGTGTCCCACAACGCGGCGGATATGACGGCCACGTTCCAGGCCGGCGCGACCATGCGCTCGGTATCGGAGACTCTCGCGCAGGCGGGCCAGCTGCTTGCCATAGACGCGCCGCTTCCCGGCGGCGCGACGGTCGGCGGAACGCTCGCAGCCGGTCTGAGCGGACATACCAAGTGGCAGTTCGGGCACCTGCGCGATACCGTGATCGGAATGAAGGTGATACAGCCGGACGGCGCGATTACCAAGAGCGGCGGACAGGTCGTCAAGAACGTCAGCGGCTACGACATGTCGCGGCTCCACATTGGCGGACTTGGCGGACTCGGCGTCATCTTGGAGGCGAGCTTCAAGCTAACCCCCATACCGATGTACGAAACCTCTATCGCAGCGCGATTCGACACTGTGGAAGACGCCATGGCTTGCTCGTTAGAGGTGTTCAACTCGCACGTTACTCCACTGGCGATCAGCGCGTTCGACGCCAGCGTAGCGAACGGCGTAGGCGTGGACGACCGGGGCGGAACCTACGTCTCTTTCCGTCTGGGCGGGCGTCCGCGCACGCTGGACAGGCAGGTGGACGAGGTGAGTGGAGCGTGCAAGCGCAACGGCGCGACAGCCGTAGAGCAAGCGACGGGCGCCGGTGTGGACCGAGTATGGCGGGCGCTGTCGGACTACGGATGGGGTCGGGATTCGGGCGTCGCACTGAACCTGCGCGTCTCGACCCTTCCAAGCAAAGTCGGTGAAGTCCACCTGATGATAGAGAACGCTGCCCGCGCGACAGATGGGCGGTATGAAGCCGACATACTTTCACAACCCGGATTCGGCGCGGTAGAATCGTTCTGGCGACAGCGCGACGGCGACGATGCCGACGATGGGGCGGACGGTCTCGCTGGGATAGTCCAAACCATGCGCGAGGGAGTGAGTCAGCTTGGAGGCGACGTCATCGTCCAGAGCTGCCCGACGGCGTTGAAGCGCGAGATAGACGTGTGGGGCGCGGAGCCGTCCGGCATCGGCGTGATGCGGCGGCTGAAGGCGCAGTACGACCCGAACAACATCATGAATCCGGGCAGACTTGTAGGACGAATGTGATGATGGATTGTGAGGACGTGGCGCTCTGGATTCTCGCCTTCGCGGGAATGAACGGTGCGGGCGGGCAGACTTCGTATCAGGATGAATATGATGGTTGACACAAAGCCGAAGATAGACCCAGCGCTGCTGTTTTCGGGATCAGACGCGCCCGACGAAGCGGATCTGTATAAGTGCGTCCACTGCGGCTTCTGCCTCCAGGCGTGTCCGACGTATCTGGAGACGGGGCTGGAAACCGAGTCGCCGCGCGGACGCATCGCGCTGATGAAGGCGGTGAACGAAGAACGCATCGGCATGACCGAATCGGTGGTCCGGCACTGGGACCTGTGCATCCAGTGCCGGGCGTGCGAAGTGGCGTGTCCTTCGGGCGTGCCGTATGGCAGCCTCATCGAGGCGACCATGGCGCAGGTCGAGCGAACGCGCAAGCCCGGATGGGCGGCGCGCGTCGCGTCCGGCATCGCGCTGAATCACATCATCCCGAACCAGCGGCGTCTGGAGTTCACCCTGGCGCTCGCGCGGCTGTACCAGCGATCGGGCGCGCAGTGGCTCGTCCGCAAGTCGCGCGCGCTCAGGCTCGCGTCTCGCTCGCTGGCGGAGATGGAGTTGTCTATGCCCCCGGTGTCTGACAGCTTCTTCCGCGCCAAGGGCCAGACGCTGGCGCCTGAGGGCGAAGTTCGCGCGCGGGTGGCGCTGCTTTCGGGTTGCGTCATGCCGCTGTTCAGCGGGCCGGAGATGAATGCGGTGGTTCGTGTTCTGAATCGAAACGGCTGCGAGGTCGTGGTTCCGAAGGCGCAGACTTGCTGCGGCGCGATCCACTCGCACGTCGGCGACTTGGAGACGACGCGCGACATGGCGAGGCGCAACATAGACGCCTTCGCCGACGCGGGCGTAGAAGCGGTAGTCGTAGCATCCGCCGGCTGCGGCTCGCGCATGAAGGAGTACGATCACCTGCTGCGCGGCGATCCGGCATATGCGGAGCAGGCGCGGAGGTTCGTCGAGACCGTCAAGGACGTCCACGAGTTCCTGGTGGACCTGCCCTTCACCCCGCCGCGAGCGACACTAGACTGCCGGGTTACGTACCAGGACTCGTGCCACCTGGGGAACGCGCAACGTATCACGTCAGCGCCGCGCCAAATCCTGAACGCGATTCCGGGCGTGGAGTTCGTCGAGCTTCCCGGCGCGGGCCGCTGCTGCGGCGCGGGCGGCACGTACACGATTACCGAACGCGATTTCTCGCTCCGCGTCCTGTCGTCCAAGATGGACGACTTCGAGACGACGGGCGCGGATGTGCTGGCGACGGCGAATCCCGGGTGCCTGCTCCAGCTTCAGTACGGCATGGCCGAGCGCGGCATGAACGCGGACGTGAAGTACGTGACCGATCTGCTCGACGAGGCGTATCAACAAGAAACGGATCAAACGGACTGAAACGACAAACACACTAATCAGGAGACTATGAATGGACCTTGGACTACACGGAAAAGTGGCGATAGTAACGGGTGGAAGCGAGGGCATAGGCAAGGCCGCAGCCGCGAGCATGGCCGCTGAGGGCGCGGACGTTGTGATAGCGGCGCGGCGGCCGGACGTGCTGGAAGACGCGGCGGCCGAGATTCGGGCGGTGTCGCAGCACGGCGTGTTGGCGCTGCCCACGGACGTGATGGACCCCGACCAGGTGCAGGCGCTGATAGACCGCACGATGGAAGAGTTCGGGCGCGTAGATATTCTGGTCAACAACGCCGGCACGTCGGCGGGCGGACCGTTCCTGGGCGTGACGGACGAGGCGTGGCAGCACGACCTGGACCTGAAGCTGTACGGCGCGATCCGCGCGTCTCGGATATGCGTGCCTCTGATGCGCCAGCAGGGCGGCGGACGCATCATCAATGTTACGAACCTGGGGGCGAAGGCTCCGGGCGCGGCATCCGTGCCGACGTCGGTCAGCCGCGCTGCGGGCGTGGCGCTGACCAAGGCGATGTCCAAGGAGTTCGCGGCGGACAACATACTGGTGAACACCGTCTGCATCGGTCTAATCAAGAGCGGCCAGCACGAGACGCGGTTCCGCGCGATGCAAGAGAGCGACCCCGACCTGACGCTCGACGAGTTCTACGACGGCATGGGTGATCGCGTGCCGCTGGGCCGCGTCGGCGAGGGCGAGGAGGCGGGCGACGTGATAGCGTTCCTCGCGTCCGACCGCGCCAGCTACCTGACCGGGATCGCGGTCAACATAGACGGCGGCACTTCGCCGGTGGTGTAAGTAGCGAATCATTACAGAACCATAGGAGGCATTTCCAATGCGCAGGCCGCCCAGCAGAGGCGAGTGGATGATGACACGACTCTGCTGGACGATGGTCGGCGTGTTCCTTGGACTGGCGCTCGGCGTTGAGCTTGTCGAGTGGTTTCTGGGTTGGTTTCTGGACTGGGACGGCGCTTTTTGGACCATCCTCATTACACCCATAGTAGGTGGGGCCATCGGACTATGGCTGGATATCCGATCGGCGAGAGAGTGGAGACTCTTCAAACGCCCTGAGGATCAGCAGGCCGGCGCTTCGTCCGAACGCATGAACCATCGCCCTCGCCCGTCGAGGCGTTTCAAACGCCTGCAGGACCAGCAGAGATCAGACCGGTAAGGTCAGATCGCTGGCGCGAATCGCCCGGGCTGTAGCCGCACAGCGCGGAGGGCGCAATCGGCCCGCCCTACCCCACGCTCCCAGTCTGGGCGCGCTGGCGGAGGGCGTGGTCGGCCAGGACGAGGGCCATCATTGACTCTACTATCGGCACGGCGCGGGGCAGTACGCACGGGTCGTGCCGACCGCGGCCCATCAGCGTCGTTTCGTTGCCGTACACATCCACTGTCTGCTGCTCGCGCATGATCGTTGCCGTCGGCTTGAAGCCGGCGCGGATGACGATGTTCTCACCGTTGGATATGCCGCCCTGTATGCCGCCGGAGTTGTTGGTGCGGGTGCGAATCCGGCCGGCGTCGTTGTAGAACGGGTCGTTGTGCTGTGAGCCTGTCAGATACGTGCCGGCGAAACCTGAGCCGACCTCGAAGCCCTTGCAGGCGGGCATGGACAGAACCGAGCGCGCGAGGTCGGCCTCCAGCTTGTCGAAGACCGGCTCGCCGAGGCCCGGCGGCACGTTGCGCGCGACGCACTCGACGACGCCGCCTAGCGAGTCGCCGTCCTTGCGCGCCTGCTGGATGCGCTCGACCATGCGGGCGGCCATGTCCTCGTCGGGGCAGCGGGCTATATTCGCCTCGACATCCTCGCGGGTTACTCGGTCCGCGTCAACGTCCGCCTCCAGGCTCCACACGCGCTTGACGTAGGCTACTATCTCTACTCCGTACTCTTCGGCGAGGTACTTGCGCGCGATCGCGCCGCCCGCGACTCTGCCAATCGTCTCGCGCGCGCTGGCGCGTCCGCCACCCATCCAGTTGCGTATGCCGTACTTGGCCTGGTACGTGTAGTCGGCGTGGGACGGGCGGTACTTCAGCCGCATCTCCTCGTAGTCGCGGCTGCGCGCGTCGCGGTTCCAGACGATGATCTGGATTGGAGTTCCGAGAGTCAGGCCGTCGAAGACGCCGGAGACGATCTCCGCCTGGTCGCCCTCGCGCCGCTGGGTGGAGATTACGCTCTGACCGGGACGCCGGCGGTCCAGTTCGCGCTGGATGTCGGCTTCTTCGATGGCGAAGCGCGGCGGACACCCATCCACCGTTACTCCGACGGCCTGCCCGTGCGACTCGCCCCATGTCGTGATTCTGAAAGAGTGTCCGAAAGTGTTAGCCATGCGCCCGCCCTCGCGTAAAGTTTGCAAGCCAAGCGCTTGACCGGCATTTGTCCGGCGCGCCCGCCCCCAAGTGAAGTTGGTATATGGTAGCACGGAGAGGCGCATCGAGGGGATGGGCGCGACGCAGCGCGGTGTGCTACCATGTGAGCGAGGCTACATCAACGGCCCACACCAACGAAACTGAGACGGGCCCGGATCGAACACCTGCGAGCGCCTTCCGCTTTGCGGCTGAGCGCGGCTCGCAGTCCGGGCCCATCGCGTCCTCTTGAACTGATTCGGCGGGTTCCTGTAAACTTTGTTTCATGAAAACTTCTTCAACCACGTCGTCCGATAGCGACGACGCTTTACCCGCGGGCGCTGCGGACGGCGCAACGCCCGCTCCCCCGCCCGACTCGCGCGCGAATGGCGCGAGCCAAATCGCGTCAACCGGAGATTCGATCCGCTCGCCAGCCGCCACAGGGACCGGCCAACGCGGACAAGCCACGCTGCCACCCCGCAGCGAGACTCAGCCCGAACGCGGCTGGCGGCAGACGTTCTCATCGCTAAAGAACCGCGACTACTTCTACCTGTGGCTCGGCATGATGTCCATGATGGGCGGAATGCAGATGCAGATGCTGGCGCGCGGCTACCTGGTGTACGATCTGACGAAGTCGCCGGCGCTTCTGGGTCTCGTAACCGCTTCCTCAGCAATTCCGATGTTGGTCTTCGCGCTGTTCGGCGGCGCGATCGCCGACATGGTGGACCGCAAACGGCTCATTCAGATCGGGCAACTCATAGTGGCGGGCCTCGCCGGCTTCGTGGGCGTACTGATCATGATGGACTTGATTCGCTGGGAACACCTGCTGATCACGGGGATGGTCCAGGGGACTATATGGTCGTTCATGATGCCGGCGCGCCAGGCCATCATCCCGCAGATAGTGGGGCCGGCGCGAATCGGCAACGCGATGGCGATGAACGCGGCTGGCATGAGCGCGATGACGCTACTGGTCCCGGCCGTCGCCGGCGTGCTGTACGCCGCCACCGGACCTGCGAACGTCTATTTCATCATCACCGGTCTGAGCGTGGTCGCTGTGGCGCTGACTACGAAAGTGACGCGACCGGAGGCGCCAACCGACATGTCCCGCAGACGAACGCCGATGCGGATGGTCCGGGACATAGGCGCGGGGCTCAAGTACATCCGGGGCGACAGGATGGTGCTTGTACTGCTGGTGATGGGGCTGGCCACGACTCTCCTGGCATCGCCGTTCAGGATGCTGCTGCCCGTGTTCGTGGTGGACGTGTACCACTTAGGGCCGGATTCGATGGGGCTGCTGGTAGCGATCATGGGCGGTGGATCGCTCGTAGGCTCGCTTGCCATCGCGGCGCTTGGCAACTGGCGACGCGGCATGCTGCTGATTGTGGGCGCGGTCGCGTCGGGGGTCGCGCTGCTGCTGATAGCGGCTTTCCCCTTCTACTACATCGCCGCGGCAATCATGCTGCTGGTTGGACTGGGCGATTCGGGTCGCCGCACGATCAACATGGGACTCATCATGGAGGTGGTGGACGACGAGTACAGGGGGCGCGTGATGAGCGTGTTCATGATGAACTTCGGTCTCATGCCGCTGGGCGTCGGCCCCGCAGGCTTGATCGCAGAGGAGTTTGGCGGCCAGTGGATGGCGGCGATACTTGGCGCGCTGCTAATAGTGGTAGCCTTGGCGGTGCTTCTGACGCAGAAGCAGCTGCGGCAGTTCCAGTAGGGACAATGCTAGCGCCGATGTCTGCGCCGGGATTTTGATGCTAAGGCGCAGAGCGCAACGAGAAGAAGCTACCTGAGTCCTCAGCAAAACGTGAGCGAGGCGCGGGCTACGATTTCCCGAAAGCCCGCGCTACTCTATCCTTATCCTTGGTTCTGAATACCTATTGGGCGTTGGCGGTCTCCATCTCTCGCGAGACCGTCTCCAGTTCGGCGACGGCTGTGTGGACAAGGGACGGGTTGAGGCGAGCGGCGTGGTCGCCGTAGCCTGCCCTGTCGAGCATGGGCCCGAGCTTGCCGCCCTTGAACAGGTCGAGAGCCCAGCCGAGCGGGTCGGGCACGGTGGTCATGTCGAGGTACAGGCGCTGGTTCTTGGCGCGCGGGCCGTAGTGGTAGTGCGGCGCGCGCTCGAAGCAGTCGAACGTGAGCAACTCCTGCTCCTCGCCCGCCACGTCGCCGAGCACGTGGATCGCCACGCCGCGGTCGTTGGACAGGGTGCGGAACTCGACGCCGAACCGTACGGGGCCGGCCTCCAGTATCACGTCGCCCCGGTCGTGCATGACCGTGCGACGCCCGGATGCCGCGAGCGAACGGGCCTGGGATTCCAGGTCGTCCATCGCCGCGCCCAGATCGAGGTCGCGGGCAGCCTGCGCCAGATCCGGGTACTCGGCGCGCTCGATCATATCAGGCAGCCGATCTCTGATCTGCTGGATGGTCCAGTCCAAGGAGTCGCCCTCGGTGGTCTTGTCGAGCATCAGACGCTGGTTGCGCTTCTGGGGGCCGTAGTGGTAGTGAGGCTCGTGGTCGAAGCAGTCGAATCGCAGCAACTCGTGCTCGTCGTCCTCGCTCACGTCGCCGAGCACATGGATGCACACGCCCTGGTCGTGAAGCAGGTCCCTGTATTCGATTCCGAACTTGATCGAGCCATCTCCGATGATGGTGTCTCCGCGTTCCTTCATGTGTTCCCTCCCTTTTTGTGGTTTGATTTGTATATTGTACCGCAAGATTGGGGACTGTGCATGGCATTTTCCAAGCGACGGGGCAAGCGGCTAATCCCACACGATTATGGGCTTGCCGGTTCTGCCGGTGTCGAACAACTCATACGCTTCTTCCGCTTGGTCAAGCGAATAGTGATGCGTGATGAGCCTGTCGAGCGGCACGTCGCGATCTACGACGAAGCGCGCGGCCTCGTCGAGTCCGGAGAGGCTGAACGTCCAGGAGCCGTAGATGGTGAGCTGCCTGTGGATGATCTGCGCGCTTATGTTGAACTCGGTCGGGTTGCCCTCCCCTACGAAGCAGACTCTGCCCCAGTTGCGAACCGAGTTGAGGGCGTCGTTCCGCACCTGCGGGATACCTGTCGCGTCGAGCGTGGCGTCGGCTCCCTCGCCGCCGGTCATGCCGCGTATGATGGTCTCAGCATCTTCGCGGGATGCGTCTATGACGGTATCGGCGCCAAGCTCGTCAGCGAGCTCGAGTCGTTCGGGCACTACATCCACCGCTATCACGCGCGCGCCCATCGCCTTGGCGAATAGCGTCGCGCTCGCGCCAACCGGCCCCTGTCCGAACACCGCCACGGTGTCCACGCCGGACAGCGCAAGACGCTTGACGGCGTGGAACGCCGTTCCGGTTCCGCACGCGACGGCGGCGCCCTGGTCGAACGGCAGCGCGTCCGGCATCTTCACGCACGTGTAGGCGGGACACAGCAGGTAGTCCTGGTGGCCGCCGTCGGCGCCCGTGCCGTACACGACGCTGCCGGATAGACACATCTGGTTGTAGCCGATGCGACACATGGAGCAGGTATTGCAGCCTGTGTAGTGGTGCATCATCACACGGTCGCCGACGCTGACTTCGGTTACCCCAGGGCCTACTTCGGCGACTACGCCGCACGGCTCGTGTCCGGCGACGTGGAACGTCGCAAGGTCGGACGCGGGCATCCGGTATCGAGTCAGATCGCTGCCGCACATGCCGGACGCCATCATCTTCAGGAGTACCTCGCCATGTCCGGGTTCGGGTTCCGGAAGGTCGCGCAGCTCCAAGGTCCGGTCGCCGGTGAAGATCACGCCTTTCATCGTCGCCTCCTACCCCGTGGTTTGGGAACCCTAGCGTTTGGAGTTGTATGCTACAATTCAGGCGGCGTTAGGGCAAGCGTACGAGCCGTTTTGGGCAACATCTTGCCACTATCCAAATTCAATACACGGAATTCAATACAGATATGCGGCAGATACACGGAGGTATCTTCATGCGCCCCATCATGGAAGTCGCCGACTCTCTTGGACTGAGCCGTGAGCACATCATACCCTACGGACACCACAAGGCGAAGATATCGCTGGACGCGGTTCGAAACGACGGGCGACGCGGGAAGATGGTGGTGGTTACCGGCATCACGCCGACGCCCGCCGGCGAGGGCAAGACGACGACGACGGTCGGGCTGACGCAGGCGATGGGTCGGCTGGGCAAGAACGTCGTGGCGACGCTGCGCGAGCCTTCGCTGGGGCCAATCTTCGGCATCAAGGGCGGGGGCACCGGCGGCGGCAAGAGCCTGATAGAGCCGGAGGACGAGGTGAACATCCACTTCACCGGCGACGCGCACGCCGTCGGCTCGGCGCACAACCTCCTGGCGGCGCTGACCGACAATGCGGCTCAACGCGGACAGGTCGGCGGCTTCAGGCCGGAGGGCATCACCTGGCGGCGCGTTACGGACGTCGAGGACAGGGCGCTCCGAGCGATAATGACCGGCATCGGCGGCGCCAACAACGCCCCGGTGCGAGAGAGCGGCTTCGACATCGTAACGGCTTCGGAGATAATGGCGATACTCGCGCTGTCGAAGGACCTGGCAGACCTGCGCGCGCGGCTGAGCCGCGTGGTCGTCGGCTACACGACCGACGACAAGCCCGTAACGGCGGACGACGTGGACGCCGTAGGCTCGATGATGTCGCTGCTGCGGTACGCGATCCAGCCGAACATCGTGCAGACGACCGAGGGACAGCCGGTGATCGTCCACGCCGGGCCTTTCGGCAACATAGCGCACGGCTGCTCATCGGTGGTCGGCGACAGGCTCGCGCTGGGATACGCAGACTACGTGCTGTCCGAGGCCGGGTTCGGCGCCGATCTGGGATTCGAGAAGTTCATGCACATAAAGGCGCGGTTCAACGGCTTGGAGCCGCACGCGGCGGTCATCGTCGCGTCGGTGCGGGCGGTCAAGTACCACGGCGGGATACGGCCTCGCCAGCTCGATACGCCGAACGCGGACGCCGTGCGCGAGGGCATGGCGAACCTGACGCATCTCATCGGCATGATCCGCTCGTTCAACCTGCCGGTCGTCGTGGCGATCAACCACTTCCCCACCGACACGCCGGAGGAGACGGCAATCGTCAAGCAAGGCGCCGAAGAGGCGGGCGCGTTCGCGGCGGTGGAGAGCAAGGTCTTCGCCGAAGGCGGCGCGGGCGGCATGGACCTGGCGCACGCGGTCATAGCGGCGACCGAAGCGGACGATCACCCGGAGATAGACTACGCTTACGAGATCGATGAGACGATCCAGAACAAGGTCCGCGCTCTGGCGCGTCGCGTGTACAACTCGAACCTGGTGTTGTGGTCGCTGCCGGGACGGAGAGCGCGAGCGCGATTCGAGGAGCAGGGCTGGGGAACGAGTATGCCGGTGTGTATGGCGAAGACTCACCTGTCGATATCCCACCGCGCCGCGCTCAAGGGCGCGCCGTCAGGGTACACGTTCCAGGTGTCCGACTGCCGCGCGTCCGTCGGCGCGGGCTTCATCTACCCGATAGCGGGGAACATCGTAACGATGCCCGGCCTGCCCGGCTCGCCGCGCCAGCTCGACGTGGATGACGAGGGGAGGATACTGGGGCTGTAGTACGGCTCGCTTGATACTTTGACGTGCGTCCGTGCGCCTTCAGTTCTACGCGCATAAACGGCATTCAGCAATGGAGACAAGCAATGGAAGCAATAGGCGGTGGAGTATTCACGCTGTTCCTGCTGGCATACTTCGGATTCTTAGTCTTCATGGTAGGTCTAGGCATTTGGTTCATGATCAACGTCGTGGGACGCTTGCGGGAAATGACGAATCACCTAGCTGAAATCAGCCGGGAACTGCGCCAGAATCGAGAGGGACAGCCATGACTTCTCGGTCTGATTCGGGCAACGAGACCATGCGGTTGAAGCCAATTCCCGAATCCGCCGTTCATGTGGAGATGAGGACAGTCGCCGACGACTAGCGAAAGGCAGCGCCGTGCCTGAGTTCTTCAACGTCCGTCCGCCGAAGCAGGCGCTCGACGACCTGCAGCCCCATGTCGCGCCGGTGGGCGGTTTGGAGACGATCGCCACAACGGACGCGCTTGGTCGGGTTACCGCCTGCGACATCCGCTCGCCCGAAGACCTGCCCGCGTTCGCGCGGTCCGCTATGGACGGGTTTTCGGTACGGGCGCGGGATACGTTCGGAGCGTCCGAGGGTATGCCGGCGCTGCTCGAGGTGGTGGCGGACATTCCGACGGGACAGGATTCTGCCGCGCGGGTCGGCGTGGGCGAGGCGGCTGTGGCGTACACGGGCGGGATTCTGGCGCATGGCACGGACGCGGTGGTGATGATCGAGCGGACTCAGCCGGCGGACGATACGTCCATCGAGGTTCTGCGTCCTGTCGCGCCGGGCGAGAACGTAATACAGGTGGGCGAGGACGTTCGCGGCGAGGATGCGATACTTCGCGCGGGACATCGACTGCGGGCACAGGACATAGGCGGTCTGCTGGCGCTGGGGATTACGAGCGTCGAGGTCCGGCGCAAGCCCGTCGTCGCGGTCGTCTCGACGGGGGACGAGCTGGTAGAGCCGTCGGAGACGCCGGGGCGCGGGATGATACGCGACATCAACACGTACACGATAGCGGCGCGTATCGCTGAGCTGGGCGCGGAGGCGCATATAGCTGGCATCGCGCCGGACGAGTACGAGCCGCAGCTGATGGCGGCGCGCGCCGGGCTGGAAGCGGCGGACGCGCTGGTGTTTTCCGCCGGAAGCTCACTGAGTACTCGGGACATGACGGCGGCGGTCTTCAACGCGCTGGGAGAGCCGGGCGTCCTGGTTCACGGCATCTCGATAAAGCCCGGCAAGCCGACGGTCATCGGAGTCGCCGGTGGCAAGCCGATGTTCGGGTTGCCGGGCAATCCGGTGTCCGCGCTGGTGGTGTTCGACCTGATAGTCGCGCCGACTATCCGCGCGCTGTCGGGAGACGCGGCAGTCCCCTACACCGCCGCCGTGTCAGCTACGCTGACGGCGGACATTCCATCGGAGGCGGGACGCGAGGACTACGTGGCGGTTTCACTGACACAGACAGCAAACGGCGTGACGGCGACGCCAGTGTTCGGCAAGTCGAACCTCATCTACACGCTGGTAAACTCGGACGGCATCGTACAGGTTCCGCTGGACGCGGGCGGGCTATATGCGGGGGCGGGGGTGGATGTGTGGCTGTATTGATGGCGAGTCAATCTAGGAGGAAGGCATGAGCGCTGAACCGCAGTTGTTCCGGGTAAACCCGAACAATCAGGAATCCGAAAGGATAGAGGAAGTAGATTTCGCGCAGCTAGGATTGCGGGAGCGGCGGGACATCCAAGAATGGGTTGCCGCCCATCCCGGCATTCTGGGAGACGACTTACTGATAATCGGCAAGGAGTTTAGCGACTTCGATGGAACGAGTGAGCGGCTGGACTTGCTGGCGGTGGACGCAGACGGCAAGCTGGTCATCATCGAGTTGAAACGCGACGATTCGGGAGCGGACGCGCACTGGCAGGCAATCAAGTACGCGAGCTACTTCAACCATGCCAGTCCTGACGATATAGTCGGCTTGCTCGCTGCACATGGGAAAAAATCCAAATCGGAAGCTCAGGGCATACTGCAAGATCATCTCGAATCGGGCAACCTCGAAGTTCTGAATAACGATCAGCGCATCATCTTGGCAAGCCACAGATTTGCCCCTGAAGTAACCTCGGCTGCGCTTTGGCTGAATGAGAAAGCGCCTGGCGAAAACTTGATTACTTGCGTACAGCTTACACCGTACCAAGACGCGAATACCGAGTCGCTATACATACAATCCAATACGATCATACCCGTACCTGGCATAGAGGATTACATTATCGGCATAGGCGACACGGCTGATGGAAGTGCCCTTGTTGTAGGTGGCCCCAGCTCATTGAAGCAAACTTTCGAGAGAAACAGAACCGATGACATCACGCGCTTCCTAAGAAAAGTAGCCGATATGACCGTGACCGGACTGCCGAACGAGCTCAAACCGGATAAAAAGGGCAGATGGGCTGGTGAGGACAATGAACGACGCTACTTCCATCTGTGGTACTCTCAACCCCCTTGGCGCAATTGGGACTTTTGCTATTGCCTATATCTTGATATGTCCAACCAAAGCTCAAACAATTCTGGGCCAGAGCGATTTCATGCGTTCGTAGGCTTCCAGTACGTAACGAGCGGGAAAAACGCAAGCTTCACTGCCGGCGAGATCGAAGATCTGGGAGGCAGGCTTCAACAGTTGCATATCTGGGAAAGTCAGGAATTGGTCGCCCATAGACCAATTTTCAATGGAATCAGAGTGCCACACAAGGGATCAGCACTGAATGACGACTTCGCCAATATTCTTGCCGACACGCTGAAAAGGATGATCGGAGTCGTCACGCCCGTAGTTAGTGAATTCGAATCCACGCGCAACGAAGAAGACGCCTAATGACTCACTCCCACCGCCACGGGCGGCGATACTATCTGCAAGACGTACCGCTGGATGAAGCGCGGGTGCGGTATCGCGCGGCGCTTTCGAACGCGGGCACTCTGGAACCGGCGCTGGCGCAGACCGTCCCAATCCAGGATGCGCTGGGCAGGGTTACGGCGGCGCCGGTGTGGGCGGCGAGGTCGGCTCCGCACTACGACGCGGCGGCCATGGACGGGGTGGCGGTGAAGTCGGCTGAGACGGTGGGAGCATCGGAGACGGCGCCGCGCGCGCTATCCCTTCCCGATCAGGCGCGGTGGGTGGATACGGGAGACCCGGTCCCAGACGGGTTCGACGCGGTTATCATGATCGAGGTCGTCCAAGAGATGGACGACTCGACCATCCAGATCACCGCTCCCGCGCCGCCGTACCAGCACGTCAGGCCGCTGGGCGAGGACATCGTGGCGTCGGAGCTTCTGCTGCCTGAGAATCATAGGCTGCGTCCGGCTGACCTCGGCGCGTGCGCGGCGGCGGGAGTTACGACGGTCGCCGTCCGACGCCGTCCATCCGTCGCCATCATCCCAACCGGGAACGAACTGGTGGACATAGACGCCGATCCGGAGCCGGGGGACGTGATCGAGTTCAACTCGCTGACGCTGGCGGGGATGTTGTCCGAGTGGGGCGCGGAGCCGACTCGCCTCTCCCCCGTTCCCGATGATCCACGCGTGCTGCAATCAGCCATCGAGGACGCGCTGGCGCGGTTCGACGTCGCGCTGGTCAATGCCGGCTCATCGGCGGGCGCGGAGGACTACACAGCGAGCGTCGTTGAGCGGATTGGCACTCTGGTGGCGCACGGGGTCGCGATAAGACCCGGTCATCCCATCGTTCTGGGCGTGGCGGCGGGCAAGCCGGTGATTGGGATTCCGGGATACCCGGTGTCGGCGGCGGTGGCGTGTGAGCTGTTCGTTCAACCGATAGTCGAGGCGATGCTTGGCCGCGCCGCCGATCCTAGGCCCACGGAGCGGGCATTGGTTACACGCCGCGTCCATTCGCCTATGGGCGAGGACGAGTTCCTAAGAGTGAGGCTTGGTCAGGTCGGCGAACGGCTCGTGGCTACGCCGTTGCAGCGCGGCGCGGGAGTCATCAGCTCGCTGGTGCGCGCGGACGGCCTGGCGCTGATACCGCGCGGCGTCGAGGGCGTGGAGGCGGGCGCGGAGGTGGAGGTTCAACTGCTCAAGCCGCTCTCGGACGTGCTGCGAACCATCGTAGCCATCGGCAGTCACGACATGATCCTTGACCTAATCGCAAGTCGTTTGAGCGGCGAGTTGGGCGGCGTGGGGTTGTCGTCGGCGAACGTGGGCAGCATAGGCGGTCTGCTGGCGCTGCGGCGAGGCGAGGCGCACATCGCAGGAACGCACCTGATGGACGAGGAGACAGACGAGTACAACGTCAGCTACATCCGACGCTACGCGCCGCGCCGGGAGATCTCCCTTGTCCACCTGGTCGAGCGCACGCAGGGGCTGATGGTAGAGCGCGGCAACCCGCTCGGCATATCGTCGCTCGCGGACCTCGCAAGGCCGGGCGTCCGCTTCGTCAACCGTCAGCGCGGCTCCGGCACGCGGGTTCTGCTGGACTTCCAATTGCGGAGCGCCGGTATAGACTCCGACTCGATTCGCGGCTATACGCGGGAGGAGTACACCCACTTGGCGGTCGCGGCGGCCGTCAGCGGCGGCAAGGCTGAGACGGGGCTGGGAATCCTGCCGGCTGCGACGGCTATGGGGCTGGATTTCGTTCCGCTGTTCGGAGAAGACTACGACTTGGCGATTCCGGCAGAGTTCTACGAGTCGGAGTTGCTGACGCCGCTTCTGGGGCTGATACGCTCGCCGGAGTTTCGGGCTGAGGTGGAGGCGCTGGGAGGATATGGAGTGGCGAGGATGGGGAAGGTGAAGGAGCTGATCAGCCGATGAGGCGCTGAACGAACAGCGCTACCGAGGCTGCAACAGCCGCAGACGCTAGCATCATACCGATCATCCATTTGATCAAGCGAGTTTCTAACTCGGCTAGGTCAGCTTTGGTGGCCAGATGCTCATGACCGCCTTCAAGTCTGCTAACTCTTTCCTCGAGCATAGCCACCGTTTCGCTCTCCTTCACAAAAGCCCGCTATCCTAGCCTCGTGTCGTCATCATACACTGGAGGCGCGAGGCGGACAAGTCAAGTCCGGTGGCGAGGGATGGCGGCTTCTGGTAGGGTGAGTTTATGAGCAAACGTCCTACAACAACAGATACTGACGATGTTACCGCCGTGATCCTCGCGGGGGGCATGAGCCGGCGGCTTGGACGCAACAAGGCGCTCGAACCGTTTGGGGGTGAGCCGCTAATCCGACGCGTGATCGGGCGGACGCGTCGGTTCGCGGACGACGTGCTGGTGGTGGCGAACGACGAGGCGCGAGTGGCTGAGTTGGACCTTCCGGACGACGTAGATGCGACGGTGGACATGTTCCCCAACATGGGGCCGTTGGGCGGTATAGCGACCGGTCTGAGCGCGGCTCGTACCGAGTGGGCGACGTTCTGCGCCTGCGATATGCCGTTCGTGTCGCCACCGCTGTTCCGGTCGCTGCTGTCTCTGCGCGAGGGCTACGACGCGGTGGTGCCCGTCATCGGCGGACGGCCCGAGCCGATGCACGCGGCGTATTCGCGCGCGTGCCTGGACACGGTACGGACGAAGATCGAGGCGCGACAACTGAAGGCGTCCGCGTTCTTCGATGACGTGCGAGTTAGGCTGGTGGCGGAGGAGGATATCCGGGCGGTGGACGCGGAACTGATGAGCTTCTTCAACGTCAACACGCAGGCGGACTTGGACAAGGCGTTGGAGATGGCCGGGCTATGACCGCGCGTATCAGCGTCGAAATATTCGGCCACGCGCGGCTGGTGTCCGGCGCGCGCGAGGTGGCGCTCGTTCTGCCGAGCGTCGCGGGGGCGTCGGAGCTTGCGGATGCGCTCGGTCGCGCGCTGCCGTCGCTGGTGGGCGTGGCGGTGTCGGAGGACGGAAGCGAGCTGATGCCGAGCTACACCGCCAACCTGAACGGCGCAGCGTTCATGGGAGACGCGCCGGTGAGTCTTGCGGACGGCGACAGGGTGTTCGTGTTTTCTAGCCAAGCGGGGGGGTAGGATTTAACGCAGAGGCGCGGAGACGCAGAGGAATGAACTAGACAAGGATTGAGAGTGTACGGCTATCACGGCAAGGTTCTGATCGTTGATTTGACGGCCAGGCGCGCCTGGCGCGAGCCGCTCGATGACGACGTTCTGCGAAAGTTCATCGGCGGTACGGGGCTGGCGAGTTGGCTGCTGTACGAACATTGTCCTCCGGGCGCCGACCCGCTGGGACCTGAGAACCCGCTCGTGTTCGCGTGCAGTCCGCTCGTCGGCAGCCGCCTCACCACATCCAGCAAGTTCGCCGTTGCCGCCAAGTCGCCGCTGACCGGCATGATCGGCGACTCTCTCAGCTCCAGCTTCCTCGCCGTCGAGTTGAAGCGGACGGGCGTGGACGCCATCGTCATCACTGGACGAGCCGGGCGCCCTGCTCTGCTGGTCATAGAGGATGGCGAGGTGAGGTTCGAGGACGCGACGAGCCTGATGGGCATGAGCGCGTTAGACACCGAGACGGCGGTTCGAGAGAGGCTCGGACGCCGCTTCCGCGTCGCTTGTATCGGGCCGGCGGGCGAGAACGGCGTACTGTACGCCAGCATTGCCAACGACGGAGGGCGACAGGCGGGGCGCACCGGCGCCGGCGCGGTGATGGGGTCGAAGAACCTGAAGGCGATCGCCGCGCGCGGGCGTTCGCCCACAGCGGTCTTCGACGCCGAGCGGCTGAACGTGGTCGGACGCGCGCTGTCAGCCAAGAGCCTCGGCCCGGCGACCGAGAAGTACCGCACCACCGGCACTATGGCAAACATCGCGGTGTTCGACCGCCTAGGGGCGCTGCCGACGCGCAACTTCCAACAGTCCACGTTCGAGATGACCGACGAGGTGAGCGGCGAGGCGCTGTACGAGGGCCACTTCGTCAAGAACGCGCACTGCGCCAACTGCACCATCGGATGCGAGAAGATTCTGAGCGTAGGCGTAGGCTCGGGCAAGTCCACCGGGCGGATGGAGTACGAGAGCGCGTTCGCGCTGGGGCCGCTGGTGGGTGTCGGCGACCGCGAGACGATCATTCGCGCGTCCCATTACTGCGACGCCGCCGGCATGGACACGATAAGCGCGGGCGGCACGATAGCGTGGGCGATGGAGAGTTTCGAGAGCGGTCTGCTGACGCTCGAAGATACGGACGGCCTCGACCTGCGCTTCGGGAACGCCGGCGTCCTCTTGCCCTGCCTGGAGGCGATAGCGCACCGTCGCGGGAGGCTCGGCGCGCTGCTCGCCGACGGCTCGCGGATGGCGGCGGCGGCGCTTGGCGGCGGCTCGGACGCTTGGGCCATGCACGTCAAGGGCCTTGAATTGCCGGGATACGAGCCGCGCAGCCTCAAGACGATGGCGCTCGCGCTCGCAGTCAGCACTCGCGGAGCGTGCCACAACCGCTCGTCGGCGTACGAGGCCGACTTCTCCAACGCCGTCAACCGCTTCGAGGCCGACGTCGAAAGGGGCCGTATCACCGCGGACGGCGAGGATTTCTCGGCGGTCTTGGACTCGCTCATCTGGTGCAAGTTCCTTCGCAAAGCGTTCGACGCCTTCTGGGACGAGTCGGCTGACGCCCTGAACTTGATCACAGGCTGGGACGTCAGCGCGGACGAGCTAAAGCTGGCGGGCGAGCGCATCAACAACCTCAAGAAGCTGTTCAACATCCGAGAGGGTTGGACGCGCGACGACGACACCCTACCCGCCCGCGCCCTGACCGAGGCGCTGCCTGACGGCGTCGGAGCAGGTGTCGGGCTGTCCGAGGGCGATCTGTCCATGATGGTATCGGCGTACTACCGCGCGCGCGGCTGGGATGAAGATGGGATGATACCGGCGAAGAAGCTGCGGGAGTTGGGGATGGGGGTGGGCGCCGCGTAGTGCCGGAGAACGTCATACGGCGTCGATTCACTGCGCTCAGACTCAGGGCTGCTCCGGCATAAGAGTGAGAGCGTGGACAGTCTTCTCATCACCCACACCCCTACCCAAGTCTGGTAGAATCTGCTCACTCTGATTTGTCGTGTCGGTGATGGAGGCTTGGCGTTGGCTACGGACAGAAACTCGCTCCGGCGGGAGCTGCGAGACAGGTTCCCAAGGGAGCATGGGCAGCTTCTGCCCGCGCTGCACTATCTTCAGCACGAGTTCGGGTTTCTGCCCGGCTGGGCTATGGAGGTGGTCGGGTGGCACCTGGGGATACCGTCGTCGGAGGTGTACGGGGCGGCGACGTCGTACACGGAGCTTCGCGTGGAGGAGCCGGGGAAAGTCGTGGCGCGGGTGTGCACTGCCCTAGCCTGCGCGGTGGCCGGGTCGGACGCTATCTTGGAGGCGCTGTCGTCGGAGTTCGGCGCGGCGGCCGGAGGAACGTCTGAAGACGGTCTGGTTACGCTGGAGGAGGCGCGGTGCGGCTTTCTGTGCGCAATGGCTCCGGCTATCGAGGTGTCCGGCAAGTGGCACGGGCGCGTGGACGCGCGGGCGGCGATTGATCTAGTGAAGCTGGCAAGTCCGGCGAGGTCCGGTTCCAATGGGTGACATCAACTCGGCTTCTAGTAGGTATGAGAGCATCGCTGAGGCCGCGCGCGAGCGGCTGGCGGCTCTGCGGGGCGGAAAGCCGCGAATCGTGGTTCAGGTCGGGCACTGCGGCGCGAGCGCGGGCGCGGGCGATCTGCCGGAAGCCATCCGCGCGCAGTTTGGAGGGCGAGCGTCGGTCAGCGTCGCGGGCTGCGACGGCGCTTGCTTCGCCGCGCCGACGGTACTTGTGGAGTGTCGCTCCGGCGAGTTGACGCGTCTGGAACGTGTGAACGCGGATGATCTGCGGCGGGTCGGCATGGCGCTGCGAGCGGAGTCGGCCGGCGAGCCGTCGAGCGCGACACGCTTCGTCGAGGCGCAGACGCGCGTCACGCTGGACGGCTGCGGAGAGATGGACGCTGAGTCCATAGACGCCTACATCGCTAACATGGGCTACTCCGCGCTGGCGCGAGCCTTGGACGAAGGGGCGGAGGCGGTGATAGAACGCGTGAAGGCTTCGGGGTTGCGCGGGCGCGGCGGCGCGTACTTTCCGGCGGGGCTGAAGTGGGAGGGCGCGAGAGGCGTCCGCGCGCCGAGACGGTACATGATCGTCAACTGCGAGGAGGGCGAGCCGGGCCTGTTCAAGGACCGTCACCTGATGGAGGGAACGCCCCACCGCATACTTGAGGGCGCGCTGATAGCGGCTCACGCGACGGACGCGAGAGAGATCATCTTCTACGTGAACGCCGAGGCGAACCTATCCGCCGAGCGGATGTCCCGCGCCATCGAGCAGGCGTCGGCGCTTGGGCTTGTGGGAGAAGACTTGCTCGGCTCCGGATTCGGCGTGAGCGCAGAGATCAGGCGCGGAGCGGGCGGCTACGTGTGCGGCGACGAGACGACGCTGATAAACACGCTGGAAGGCTACCGGCGCGAGCCGCGCCTCAAGCCGCCCTTCCCCACCGAGTCGGGCCTGTGGGGACTGCCTACGATCATCAACAACGCCGAGACTCTGGCGAGCGTTCCATTCATCATATCGGAGGGCGCGGAGCGGTTCACCGAGATCGGGGACGGGCAGGACAGCGGCACGAAGATAGTGAGCCTGAGCGGCGCGGCGCCGCGCGCGGGTCTGATCGAGGTTCCGTTCGGGACGACGCTGCGCGAGCTGATATACGACTTCGGCGGCGGCATTGGGGGAAGCGGCAAGCTGGGAGCGATAGGCGTCGGCGGGCCTTCGAGCGGGGTATTCCCGCCTTCTATGCTTGACATAGCTATCAAGCCGGGCTTCCTGCACGAATCCGGAGTCATGCTCGGCGCGGGTGGCGTGATAGTAGTGGATGACACAGTCAGCCCGTTGGACGTCGTCCGCAACCTGGCGTGGTACAACGCCAACGAATCCTGCGGCAAGTGCACACCGTGCCGCGAGGGGACGCCGCGCATGGCGCAGACGCTCGACGCGATGGCGAACGGCGACGCGACGGCGGACGACATCGCGGAGGTATCAAATCTAGCGCGGTTGGTGAACGCGGCGTCGCTGTGCGGGCTGGGCCAAGCCGCGGGCAACCCGATACTGAGTGGGCTATACTTCTTTGGGGATGAGATGGCAGGGAGCAAGACTTAGCGGGAGGAACGACGATGCAGCCGATAGTTAGCGACACGGGTTACAGGCATATCCTGATAACGTGCGGGCGAATATTTCTACGGAGTCATTTTCGGCGCGCAAAATGAAGCATTGGTCGGCAAGTACATAGAAGACATCGAGATTCTGGTCGAGTTGGAAGATACTGAGAACCTGCTTGGGATGGTTAGGTACGTGCCTATCTGACATCCACGGCATGGAGAGACGAACCATGACCATTACCCTTTCTATCAACGGCAAGCTGACTGCGGTGGACGACGGCGCGTCGGTTCTGGACGCGGTGAACCGCTCCGGGACGTATATTCCGCAGTTGTGTAAGGATCCGGACATGAAGCCGATTGGCGCCTGCCGCACCTGCCTCGTTCAGATAGACGGGATGCGCGGTTTCCCGGCGTCGTGCTCGGTGCCGGCGGCCGACGGTATGTCGGTGGTTACGGAGTCGGACGAGGCGCGGGAGATGCGGCGGGGGGTTCTGGAGCTTACGCTGGGTATGTTCCCGTCCATCGTTGCAAATGGGGACGCGAACGGCGCGATCAACGGAAGTGGGGGAAATGGGAGCAATGGGGTTCGCGACGACGCCAACGGCAACGCGCCGCTTGATCTTGGGGATTACAGGGAGCTTTCCATCGCCGCCAAGCACCATGGGCTGGAAGCGGATGGCGCGGCGAAGTCTCGTTACGACGGCAGAGAGCGGCAGGCTGTGGACGCCTCGAATCCGGTGTTCGACATTGCCATGGACGCGTGCATCATGTGTGGGCGCTGCGCTCAGGCCTGCCAGGACGGGCACCAGTTCATCGGCGCGATAGACATTCTCGGCGCCGGAACCGACGCGCGCATCGGGACGTTCATGGACCGCCCGCTCGTGGAATCGGTATGCACCACGTGCGGCTCTTGCCTGGCATCCTGCCCGACGGGGGCGATTCGCGTAAAGTCCGACCCTCCGGAGACGGCAAAGACGGTTTCGACGACCTGTCCTTACTGCGGCGTGGGCTGCGGCATACAGGCGAATGTGGACTCGAACGACCGCATCATCGAAATTCTGGACGACCCGGACAACCAGTCGTCGCTGGGTATGCTGTGCGTCAAGGGGCGGTTCGGGTTCTCGTTCGTCAACCACCCGGACCGGCTCACCAAGCCGCTGGTTCGCAAGGAAGGTCAGCTCGTGGAGGTCGAGTGGGATGAGGCGCTGGACTACGTTACGGACCGGCTCGCCGAGTATCGCGGCGACTCGTTCGGCACGCTCGCGTCGGCGAAGGCTACGAACGAAGACGGCTACATCCAGCAGAAGTTCGCTCGGCTGGTGATGCAGAGCAACCACATAGACCACTGTACGCGGCTGTGCCACGCCCCTTCCGTGGAGGCGATGCTGACCGCGCTCGGCAGCGGCGCTACGTCGAACTCATACATAGACTACGAGGAGGCGGGCTGCCTGGTAATCATCGGCTCGGACGCAAACTCGAACCATCCGGTCGCGGCGTCGCGGATGCGGCGCGCGGTCGTCGAGCGCGGCGCCAAGCTCATCATCATCAACCCGCGCCGCATAGACATGTGCGACTACGCCGATCTGTGGCTCAGGCCGCGTCCGGGCACCGACGTCGCGCTGCTGAACGCGATGGCGAAGGTGATTGTAGATGAGGGGTTGGCAGATACGTCGTTCGTATCCGACCGAACGGAAGGGTACGACGAGTGGTGGGAGACGGTCCGCAAGTACGACCTCGAATACGCCGAGAAGATAACAGGCGTAAGAGCGGACGAGATCGCGGAGGCGGCGCGAATGTACGCGGCTCCTCCGTTCAGCGGATCTTGCCTCATCTGGGGCATGGGCATAACACAGCACACGATGGGCACGGCGAACGCGCACGGGCTGTTGAACCTTTCGCTGGTCGCCGGGCAGATGGGCAGGCCGGGGTCGGGGATCTCCCCCCTGCGCGGCCAGAACAACGTGCAGGGCTGCGGAGATTCGGGCTGTCTTCCCAACGCGCTGCCCGGATACCAGGTGATTGCGGACGACACGCTGGCGAAGTTCCGCGAGGCGTGGAGCGACCAGCCGCTGCCGGCGGAGCACGGGCTGGTGATTACCGACATGGTTCCCGCCATAGACTCGGGTCGCGTCAGGGCGATGTACATAACAGGCGAAAACCCGCTGCTGAGCGAGCCGGACCTGCACCACGCAGAGGAGACGTTCAAGAAGCTGGACTTCCTGGTCGTCCAGGACATATTCATGCACGAGACGGCGGAGATAGCGGACGTCGTGCTGCCCGCCACCTCGTTCGCCGAGAAGGACGGCACGTTCACCAACAGCGAGCGCCGTGTGCAGCGCGTTCGCAAGGCCGTCGAACCGAAAGGCGAAAGCCGCGCCGACTGGGAGATAATCCGCGACGTGGCGCAGATGCTCAGCCGGAAGCTGGAGCTGGGGCTGGAGCGCGAGTTCGACTATGAGCATCCATCGGAGATATTCGACGAGATGGCGGGTCTGATGCCGATAATCAGCGGCATATCCTACGACCGGCTGGAGGAAGAGGGCGGCATCCAGTGGCCGTGCCCGACGCCTGACCACCCCGGAACGCGCTTCTTGTACGAGAGCGACTTCCCGCGCGGACCGCGCGCCAAGTTCGTGGGGTTCGACCAGGGGCCTGCGGCGGACGAAACTCCGTCCGAGCGCTTCCCGCTGATCCTGAACACGGGGCGCGTGCTGTACCACTGGCACGGAGGCACCATCACGCGCCGCGCCGACGCTCTCATGGCGCGTTCGCCCGAACTGACCGTATCCGTGAACCCGGAAGACGGCGAGCGCTACCGGGTAGCCGACGGCGACTGGATCCGCGTCCGCTCCCGCCGCGGGGACCTGGAGGGCCGCGTCGTCTATACCGAACGACAGCGCGCCGGCGAGATATTCGTCCCCTTCGTCAAGCTGCAAGAGCACGCCGCCAACTTCCTGACCAACGCCGCGCTGGATCCCAACTCGCGCATCCCGGAGTACAAGGTCTGCGCCGTCCGTGTGGACAAGCTGGGCGAGGATAGGGGGCGAGCGCGGATGGGCGGCGCGATCGCCAAGCGCGCTTAGACTGGCGGGCGTGGGTTGCGCTACAACGACGGCGCTGAACCGGACCTGATCGAGGATGACACCCGATTCATCGTCCGGCTGTGGAGAGGAGACAACCGACGTTGACGACCCTATCTCACATTCCACGCCCGCAGGCTGAGCGGTTCGAGGGCAAGAGGTCGCTGTTCCTGGTACCGAACTACGTGGCGCCGCCCAGCCTGCCGGAAGAGGGGCAAACGCTGGTCGAACGGTACTGGTCGGATGTCCGCGACGCTATCTCGAACCTCGAACGGTCGCTCGGCGCCGTCCGCAAGGTGTATCACGAGATGGTCAGCGCGGACGGCGATGACGGCCTCCAGCAGATAGAGGCTGTCAATCCGAGCGCATCCGCGCTAATCCGCGCCATGTGCCAGTCCACGGCCGAGATGCGCGGGCTGGAGGACGCGGAGCTAGTCGCCGAGCACTTCGACTGGTATCGGGTGCAGATGATGGGGCCGTCCAGCCAAGCGGTGCTCACTGCCGCTATCGAGGGCTACCAGCGGACGCTCAATATGCGCTTCTCGAACATCGCCGAGCGGATAAGCTCGGACTTAGGGGAGGGCGAGTCGGCGGCGCTATTCATACGCGAAGACCACAGGGTGCAGTTCGAGGGCGACGTTCAGGTCTTCTACATCGCCCCGCCGTCGCTGGACGCCCTCAAGAGGTGGCTGGACGGGCATTTCAGGGAGGGTTCGGGTGAGTTTGCCCCTTCCCCCATCGAGGAGGAAGGGGTTTGACGCAAAAGCGCTAAGGGAAACTGGACTGCGCGATGTCTAGAGCAGCTCCCTGCCCCGCCACCAGCGCTCGAGTCCGTACTTGCGGCTGCCGAGGATTCCGATGATTCCGGCTATGGCGAACCAGAGAATCGGCACCTCGCCGCCGTGAGCGCCGAAACCGCCCTCGGGGAAGATGTGCGGCATGACTCCGTTATCGGCGTGCACTCTGAAGTAGGCGACTACCATCGTGACGACGAGCATACCGGCGCCGAGACGGGTGAGGATGCCGGTGGCTATCAGGATCGCGGAGATGAACTCGACCCATCCGGCGATGTCCACCAGCGCGCCCAGCGGATGATCCGCGGGGAACCCCCACTGCAAGAAAGCCTTCTGGATGCCGTGCAGGATGACGATGAACGAAAAGATGAGCCGGAACAGGAAGTAAAACTCGTCCTGATAAGGCAGCAAGAATCGCCCGAAGAACGATTCGTCGGCTTGGTTGCGAGTTGCCATTGTGAACTCCTTGGGGGCTGGAATGTGAATTCGACTAGGAGTATGTTGGACTCAACTTTGCGCTATGGTGGCAGACTTACGAATAGAACGCAAGTATGTGAAGGGAAAGTGACATGACTAACGACGCTCCCCGTCTGCGGAGTACGGACTGGTTCGACACGCCGGAGCTATACGGCTGGCTGCGCCGCGCGGCGTTCATGGCCGAGGGCTACGGCCCGGAGGCGTACAGCGACCGCCCGATCATCGGCATATGCAACTCGTGGAGCGAGCTGACGCACTGCAACGCTCATCTGCGACAGCTGGCGGAGGCCGTCAAGCGCGGCGTCTGGCAGGCGGGCGGCTTCCCGATGGAGTTCCCTGTCATGTCGCTGGGCGAGTACAACATGCGCCCGACGACCATGCTGTTCCGCAACCTGATGAGCATGGAGGTCGAAGAATCAATTAGGGCGAACCCGCTGGACGGGGTGGTTCTGCTGGGCGGCTGCGACAAGACCACCCCCGCCCTGCTGATGGGCGCGGCGTCGGCAGACGTTCCCGCCATCATGGTTACGGGAGGGCCTCAGATGAACGCGAACTGGCGCGGGGAGTCGCTCGGTTCCTGCACCGACTGCCGCCGCTACGAGACGGAGCTGCGCGCGGGCCGCATCACCCAGGACGAGTGGGACGACCTCCAGACATGCATCGTCCGGAGTCCTGGGCACTGCATGGTGATGGGCACGGCGTCCACGATGGCGGCGGTGTCCGAGGCTATGGGGATCGCGCTGCCGGGCAACGGCGCGATACCAGCGGCAGACTCGCGGCGGCTGCGGCTGTCTGAGATGGCGGGTCGGCAGATCGTCGAGAACGTCCGGCTCGGCATCACGCCCTCGCGCGTGCTGACGCCGCGCGCGTTCGAGAACGGCATCCGCACGCTGCACGCGATCGGCGGCTCGACCAACGCGGTCATACATCTGACGGCGATAGCCGGACGGCTGGGCATCGAGCTGCCCGGATCGCTGTTCGACTCGCTGTCGCGCTCGACACCGTTCCTGCTGAATCTCAAGCCGTCTGGCCAGTACCTGATGGAAGACTTCTTCTACGCCGGCGGCGTGGGCGCGCTGCTGCGCGAGATCGAGCCGCTGCTGTACGGAGACGAGATGACGGTAACAGGCCGGACGCTGGCGCAGAACATCGTCGGCGCTATCAACTACAACGCCGACGTGATACGCAGCATGGACGCGCCAATGAACGCCGAGGGCGGGCTGGCGTGGCTGACAGGCTCGCTGGCGCCTACGGGGGCGCTCATCAAGCCGACAGCTGCGTCCGAGTCGCTGATGACGCACGAGGGTCGCGCCATCGTGTTCACGGACCATGACGACCTTTTCGCGCGGATAGACGACCCTGACTTGGACGTAACTCCGAACGACGCGCTGGTGATGCAGTCCGGCGGTCCGCTGGGCGGGCCGGGAATGCCGGAATGGGGCTTTCTGCCGCTGCCGAAGAAGATATTGGCCACCGGCGTGCGCGACATGGTCCGCTTGAGCGACGCGCGGATGAGCGGCACGGCGTTCGGCACGGTGGTGGTCCACGTAACGCCGGAGTCGGCGGTCGGAGGGCCGCTGGGCGCGGTGCGCGACGGCGACCGCATACGGCTGGACGTGCCGCGCCGACGGCTCGATCTGCTGGTCGAGGAGCGCGAAGTCCAGCGCAGGCTGTCGGAGACGCCGCCGCCACGCCCGACGCACAGGCGCGGCTACGCCAAGATGTACGCGGAGCACGTACTTCAGGCGGACATGGGGTGCGATTTTGACTATTTGCTGGGGGAGGGTTGACGGACTTCCGACAAGCCCCTACCCCGTTACTACCGCGCGAATCTCTTCGCGTTCCGACGGGGTCATCTGCCAGTCGGCGGCGCGGGCGTTTTCTTCCATCTCTTCGGGGCGACGAGTACCCACCAGGGCGACGGAAACGGTCTCCTCGGAGGCTACCCACGCGAGGGCGAGCTGGGCGACGGTGAGGTCCCTGTCGGCCGCTATCTCTTTGAGTTGTTCTACTTTGGCAAGGTTGTCCAGGAAGTTCTGGCCCTCGAAGATGGGCTGTCCGAATGCCTGGAGGCTGCGGCGCCAGTCGTCGTCCTCGAACGTGGTGTCGGGAGTCATGGCGCCGGTCAGCAGGCCGTGCGCAAGCGAGCCGTATGCCATGATGCCCATGCCGTTGTCTCCGACGAAGGGCATTATCTCCGGCTCGGGCCGGAAGTCGAACAGATGGTATCCGACCTGGTTGGTGATTATGGGGAACACGTCGAGACAGTCGGCCATCTGCTGCGGGCTGAAGTTGCTGACCCCTCCATAGCGTATCTTGCCCTGCCGCTGAAAGTCGGCGAACGCTTCCATCGGCTCGGACATGGGGCGCGACTCGTCGGGCCAGTGAACCAGGTACAGATCGAGATAGTCTGTGCCGAGGTTGGATAGGCTTTCGTCCAAGCCGCGCGTCAGCGCTTCGCGGGAGCTATCGCGTCCCGATCCACCACCGGGAGCGTCCCAGTAAAGGCCTCCCTTGCTGACCAGCACGATGTCGTCGCGCTTGCCTTGGATCGCGCGTCCGAGCAGTTTTTCGCCCTCTCCCCAGCCGTACACGGCAGCCGTGTCGAACAGCGTTACGCCGAGGTCTATGGAGCGGTGGATGGCGCGGACGACCTCATCATCGTCGAAAGAGCCGTAGTGCCCTCGTCCCATGGGCCAGCCGCCGAAGCCGACGACGGAGGTTTCAAGGTCTGAGTTGCCGAATTTCTTGTAACGCATGGAAAGTTCCTTTGTGTGTGGACGACGCTGTGAACTACTCGCCGTACATCTCGGCAATGACGCGCCTTAGATGGGCAGCGTCGGAAGCCGATAGCCGGTCTATGCGGTCCAGCAGTCGCGCTTTGCTGATAGTGCGTATCTGATCGACCGCAATTTCCGCGTCTCTGCCCGCGCATCGTACCTGGATGCGCCCGCGCCATCGGGGATGAAGCGCGGACGTGAGAGGACAAACTACTACCGTATCGAGAAGCCGGTTCATCTCATTGCGGCTGACAATCACTACGGGACGAATCTTGTTGATCTCTCTGCCCATAGTTGGGTCGAGGTCGGCAAAGTAGATCGAATATCGCCTGGGAAATGGCTCTGCATTAGTCGAGACCATCAGCGGCAGTCACTTCCCAGTCCGTCCAGTCCTCACCTTCGGCTGCCATGGCTCGGTAAGTTTCCTCCCAAGAGAGTTTGCCAGTCGCCTTTCCTCTCAGCACGATGGACTCTTCCATCTCCTCCAAGAGAAGGGACTCGCTCCAGCCGTATTTGTCCAGAAGCTCCTTTGGAATTCGGATGCCCTGAGAGTTGCCGATGGAAACCAGTTTCACTTCCCGCGCGCTCGGCTGTTGCGGCATGGCTACTATCTCCCTCCTTTGGCAAACAGTTATGTAATTATGGTAATTACCATCCATCAGAGGCTTCAACCCCGTATCGTCTCGCTTGGGCGTCCATCTCAGCCCTGGTGTATCTGCACCTTGATCGAGCCGCTGTTCTTGTCGTAGGCGGTCTCGAACGCCTTCTGTATGTCTTCGAGGTCGTAGCGGTGCGTTACCATCTGCTCGATATTGGTCTTGCGGGAAGCGATCATGTCTATCGCAAGCTCGTAGTCGTGCCGCCCGTCGAGGACGCTGTAACAGGATGAGAAGATGATGGACTGCTCTTTGAGCATGGGCGTGAGGAAGTCGAACTCGAACGGGCGTCGGAATCCGCCGACCACGACTATGCGGCCCTGGATGCGTGTAACGTCCACCGACTGCTGCGCGGTGTCGGACTGGTGCCCGCCGACCGTCTCTATGGTCAGGTCGGCGCCGCGTCCGTCTGTGGCTTCGTATATCGCGTCCCAGAATTCGGGGCCTCTGTCGGGATACACTTCGTCGGCGCCGAGCAGCTTTGCGAACGCGGCTTGCTGCTCGTAGCGAGCGGTGGCGATGACGCGGCCCGCGCCGAGAGCCTTGGCGGCAGCGACAGTGGTCAGGCCGATGTTGCCGCTGCCCAGCACGGCCACCACTTCCCCGCCCTGCATCTTGCCGCGGCGGACGCCGTGTATGGAGACCGCCAACGGTTCGACCAGCGCGGCCTCTTCCCACGAGAGCCTGTCCGTCGGGTAGCAGCCGATGGCGCGGCGCTTCATGTACTCGGCGAATCCGCCGCCTTCGGTGGGGGCCATGTTCTGGCAGGCGCGGAACTGTCCCTGGCGGCAGTACCAGCACTCGGCGCAGGCGCGGCCATGCCCGATTATCTCCACCGCGACGTTCTCTCCAAGCAGCGCCCTATCCACACCCTCGCCTATCTCCACTATTTCGCCGGCGACCTCGTGTCCGGCGGGCAGCTGGTCGGGCTCGGTCTTGTCCACGTTCATCTGGAGGTCCGAGCCGCAAATGCCCACGGAGCGGACGCGGACTATCACGTCGCCGCGCCCAGGTTCGGGCTTGGGAATCTCGCGCACTTCCATCCTGCCGTCACCGTCGAAGAATGCGGCCTGCATGGTTGTCATTTGTTCACCTCCGTCCCCCGCCTACGCGAGGACAAGCTCTAACCTTTCCCTTGGATTGGGAAGGGACTTGCGCCCAGCGATCTGATACGGCTTCGTCAGCCGTTCGCCTCCAGGTACGCGCGCGCGCCGCTCAGTATCAACTCAGGCACGTTGACGGCGGACGATATATCGTAGGACATCTTGCGTCCCGCGGCGTGGATGCGCTCGGCGACCGATGCCTCGGCGGCCTTGACGTCCGGGTGGTCGGGCTGGCCGGGCAGTCCCATGGACTGCGCCAGGTCGTTCGATCCCCACGCGAATGCGTCTATACCCTCGACTTCCAGAATCTCATCGAGATTGGAGAATGCCGTGGCGGTTTCAAGCTGCGCCATGACGAGCATCTCCTCATTGGCGCGCTCCATGTACTCGGTGCGCTGGAGGCCGGGTTGTCCCAGCAGGCCGCCGTCGTTGTAGAACGTTCCGCGTCCGCCGCCCCAGCTGCGCTGGCCCTGCGGTACGAATCGGCAGGCGTCCACGAGCTGCTTCGCCTGCTCAGCGTTGTCAACGTGCGGTCCGAGAACTCCGATCACTCCGCGATCCAAGAACAGGTTGATGGTCGAAGACTGCAAGTTCGGAACCCTGGCGGTTACGGTCAAGCCGTATCCGTCGGCGACGCGCACCATCGCGTCGATGGATTCGGGCGAGAACAGGCCGTGCTCCCCGTCCAGGTTGATGTAGTCGAACCCGCCGAGCATCCCCACCAACTCGACCGCCTCCGCTGACGGATAGACCAGGCCAAGTCCGAGGCCAATCTTGCCCTCCCGGTTCTTGGCGAATATGTTGTTGGTTCGTACCGTTACCATGCGATGCCTCCGTTCGTTATCGTTAGTTGGGTGGAAGAGGCGGCATTACGTTCTTGAGCCAGGGAACCAGGTCCGCCATCACCTGGTTATTGATTTCGTGGCCCATGTCATACTCGTGATACTGTGGGACGTAGCCGCTGGTTTCGAGGAAGCTCTTGGAACTCCGCGCGTCGCCTACGCCGATCATCTGGTCGGTTGTCCCGTGCGCTACGAACACAGGCTGGTCGCGGAACTCGGGCAGCCGATCCGAGAGGCCGTCCGCCGACGGCACTCGACCGCTCAGGATGACCAGGCCCGCGAACTTCTCCGGGCGCGGCAATCCGAAGCGGTAAGTCATCATGCCGCCCTGCGAGAAGCCGCCCAACACGATGTCGCCGTCGGCTACGCCGTGCCTGTCGGCTATCTCGTCGAAGAAGCCCGCCAGAAGCTCCTCGGCGCTTTCGCCGGCCCGTTCCGAGTCTGGACCTCCGCCGGGCGGCGTCCAGGCGTAGCCGGTCATGCCCGGGCCGATCTGAATCGGAATCGGCGCGTTCGGGAAGAAATAGAGATAGCCCGCGCGGTCTATCATCGTGGATAGCCCCGCAAGGTCGGTCATGCTGGCGCCGAATCCGTGAAGCAAAACTACGACGGGGTACTCGTGGTCGGGGTCGTAGTCGTCCGGCTCTACGATCAGGTAAGTGAGTGAGTTGCCGGATATCTGGCGAGCTTGCACGGTCGTCGTCTCCTTGTCGTGGACAGGGTAATTGGGAGCGCCGTGTTTGGCAAGGGTTGGGGCAAGGGCTGGAGGCAAGGGCTAGGCAACCTTGAAGCGGGCGGCGATATGCCATTAGAATCGCTGCGGCGGGCCAGCGCCGCCAGCCCTACTTTCCGGAAGAGAGGCCAGCAGAGAGGACAAGCGCGCGACATGAGCAGACTGATTGAATTGATAGACAGGCTAGGACAGCAAGCGGCGCAACCTCTTGGTTTCGGCGCGCTCGCGGGACGGTCGGAGGCGCAGGCGACGATGGCGCTGGTTTGCGCGGCATCGCCGGCCGAAGTGGCGGACGGCGTGGCGGACACGGTGGACGCGGTTGTGTTCGGCGCCGAGGACGCCGGAGCGGCGCTCGATCTGGACAAGCCGGATTCGCTGGTGTGGGGCGTTAGCTTTAGCGGAGAGAGTTCGGCTGACGTGGACGCGCTTGCCGAGGCGGGATGCGACTTCTTCGTCATCGGAAATCCGGCTGCGCCGGGCGCGGTGGTCTCGCATCCCGACGCGGCCATACTGCTGGCTCTGTCGGAGCCTGTAAACCGGGAGACGGCGGCTGCGTTGCGCGCGCTGCGAGTTGGCGGATCGGTCAACATCTCAGGCGCTGACATGACCAAACCGAGCTTCGCCGACTTGGTGAACGTCGCCAAGATCGGCGCATCCACCGGCGGGGCTACGCTGTTGCAGGCAACGGGCGAAGTATCCGTCGGAGGGCTGACCGCGCTGCGCGACGCCGGGGTGGACGGCCTGTTGGCGCCGCTCAGCAACGCCGAGGCGCTGGCGCGGACAATACGCGAACTTCCGGCGCGCCGACGGTCGGAGAGCCGGCGCAGGCAGGCGACGGCGCCGAGGGGGTAGGCGTAGAGCGGGCGTTAGAAGAGGCGCGCGTCCGCGGACGTGGCAACCGCGACCTCGATATCCCTAATAGCTTGCGTGATGGTTCGCCCTATCAGGTCCAGACGGCGCACTTGGTCTATTCGTTCAGTCGCCCTGGCCATCTCACGCCGTGATAGCAACTCATCGAAGATGCCGCACGCGTCGGCAAGGCAGATAATCATAACGTCGCGCGGGTCGGGTATCTCGTCGCTGAACAGGACCCCCATGATGCGGAGTTTCACTTCGCGCTCCACGGCGCCGTCTATGATCGGGTATCGCCTGGAGCGGAAGACCCACATGAAGCGGTCGTCGTGGCGCTCGAGGATTCCCATCAGAACCAGCCGCTCAAGAGCATCCTCGCGGATTTCGTGGGCGTTGCTGGCGATGCGTTCTACCCAGAAGCGCGTGTCGCGCCGCTCCTCCGACGTCAATGTCGCGATGTCGGCAAGGGTCGAATCGAGCAGGTTGTCGCCGGTAGGCGTCGAGTCGATCAGAACCAAGTTCTCCAAGTCGGTATCTATCCGGTTCTCCAGCGCGAGGTCCATCAGCACGCCGCCCGCCAAGGCGTAGTCGAGAGACCAACTCGGCACGCTTGCGAACCTGCCGTCCTCGTCTCCAAGTAGAAGCAGCAGCGTCTCCTCTACGAATCTAAGCATGTCTTCTTGCCTTTCTTAGCGGCGCCCGCGAAGGGGTTATCAAAAGGGCGCCCCTAAGTTGAGTATGCAATGTGGCGTGAGGATTTTCAATAGGAGATCGAGGATGGAGACAATAGGAGATAGAAAATAGAGACTGTCAATAGCCGACGGCCAGGCGATCTATGAGGAATTCGGGCAAGCCTCGCTCGGTCATCTTGCGCTGGGTCTTCGGGATGTCGTACTCGACGCGGTGGTGCGTGATCGTCTGGCCATTCGAGTCGTACAGCGCGAACGCGGCGCGGGGGTCGTAGTCTCGGGGCTGACCGACGCTGCCGGGGTTGACGATCAGGCGCTTGCCTTCAATCCGGTATGGGACTCCATAGCGCGGCTTCGAGGACTCTACCCTGCCCCACTCCACCTCGTTGAAGATGATCGGCACATGGGTGTGTCCCAGCAGGCAGCGGTCCGTCTCCATATAGTTGAAGCCGGCGCGCGCTTCGTATGAGGATACGACGTACTCCCATATCGGATCGCGCGGGCTGCCGTGAACCAGGGTGAAGTCGCCTTCATCCAACTCCAGCGTGATCGGCTGAGCCGCTAGGAAGGCTTGGCGTTCGGCGTCCAGCGTCTCGGACGTCCAGCGATTGGCGGCGGCGGCGTATGGATTGAAGTCGCTCAGGGACAGCTTGCCGACGCAAGCGAGGTCGTGGTTGCCGACTATCGCCAGGTGGGGGTGAGCGCGGAGCATGTCTATCACGGCGGCGGGATCCGGACCGTAGCCTACAAGGTCGCCGAGAGACCAGATCTCGTCGAACCGGCCCGCCGCCTCGATGACGCTGGCGAACGCCTCGAGGTTGCTGTGCACGTCTGAGACGATGAGGACTTTCATTCAGTAATCATAGCAGGATTTTTAACGCAGAGACGCAGAGAAGCGCAGAGGAACGCGGAGGTGGAATCTAACGCAGAGACACAGAGAGGGGGATGATTGATGTTGAACTTGTTTGAGTGTGGGCGCGGTCAATATAATGGATGGCGCGGATGGGATGTTTGCCCATTGTTGGGGGTACGATGCGGATTACGCTTTATTCACGGTCTCAAGGGGATACCCACGCCATCGGGCGCGCCATAGGCGCGGGGCTGGCGGCGGGAGACGTGCTGCTGCTGTCCGGCACCCTGGGCGCGGGGAAGACGACGCTGACGCAGGGTGTCGCGTGGGGACTCGGCGCGGACGAGTACGCGCGCAGTCCAACGTTCGTGTTGGTGAACGAGTACCCAGCCCGACTGCCCATCTACCACATGGATCTGTACCGGCTGGACTCGTTTGCCGAAGTGGACGGGCTTGGACTGGACGACTACCTATTCGGCGACGGCGTTTGCATCATCGAGTGGGCGGACAAGGCGCCCGGCTATTTTCCAGAAGAGCATCTGTCTGTGGAGATTGCGGTTGTGTCCAACGACGAACGGGCGCTGACGCTGAGCGGCTCCGCCGACAGGCACGCTTCGCTGTTCGAGGCGTTGGCTGAGCTTGATTGCGCGGCTTCGCCGGATGAGGGACGAACTTAGGCTATGGAGCTAATCATAGACACGTCGAGCCGGTACGCAGCCGTCGGGTTGTCCGACGACGGCAGGTCGCTAATCGAGCTGTACTGGAGGTCCGAACGCAACCACTCGGTCGAATTGGCGCCCGCCATCAACCGGATACTGGAACAGGCCCGCATCGGAATACCGGACCTCGACGCGGTGATAACCGCTGACGGGCCGGGCGCGTTCAGCGCGCTGCGAGTGGGCATGAGCGCGGCGAAGGCGATCGCGGCGGCCAGGTCCATTCCGTTGGCGACTGTCGGAACGCTCGACGCGGAGATGCAGCCGTACCGCGCGCTCGGAATCCCACTGTGCGCGATAGCGAGCGCGGGACGCAACCGGCTCTACGTCGGACGTTCAGACGGCGCGGGCGCGGGCTGCGACTTGGAAGTGCAGTCTATCGCAGAGTTTCTGGACGACGTGTCGATTGGCGCGTCTGGCGGCGCATTTTACTGCGGCGAATCCTCCGCCGAGCTTGCGGACGAGATCGAGCGCGGAGCGGGCGGCGGGGCGTTGATATGCCGCGCCTATCCGCCGACGCGGCGCGTGTCGAGCATAGCCGCCATAGGATACGACAAGCTGCGGAGCGGCGAGACGTCCGATCCAGCGGCTGCCGAGCCGGTGTATCTCAGAAGCTCGCAGGTGGCGTCCGCCAACCGGCGATGGCGGGGGTTTTAGCGCAAAGGCGCAGAGACGCAGAGACGCAATGAGATGGTGATTGGTCAGAGTGATTTGTGGGTAAATAACCAAATATAAACGGTAAAATAAGAGTATGAATCCATAAATAGCCCTATGACCCTAGGAATCAAATATATGGTTGGTCAATCCTGTATCGGCTAGTCTTCACGTCAACAACATAGAACCACAACGCGAAATAGAGGGAAACACTTGGAAACTACACTCGTTCTGCTAAAGCCGGATGCCGTACAGAGAGGCCTGGTCGGGGAAGTAACCGCTCGACTGGAAAGGACAGGTCTGAAGATAGTCGGCATGAAGCTGATGCGGGTCTCTCCTGAGCTTGCCGAGAGGCACTACGGCGAGCACGTGGGCAAGCCGTTCTTCGACGCGCTGGTGTCTTTCATCACGTCCGGCCCCATCGTGGCTATGGCGCTTGGAGGGCCGAACGCGGTCGCCGTCGTCCGCAAGACGATGGGCGCTACGAACCCGGCGGAGTCTCCGGCTGGCACGGTGCGCGGCGACTTCGGCATAGACATCGGGCGCAACCTGGTGCACGGCTCGGACTCGGCGGAGTCTGCGGAGCGCGAACTGGCGCTGTTCTTCGACGACGGGGAGTTGTTGAGCTACTCGCGCTCGACGGACGGGTGGATCGTGGAGTAGGCGTTCCAATGTGTTTTAACGCAGAGGCGCAGAGAGGCGGAGGGGTGATACTAATAGCGGGGATCTCGCCCCTACCCTAAGCTTCCCACAGCAAGGGGCAAAGGACTTGGGCTTACGGTATGACTCGGATCCGGCGCGCTCTCGCCCAGACGGTCTCCAAGCCGTAGAAGTCGCGCTCCTCCGGCCCCATGAGGTGTACCAGCACGTCTCCGTAGTCCATCAGAATCCAGCCGCTTACGTGCGTGCCCTCTACGTGGTGCAGGATCGCGCCGGCCTCTTTCATGCCCTGCTGGACGTCTTCGACCAGCGCCCGGAGCTGGCGCGTGGACTCTGCGGTCATAATGACCGAGAAGTCAGCGTAGTCGCATGCGTCGCGCACGTCCAGCAGCACGATGTTGGACGCCTGCTTCTCGTCCGCTACGTCGAACGCGGCTTCGGCGAGTTCTCTGGGTTCTACGAGTGTCTGTGTGGTCATGTCGCCATTATATGGGCGCGTGGCGCGGCGGTCAATTGACCAGCGACTCTTCCCGCTCCAGATTGGTATGCGATTTCGTCAATAGCGGCTGGTGGTGGATAGCTCTGGGTCGTGGAATACGCGGAAATGGGCGCGGATAGATGGACGAATGGCGCGGCAGTCAATTGATGCACCGTCCCGCGCTGTGGTACGATTTTGCCATGAGCAAGGGCAGAGTGATAGTCGCAATGAGCGGCGGTGTGGACTCCTCAGTCGCCGCGCTTCTGCTTCACCGGCAGGGTTACGACGTTGTCGGCGTAACCATGCGCCTGTGGGGCGTCGAGAGAGACGACGTACCCGCCGCGAACAAGCGCTGCTGCTCGGTGGAGGACGTGGAAGACGCTCGGCGCGTGTGCCACGAGATCGGCGTTCCGCACTACTTCCTGAACTTCGAAAAGGAGTTCCAGCGCCACGTCATCGACTACTTCGTGCAGGAGTACGACCGCGGACGCACGCCGCACCCGTGCCTGGCGTGCAACGACAAGATCAAGTTCGACTTTCTGCTGAGGCGCGCCACGTTCCTGGACGCCGACTACATAGCCACCGGCCACTACGGGCGCGTGCGGACGGAGCCTGACGGGACTCGGACGCTGCTGACCGGGTTGGACGGCTCGAAGGATCAGTCCTACGTGCTGTTCACTCTAGGTCAGAGCGAGCTGCGCCGTCTGCTGCTGCCGGTAGGCGAGTACCGCAAGGACGACATCCGCGCGATGGCGGCGGAGTCGAACCTGCCGGTCGCAAACAAGCCGGACAGCCAGGAGATATGCTTCATCCCGGACGACAACTACCGCAAGTTCGTCGCGGACCGGGTGAAGCCGCGACCGGGCAACCTCGTCTCGATTGGCGGCGAGGCGCTTGGGCAGCATCCGGGCATCCAGTTCTTCACCATCGGCCAGAGGCGCGGGCTTGGGCTGCGCGGCAACACCGAGCGTCCGCTGTACGTAACGCGCATAGACGCGGACTCGAACGAGGTGGTTCTCGGAAACGAGGAGGACCTGTTCAGCTCCACGTTGTGGGCGTCGCGCGTCAGCTACGTTTCCGACGCGCCGCCGGACGAGCCGCTGCGCGTAACCGCGAAGATACGTTACAGGGCCAAGCGGCGACCGGCGATGGTCATTCCGATAGATTCGGGCACCGCCGAGATACGCTTCGACGAACCGCAGCGCGCGGTAACGCCCGGACAGGCGGTGGTGTTCTACGACGGCGACCGCATCCTGGGCGGCGGCTACATAGAGGTCGAAGCGCCGGTGGCGGCAGCTGTGGTCTGATATACTCCATCCATCCTAAATCTCCAACGGAAAGCGGCTCGAAGCCTACGCGAGGAGACGGATATGACCACTAACGGCGTACCTAACGTAAAGGCACTTCTCAACGGCAGTGGTTACATGGAGTTGAACCTGCGCGTATCCGATCCGGAGCTTGTGGATGCGCTGTCAGAGCGCGAGGAAGGATCGGAGCGGCACGAATTCGCGGTATCGGCGCTCAAGATAGGCGCGATCGCGCTGCGGCAGGCGCAGGGCAGGATAGACGCCGAACGCATCCGGCAAGAGGGAGACCGCTTCATCGAGAACATGAAGCGCGACCTGGAAGATCACCGGCGAGGCGTGACCGAGCAGGTCAGCAATAGCCTGAAAGTCTATTTCGACCCGCAGAGCGGCATGTTCAACGAGCGGGTCAAGCGCTTGGTTGACGACGGCGGCGAGATAGAGCGCGTGATACGCCAGCAGATAGGGGGTGACGGATCGGAACTTGCGAGAACCCTCACGGCGCACATGGGAACGGACAGCGCTTTCATGCGCGCGATAGATCCGAACGCCGCGGACGGGCTCATTCGGCAGCTTGACGAAACTACGAAAACGGCCCTGGTCGAACAGCAGAAAGTCATACTCGACGAATTCTCGCTAGACAACGGGAACGGCGCGCTCAGCCGCATGGTGTCCGAGATAAAGGAAAGGCACGGGGAGGTCGGCGAGTCGCTGGAGAATCGTATCGGAGAGGTGATGGCGGAATTCTCGCTGGACAAGGAAGACTCCGCCCTATCTCGCATGGTGAATCAGGTTGACACGGCTCAGAAGCGAATCAGCAGAGAGTTCTCGCTGGATGCGAAGGATTCGGCGCTCGCTCGGATGCGGCGGGAGTTGATAGATTCGCTTGAGGATCAGCAGAAGAATAACCGCGATTTCCAAGAGGAAGTCAAGATAGCGTTGAATGAGATGGCAGCAACCAAACGGGAGTCGGAACGTTCCACGCGGCATGGGCTGGAGTTCGAGGAAGCCGTCTTCGAGTTCGTCAACGAGCGCAGCCAGAGCGCTGGGGACGTGGCGACAGCGACAGGGAATACAACCGGGCGCATCGCTCGCAGCAAGGTGGGCGACGCGGTGATTGAGCTTGGAGACGAACACGCCGCCGCCGGATCGCGGGTCGTCATAGAAGCAAAGCGGGATGCATCTTACACGCTTAGCAAGGCGCGAGAAGAACTAGAACTAGCCCGTAAGAATCGGGATGCAGACATGGGAATCTTCGTGTTCTCGTCCACCCATGCCCCTAATGGCCTTGAGTCGTTCAACCGGTACGGAGACGACATCGTGATTGTCTGGGACGCCGAAGACCCCGCCAGCGATATTGTGTTCGATGCGGGCATATCGGTCGCCAAGGCCCTGTGCACCCGCGCCAGAGTTAGTGTCGATGAGATGGGCGAGAACCTAAAAGCCATTGCGGACGCCGTACTCGCTGTCGAGAAGCAAATCAAGGGCTTTGATGAAATCATCACATGGACCAACACCATAAAGAGCAACAGTGAGAAGATTCTCGATCGCGCCGAAAAAATGAGAGACACCACAAGAGAGCAGATCGGCATACTCAACGAGAAGGTGGGCGGACTACGATAGTGGCGTGAATCGAGGTCGGGGGTAGATAAGCGCTCTGGATTCCCGCTTTCGCGGGAATGACGGCTGGGAGCGGGTAGGTTCAGAATACTTAGCGGCAAGACATGGCAAGGAGACGGCCAGTGGACTTCAAAGACCTGATCCGGCTGGGATACGACGAGTATCTGGGCGATCTGAAGCGCGCTCTGGACGGGCTGACGGAGGAGGAGCGGAGGTTCCAGGTTACTCCAGAGTCCAACCACATTGACTTCATCGTGTGGCACATGGCGCGGGTGGAGGACGACTTCATCCAACGGTTCGCGCAGCAGCGGCAGACGGTGTGGCAGCGCGACGACTGGCACACCCGTCTCGGACTGCCGGAGCGCGAGAGCGGCTTCCGATACACTCCAGAACAGGTGACTAACCTGCCGAAGTTCGACATGGCGGAGATGCTGGCGTACTACGACGCGGTGCGGGTCGAGACATACGCGCTGCTGGATTCGCAGTCCGAGGAAGACCTGGCGCGCAGGCCGCACCCGCGCAGGCCGGAGTATTCGCTGGCGGATATGTGGAGCCACCTGATGGCCGAGGAGTCCCAGCACGTAGGACACGTGGCGTTTATCAGGGGCGTCCAGCGCGGCATCGAAGAGTAGCGCCGCCGGATGGGACAGACGGGACGGATGCGCCAAGCGTCGCCCGCGCCGGATTGCGAGTTCGAGAGCCGGTTCCACCGGCAGGGGTTGGCGCTCGTAGCCGGTCTGGATGAGGTCGGGCGCGGATGCCTCGCAGGGCCCGTAGCAGCGGGGGCGGTTATCCTGGCGCAATCCCCTGCCCCGCAGTTGTTCGAGGTCGTGCGCGACAGCAAGCAGCTGTCGGCGAAGCAGCGGGACGAGGCTTACGAGATCATAACTCGCTCGGCGGTTTCACACGCGGTCGGCTGGGTCGCGCCGGCGGAGATAGACGAGATCGGCATCGCTCCGGCGACGCGGCGCGCCATGCGTCGAGCGCTCGCGAAGCTGCGACCCGCGCCGGACGCGCTGCTGATAGACGCGCTGACGCTGCCGTCCGTGAACCTGCCGCAGAAGGCGATCATACGGGGCGACGGCAAGTCGCTAAGCATCGCCGCCGCGTCTATCGTCGCCAAGGTGGAGCGCGACAGGCTGATGGCGGAACTCGCGCAAGAGTACGAGGATTACGGCTTCGAGCGACACAAAGGCTACGGCACTGCGCGGCATCTGGACGCCATCCGGCGGCTGGGACCGACGCCGATACACCGCATGAGCTTCAGGCCGCTGATTGACTTGCCTGCAAGGACCGCGCGCGCCGACCGGGCAACCACCGGCAGGTGGGCGGAGGGCTTCGTAGCGGATGCGCTGGAAAGTCGCGGGATGCAAGTCATCGCGCGCAACTACAGCGGCCGGTACGGGGAGATAGACGTAATCGCGCTCGCCGGGCGGACACTGGCGTTCGTTGAGGTGAGGGCGCGGAGTTCGACGGCGTTCGCGACGCAGGCTGAGACGATAACGCGCGCCAAGTCGAGGCGGCTGGTGGCGACGTGTTACCAGTTCCTACGGCAGTCGGACGTGGAGTGGGCGGATTGGCGGATAGACGTTGCCGCCGTTGCGCTGGACGAGTGGAACCGCCCCACATCGGTAGAGTTCATCGAGTCGGCGGTGGAGGATTGGTAGGAATCTAACGCAGAGGCGCATAGATGCGAGAGCGCAGACGGATTTACAGGAAACCCCTCGACCATCCGAGAGTTCTCGCGTCCCCCTACCCTCGCACAGTCTCAAAGAAGCGGTCAACGCTTTCAAGGGCATCGGTGTAATCGTATGTGTTGTAGCGACGCTGGCGCAGGATTACGATGTCGCCGTTGAAGAAACGTTCATAGAGGGCCTGCCGGGAGCCGAATTGGGTGCCTACGAGATCCCACGCCAAGCGGAAGAGGCGGACGCGGTCGTCTGCGGGTACGGTCGCGCCCTGGTAGTACTTGGCTATCAGGGCGGCTATCGGACCCTGTACGTCGCGCTCCGAGGGGGTGAGCATGAGGCCGCTGGCTGATAGCTGCTCGATGATCCAGACGATTCGGGTGTGCGCGTCCGGGAACCAGTGGCGCATCGCCTGCCACGGCTCGGCGGCGGGCCAGACGCCCATGCCCAAGTACGGCTCGGCGTCTGCTTCGGCGGCGCGCAGGTAAGAGTTGACCGTGGCGCGGATGTCCACGATCTCGGATATCTTCTCCTGCACATGACTGTACTGGTTGATGCCTATGGCGTCGGCTATCTTGTAGGTGATGCCGAGCATAAAGTCGAGCTTGGCGAGGTTCTTGACGGCGACCTGCTGCATGTACTGGCGCCACCACTGGCCGCGCGCGATGTTCAGGTTGCCCAACTCCACGTCGTCGAACGAGAAGACGCGGTTCCACGGAATCAGCACGTCGTCGAAGATAGCCATGCAGTCCATCTCGTCGTATCTGCCAGATAGAGGATAGTCGAAGTCAGAGTCTCCGAGGTCGTATGCTTGGCGGCAGACGAATTTTAGGCCGGGCGTGGAGACGGGGATGGCGAATCCGATGGCGTAACGATTCGAGTCAGGCAGGTCGGGTCTGAGCGGGCGGTAGAGGGGCGCGAACAGCTCGTCGGAGAACGGCGCGAGTGTCGCCAGCAGCCTGGCGCCGCGCACTATGACGCCCTCGGAGGTGGTATCCACCACTCCCAGCGCAATGTAGGGGTCGGCGAGTTCGCTGATGTCCCTGCCTCGGTTCGCCTGCGGGTGTCCGAAGGTGTGGGTGAGGCAGAGGTCGTTCTCACTGACGTACTCGTAGTAGTCGATCACGTTTTGGGCGTATTGGGGGTCGTTCTCGCCGTATGCGAACGCCATCTGGCGCATGGCGGTTATGATGATGTTGCAGTAGTCCGGCGTACGTCCCAACATCCCGAACGAGGCGCGGGCGGTGGTCTCGAGCGCGCCCTTGCGCTTGATGAGGTCGTCCACAGACTCGGGGATGAGGAATGACAGTGAGATAGGCTCGCCGGACTTGGGGGACGCGAACGACATTCGCTCGGCGGTTTCGGAGTCATGCTGGAGGTCGTAGAGGCTTGCCAGCGTCTCGGCCATGCGGCGCAGCTTGGGGTGAGCGGTAACGTCTTCGACGCGCCCCCCTTCCAGCCACACTTCTCGTCCGTCTCGCAGACCTTCAAGAAACTCGCGTCCGGTTCTGACAGCCATGTGAAACCTCCGGGGCTCGCGCGGTTGGGGTTTGGTGATTGCGCCGGGCTATGGTATCACAGTGGGGAGAGAGACAATGAGTGAAGAGAAAAGAGAGGGGGCAAGTGGTCGGAGAGACTGGATTCGAACCAGCGACCCCCTGCACCCCATGCAGGTGCGCTACCAAGCTGCGCCACTCTCCGACTGCGGCTAGGATAGCATACGGGTTTGGAGGTGGACAAGGTGGGGGGCAATACTTGCCGATAATCGTCCGGGTCTATTGAGGGTTGGTTTTAGACCTGCCCCTACCCGCCCCTGCCGGCCAGCAGGTCTTCGTAGAAGAGGTACTGGTTAGCGTAGCCGGCGTAGGGGTGGAAGCGGTCTTGGTACCAGCGGCGGAGGCGAATCTTCTGGGCGTTTGTGGGTGATTTCTTGGGCTTTTGGTATGGGGACGGTATCATATCGCGGATTTCGGGGTAGTTGTTCCACGCGGCACGGAATATGTGAACGTCCACGGGAAACGAGTCGAGCTTGTCCATCGAGAAGAGCAGGACGCAGTTCCCTATCTTGTCGGCTACGCCGGGCAGCGACGTTACGGCTTCGAGCGCCTCTTCGTACTCGGCCTCTCGCAAGGCGTGCAGATCTATGTCCCCATTGGCGATTCGGCGGGCGGTCTCGGCGATGTACGGCGCCTTGTAGCCGATTTTGAGGTCTCTGAGCGGCTGTTCTCCGGCCTCCGCTACCGCTTCCGGGGTTGGGAACGACCAGCGGGGTTCGCGGTCGGCTGAAGGGTCTGACGGCGCGATGCGGCGTCCGAAGGCGCGGGATATGTCTTCCACGTTCTGTGAGATTCGGGCTATGTTGTTGTTGCCGCTGCATATGAAGCTGACGAGGCACTCCCACGGGTCCTGGCGGAGGACCGTGAGGCCCGAATACTTGGCTAACAGGGGCTTCAAGACGGGGTCTTCGCCCAGTTGGGCGTAGATAGCTCCGAGATCGTGGTTCAAGCCGAGGTAGTCCTCCAGGATCGGCCTGAACGTGGCTGGCGGGTCTGGTTCGGAGGTGAACATCAGCGTATTTCCATCTTCCTGATCCTGCCTGACGCGGATGAAGTTGCCGTGTATGACCCCCTCGAAGCAGTCGCCGCGCTTGGCGTCGGGGGTCTGGCGCCAGCGGAAGGCCTGACCACACTTCATGGTGCTGTACAGGTCGAATGGACCGCTCGGCGTGATGGTTGTCCAATCGGTCGTCATGGAGTAGCCTCCAACCATAGTTTGATTATGTCGGCGGTCGAGTGGCGATTGCCCGGCTTGACCTGGCGCACTTTGGGCAGGGAGTCTATGAACTGCCTCCCGTAGCGGCTGTTGACGATGCGGGAGTCGAGCACCATCACGACGCCACGGTCGGTAGATGATCGGATCAGCCGCCCGAACCCCTGCCGGAACTTGAGTATCGCCTGTGGCAGAAGGTAGCCCATGAACCCGTTGGGGTACTGCTCTGAGCGCGCCTGGACTACGGGATCGGACGGTACAGGGAACGGCAGCCGAGCGACTATCAGCGCTGTCAGCGCATCGCCGGGGAAGTCCACGCCCTCCCAGAAGCTGGACGTTCCGAGCAGCACGGAGCGCGGCTCATCCATGAATCGGCGGGCGGTTATGCGATTCGAGGTACTCCCGGACTGCGCGATTACCTTTATACCCGCCCGAGAAAGGCGGCCCTTGATGGCGTCGGCGGTCTTGGTGAGCGCGGCGTATGAGGTGAACAGCGCCATCGTGCGCCCGTCCGCGGACAGCGCGGCGTCCGCAACCTCCCGTTCGACTCGACGTTGGAACTCGGCGTTCCTCGGGTCCGGAACGTCTCTCGGGGCGTACAGCAACGCGGAGTTGTAGTAGTCGAACGGAGAGCCCAGCGCCAACCGCTCGGCGTCGGCGAGTCCCAGCCGCTCCGCAGTGTGATCGAGGCTGCCGGCGATGGTGAGAGTGGCGCTGGTGAGAATCACGGTGTCGTTCTCCTCGTACAGCAACTCTTTCAGAGTTTCTCCGACGTGCAGTGGAGCGCGGTTGAGAGTGACTTCGGAAGCGTTTCGCTCGCGGCGCACCCAGTAGATGCCGGACTCCTCCGGATCGGAAAGTATCTCGCCAAGCTGGACGCGAATCAGGCTCAGCCCATGCCCCACCCTTTCGAGATCGGACGTGAGGGAGTCCTGGTCAGGCAGCGTATCGGGTTCAATACCCTCGAACGCCTCCCGCATCTTGGCGACGGCCGCAGCCAGATCGGCAATCAGGATTTCGGCGTTCTGCCAAGGCGGGTCTATGGAATCCCATCCGTCCGAGGCGCGATGCTTGTCTGTGATGCGAGTTTCCTCCGCGTAACCGGACTGCTGCCGACCGTCCGTCGGCACAGCTTCGGCGACCAGCATCAGCAGCTGAGAGAACCCGGCGCGCAGTTCGGATTCCCGCGACGTTACGGTGGAGCTTGCCCCGTCGAAGGCGTCCCTGCGCTCTTGCTCGGCGACGCGCGACGCGGCGACCCGACCTCTGAACAGCAAGCCTCGATCTCCGGAAAGTTCGTCGAGGATGTCGTTCAGCCGCCGGTTGTTTATCGTGAATCCGAGTTGATCCGTAGCCTCGTCCTCCAGGTTGTGCGCCTCGTCGATGATGAGGATGTCGTAGTCCGGTATCGAGCTGCCGCCGGCGACGAGGTCGGATAGCAGCAGCGCGTGGTTGACGACGACGATGTGCGAGGCGGCTGCCTCCTGCCGCGCGGCGCGCAGAAAGCACGGGCCGGACTGCGCCGGGCACTCCAGCGCGCGCGACGCCGAGAGCCTGTCCCAAGACGAAGCGGCCCGCCGGTGTCCGAGATTTATCTCGCCGCGGTCGCCCGTCTGAGTATCGGGGAGCCAGCCTAGCGTCTTGGCGATGACGCGCGCCGCGCCCTCGTCAACGTCCTCGCCTCGCCGGGCCTGGTTCCACCGCTTGTAGCACAGGTAGTTCGCCCTGCCCTTTAGCGCGGTGTAGCGCAGATTCTCGGCGGCGTCCGGGTCTATCGCCGCGAGCGCGTCCTTGACCATCGGCAGGTCTTTGGCGAGCAACTGCTCTTGGAGCGCGATCGTGGCGGTCGAGACGACGACGCGCGCGCCGTTGTTGACGGCGTAGAGGGCGGCGGGCAACAGGTAGGCAAGCGACTTGCCGACACCGGTTCCGGCCTCCACCATCAACTGTCCGCCGGCGTTGATCTTTTCGGCTACGGCTGTTGCCATGCGCCGCTGTTCCGAACGCTCCTCGAAATTGGGGACGCGCTCGGCGAAGCCGCTGCCGTCGGAGAGCGCGGCTGAGATCAGGTCTGCATCGAGCGTGTAGGTCGTCTCTATCGGCTGAATCGCCCTGGTACGGGAGAGTCGCTCGGAAAGCTCGCGGGTGTCTATGCCGCCTATGGCTCCTGTGGAATATTGGGCCGCTAACGCGGGACGAGGCGGCGCGAGTTCCTCAGCGGCGTCGAGCAAGGTTTCGACATCCCAGCCGGACAGCGAGCTAAGTCGCCTAAACTCGTCCATAATGGCCGGATCCAGCCGCGCGAGTTCAGGCAGAAGTGCCATAAGCACATCTCGGACGGCGCGAGCGTCGGCCAGCGCGCGGTGCGCTGTGTCGGATTCGATGCCGAGCAGGTACACCAGCTCTTCGAGCGCATACGATCCCGCACTCGGCAGGGCGAGGTACGCCAGCTCCCACGTATCGCAGACGCGGGGTGTAACCTCTATGCCGTTGCGACGCAGGAATCCGAGATCGAACGGGGCGTTGTGCAGGACGGGAGTCGCGCCCCGGATGAATCGTTCGAACTCGGGCGCGACGGCTGCTAACGGCGGCGCGTCGTCCACTTGTTTCTGGGTAATGCCGGTAAGCGAGCGTATGAAAGGCGTCAGCTTGCGACGCGGGTTGACGAACGTCTGGAATTCGTCGAGCGTCCGGTCTGCCGTGAACCGAACGGCGCCGACTTCGATGATGGCGTCTTGCCTATCGGACAAGCCGGTCGTTTCGAGGTCTATGGCGACCCATTCACGGCTACTATTGGCGGGGGGTGTGATGGCGGCGTCTCCGGGGACGTGGGTGCAGACGGTCAAACTTACGTTCTAGGCATTGTAGCACGGCGCCGCTGATGGCGACAGTGGTTTTGGGGGCGTTGTGTCAGGAGTTCGGGTTTTGGACGTATCCTCACCCACCCGCGCGCATATCCAAACCGACCCCGAGGCTATGGCAATCTTCTCTGATACACTGAGCGCGTCATGGAGGACATCCGCGCCATCATCGCCAAGTTCAGCGCTGTCGCGACCTGGGCGCTTTGCTTCATCGTCTTGTGTTTAGCTTTCGGCGCTCTCTATGTTCCGATCGCCATTGACGCCAATCCGTTGAATCCTAGCTTCCAGATCATGCTCAGCGTGATTGCGGCAATGACCGCGTCCACGGCGATTTCGGCGACCATGCTTCTGTACCTGTTAACGAAATCTTTGTCGCGCGGGCCGGAGAATCGCGGGAACATCCTCGAGTCTAGGGTGGTCCGCATGGTCTTGCTAGTCGGCGTATTGGGAACGGCAGTCGCAGCGCTGTATGGGGTGTACGTTCGTCCGGCCCCCGACGAGTCGAGGATGATCGAATCCGCAGCCGAAGCCCGCGACACGTTTGGCGTGGTCTGGGATGCTGGAAACTACTACGGCCGCGTACACCTAAATCCGACCTTGGCGGAGTTCCAGCAGGCGCATGAGGAATTGTCAGGCCGGTGGGCAGCTCCGGCGGAGACGCCGAAGATCGTGCTGCACATCTTTGGGGACATGGGGGAGTTCCAGGATGCAGTATTGTCAGACATACTCATCGGTGCGACGCGCTGCTACATGGGCGGCCTAGCGGTGATTCTAGTACCCTTGAGAGAGAGCGCCGAGGTCGCTTTCCCTGGCGAGTACGGACAGACACCCAAGCACGAGATGGTCCATGCTCTGGTTTGCCAAAGCGTTGACAGGTCCGGCTTCTTCGATTTGCCTGACTGGTTCCATGAGGGAGTAGCGCAGGTCTATGAGTATGAGAACCAATCTTTCATCAGATGGCAGATGAGACTTCAGGTCTGGTTTGCCCGGACTAGCCTGCCTGATACCGAGCGTTTCTGTCGCAATCGTGTCCGAGAGTCCGGAGAGTATCCTTGGATGTTCTATCAAGCCGCGCATGAATTCGCTCTTTTCCTCATATCCAGACATGGTGAGGAGGCGCTGGAACGCGTGATAGAAGATGTCGCAGCGGGAGCGCCATTCGACGAGGCCGCGCGGCGTTCTTTCAATGGATCATGTTCGGAGCTTTATGGGGATTGGGTCGAGGGATTGCACTAGATGGAAGGGCTTCGCGGGTTATGGCCTCCGCAAAACATCGTTAGTCCGTACAAATCTTGGCGCGGCGCTCACGCAGCCAGCAGGGGCAGCAGCCAGCCGAATATGGCTATGGCGGCGACGGTTATGGCGGCGACGCTAGGCCAGAAGCGACTCAGCAGGACCGCGAACGGGAGGGCCAAGGCGACGGATGCGACGGTAATTCCGAGTGTGTACGCGAGGTTGGGGCTTCCGAGTCCGGCGCCGGGGTAGCCGTTCTCCAACGCCAGAAACAGGAAGGCGAGGACGACTCCGATGATGGTCCAGATGGGGAAGGCGGCCGCCAAGAGTCCGAAGACGAGAACGCCGGGAGCAAACCTGGACATGATCGCCCCGATCTGGGGTGTCGGGTTCTTCAGCATGAAGAAGAGCGTGAGACAGCCGATAAGGATGAACATGTGCGCCATGAACGCTCCGGTCGCCAGGCCCAGAAGAAGCGTGTCCATGTTACGGCCACGCCCTCGCCATAGCTGACTGCCAGCCCTTGATGCGCTCCATGACCAGCTGGATGGTTGTGGCTATCTCCTTGCGGTCTATGGCGGCGTAGATGGATGGGCCGCTTCCGGTTACGTGGATTTCGCGCGCGCCGGCGGCGTGGATGTCGTTCCAACAACGTTCGACGTCCGGTGAGGCGGCGCGCGCCACGTCGTCGAAGGCGTTGAACAGCAGTTGCGGCGGCGCGTCGCCTCCGCCGCGTATGCGCGCTTCGAGCTTGCGCGTCAGGCCGCCGCGCGTGAAGGCTTGCGGTGTGATAGAGCGGTACATCGCCGCCGTCTTGTCGGGCACGTCAAGCTTCGGGAACGCCAGGACGAACCAGGGCAGGTCCGGCGGCGTCGGCAGATGGCGGACGCGCTCTCCCCTGCCGAGCGCGATCGCGGTCCCGCCCTCGATGAGGAACGGCACATCGGAGCCGAGCTTGGCGGCTATCAAGCGCAGCCTGTCGTTGGACAGGTCGAGGTTCCAAAGCCGGTTCAGGCCGTTGAGCGTCGCGGCGGCGTCGGCGCTGCCGCCTCCAAGTCCGGCGGCCACGGGGATGCGCTTCTCTATGGAGATGCGCGCGCCGGCCTTTACGTTGGCTCTGGGGCCGGTCTCGCGGCGCAGCAGATCGGCGGCGCGCCAGGCCAAGTTGGCCTCTCCATCGAGACCCGGAGCCGAGCAGGTTACGATGAGCTTGTCCGCCGGTTCGATGGCGACGGTATCGGCGAGGTCGAGCGTCTGCATGATGGATGCGGTCTCGTGGTAGCCGTCGGGCCGTCGTCCGAGAATCTCCAAAGTGAGGTTGAGCTTGGCGTGGGCTTGGATAGTTAGCATTGGATGGCTTCGCAGAAAAGCGAGGAATGAGAGGCTAATCTTCCCCGATAGTGGACTTGCGCGGTTTATCCATAGTGGTCTGCCGCATGTCCGAGTTCATGTCCGTCCACGCATTATACACGTCCGCCCACTCGGTGAGCGTCAGAGTAGAAGGGCGGCGGCGCGGGTCTATGCGAGAGGCTGCGAGAAGGGCTTCCACGTCAGCGGGCAGGGCCGACAGGCCGATACTCAGGCTGTTGCGTATCTGCTTTCTGGGGGCGCGGAACCCGGCGGCGGCGAAGTCTATGAAGGCGGACGTGTCGGCGACCGGTACGGAGGGGGTGTCGTATGGTTCTATGCTGACTACAGCGGACGTAACCTTCGGTCGCGGCCTGAACGCGCGCGGCGGAACGGTGAACAGCGTCCTGGCAGCGGCGTGGGTCTGGATCATGACCGACAGCAGAGACATGCGTCCGGGCGGCGCGGTCATGGCGGCGGCAACCTCGCGCTGAACCATAACGATCATCCGGGTCGGGCGACTCAGCGCGGGACGCGCGGCGAGCATCCGCCGGATGATGGGAGTGGCGACGTAGTACGGCAGGTTGGCGACGAGCTTGTAAGGGCGGCTGAAATACTCGTTGGGGTCGAATTCGAGGGCGTCCTGGATTACCAGCTCAAAGTTGGGTTCTTCGCCGAAGCGTTCTGACAGGGCGCCGGCTAGGTTTTCGTCTATCTCGACGGCTACGACGCGGGATGCGGTGTCAAGCAATGGGCGGGTCAGCGCGCCGCGTCCGGGGCCGATTTCGAGGACGTGGTCGTCGGGTTCGAGAGAGGCGGCGCGGACTATGCGACGGGCGACGTTCCTGTCTATGAGGAAGTTCTGTCCGATTCGACTGGGGCGACCGGCGCGGCGGGAGGATGGTCGTGGCATGGCGGTGGTGGGCACCCCCATCCTAATCTTCCTCCGTCGAGGGGGAAGGGATCCGGTTCGGAACAGGGTCGTGCACCGCCGTTCGATCCCTTCCGCCGACGTATCGGGCGGGGCCGACTCAAGCCAGGTAATCCCACGTCGCCCGAAGAACACCGCTTACCGCTGCTTTCTTCCGAACCTGACGGGGTTCACGGGACTCCGCCGCGCGGGGCCCAGCTCTCTACATCGAAACCCGCCGACAGTGGCCGACGGTACAGAACCTCTCGGAGGAATTCAGCCTCGCTAGAGCGGATTGCGAGTTCAGGGCACCGCTATCTCCCCGCCTAGCACGACCTCTGATTTATGTTAGAGCCGGATGGCGGGCGGTGTCAATTATTTTAACGCAAAGGCGCGAACGGGAGTTTATCGCAGAGGCGCAGAGAGACGCGGAGGATATCTAATATTCTTCGCGTCTTTGCGCCTCTGCGTTGGATTTACGGATACAGCGCCAGCTGCTCCAGTCCTGCGGTTTCGTCGAAGCCGCACATGACGTTCATGTTCTGGACGGCTGAGCCGGCGGCGCCTTTGACCAGGTTGTCGAGGCAGGCGATGACGATCAGACGATTGGCGCGCAGGTCAATCGTCGGGTAGATCACGCAGTCGTTGTTGCCGTAGGTGTGCTTGGTCTGGGGCGCGTCCGCCACGACTTTGGCGAACGGCTCGCCGTCATAGTACTCGTTGTAGATGTCGCGGACCGCATCCCTGCCCGCCTCGCCGTCCGGCACGGCGCCGTCGCGCAGCGGCGCGTAGCAGCTGACGAGGATGCCGCGCGTCATCGGCGCGAGATGGGTGAGGAAGGTCAGGTTCAGGTCCGGACGCTGGCTTGGGCCATTGCCGCCGCTAACGGTCAACTGTCCCAGCTCTTGAGTAATCTCAGGGTGGTGGCGATGTCCGTCCAGGTTGTACGCCTTGAAGTTCTCGTTGACCTCCGAGTAGTTGAGCGCGACGGACCCTCCCCTGCCCGCGCCGGAGACGCCGGACTTGGCATCTACGACGACGTCGCCGGCGATGATGCCGGATTCTATGGCGGGAGCGAGCGCGAGTATGGCCGCGGACGGATAGCAGCCCGGGTTTCCGACCAAGCCTGTCTGCGCTATCTCGTCGCGGTGAAGCTCGGTCAGGCCGTACACGGCGTCTTCCATGTACTGCGGGCACGGGTGGGTTATCTTGTACCAGCCCGTGTACTCGTCGAGGTCTTTGAGGCGGAAGTCCGCCGATATATCCACCGCCTTGATTCCATCGGCTATGAACGGCTCGAGTCGTTCGGCGCTGGCGGCGTGGGGCAGCGCGGAGAACACGAAGTCCACTGATTCGGAGATGTCGGTCGTGATCTCAATGTCGCACGCCGAGAGGTGCGGGAAGGCGTCGCCGAGTCGCTGTCCGGCCAGGCTGCGCCCGGTGGCCGCGGCGATTTCGACTTCCGGGTGGCGTCGCAGGATGCGCGCCAACTCCATCCCTGCGTATCCGGTGACGTTGATGATGCCGACTTTCACTCGAATCTCTCCTTTTCTTGGATTGGCGCGCAGATGGACAACGGGCGCCGACAAGACATTATAGCAGGATGTGGACGCGGCAGGCTAACGTGTGGCGCAGCCGACGATGTTGGGCAGTCGTCCGACTTTGAGGACGCTGAAGGTGAAGCGTTGGTAGTCCACGTCGCTGAATCCGGCGGCGCGAATGGCGCCGCCGATGTCCCGGTCCAGGTTGCAGCCGGTGGTGGCGAACTTCCAAAGCGGGTTCGCGAGCGTCTGGAGCCTGCGGACGCCGGCGCTTTCGGACGCCACGTGTTCGTAGAACAGGAAGGCGCCGCCGGGAACCAGGACGCGGCGAATCTCGGAGATTACGGCGTCCAGATCCCGGACCATGCACAGCGTGAGGGTAGTTACGACGGTGTCGAACGACGCGTCGGCGAACGGAATCATCTCGCCCACTCCCCCGATCACGCGAACGCCCCGATTGGCGCGGAGGGCGGCGGCGGAGAACCGGCGGCGCATATGCGGGTTGGGTTCTAGGGCGAACAGCTGGGCAGATTGTGGGTAGTAAGGAAGGTTGGCGCCCGTGCCCGCCCCGATTTCCAAGGCGCGACCAGCGCTCTCGCCGGCGGTCAGCTTGCGGTAGGGATCGACGCCGGACTGGACGCCGCGGTCCAGTGTGTCGTAGAGGGCGGCGAAGAGACGATTGGTGAACTTACCGTAGGACATAGCTTGGTTGATTTTAACGCAGAGGCGCAGAGGGCGCGGAGAGACGCAGAGGGATTTATCAATTTCTTGGTGTCTCTGCGATTCTCTGCGCCTCTGCGTTAAATATTGGGGTTGGGCGGCTTAGTGGTGGCAGCCGCGCGCCAGTATCGGCCAGACAGACTCTACGACGCCGTTTCGGACGCCGATGAACTGGTCCCAGCGATTTACGAGGATGTCTTGCTGGGCGCTCCGGAGCAGGAACTGGTCGCCGACGTCCAGCGGCATATCGCCTTCCGAGGTCATGACTATGTGATCGGAGCCCAGCGAGACTACGGTTATGCCCGGGACGTCTTCCACCTCCGGCAGGACGCCGCCAGGGGCGGCGAGGGCGCGGTAGCCTACGTCGCCAATCGCGGTATTGGCGTCCGGTCGGCTGATGACGGTCGCCAGTATCTTGCCGGCGAATTGGAAGTCTTCCATGTATTCGCTGCCGGTGTTCATCAGCGCGTAGGTGCCGCCCTGCACTTCCGTCACCTCGGGCAGCGTGGGCGCGACATCTATCGTGTAGGTCTCGCCTGTCGAAACGATTTCGACGGGGATGCCGGCGTCTTCGATGGCGCGCTTAGCGTCTATGCAGACCTGCATCCAGTGGGCGCCATGCTCGAAGCGTTCGTCGCGGGTCGGGTCTCCGGCGATGGACTGGTGGCTCATGACTCCGCGGAACGCAACTCCGGGCAGATCCGTCGCCATGCGGGCGAGAGTGATGCCCTCGTCCGGCGCGCGGATGCCGGCGCGGTCCATCGAAGTGTTGACCTCGATGACGATGCCTACTTCGGCGCCGGCGCGCTCCGATACGTTGGAGATGAGGCGCAGGTTCGTCGTATCATCCACAGCCACCTTTACGTCGGCGGAGCGAGACATGGCGACGAGTCGCGCTATCTTGTCTTCGGTGACGACCTCGCTGGTGACGAGGATGTCCGTAATGCCGCCTTCGACCATCACCTCGGCCTCCGATACCTTCGCGGCGCAGACGCCTCCGACGGTGCCGCCCGCCTCGATCTGCTTGCGGAGGACGGCGGGAGTCTTGATGTTCTTGGCGTGCTCGCGCATCTTGCACACGGTGTCGGCGTAGAGCGCGGCGACATGAGCGTAGTTGTGCTCGAGGGCGTCTAGGTCTATCACCAGCGCGGGAGTGTCGATATCTCCTATGGGGGTTCCGATGGCGGGGTTGTAGGTGGTCATAACGTTACCTCAATTGTACTTGCCTCTTGCCGACACTTCCCAAATCGCTTCCAGCGCTCCGCCGCGCGTGGCGTGGATGTAGTCATAGACGTTCGCCGTATTGGCTATGTTGTGCGGGACGAGCCATATCTTGGAGCCGACGGGCGGGTTAGGAGCGTCGCCGACCAGGGCGCCGTGCTCCGCGCTCATGCGCGGCACCGTGGCGCCGCCGCCGTACACGGAAGGCAGGCCGGTGTCTATGCTCGTCGCCTTCTGTCCGGCGTCTATCCAGACCAGGCCGTCGTCTTTGTCGCTCATGACGGTCGCCAAGATGCGGGCGGCGGGCGCGAGCTCCGGCCTGCGCGACACGAGCGCGGCATCGCCCAGCGCGTATGAGCCGGCCAGGACGTCCGTAACGCCGGACGCGGGCGCGGTGTCGTAGGACGCGGAGCCTCCGGCGGCGAGCATCGGCGTTTCGATGCCCGCGCGGGCGCAGGCGTCGGCGGCTTCGAGCATCGGCCCGGCGTCGCCAACCGCGACCAAGCCCGCCAGTTCGAGTCCGGACGCATCGGACACGCGCCGCGCGAGATCGGGGGCTGCGTCCGAGGTCGCGCCGAAGGATGGATTGTCATCCCGGACGGCGATGGCTACGCCGAGCGTCGAACCGGCGGCTGACGCGGCGTCGGAGAGATCCGCGATGTTGCGTTCGCTGTCGGCGGACACGATGAGCCGCCGTACGCGACGGGCGAGCGCCGCCGCCCTGCCCGTCTTGACGCGCGTTGCAAGCAAGTTGACTATGAGTATGTCGTCGAAGCCGTACTGCGCGAACGTCTCGGCCTGCGCGAGCGTCGCCACCGCAGCGCCGGACGTCGCGGACGCGGCGCGCTGCGCGTGTCCGATGGCCGGGCACAGGTGCGCGTCGAGTCGCGGGCGCACCGATGCGCCGGACGCTCCGACCGCCGCGTGGACTGCCGCTACGTTTGCCTCCAGCGCGTCCAGTTCTATGACGAGCGCGGGCGTGTCCAGTTCCTCGACCGGCGTTCCGATTGGCTTGAATGTGGGTCGTTCCATAGTTGCCTCCGGTGGCGATTCTAACGCAAAGGCGCGAAGATGCAAAGGCGTAAATGGGTTTTGACGCAGAGGCGCGGAGACGCAGAGGGGGAACTTATCGCAAGAACGCAAGCGACTTGGATTTACGCTAGGCGCCTGCGCGGGAGCGACAGTCTGCTAGTATGTTGCGGACGACCGAACGCGAGGAGGGTTTCGATTGGCTTCGAGTGAACGTGATCAGACGCATGAACAGGCTGTCGAGGGGTTGATGGACGGCGAGCGGGTCGAGCGCGCCATGCGCGCGACGCAGCGGTCCAGGAAGGCGGCGCGGCGAGAGGAGACGCTGTTGCTGACCGACAGCCGCATCATTCATGTAGCGGTCGAGGGAAGGAGCGTCGAGACGTTCATCGCGTCGGTGGACGACGTGGAGTCGGTTCACGTCGGCGCGATCAGCGAGGGCTACGGCGCGTTCATATGGGCGGGTCTGGCCGTCGCGCTGAGCGGCGCGCTGTACGGGCTGTTGGAACAGGAGACGATCAGGATCGTCGCGCCGCTGCTGACGCTGGCTATGGCCGCGTATCTGCTGGTAAGCAGGCTGCTCTTCTCGGGCGGCTCGGAGGCGGTGTTCAGAATCGGCCCGGCTGAAATCGCGTGGCGCTTCGACAGCGATGAGCAGACAGAGGAGGTCAGTGAGTTCATCCGCGACCTGTACGCCATCAAGACGGCGCGGGCGCGCGGCCATAAGCAGCCGTGGGAGCGGTGGTAGATGGTGGGGATTTAATGCAGAGGCGCAGAGGCGCGATGGGTGACGAATTATGATTCTTTGCGCCTTGACGTTACGTTCGGGGATGCGTTTGATGCGTCCCCTACCCCAGACGCAGGCTTGGGATTACGTCGAGGGCCCACTGGCGGCGGGTGGAGGGCTCCATGTCTGCGATGACGAAGTGGGCGGCGGCTCCGATCATGGCGCCGTTGTCGGTGCATAGTCCGGGGCGCGGGACGATGACGGGGACGGGGGAGCGTCGCGTCATCTCGGCGCGGAGATGGGAGTTGGCGGCTACGCCTCCGCCGAGGAGGATGCCTTTGACGGGGTGGCGAGCTATAGCGTCTAGGGTACGGCTCACCATACTGTCCACGATGGCTTCCTGGAAGGCGTTGGCGACTTCGGATACCTGCTCGGCGCGGGTTAGGGCTGGGTCTTCACCCCCATCCCGACCTTCCCCCGTCGAGGGGGAAGGAGCGTCCGGCGCGGGCGGGGGGTACAGGCCTTTTTGTTCGGCGCGTCTCAGGGTGGCTGTCTTGAGGCCGCTGAAGCTGAAGTCTAGGGAGTTGCGGATGCGGGGGCGCGGCAGTCTCGCTTCGGCGCCGATCGCGGATTCGGCCACTCGCTGGATTTCGGGGCCTCCGGGGAAGCCGAGTCCGAGGACGCGCGCGGCCTTGTCGAACGCCTCTCCGGCGGCGTCGTCGCGGGTGCGGGCGATCAGCGTGTAGCGTCCATGCCCTTCCATCAAGATAAGGTCGGTGTGACCGCCGGAGGTAATGAGGCACATGATCGGGAAGCCGGGGGCCGCCTCGGGGTCAACGCCCTCTTCCAGCCAGGCGGCGTAGATGTGCCCCTCCAGATGGTTTACTCCGATGAACGGCAGGTCGTGAGCGAGCGCCATGCCCTTGGCGGTATTGACGCCCACCAGCAGCGCGCCGGCCAGTCCGGGGCCGTGCGTTACGGCAATTCCGTCCAGCTCGGGCAGCTCCATGCCGGCGTCTTCGAGCGCCTGGTCTATGACGGGTATCATGGCGCGCATGTGCTGGCGCGACGCCACTTCCGGGACGATGCCGCCGTAACGAGCGTGCATATCCACCTGCGTGGCGACGACGTTGGAGACGATGTGGCGGCCGTCTTCTATGACGGCGGCGGCGGTCTCGTCGCAGGATGTTTCGATGCCGAGTATCTTCATTGGGCGCTCCGATGGGGGAGTTGACGCAGAGACGCGCAGAGAGATTTTAACGGCAAAAGGCGCAAGGATGCAAAGGGCTTTGACGGAGAGGGGGTTTATGGGAATTGCACAAGCCTCTCGACTTCCCAAACTTGATTGACTACGTAGTCGGGATGATATGGAAGCTTGGCCTCCCACACCCTGCCCAGGGACATCCAGGCGGTCCGCATATTCATTTGGGAGGCTCCGATGATGTCGTGCTCGACATTGTCGCCCACGAACAGGGTTGACTCCGTTTCGGCGCCTATCAGGTCAAGAGCGTGGCGAAAGATGGCGGGATCGGGCTTCCGAGCTCCGAACTCCTCGGAAACCACGCAGGCTTCGACCAGCGCGGCGACGCCTGTGTTTCTGAGCTTGCCCCACTGTGTCTTGGCGCCGCCGTTGGTGATAACGCCCACCGGAACGCCAAGCTCGTGGAAGCGGCTCAGCATCGCTTCGGTCTCGGGATGGATAGCCACTACGCTGGGCATCATGTTGGAGTGAGACTCGACCGCCGCGTCCAGGCTGGGGAAGCTGTCCGGCCATTCGTCCAGCATGTCCCGGTAGATGTCGGGAAGCGGCTCGTAGCCGTTCCCGCGGCGCGCAAAGCGGGATACGAACTCTTCCCTGTCAGGCGGCCTGCCGGTCGAGGGCAACGTCCTGTACCAATGCTCGAATAGACGCGCGAACGCCTCCGATCGATTGATCAGGGTATTGTCCAAGTCGAACAGGATGCTCTTTATGGGATGGGCGGTCATGGCAGGCTACTCCAATCTGTCTAGGATCGCGTCGCGCGCCTCCAGGAACGGACGCTCCAGATAAGCGAGGTGGTCGGCCTCGCCGTGCCGGTGCGTGACCGAACCGGGCGGGCGCATACCGGCGGACTCGCGTATGTAGATGAGGTCGCCGTCAATCAAGGTGAGCATATTGCGCGCCGTTTCCGGGTCGAACATCTCCCACTCGCCACCGCAGGCGATGTATATTGGGGAGGTATGCGCGAACACTCCCCTGTTGACGACGTCGTGATGCCCGATGACGTCGAAGTAGTCGAAGGCGCCGGTCCGAGCCGCGAGCCATGAATGCCCATCGATCTTGATCTTCTCTCTGAGTTCGAGTCTCCGCACACCTTCCCGGCTGTCCGTTCGAGCTACCACGCGGCCGTTCAGGACGATCTCAAGCGAGTTGATCGGCAAGACGCTCCCAGCCCAAGACTCGACCTCCACGGTACCCGGTCCGGATATGGAGAGCGTATCGCCAACCTCTCTGCCGTCCACGGCCAGGTGAAGTATCGGTCCCCCGCTCAAGAAGGTCCGGCCCGCCCTGACTGAGTTGCACCAGTTCTCGTAGTTGAACTCCTGATCATGCGGCAGGCGGGCGTAGGTGCGATACAAGCCCACCGGCACGTTGCTCATCATCTTGTCTGTGCCCCCCACGAGAGGCAGGCGGTAGCCGCAGTTTAGGTAGCGATAGTATTCCATATGTTGCAGAGGGCTTTGGCGCAGCATCTCGATGCCGTCGAGACGTCCCGTAGCGATTAGCGCGGCGGGCTCTCCGTTGGGATTAGGAAAGTGGGGACTGATCACCCACCCGCCCTGAGCGTGAGCCTCGTCGGCCCAGTGGGCCAGCGTCGTCTCCATGTGGCCGCCTATTTCAGCCTCCGCCGGGCCGTCCGAACACCACGGCATGACCGGCTCCTTAAGGCCCCACAGAATCATGTGTCCCAGAAAATGCTGGCGGTTTTCCTGCGAGGCATAGACGATGTTGTTGCCACTGCGACTCACGCTGGCGCGGCCTGTGAAGTCCTCTGTGTTGGTGAATAGGCTGCCCCACTGCGATTGGAGCAGGTTGACCACGTTGAGGTCTTCGCCAAGCGACTCGAAGCGCGCGCCCTGCGTGGACAGGAAGTGGACGTGGGAGTCGCCGCTGTACCAGCCCCTTGCGTTCATGTCGATCCATCGCTTGATACGCAACTCCAGTCGCTGCTGGCCCGGCTCGATTCTGACCTTGGCGCGCAGGGGGGTGTACTCGAATCCACGAGCGACATCGACAATGACGTCGCCGCGCGGAAGCCAACCCTCACAGCGGCCGTCTATGTAGGCGTAAGTGATCTGGCCGAGTCGCACGTCGCCGCCCACGTCCATATGCCAAGAGTCGAGGTTGGAATTTACCTGGTTAGGGTGGCCATGCGGCTGGTAAGGGATGCCTTCCGGCGACCTGAAGTGGACTCTGCATGGCGTCGGCTGGCCGGTTTCGTCATCGATCACCGTTACCTTCACCCAGTTGCGGCCGGGATCAGCCAGCGAGACCCGGACCCCGGAGCTCTCCGCATAGCCTCGCCGTTCCACGTCGCCCCACCGGACCTGTCCGATGGTTCTTCCACTCTGATTAACTGAGACCGTTGCCGACGGAACGGCGGAGATCTCCACGTAAGAGGGATTGGAAGTCTCGTTCTGCGTCTCCCCGAAACCGCGATGATACGCGTCCAGAAAGCCAGCCTCATCGTTCTTCGGCAGCGGGAACACGTAAGTAGGGTCGCCCCTATCGACCTCTACTTCGACATCGAAGGGAGTTTCGGCCAGTTTGGGGTCGTCGAACGTGATGACAGCTTCGCGCCGCCCCTGGCGAGCGAATGGATGCTCGTCTGCCAGTCCGAGAGTTACCGCAGCCACCACGAAGGCGGGGCCTTTAGGAACAATCTCAATTGATTGGACTGGACTTTGCGGCGTGGGATTGGCCCAAGACCACAGGAGGTAGTCGCGAGCGGTCGCCTGGGTGTATTCGGTCTGGCGACGGCCCATGTCGTTCCATGCGCCTCCGTACCTCGGCATCAGCTGGTGTTTGTCGTCGGGCGCCGCTCGAAATGGAAGCTGGAACAAGCTAGTCGGCACAACGCCTATCTCAAAACGTTCCCTGATGGGAACGACGACCTTCTGGCCGTCTTCGAGCGCGAAGACATAGTCGGCTACATGCGCGCCGACAGGGCCGCCTTCCGCAATTTCCGAACGGATCAGACGGTGAGCGAATATGACATTGAACGCTGAATGGCCGACAGGGATGCGGATTGAGGTCGAATCGCCGTCCAGCGCGATGAAGCACTTGGCGGGATCGTCGCCGATCGCGAAAGGCAGTCCCCTGAAGCGGCGGCGGCCAATCCGCGCGGCAGCGCCAGCGCCGAGGATGGCGACGCTCGTATTCAGGTGGCGAGAGAGGTCGAGTGGTTGGTAGTCGGTCATTGCGGGGGTTCTTGACTTTGTTAGTTTGGTGGGCCTAAGGCATCGAGTTGCGAACGTTGTTGATCGCCTGATCGACTTCTGACGAGATCAATGTTCCATACTCCAGAGGTGAGCGGCGGATCATGCCACATCCGCAGCTGTCTGAATGTGTAGCCAGTCTGGAGCGGGCGCGCCTCCACGACCTTCGTAGGTCCAGCATACACGATGCTCTGGAGACGCGCTGGTTCCATACATTCCGCCGCCGCGATCCTCAGTCGTTCAGGTGGTCCAGTTCCGCCGCGACCAGGTTCACCACCAGGTCGTCAAGGTTCTGGATGGTGTACTGGTCCCCGACCGAGTGTGGAGTGTCGCCGTTTTCACCATAGACGATGAACATGAACTTCCCCATGGTGTGCTGCGCCACCTGACGGAAGACGTACTCTCCGAATTCGTCCAACCCGCTGCTTGCGATCGTGTGGATTTTGACGCCTCTCCTCAGAGCGGTCGCCATCGCCTCGTCGTAGCCCGGATCGTTTTGATAGTCCATGTGGGGACCGGCATCCGCCACCATGATGACCAGTCGCACCGTGTCGTCTTGCCGCCACTCCACGCTGTCGAGCGAGGCGTGGAGAGCCTCGTTGACAGACTCGGGGGTGTCGCCGCCCTCGTCGGCCTGGACACCAGCCACACGGTCAGCGAACGCCGGGATGTCGCTGTCGAACTCATAGACCTGAGTTACGTAGGCGTCGCCACGGTCTCGGTATGCGACCATGCCCATTCGCAGGTCCACCGCAGCGTCGATGTCGTTGATTCTGGAAGCGACCGAGGTGAGCGTGGACTTGATGCTATCTATCTCGTCGGCCATGCTTCCCGTCGCGTCCAGAAGGTAGAGGACGTCCAGCTTGATCGATTCGAGCGGGTCCGTCGCGCCGTCCAGGACGACCTCCCATTCGCCACCCGTGGGGATCGTCCTCTCGACTTCGGTTGTTCCAAACGCTCCGTCCTTCTCTGCGGTGAGGGTCAACGTTCCTTCGAACTCACCGCTCAGAGCCAGCGGCATGAATAGCGACCGGCCGTCGGCGTAGGAGAAGCCCTGCCAACTTCCGTCTGAACTCTCCATCGTTACCGTGGCGTTATGAACGGTCTTTCCCTCCGAGTCCTTCACGGTGATGACATAGCGTTCGGAAACATCCACGTTCACCGGCGTATGTTCGTACCACGCTTCGCCAAAGAGATGGCTTGAGTCGGCTCTATACTTGAGGTACTCCTTGAACGATTCGTTGTCGTCTATCTCACCCGCCGAGAGTTCGGACACGACGACTCGATCGGCAGCCGGAGCAGGCGCCGCAGCCGGAGCCGGAGCCGGAGCGGCTGGCGCTGGTACGGCCGGAGCGACAGCCGGTGCCGGAGCGGCCTCAGCTGCAGCGGCAGGCGCCGGGGCTGGAGCAGCCGGAGCGGGAGCGGCTGGTACGGCCGGAGCCGGAGCGGCTGGAGCAATAGGCGCGGGCGCGGGAGCGGCAGGCGCGGGCGCAGCGGGCTCGGGCTCAGATGCGCTTGCGCACGCTACCGCAACGAGGCAGGCGAGCGCGAGAAACGGTAGCAGCTTGATTGCTTTGACGATCATCTTGATAACCTCCGTAATGTATTTCTCTTCCGTCCGTTGGTCAACAGTTTGGCGCCCGAAGGCGTACACACCGAACGACAGAGTTGACTCATTCGACGAGATTCAAGTGTCATATCTGTAACACTCGGGTTTCGAATGCAGGGAATGGGCCGCAGTCGCATCGAGGCAAGAGTTTGAAATGGCTGCGCCCATCCTGGAAGACGCAGTTGCCGAAATCGGCAACACAGGTTAAGTTACTTCTATTGACGTTGTGTCGAGCGACAGCAAGAGGAGGCGCATTATGGGCGAGAGACCGCTGGAGGGGAAGGTAGCGATTGTCACCGGCGCTGGAAGTCCAATCGGGATTGGACACGCGATTGCGTTGGGACTGGTGGGCGCCGGCGCCAGGGTCGCGCTGACCGACATAAATCAGGAGTGGCTGGACCAGTCCATCAACGATGCGCGAGAGATTGGCGGTGACGACTGCGCCATCTCCATCGTTTCCGATGTCACCGACTCTCAGTCATGCCAGGATGCGGTGGACACCGCCATCGCTCAGTTGGGTGGGCTGCACATTCTGGTAAACAACGCCGGCATCAACTCCAGAACGGGCGGAGTGGGAAACAACCCCGCCAGCTTCTGGGAGCACTCTCCAGAGGCCTGGAGCCGCGTGGTGGCGGTCAACCTGAGCGGCGCCTTCTACATGGCCAGAGCGGCAGTACCCCATATGCTGGCCCAAGGATGGGGGCGCATAATCGGGGTAACGACAAGCATGGATACCATGTGGCGCAAGGGAGCGGCGCCATACGGCCCGTCCAAGGCGGGACACGAAGCTCTGGTCTCCATCATGGCCCAGGAACTGGACGGCGCCGGAGTTACCGCCAACGTCCTGGTTCCCGGAGGCAGCACCTACACCAACATGACCTACAGCGGCGAACCCAACCAGAGAGACGGGATGATAGAGCCCGAACTGATGCAGAAGCCCGTTGTCTGGCTGGCCTCGGACGATTCGGGTGGGTTCAACGGCCGGCGCATAATAGCTTACTACTGGGACGACAGCGTTCCTCTGGAGGAACGGCTGGAGAAGTGCAGCGCCCCGGCCGCCTGGCCGCAACTGGGTCGGCAGGCCGTCCGTCTCAACCGGTAATGGCTCAACCGGTGAGGGGCGGTTCCCATCGACAGGGACAACGAGATTGGCGCTACCGCCAGCTGCGCGAGGGCGGCAGCGCGTGGGGCAGCCTGATGCCCCGGACGCGGTTGGCGACGACGTTCATGACGCCCTGGCGACGGGAGACCCGCCCATGTACCATCAGGACCGGCGCTCGTATCTCGAAGCGAAACTTCCCGAACACGGCGGGCCATAAGACGACCGGCGAGTGTCCGGTCTCGTCTTCGAGCGTCAGGAAGATGGCGTTGGCGGCGGGATGCTGGCGGCGGACCACCAGACCGCAGACGACCACCGGAGAATCGTCTTCCAGCCCTTCGAGGTCCTCGGCGCGGGTCAGATAGCTCGGCAGCCTGTCCCGCAGGTACGCCATGAGGTGGGAGCGCGGGTGTATCTCCATGACGGCGTACTCGCCGAGCATGACCTCATAGCCGGACATCTCCGGCAGGTCAGCCAGGTCGGCCTCGACCGGCAGGGGCAGCGCGCGCTGCGCTCCGGCGGGGCGACGCAGCAGGCCCGTCTCCCACAGCGCGGCGCGGCGGTCCGGGGTTAACGAGTCGAAAGCGCCGGCGCGGACCAGGCTCTCGACGGCCTCTCGCGGCGCGGCGGTTCGGGAGACGAAGTCTGCCAAGCCGTCGAACGGCCCGCCGCGCTCCCGCTCGCGGACTATCGCGGCGGCACGCGACGCTCCCACGCCGTTCACCTGCGCCAAGCCTATGAGGAACGATTGGCCGTCCCGGATGGTGGACGTCGCCCCGCTCCGGTTGACGTCCGGGTTCAGGACGGAGATGCCGTGTCTCTTCGCGTCTTCCTTCAGCGTCTCCAGGTTGTAGAATCCCATCGGCTGCTGGTCGAACAGCGCGACGTAGAACTCCAGCGTGTGGTGGAGCTTGACCCACGACATCTGGTATGCGGTTACGCCGAACGCGACGGCGTGAGCCTCGGGGAACATGTACTGACCGCTGAATTTGCCGAATATCGCGCGCGCCGCGTCCTCAGAGACGCCTCGCCCCGCCGCTCCCTCGATGAACTTGTCCAGGTACATCGAGAGCAGCCGCGCGTTGTTGGAGCGTCCGAAGGCGCGGCGCAGGTTGTCGGCCTCGGCGTAGCTGAACCCGGCGACGCTGACGGCGAGCTCGTTTACCTGATCCTGATAGAGGATGACGCCGCGCGTCCTTTCGAGAGCGGCGCGTTCGAGCGGGTGGTCGTAGTCCCAGTCGGCGCCATGTCTGTATCGCGCGATGAACTCCGTAACGCCCCGGTTTATGCCGACGCCGGGGCGCACGGCGGCGACCTCATACGCCATCTCGCGCAGGTTCCGGGGCTTGAGCCGCGTTACGGTCTGCATCTGCGCCGCCGATTCGATCTGGAATATCCCTATAGTGTCGGCCCGGTGGATGGAGGCGTACACTTCAGAGTCGTCGAAGTCTATGCGCGACAGGTCTATGAAGCGTCCGGTTCGATTCTCCACCAGTTCGAGCGCCTGCTGCATCTGCGACAGCGCGCCCAGCGACAGGAAGTCTATCTTGACGAAGTTGGCGTCCGCCACGCTGTCCTTGTCCCAATGGCAGACGTAGCGGCCCTCGATGGCGGACGGCTGCACCGGAACCATGCCGGTCAGCGGCTCAGAGCTGACGATCATGCCGCCCGGATGCTGGAACAGGTACTTGGGGAAACCGTGAAGCTCGGCGGCGAGTTCGGCGAGGTTGCGCCACGCCGGAGCATCGGCCAGATGTCGGAAGTCCGGCAGCGAGGCCATCTCGGAGGCGAGGTCCTTGGCATGGCGTTGGTCCACGCGGTCCGCCAGCTTCGCCAGGCTGTCGGGCGGCAGCGCGAGCGCCTTGCCGATGTCGCGGATGCAGCCCTTCATCTTGTAGGTGGCGATAGCGCCGGTCAGCGCGGCGCGGCGCCAGCCGTAGCGCTCGTGGACGCGAACGATCAGCTTCTCACGTATCTCGCGCGGGAAGTCGATGTCTATGTCTGGCGCGCCTTCCATGTCGTCGGTGATGAAGCGGTCGAGGCGCAGGCCGTACCGCAGCGGGTCTATGTGCGACAGCCCGATGAGATAGCCGACGAGCATGGACACCGACGAGCCGCGTCCCCGTCCGGGCGGACGCTCCTCTATCGGAATCTCGCTACCGGTCATGCCGAGGTCGATCATCACGCCGTGGGCTATCCGGATTATCTCGTAGTAGGTGAGCAGGAACCCCGCCAGGTCGCGCCTGGCTATCAGCCGGAACTCCTCGTCGAGGCGATCGCGGACGTTTGGGGGAACCGGCGCTCCGTACTTGCGCTCCGCCGCCGACTCGCATATCTCGCGCAGCCAACTGAGCGGCGTATGTCCGTCGGGGACCTCGTGGCTTGGCAGCCGGTATCCCAAGTCGGCTTTCAGGTCGAACTCGCAGCGCTCGGCTATCCGGAGCGTGTTGGCGATGGCGTCGGGCGTTTCCGGGAACAGCGCAGCCATCTGATCGGCGGACTTCAGATAGAACTCGGCGTTGGGACGCCGCTCGCGGTGCGTGGCGTCGAGCGTCGAGTTGGCGCCGATGGCGACGAGTACGTCCTGCAGCCTGCGCCGCTCCGGAACGTGGTAGTGGACGGCGTTGGTGGCGACGACGCCTATTCCGAGGTCTCGCGCTAGCCGGACGAGGCGGCGATTGCGGGCCGTCTCGCCCTCCACCAAGTTGCGCTGGAGCTCGACAAAGACATTTTCGGCGCCGAACCAGTCCATATATCCACGCAGATGAGATCCGGCCTCCGCAGTCCGTCCCTGCGCCGCGAGCGCGGGTACGGTTCCCCTGGCGCATCCGGTCAGCAGTATGAGGCCGTCGGAGCGGTCGCGCAGGGACTCGACGGGCAGGCGCGGCTCGCGGCGTCCGCTTTCCCCCATGCGCGAGAGCGTGAGCAATTCGCAGAGGTTGGAGTAGCCTCGCCTGTCCTTTACCAGCAGCGTCAGGTGGGAGCCGTCGTCCATCGTGGTCTCCGCTCCGGTTACCGGGCGGACGCCGACGTCGCGGGCGATGCGCGAGAACTCCATCGCGCCGCACAGGTTGTCGTGGTCGGTCAGCGCCAGCGCGGGGTAGCCCAGATCTCGGGCGCGCAGGAGCAATTCCTCGACGCGCGACGCCCCCTCCCGGAACGAGTAGGCGCTGTGACAGTGCAGCTCCGCGTACTCCATGGCTATCGCCTCTGTCTGAACCAGCGGCCTTCGGAGTCGCGGAACAGCAGCGTAACCCCTCCGTCGGCGAGGGCGACGTCGTAGTAGTGGCGGACGATAGGCTCGTCGCGCCACCACTCCTCCTCGACGAGCCAGGAGTCTCGCACCTGCGCCACGACGACCTCGCGGTCGCCGAGCGACACGGACGCCGGGGCGCGGTCGAAGGTCTCCGTCGCGCCTATGGGGACGGGTTCGTTCAGGGGGAGTATTCGACCAGCGCTCGCCGTCTTTCGGGTATCCTCGACCATGGCTCCACCTCGATCACCCTGTAGATTGGCGCCCTTTCGCGCAGCCGCTCCTCCAGCTGGCCGAGCGTCTCCCGCAGCTGCTCGCGCTTGCGGGCGCCTGTGAACAGGCCACCCTGCGCGCCGGACTCGCCGGCGGCTTCGGACACGGTCATCCGCAGCTCTTCGAGCGCGCCAGGCGACTCCCTGGAGAAGTCCGCCTCGAGCGCCGCAGAGATGGCGTTCAGCGCGTCTTCGCGGTTGGAGATCGCCGACTTGAACGCGATTCGCCGCGACCACGCCGGACCGTTCAGCGTCTCCGCCTCGAGCAGAGCGGAGCGTATGCGGCGGCCGCGCATCTCAGGGCGCGAAAAGAGCCTTTCCAGAAGCGTCTCCACCGCTGCGAGCGCGGCGGACAGAGACACGGCGGGCGACGGGAACGATACGCTCTCGCTGACGGTCTCAGCGACGCGGACCGGATCGAACGGGCGCCTGTCCACGCCGCGCGCAAGCTCCCACGCGGTCCTTCCCTCCGCGCCGAACTGCGCCTGAACCGCGCCGATGGACAGGTCGGCCACCTGCCCGACCGTCTTCAGGCCAAAGCCGTGAAGCCGCTTCAGAGAGTCCCACGACAGCGGCAGCATGTACACGGGAACGTCGCGCAGGAAGTTGGCCTCGTCGTCGGGAGCGACGGTGTAGTCGCCGGCCGCGCCGCGCGTCGCGGCGACGTATGCGGCAAAGCGCGTTCGCGCGATGCCGACGCGCGGGTTGAAGCGCTCCGGCGCGGCTCCTAGCAGCGCGCGGGCTATGCTGGACTCTCCACCGTGAAGCGCGTCCAGACCGGTCAGCTCTACGTAGGCGCAGCCGACTTCGGACGGCTCCACCAGGGGGCTGATCTCCAGCAGCGCCTCAACGACGGCGTCCCACTCGCGTTTGCAGCGGACGAGGTCAGCCTCGATCAGCGTCGCGTCCGGCGACAGCGACAGCGCGTGGGACAGCGGAGTTCCCGCCGCGGCGCCCACGGCCCCGCCTATTGAGCCTGGGGAAGCGTCCAGGACGACCGCGCCGCTTGCGCCGGAGACGGGGTGCGACGAGACGATGACCGGCCTGCCCGCGAGTTCGGGTCGGCGGGCAATCTCGGCCTTGGCTATGAAGTGCGTTATCAGGAGGCATCCGATATTCATGACTCAGCCCTATGTAGTACAGATGTACTATAATGGGGATGCTCCGCGCGCTTGTCAAGGGCTTGGGCCGGGGATATGGTTCCTGTCAGCTTGGAAAATCGCCCCTTGACACGCAACCCTATGGTTGCGTATTATTTGCTCATGCACGAAGACTTGGTATTCAAGGCGCTCGCGGACCCAACGCGAAGGTTGATGCTAGACGAGCTGTCCGAGCGCAATGAGCAGACGCTCTACGAGCTCACGGCGCGCCTGATCATGCGACACGATGTCGCCATCTCCCGACAGGCCCTGGCCAAGCACATTGATGTCTTAGAAAAAGCGGGGCTCGTAAGCTCAGAGAAGCGCGGCAAGTATCGGATGCTTGTCTTCAACGACGAACCCCTCAGGACTGTAATGAGCCGATGGCTCAAGTGACGCTATGAAAAGAAAAGGAGTCCGGATATGCGCATTACACTCACCGGCGTCTTCGTAAGCGACCAGGACGAAGCTCTGAAGTTCTACACGGAGACCCTCGGCTTTGTGAAGAAGCATGATATCCCCGTGGGGGAATTCAAGTGGCTTACCGTCGTCTCGCCCGATGACCCGGATGGAACCGAGCTTCTGCTTGAACCAAATGAAAACCCGGTAGCGCAAGAATATCAGAAAGGTATATTTGACCAAGGCATCCCAGCGGCGTCATTTAGCGTTACGGACATCCGCGCGGAGTATGAGAAACTGAAGTCAATGGGCGTAGCTTTTACGATGGAGCCAACAGAATTGGCCAACGTCACCATTGCGGTCTTTGACGACACCTGCGGCAATCTGATCCAGATAATGCAGACGTAACTACGATCGACCAGACTATCCCGCTCGGGACGCGGACGCAGTCTAGCCCGTCCAAGCGCTTGGTGGGCCAAGGCGTACCGAATTGCGAACTTTTCGGTGGGAGGTTCCAGATACAGCGTGGTGGGACGGATTGTATCAGGCCCGGCCGCGCCGGTGAAAAATACCCCAAGTTGTTCCGATGGTCATCTTTCGACGAAGACTATACCCTCGCGGCCAACCCAGCGGTCGCGCATTTCCTCAAACGCCTGGAGCTTTTCCGGCTGGAACTCGGTGCGTTCCTCATTCTCGTCCAGGAGCGGATTGGGGAAGTAACAGCGGACGAGGGTTTCCTCCCAGTTGCGGGAGAAGCGGACGTAGTATGCTTTCAAGTCGCCATGGCTGATGGCCACGACAAACTGAATGCCGTCCACGTCTTCCATCCTGAGGTGGAAGTGCCAGTTGTCGGCTTCGATGGTGGCCCAACCGTCGTGGATTTCGGGCTGCCTGATGCCGTGGGAATGGTTCTCGCTTACCACATCACCACCGCCGACGACCCACATCATTTCCTCTTTGGTGGTCAACTCGTTGAGCAACTCCAGGGTTATTTTCACGTTCGGCCTCCTTGCCAGCGTGACGAAATGGCGGGGATTGCGCCCGGAGAGAGCGCGGACGGTGGCAATCATGCCGTCATGATACTGCATGTAGTCATGGTTGTCGAACACCTCGCGCTCCCGGTTGTCCCGGTTCTTTATGGCGATGACGATCTGGCTGAAACGGAGGCGGAACCGCTCCCGGACGAACGCCGGGAAGGTGGATTGTCTGGGCAATGTCGTCGCCGCGGGCGCGCATGGCGGAGGCGCCCCAGATTTGGTTCGGGTCCCCATTCAAACTGATGCGCCACCAACCGGTACAGCCAGTTGACGGCGCCCGGCGGCCTGTATATAGTCCAATCGCCGCAGCGAACATTATGGGCGGCATAGCGCTAACAATTGAATATCGCCCGAAGGTGGTCCGCCTCACACGGGCCAAAGAGGGAAGCCGGTGAGAATCCGGCGCGGTCGCGCCACTGTAACTGGTAAGGCCGCTCTTTCCGCACCGTTGCGGAGCCACTGGTCTGTAGGGACTGGGAAGGTTGGAGCGGGTGACTAATATCCAGGAGCCAGGAGACCTGCCTTCGGGCGTGCCTTGAATACGCTTCGCGGAAGGGCGTAGGCAACCGAACTTGCACAAAGCCCGACCGAAGAGTCGGGTTTTGCTGTTTCGAGGTGAAGAGCGATGGCCACGACTGGACATCCATTGGTTCACAGTCTGCGGGAAGCTGGAGAGATAGACCCCTACTTCGACATGCCGGTAGCTGATGTTGACGGGACCGGCTGGTACCCAGCTACTGCCCTGTTCCAGGCTGGGGATACCAGTTTGCGTGAGTTGGTGATGAGCTACGGGTACGCAATGTGGGGGACTACCAACAATCACGTTGCAGCCTCGGCCTTCATCATCGCCTACCTCACACGTTTTATGTTTCCGATGGTCGGCCAGTATGTACTGAGAAGGAGGGTACCCAGGGTGACTCTGGATAACCTGGCCTTTCATCGTACCGGTGGTCGTATCGACGCTACCGGACTGAGGCAACCGCAGTTCGCCGTCCTTCCCAATGACCCGGCGGCCGGCCACCCTGACGCTCAAGTCCTGCACAGCGAGACCGACCTGTACCGCCAGCTCAAGGAGTGGGCCTTCAAGTCCAACGTGGAAATCGTGATTGCGGCCCTGCGCCGCTCCGTCCCCGCCAGCGTCAAGGTCTCCCAAAACGCGGTAGCCGCTTCCTGTGCCCAGGCCCTGCACCGGCTCTATGACTACGTGGAAGACAAGAGCCTGGTACTCCGGGATGCCGAGACGTTCTTTTGCGACCCGTCATCCCTGATTTACCGCCAGGTCAGCATGGAAGTCATCGAGCATGATGGGAAGAGCGGGTTCTTTTCCAGGCGTGCCGGATGTTGCCTGCTCTGGCGCACCACCGGGGGCGATTTGTATTGCTCCAACTGCATCCTTCGTCCCAGGGAAGAACAGACCCGCCTGTTTACTGAGATGCTAGAGGGAGTCAACTGACGGGGAGTCGATGAGACAGGACTCACCGGCCGTTGAAATGTCCTTCAGGCTAAGGCATCCGTCGCCGATCATTGGCGGTACCGAACGCGCGAGAAACCCCAGTTACATTAGCAGGGGCATGACGACCTCATTACTCATGAGTCCACAATACCATTGAGGCGGAAACCCCCGGACCTCAACGAAGCCATCCGCCGCTACGTACGACCCTACGCCCTGTGGCACGGCAGGTCTCAGGCAGCCAGCGCTTCGGCGCCTCCCGCCGTACCCGGTGGCGGTTCCTGGAACGGGTACACCTAGGCTGCTCCCTGCCCACGCCGCAGGACAATCCTATGGGGGGAGCGAATGCCGCAGGGATCGCTCTCAACAGCGGTGTTTTGAATTCGGCATGTCATGGTGGACCGACCCTCGTCGAACCACTTCTTCCAGCCTCCGTTGAGCGCCTTGACGTTGGTGTGCCCATAGTAGTTGAGCGCCCATCAGAAGCGCGCCGAGTTCAGGCTGCCGGAGTTGTCATACGCGACGACTAGCGTATCGTCCCCGATGCCCATCTCCTCCATCAGCCCCGTACTTGATACGGGGGTGATGGTGGAAAGTACGGATACCTACCCCTCTCAGTTCCTGGCCATTGAGGACGTGATTTTGAAGGTGGGATCAGCGTCCTTTGCAGGTATCCCGGAAGAGAATCGTCAGACAGGCCTGATATCGAGAATTGGAATCGCCCCTGTGCAATCTGCTAGAGTGAACTAGTGTAGCGAACCGGGTCTCCCGGGATCGAGCGGCATCTGTCCATCGACATTTCCCCCTTCTCATCTCTCCCAGCCCGTGCCGCGCTACTCTGTTTCACCCCAATCACATCAAGGAAGACCCTCCCCGTATGACCACCGCACCCCCCATCTACTCGCCGTCGCCGCTCCGGACTCAGACGACAACACGCCGTCGTCTGCGCTGACTGCCGCAAGTCCACTACCGTCCCGTTTCGTCCGGCTCCCGACAGGCCCGTGTACTGTCGTCCCTGCTTCAGAGATCGGCGGGACGATCAGGCGGCGAAAGAACGAAAGACCGAACCCCGATCAGACACCGCGAGCCATGTATTTCCGAAAATCTCAATGAGCGACGTCACAAGGGCAGCGATTGCCCGGATGGACATAACGGAGCCTACTGCGATCCAGTCCAGGTCCATCCCCCACCTTCTCGATCGACGCGACCTCATTGGCCAGGCGCGCACCGGCTCAGGCAAGACGCTGGCCTTCTCGATACCCATGGTGGAACGCTGCCAGCGGTCGGCTCGGAAGGTACAGGGTCTCGTACTTGTTCCCACAAGGGAGTTGGCCATTCAGGTCGCCGGTGTAATGGAGGCCCTGGCCTCGCCTCACCGGCTGCGGGTGACACTGCTCTACGGAGGGAGGTCGCTGAGGCCGGAGTACGCGGCGCTGGAGAGCGGCGCGCACATCGTCGTCGGCACTCCCGGGCGTACGCTGGACCACCTGAAGCAGGGCACACTAGACCTGAAGTCGGTGAGACTGCTCGTTCTGGACGAGGCCGACGAGATGCTCGACAGGGGTTTCGCGCGCGATGTCGAGGCCATTCTGGGCGGTACGCCGTCCGAACGCCAGACGGCGCTCTTCTCTGCGACCATGCCGGAGTGGGTAGCGAAGACCGCAAGCAGCCACCTGCGCAATCCCGTTAACGTTGAGGTAGATGCCGACCTCCGAACGCTGCCCACGGTGAATCACCTGGTGTACTCGATACGCAGAGAAGACAAGATCAACGCGCTGAGAACGCTGCTGGATGAGCGCGACGATGGTCCGGTCATAGTATTCGGCCGCACCAAGCGCGGAGTCAGAAAACTGGCAAGGCAGCTTGAAACGTTTGGGTACAGCGTGAGCGCTCTCCAGGGCAACATGAGCCAGAACGCGCGCGAGCGGGTGATGAAAGACTTTCGGGCCGGCGACACGTCTGTGCTCGTGGCTACCAACGTGGCGGCTCGCGGCCTGGACATCGAGGGCATCGAGCACGTCATCAACTACGACCTGCCGGACTCGGAGCTGCTCTTCACGCACAGGGTCGGCCGGACCGGACGCATGGGCCGCGACGGTGAGGCAGTTACGTTCGTCACCTCTGACGAAGAGAAGAAATGGAACGAGATCGAGCGCGGCCTGGGCAGCCGGCTCACTCGCAAGCCCTGGACTGCCTACCGCCGGAGAGCTAGGACGAGCTAGGCCTGTTTCGGCTTCCCGCGTTCCCTTGTCAGCGTGGACTGCCCCTGTAGGGCGTTACCCTGAACGCTCCGGCCATACGGGGTCGTGGTAGCCGAGGGGTACTGAGGGACGCGCCCAGTATGGCTGGGTCTCAGAAAGCTGGACGACCGGCGAGAGGTGTCCCAGTCGTCCTCCGGGCACGTCGGTGAATGTGGTCCAGCTCGCTATCTCTTCGGGGGTGAAGTCCTCGGGCACATCGTGGAGTTCGGACTCGGGCGCCTGTCCTCGGTTAACGAGCCAGCGTCCAGTCTGGGCGAGCGAGATCTGCACCAGCCAGCTTCCGCCTTCGCGGACTCGCCGCGCCAGCGCGACCATGGCGCCGAACGCCATGAGGTATCCGGTGATGTAGTCTATCGCGGACACGGGGTAGAACTGGGGGCCAGGCTCCGCGCCGGGGAAAAGCTCGCCCTGTCGGTGGGTTATGCCGCTGACGGTCTGCACCACGGTGTCGAAGCCGCGACGCTGAGACCATGGCCCTACCCTTCCGAAGGCCGACAGGGTTATGTACACGATCCCCGGACGAATCGCAGCCAGGTCTTTGGGGGACAGGCCCCGCTTGGCGAGAGCGCCGGGTCGGTATCCCTGGGAGAAGACGTCTGCCTGTCTCACCAACTCGCGCATGGTCGTCATGTCGTCGTCGTTGCGAAGGTCGAGGTGGGCGGAGAGCTTGCCGTGACCGGTGTCGTACTCTTGGGCGCCGATGCTGGGCAGGTGCGGAGCGGTGATCTTCATCACGTCCGCGCCGTGCTCTGCGAGAGTGCGGGCGCAGGTCGGACCAGCCAGCACGCGGGTGAGATCCAGGACCCTCACTCCAGATAGAGGCCTGGAGCCATCCGGCAGGGCCTCCGGCGGACTGTCGCCGATTTTCGTGATCTCAAGCAGGGGGAGAGACGCGACAGCGGCAGCCTGTGGGTGCATGGCCCACTCGTCCATGGAGCGCACCATTCCGCCGGCTCCGTTCGCAGCGATGATCGCCTCCTCGAGTTCGAGCGCGTCCCACTTGGCTACGGCCCTGCGGACCGCCTCGCCGTCTTCTTCCTCGACTCCCAGCGTTCGCAGCGCCGCGTCGCGGTGGTTGGGAAAGTTGCAGTGGAGGTAGCTCCAGCGTCCAGCCTTGGCGGGATACACGCCCATGATCGGGTGGCGTTCGGCTCCAGCGGGCTTGCCGTCCATGGTCATGTACTTGCTGCTGCGCAGTGAGGCCGTGGCGTGACGGGTGTCCACGCTGACCTGCTGCGCGCGTCCGGTACGCAGCCTCCAGAGGTCGGAGGCGGCGAGTCCGACGGCGGCAAGGCTCGCGGCGGCGGTTTCGCTGATTCTGAACGGCGTTGGCAGAATGGGGTCTGTCCCGCCGTGTATCTCCACTTCTGAGGCGCGTGTCCGGTCCCATCCGGCGATTGGAAGCAGCGTGGATAGGGGAGTCTCGATAGCTGTCGTCATGGTTCATTGCCTCCAGTCTTCAGTCGTCGCTCATAAATCTCGGCATCACCTTCGTGGCGAATGTCTCGAGGTTCTTCAGTGTTTTGCTCAACGGCATTCCCATGTGCGAGAAGCTGACCAGCAGGTAGTCCAGGTTGCACACCTCCCGCAGTTCCTGGACCTTCTCCACCACGTTCTCTGGAGATCCCACGAGCAGAGTGCGCGGCTCCAGGAAGTCCCAGTCCAGCTTCGAGTCTGGATCCAGGACCTCACCCGGGTTGGTGAAGACTTGCCTGCCCCGGAAGGGATCGTTGAAGATGAATGCTGACATGACGGCTTCTTCAGCATGGCGCCGCGCCTCCTCCATCGAAGAGGCGACATACGTGGAGCGCATGACTGCCTGGTCTTCTCCCAAAGTGAACGGCCTACCCTCCAGCTCTGTCCTGACCTGGGCGTATAGTTTCATCCGCTGTCGAATTCTGAGAGCTGGAGGCTGCCAGTAGCACGCTTTCAGTCCGAGCTCAGCCGCGGTCGATACCGATCTATCAGTCGAGACCGTCATCCACAGCGGAGGGTGCGGTTTCTGGTAGGGCCTCGGAGTTACCCTTAGCTTCGTCACCCTATCTCCGTCCTGCCAGTCAGGATTAGGCGGATACTGGGGATGGGAGAAGACGGTTCCCTCAGCCGGGAAGCTGTAGTTGGATCCTTGATACGAAAAGTACTCATTGGACCATATCTCCCTCACTATCTCCACCGTCTCCCTGAACAGTTCCCTGTTCTCCGCGTCCTTGCGCGGGTCTGCGTTGGGGTGAAACTGTGGGCCCTCATACGGCCAGATCCCCCTGCCGAAACCGACGTCCACACGTCCACCAGTCATATTGTCCAGGATCGCGAGGTCCTCTGCGAGCCTGATAGGATGCCACCACGGTACTATGTTGGCCATCTGCCCGATGCGGATTCTCGATGTCCGCGCCGCGAGATCCGCGCCGAGAAGAATCGGATTCGGCAGGTCGCCCAGTCCATAGGGCCCGAAGTGGTGTTCACCGAGCCACATGGCCTCGAAGCCGAGCTCCTCAGCCAGGACCGTCTGCTGTCTGAGGTTGTCAATGTGCTCCTCAGCGCTTGCGGCCTCCCCTGCGGACCCCGCTACTGTGGTGAAAGCTGCGAACCTCATGTCAGTATCTCCATTCACGTCGGCGTCTTCTCATTCTCTACTCCGGCAGCGCCCGGATGTCATCGCCAGTAGGTTAGAATGACCTCAGAAGTACGGAAACGCAGGCTATCGAGCGACTGGGGTCCCACTTCCCCTTTAGACAGGTTACACTATGAACAGTCCTGACAACACAGAATCACCCGAAGCTCAGACTCCGGCGTCAGGAGGACGGATTATAGTTCCCGGCCTGTCCATCGGTCACACGGTGTTTCACTGGATCGTGCAGAGCTTTGTCGTGGCGCTGCCGGAGATCCAGCAGGCGTTCAACCTCAGCAGCGTGGGCGTGGGCGGGATACTGTCCGCCCGGGAGCTGGCCTCCGGGCTGGTCGCGCTGCCCGGGGGCGTGCTGGTCGATATCCTGCGCCGGTACTGGGGTCCGCTTCTGGCGCTGTGCCTTGGAGCATCCGCGCTGGGTTGCTTTGTCATGGGAGTATCGCCAGTGTATCCGCTGCTCCTGGTTGGCATCGCGGCCGTGGCGATTTCGCACTCGATCTGGCACCTGCTCGCGTCGGCCTCGCTATCCCACCACTTCCCAACACGGCGTGGGACGGTACTCGCCGCTCACGGGGTGGGGGGCGGTGTGGGCGACGTTGCCGGCCCACTGGTCACGGGAGCGCTGTTGGCGTTTCTCACGTGGCGGGAGCTTCTGAGCGTGTACGCTGTCGCGCCGCTCTTTCTTGCAGCGATGGCAGTCTGGGCGCTCCGCAACATCGGCGGCAGCGAGGAGAGCGCGAACGTCGCCACCTCCGAGCGAATCGAGGCGACCGGACGTCTGCTGAGGAGTCCTGTCCTCTGGGGCCTCACCCTGGTGCGAGGATTCAGGGCCATGGCGCTGGTGGCGCTGATAGTCATTCTGCCTCTCTACCTGGACAACGAACTTCAGATGAGCACGACATTGAGAGGCTTCCACATAGGGCTGCTCATCGCCGTTGGTCTGGCTGCCAAGCCGCTCGCCGGTCTCCTCTCCGACCGGTTCGGACGCAAGCAGATACTCGCGCCTGGTCTTGTGTGGTCGTGCCTTGCGGCGCTCGCGCTGCTGGCATTCGACAGCGGAATTCTACTCACCGTCACGATCGCCCTGCTTGGATTGTTCCTCTACCCCGACCAGCCTATACTGACCGCCGCCGTGTTCGACGTGGTCGGGGACGAGGTGGCCTCCACCGGCCTGGGGGTAGTGACGTTCGCCGGATTCTTGATGGCGATGTTCTCCCCGCTCATCGCCGGAGCGCTCTACGAGACACTTGGCTTCGATGCGACCGTGTACTACATCGGCGCGCTGTTCGCCGGAGCTGCGCTGGTTCTGGCGATGATTCCGATTTCCGCCAACCGCTAAAATGACATCCGCGTCTCTATCAGAAGGAATCGAAGACACGCAGCCGCGCGGCTGGGCGGCGCTACTACTTCACCACCTCCAGATCAGCAGCCTCAGGCTGTCCTCGTTCGCGCTGGGCATATTCCTCCCATTCATAACCGACGATCTGGGACTGACTCCGCTACAGGCCGGACTGCTCCAGGGGATCTGGTGGATTACGGCGGCAGTGGCGGTACTGCCGTTCGGGATATGGCTGTCGCGCTTCCGTCCGGTCCCCATGAACCTCGTCTCCCTGATGCTGGTGACTCCGTTCCTGTTCGCTCAGGGGCTCGCGTTCAACTTCCTGAGCCTGTTCTTTGCGCGCTTCTTCGCCGCGCTGTTCCACATGATAGGCCTCGCGGCCCGTCCTATGCTGTTTCAGCAGTGGGCGTCGCGGCGTCAGTACACACTCATCAACGCCGTCGGACTGTCCCAGCACAGTCTCCTGTTGGCCGCCGCGATCAGTACGGGCGCGATGTTGATCACCGCGCTCGGAAGCTGGCGTGTGGCCTACTTCATCCAGGGAGCGTTTCTTCTGTCGCAGATGATTACGTGGATGATCGTGGCCCGCGAGAGTCGCGCGCCGACGCAGGAGATCGCACAGGCCCTCGGCAACGCGCGACGGGCGCCTCTATCGGCTCTGAGAAAGTACCCGCAGGGCTGGCTCGTCGGGGTGGTGATGTTCTCGCTCTCGGCCACGTGGACGGCGATCGTGACCTTCTTGCCCACGCTGTTGATAGAAGACAGGAGCATACCCTTGAGCGTGGGCGGGCCTCTGCTCGGCTTCCTGTACTACGGCCTGATACCCGGCGCGCTGGCCGGAGCCTACGTCAATCGCAAGGCAACCAACCGCAGGATGCTTCTTACGGTACCGGCGACCCTGAACGTTGCGCTCGCGCTAGGGATTACGCTGACCCACGATACCGTACCGCTCGCGGTCATGATTGCGGGGATGGGGCTGGTGTGGGTGGCAGTCCCCGCCCTGGAGGTGCTGCCGTTCGAGTTCGAGGACATAGCTCCCCGCGAGGTGGCCGCCATTAGCGCGCTGATCGTCACGCTGTCGGCGATCGGATTCGCGGTGGGGCCGATGATCGCGGGCGCGGTGGCGCAGATCACAGGCTCCCTGCAGACCGGACTCGTGGCGATGTCGCTTGCAAGCTCCGTCGGCATCGCGGCTGGACTGATGTACCGGGTCAGACGAACCTAGTCCTGCGGCTCCACAAAGGTCAGGATGCGCTGCGGATTATCCACCATCATCATCTGGATGTGTTCCTCCGAGACCCCTCTTGAGCGCATTTCGGGCAGGAATTTCTCCAGGATGAAGGAGTATCCGGTTCCACCGTACTTCTTGAGCTGCATCTTGGTGCAGACGTCCTGGGACAGCAGGATGCGATCTGCGTATCCGGCATTTATGAGCCTTGGTATCGCGTCGGCCACCACGGCCGTTCCGGCGCTGGTCATGAACGATTGGAGGTCGTCGCCCTCCGGCGCATATCGCAGAGGCACACCTGTCCGCCCCAGGAGGTCGAACTGGATGTACACCCCGTGGCTTAGAAGCTCCAGCATTAGGTCCGTATCGGCAGCAATGGGGTCGCTGTGACCGAAGATGACACGAGACATATCCGTACCCTCCTCGCCGAGGATGCCGATCACCGTCAGTCTCTCCCGTCCCCGGCCGCCGCGATGGAACGAGATGGGAGCGCCAGTAGCGCGGCTTGCCCTGCCGGATGCCCGTATGCTCTTGACCTCGTTCTCGGTGATTGGGGCGCCCTCGATGCCGACCTCCCCGATGATGCCGGACCGGATGCCAGTGTCTCCGACGCCGACGGTGACGTCCTTGACGATCTCGTCGGTCAAGTCCTCAACCGTCCGCTCGTCCATGTCTGTCGGATGGTAGAGCTTCTGGTACCAGCCCGCGCCCATGACGACGTTGAGTCCAGTAGCGTGGGACACACGAGCCATCGCCTGCGGGTCCCGCCGGATACCGATGCTGGTGACCTCGACGATGGCGCCACCCCCATGATTTCGGAACTCCAGAGCCTCGTCTATCGCGGTCTGCTCGTCCACCAGCACCCAGTTGTCGCGGATTGGCTTGCGGTTGCGGGCCAGGTCGAGCTTGTCCATGGTCAATTCCTGTTCCCACAGACCCCACTCCGTAGCCGGCGTGTAGAGGTCCGGCTCGAAGGCCCGGTAGAGAGTGATGAACAGGTGCTCGTGCATCAGCGTAGGCCCAAGCTCGTCCGGGTCTATGGGGCCCTGAACGGTCATCACCTTGCCAGCCATGTTCGGTACGTTCGCAGTCACGGTCTCCTCCTCTCCGCAGTACCCACGTCACGATAGAGCCGATACTAGGCGATAAGGGCGGGGAAAGCAAAGGCGGGGGGATGGGGATGAGTCAGTTCAGCATGCGCCACGTTACAGGATCGATAATTCCTCTTCATCAAGGTGATCGCGAATCTCCTACCGGCCAACTTGACACAAGCTCCAATAGGGCCAACCCGGTTGGGACGATTGCCGTCGCCTGGATACTGACGTACACTATCGGCGTTTGGAATCCTGAGCGCACGCCACGGAGACGTTCTATGAGCCAACTGGACAACCACTACGAACGCGGACGGGAGACGCGGAAGATGTTCGGCAGTGGACAGGTCACCGGAGGGTCGTCACCCGCAGCGAGGGAACTCGCGCCGGACCTCGAAAGGATTCTCGGCAAGGCTTTGTTCGGCCACATGACGCTCTACGCAGGGATCCCATTCGCCAGCGGCGCGATGGACCTCGCCAACGAGATATTCGCCAGCGACTAATGATGCCACATAGGAGGTGAACCATGACTACGCAGCAGCCGATTCGGGTTGGACTGATAGGAGCGAACATCCACGTGGGATGGTCGCCGAGGGCGCACCTGCCTGCGTTGCAGGCACACCCCGAGTTTGACCTCACAGCCGTCTGCACCACGCGCCAGGAGTCGGCGGACGAGGCGATGGCAGCCTTCAACGCGGGCAGCGCGTGGGACAACTACAATCGGATGCTGGCCGACGCCGACATCAACGCCGCCACCATCTCGCTAAGGGTGCCCTCGCACTACGAGCCGACCATGGCGTCGCTGCGCGCCGGCAAGCACACCTTCACCGAGTGGCCGCTGGGTCGCACCACCGCCGAGGCAGTCGAGATGGCGGCGGTCGCCCGGCAGCAGGGCGTCAAGACGGCGGTCGGAGTTCAGGCCAGGGCCAATCCAGCGATCATCCACCTGCGAAACCTCGTGGCTGATGGATACGTGGGCCGGGTGATGGCCTGTCACGTGCGGCTGATGCGCGAGGGCGTGCTGTCTCGGGTCTCGGGACGGACGTGGCAGCGGGACGTCGAACTTGGGGCGAACACCCTGACCATCGCCTGCGGACACACCATCGACGCGCTGTGCAGCGTAGTGGGCGAGTTCGCGGACGTGGCCACAGTCGTCAGCACCCAGGCTCCCACTTGGCATGAGACAGATACCGGGAAGGACCTGCCGGTGACATCACCGGACAACATCCTCGTCAGCGGCAACCTTCAGAGCGGCGCCGTCGCGTCGGTGCACATTGGCAGCATCCCCTGGGCCGGCAGCGGCTACCGGATGGAGGTCTACGGTGAAGAGGGGACACTGGTGGCGGTCTCAATGGACTCGGCCCAGCTGCAGGAGGTGAGAATCAGGGGAGCACGGGGCGGCAGCAACGACCTGGAAGACCTGACTCCACCAGCAGAACTGCATCTTGCACCAGAGATTCCTGACGGCTCGCCCTACAACGTCGGCCAGCTCTACAGCCAGTTCGCAGCGTCGGTCCACGGCACAGCCCACGCAGGAGTGCCCAGCGTCCCTGACTTCGAGCACGCCGTCGGCCTGCACCGACTCATCGACGCCATCCAGCAGTCCAGCGACGAGGGAAGGCGTGTGGCGGTGGGCTGAATGAACAGCCGGTGGGACTTACAAAGCCCACCAGCATCTGTGACAAGGCCATCTGAGATTGAGATTAAGGAAGGCAGCACGTAGAAGACCGTGTCAGTTTGGTAAGCAGTGTTTTCACCCTCACTCTAACCCTCTCCCCGAGGTAGAGGGGACCTCAGAGTCCGTAGGGAGCCACCTACCAAATTGACACAGCTTCAGCACGTCGTACCACGTTGGCTAGAGGGACTTCGAAGAAGAGCGAATCGACCGCTCTACCCGCCCGCAGGGAGGCGACCTCGTGCGAGCTTTCGATAGATGGTCATTCCCAGGACTAACAATGAGTGACATCCACGACAATCCAGTTGACGCTGCGAACGGGGCCCAGCGAGAAGCCCTCATAGGTTCGGCGCACTCCCTCCTCCGTGATATAAGGAACATGGTCGATGAGATAGACGATGCCCGCCGACTGCCTGACCGGCTGGTGGACAAGCTGGCCGACGCCGGGTTCTTCCGCATGTTGCTGGACCGGGAGCTCGGTGGACTGGAGGCCGACCCGCTCACTGCGGCCCAGGTTGTGGAAACACTGTCCACTGTCAGCCCCTCCGTGGGGTGGGTGGTGATGATCGTCGCGTCCACGAACTTCTGGGCCGCTCGTGTGCTGTCCGATGAGACGGTCCTGGAAATCTTCACTCCGGGAGCGCCAGTGAATGTCGTCGGCAACTTAGTGCCTCACGGACAGGCGCTGAAGGTGGACGGTGGCTGGCGGGTGTCCGGGCAGTGGCCCCTCGGCAGCGGCTGTCACCAGGCCGACTGGATGGCCAGCGGCGGTTGGCTTCACGACGGAGAGGGGCCGATCATGGACGGCGACATCCCCGCCTGGAGGGTGTTCTACACACCAATCGGCGACTGCCGCATTCTGGATACCTGGCATTCAACGGGACTGCGGGGCACCGGCAGTCACGACTACACGATGGACGACGTCTTCGTTCCTGACCGTCTGGTGTCGCATCACCCGCTGCGGGCTCCGAACCTTCGTCAAAGTCGCCACTACACCTACAGCGCGATGGTCGTCGCCGTGATGGCGGCTGTTGCCCTGGGTGGGGCCAGGGGCGCGGTCGATGGTCTGATCGAAATCCTTGGGGAGAAACAGGAGCTACCGAGCAGTCGTCCGGCGTCAACCAATTTTGACAAGCAAAGCGACCTCGGCGCCGCCGAGGCGCTGGTAGGCAGCGCCCGCGCCTACCTGTACGACACTCTGGCGCAGGTATGGGATAGAATCACCGCCGGCGAACCGCTGACTTCCGAGTTGCGAGGCCGTTTCCGCCTGGCCTGCACCAATGCAGGCACGGCCTCAGTCGACGCGGTGGACCGCGCGTATCGCGCCGGGGGCGCTGACTCCATTTACGTCTCGTCCCCTGTGGAGCGGCTGTTCCGCGACGTGCACACAGTGGCCGCGCACGTCGCCATGCGGCCCGCTACACTGGCCGACGGAGGCGCGCTGCTGCTGGGCGAGAGGCCGAATATGCCCGGCTTCTAGGGAGCCGTTCACAGACTGGCCCGCGCCTTTGCCTCATGGCAACTCTGGCGCTGCCATGAGGCATGATCGAGATCAGACATCGGGTTCGAGTAGTTGGGCTTGTTGACGAACAAGTCGCCCAAGAACCTGAGTCGCGGCCGCTAACGCCACACGCCGCAGCTCACCCCTTCGCTTTCATGAGCCAGTCCTGCTCTCTCGCTGGACTGCCGAGCCAGGTCTCGACATTCTTCTGGCGCTCTTCCGGCACCTCCACCCCCAGACCGTCCGCCAGGCGGGTCATGAAGTTGAACGTGCAGGCGATGAGCGCGACCGACAGGATCTGTTCGTCGCTTAGCCCGCACTCCCTGAGCTTTATCACATCAGACTCCTGCATGGCGGTGGGCTCGCGTGTGAGTTTTATGGCGAAGTCCAGCATCGCCCTGGTCTCAGGGTCCAGGTCGGCGTTCCTGTAGTCGTGCATTATGTGGCTCGCCAGTTCATGGTCGTCTGAGACGTTACGGAGAAACTCTCCGTGAGCCATCGTTCAGAACCGGCACTCGTTCTGGACGGACACCACGGTCGCTATCGCCTCTTCCTGTGTTCGATTGAGCGCGGACGCCCCGAACGTTATGGCGTTGTTCAGGTCGTTGACGGCCTTCATCGCCTTGGGATTGATGGACATGACGTTGATGACATTTGCCCAGTGCAGTCGCTCTTCCGCTTCGCGTATCCAGGACATGGTGAAACCCTCGCTGATTTCTGGCCTAGTGGGTTGTATGATGAAACACACGATGGCGCTCCATCAGGATACTATACTCCGGCATCGGCGATACGCAGCCGGGAATGTGGACTACGCGCTGAAACCGTAGTCGCGTTCCACCCGCGCCACGCGCACCTTGTAGCTCCTGTAGTAGGCGTCTCGGCCCCGCTCCTGGATGACGAGGTGCTCAGCGATCTGCTTGAAGGCTCGTATCGACTCGTCGCTGTCCCAGTACGACACGGCGATGCTCAGGTCATCGTCGCCCGCGGCCTCTATGCCCAGAAAGCCCGGTTGCCGCTTCGCAAGCTCAAGGATCGTCTCGGTGTCTTCGGCGTATCCCTCGTGATTGCCGGTGTGCGTAGATGAGAAGATCGCCGCGTAGTACGGGGGCTGAGGTGTGTTCGCCTGTGTCATTTGTACTGCCTCCTTGTGAGGTAAAATTCTATTTCCGACCCGTAAACAAAGTGTTGCACAAATCTGTTGTTCTGCGCTCTCCCAGTGGAGACCCATATCGGTGTACCAAATTGACAGCCCCCGAGAAAAATGCTAATCTCCCACACTTGAACAGCAGTGATACTAAGTATCGTACTGTTCGATCCTGTCGGCCAGCGCATATAGACCAGTCACAGAGTAATTTTCGATGGGTAAACGAGTTAGCGTATAAGCTACACATAATGATAGGATATACCAATAATAGGAGGCATTATGTGGTGGTTCAAGCGAGCGGTTCTCCTTCAGACTTACACTGATGTCCAGGCGATGCACCCATGGTTCCTGGACTACGAGCGGTTGGAGCCAGGGATCAGGGAGTTGGTGTGGACATTAAACCAGACCGACCTCGTAGAAACCCTCTCCTCTTGTGAAGGTCACCCGGAGTTGCCAGAATGGTGGGAGACTACTGGTGGGACGGCATACGTCCTGTGCCTGGTGAACAGCCCCAGCCAGTGGGACTGGGTGATGCATCGGTTACGGAAGCTGGCCCAGGGCTGGAAGGATGTCCAATTGATAGTACGAGATGACAGGGAGCGGTGGGAGCAGTGGCTGGGGTTTCAAGTCAGCCATGCTCAACCAGAAACTGCCCGCAGCAACCTGGACCAAGCCATTAGCCAGGCTATCGAGTTGATTAAAGAGTACTTGGACGATGATGTCGTTGCTCTAACCTCGGCCCGGCGTGGAGGGGAGGACTATGCCCTGCAAAGTGGTCCTAACGGCTTGTTAGAGGCTGAAGGCCAAAACCAACAGATCAACGGAGGCGTCCCATGGAAGGACTAACTGCTTACTGCTTACCGCTACGGAGGATGTGTGAGATTCTGGAACCCAGTGTAGTAACCCTGAAGAATGGTCGCAAGGCGGTACGGGGCCGGGCCAAAGACGCTCCCCAGTACACCATCTTTCGAATCGTGAGCGACTCTGAAGCGAAGCGGGTGGAGTCCATGCTCAGTAAACAAAACACGACTTAGGATTGCGGCTAATTCTGGCTTTTGATAAGGACGGACCAGACCTACTATAACCTACGCCCCCTATCGCGCCGGGAACACGCGACCGATGACCTCCCTCGCCTCCTCCATCGGTATGTTGTTGGCTACGGCGCAAGGGGCGGTCTCGGCCAGGATGGCATCGGTGTTGCCGAGGAGGGTGTGCTTCTTGTACTGGTCTTCGTATTCGATGCCAAGGGCGCGGCCTACGAGGGTGAGGTAGTGCTCGACTCTGACGGGGTATCCGGCTTCGAGGCCGCACATGTGACGCTGGCAGCCGTGGTAGAGAGTGGCGTAGGTGTCGGCTCCGGCGTCAACCGCCTTCTGGACCCGTTGGCCTGACATTTCGTCCCACGCCTCGGGGCCTATCTGTTGGCGGACGGCGGGGGTGCAGTGGCGGCCAAAGCGCTCGTCGCTACCTATGTCGATGACGGTGACGCCTGGAAGAGCGCGTAGGAGGGTCAGGGCGCTCCGGGCTTCGGCATCAGACTGCGGGCGTCCGGCGTGGTAGTGGAGAGAGACGATAGTCTCGGGCTGGGGCCGGAGATCCAGCTTGTCGAGATTCTGGACGAGGTACTCGGTGACGTGCTGGAAGGCGAAATCCTCGCGCATATCCATGATGTCATCGTAGAAGAAGATGCACGACGGACACCACATCACCACCTGCTCAGGCTCGAACTTGCGGAAGTTGGCGGCCGTGGACTGGGCGATAGAGTGGGCCGACGCTTCGTCGCCGCGCTGGTGGTGCTGGATACCGCAGCAGTAGGACGCGCCGCCGACGGCGGTGAAATCCACGTTCAGCAGGCTGAAGACGTCCATGACCGTGCGCACGAGATGGGTGGTGCGCATGACGTTGCAGCCGAGATACAGCACGATGTCGGACTGCTTGACGTCGCCCTTGGGGGTGGTCAGCAGCCAGTCGCGATCTTCGGGGGTGGATTGCAGGCCGTGGAGGACGTCAATCTCGCGGAAGTAGTTGCGGTAGAAGCCGCGTTCGGTTTGTGCGCCGGCCATGTCCGTCTCCTTGCTCGCGGAGGTCAATCAGCAGTGACAGTGTACCACCTTTTCACCTCCTGTCCCGTATCAAGTACGGACAGGCTCGAAACCTCCCCTTCAAAGGGGTCTGACAAGGGTAGGTAAACTGACAATCCGTTCGTCCTGAGCCTGTCGAAGGACGGCTCCGGCCCCGGCAGAGCTAGATAGTCCTGACGCTGCCCCGAACGTAATCCGCGTCGTCCGAAGCCAGGAATGCGATGACCGCGGCGACTCCGTCGGGAGACGACAGCCCGGCCATAATATCGTCGTATCTCGCGCGGTCGCCCGTGTTCGCCAGCTGCTCCTCGGTAGCGCCGATCTTCAGCGGTGTGTCCAGGTTCCCCGGCAGCACGTCGTTGACCCTGATGCCGTGCCGGGACAGGTGCGTGTCCAGCGTCATTGCCAGGCCGTGAGTTCCGCCCTTGCTGGCTCCGTAAGCCACGGACGAGCTTCCTCCAATCACCCCGGCTCCCGACGACGTCAGTATGATCACGCCGCTCTGCATGGGGATCATGTGTCTCGCGACGTGCTTGACGACGATGTACGACCCTTTGAGATTGACCTCGATCACAGGGTCCCAGATGGACTCGTCAACGTCCGTCACCTCGAGTCCGGACCCCTTCAGGATTCCGGCCAGATGCGCCAGAACGTCGATTCCTCCACCCAGCCAGTTGGCGGCTTCATCAACGCCGCTGCCGACCTCACCCTCATCGGTCACGTCCACGCGCCAGTAGCGGGCGTCGCCGCCAGAGTCCAGAATCGTCCTGAGCGTGGATTCGGCGTCGGAGTCGTTGACGTCGAACAGCGCGACGCGACCGCCTTCCGAAGCGATTCGGATTGCGGTGGCGCGGCCTATGCCGGTTGATGCCCCTGTAACGAGCACACGTTTCCCACTAAGATTCGCCATGATTCTCTCCCGTATGATTGTCCCACTCGATACCTGCTATCAAGGCGTACTTCCGGTACTCGACCGCGGCGTCAGCGTAGCGCTCCGGCGGCAGGTGCTCGATGAGCACGTGACCCGTAGGACACACGCGCTGCATGCCCTGGAGAAACGTCGCGTGATCCAGCATACCCGAGCCGATCTCCGCCTCCTCGAACCGCACCATGAGCTGATCCATGATCGTGAAAGTCCTTGGCGTGCGCGCCGAGCGTGAACTCTCCGGTCAGCTCGAAGAACTCGGTGAGAAGACGGGACGTGTCGTAGGCGTCTTCCAGACAGCCGATGAAGTTCACCGGGTCCTGGTTGAATCCCAGCGCCGGCGATCCGACAGCTTCAATGAAGTCTCGCACGCGGCGAGCGGAGTAGAGCGGAGAGACGGCGCCGCCTTCCACCGCGACCATCACACCCTCGTCCTGCGCCGCCCGGCAGAACTTCCGCGCGGAGTCCACAAGCCTGTCGAACACCTCATCGCTCCGATTGCCCGGATGTGGGAGCCACGGCCCGTTCGGATTCAGGCTACCCGGTCGCAGGTACGTGTTCGGCGAGCCAAGCTGGGCCGTGAGTCCGCACATTCGCCTTGCGAACTCGATGGCGGCCTCCCACTCGCCACGGTCCGGGCTCACCAGTCCGCCGCCATAGGCACCATTGGTCTGGCCTACCAGGACTCCGGCATCCTCGAACATCGCCTTCAGCCGGGCGATGTCCTGCGCGATCATAGAGGCCGGGTCTTGAACTATCACGTTCAGCGCTCCGAACCCCTCGCCCGCTACCTCCGCCAGCAATTCCGGGGTAATGTTTCGCCAATCTCCGGGTATTCGCCCCGCGGCCCCTAGCAGCATATTCTCATCTCCGGTTGATGGTTTATTTTATGATTCATGCCCGCTTACTTTAGGTTTCATGTTATGTAAGCCTATTTCATATCCTTCAATACCTCCAGATTTATCTCTGGCTTGAGATAGCATAGTGGATTCTGTTGATTATGGCCTGCGCGACTTTTCAAGACCCAGGCAGCAGAGACCCCAGATGAGCCGGCAATTGTGTTCGGCCATGAGCGGATATCTTATAGTCAACTCGACCAGGCGACGGACGTACTAGGAGCCTTTCTTCGGAACTGCGGTGTTTCGACAGATGACCCGGTAGGCGGCCCGGATAGCGCTCCGCAATTTGCTCTGGCTTGCGCCTTGGGATACACTAGCGCAGTCTGCGATGGTAGGCGGCAGATTCTCGATCTACTCACCCCCTGGAGGAAACCGAATGGCAAACTCCCCCTTGTTCCCCGTAACGGTCGTCGGGAGTTGGCCCCGATCCACCGAGCTGGTCAGGGCCCTGCGCCGCAAGGAAGCCGGCGAGATCACCCTGGACGAATTCAACGCGGTGGCCGACGACGAAGTGTTGGCCTGCATCCGGGCGCAGGAAGAAGCCGGAGTAGATATCATCAGCGACGGAGAGCTGCGCCGGGACAACTTCTACTCTTTCGTCACGGACAAGCTGGACGGAATGCGCCTGATGAAGGTGTCGGAAGTGATGGACTACTCGCGGGACCGGGCCCGAATGGAAGAGATGCTGCGGGCGCTCGACGTGCCGGCCTTTGCCATCAAGAGCCCGATCGCGGTTGACCGACTCGGCAAACGACAGGGCCTGGCCCTTGATGAGTTGGCCTTCCTGAGGGAACACACGGACCGGCAGATCAAGATCCCTCTGCCCGGCCCATACATGCTGACTCGTTCCAGCTGGTTCGAAGGCCTCTCCGACTCGGTGTACCCTTCCCCCGAAGATTTGGCCGCCGACGTTGTGGAAATCCTCCGGGAAGAGATAGTCGCCCTGCGTGATCTGGGCTGCGACTTCGTACAACTGGACGAGCCTATCCTAAGCCAGGTTGTCTTCGGCGAGGAAAGCACCGAGACGTTCATGTGCGCCGCCCTGCCCAACCGCCGGGACCCCACGGACGAACTGGAATTTGCAGTACGGCTGATGAACCAGACTACAGAGGGAATCACAGGGATCAAGACCGGGGTGCACGTCTGCCGCGGCAACTGGAGCCGGCAGGAGGGCGTGCTGCTCTCGGGCAACTATGGGCCGATGCTCCCCTACCTTTCCCAGATGAACATCGACCAGCTGGTGCTGGAGTGCGCCACGCCGAGGGCCGGAGAGATGGAGGTGTTCAAGGAGTACAGGAACGAGAAGGAAATCGGCCTTGGAGTAGTGAATCCGCGGTCGGACGATATCGAGTCGCCTGAGCAGATCGCCGCCAGGGTCAAGGAGATCCTGCAGTACTTCGACCCGGAAATGATATACCTCAACCCCGACTGCGGATTTGGCACCTTCGCCGAAAGAAACGTCAACACTCGCGAGATGGCCTTCAAGAAGATGCAGGCAATCGCAGCCGGCGCCGAACAGGCGCGGGCGGAGTATCAGTAAGTTCAAGGGTTCAGAGTTCTCGCCGAATAGAGATTGATCGGCGTTCACAAAGGAGTTGGAAATGGCGGAAGAGAGAGACCTCAACGGGTTGCCCCGTGAAAAGCTGACCGAAGTCCTGGATTCCTTTCGCGACCCGGAGGTATTCAGCGCGGTAACCGGGCCATGGAAGTCGCGGGTGGTCTGGCAAGACGGGATGCGCGCGCGCGCCTACATGCGGAATCACCAGGTTGACATGGACGAGCCCGGCGACCTGACCGCCACCGACGTCGCCGCCAGCGCCCACGAGCAGCTGCTGTCGGCTGTCGGCAGCTGCATGACCGTCGGATTCGTGGTCAACGCCACCAAGCGAGGCGTCCGCATCCATGACCTGGAAGTGGCCGTGGAAGGGTACTTCGACAACATTCGCAAGTGGGCCGGCGTGGAGGACGAGGGCAACCCCGGCTACGGCAGGATATCGGCCAAGTGCTTCGTGCGCGCAGATGCAGACGAGGACACCCTGCAGGAAATCTGGCGATTGGCGGTGGAGGGATCGCCAGTTACCCAGTCTGTAGCCAACCAGACCTCCGTCGAGACCGACTTTGAAATGGTCGGCTGATGGTCACATTCGTTTCCGCGGACTGGGTTTCTGAACGCATCGACCGGCCAGGATACCTGATAATCGACCCCCGGTCGGCCATGCGCTACCTGATGGGCCACTTGAGAGGGGCGGTCAACGTCCCTTTCAAGAAGCTGCAGGGGGCGGATGGGCGTATCGGCCAGCCGGAGCAGCTTGCCGCCGCCTTTGGGGAAGCAGGGCTGGGCGACGACGTTGCCCCGGTGCTCTACGATCATCAGGATGGCCGCAACGCCGCTATGGCGGCCTGGGTTCTGGAATACCTGGGCCGCGACGACGTTCACGTGATGGACTTGCTGTTCGACTCCTGGAAAGAAGAGGGTCGGGAGGTCCTCTACCGCCCCGTCTCTACGGAGCCTAGAGCTTTTACACTTCACCTCAACCCGTCGGCGCGGGTTACGATGAACGACCTAGCCACTCACGACGGATCGAAGCTCCTCGATACACGGACCCCGGAAGAGTATCGTGGACAAACGGAGATGGACCATCGCGCCGGGCATATCCCCGGCGCAGTCAACTTGCCTCACTCCGAGATGGCCGGCTCCGGAGGAAGACTGCTCATCGAGCCCGACCTGTTGAATCGGCGGCTGGAGGCAGTCGGCATCACGCCCGGCGATGCGGTCGTAGCATACTGTCGCAGCGGCGTCCGGGCTTCACTGGCTTACCTCTCCATGCAGCAGGCCGGGTACGACGTCCGACTCTACGACGGCTCCTACGCAGAGTGGATGGACAGTAGTAACCCAGTAGAAATCTGACTTCCCTGGTCTGAAACCCATTCTGCAGCCCAACGACTCAGGTGAATGCCGCTCAGTGATGGGTGGCGGACTGGCGCGTGCAATGCAACGGCGGACTCAGCCTTTTCGGGCCGGTCCGTCGTCGATGTTTGCCTATCCGTTCTGGACTGGCGATGTTACGTGAGGTTCTTCTCGATGAACTCGGTCATCTCTTCGAGGGTCTGCCGCGCGACATCCGTGGAGAGGTCTGCCAGTAGGCCTGCGCCCTCCTCCTCGAAGATCGTCACGTCGATCTGTCCACCGGCGTTGCGGTACTGACTGATGAACTCGTCCAGGTCGGGGCGCGGGTGGGATGCCTCGTAGTCGCGCGCAAGGCACAGCGTCGGCGGCAGTTCCGTGCGCTCGCCGCTTGCCAGGATTCGCGCCGGAGCGCCCTCTTCCATCGCCTCTTCGGTCACCCAGTACATGTCGTGCATGGCCACGGTATTCGCGCCTATTGAAGCGGGGGGCTTGACGTCCTCGCGAAGACCCTGGGCGTAGTGATAGCGACCCAGCGGGTCGATCACCGGGGAGACCATGATCACGCAGCCCAGCGCGCCGTCCACGCCAGACACGCCGTTGGTCAGCGACAGCGCAGCGTAGCGGGAGTCGTGGGGCCTCATGCCTAGCAGCATCGCTTGGTGAGCCCCGCTAGAGGTGCCCATCGCGCCGATCTTCTCCGAGATTCCGTTCCAGCTTTCGGCGTTGGCCTTGCACCAGCGGACTCCATAGTGGATATCGGCCAGGGATGCGGGGTACGACGCCTCCGGCGGAACGCGAAAGTCCAGCGCCGCCACGATGACGCCGTTCTTCGCCAGCGCTTCGTTGGCGACGTTGCCGTTCTCGCGGGTGCCGTTCACCCAGGCGCCGCCATGTAGCTCGACCATCACTGGGAACGGTCCGCTGCCCTGGGGAATGAAGAGGCGCGCCAGGAATGGCTTGTCACCGTGCCGCAGGTATTCTACGTCTTCGACTTTGACTTCGTAGGTGGTCTGTGTGCTGGACGTCATGCCATACTCCTTCTAGCCGGTTGAACTTGATATGTCGATGAGCCTAGGTTAGAGCGCAGACCCCGCATCGTCAATCGGTACGCCAAAAGTGATACAGAAGCCGTCGCCGTAGTATAATCTGGCTATCTTCATCAAGGAGACCGATACTTATGACGCTCCAACTAAAGGAGTTTAGTGTACGAAACCGTCCTGTTGTTTCCGGCAGAAGGCTGGATCCCGATATGTCGGAGCAGATGGCGAACAACATTCGAGATGCCGAGACGCAGATCGCCGAACCCTTCAGGGGACTGACTGCCGACGGCCAGGTAGTCCCGGGGCTGTTCAGCTTGCAAGATGCCGGCCTGTCCAATGAAGGGATGAAACAGGCTGCACAAGCCTGGCTGGACTCCATTGACCCCGGTCAGCGCGATTCGGCTCTCTTCTCAGTGGACAGCGACGCCTGGCGACGCTGGAGCAACATCCACGTCTTCCTGATGCGCCACGGCGCGATGATGGAGGACATGACCGAGGACCAGCGCGACCTCGCTTTAAATCTGCTGAAGGAGAGTTTCAGTCCCTGCGGCTTCGAATTGGCCCGCAACATCATGAAACTCAACGAGTCCATGCGGGAGATCACCGGCAGCGACGAGGAACTGGGAGAGTGGCTGTACTGGCTAAGCGTCCTGGGCGAGCCTTCCTCAGACGAGCCGTGGGGCTGGCAGCTCGACGGGCATCATCTGAACGTCAACTGCTTCCTGCTGGGAGGCCAGATAGTGATGACACCCATGTTCATGGGGTCCGAGCCGGTGGCCGTGGACATCGGCAAGCACGCCGGTACGCGCGTCTTCCGAGAGGAAGAGGGCGCCGCGCTGAATCTTGCCCGCACGCTGTCCGCCGAACAGCGGAGCAAGACGATAGTCTCTGACGACGTCCCCTCTGGCGTCTTCACCGGCGCCTTCAGGGACAACTTTGAGATGCGCTATGAGGGCATAAAGTTCGATGAACTTACCAGTCATCAGCAGGCCCTCATGTTCGATCTAATCAGCGCCTATATCAACCGGATGCGCTCCGATCACGCGGGACTCAAGATGGAAGAGATCAGGCAGCATCTCGGCGAGACTCACTTTGCCTGGATGGGCGGCGTCGATGAGGAAAGCGTCTTCTACTACCGGGTGCACAGCCCGGTGATCCTTATCGAGTTCGACCACCAGAGCGGCATCTTCCTGGACAACGACGAGCCTACGCGAAATCACATCCACACCGTGGTGCGGACTCCCAACGGCAACGACTACGGCATGGACCTGCTGCGGCAGCACCGGGAACAGGTCAACCACCACAGTCATTAGCAGGCTCCGACTTCGCTCCGTTCCTAGACAGTCGAATATCCTTCACATCAGATGGGAGACTCGTTCCCCCTCACTGCCGACCGGCTTTCTCGGCGGCGGCGTGGCGATGGTCAGGATAGCTGCGAAGAGCATGAGGGCGAACAGGGCGACAAGCTGCCACGCATGGCCGATGTGTCAACGGCCAATCAGAAAAACATAACGAAACAGGGTGGATTCAATGAAGTTCGTGATGTACAACGACAACCAGCCTGGCATCCTGTCCGATACGGGGATCACAGACATTGGCGACCTCTGCCCGGGTGGCGGCCAGGCAGCGATTTCCCATCTAATCACCAACTACGACGACCTGAAGTTCCAGCTTGAGACCCGCGCCGTCGAGGGCGTTCCGGTCGCCGGCGCACAGCTGCAGGCGCCATTGCCGCAACCCAGGAAGATCCTCTGCATGGGCGGTAACTTCCGCGAGTTCGGCACACGGGAGCCTGCGTCAATGTGGGGCTTCACGAAGAGTCTCCACAGCATCCTAGGCCCGGGCGGCGCTGTAGTCCTCCCTGAAATAGACGCCAACATCTTTCACCATGAGGCGGAGCTCGTGCTGGTGTTCGGCAAGGGCGGCAAGGACATACCGGCGTCTGAGGCGATGGACTACATCTTTGGATACACGGCGGGTGTGGACGTTTCGGCGCGAATGCCGGGAGGCAGAGGCGACCGCGTGCCTGACACACTGCCCATCGCGGAGCACAAGTCGCACCCCACCTTCTGCCCTCTTGGCCCCTGCATTGTGACCAGGGACGAAATTGCGAACCCTGAGAACTTGCAGGTCACCCTGAGCGTAGACGGTGAACTGCGCGTCAACTACAACACCGACGACCTCGCCCACTCAATCGCAGAGTCGATCGAGTACGTTGCGGCAATCGAGGAGATCAGCCCCGGCGACGCGCTCTTCATGGGCACCAACCACCAGGGCCTCGGCGCGATGCAGGACGGCGACAACATCGAGATAGGCGTCGAGGGCGTGGGCAGCTTCACCTTCACGGTCAGCGACCCGCTCAAGCGCCGTTGGCCCAGGGGCGTCGACGAGGCGACGGCCATGGACCTGAGAGAGGGCACCGGCGGTCCCGGCCAACGGGCCCGACCCTTGCCGGCCGAATAGCGAGAAGATGGCAATGGCGCAGTCGTCAATCTTGGCGGTTCACGGCTCCAGCGGTACGACTACCGGGCCAAGTCACCCCAATGACTTGGGGTTTATTGGAGTGGGCATGGCCTGGACTTCCGGAAGGACCTTCTCGGCGAAGAGCCGGAGGCTCTTTTCTGCCTTGTCCCTCGGCATCCCGCCGTAGAACATGTGGATCACCACCTTTTCGAGGCTGATGGACCACTGTAGCGCGCGAATCTTTTCGATGATCTCGTCCGGCGTTCCGATGGGTTGGGTTGCGCGCCGGGCGGCGAAACTGGCGTCCGCCGTACCCACGTCGGCATTCTGGCGTTTGAGATACTCCTCGTAGCCATGTATGCCTTCGTAGCCTGGATTGTTCCACTCGAAGTAGTGATGCTGGGCCGCCCTGAGCTGGTTGCGGAAGTAGGTCCAGCCCTCTTCGGCTTCCTCCGACGTTTCGGCGCAGTACATCCACAGTAGCGTGGTCGGCTGGTCGGGCGGGAGTCCGAGCTCACTCCTGATCGCGTTGAATCTGCGCACCTTATCTGTCATCTCGTCGACATCGTCGCCGGCGACGAACATCTGCCCAAGGCCGTTCTCGGCAGCCATCCTCGCTGATGCCTCCGTGGAGAACGCCACCTTGATGTCCCTGGTCAGCTCGCCCTTATGACGAGCCTGGGGCCGGATGGTTGTCGGTGGGATGTCGTAAACCTCGCCCTTGAACTCGAACCGTTCCGCTCCGTCAGCAGCCTTGATGGCGTTGATCACGTCGTAGAAGTACTTGTGCGACTGCTCGATCGGGTAGCCCAGCGAAGCGTACTCATGAGGCGCGATACCACGACCAATGCCCAGGTGTAGCCTCCTCCCTTGCAACAGGATGTCGAGCATAGAGAGCTCGGAAGCCAGCCGGACCGGGTTCCACCACGGGGCAACGACGACAGCCGTGCCAACGTCGACCCGCTTGGTGCGACCCGCCCAGAATGCGAGGTATTGCAGTGGATTGGGCTGCATGGAGTAGGCGGAACCGTAGTGTTCGGTTGCCCAGATTGAATCGAACCCCAGCGGTTCGACCAGTTCCCCCATGTAGAGAGTGTCGTCCATATTGCTGGCGTCCGGTATCGCCGGGGGACGGCTATAGTCTTCCTCCATCAGGCGGGGCCAGTCGCCCTGGTTGTAACCGGTAACCATCACTCCACAGTGCATTTATGAGTTACTCCTTCAGGTTCGCATGGTCGAGTAGAGCGCGATGATCTGAAACATGGTCTCCATGTCGTCGGGAGAGGCGCTGCCATGGAATCCCTCGGACAGTTCACCGAAGACCCAGGTCTTCCATGATTGCGTGGGCGGCATTGTGGCCGGGAGCGCCGGTAACCTCGCCGCCGGGATGGGTGCCTGACCCGCACATGTACAGTCCCCGAACGGGGGTGCGGTAGTCCGTCCAGCCAGGCAGTGGACGCCTAGACATCATCTGCTGCGGCACCATATCGATGTGCCTGATGTTGCCGTCGGTCAGCCCGATCCTGTCTTCGATGTCCTTCGGGGTCAGCAGAGTCCAGTCCGCAATCGCGTCCCTCAGGTTGGGAGCGTATTCGGATACCAGGTCGATCAGGCTCTCGCCGAACCGCTGTCTGCTGTCGTCCCAGGAGCCTTCCGCGACGTGAGGCGGCAGGAAGTACACCCACATCGACAGCACATGATGGCCGTCCGGAGCTATCGTGTCGTCGTACACGGACGGTATCTGCACCTGGATCATCGGCGTTTCGGGAATCCTGCCGTTCTTGGAATCGTTCCATGCCTTCTCGGGGTTGTCGATCGAGGGGCACAGGACAATCATCGCCAGCTCCTTGGGATCGTGCTCGGTCCCAAGGTAAGTGGAGAAGTCCGGCAGCTCCTTCAGGGAGCACAGCAGCTTGGCGGATGCAGACTCCGTCTTGAGGGCCCGGACCTCTTCGATGAAGTCTTCGTCCAGTTCCGAGTCGTTCAGCAGCCCGAGGAACGTCCGCTTTGGATCGGCGTTCGACACCACCAGGTCGGCAGGAACAACCTCACCGTCGGAAAGCTCGACCCCTACGACCCGTTCGCCCTCCGTCAGTATCCTGCTGACCTCCGCGCCGGTCCTGATCACCACGCCGCTCGCTTCGACAGACCTCTTCATCGACTGGGTGATACTCCCCATGCCTCCCTGAACGATGCCGTAGTTCTCCATGTCGTCCCGATAGGCGCCGTACCTGTACAGGGCAGAGATGTACGCGCTTCCGGGCGCGCTGATGTCGCCCATGTCGAACGAGCCGGTGCTGACCATGGCCCGCACCTCATCCGACTCGAAGTACCGGTCGATCAGATCACGAAACGGAACTGTCAGCAGCGTCTCGAGCAGCTCCTCCTCGCCCTCTTCCTTGAACCTCGCCGAAAGCTCGGCCAAAGAAGGAGGAGGAGTCAAATAGTAGTCGCTAAGAATCCGCACCGACCGCGTCCAGAAATCGGCCCACTCCGCCCATGCGTCAGCGTCATGCGGGGAGAACTCCCTGATCTCGTCCGCAGTGCGGGCATCGTCGTGCCACAGCCGGATCACGTTGCCATTGGGGTGCGGAAATATCCGCGCCGGGTCGAGTGTGTAGACGTAGAACCCGTACTTCCTCAGCTCCAGGTCGTCTATCACCTTCTTCTGGAGGATGTGGCAGATGTAAGAGCATGTCGAGATATGAAAGCCTGGGAACCACTCCTCTGTAACCGCGGCGCCGCCAACCACGTCCCGCCGCTCGAGCGCCTCCACGTCCAGCCCAGCGCGCGCCAGGTACCCAGCGGCAACGAGCCCATTGTGTCCGGCGCCGACGATGACAACCTTTTTCCTGTCAACCATGGTACCCCTCCCTCAACCGGCCCTGTCACATGAAGAGCTCAGCTTCTGCGATAGTTGCCAGTTTACATCAACCGCTCGCTGCTGAGTACCCATGCCGAGCTCTACTGCGGTCTCGCCGTGGCGCTGGAATACGCTAAGATAGAGCATATCTCTTCCCCTCCTCAGACCACCAAGGAGCCCACAATGACTACCGACCCCGCCGCAACCGCCGACCGCGTTCTCAACCTCCTCAGCGCAGCCGGACAAGCAGAGTACCACGGCGAGCAGGTCTCGCAGCTTGAACATGCGCTGCAGGCAGCCCACCTCGCCGCAGAAGACGGTGGAGACGAGCAGGAAATCATCGCCGCCCTCCTCCACGACATCGGCCACATCTGGCCCGTCGAAGGCCGACAGGTTACCAGCGTTGGCGTCGTCGAGCACGATGAAGTCGGGGCGCAGGCCCTGAGGGAGCTGGGCTTCTCCGATGACGTCGCCGACATAGTCAGCGGCCATGTCGCCGCGAAGCGATACCTCGTCGCCACTGACCGGGACTATGCGTCGAAACTTTCCGACGTCAGCGTCGAGTCTCTTCGTCTCCAGGGCGGCCCCATGTCAGCCGGGGAGGCGCGGGACTTCACACGGTCACCCAACTGGCAGTCCATGGTGCGCGTCCGCGCCTGGGACGATCGCGCCAAGACCCCCGGCGCCAATGTCCCCGGCCTCGAGAGCTACCGCGAACTTATCACGGCCCACCTCTCCCGCCAGCAGGGCGGCGACTGACGAATCCAGTTCTTCGACTCATGGATCCGTCGAACTCTTCGAGCGCGGCTGCCGACGGGTAGTGGCTATCCTACCATTCCTCTGACGTCATGGAGCCTTGCCTGCGCCGGGTCGTAGTCCCATGAGTGGCCCTCACGCTTTCCGCAGTATGTAGATCGCTCCCGACATCTTTCCAATCATGTGGTACACGCCCCAGCGGCAGTCCGCCAGCTCGATCTCGTAGTCCTTTCGCCCGACTCTGGCTATCAAGCTGTCCCTGTTCCTCAGCATACGAGCTATCCGAAGCATCTGCCGAGAGGTCTGACGATCTCCCGATTCCTCTCGCCACTCTCTCCATTCGCTATCGATACGTTCGCGCTCGACTACCTGAAACCCGGAGTCGAGAAAGGCTGCCTCGAAGTAGCCTTGCGACAGGTTATCGACGCAAGCTCCAAGCGGCCCACAGACCCGCTCGATTTCCGACGGCTGCATCAGGTCTGTGGCGAAGTTGGTGAAGATGAGCATGTGCCCACCCGCCTTCAGGACACGCGCGCACTCCGAGAAAGCGCGCCGCAGGTCCGGCACGAGGGTCAGCATGTCCCGACACCATACCACGTCGAACGCGTCGTCCTGAAATTCGAGTGACTGGATGTCGCCCTTCTTCACCCTGACTCTCTCGGACACGCCAGCGTCCGCGATCTTCTCCGCGGCAAGTTCGACGTTACTCTCGATGAGATCGATGCCCCAGACCAGCGCATCGAAACGCTCCGCTATCTCGCACATGTGCGTCGCATCGCGGCAGCCCGTGTCCAGGACGCGGGCCTCGGTCGTCCCGCTGACCAGCGTACCCAGCTTGTCGTAGAGAACATCGGGAGAGCGTGGGCGCAGGCTGCTGTCGACAATCGAGTAGAACTCGTCGTCGCTCATTTCCGGCTTTTCAAAAGCCTCCTTGGCCGACAGCCTGAAGACGTCGTCAGTCACTGTTCACCTCTTCAACTTGTCAGCGCCCCCTGCTCGCTCCACCCGGACTCTGGACATTGGCGCCCGGCGGCGAACCTATCGACGGTCCGCCATCCAGAAGTCGTCGGCCTTCTTGTCGAACTTTCCGTGTCCCGCCAGGTCGTCCAGCCATACCCAGGTCTTGTTCAGCCACTTCCACCGGAAGTTCCTGATAAAGAAGCGCGGTATCGCATAGATCTTGTGTGGCGGTTTGGTCCAGGCGCACCTGCGGACGCACGTGCTGCAGGTGCTCCCTACACGGATCTGGAACGTGCTGCACTTCTCGGCATCCACTTTCCACGAAAGCACTCCCGATGAGTTGCTCTTGGCCAGGGGATCGAAACTCCGGTCGCCCGTTGTGATGGCTTTGGTGCCACACTTCGGAACGCACTTCTGACATGCGTTGCAAAACTCGGTGATGCCTGAGTCCACGGCTCCTGCGGGCTCCAGCGGAAGGTCGGTGAAGATCTTGGAGATACGGCAGCGCGACCCCACCTTTGGGTTGATCAGAAGACCGTGTCTCCCAAGCTGACCGAGGCCCGCGTCGACAGCCAGTGGGATGCTCAGGGCCGTGTCATTAGCCATGGGGATGGCGTTATACCCCAGCCCTCGTATGAACTCGGCCGTCATCCATAGCGTCGGCGCCATCCGGGCGTATGCCAGTGTGCTGAGTCCCTCGGTAAGAAGAGTCGGCGCATACTCCGTGCCGTCGATGTCCTTGCCCCACTCGTGGAGCATCACTACCACATACTTCATCTCCTTCGGGATGACCCGAGTTCCATCTTCGAGGCGAATGGGCTGGTCGTACCGCTCGTACCCTGGCTCATCGGAGAACTTGATGGGATAGGCCTCCTTCGTCTCATCGTCGAAGTAATGAGAGTACACCCAGCGACGGTCAAGCTCAGCAAAGCCAACCTGGTCCGCCCCGAACATCTGGGCGGCCTTCCGCACAACCTGCGAAGCCTCTTCAGGGGTGGTTTCGGGTCGGCCCGTGGGTGAAGGCTCCATCTCAGACTGCCATGCATTGGCTGGCCTGTCCGACTGGTTCTTCGAGAAGTCCATGAGAGTCAGCAGGGATTCCGATGCGTATTCCAGACCCCACGCAGTGGCCTCGAATCCGACGCGCCCCTTCTCGGTGAGCTGTCGCTGCTTGACCTTCAGCTTGTCCCTTTCAGCCTTGGACCGGGCATCCCAGATCATCTGCGAACCCATATGGTCTCTCTGATTGAACCGGACGTACGAGTCCTGCACCCGGTACATTTCGGCGGCCGTGACGTGGCCGTTTGTTTCTGAGTCCTGTTGCGTGTGAGATTTAGCGGGCCGCCGCAGTCCAAGTTTCATTGCATGAATCCTCCTACAGGCAACGTATTGTTATATGTTGGAGCCTGACCGATTTTTTTGCAAATGCTCCAGCAACCACGAACAGATAAGGACTCGGTAGGAATATCCCAAGCCACCGCGTGTCCAAGCTATTGTCAGAGACCGAGGCCGATGGTACAACTGAACTGGCGCCCTCAATTAGAAGAGGAGCGGTTGGAGATCGACCGAGTCGGTTTGCCCCTGACTCGAACCACAAAGGAGACTCTCTTGATTATCGTTCGACGAACCTACACTCCAAAACCCGGCGGGGGAGGACTTCAGCGACACCTCCGGGACCTTCAGACGGCCACGGTTGAGGCCGGCTTTCCTCCTCTGAGGGTGTACCGGAAGGTACTTGGCCCCCACGGGACGATGGTCACCGTTCAGCGCTGGGAATCCGTAGCGGCCTACGACGCATCACGCAACGAGGTCCGCGCCACGCGATCGATAACCGAGATCTTCGAAAGAATCTACCCCGCGCTGGCGTCCACTCATGAGACGGAGATATACGAAGAGATCGTGTAAGAGTCTCCAGGTAGTAGAGGTTCAATACTGAGCGCCACGCGATGTATGACGCCTCCGCGCCATGACTCTGCCAAGCCTACTCCTCCACAGCCCGGGCGGCAGGGAGAAAGTCCAAGTCGGCGAATTCTGCGAAGCGGTCGGGCAGGAACTCGGCCATGTCGGAGACGACCTGCGTTGAGCCGCGGCAGACGTAGTCCGCAATGATCCGACCGGTGACGGGCCCCAGGTGGATGCCTTTGGTGGTATGTCCGGTAGCCAGCAGGACACCCTCCCATCCGGGAACCAGTCCGATGATGGGATTGCCGTCCGGACTGAGCGGACGAGAACCCGCGAGCTGCTGTACAAGCTCGGCGCGCTCCAGGTCTGGAAGGACATCGATTGCGCGCTGGAGGAGTTCCATACGGGCGCTCGAGGTGGGACGCCGGTCGAACTCCTCGCCAGCGAAGAGATCTCTCCGGTCGTAGTCCCGACCGCCGGTGCTGCCGACGCTGGTGAAGCCGTCCATGCGGCTGATCATGTGACCTCGCTTGGGCGAGCTGATCAGAACCGGAAGCGGATCGCCGGGATAGTTGAGCAGCAGGCGCTCCCCCTTCAGCGGCCGGACGGGAACGGGGAAGCCTAGCCAGGGGGTGAACGCCCGGCTCCAGGTGCCGGCGGCCACCACCACTGCGCCGCAGCGTATGTCCTCTGAGGCGGTCTTGACGCCGGTGACCATGGAGCCGCTGGTGACGAGACCGGTCACTTCCCGGTAGAGGATGTCTGCTCCCTTGAGCTCGGCTCCGCGACCCAGCGCCAGGTTGAGACGGTAGCTGTCCAGCTGGGCAGACTCGTCCTCGTACACCGCGCCGACGACGGAAGGTGAGAGACGGGGCTCGATGGAGCGCGCTTCCCCGGCGTCGATCCAGCGCATCTTGACGTGCGGCTGCTGCCAGACCATCATGCTCTTGATCAGATCGGCCTCTTCGTCGTCCAGGGCCAACCGGAGAGAAGGACGGCGCTGGTAGAGCAGGTCCATCTCAGTGGCGGACTCCAGCTCCGGTACGATCTGTTCGAACTCTGAAAAGGAGGCCCGGGCAAGCTCGAAGGACGGCCCTGGCGTGAACTCGGCGCCCAGCAGGCTGAGGGAGCCGGTGGCGTGAGCTGAAGCCCCGCTGCCGATGGCTTCCCGTTCTAGAATGGTCACGCTGACACCTTCACGGGCCAGGTAGTAGGCTACCGAGCAGCCCACTACACCGGCCCCAATGACAACTACGTCGGCGCTCTTGGTCAAACTCTCGCCCTCCAGGTCGAAGTCTTCTGGATTATCACCGTGATCGGCGCGAGTGTCAATCTGGCTAGAGCTCACTCCGAGATGGTCCAGGTTGGTGTCGTCGACATCTGGTCCGGAGGCGCGATGCTATACACGTAGGCGAGGTAGGAGACAGCCGAGTCGGAGCTCAGCCCGATCGCCATCCTAGTGAGCCAAGTCGTCATGTTGTTCATCGCGGCGCCTGGCGCTTGGTTTGCGGGTGACAGGTCGGACGCCGCGTCTTCACCGCCACCACCGGGAGCGACATCTTGGACGTCTATGTTCCCAACCGGTGAGTCAGGTTGACTTGCAGACTGCGACTCTGCGAAAACAGTGTTGTCCTGGGAAGGAACAAGCACGTTCCAGATAAGAGCCATCACAATCGCATAGATCGCCACAAACGCCAGGGCGATTCCGAAGGTGAATATCAGAGGCCTCAATCTGCTGGTTGTTGTGTTAGCGGCTGTCATGATGCCTCCTTTCGGCATCCTGTTCTGAAATTGATTCTGCTTTATTGATTGGTGTATTACATATAAATATAGCCCCAATATTCAACGCAGTCTATGGAAGTTCAATTCGGTATTCTTAGGACTACACGCAAGGGGGAGAGACAATGCAGCCTGAACCATTTCACGTGAACATCAGCGACGAACTGCTCGAAGACCTGCGCAACCGACTCCGCTCCACACGATGGCCCGATGAGCTACGCGGTGTGGGCTGGGACTACGGCTCCACTGTGGACTACATGAAGGAGCTGGCCGACTACTGGCTCAACGACTTCGACTGGCGCGCCCAGGAGCGCCTGATCAACTCATTCAGCCACCACAAGGCGACGGTCGGAGGCCTGGGGATACACTTCGTCCACGAGCGAGGACAGGGTCCCGATCCGATGCCGCTCGTCATCACGCACGGCTGGCCAGGGACGTTCTTCGAGATGTACAAACTCATCCCGCTGCTCACCGATCCGGCGTCCCACGGCGGCGATGCGGGAGATTCCTTCGACGTGGTTGCGCCATCGCTGCCCGGCTTCGGCTTCTCGGACCATCCCACCGAGCCCGGCGTCGAAGTCGCCAGGACAGCAGCGCTCTGGGTAGATCTGATGACGCAGGCGCTTGGCTATCCCCGCTTCGCCGCGCACGGCGGAGACATCGGCGCAGGCGTAACTGCGAACCTGGGCTACGGCCACGCCGACAGCATGATCGGCATTCATCTCACGTCGATCACGAGGCCGATGCCCTACCTGGGAGAGGGGGCTGCGCCGCTGACGGAGGCCGAGAACGCCCACATGCGCCAGCGCGAGGAGTGGCAGCAGAATGAGGGCGCCTACGCGCACATGCAGGGCACAAAGCCGCAGACTCTCTCCTACGGCCTGAACGACTCTCCCGTCGGTCTCGCCGCCTGGATAGTGGAGAAGTACCGCACCTGGAGCGACTGCGATGGCGACGTCGAAAAGCGCTTCACCAAAGATGAGCTGCTGACTACCATCACCATCTACTGGGCGACCGCGACCATCGGCTCGTCCACGAGGATGTACAAGGAGAACCAGAGATACACGTGGACGATGGAGCGCGACGAGAAGATCCAGGCCCCAACGGGAGTGGCTGCGTTCCCGTTCGAACTCAGCCGTCCTCCGAGAGAGTGGGGCGAGCGCTCCTACAACTTGCGGCGCTGGACTCCGATGCCGCGAGGAGGCCACTTCGCGGCCCTCGAGGAGCCACGGCTTCTCGCCGAGGACATCCGCGAGTTCTTCAGACCCCTGAGAGACGGCTAGCGGCCGACTACGTAGCTTCGATGGTCTGCGTATATGGCCACGCCGCGGTTTAGCTCTTCGTAAGTTGCCGTCATTGGAGGTCCACCCACGCGCCGTCCTTAATCACGCGCCGCACCGCATCGCCGCGCTCCAGGATAGTAACGTCGTCGAGCGGGTTGCCGTCGACGAGGATGATGTCGGCCCTCTTGCCCGCCTCGATGCTGCCTATTTCCCGTCCTAGGCCGATGCAGTCAGCCGCGTCGCTCGTGGCGGCCACGATGGCCTGCATGGGAGTCATGCCAGCCTCGACGAGGCAGCTTATCTCGTGCGCGTTGTTGCCGTGCTCCCAGCCGCCCTCGTCCGTGCCCGCGGTCACGGTGACGCCGTGTTCCAGCGCCATCTGCACGCTTCTGACATGGCGCTCGCGCAGCGCCGAGGCGCGCGCCCTTCCGTGCGGAGTTCCCCGTGTGGCGTGGAACGTGTACACCCCGAAAGTCGGCGTAAAGCATATCCCCTTTTCGGCCATCATCGTGAGCAACTCCGGGTCTTCGGCGAGGTATGCGCCATGCTCGATGGAGTCCACGCCCACTTCGACCGCCATCCGAAGGCCCTCGCCTCCGAGCGCGTGACACATCACACGCCTGCCCCTCTTGTGCGCTTCGTCAACCAGCGCCTCAAGCTCATCGCGCTCGAACAGCGCGTCCTTGGGTCCCAGTCCGGCGCCAGAGCTTGCGCCGCCGGTAGTCGCCGTCTTTATCACGTCCGCGCCAGCGCCGACCATCTCGCGCACCTTTGCGCGCATCGCCTCCGGCCCGTCCGCTACCCCCCAGGGCAGCCCAGAATCTTCCCCGGCAGGAGGTCTGTAACCGAGCGGGCTAACGCTGTCGGCCATGCCTCCGGTTGGCGTAATGAAGCCAAGCGCGACGAGCAGACGAGGTCCAGGCGCCAGCCCTTCGTCCACGGCCATCCGAAATCCGGCGGCCAGCCCTCCCGCGTCCCTCACGGTCGTGTAGCCGGTCTCGAGCGTCTGACGCAGAACGGATGCGATGCGCAGGTGGCGTGTGGAGCGCGGCTCCGTGATTCCCCACCTGCTGGCAATGTCGTATCCGAACGACGCCAGGTGGTCGTGCGTGTCTATCAGTCCGGGCATCAGCGTCATTCCCGGAGCTTCGATCCGCTCCGCGCCTTCGGGAACCGGCGCCGATCGGGCGCTGCCGACGTTCACTATGTCGCTGCCTTCGATCAGCACGACCGCATCGGGAAGCGGCGCGCTACCGGTACCATCGATCAACGTCGCCCCAGTGATTGCCTTCATGTCAATGCCTCCGCAGTGTCAAATCTCCAGTCCGCCTAGCGCCGGTTCCATTTGGTCTTGGCGACTATGATCGTTCGTCCTGAGCTTGTCGAAGGGCGGTATGCCAGCCAAGCCAGTATTTCAGAGCCATCTGGAAACGGTACTAGCCCCGATAATAACAACTTTGGCTGCATCGCTCGGTCTGAGCTACGGCTAGCGCTTCCTGCTGTCTCTCTGATCGCTTTGGCAGGATGATTACGTGTCCGCTGGAGGATGCAGACGCTATTGCGGTCAGGAGGGTTCGGAGGCTGACCAGTCCCTAGCCCGTATGAGGACGCGCCCGCCGTTCTCAACGTCGATGTTCAGGTTGTGTCTGTCAAGCAGCAGCATCCCCACCAACGGGACAGAGCTTGCCTCGTCGGCCTCGACATGTCTCGGCTGGCCGTCCCAGAGTACGGTGACGCCATAGATGTCGAACTCCGCTACGCTGCCATCGGCGAGCCGAGCCTCGCCACGGCTCGTATAAGGCAGCCGTAGACCCGACACAACCGAAGGGGGCAAGGTCAGGAGGCCATTGTAGCCGGTATCGACCACAGCCTCGATTTCCTGTATCTGCCCATCCGGGCCTTGTAAGGTAAGGAGGACAACCGGTTCGTAGTAAGCGTTGACGGTGCCTTCAATCACTCGGCTCTCCGCCAGGGTCTGCCGCCGAAGTGACGCAGCACACCATGCCCTATCCGCAAAGAGAAGACATCGTTGGCATCAGGGCGTTGCTCCCGCAAGCGGCCTGTAGCGTCAATGACGCTGTCGCCTATGGCCCAATCGCCGCTTTCCACGTCGATGGAGATGATCTCTCCGTGATGGGTATCTTCAACCCGCCGCCGGATGTCCCGCTCATATATCTCCTTGGCGAGGCGGGTTGTTTCTTTGCCAGGACGGCGCGGACGCCCTGCGGCTCCTAGCCCTCGCGTGTGAGCCGGTGTCTTCACGTCGCTCATTTTCCCTCCCTAATTCACTATTAGCTCGGAATAGGGAAGTTCCTACAAGGATCGAGAACCAAGGGAAACGTCCCTTCAATCCACCAGCCTATCTCCTTAGATTGCTGGTGTGGCTCCTCGCCTTGTATCGCTCATCTCAGGAGGCCCGACCACGGGCGAACGTAGTCCATGAACTCAATTGGCCGCATCACTTGCAATCCAAGCCGAGCCACCTCTTCATGATGGCGCCAGACTGTTCTGTAATCCATGGTGAGGAATACGTCGCACCCATATTCCAAGGCGTCAATTATCAACTGTCGGTCGCCTCCATCGGGTAGTTTCTTCAATACGTTATACAGATCGCTGCGCTGAGTGTATGTGAAATTAGCTATCTCGCTGTAGCTAGACCCAACAGGCTCGTCCTGGGTCTCTTCGATATTGGACGTGAAGTAGTAAGCAAGTTCTCTTCCCCAGCCAACTAGTGCGACTCCTTTGCCGCGTCGCATGGTAGCCCCAAGTTCTCCTAATGTACTGGATGAGACGGCGATAGGCCAGCCGGCACGTTGCGCTAGGGAAATGAAATCACTCAGTGCGCGAATGTCTTCGGCAAAGCGCGATCCACGTGCTGACAGCTTGGCGGCCATCTCTGGTGCAAGATAATTGTCGTAAATGAATTCTCCAAATGTATGTAGATTCTGAACAATGTTCGTATCTAGGAAAATAAGCCGGGGGAATTTAGGCAGAGGCTGTTTCCGCTCCACAGTATTGTCGATATGAGATTCCATTAGTGCGCCTTTGGGCCAGTGTATTCCAGCAGCGCATCTGGGTACGCTCATAGGCTGCCGAGTCGCGTCTCGATTACGGTCCGTTCTACCGTCCAGTATGTCTGACAGGCTGACCGACCGTAAATCTGGTGTGGTTCGGACTTCCGTCAAAGTGGTGGGGAAGGGGGGACTCGAACCCCCACGCCCGGAGGCACATGATCCTAAGTCATGCTCGTCTACCAATTCCGACACTTCCCCACGATGCGGTAGGTTGCAGTGTAGCCTATGGGGAGCGGGCGTGTCGAGATTTGGGTTTAGCGGGGGCGCCTGTGGGGCGCTCCCGCTATGGTTGAGGTCTGGGCCTAGATTCCGCGTTCGCCTACTCCGAGCGGCAGGTACGGATGGGCGTCGGCTACATCTTCGTTGAAGGTTAGGCCGAGTCCTGGGCCGGTGGGAAGCTCGACGTAGCCGCCGCGCTGGCGCGGCAGGCCGTCGAAGACCTCGAAGTAGTGCGGCTCGTAGAACTCGGCGTGGTACTCCTGGATGAGGAAGTTGGGCGTGGCTGCGTCGAGGTGGAAGCTGGCGACGGTTCCAACGGCGGCGTTGGTGTTGTGCGGAGCCATGACGACGTGGCGCGGCTCGGCTATGGCGGCTATCTTCTTGAGCTCGGTGATTCCTCCGGCATTGCACATATCGGGCTGGAGGATGTCCACGGCGTCGGCCTTGACGAGCTCGTAGAATGGGAACTTGAGATACAGACGCTCGCCGGTGGCTATGGGGATGTTGACGCGCTGCCTAACCTGCGCCATCTCGCCCACGTTCTCCTGCGACACGGGCTCTTCGAACCAGAAGGGGCGGTACTGTTCGAGCCGCTGTCCGAGGTGGATGGCGGTATAGACGTTGAACTTGGCGTGCACTTCCACAAGAATCTCGACGTTGGGACCGACGGCGTCGCGGACGGCGGCCACGCGGTCTTCGGCAAGCTGCGCCTCCTCCGGCGAGATGGTGTAGTAGTTATGCTGTCCGAACGGGTCGAACTTCATGGCGGTGTAGCCCATTTCGACGACGCGCAGGGCTTCTTCGGCGTTCTGTTCCGGCGTTCCGGGGTTGGTGTACCAGCCGTTGGCATAGACGCGAATCCGGTCGCGGATGGGACCGCCGAGAAGCTGGTACACGGGAACGCCGAGCGCCTTGCCTTTGAGGTCCCACAGCGCGATGTCTATGCCGGACAAGGCGGTGGAAAACAGCCGCCCTCCCCTGCCCGCGTTGTCCTGGTGCATCCGCATCCAGTGAAGCTCGTGCGCCATCGGGTCTTTGCCAACGAGGTACGCCTCTGTCCACTGTTCCAGGATGCTGGCGACCGTGGGATCGTAGGAGAGCATGGAGGCTTCGCCGATACCTTCCAATCCCTCGTCGGTCTGTAGTCGCAGGACAAGCCAGTTGCGCTTGGCGTTGCGGTGCTGCGATGAGAAGATGTTTATCTTGATGCCGGTGATCTTCATGGGACGCTCCCAGGGGGATTTTAGCGCAGAGGCGCGGAGGGACGCGGAGAACGCAGAGGGGATTTTAGCGCAAAGGCGAAAAGATGCAAAGGGGGATGTTCGGGCGGGGCGCGCGGCTTCTCTTTCGCGGGTGGGCGCTGTCGTCACGACGGTCATGGAGTCGGATACTCGTCACTCGGTAGAATGGTCGATAGCCAGTTCGTAGCTACCCACGGTTTCGAGCCTCGCTTCCACTGTAACGTAGTAGTACCCCGAACTCGGCGCTTCCCAGACGATAGGCTTCCGCGCGTTTTTCTCCCATTCTTCTCCACAGTCGCTGCATCCGATCTTCACTCTATCCCAGCCGATCGCCAACGCCCGAGATTCTGAGTCGTACAGCTTTATCGTGGCGCCGGGCAGCGTGTCCGGAAGAATCTCTATGCGGTAGGCGCGTCCGCCGTCAGCCCAGAAGCTGAAATAGTCGACGTCGCCTCGATAGTCTATTTCGCCCTCTTGGAACTTTCCCACATCGAGTGAGGTTGCGGACGCTACCGAATCGCCGTGGTCGTCGGTGACGGGAACGACTGTCAACGCGTAAGCGCCTGTATGCTCCCAACGGCTTACCGATATGTAGTGGACTTCCCGAGCCGGCGCTTTCCAAGTGAACCACATCCTCGAGCCTTCCCTAGTGAGTGGCAACAGGAGGCTCAGGTGACGCCCGTCAGAGTCGTACAGTTTCGTGTCCCAGTGATCCAGATCTCCGCTCTCGACCTCTATCCGATAGAGTTGATCCGTGTCCGCGGTGAATTGGAAATAGTCGACGTCGCCGTCGTAGTTCACGTAGCCGTTCGCTTTCTTGCCTACGGCGATGGCAGTGGCGGCCGCCGTCCTGTGGTTGCTATGGTCGTCGGCCGGCGGAACCTGTATTTGAGCGACGGTCAACGAGTAGGGGCCCATGGAGTACGGGTATTCCACCCCAATAAAGTAATCCCCCGTTTCGGGCGCCTCCCATATCTTCCCCCAAAGCTCCACTTCGTTTCCCTTAGAATCTTGCAGTTGCAGACGCATCGACCTGTCATACGGCGTTGGAGGGTTGAACGCGTCTATGCGGTAAAGCTGCCCTTTCTCTGCCCTGAACCGGAAATAGTCGCGGTCCCCCGCATAGTCCGCGTCGCCCTCGATGGGCTCTCCCAGCGCAATCCCGGTGGCAGACGCGATGTCCTTGCCGTGGTCGTCGTCGATCGGGGTGACAGTGAGTGTATAAGAACCCGTCTCGCTCCCCGACGCTGTGATAGCAACGTAGTATTCCCCTGATGCCGGAGATTCCCAAGCGTACCCCGTCTGTTCGAGAATAGCCGTAGACCACTCGATCTCATCCCCGTCTGGGCCGTACATATTTATTTCATACGTATAGCTGTCCAAAGTTCCGAAAGTTCCGAGAGCGAGGTCCATCCGATAGACGCGGCCCTTGTCTGCCCTGAACCGGAAGTAGTCGGCGTCGCCCGCGTATTCCAGTCCGGCGGCGATAGGCTCTCCTACTTCCATCAAGGCGGCATCCCCCACTGCGTTCCCGTGTTCATCCTCGGCGGGACGAGTCATCGGAGCGACCGTCAGCGTGTATTCCCCTTCAGATGAGTCGCATCCATATGGTGAAAGTGGTTTCATAACCGTGACGTAGTGGTCCCCCGAGCTCGGCGCTTCCCAGACAATCACTCCGCTATAGAGTGAAAAGTCATGGTAATTTGCCAGAATCTCCTCGTCGGAATCGTACAAAATCATTCTCCAGCAGCCCAGGACGTTGGTGATGACCTCTATCCGATACAGCTTGTCTGCATCCGCCCTGAACCGGAAATAGTCAAAGTCGGAGGAATAGCCCATGCTTCCTCTGACAGGAACGCCCAGACTCACCTCGGATGCGAACGGTATGCCGTCGCCGTGGTCCTCCGGGAACAAGACTAGCGTGAGCGTGTAAGAGCCTCCGCCATCCCCGCCTTCCACCGAGATGTAGTAGTCTCCCGGATACCCCGGCCAGACAAACTGCGCTTCGCCGGTATCCGGGTGACCTTGGCCCCACATCACCGTTCTCAAATCAGAGTCGTATAGAACCACTGTCATGTCGTCCAGCGTTCCTGGCGCGACCGACAAGTCATAGACAAGGTTTTCCTCTCCGCTGATACGGAAGTAGTCCCTGCCGTCCCCGTCTTCCAAGCTGCCATCGACAGCATCGCCAACCGTAATAGAGGTGGCGGATGCCGATACAGCGGCGACCGATGGCGCGCCGGTCGGCTGAGGCGCCGGGGACGGAGTATCGGCTACAGTGGCGGCCGGCGGCGCGCCGGTCGGCTGAGGCGCCGGGGACGAGGTATCGGCGCATCCCGCCAAAGACGCGGCGAATAGCAGAGCCAGCGCTGTCAGGATGCACATCGAAGCGGAACGGAATGGCGGGGTCTTGCGTAACATCACTCTCTTTTCACACTATACATTCCGCTTGTCGAGATTGTATCCCAAATCCGAAAAGCGAAACCGTCGGCTGGCCTATCACATTCTTCGCTCTCATAGGCGGTGATGGGATAGAGGATGCCCGAGGCTCAAGATCTTAGACCCCCAGGGGCCAAGCGAACATGATGAGGGGTATGGAAACGACGACCAACAGAACAGATAGAGGCAGACCCACCCTCAGGTAGTCGCCGAAGCGGTAGCCGCCAGGCCCCATTACGATGGTGTTGGACTGGTGGCCGATGGGAGTCATAAAGGCGGAAGAGCCTCCTATGGCCACCGCCATCAGGAAGGGGTCGGACGAAGCTCCGATCGCCTCGGCGACTCCGATCCCAATGGGCGCCATCAAGATCACGGCGGCGGCGTTGTTGATCACGGCAGACAGAAGCATTGCGGTTACGAGAACGATGCCAAGTATCGCCCACGCAGGCACATCGCCGCCCATGCCCGTAATCATCGCAGCGATGCGCGCCGCTCCTCCTGTCGTTTCCAGAGCCTCTCCCACCGGTATCATGGCCCCCAACAGTATGATTACCGGCCAATCTATAGCCCCATATGCCTCATGCAACGTGAGCGCGCGGGTGATGAGAAGGACGGCTACCGCGACCGAGAAGGAAACCTGGATGGGCAGTATGTCCAGGGCAGTCAGCGCCACCGCGCTCCCAAATACGACGACGGGAACCAGGAGTTGTCGGGGTTGTCCGACCCGGAGTTCGCGCTCGGCAAGAGGAAGTAGGCCAAGCCGTCGCAATGCCCCCTGCACGATCTCGGTCTTGCCTTGAAGGAGAAGGACGTCGCCGGCGCGCCACATGATTCTGCCAAGTTGACTGGCCAATCTGGTTCCGCGTCTGGAAACGCCGAGTAGATTTACGCCGAACTCCGCGTGCAGGTGGAGATTTCTGGCCGAACTCCCTTGAGCCGAGCTATCCGGAACTACTATGGCCTCCACTACGGAAACATCTCCTGAACCGAGGGACTGGTTCACTTCCTGGCGAATGTCTCTGGCCCCTTCGAGCACGAAGCCCGTCGCGTCCATAAACGCTCTGATGCCTTCGGGGTCGGCCTCGATGATGAAGATGTCGTTGGCGTCTATGATCTCATAGCTAGACGGCGCGCCATACACCACACCCCGACGAACGAGGCCCACTATCGCCACGTTCTCCTCAGTCAGGTCCTCGAGATCGCGGACGAGCATCCCTACACATCTGGAGTTGTACGGCGCCCTCACCTCAGTCATGTAGTCTTCGATGTCTAAGGTGTCTCCCATTGCCACTGAAGCCTGTCTCGACGGAATGAGGCGCCACCCAACGAAGGTCATGAAGCACACGCCCGCAACGGCGATGGGCAAGCCGACCGTCGCGAAGTCGAACATACTGAAGGGAATCCCGACTTCCTCCTGCCGAAATTTCGATATGATGATGTTCGGCGGCGTTCCGATCAGGGTCATCATACCGCCTAGGAGCGATGCGAAGGCCAGTGGCATCAGCAGGAGTGATGGGGGAACCTTCGTTCTGTTGGAAAGTCTGACCGCTACGGGCATTAGCAGGCTAACGGCGCCCACGTTGTTCATAAACGCCGAGAGGAACGCCGTCAGACTCGACAGGGAGGCTATCCGAAGAGTCAGGTACTCGGGAATGCGCGAGCTCCAGTTCGCCAGTATATCTACGACTCCGGAACTATATAGCGCGCGGCTCAGCACCAAGACCGCGGCTACCGTGATCACCGCTGGATGTCCGAACCCTTGGAACGCCGTGGAGGCGGGCGCTATCCCTACAATCGTCAATGTGAGCAGGGCCAACAGAGCCACCAAGTCGTAGCGCCACTTCCCGGTCACGAATAAGACCAGGGAAAAGAACAACACTCCGAAGACGATGGCTTCATCCGTAATTGGCATAGTTGGTTCGAGTATCCTTTGCTACTGTCCCCAAGTTATAGGATCAGGCTGATGGATGTCCCCGCGATGCCGAGGAACGGCGTAACCAAAGGGCGCGGGGCCGCGGTTACGCGCCGGCGACACCGTCGCGAGCGCGGCTAATGGCTTCTCGTTCCCATGAATAGGCGGACGCCGATCATGCCGGTTATCACGATGTAGGCTACGTCTATGTACGCCCACAGGGAGGCTATGTTGGCGGGCCGCTCGCCGATGGTGGCGAGCACCTGCACATGGTCGTTGAGCACGGCGAACCACTGGAAGAAGAAGGCTATCAACAACGCGCCGGCGACTTGGATCGGCGTATTGACGTCGAGGAAGCGGCGGACGTCGTCGCCGTGTCCGCCGTCGGATTCGTCCCGGACCTTCCAATAGATGGCTGCGCCGAGCGACAAGATGATGCCGATCGCCATGACTATGTTCATCTGGCTCCAGCTGGGTATGGGGGTCTTGCCCATGAATTTGATCGCCAAGACCAGGGCAACGACCAACACGTAGGCGCCAATGAGGCGGGACACGATGTGCGGGGAGCGGCGGGGAGCGGTGTCGGCAGGTTCGGGACGGCGGTCGTGGTCGGATAGGCTCCACAGTTGCCGTCCGGCGGCGAACAGAATGACGGGCAAGGCGATGTCTATGAAGTTCCAGATCAGCAGGTTGCCGCTGCCGGGGTTGTTGGAGAACAGGTCGTTGATGATGGGGATGCCGGAGAAGTCGGGGAGGTTGGCGATGATGATGTCGTCGGCGCTGCGAACGCTCGCCCAGTTCCAGAAGAAGAATATGCCTACGGCGAGTACGGAGTAGAAGACGGCGTTGACGGTTATGTGGGCTACGGCGTCGGCGTCTATGGCGGCGTCGTGGCGGTACTTGGCGATGCCGGAAGCGACCAGCGCAATCAGGATGGCAGCCGCCATGAAGTAGTTGAGGACGGACCACACCTCGTAGGGTTCGCCCCGGCCAGGGTGGTAGAGGGGAACCACGATGAAGTGGACCATTACCGCCAAACCTACGAGTGAAACATAGACCGCTCCGATTCTGGCTGCGATTGGCATGAGGGCCTCCTTGGGGCGGGCGCGTCTGCGCTTGGGGCTGCCCCAATCATATCATAGAGTCGCGCTAATACAACGCGGGGCGGTTAGCGGTCGGTATGTAATTGGCGGGTCGAAAATGCTAGAATTGATGCAGTGGGGCGCTGTGGTCGTTCGGCGGCGCGCTCTCCGCATGGATGAGTCAATTTCAACAGTGGAGGTACAAGCTAAATGGCGAAGCAGTTTCAGTTCGACGTGGACGCTCGGAAAGAGCTTATGTCGGGCATCGACACGCTAGTCGCGGCGGTCGGCGCGACGCTGGGTCCGGCGGGGCGAAACGTGGTGCTCGACAAGGAGTTCGGACCTCCATACGTGTGCAGCGATGGAGTGACGATAGCCAAAGACATCGAGTTGGAGGAGCCGTTCCAGAATATGGGCGCCCAGCTCGTGAAGGAGGCGTCCAGCAAGACGAACGACGACGTGGGCGACGGCACGACCTCTTCGACGGTCGTGGCGCAGGCGATGATCCGCGACGGGTTCAAGGTACTGACGGCGGGCGCGGACCCGATGGCGGTCAAGCGCGGCATCGAGCGCGCGGTGTCCGGCATACGCGACGAGATCCGCGACATGTCGCAGCCTGTCGAGGGCCGCGAGCAGATCGAACAGATCGCGGTGCTGTCCGCCCACGACCCGGAGATGGGCGAAATCATCGCCGGCGTGCTGGACCAGGTTGGACCGCACGGCATCGTTACGGTCGAGGAGTCCAAGGGTCTGAGCTACGAGATAGACTACGTGGACGGTATGCAGATAGACCGCGGCTACCTCTCGCCCTACTTCGCGACGAACCAGGACAGGATGATTACCGAGATAGAGAACCCGTACATACTGGTGACGTCGTCGAAGATTTCGGCTGTCGGCGAGCTTCTGCCGATACTGGAGCAGGTGTCGCAGGTGTCGCGCGACTTCGTGATCATCGCCGAGGACGTGGACGGCGAGGCGCTGGCGACTCTGGTGGTGAACAAGCTGCGCGGGAATCTGAACTGCCTGGCGGTGAAGGCGCCGGCGTTCGGCGACAGGCGCAAGGCGCTGCTGGAAGACATGGCGATCCTGTTCGGCTGCCCGGTGATCAGCGAGGACGCGGGCCGGTCGCTCGACTCGGTAACGGTCATGGACCTCGGCAGATGCGGGCGCGTGATCTCTGACAAGGACAACACGACGTTCGTGGACGGCGGCGGAGACGCGGACGCGATCGCGGCGCGGGTGAGCAACATACAAGCTCAGGCCGCGGAGACGACCTCGGACTACGACCGCGAGAAGCTCGAGGAGCGCGCGGCGAAGCTGTCCGGCGGGGTGTCGGTGCTGCGCGTGGGCGCTTCGACTGAGATCGAGCTGCGCGAGAAGAAGCAGCGGCTCGAAGACGCGCTGTCGGCGAGCCGCGCGGCGATGGAGGAGGGCATCGTACCCGGAGGCGGCACGGCGCTGCTCCGCGCGGCCCAGCGCGCGGTCGCCAAGATCGAGGTTGAGGGCGATGAGCGGACGGGCGTGGACCTGGCACTCCAGGCGGCGCGCGAGCCGATCCGCGTCATCTCGGCGAACGCCGGGCTGAGCGGCGAGGTGGTGCTGCATCGCGTGTCCCAGGGCGAGGGCGACTACGGCTTCGACGCTGAGACAGAGCGGTACGGCAGCATGATCGAGATGGGCATAGTGGACCCGGCGAAGGTAACGCGCGCGGTGATCGAGAACGCCGCGAGCGTCGCCGGCATGGTCATCACAACCGAGTCGCTGATCACGGAGCTGAACCCGATGAAGCTGCCTGCGCCCTATGACGACTAGGGAGCGTCAGGCGGGAATTTAGGCGCAAAGACGCGAAGACGCAAAGGGATGATAGAGTTTCTTTGCGTCTTTGCGTCCCGTCGATACGTTAACTTCGGGGCGGGATTCGACGCAGAGGAGCGTAGGGTTGGGGAGAGGAAGTAATCCAACGGCGGGCGGGCTATCGTATTTATAGACAGTTCGGCAGTGAGGCGGGTCTTGGTAGATGAAGGGACAATCGAGGGCGCGGGCGTCGCGGACGGCGCGGACGCCACTATCCGGGTGAAGGGCGTTACGAAGCGCTTCGGTCAGCACGTGGCGGTGGATAATCTGTCGTTCGACGTGATGCGCGGGGAGATCGTGGGGTTCCTGGGACCGAACGGCTCCGGGAAGACCACCACGATGCGGATGCTGACGTCTTTCTATACGCCGGATATGGGCAACGTTACGATAAACGGCGTGGACACACAGGATGACGACCTGATCACGCGCGGCGCGATCGGCTACCTGCCGGAGAACAACCCGCTGTACGAGGACATGCTGGTTTCGGAGTACCTGGCGTTCGTAGCGGAGCTGCGGGGTCTGGGCGGAGCGGAGCGCAAGCGAAACATGGACCTGACCGTGGAGGAGACGGGCATCCAGGAGGTGTTCTACCGTCCCATCCACGAACTGTCGAAGGGCTACCACCAGCGCGTGGGGCTGGCGCAAGCCATCCTACATCGTCCGTCGGTGCTGGTGCTGGACGAGCCGACCGAAGGGCTGGACCCGAACCAGCGCATCACCATCCGCGACCTGATCCGGCATCTGGGGGGCGAGCGGACGGTGCTGCTTTCCACACACGTTATGCAGGAAGTGGAGAACACTTGCGAGCGCGTGCTGGTCATAAGCCGCGGCAAGCTGGTGGCCAACAGCCCCGTCCAGGACCTGCTGCAACAGGCGCTGGAGCTGCGGACCGTTCACCTGGAGGTGGAGGGCGACAACGTGGAGGCGGGTCTGGCCAGGGTGGATGGGATTACGTCTGTCGAGAGCCAGGGCGTGGAGGCGGGGCGCAAGAGCTACCGGCTATCGGTGGCCGCGGACGCCGACCCGCGCGGAGACATCTTCGGGATGGCGAAGTCGCGCGGGTGGACGCTGTGGGAGCTTCACGAGGAGCGTCCTCGCCTGGAAGACGTCTTCCACAACCTGACGGCCGAGCGGATTTCCCTGGACGACGACGGAGGCGAACGCTAAGCCGATGCGATCCACACTGCTTGCCCTGGTCAAGAAGGACGTCAAGAGCTACTTCGACCAGCCCACCGCGTATATCCTGATCGTCCCGTTCGTCGCGGTCCTAGCCTACGTGTTCTTCAGCAAGGCGCTGCTGACGGGCGAGGCGTCGCTGCGCCCGTTGTTCACGGTCGATTTCGCCATTGACTCCCCTTCCCTGCCCTGGCTGCTGGCGATATTCGTGCCCGCGGCGACGATGCGTCTGCTGGCGGAGGAGAACCGGGACGGCACCCTCGAACTGCTGCTGACTCATCCGATACGCGGCTGGATAGTGCTGATAGCCAAGTTCCTGTCGGGCTTCGCGTTCGTGGCGTTCGCGATACTGGCCACGGTGGGCATACCGATAGCGGTGGAGACGGCGGGCAACCTGGACGTTGGCGCGTCGGTCGGCCAGTACGTCAGCAGCCTGCTGCTGGCGGCGGCGTTCGTATCTATCGGGTTGTTCACGTCCAGCCTCACCCGCAACCAGATAGTAGCGTTCATTCTCGGCCTGTCGCTGACGATGCTGCTGATGGTGATGGGGCTGGATATAGTGGCGGTAACGCTGCCCGGACGGCTGGCGTCGCTGCTTCAGGACCTCAGCCCGGTTACGCACTTTTCGAGCATCGCGCGCGGCGTGATTCACCTGCGCGACGTGCTGTACTTCGCGGCGCTGGTCTCGACGTTCCTGAGCGCGACGTTCCTGGTGGTGCGCGGTCGCACGCTCAGCCACAGATCCACCCAGTACCGCAATTTGCAGCTTGGCACGGTGGGGCTAATCGTAGTAAGCCTGCTGGTCGGCTGGTCGGGCAGCACGATAGCGGGCCGGCTCGACTTGACGGAGGACCAGCTGTTCACGCTAAGCCCGGCGACTTCGGAGATACTGGACGGGCTGGACGACGTTCTCACGATCGAGTTCTTCGAGTCGAGAGAGCCGCCGGTGCAGGTCGCGATTACGGCGCGGGACGTGGGCGACTTCCTCGAAGACTTCGCAGCCGGTTCGGGCGGCCAGATAAATCTTGTGCGCCGGTTCCCCGGAGAGGACGAGGACGAGGCGCGAAAAGCGTCGCTGGCGGGCGTGCCGCCGGTCCAGTTCAACGTCCAGAGCCAGGGTGAGCTGCAGATCAAGACCGGCTACCTGGGCATGGCGATGACTTACGTTGACAAGCGACAGGTCATCCCGTACATCAACAGTTTCGACGGCTTCGAGTATCGCATGGCGTCCGCCGCCAACCGTATGCTGAGCGACGACAGGAAGACGGTGGCGTTCCTCACCGGGCATGGCGAACAGGGACCGACCACCGGCTATCGCACGTTCGCCGGGCTGCTGCTGGATTCGTATCGCGTCGTAGAGCTGGACACGACCGAAGACCCGAACATAGATCTATCCGAAGTAGATGTGCTGATCATCGCGGGGCCTAACCGTTCTATATCGGACGAGACTACAGATGCGATACGCCAGTACCTGCTGGGCGGCGGCAAGGCGATGATGCTGATCGATACGGTGGCGATAGACCAGGCCCGCCTGGTGGCTACTCGCAACCGCAACAGCTTCGCGCGGCTGCCGGAGGAGTTCGGCGTGGTGGTCGAGGAAGACCTGGCGCTGGACATCGAGTCTAACGAGACGTTGTCGTTCTCCACGCAGGTCGGAAACGTATTCCTGCCCTACCCGTTCTGGGTGCGCGCTCCGGTGGTGGACCGCAAGGTGTCGGGCAACATCGAATCGGCGCTGCTGCCGTGGGCGAGTTCGCTGGGCATATCGGAATCCGTACACGGGCGCATAGAGACGGTGAATCTGCTCCGCACGACACCCGGAGCGGCGACGATAAGCTCATCCGACGCGAGCTACGGCGACGTGCGGCCAAACTCGCCAGTCTTCAACGAGGTCGCGTCGGGCGATCGGCAACGATTCGAGGCGGACATGGGGGTCGCCGTAGAGCAGCGCGACGCGGTGGATGGGCAGGACGCCTTCCGCCTGGTGGTGTTCGGCGACTCGGAGTGGCTGTCGGACGGCATACTGGGCAGGGCCCAGGAAAATCTCGCGCTGGGCTTGAACCTGGTGGACTGGCTGGCTCAGGAAGACACCCTGGCGGCGGTGCGCTCGAAAGTGGTGTCGTCGCGCGACCTGATATTCACGTCGGAGACGCACGAGAACATAGCGCGCTGGGGGAACATCGCGGGCGTGCCGCTGCTGATCGTGATAGTGGGGCTTGCGCGTTCGTTCCGCAGGCGCCGGTTCGGATTCACGCGATACGGGCAGGCCGGCGTCGGACGACGGGGTGGGTTCATCCGTTTCGGGCGGTTCGGGCGGTTCGGACGGCGCGGCGAATCGGGCGGCAGTTCGGGACAGGAGGGCGACGAGTGAAGAGCAGGCAACTCGGATTCGTCCTGATGGCTCTAATCGCCGTTGGCGTGGCGGGCCTGGCGCTCCAAATAGTATCGGCGGGTTCCGACGAGATAATCCTCGAGGGGCTGATACAGGTATCCTCGCAGGCGAGCGACCGCGTGCTGGTAGAGGGCGGCGGCAAGCGTACGGAACTGCAACGGCTGGGCGACGCAGAGCAGGGCGCGTGGTACGTTGACGACCAGCCGGTGTTCGGGCCTCAGCTTCAGCAGTTCTGGCAGGCAGTGGACGACCTGTACGACGCGCAGTTGGTGTCCATCAATCCGGCTAATCACGCGCGCATGGGAGTCGTGGACGGAGAGGCGACGGAAGTCTCGTTCTTCCTGGGTCGGCGTTCGCTTCAGGAGAAGTTCCTGGTCGGAACGTGGAAGCCGGACGTGCGTCTGTGTTACGTGCGGCGCGCGGGATACGATGAGACCTATGGAGTCCCATGCCCAAACGGCAACATCTTCGACCCGGACCCGGACAGGTGGAAGAACCCGATAGCGGCGTCTATTCCGCCGAACGAGATACAGCAGATCGAGTTCCAGTACATAGACGCGGATACCATAGAGAGCTTCGTGATACGGCAGGATGAAGAGGGGGAGTGGCAGCTGTACGACGCTGAGGGGAACGCCAGCCCAACGCACCCGCGGGCGCTGGAGGCCATCTTCGGCACGTTGCAACTGGTGGTGGCGTCCGGATTTGCGGAGGAAGAGGAGGCGGACAAGCTCAACTTCGCCGCGCCCGACGCCATGGTGCGGGTGCTGACGCGCGAGGACGCCTCCACGCCGTCCACACGTCTGCGCTTCCTGATACGCGACGACCTGAGCCTGTACCTGCGCATCCCGACTACCGCTACGGTCTATATCATAGACAACCAGGCCGTGGCGGGCTTGCTGCTGCGCGCGGAGCAGATAGTTGATGAGAGGTAGGCATGACGATGACTCGTCGTTGCGACGATTGACTCATGCGCCTTACCCAACTATCATGTTCGTAAGGTAGGTGCGATAGCGATGATAGTGAAGGTAACCTCTAAACGCCAAGTTACTTTTCCAAAGGACGTGCTCGAAGAACTAGGGGTGGGGCCAGGCGACCGAATAGAGTTGGTGAAAGGTCCCGATGGCTACGTCCTCAAGCCCAAGCGGATTGATTACTCGCGGCTTGGCACGCTTGCCGACAAGATTCCACCAGGACACCCGCCGTTCGATATTCGAGAGTTCCGAGACCTTCGGGAGCAGGGGCATGGCCCGTCGGTACGGTATTGATACCTCGATTCTCGTGAGGCTGGTTACCAGGGACCCGCAGAGTGACTATGAGCGCTGCGTCCGCAAACTCGCTGACCTGGTGGAACGCCAAGAATGTGAGATACTTGCTTCCAATCAGGCTATCGGCGAAGCCTACGCAGCCTTGATGCACCACTACGGCATCATGAGCGCCGACGCGCTCTCCGCGCTATTCGACATCCTCACCAGCGGGCTGGTCGCTCCCATGAACGGACCGGATGTACTCGAAGCGCTCGCCGCGTCCGCCCAACCCGGACTCTTCGATAGGCTCATCGTAGATGGCTACTCTCGAGCGGGGCTGGAAACGTTGACCTTGGATCGCAGAATGGGTACTCTGCCGAACGCGAGTCGCATCTGAATCGCCTCGGCATTGACTGCCACGCCTAGTTGGTTACAACTCCACCCTAGCCCGTCTCGCGTTGGCCGGCGAGGTCAACTATGTCGTCATCGTCTTCGTCGTCCGCGCGGTTGCGGCGGGCGTGTCCGAAGAGGGCGTGGGCCAGCACTACTACGCCAAGTCCGGCCATTGACAGGGCGGTGGCGAAGTACTCGGAGTTCCACATCATGGTCATGAGGATGATGGCTACGTAGCCGGCGATGATGTTGAGCAGCGACGAGTAGGGCAGCTTCTGCGCCAGGGAAGCGACGATGGCGGCTACGACGACTCCGATGAACCCGATCGCGTATTCGGGGAAAACGAAGATGGTGGCGCCGCCGAGGGTTACGAGGCCGTCTCCTCCCTTGAATCCGCTGAATACGGAGTTCCACTGCCCGACGACGGCGGCGGCGACCGGCGCTACGATCATAGGGCCTTCGACGCCTAGTACCTGCTGCGCGCCAAAGACGACGACTACGCCCTTGGCCAGATCCGCCACAAAGACTATCACCCCGGGCAGCTTACCGACGTTCTTGCGAACGTTGGTCGAGCCTGCGAGTCCGGTGCCGGTGTTGAATATGTCCACGCCGCGCCGTCTGCTGAGGCGGTCCGCGACAGGCAACGCGCCGATGAAGTAGGCGACGGCAGCCGCGATCAGGAGGGATACAACCTGTGAGGTGTCTATGGATGGCATGGCTGACAGTCCCGTTTTGGTAGCGCTCGGCGCAATTGTACCGCATTGCGCGGGTTGTGGGAAGAATCTAGCGCAGAGGCGCGAGGGGAGCTTTGACGCGGGGACGCAATGGCGCGACGGGTTTTATTCAGTTCATTTACGATGTTGGTTGGTTGGACCGGAGTGATTCTGGAGGAGCGCGATGTCAGACCGCGAGGCGGGCGAGTCCCCTGCCCTCTTGGAACGGTACGAATTGGGCGAGCTGCTGGGCGAGGGCGCGGATATGCAGGTGTTTGCGGCGTGGGACCGGGAGTCTGGGGATGCGATGGTGGTGAAGCGGGCGCATCCGTCGCTGGTGTCGCGGGGGATTCATGACGACGTGGAGCGGCGGGTTACCCTTCAGGCGGGGCTGAGGATGGGGGACGGCGGTTTCGAAGGGCTGCCGCGTTTAATTGGGTTGACGGGGCCGGATGGGTTCTCGGAGGTCTTTGGGGATGAATTGGGCAATGCGTACAGCGTCTTGGTGGAGGAGCGAGCAGGCGGGGTTCCGCTGATCGGAAGCGTGGCGGACCAGGTGCGCGGGCATCCGGTGGGGCTGCCGATGAACCTGTTTGCGCTGCATCCGTCGGAGCGGTGGCTCGACAAGGGGTTCGAGAGCCCGTCGCTGACGGCGCTGCGCGTCATCGAGCGATGCTTCGAAATGGGCTGGCTCGCGGGGGACCTGGGGCCTCGCAACGTGTTCTATGCGCCTGGCTCCGGCAAGACGACGGTGATTGACTTGGGGAATCTCCGGCATCCGTCACCGGCGACGGCGCGCAGGGCGGCGTTCGACTTGAACGATACGCTGTTCGAGTTCTTCCAGTTCTACGCTACGCCTGACGGCGCCCCGGAGTCGGCGGCGGCATTCGCGGCAGTGTCGGAGCGGCGGCTGTCCGGCTCGCTGGAACGGATGGCGGAGGGTCTGGCGCGGTCGTATGCGGGAGCGGTCAAGGCCCAGGGCGACGCGGCGCGTGGGATTCTGGAGCGGATCGGGGGGCGCGGGTACTCGGAGGTTGGGGAGTTTCGGGAGGAGTTTGTGGAGTATCTGTCGGCGGTTCCGAGTTCTGATGATGGGGTTTGGGATGAGGCTGTGGAAGGGATGCGCGCTCCGTACTGGGAGAGGTTCTTGTTTTGACGCGGAGGCGCAAAGGATTCAGAAACGACCCAAAATCTCTGCGTTCCTCTGCGCCCTCTGCGCCTCTGCGTTAAATTCCCTTTGCGCCTCTGCGTCTCTGCGTTTAGGCCGGCGAGAAGATGTCCTCCGGTAGGAAGGCGGATACGGTTACGTTGGGCAGATCCACTATGTTGCTGATCTTCAGGTCCACGGCTACGGAGCAGATGACGTATGCCTGTTCGGGCGTGTAGCCGCGATCGGTGAGCAGGTCGAGCATGGCCAGCAGCGCTCGACGGGCGGCGAGCGTTACTTCGCCCTCGCCTTCCTGCGTGCCGTCGTCGCGGATAGGGTAGCCGACGGTGGCGGTGAAGTTGCGCGGGACGGCGAACGCAGGGGGCTGGAAGTAGCCGGGGTGGGAGAATCGGGGCGCGGTGATGCCGCGCTCGGCGGCGACTCCCTTGTGAACGGTGAAGCGGACGCCGACGGTCATGCCCATCTCGATGGCGGTTATGCAGACTTCGCCGTCGCCCTGGGCGAAGTGGCCGTCGCCGACGGAGTAGAGACCGCCCGGCACGGCGACGGGAATGTACAGATGCGAGCCGCGCGTCAGCTGCTTTACGTCCATGTTGCCGGCGTTCTCGCGGGGCGGGCCGGTACGCAGGCCCTCGGCGGCTATTCGTCCGCCGGCGGGCACGGCGTCCTCGACGTCGGGAGGGGGCGCGGTTCCGCCGCGCTGTCGAAGCTCCTCCTCGCGCGCGTTCCAAGCCTCTAGCTGCTCGTGGGACGGGGCCAAGCCTGCCGTGCCCATGAACGAGCCGTCGGGTATGCGGACTCCGGGAATCTGCTCGGACGTGGCGTAGCCGTTTTCGATGTTCCAGTGGGCGACGAATGGCTCGGTGAACACGTCTCGCAAGAAGCCCGCGCCCGGCCGGAAGCGCGTCCAGCCGTAGGGCTGGGGCATTATCTCGACGTACTCTATCTCGAGCAGGTCGCCGGGCTCGGCGCCGTTGACGTAGATCGGGCCGGTGAGCGGATGGCTGACCTTCTGGTCCATAGCCTCCAAGTCCTCCGGGCCGACTTCGGGCTTCATCTGTCCGTCGCTGGCGCAGCGCGTCTCGATGACGATGTTCTCGTTCTCGCCAACTTCGAGTATGGGCGGGACATCCGGATGCCAGCGGTTGTGGCCCGTGCCGTGGTCGTCTTTCAGGCGTTTGGAGCGGTCTATTCTGATGAACTGGGTCATGGGGGGACTCCTTGGACGATTCTAACGCAGAGGCGTGGAGGACACAGAGGAACGCGGAGATTTTGGTTTAGGTAAGAATCTCAGCAAAGCAAAGCGTTGCGTGGCATGATATTATAGATGGGGTATATTTGGAACAAGCCGTTAAATGCATGGGTGGGAATATGACCACTAGACGCAAGGAAGAGTTGATGGACGAGCAGCCCCGGTCTTGGGCGCCGCTGGCTTCGACGAGAAAGAACGCGGCGACTAAGCAGTCGTCGGACCTGCTGAAGGCTTACGAACGCGAGCTGGGCGACGAGCCGACAGACACTGTGCGCGAGTACCTGCGCTCGATCGGGCAGCACGCGCTGCTGACCGCGCCGCAGGAGCTGGACCTGGGGCTGGAGGTGGAGCGGTGGATGCTGCTAAAGGAGACGCGCAAGAGCATGACAGAAGAGGTGGGCCGAGAGCCGATCTCGTCGGAGATCGCGGCGCGGGTGATCGCGGACACCATACGCGACGTTCTGCTGCTGCGCTCGCTCGCCGCGGACACGGACATCGAGCTGCCCAACGAGACGCCGATCAGCGTTCTGCTGAGCGATGAAGAGGTGCGCGCCCGGCTGGACAGGCCGCCGTCGGACAAGCTGAAGGAGACGGTGGCTGACGCTAGCGACATCGAGTTGGAGACGATAGGCGCCCGGATCGCCGCGTTGTCTCGCGCTTCGATACTGGTTCCTCCCGAGGTGTTCGGCACGGTGGAGGAGGCGCTGGGCGCGGAGCTATACGCCGACGACCTGGACGAGTCGGCGATCGAGCGCGCGATCTCGCAGCGCGCAAGGCTTATCGAACGCTGGTGGTCGGTGATCATATCGCGAGGCGAGGCGGCGTCAGAGCGGCTGACGAACTCGAACCTGCGCCTGGTCGTCAGCGTAGCTCGGCGCTACCTGCGGCGAGGGCTGCCGCTGCTGGACCTGATACAGGAGGGCAACCTGGGCCTGATGCGCGCGGTCGAAAAGTACGACCCGCACCGCGGCTTCAAGTTCAGCACGTACGCTACGTGGTGGATACGCCAGGCGGTAACTCGCGCGCTGGCGGACCAGGGACGGACGATTCGGCTGCCGGTACACGTGGTCGAGCGCCTTCAGCAGCTCAATACGGCGGAGCGCCACCTGATGCGCGACAAGGACCGCGACCCGACGACGGAGGAGCTGGCGAAGGAGCTAGACTGGACGCCGGAGCAGGTGGAGACGCTGATGAGGCAGCGCCAGCACACTATCTCGCTCGGCACGCCCGTCGGCGAGGAGGAGTCCACGCTGGAGGACTTCATCAAGGACGATTCCAGCCTGACGCCGGACGACGTGGCGATGCGTCTTCTGACGCGCGAGGACGTGATCGAGGCGCTGGACGACATCCCGCCGCGCCTGCGGATGGTGCTCGCGCTGAGATTCGGCTTCATAGACGACCGCCCGCGCACCCTGGAAGAGGTTGGACGCGAGCTGGGCGTAACGCGCGAACGCGTCCGGCAGCTCGAAAAGCAGGCGCTGACCCAGCTGCGCGGCTCCACCAAGCTGGAGAAGGTGGAAAGCAGCAGTTAGGGCGGGAGAGATTTTGACGCGGAGGCGCGGAGACGCAAAGAATTTTGAGGTGTTCTTTCTCCTGTTGCGTCATTGCCTAATCGCACTATCACGCTAACTCCTCTGGTCTCTCTGCGCCTCCGCGCCTCCGCGTTGGAACGTGGGGTTCGGGGATGGGCTATTTGTGGGGGATTTGCGGCTGTGCTATACTGCTATGGGCGCGCCGGGTTCGGCGCGCAGTGGATGGCCGCGAATTGAGATGATGAAGGCGGGGAGTACATGGTTCAGAGTTCACCCGAAGCGCTATTTACCAGACCTGCAAATCCGCTGTCGGCGTTCGAGGTGCCGAAGGGGCCGGTTACGATGAAGTCTCTGCTCGAGGCTGGGGTTCACTTCGGCCACCAGAAGCGGCGCTGGAACCCGAAGATGAAAGAGTACATCTTCACGCACCGCAACGGCATCCACATCATAGACCTTCAGAAGACGTTGCGGTCTCTGGACGCGGCTATGGAGTTCATGGCCGATACCGTCGCGGAGGGCAAGCAGGTGCTGATGGTAGGCACCAAGAAGCAGGCGCAAGATACGATCATTCACGAGGCTGAGAGGTCGGGTTCGTACCACATCACCACGCGCTGGCTTGGGGGAACGCTGACCAACTTCGACACGATCCAGGGGCGCATCCACTACCTGGTTCAGTTGGAGCAGGAGCGGGTCAAGGGCGAGTTCACCCGTCTGACCAAGCGCGAGGCTCTGAAGAAGGAAGACTCCATCCGCCGCCTCAACAGGCACCTGTCCGGCATCAAGGAGATGCAGGAGATGCCGGGCGCGCTGTTCGTGGTGGACATCGGCAAGGAGCACATCGCGGTCGCCGAGGCGCGCAAGAAGGAAGTGCCGATAGTGGCGCTGGTGGACTCCGACTGCGACCCCGATTTGATTGACTACCCCATACCGGGCAACGACGACGCCATCAGATCCATCCGGCTGATTACGGCCAAGATGGCGGAGGCGATCTTGGAAGGCAGGCATCGCAAACTGGCGACGGACGCGGGCGAGTACGATGATGACGAGTCTGCGGAGACTGACGTAGGCGAGTCGGCGGAGTCCGCGCCTGTCGCCTAGGCGACGGCGCCGGCAATCTTTATGTAAGTGGCACGGGCGGGGGTTCACCCCCATCCCAGCCTTCCCCCATCGAGGGGGAAGGGGTAAAAAGGCTCTCAGGGAGACAATGGCAGTTACAGTCGAAGACATAAAGGCCCTGCGCGAGACTACCGGCGCAGGGGTAATGGACAGCAAACGCGCGCTGGAAGAGGCCGGCGGCGATATGGGCAGGGCGGAAGAGATTCTACGGCAGGCGGGCATAGCGTCCGCGGCGAAGAAGGCGAACCGCGCTACCAACCAGGGCATCGTGGAGTCGTATGTCCACAGCGGCGGCAGGATAGGCGCGATGGTGGAAGTGAACTGCGAGACGGACTTCGTCGCGCGTACGGACGACTTCCGAGACCTGGCGCACAGCCTGGCGATGCAGGTGGCGGCGATGTCTCCGTCGTACCTGGACGAGACGTCCGTTCCGGACGGCGAAAGCTTCGACGCCGCGCAGGACTGCCTGCTTCAGCAGCCGTTCATTAGAGACCCGTCCAAGACGGTGCAGGAACTTGTGAACGAGACGGTCGGCAAGTTGGGTGAGAACGTTCGCGTGCGCCGGTTCACGCGGTTCTCGCTAGGTGAATGACGCGAGGTTGTCCCATCTCCCCCAAGTATGAGCGTATTCTGCTGAAGCTAAGCGGCGAGTCACTGCGAGGCGATAGGAGCTTCGGGGTAGATCCGTCAGCCGTCGAATACATGGCCGACGAGATACGCTCGGTACTCGAACTTGGCGTGGAGATAGGCGTAGTCGTTGGCGGCGGCAACATCTGGCGCGGCACGCAAGCCGCGATAGACGGCATGGACCGCGCGACGGCAGACTACGCGGGCATGCTGGCGACTATCATTAGCGCGCTCGCCCTCCAGGACACTCTGGAGCGCAAGTTCGGACTGGTGACGCGCACGCAGAGCGCGATCAACGTCTCTCAGGTGGCTGAGCCGTACATTCGAAGGCGCGCGATACGCCATCTGGAGAAGGGGCGCGTGGTGCTGTTCGCAGCCGGCACAGGCAATCCGTTCGTCACTACGGACACAGGCGCCGCGCTGCGCGCGGTGGAGATTGGCGCGGACGTGCTTCTGATGGCGAAGAACAATGTTGACGGCGTTTACGAAGCAGACCCTCAGACGAACCCGGAAGCGAAGAAGATCGAGCGGCTAACCTACTTCGAGGCCATCGAGAAGCGACTTGGAGTGATGGATACGACTGCGCTATCACTCTGCATGGACAACGACGTGCCGATAGTGGTGTTCGACCTGTTCAGCGGCGGCAACCTACGGCGCATCGTGGAAGGTGCGGAAATCGGGTCGGTGGTGTCGGCGGATGGGAGATCTTTAGGAGTTGCGAGATAGCGGGCGTCACCCCTATCCTAACCTTCCCCCGTCGAGGTGGAAAGGACTTGACCGCAAGGATGAACGGGGTAGCGCTTCCCTACCCTAACTTCGGTTTAGTTTCTTGGAAATCAGTTGTGGAGGTTCTGCGATATGGCAGACGTAGATGACGTTATGCTCGACACCGAATCCCGAATGGAGAAGTCCGTCGATGCGCTGGAACGCGAGCTTGCGAGCATCAGGACGGGGCGCGCTTCGCCTCGCCTGGTCGAGAACATGCTGGTGGACTACTATGGCGTGCCGACTCCGCTGAACCAGATCGCGGCCATCACAGTGCCCGAGGCTCGTCTGCTGATGATCCAGCCGTGGGACAAGTCGGCGATGAAAGAGGTCGAGAAGTCCATCATGAAGTCGGACCTGGGGCTGATGCCGAACAGCGACGGCAACGTCGTGCGAATCAACATCCCCCCGCTCACAGAAGAGCGGCGGCGCGACCTGGTGCGGTTGGTGGGCCGGAAGGTCGAGGACGGCCACGTGGCGGTTCGCAACATACGGCGCTCGGGCGTGGAGAGCTTCCGGACCATGCAGCGCAACAAGGAACTCTCCGAGGACGAGTCTCGCAGGGCGCAGGGCGAAGTTCAGGAGCTTACGAACCTGTACATCTCCCAGATGGACGAGATGAAGAAGGAGAAGGAGCAGGAGGTGATGGAAGTTTGACGGTGTCGGCTTCCGCTGTACCTTTGGCTCTGTTGAGCAAATGTCTAGGCAAACATCGCAAACTTCTGGGCGCGAGCCTGCCCAGGTTCCGCGCCACGTTGCGATTATCATGGACGGCAACGGCCGGTGGGCGGTAAACCGCGGCCTGTCTCGCTCTGAAGGGCATCGCGCGGGCACGGAGAATGTGCGTCGCGCCATAGACGCGCTTGCGCGCGCGGGCGTTAGCTACCTGACTCTATACGCCTTTTCGACCGAGAATTGGGAGCGACCGGCCGATGAGGTCGAGTCGATAATCTCGATCATAGGCGACGTGATAGGCCCGGAGACGCAGAACCTTCACGACAACGGCGTCCGCATCCGGCACATCGGCGCTCTGGACGGCCTGTCGGATGATCTGCGCCACGCTATACGTTCCAGCGTAGAGCTGACGGCGAACAACGACAGGCTCACGCTGTGCGTGGCGTTCAACTACGGCGGACGCGCCGAGATCTTGAACGCCGTCCGACGCATGGTCGCCGACGGCGCCGACCCGTCGCAGATAGACGAATCCGCCTTCGGCGACTACCTTGACACGGCGGGCATACCGGACCCGGACCTGATAATCCGCACGGCGGGCGAGATGCGAATGTCCAACTTCCTGCTGTGGCAGGCGGCGTATGCGGAGTTTTACAGCACCCCCGCGCTGTGGCCGGACTTCGACGCGCGCGAGGTGGAGAAGGCGATAGAAGCCTACGGGCGGCGGCGGCGGCGGTTCGGGCGGGTTTCTTAGCGCTGATTTTTACGCAGAAGCGCAAAGGCGCAAAGAGGGGATTTAACGCGGAGACGCGGAGATCGCGGAGAGACGCAGAGGGTTTTGTTGTGAGCCGGGGGTTGCGCGGGTGCTGACCAGGACTTTGACTGCCGTAGTTGGCGTTCCGTTGTTGGTTGGGGTGGTGTGGGTTGGCGGATATGCGTTCGCGGCGCTGGCAACGGCGACGGCGGGTGTGGGCGCGTGGGAGTTGTGCCGGATGGCGCGGGGATGGGGACAGCCTCCGTATGCAGTCGTCGCCATCGCGCTCGCCGCGGTCGTGGCGGCATCCGGGCATCTGATACCGGCGCCGGAGGCGGGGTTGTTCATGCCGCTGGCGATTCTGCTGGGCGGAATCGGCGCCCTCATCCTCCTGAATGGTTACAGGGCGCGTGGACGATTCGGCTCGATACTGTCCACCGTCGCAATCGCGCTGTTCATCGGCGGCGCGCTGTTCATGGCGACGTCCATCAGGAACGTACCCGAAGATGGGCGCGCGATGATCCTGTTCCTAATCACCATAACCTTCGTCACGGATACGGGCGCGTACCTGGTGGGCAAGGCGATAGGCAGGCGCAAGATGACCCCGCGCGTCAGTCCGAACAAGACTTGGGAGGGCGCGACGGGCGGACTGCTGGCGGCGGGCGCAACGGGCGCGATACTCGTGTGGGTCATGTCCGAATTCCAACCCGTGAGCTCGGACTTGATCGCTATGTTTGCGGTAGGCGCTACGCTGGGCGTAACGGGGCAGTTCGGGGACCTGTTCATTTCGAGGTTGAAGCGTCGGGCGGGGTTCGACGATTCAGGGTTCATAGTTCCCGGACACGGCGGTCTGCTGGACAGGCTGGACTCGCTGACGTTCAACCTGCTGGCGTTCACGCCGGCGACGGCGGTGGCGATTCCTGTATCGAATGGCGTTGACGGCGTTGGCGACATCTTGCTGGCGTCGGCGCTAGAGGCGTCGGGGCTACTGATGGGGCTGGCGTAGTTTTCCCACAGGGGCGTTTGTTGTGTATGATTGAATTCATGGGCGCAACGAAGAAGATGCTCGCCGTTCTCGGCTCTACGGGTTCGGTGGGAACACAGACATTGGACGTGGTCAGGGCGCTGCCGCGGCGATTCGGAGTGGCCGGGCTGTCGTGCAATCGCAACCTGGAGACGCTGGCGCGGCAGATCCGAGAGTTCGGGCCGTCGCTGATCAACTGCAACGGCAGCGAATCGGAGAAGGCGGCGCTGCCTCAGAACGGCTGGCGCGACTGCGCGCTGGACGAGCTGGTTACGGACGACGACGTTGACGTAGTTGTTACGGCGACGGTCGGCGACGTAGCCATCGGGCCGACACTGGCCGCCATCGGCGCGGGCAAGCAGATCGCGCTCGCCAATAAGGAGACCATAGTGATGGCGGGCGAACTGGTAACCTGCCTTGCCGCCGAGCGCGGCGTTGACATCCTCCCGCTCGATAGCGAGCCAAACGCCATCTGGCAGTGCATCAGAGGGGAATCCAGGGACGGGGCGGAGTGGTCCGGTTCGCGGCTGATGGCGGGGGAGTCGGTATCGAAGCTCATCATCACGGCGTCGGGTGGGGCGTTTAGGGATACTCCGCTGGATGAGCTTGGTTCGGCGACGCCGGCGCAGGCGCTGAAGCATCCGACCTGGAAGATGGGGCGGAAGATTACGGTGGATTCGGCGACGCTGATGAACAAGGCGTTCGAGGTGATAGAGGCGCATTGGCTGTTCGGCGTGCCGTGGGACGACATCGAGATAGTCATACACCCGCAGAGCATAATCCACTCGATGGTCGAGTTCGTGGACGGCTCGACCAAGGCCCAGCTAAGCTCGCCGGATATGCGGCTGCCAATACAGTACGCTCTGACGTATCCCGATCGGCTGCCGAATACGCGTGTGGGCCGGTTCAGTCCGTCGGGCGCCGGGGCGCTGACGTTCGAGGAGCCGGACCGGGAGCGATATCCGTGCTTCGACATGGCTATCGGCTTCGCGAGGCGCGGCGGCACGTGGTCGGCGGCGCTCAGCGGCGCGAACGACGCGGCGGTAGAGGCGTTCCTCGCCGGACGAATCGGCTTTGTGGAGATAGAGCCGGCGATACGCTCGGCGCTGGAGATCCACGAAAGCGTGGACGAGCCGGAGCTAGGCGACATCATCGCGGCGGGCAGGTTCGGCTACGACACGGTGCGCGGACTGGTGGAGGGCTGAGGCGTTGGGGTTCCTGGACTTTCTGCCGGGCTGGCTGCTCATCGTGCCGGTGCTGGCATTTCTGGTGTTCGTTCACGAGCTTGGGCACTTCGTGGCGGCCAAGAAGTTCGGCATCAAGGTGCTGGAGTTCGGGTTCGGCTTCCCTCCCCGCCTGTGGGGCATTCGGCGCGGCGAGACCATCTATTCCATCAACGCCATTCCACTCGGCGGGTTCGTGCGGATGCTGGGCGAGGAAGACCCTGCCGACCCTCGCAGCTTCGCGCGGCAGGCGGTGTGGAAGCGCGTGGTGGTGCTGTGCGCCGGGTCGTTTATGAACTTCGTGACGCCGCTGATCATATTCACCGTAATCTTCATGCTGCCACAGCAGGTGCCGGTGGGACAGGTATTCGTTACAGGCGTCGCGCCCGGATCTCCGGCGCAGGCGGCGGGCGTCCGCGCCGGAGACCAGATAATGGCCATAGACGGGGAGCGCGTGAGATTCCATGGAGACCTGATAGCGGAGATAGAGGTGAAGCTGGGGGCCGAGACGGAGCTTACGGTGAAGCGAGGCTCGATAGTGTCCGGGCTGGGCATGTCTCCGGACTCGTCGGTCGTCGAGACGGTAACGGTCGTGCCGCGCATGAACCCGCCGTCTCTGACGGTGGTAGAGGCGGTTGCGGATCCGGATACGGAGGTCAGCCTCCGCGAAGCGCGGCGGTACAACGCGCGGCTGAACGTGGGCGACACTATGACGCAGGGCGCGGTGGGGGTGATGATCGGCACGTCCAACGTGCGGTTGGTCGAGGATAGGCAGCCTCCGCTGAGCGCGATGGGCAATGCGGCGGACCAGATAGTAGATGTGTTGACGCTAACGAAGAACGGCTTCCAGCGCTGGGCGGGCGGCGGACCGGACCCGGGCTTAACAGGACCCATCGGAATCGCGCAGGTTACGGGGGAAGTGGCTGAGATCGGCGCTTCGCCGTTCTTCCAGCTTGTCGCGTTCATCAGCATCAGCCTGGGCATCATCAACCTTCTACCGATCCCGGCGCTGGACGGCGGGCGGCTGATGTTCGTGCTGATCGAGTGGGCGCGAGGCGGCAAGCGCGTATCGCCGCAACGCGAGGGGTTGATTCACCTGATAGGATTCGCGGCGCTGATAGGGCTGATCGCCGTGGTGAGCTTCTTCGACATCACGCGCATCTTGTCCGGAGAGAGTTTGATAAGATAGGAGTTAGGGGGTTCATCCCCATCCCCCGCCTTCGCGGGGGCAGGCTCTAACCTTCCCCCGTCAAGGTGGAAGGCACTGAACACTGAGGGCGGTGGTCTTGATGATCAAGCGGCGAGTTACGAAGGCGCTTCAGGTTGGCGACGTGCAGGTTGGCGGCGACGCGCCGGTGTCCGTGCAGTCGATGACCAAGACTGACACGCGCGACGTGGCGGCGACGGTGCGTCAGATACGCGAGCTCGAAGACGCGGGCTGCGAGATAATCCGCTCCGCCGTGCCTGACATGGAAGCCGCCGAAGCGCTGGGAGAGATACGGCGACAGATCAACATCCCGCTCGTGGCGGACATCCACTTCCACTACCAGCTGGCGCTGAAGGCGCTCGAGAGCGGCGTTGACTGCCTGCGTCTGAATCCGGGCAACATCCGCGATCGCGAGAAGGTGGAATTGGTGGCGCGCGAGGCGAAGGCTCGCGGCGTGCCGATACGCATAGGCGTCAACTTCGGCAGCCTGCCGCCGGTCGGCGGCATCGGCAAGACGCGGGGCCTGTCGCGCCACCGCGACGGCGTTAACAAGCTCGCCAAGGGGCTGGCGGACGACGACGGCTACTCGGCTGTGGACCACATGGTGGCGACGGGGCTGTGGGAGATCGGCATACTCGAGGATCTCGATTTCGACCTGATCAAGATCTCGCTCAAGGCGTTCGACATAGAGACGACGGTGGAGTCGTACCGGCGAATGGCGCGGTTGGTCCCCTACCCGCTTCATCTGGGCATCACGGAATCGGGAACGGCGAAATCCGGATCCATCCGCAGCGCCATCGGGCTTGGCGCGTTGCTGTACGACGGCATCGGCGATACGATACGGGTATCGCTGAGCGACGACCCGGTGGAAGAGGTCTATACGGGCTTCGAGGTACTGAAGTCGCTGGAACTGCGAAAAGAGGGAGCCGTGCTGGTGGCGTGTCCGTCGTGCGGTCGCGCGGACGTGGACGTGGTGGGTCTCGCCAACGAGGTGGACGCGCTGTTGAAGCGAACGAAGTCGCCGATCAAGGTGGCGGTCATGGGCTGCGAGGTCAATGGCCCCGGCGAGGCGAAGGACGCGGACGTCGGCATAGCGGCGGGCGCGGGCCGGGCGATCATCTTCCGCAAGGGCCAAAAGGCGAAGGTAGTGGCCGAGGCGGAGATGCTGACGGCGCTGATGGAAGAGGTGGGTTTGGTGGAAGCGGAGATGGCCGGAAGTTGAAGCTCACTTGCACGGTTACTCCGTTCGTTTTCGTCTTGGCATTGCGCGCGGAGGCGCGGGAACAGATCGGCGCTTGCTCAACGGACAGCGCCGCTCAAACGTTTGAACACACAAGTTAGAGAGTTAGGTTATGCGACTTTCAAGATCGTTCGGCAAGACGCTAAGGGATGATCCGGCTGACGCGGAGCTGGCAAGCCACCGGCTGATGCTGAAGGCGGGGATGATCTACCAGAGCGCGGCGGGGGTGTATTCGTACATGCCGCTGGCGTGGCGTTCGATTCGCAAGATCGAGGAGATCATCCGCGAGGAGATGGACGGCGCGGGCGGCCAAGAGCTGCACATGTCAAAGCTCCAGCCCCGCGAGATCTGGGAGGAGTCGGGCCGGTTCGAGTCCTACGGGCCGGACATGATGCGGCTGGTGGACCGCCGCGAGCGGTGGCTGGTTCTGGCTCCGACGTGCGAGGAGCTGCTGACGAACATCGTCAAGGCGAACGTGAACAGCTACCGCGACCTGCCGGTTACGCTGTACCAGATACAGACCAAGTTCCGCGACGAACCGCGTCCGCGCGGCGGGCTGATTCGCGTGCGCGAGTTCGACATGAAGGACGCGTACTCGTTCGACAAGGACGAGGCCGGGCTGGACGACAGCTACGACGCGATGGTCGGCGCGTACAAGCGCATCTTCTCCAGGTGCGGGCTGGACCCGATCATCGTGGACGCGGATTCGGGCGCGATCGGCGGCAAGGACTCCCAGGAGTTCATCCTGCTCGCCGACGCGGGCGAGGATACGATCATGCTCTGTTCCGGCTGCGGCTACGCGGCGAACGCGGAGAAGTCGGAATTCCTCAAGCCGCCGAGGCCGGCAGAAGATGCCCTAGAGACGGAGATCGTACACACGCCGGGCATCCGCACGATAGACGAACTCTGCGCGTTCCTGGACATCCCCCAAGCCAAGACGCTGAAGGCCGTGTTCTACGTCGCCGACGGCGAGGTCGTGTTCGTGGTAATCCGGGGCGATCTGGAGGTGAACGAGATCAAGCTGAGCAACGCGCTCGGCCAGCCTGCGGATCTTCGCGTCGCCTCGCCTGAAGAGGTGGCCCACGCCGGCATCGTCGCCGGGTCTGCGTCGCCGGTCGGTCTGGAGTTTCGGGTAATAGCGGACGACTCGATCACGATGGGCGGCAACTTCGCCGCGGGCGCGAACCGCGACGGCTACCACTTGCAGAACGTGAACTATCCGCGCGACTTTTCGGCGGAGATGGTTGCGGACATCGCGCTGGCGCGGGGCGGAGACGGCTGCGCGCGCTGCGACGGGACGCTGCAAGAGCGGAGAGGCATCGAGGTCGGGCACGTGTTCAAGCTGGGCACGCGGTACAGCGACGCGCTGAACGCTATGTACCCGGACGCGGAGGGCGCGCGACATCCGATAATCATGGGCTGCTACGGCATCGGGGTCGAGCGGCTGCTGGCGGCGGCCATCGAGCAGAACCACGATGACGACGGCATCGTCTTCCCAGGCCCGATCGCCCCGTATGACGCGCACCTGGTCGCGCTCAACACAGACCGCGCGGAGGTCGTGGAGGCGGCGGACGCGATGTACGACGCGCTGACTGCGGCGGGGATGTCCACGCTATACGACGACAGGAACGAGTCGCCGGGCGTGAAGTTCAACGACGCGGACCTGATCGGGCTTCCGGTGCGGGTGGTGGTCAGCCGCCGCAACCTGCGGCAGGGCGTGGTGGAGGTGAAGCGTCGGGGTTCGTCCGAGGCGTCGTTGGTTGCGATGGATGAGGCGGTTGACGCGGTGAAGGGGATGCTCGAGGGATGAATTTAACGCAAAGACGCAAAGACGCGAAGACGCAAAGGATTTAACGCAGAGGCGCAGAGAGCGCAGAGGGACGCAGAGGGTTTTGGTTTATTTCTTCGCGTCTCTGCGTTAAAAACTCGAAGCAAGCCGCTCGGCGAAGTAGCGCCCTACCCTCTCCGCGTACTCCTCCTTGCGTTCCCAGAAGGCGGCGCAGTGTGGGACGTCGTGAACCTCCCAAATCTGGCTGCCGTCGCAAGCGGCGGCGTGGACGCGAAGCGCGTGGGACGGCGGGACGCGTTCATCCGACGCGGAGGTGATTACGTAGATGGGGTAGCCGAGCTCGGCTACGGCCTCTTCCGGGTTGATGGCGTACAGGTCGATGTCGTACAGGCGCGACGCGATAAGAGCGGCGGCGGGGCGGAGGGCGCGGGCGAACCACCAGGGAAACGGCGTCCGGCGCGCGACTTCGCCGTCGATCATGTCCGTGGCGCGGGTGTACGGGCAATCGAGCGCCAGAGCGCGGATGCGCGGCTCGGCGGCGGCGGCGAGCGCGGCGGCGGCGGCGCCAAGCGACAGTCCGAGCAGTCCTATGCTTTCCGTCGGGACGCCGCGCGCCGCCAGGTAGTCGAACGCTCCGAGAACATCCTTGCGCTCGTGCCAGCCGCCGGAGATGAACTTGCCGCCAGAGCGTCCCTGTCCGCGCAAGTCGAACAGCAGCGCGCCGAAGCCGTCGGCGTTCAGCATGGACGCCAATTCCGTCATGCCTCCGGTCGAACGGTTGGAGGATATGCCGTGAGCTATGACGACGACCGGCATCCCGTGTCGCCCGGGCATGTACCAGCCCTCCAGCGTAACGTCGTTTCCGCGCGCCCGGAAGCTGACTTCTTCGAAGGGGCGTCCGTAGTCGGCGGGCGAGTCTTCGAGCGCTACACGCTCTACCTTGATGAGGCTGGACGCGATGCGGTGGGTTATGAATACGTAGAGCGCAAGGGCGGCGGTGGCGACGGCGATGAATTTGGCTAGGGTTCGCAATTAGGAGGCTCCTGTGAGTGGACGGAGGAAGTATAGCATTTTGACGCGGAGGCGCAGAGGGGCGGAGAATTTAAACGCAAAGGCGCGACGGGGCAAAGACGCAAAGGTATGAGAGGGGGTTTTTGAGTCTGCGCGTTTGAGTTTGGGTAGAGGTTTGGGCGCGGGCGGGCGCTGCTGGTATAATTGGACGTCGGCTTGGGTTGCGCGGCGCGTCCGCTTACTGCACAAAGGGAGTTTCGATGACGACTGATAACGAATACCGGCGTGGGATGGTGGTCATGGCGCACGCGGACGATGCTGAGTACGGCTGCTCAGGCACGGTGGCGAAGCTGTGCGCCGAGGGGTGGGAGATGACTTACGTGCTGTGCACGGACGGCAGCAAGGGCAGCTCGGACCGGGAGATGACGGGTGAGGAGCTTTCGCGCATCCGCCGCGAGGAGCAGGTAAACGCAGGGAAGGTTCTGGGGCTGAAGGACGTGGCGTTCCTGGACTACCCGGACAGCTACCTGGAGCCGACGCTCGATCTGCGGCGCGACATCGCGCGAGAGATCAGGCGGCACAGGCCGGACGTGGTTATCTGCTGGTATCCGATGCGGAACCTGGACGGCGGCTGGGGCGTCGGCCATCCCGACCACCTGGCGGCGGGCGAGGCGACGCTGGCGGCGGTCTTCCCGACGGCGCGAGATCATATGACGTTCCCCGAGCTGCTCGATGACGGTTTCGAGCCGCACAAGGTGGCGGAGGTGTGGATTATGGGCCACCCGGAGCCGGATGTTTTCATAGACGTGTCGGACCACCTCGGCACGGCAATCAAGGCGCTGGCGGAGCACAAGTCGCAGACGGGCGGTCGCAGCTACGAGGAACTGCTGGATAGGATGAAGGACTGGCGGCGAAGGGCGTCGGTGGGTACGGGGATGACGTACTCGGAGGGGTTCAAGCGGGTTTCGTTTAGGCGATAATTTTAACGCGGAGGCGCAGAGACGCAGAGGGATTGTTCGTATTCCTTGCGTCTCTACGTTTAATTTGGGGCTAGTCGGTTGCGGTTAGGGCGGCGGTTACCACGGCGGGGGACATGGGCAACTCGGTCAGGCGGGCGCCGGTGGCGTCGTATATGGCGTTGGCTATGGCGGCCATCGGGGGGACGATGGAGACTTCGCCTACGCCGCGCACTCCGTAGGGGTGGCCGGGGTTGGCTACTTCGATGATTACGGTGTCTATCATGGGCAGGTCGAGGCTGGTGGGCATCCGGTAGTCGAGGAAGGTGCTGTTCTGCATGGAGCCGTCGTCTCCGAAGTAGTACTCTTCGTTGAGCGCCCATCCGATGCCCTGCACCGCGCCGCCCTGTATCTGCCCCTCGACGTAGCTTGGGTGGATGGCTTTGCCGGCGTCCTGCAAGGCCGTGAAACGCAGTATCTCGACCTTGCCCGTCTCGGCATCCACCTCGACGTCCACTACGTGTAGGGCGAATGCGTTGCCGACTCCTCCGGGATTGACGGTCGCCCGTCCGACGATGGGGCCGCCGGTGCCGTTGAGCTGCGCGGCCAGCTGCGCGAATCCGATGCTCAGCTCCGGGTCCTGCTTGTGGCGCAGGGTGGCGTTGTCGTACTCGACGTCGTCGGGAGAGACGTCCCAGATGCGGGCGGCGCGCTCGATGAGCTGAGCGCGGGCGTCCACTGCGGCTTCGTAACAGGCGTGGCCCATCTTGAAGGTAACGCCGCTGCCGCCGGCGCCGGAGCTGTATCCGATGGAGTCGGTGTCGGCTATGGCGGGGCGCACGTCCTCGACGGGTATCTGCAACACTTCGGCGACGTGCATCGCCATCGCCGCGCGGCTGCCGCCAATGTCGGGCGAGCCTTCCACCAAGCTGACCGTGCCGTCCGGGTTGACGGACGCGACGGCGGACGCGGGACCGGAACCGTTGAACCACGCGCCGCCGGCGACGCCGCGTCCGCGCAGCTTGCCGTCGGAGTCGGACCTATCCAGCGGCGTCAGAAGGTGGTCGTGTTCTCTGGCGGCTTCGAGAATCTCCTGGTTGCCGATGCGCTGGTATCGGGGGCCCGCCACTTGACGGCTGCCCTCTTTGGACGTGTTGATCAGGCGAAGCTCTATCGGGTCCATATTCAGCTTGCGGGCGAGCTCGTCTATCGCCTGCTCGGCGGCGAAGGCGGCCGCAGGCGAGCCGGGCGCGCGGTAGGCGGCGGCTTTCTGCTTGTTGACCAAGACGTCCACGCCCTCGACGAGCGCGTTCGGGATGTCGTACGGCGCGAACATGGTGCGGCAGCCGGATGCTACGGGCGAGCCGGGGAACGCTCCCGCCTCGTAGGTCAGATGGGCTTCGGCCGCGGTCATCTCGCCGGACGCCTTCGCGCCCAGCTTGACGGTGATGTGGGAGCCGGACGTCGGGCCGCTGCCGATGAACACCTCCTCACGGGTCATGGCTATCTTGACGGGCTGTCCCGTCTTCTCGGACAGCTTCGCGGCGAGCGGCTCGAGATAGACGCCGCCCTGCCCTTTTCCTCCGAATCCGCCGCCGATCTCCATTGGAACGACCTTGATGCGCGAGACGGGCAGGTCGAGAATCGTGGAGGTGTGGTCGCGGACGGCGAAGTGTCCCTGGCTGCTGCACCAGACGGTTACGTAGCCGTCGCTGTTCCAGTGCGCGGTCGCGGCGTGCGGCTCGATGTAACCCTGGTGGACGGCCTGAGTAGTGTACTCGCTCTCGATGATGACGTCGGCCTGTTCGAATCCCGCCTCGACGTCGCCCAGGCTGAACTCGAAGCGGTTGGCGAGATTGGTCTGCTCGTCTGTCTCGCCCCACGCGCCGGGTCGGAAGGCGGGACTGTGCATGGTGAGCAGCCGCTCGTGCAGGATGGGAGCGTCCGGCGCGAGGGCATCGGTTGCGGTGAGGACGTGCGGGAGAACCTCGTAATCCACGTCTATGAGGCTAAGCGCGGCCTCTGCGGTCGCGGCGTCGTTCGCGGCGATAGCGGCGACGGTATGGCCCTTGTACAGCGCCTTCTCCCGGGCGATTACGTTGCGGGAATAGAAGCCGTAGTTCACGGCGGCGCCTTCGGACTGGTCGGTGAACTCGGCGGATACATCCGGCAGATCGGCTGCGGTAACTACGGCCTTGACCCCCGGCAGGGCAAGCGCGCGGCTGGCGTCTATCCCGCGGATGCGCGCGTGGGCGTGGGGGCTTCTCAGCAGCTTGCCGTGCAGCATACCGGGCAGGTGGATGTCCGCGCTGTATCGCGCGCGTCCGGTTACTTTATCGAAGCCGTCATGCCTAACGGGACGCGTTCCGACGGTCTCGAACTCCTGGTTGGACAGGACGAGGTTGGGTTCGTAGGTCTTGGTTGCCATGATGTTCTCCTTGGATGGGATTACGGCTAATCTATCATAAATCGCTCTGGTATGATGGGAGGTGAACTCGGCAGGGTATTATCATTATCCAGATTCGACGCTTGGATTTAACGCAAAGGCGCAGAGACGCAAAGGATTTCTATTTGTCTTTGCATCTTTGCGCTGAATTTAGGTAACGAAAGACTATGGATGAGCCAGCGGAGAATACTATGGGACAAGGAGATTGGCATATGGGAACGCCCGTCATAAGCGCAATCAACGTCGCGCCCGTGAAATCGCTGGGGCTGGTGAAGGCCGACAGGGTGGATATTGGCTGGCGCGGCATCGCGGGAGACAGACGGTTCATGCTGTTGGACGGCGCGGGGCGCGTGGTCACGCAACGGCAATTAGGCGCGCTGACGCGGGTGAAGGCGGAATACTATGACGAAGGGCGCTCGCTACGCATGACGTTTCCGGACGGTCGCGTGGTCAAGGACGAGCCGCAGGCGTCGGGGCGCACGGCGACGATGCTGTGGGGCCGCGTGGTAGAGGGGAGCGTAGTCGGGGGCGAGTGGGGCGCGGCGCTGTCGGAGTATTGCGGGACAGAGCTGACGCTGTTCGAGTCGGACGCGGCCGGGGCGTGCTTCGACGAGTATCCAGTGTCCGTCATATCCCAGGCAACGATCGAGTACCTGTCTTCGCTGACGAGGGGCGCCAAGTCGTTCGAACCGGATCGCTTTAGGCCGACGCTGCTGCTCGATGGATGCGAGCCGCACGATGAGGACAGCTGGCTGGGCAAGGGCATCCTCATAGGAGACGGCTTGCGGCTACGAATGGTGGCGCGCGATCCGCGCTGCGCGATAACGACGCTGGACCCGGCGACGGGAGAGCGGGACTTCGATACGCTGAGGCTGATTCTCAGCTACCGGCCAAGCGTGCGGGCGGCGTACCTGGGAGTGTACGGGATCGTGGAGTCGCCAGGTACGGCGGCGGTCGGGGATGGGGTCGTGGTAGGGGCATAGGCAGAGTTTGACGCGGTTCGCGTCGCTCGGTTACATTCTTGCGGCATGTAAGGCTAGTGAGAGGATATTCCGTATGACGACGCAGAACGAGGAGTTTGCGCGAATCCACTCGTACCTCACCACTCAGGGCGAGAGGTACACGTTCGATGAGCTTTGGACACGCCTCATCAAGGCGCGAATTTCGGTCATGGACTCGGTGGAAGGGGTGTCGCAGGAGCTCGCCGACTTCCGCCCGGAGCCTGGAGAGTGGACGATCTCGGAGGTGCTCCACCATTTGCTGACAAGCTCGGGGCGAGTCGCGGAGCTGGTGGAAGCGCTGTCACGGGGCGATGCGCTTAAGCTGGACAGGATAGATCCGCCGCGCGAGGATACGTCGGAGTCCATAGGCGAGCTGACCGCGAAGCTGCGGTCGGACTCTATCGCATGGTCGGCGCTTACGCATCGCCTACCGCAGACGCCACCAACCGCGCCGACCGCGCCGCATCCTATGTTCGGCGAACTGCACGCCAGGGCGTGGTACCTGTTCCAACGGGTTCACGATCTCGACCACGCGGGGCAGATCGGCAAGAACAAGGCGGCGTGGGAAGCTAGGAGCGAGGAATAGGAGTCGTCGATGAAGATTGCGGTCAATGTTACGTCCGACGGTGGCGATTGGGAGAGCGCGGCGGCGTTCGCGGCAGAAGCGGAACGGCTTGGCGCGGAGTCCATATGGTCCGGCGAGTCGTGGGGGTTCGACGCGATAACGCCACTGGCGTACCTGTCTGCGCGAACGTCGCGCATCGGTCTGGGTACTGGCATCGTTCAGCTTGGCAGCCGCTCGCCGGCGAACCTGGCAATGACGGCGATGTCCATGCAGTCGCTGTCCGGGGGTCGCTTCCGGCTGGGAATCGGAACCAGCGGTCCGCAGGTGGTCGAGGGCTGGCACGGCGTGTCTTTCGACAAGCCGATCACGCGGACGCGGGAGATGATCGAGATAGTGCGAATGGCGACGTCGGGAGACCGGCTGGCGTACGATGGACAGGTCTATGAACTGCCGCTTCCCGGCGGTGAAGGGCGTTCCATCCGATCGAGCGCGGATCCGGTTCACGTGCCTATCTACATCGCCGCGCTGGGGCCGCGCAACCTGGAGCTAACAGGAGAACTGGCCGACGGCTGGATCGGCGGTTCGTTCATACCGGAGACTGCCGAGACGTTCCTCCGCCACCTGCGAACGGGCGCGGAGCGAGCGGGCCGGACGCTGGCCGATCTGGACCTGCAGATCCCGCTATCAGTCGAGTTCACGGACGACGTCGAGGAGGCGGGCAAGCGCCACGCTCGGGGCTACGGCTTCACCTTCGGCGCGATGGGGTCTCTGAGGAACAATTTCTACAAGAACGCGTTTGCGCGGCAGGGCTACGAGGAAGACGTAAACGAGGTGCAGCGCCTATGGATGGCGCGCGAGCGCGAGGCGGCGCGAGACCGGGTGCCGACAGAGCTTGCCATGAAGGCGAATCTGATTGGCACACCGGCGATGATCGCGGATCGGCTGGGCGTGTATCGAGACGCGGGCATTTCCACGCTGCGCCTGGGCCTGGCGGGAGCTGATGCGAGCGAGAAGCTGGATACACTGGCGCGAGTGATGGAACTGGTGGGGGAGATGGGGTAGCTTCGAGAACAGGCGCCCTACGCCTGGGACTGGTGTGTGTGTGTGCGGCGTTTCGCGGCGAACTTGGCGGACCACTTACCTATCGCGCATCTGACGGCGCAATTCTGCCAACTCCGCCTCCGCTGCCTTGGCCCGCGCTTCTGCTGTATCGGCCCGGGCCTCGGCCGCCTCGCGGGCTCGACGCTCTGAGCGCGCTTCAGCTTCCACTTCATCGGGTCGAAGCAACCGCTCGCCCGTCAACGGGTCTATTAGCCGCAGGTCATCGTTCTCCCAGAGCAGATCGAGCCCCAGTATCTCACTGTGTCCGCGTATCCCGCCGTCCGGCGACTGCCGCGTCTCGATTGGCTCGTACTCTCCGTTCACGAGTCGCATCCCGCTCAGAGCCATCCCGTACAGGTCGCCACCTGTCGGATCGAACAGCCAGTACTCCAACACGCCCATGCTGGCGTAGATGCCGGGCTTCTCTCTCAGATCGACCATGGCAGTGGTGGACGAGGCGATCTCGAGTATGAACTCTGGCGGCTTGCCCATGATCTCGATGAAGTATGAGCCATAATTATCCGCATCCCTCAGATCTATGTCGAATGCGACCGCGACGTCGGAACCGACGGAGAGCCTGCGCCCGGACTGATCGAGGTAGTAGATGAACCAGTCCCCGAACACCCCAACCTCGCGCTCACATCTGTCGAACCAAGCCGTGAGAGCGGTGATCAGGTAGATATAGTAAGACTGATGGATAATCGAGGCGGGCATACCTCCCTCCAGAGGGGGATACATCTTCCAAAGCGTTTCGAAATCGAGGTCGCCCACTTCAGGGATGCCCTCGGCAAGCCGCGGCTCCGTCGTAACGGCTGTTCGGGTGGTCATCTCCGCCTCCTGTGATTATGGTGCGAGGATTGTAGCACGGCGCGCTAAGTCTGGCGCGCCCTAACCGTCGCCCTGTACGCGGGCGCGGGTGGCGGCTACTTCGTCTGAGAGGTCGGCGAGCATCCGATCCTCTTCGTCTTGGGTTAGCTCCATCTCCTGCATGATTGCCGCGGCCTCGGTCATTAGGCGGCGGCGGAGGTCAGCGTGATCATCGTCGGAGAGGTTGCCGAGCGCGTGATCCAACTCTGCGCCGGCGAGATTGGCGACGGCGGCGTCCCAGCGGCGCATCAGGTCGGCCTGGGGAGCGCCCTCGTCGTATTCGAACTCGCTGCGGCGCAGTCGCGCGATGAACGGCCACAGGATGAAGACCGTGGGAATGAGAGCGAGTAGGATGGCGACGAGAATTAGCATCTTTTTGGAGGAGTGATTGTGTTGTAGGGGGTAGTTACTAGAATATGTCGTTTACTTCCAGTCTTAACGAGACTGCCAGCGCCCGACGCCCCGCCGCCGTAGGTTCCCGCCTTCGCGGGAACGACGACTGCACACGACAAGCCGTGACTAACAAAAACCGTAGGGTGGGCATGGGGTGAACTCACACGGGCTGCGCGCCGGATGGGATTCTGGCGACGGCGGGAACGGGGCGGCGACGTGGTGACAGGGCGAGCAACGTGCCGAGTATCAGGATAGGGCCGGACGCCCACATCCACCAGACCATCGGGTTGATCAGAACTCGGAATACGGCCTCGCCGCCTCCGGTGAACTCGGACGGGACTATGTAGAAGTCTTCTACCGGCGTGCTGTGGATGGCGCCCACAGTAGAAGCGATGCGGAACGCCGGGTACTCGGCGCGCAGCGCTTCCATGATGCCCAGATAGCCGTCGCCGGCGAACACTTCGAATCGGGCGCGGTCTTCGATGCGGTCAGGGAATGCCTGAGAGGTGGAGCCTATGTAGGTGAAGGTGTACTCGCCCACCGCCCGCGTGTCGCCCGGTTGCATGGCAAAGTCTCGCTGGACGCTGTAGAACGATGACGCTATCGCGCCGGCGGCGAGCATGATTATAGCCAGATGCACGACGTAGCCGCCGTATCGCGGCCTGTTGGCGGACAGCAACCGGACGAATGCAGTCGCGTAGTCCTCGCCTCCGCGATGCCGAGCCCGCGTCCCGCGGACCCACTCGTGGACGATCCCGACGACGACTATCGCGCACGTCATGAACGCCAGCAGCGCCACCGGGCGCGTCAGCCCAATCGCATAGAGCGCGACGCCGGTCGCGACGGCTCCGGCCAGGGGGATGCGCGTGAGACGAAGCGCGTGGGACAGCGACGCGCGTCTCCACGGCAGCAACGGGCCGACTCCCATCATCAGCACTATCAGCAGGAGTATCGGGCCGTTCACGCGGTCGAAGAACGGGCGTCCGACGGTAACGGCTTCGTCGTTCGCCACGTCGGAGAATATCGGGAATATCGTCCCCCACAGGGTTACGAAGGCGACGATGAGGAAGCCTACGTTCTGGGCCAGGAACACGCTCTCCCGGGAGAGCGCAGATTCGAGGCTTCCACGGCTTCGCAGAGTGTCGGACTTCCATATGAAGGCGGCGACGGACGCTATGAGCGTTACCGCCATGAACGCGAGGAACAGCCAGCCCATGGTGGACTGGGCGAACGAGTGGACGGACGGCACGGGTCCGCCCCTGTTGATGAACATGCCGAGCTGCGCCATGGTGAACGCGAGGATGATGATGACCATGTTCCACATTCGGAACATCCCGCGCCGCTTCTGCACCATTATGGAGTGGACGAACGCGGTCATGGCGAGCCAGGGCATGAGCGCCGAATTTTCGACGGGGTCCCACGCCCAGTAGCCGCCCCAGCCCAATATGGTGTACGCCCACCACGAACCGAGCATCAGCCCGACGGTTAGTATCAGCCACGAGATCATTCCCCACAGCCGTCCCTGGTCCACCCACTCGTCGTTGCCGCCCTTGTTGGCGAGCAACGCGCCGATGGCTATGGAGAACGGGATGGCGACAGACACCAGCCCCGCCATTTGAAGCGGCGGGTGGATGAACATGCCGAAGTGAACCAGCAGAGGGTTTATCCCCTGCCCGTCCGACGGGACGATGGCGAAGCGTTCGAGCGGGTTCGCCTGGAAGACCATCACGCCGAGCAGGAACGCCAGCACGACTGCCATGATGCCGGTGGCGTATGGCGACGTGTAGGGCAGCGCGCGACGGATGCCGACGACGGCGATGACCACCATGAGTGAGAAAACGACGGCGATGTAGAGCATCGAACCGGCGTTGCCGGCGTAGAACGCCACCCACGTGTAGGCGCGAGGCATCGCCAAGCTGCTGTTCTCGGCGACGTAGCGAACGGAGAAGTCGTTGGTTACGAAAGCATATATCAGCGCGGCGGTGGCAACGGTGAGCAGCGGCAGTATGCTGTACAGCGCGAACCTGCCGCTTACCAGCAGCCGCGACGACCTCCGCGCGACTCCCAGCATCGAGGCGGTAGCGGCATAGCCGGACGCGATGAGCGCCAGTATCAGCGCCAAGTGTCCCGCATCTACTATCATCGGCCTTGCCTCGCGTCGGGTTCGTCAGCGTCCGTATCATCGGGACGCGCGGCGTCCGGGGGGGATTGCGGGCTTAGGGCGGCGTCTATCTTGGAGACATACGCTTGTCGTCCACGCTCGGAGTCTTCTTCGCGCTGGGCGGCTGAGGCTTCGGCGCTCATTCGCATCCACTTCAGCGTCAGCAGCAGCGCGACTACGGCCAGTCCAAAGCCAAGCGGCGGGACTATCCAAGCGGCCAAGTCGAATCCCTCGGACGGCGGCTGGAGCAGCACGCTAGGGCCGTATCGCTCCACGAAGAAATCTTTGATTTCGTCTTCGGAGCGTCCGTCTTCCAGCATATCGCGGACTACGGCGCGCATCTGGACGGCTAGCGGGTTCTGGCTCTGGTCTATGGATTCGCCTGGGCAGACGGGGCACATCAGCGCCTTGTTGAGGGCGGCAGCGCGGCGGTCTATGTCCGGCACGTCCGAGTCTGATGTGGCGGCGCAGGCAGCGGACAGGGCGACGGCGACCAGCGCTACGAGTATGAGGATGACGGTTTTCATGACGATTCATTATAGCTTACGCTGCGGTGTCTGGTATAATCGGGCTGAATTAGGGTGTGGGCTTCACCCCCATCCTAACCTTCCCCCATCAATGGGGAAGGGACTTGGGGGAGTCCTCATCTACTAGGTTTGGGGGGAGCGGGTTATGTCTGTACTACTGGTGGGTTCGGATGTGAAGGGCGCGGGAAAGTCGGCGACTGCCTTGGGATTGGCGGCGACCTGCGGCGCGGACGGTCGCTCCGTGGCGGCGTTCCAACCGTTTGCGGCATCTGGCGCATCCGGGTCTGATGGCGGCGACGCGGACACGTTGGCCCGGCTGGGGCGCCCGTGTCCGTCAGGTTGGCCGCGCGAGGTTGGGGACGGTGGACCTTCGGACGCGGACGTCGCGGCGCTAAACGCGCAGGTAGCCGGGGGAACCGCCGACATGACGATCCTGGAAATGCCGGCCGGCCATCCGGACTGCGTGGCGCGGGTGGCGGAGGCGCTGGACGCCAAGGCGCTTGTGGTGGCTGCCAGCCGTCGCGGGATGCGCGGCGGTGAGCTGTCGTCGTGGCCGGACGCGCTAGGAGAACGGCTGGCGGGGGTGCTGGTGAACGGCGTTCCGAAGTACCAGGGGACGGAGGCAAGACAGGAAGTCGCGCCGTCTTTCGCTGAAGCGGACATAACGCTCGTGGGCATGATTCCCGAAGATCGCGCTCTGCTGACCGTGAGCGTCGAGCAGGTTCGCTCGGGGTTGGATGGCAGGTACGTGGTGGATGAGGGAGATATGGACGCGCCTATCGAGTGGTTCCAAGTGGGCGCCATGAGCCTCGATCCGGGCGAGCTGCGATTCGGGATATACGAGCGCAACGCGGTGGTGGTGCGAGGCGACAGGCCGGACATACAGATGTCCGCCCTCAACGCGTCAGTATCGTGCCTCGTGCTGACCGGCGGGATAGAGCCGATCGAGTACATCAGCTATGAGGCGCGCGAGGAGGAGACGCCTGTGATGGTGGTGGAGCCTGATACGCTGACGACGATGACACTTCTGAACGACGTAACATCGTCGGCGCGGATGGATACCGCCGCCAAGGTGGCGCGGTTCGCCGCGCTGCTGCGCGAGCGCGCGGACTTGGGGATGCTGGGGATGGGAGCTTGAGGAAAGAGTAAAGATCAGCGAGAGGGGCGTCCCGACAATGGGACGCCCCTTTTGGTTTCGGGTCTAGTCTTCCAGGGAGCCTCCGGGGAATTCGCCCTCGAACAGGTCGCCTTCGGGAGGCCACTCATCTCGGGGCATCTCGTAGTAGGCTTCGATCTCGTTTCCGTCGGGATCGAAGAAATAGACGCCCAGCGATATGCCGTGGTCTCCGATGCCGCCGATCTTCACGTCGTTTTCCTTCATCACCTTGTAGAGCTTCTTGAGGTCGTCGAACGACTGCATCTCCCAGGCGAAGTGAAATAGCCCTACCCTGCCCTCCTCGGGGCCGGGCGCGTCGTCGCCGACGGGCACCAGGGCGAGTTCGTGCGACATGCCGGTATCGGCGCTCATGAACGTCATGCTGCCGGGTCGCTTGTTCATGACCTTGAGGCCGAGAACGTCGGAATAGAACCGCTCGGACTTTTCGAGGTCGCGAACCCTGATTACCAAGTGTCCCAACTGCTTTGGAGTTACCATGCGAAGACCTCCGTCTTTGGGTTGTGTTGTATGGTGGCTTTTAAGTGATTATAGCGCATACGGCGCGCTCGCGCGGTTCGTCGGATACGACGGTTGGGTATGGTATGCTTGCGACGACGGTTGGCGGCAGCATCTAGCGGCGTAATGGGGGAGTTCGACGATGACCAAGGTTGCGGTTCTGGACGACTATCAGGGTGTGGCGCTGGAGATGGCGGATTGGAGTTCTCTGCCAGATGGAGTGGAGGTGGACATATTCTCCGATCACCTGTCGGACGAGGATGAGGTGGCCGGGCGGCTGCGTGCCTACGATGCGGTGGTGGCTATGCGGGAGCGGACGCCGTTCCGTCGCGGCCTGCTCGAGCGACTGCCGAATCTGCGTCTGCTCGTTACGACGGGTATGCGGAACGCTTCGATAGACGTGGGCGTGGCGAACGACAACGGAGTTACGGTGTGCGGCACAAACGGGCTGCCCTACCCAACCGCCGAGCTTACGTGGGGGCTGATTCTGGCGCTTGCGCGCAAAATCCCGACCGAGGACCGCGCGACGCGCGAGGGACACTGGCAAGTTACGATGGGCGAGGGGCTCCAGGGGAAGACGCTGGGCGCGCTGGGACTTGGCAATCTCGGCTCGCAGATGGCGACGGTCGGAGTGGCCTTCGGGATGCGGGTGATCGCGTGGAGCCAGAATCTGACGGCAGATCGGGCGTCCCAGTTCGGCGCGGAGCTTGTGTCGAAGGAGGAGTTGCTGCGCTCATCGGACATCCTGACGATCCACACGATCCTGAGCCGGCGCACGCGCGGGCTGATCGGCGCGGACGAGCTTGCGATGATGAAGCGCTCAGCGTACCTGGTCAACACGTCGCGCGGTCCGATCGTGGACGAGGAGGCGCTAATCGCCGCGCTCCGCTCCGGCGCGATAGCGGGCGCGGGTCTGGACGTGTTCGACGTCGAGCCGCTGCCGCTCGACCACCCGCTGCGCTCGCTTCCCAACACGGTACTCACGCCGCACATGGGATACGTTACGTCGGAGACGTACCGCATCTTCTACGGCGACGCGGTGGAGGACATACGGGCGTTCCTGGCGGGGGCGCCGGTGCGGGTGATCGGGGTCTGACTGGACCCGTGGTTTTACGCGGAGGCGCAAAGGACCCGGCTAGTCGCCGTTTGTTGCGTCTCTGCGGCTTTGCTGTCGCAAGGAAGCGTCCGAAATGGGACGCGCGTCCGGGTTACTCGCCTCCGAATACCACGTGAGCGCGTAGGAAGTCCATGTCTATCTCAACTCCCAATCCCGGAGTATCTGGGACGTATAGGTCTCCGTCGCGGATGACCAAGCCAGGCTCTATGAACTTGCCGTAGGCGCCGAGGTCGTAGCGCATGGTTTCGAGTTTGTAGAAGTTGGGGGTAGTCATCATTACATGCGCGCCGGCCAATACGTTGATGGGGCCGCTGGCGTCGTGCGGGGAGACGGGGACGTAGTATGCCTCGGCCATCGTGGAGATCTTCTTTAGCTCGGTGATGCCGCCGGTCCAGGTGACGTCGGGCATGATGAAGTCGGCGAGGTTGTTCTCGAGTATCGGGACGAACTCCCAGCGAGTGTGCAGACGCTCGCCCACCGAGATCTTAACGGGTATCTCGCGGCGCACCTGTTGGAGAGCCTTGTAGCTTTCGACAGGCACCGGCTCCTCGAACCAGTGGATGTCGTGTTTCGACAGGCGCGTCGCCAGCTCGATGGCCGTCGGCACGTTGTACATGCCGTGCGCGTCTATGAGTATCTCTATGTCGGGGCCTATGGCGTCGCGCACTGCGCCCACAATCTCGTCGGCGGTGGCTATGCCCTCGCGGCTCAGATTGCCGTCGAGGAACCCGTCGTTTCCGCCGGGGATGAAGCGCATCATGGGGTCGAACTTGAACGCTTCGTAACCGGCGTCCACTATCTGCTGGGCGTCGGCGATGGCGTCAGGGACGCTGCGCGGCTCAGGCGGGTGCGTGTACAGCGCGATGCGGTCGCGGACGGGTCCGCCGAGAAGCTGGTAGATCGGCAGGCCCAGCTCTTTGCCGCGAATGTCCCACAGCGCGATGTCTATGCCGCTGATGAGCGCGGTGGTGGCGCCGCGCGTACCGACGTAGGTGAAGGAGCGGAATATCCTCTGCCACAGCCGCTCGAACTCGTTGGCGTTCTCGCCGGCAAGGAACTCGCCCACCTGCCCTACCATCGCGGCGACGGCGCGGTTGGCGACGGGGCCCGGGTAGGTGGTGATCTCGCCCCATCCGGTGATGCCCTCGTCGGTATCTACCTGCACCAGCACGAGCTGGCGGTCGTTCACGACCGTCTCTTGGGCCGCGCCGATCCGCATCTCCCAAGGGAAGCTGATTATCCAGGGGGTTACTTTAGTTATCTTCATGGTTCGTTCGCCTCGCGGGGGTGGTATGGGGGTAGTTTAGCAGCGCTTGAATTTAACGCAAAGGCGCAGAGACGCAAAGGCGCAAAGAGGTGAATGGGCGAAGGAACCCATGGATGTGGGTTTTCCACGAGCGCGCCGATTCGTGAAACGGGAATGATGAAAACCCTTTGCGTATTCTGCAATTATGTGGTAGATTGACCGTCGGGTAGCGATTTTTGCCTCACGGAGGGGCGCGCGCCGGAAATTCTCTTTCTAAGGAGGGGATCGTGGTAGCCAAAAGTGTTAGTCACTACGTTGAGCGTCCGGGACGGAGGGTGGGAGATCCGACCTACAGGATACCCGTGCCCCAGGACTTGGTGACGGTGCCGGGCATCCCGACGCGAGACTACGACGTTACGTTCTTCAGCCGGGAGTACCCGATCGAGAACATGGCGATCGAGGAGAGCGCGTCCGTGGACTGGGCGCGGCAGGAGCGCGAGGCGTTCACACCGGAGTCTGTTGAGTTCTTCGAAGAGCACCAGAAAGAGATGGATCCGATCGTGGAGTGGGTTCGCACGAGCGGCGAGCTCGAGCCGACCGGAACTCCGACCGGCGAGGACGTTACCGATCTGATCCGCCAGAGGGCATACGAGCTTGGCTACGGCGAGGTCGGGTTCACCAAGAACGACGGCCACTACGTCTATCAGAGCCGCAAGCCGCAGCTGCGGCGCGACCTGCCGAACGCGATATGCCTTGCGCTAGAGCAAGACTACCGCAAGACGCAGACGATCCCCAGCATGGAGGCCGAGGACACCCACTTCGGCACGTACTACAACCAGGGTCCGCTGACGATGGAGTTGACGGCGTACATCCGCTCGCTGGGCTACAACGTGCAGGTATCCGGCCCGACGTGGCACTACGGGCCGATGATTCCGATGTTCGTAGCCGCCGGTCTTGGGCAGCTGGGCGCGAACGGCCAGCTGCTGTCGCCGCACTTCGGCTCTCGCGCGCGGCTGCAGATCATCTACACTGACGCGAACGTTACGCACGACGAGCCGATAGACTACGGCATCCACCAGTTCTGCCAAGAGTGCAAGGTGTGCGTGGACCGCTGCCCGGGCCGCGCGCTGATGCCGGACAAGGTCTGGTACAGGGGCGTGGAAAAGAACAAGCTGGTCTTCAAGCGCTGCCGGCCTGTAATGGCGCGCTACGAGGGCTGCGGGGTATGCATGAAGGTATGCCCGATCCAAAAGTACGGCATGAAGCCGGTGATGGAGCACTACGTTGCTACCGGCGGAGAGATTCTCGGCAAGCGCACGGAGAACCTCGAAGGCTACGCGCTGTCTGACAAGGGCTACTTCGGCCCCGGCCAGCTGCCAAGCTTCAAGCGCGACTTCTTTGATATGCCGCACGGCAGAGCCGAGGACTGGGTGTTCATAGAATTCCGCGACAAGCTGATGGACATGCACTCCGATACCGGCAATGGCACCGGCAACGGCCACTCGAACGGCAACGGGCACAGCTTCTCCAACGGCACCGACGAGATGTGGACGGACTTCCGCGAGCGCGTCGAGCAGTCGCTGGAGGACCGCGAGGCGCCGGCCGACATGGGCATGGACCGCGGCATCTAGGTCTTGTCAGAGCGCGGCGTCGCTGGCGCCAGCGCGTGAGCGATACGCCCCGGCGGGCGTGAGAGCGTCCGCCGGGGCGTATTTGCGTCTGGGCGAATACACACTCAGCGGTTGTGGTATTATGCGCTTGCAATGGCAGAAAGCGGCGAATCGGAGGGTGGCGCCATGTTCGACGTTATCATTTCGGGCGGGACTGTGATAGATGGCAGCGGACGACGAAGTTTCAGGGCGGACGTGGGGATAGAGGGGGATCGAATCAGCGCGGTTGGCGATCTGCGAGCCGCGGATGCTCGGCGAGTGGTGAACGCGACGGGACTTTGCGTTGCGCCCGGATTCATCGATACGCACGCGCACTCGGATGGAGTTCTGCTGTGGGACGCTCAGCACGCGAACGGGCTGAGGCAGGGCATTACTACGGAGATTCTGGGGCAGGACGGCCTAAGCTACGCTCCGATGTCGTCCGAGAACTACCGGATGTACCGGCGGTACCTGTCGGGCATCCTGGGAGAGCCGCCGGAGGATCTGGACATGTCTAGTGTAGCCGCGTTCCGGTCGCACTACGACGGCAAGGTGGCGATCAACACGGCTTACAACGTAGCGCACGGCGCGATCCGGCTCGAGACGGTCGGTTTCCACGACGTCCCGCTGCGGGGCGCGGCTCTGAACAAGGCGCTGGACCTGGTGCGGCAAGGCATGGAGGAGGGCGCGGTCGGGTTCGCAACCGGTATGTCCTACCACCCGAACGCATGGAGCGATACAGACGAACTGGTGGCGATTTGCGAGGTGGTGGCCGAGTACGACGGCGTCTATACGACGCACCTGCGGGACGTGAATACGGATCGCGGCTTCGGTGGGGGTGGCGTGCCGGAGGCTTTGGAGATCGGACGGCGGGCGGGAGTCAAAGTGCACTTCTCGCACTACCGCACACAGGCGTCGAACGCCGGTCAGGTCGCCGAGCAGATGGAGCTAATAGACCAGGCGAAGGCCGAGGGCGTGGACTGTACGCTGGAGCTGTACCCCTACCCCACCGGGAGCTCGTTCCCGCTGAGCTTTCTGCCGACGGAGTATCATGAGGGCGGGCCGGACGAGGTGATGACGCGACTGCGCGACGGGCGGCGCCGGAGCCGGCTGGTGCGTATGCTGGAGGACAACGGGCGGCGAACGCTGCACGACGCGGTGCTGACATACATGAAGGTCAACAAGGACCTGGAGGGGATGAGCCTGCCCGACGTGGCGGCTATGCGCGGCAGCGACAGCCTGGGCGAGACGTTGGTAGAGCTGCTTATCGAGGAGGACGGGCAGATCTGCTACCGCGGCGCTCCGCCGGACAGCGTGCGCGTGTGGGACCAGATCAGCCGCGACGCTATGGAGTTCCTGTCGCGTCCCGACTACATGGTTGGCAGCGACGCCATCCCGATAGGCTCGATGCCGCATCCGCGCGCGTATGGCTGCTTCCCGCGCTTCCTGGGGAGGCTGCGGCGCAAGCACCCGATCATCAGCCTCGAACAGACCATCCAGCGGATGACGGACAACGCGGCGCAGAGGTTCGGACTTGTGGACCGGGGCCGCATTGAGCGCGGCAGATTCGCGGACATAGTGGTCTTCGACGACGAGCGGGTGATCGACAACGCGACTTACGACGACCCGGCGCAGTTCCCCACCGGTATCCCGTTCGTGCTGGTCAACGGCCAGGTGGCGGTGGACAACGAGCGGTGCACGGGGGCGCTGGCGGGACGGGCGGTTCCATAGGTTGGCGCTGCCGCTGCCCGGCCTGATCGAATCCGCGATTGCGGCGGTCGTTACGTTCATCGGCGCGACGGCGCTTTCGACCGTCGGGTTCGGGATTGGGATGACGACGATTCCGGCGCTGCTGTTCGTGTTCGATCCGCGCACCGTGGTCATCGTCATCAACACGGTATCGCTGCTGCTCTTCGTTCTGATCATCTATCAAAACCGGGCGGTTCTTCCGGCTAGGCGCGTCGGGCCGTGGGCCATCGCCGGGCTGTTGGCCGTTCCGGTGGGCGTGGTCGCGCTGCGCGACTCGGACACCGCGCTTCTGAAGATCCTAATCGCGTCGGTTACTATGGCGCTGACGGTGATGGTGGCGACCGGAGCGCGGGTTCCTGTGCCGAGGGGCTTGGTCGCCGGACTGATCGTGGCGTTCGGCGTATCGGTAACGCTTAACGCGCTGGGCATAGGCGGCCCTATCATGGCGCTGTACGTTCTGGCGCAGGGCTGGAGCCGCAACGCCGTCCGGGGAGCGCTGTCGCTGTACTTCCTGTTCGTCGAGTCGGCGGGAGTTGTGGGCTACGCCGTGGCAGGACTGCTGACGCCTGAGCGCGTCGCGCTCATCCTGATAGTAACGCCGCCCGCGCTGCTGGGGTTCTGGCTTGCGACGCATCTCGTTCGCCGCATGAACGAGGCGATGTTCCGGAGGGCGACGGTGGCGGTCATCCTGGTAAGTTGCGCGATGGTACTGGCGCGTGAAGGATTGGTATTGTTGGGTGAAAGAGCGTAGTTTTGCGTTTCGTGTTGGTCGTTATACAACGATACAGGAGGGGTTAGATGAAGATTACGAAGGTCGAGGCGATTGGCGTCAGCCGGTATCTGTACGCGAAGATCCACACGGACGAGGGGATCGTGGGCGTGGGCGAGTCGGGCGCATGGGGCTACCTTGAGGCGTCGAAGGCGGCGATAGAGCTATTCGGGCGATACCTGGTGGGCAAGGACCCGCTGCTGATCGAGCACCACTGGCAGTACATGTACAGATTCTCGCACTTCAGGGGCGCGGCGATCATGGGAGCGCTGAGCGCGCTGGACATCGCCATGTGGGACATAGCGGGCAAGTGGTTCGGCGTTCCGACGCACCAGTTGCTGGGCGGCAAGACACGGAACAAGGCGCGGGTGTATTACCACGTCTTCGGCGACACGCGGGAGACGCTGGTCCAGGGCGTGAAGGACGCGAAGGCGATGGGGTTCACCGCTGTGGGCCACCTAACGCCGTTTCTGGACGAGGAGCGGGACGTCCCCTACTTCAAGACGCACGCCAACAAGATCAAGGATGCGATAGACGCGGTGGGAATGTACCGCGACGCGGTTGGGGACGACGTGGATCTGTGCATCGAGATACACCGGCGGCTGACTCCGGCGGAGGCGATCGCGCTGGGTCAGGGCATCGAGCGGTTCTATCCCTTCTTCTACGAAGACCCGATATTGCCGGAGAATTTCGACGCGATGGAGCTTGTGGCGCGGCACATCAACATCCCAATAGCGACGGGCGAGCGGCTGCACACGATTCACGAGTTCGAGATGCTGTTGAGGCGCGGAGCCGTGCAGTACGTGAGGCCGGACGTGTGCATGGTGGGCGGCATCACGCACGCGAAGAAGATAGCGGCGCTGGCGGAGGCGCACTACGTGGGCGTCGTGCCGCATAACCCGCTCAGCCCGGTCAGCACTGCGGCTTGTCTGCAGATAGCGGCGTGCATCCCCAACTTCGCGCTCCAGGAGTACCCGATCGGGGAACACGAGCCGCCGAAGTCGGAGATAGTCAGGTCTGCCGTTAGACAGGAGAACGGCTACCTGATGATTCCCGACGCTCCGGGAATCGGCGTAGAGCTCGCTGAGGACGCGGCGGAGCGGTACCCGTTCACGCCGCGCGCGGTCTCGACGCGGCTGCACGAAGACGGGTCGGTGATCGATCAATAAGGAGCGAGGGGCTTCATGCGGAGGGTCATAGGGTGGATTTGGCCGCGTAGTCAGACGGGACAGACTGCGCTGGTGTCGGTCGCGACGCTGCTGGCCATAGCGGTAGCGGTCGCCGTCATCGTGCCGGAGTGGAGTTGGAAGAACGTCGGGCCAATCAAGGACGTGGCGGGCGGGATACAGTCGGCGCTCACGGTCGTCGCCATCGTGGTCGGCGGGGTGTTCGCGCTGTTCAAGCTGCAGGTATTCAGGACGTTCGAGCCTCACCTGACGATTACGCACGAGGTCCATCACCGATACGTAGGCGACAGCTACGTGCACATAGACGTGACGGCGACTTTGCGGAACAGCTCGCGGGTGGCGGTCGAGATTCGGGAGGCGGAGTTCAGCATTCAGCAAATTAGCCCCGTATCGGATGAGGAGGTGGAGGCGGTGTACTCGGAGGTGTTCATAGACAAAAAGCTCATTTACTTGCAGTGGCCATTTCTCGAATCTGTTCCGTTCGAATGGGATCAAGGGGAAATGGTGATTGAACCCAACGAGTCCCACCAACAAACATATGAGTTCATAGTGTTGGGGCATTTGGAGACGGTACTGATCTATACATACTTCGAGAACCCACAGCTCCCTCGTCCACCAAAGTCAGCTGAGGGATGGGCTGCCACTACGGTATATGATATAGTAACCAAGAAGGACGGGAGTAACCGCCGGGGAGAGTGAAATGCCAGCGATCAAGAACCAAGGCAGACGCTGGGCGGTAAAAGGAACCGGGCCGCGGCAGCGACCGCCAAAGGTGCCGTCGACCGGAAAGCCCCCTGGGGTATTTCCCAAATCTAAGAAGGGTTAGCGCGCGATTGTCCAGGGCATCGGAGATTGCTATGCCGTCGTCCAAGAGTAAGGGCAGACGAGTGGTTGTAAGAACAACTGGACCGCGACCGAGACCGGCAAAGTTATCATCGACCGGAAAGCCACGCGGGTACTTTCCCAAGCCCAAGAAGGGGTAGCTCGCGCATGGCGCGCGCTGCGCCATGCGCTACCAGCGGCGCTTGCGGCTATGCTATAATGCCGCGTTGCTGCGCGGCTGAGCCGCCTGCCTGTTCGTTATGACGTCGGAGGAGAATCCCGCTATGGCTATGGATGTGCAAACGCTGAACCTGGACCACCGTTCGATTACGGGCAAGAAGGTGCGACAGCTCAGACGGCAAGGGGTCATACCCGTGCATCTGTACGGCGCGGACATCGAGCCGGTAAACCTTCAGGTTGACGACCGCACGCTGAATCGGATGCTGCTCCAAGTGGGCACGAACGTGCCGGTCTCCCTAGAGTTCGAGGGGCAAGAGATGGAAAACATCTGCTTCGTCCGCGAGGTCCAGCGCAACCCGGTTACCGAAGAGGTGATTCACGTAGATTTCCTGCGTGTGGACGTTACGAAGACGATTAGCGCCGAGGTGCCGCTGTCGGTAGCCGGCGCGGCGCCGGCGGTATCGCAGATGGCGGGCACACTGCTGCAGAACATCCAGTCGCTGTCGATCGAAGCGCTGCCCATGGATATGCCGGCGGAGATACCGATTGATGTGTCGGTCCTAATTGACTTCGACGTGTCCATAGTTGTCGGAGACGTGGACGTGCCGGACAACGTTACGGTGCTGAACGACGCTGATGAGACGATCGCGCGCGTCGTCCCGCCGAGGCTCGAAGTTGAGGTTTACGACGAGGACGAGGAAGGACTCGAGGGCGAGGAAGTTGAAGGGGAAGACGCCGAGGGCGAGGAGGCGGCTGAGGACGAGTCGTAGGGTCAGGCGCTTTCACCCCCCATCCTATTCTGGCTTTGGGCCGTTGCCTACCGGTTTAGGAACATAGCATCACAGGCTAATGGCTACTAGAGGCGGTCTGAGGGTGAGATTACGGTCCGTAGGTGTGCGTGGAGCGCTTGCCGCCGCTCTCGTTGTCAGCTGGACTCCTCAGAGGTCGAGTCTGAACTCGCGGGATTTAGCCCTGCCGGTTTAGATTTGTTGGTCATCGAAGAAACCGCTCAACCTACCTGAGGTTCAACTCCTTATAGCCGCTTTGGGCTACCTCTTCGCAGCGCCGTCTGAACGATGGCTGACCGCCGGCATACATGAGGGTCATTCGGGTCTGTCTGCCTTCCAGGTTGATGTTGATGCCGGTCTGCCACGAATCTACGTCGTTCCTCAGCAGGTCCTTGCCCTGGTCCAGTACATACTCATGCCAGTCGTTTTGGGCTTCCGGGGTGGCTTCGGCGCGAGTAAGGTTACGGTCATTCATGTACCTTATGACATCTGTCACCCACTCCACCTGGTATTCGATGGAGCGTGGGTTGTTTCCTGCCATTGAATGGGGTCCCATGATCATAAAGAAATTAGGGAAGCCATTGGTCTGAAGCCCCAGGAAGGTCGCCAGTTCCTCTTCCCACTGTTCCTTTAATCTGCGCCCGTCGACACCGCGTATATCTATCCTGTTGTAGCTGCCGAATACCGCGTCGAACCCCGTGGCATAGATTATGAAGTCGACCTCGAACTCTTTCTCAGTGGTCAGGACGCCTTTTGGCGTGATCTTCTGGATGGGAGTCTCACTGATGTCTATCAGCTCGACATTTTCCCGATTGTAGGACTCGAAGTAGTTAGTTTCGAGGGGCACCCGCTTGGTACCGAAGCCGTGATCTTTTGGAATCAGCTTCTCCGCAATCACGGGGTCATGCACACGCTCCCGTATCTTGCCGGCTATGAAGTCCGAAAGGGCCTTGTTGGCTTCGGGGTCGGTCAGGACATCTTTGAAATTGCCCTGCCAGATACCAAACCCCGGACTGGCGTATAGGCGCTCCCAGTATTCATACCGCTCTTCTTCGGTCACCTCGAAAGTGCCCCTGGGGTCAACGCTATGTATGAATGCAGCAAAAGTCTGGGCACAATGCTCGAACATCTTGTCATAGCCGGCTCTGATGGCTTCCATCTCATCCGGCTCTATCTTCGAGTTGTGTAGAGGGGCACACCACTCAGGTTTGAGCTGGAAGACGGTGAGATGTCCGACGTTCTTGGCTACTTCCTGGATTGTCTGCACTCCCGTAGCCCCGGTGCCGATAACCGCCACCCGCTTGTCCGAGAAGTCCACGGGGGTATGGGGCCATTGGGAGGTGTGGCAGGACGGTCCCTGGAAAGACTCGATTCCATCGATTCTGGGAAGGGTAGGCTCAGAGAGGATGCCAACGCCTGTGATCAGGAACCTGCTCGTGTGGGCGCTCCCGTCCTGTAGTCCGACTTCCCAACTCCGAGTATCTTCGTCATAGACCGCAGTCTTGACGTCACTGGAAAACTGGATGTCCTTCAGAAGGTCGAACTTATCGGCTACGTATTGCAGGTATCTCAGAGTCTCAGGCTGTGGGGAGAAACGTTCGGTCCAGTCCCACTCATCGAGCAGTTCCTGCGAGAACGAATATCCGTAGGAGTAGCTTTCCGAGTCGAAGCGCGCCCCTGGGTATCTGTTCCAGTACCAGGTGCCACCCACCCCCGTCCCTCTCTCAAAGACCCGGACCGTCAGGCCCAGTTCCCGCAGCTTGTACAGCTGGTACATGCCCGAAATACCGGCTCCGATCACGATGACGTCGTATTCAAGGTCAGCATCTGAAAGAACCATGTTATTCGCTCCACGTGGCTTGAGTGACTGGAATGGATTTTACCAAAGATAGGAGGCCAGGTGTTGATCCGTGAGAATGTACAGGGCCTGGCGCCTACCGGTGTGAACGATTGCCACCGCCTGGATACCAACGTACACTATCGGCGTTTGGAATCCCGACACATACGACGGAGGCGCAACATGAGTGAACTAGACGACCGCTACGAACGCGGACAGGAAACGCGGAGGATGTTTGGAGGCGGGCAGATCAGCGGCGGGTCGTCGCCCGGAGCGTGGGAGCTTGCGCCGGACCTGGAGAGAATTCTCGGCGAGGCGTTGTTCGGTGACATTTGGAGGCGGCCGGCATTAACGCCGATACAGCGGGAGATGGTCACCCTGTCGTGCCTCATAGTCATGAACCGCGAGGTGCAACTCAAGCGACACTTGGGCAACGCGCTGAACGTGGGACTGACCCCCGAGCAGCTCGTGGAGCTGATCATTCACGACACCTGGTACGGGGCGGCTCCGGCGGGTATCCAGGCGCTGACGATCTGCAAGGAGGTCTTCGAGGAGCGGGGGATAGACTTCACTCCTTCCCGCGTCCACGACACCAACGAAGACCCCGACAGCCTGTTCCAACGGGGCGAAGAGCTCAGGCAACGCTACATGGGCTCCACCTTGCCGTCGAGGCCGAATCCACCGACGCAAGCCGAGCGGGAGCTGGGCCGCATCACTGGAGAGTACTACTGGGGCGCGACCTGGACCCGACCGGGGCTCGATCTCCCCAGCCGCTGCATCTGCACCATGGCGTGCCTTGCGGCGCTGGGCCGCGAGGGACCGCTGCGGAGTCACATTCGGGGCGCGCTGAACATCGGATTCACGCAGGACCAGATCATCGAGGTGTTCGGCCACATGACGCTGTACGCCGGGATACCGTTCGCCCGCGGGGCGATGGACCTCGCCAACGAGATATTCGCCAGCGGGTGACGAAAGCGAACGACATTCACGATAATCCGATTGATGATGTGGACGGCGCCAGGCGAGAGGCCCTTATCGGCTCGGCCCACTCCCTACTTCACGAGCGGCTCCCCCACCAGGCTCCAGTACGGCAGGGTGAAGAAGACCACACCGAGGGCTACGACCGTCATTACCAGGCCGAAGCGGATAACCTCGGACGCCTTGACAGCCGCCCGCTCGAATATGAACACGCCCGAGGTAGAGCCTGCGGGGTAATACACCGGCGTGTCGCCGATTACTACTATCGCCATTCCGCACACCAACGGGTTCAGCCCTACCGCTTCGCCCGCCGCCATCGCCACCGGAATCACCAGCGCGAGGTAGCCCGCGATATTGGGCAGCATCGCGCGGACTACGGCGGCGCAGCAGCAGAGCGCGAGAAGAAATAGCGCCGGGTTATCGCTCAGTCCGCCAATCCAACTGACCAGGCTGCTTGAGAACCATGCGGCGGCTCCGCTGCCGACGAGCGCGTGGGCAAGCGACAGCGTAGAAGCGATGACGATGAAATTACTCCAGCCCAGGCCCTGCTCCATATCTCTCCAATTCAGTACCCCGATGCCCGGCATGAGTATCAGACAGAGAGCTATCAGCGCGGGAACCGCCGGATGCAGCCCATGAGCGAAGTCCGAGAACCACATCAACGCCGTGAACAGCGCTATGGCCCCGGCGCGTACTTCGACTGCGGTGATCGGTCCCGCCTCAAGGAACCGGGCGTCGGCATCTACTCGGACCCTGAACCCGGAGCGGTAGAGCAGGAACAGCAGCGCCCCCCCGATGATCAGGCTGGCGTAGAAGGGGACGCTCATCAGCGCGAACCACCTTCCCCAGGAAAAATCCCCCAACAGCCCGGATGCAACCACCGGGGTGACTCCACCCGCCAGCAGCGCGGTGGACCCCAGCCGGTTCAGCGAGCCGAGCCCCATCATCACCGCCTTATGGAAGGAGTGGTCCTGTGAGACGCCCCACCTGTCCATCACCTGCTCATAGATGTGCACCAGGATGGCGCCCCGTGTGCTGGCAGACGGAAGAGCGAACGTCAGTACGGCGAAAGAGACGAGCATCTGAACGTACAGAAGAAGCGGACTGCCCCCAGCGCCGCGCATCAGCAGAATGGACACCCGCTCGGCCAGTCCTGAGCGGTGTACCGCCATACCCAGGGTCAGGATTCCGATGAGAAAGTAGGCCACCGGCTGGGAGAATCCGTAAAGGGCCGCTCCGACATCCGACACGCCACCGACCAGTATCAGCAGCACGATGCAGACCATCCCTGTGACCGCGATGTGCAGCGCCTCCGTGGCCCAGAGGATGACGGCCAGGCACATTACCGCCAGCGCGGCCTGGCCCTGCGGCGTCAGCCCCGACGGGGTGGGCAGCGACATAAGCGCAACGAAGACCAAAGAGGGCGCCAAGACCTTCAGAGCAATCGTAACCGCCCGTTTCATCCTGCGCGCGTCAGATTCAGGCGGGAGAGGACTGGATGACATTCTGGATAGAAACCTAATGCCCCAACATTATTGAAATAGAGACCTTGACAGTCATAGGGTTGAACCGAGGGGGAAGCATGACATCTACCAAGAAGTACCGTATCAGACTGACAACCGACGAACAACGGGAGCTCAAAGCGCTGGTATCGCGCGGTCGGAGCGCCGCGTACAAGCGGACCCATGCGCGCATCCTGCTTACGAGCGACGAATCGCGTCGTGACGGAGGGATGACAGACGCAGGCATATCGAGCGCGCTCGGTGTGGGACAGTCAACGGTGGAGCGGATACGCAAGCGTTGCGTGGTGGTTCAGACGGAAATCCCGATTATGGGAATCCCACAGGGGGTATAAACGATTTTCCCCCCGACCCTTAACTCTATGCACGACCCTACCATCAAGTGGGAAGGTCGTCATCCCTCCGAGCTGGCGATGGCCTTTAGCCGACGCGGTACGGCGCGAGAGCTTCTTCGTTTAGGCTTATGCCGAAGCCCGGGCGGTCGGGCGGGCTTACGTGGCCGTCTTCGACATCGAGCGTCTCGTTGAACATTCGCCCCCACATCGGATCGGTCGAGCCTCGATAGTACTCTACGGTCAGACCGTTGGGGATGGCGGACACCAGGTGTACGTGTACGTCCTGGTTGCCGTGCGGGGCTATCTGCATATCGTGGGCCTGGGCTATCGCGGCGACCTTCATGAACTCGGTTACGCCGCCCATGATCAGTCCGTCCGGCTGGAGGATGTCGCAGCACCGGCCCTCGATGAGCTCGCGGAATCCGTAGCGAGTGTACTCGTTCTCGCCCGTAGCCACCGGGATAGTGGTGGAGTTGGTTATCAGCCGGTGGCCCTCGTAGTCGTCGGGGTTGACCGGCTCTTCGAACCAGAACACATCGTAAGGCTCCATCTTGCGCGCTATCTCCTGCGCCTCGTAGTGGCGGTAGGCGCAGTTGGCATCCACCATCAGCTTCACTTCGGGTCCTACGGCCTCGCGGACGACGCGAACGCGCTCGACGTCCTCGTTGATAGGAGCGCCGCCGATCTTCATCTTGACGGCGCGGGCGCCCATCTCGACGGATACGACCATCTCTTCGGCAAGCTCGCCCAGCCCTTTGCCTTCCTCGTAGTAGCCGCCGGCGATATAGACGGGCACCTTGTTGGTAAAGCCTCCAAGCAGCTTGTACACGGGCAGACCCGTCGCCTTGCCCTTGAGATCCCAGAGAGCGATGTCTATGCCGCTGATGACGCGGGTAGTGATGCCGCGCCGTCCGACGAGCTTGGGCTGCCACAGATCGTCCCAGATCTTCTCGGTGTCGAACGGGTCCTGTCCGACGACGACCTGCGCGAAGTGGTCCAGTATGGCGGAGCCTATCTCCTCCGCGCCCTGCACGCCGCCGGCGAGACCGACGCCGCTGACGCCCTCGTCGGTCTCGACGCGCACCACGTTGAGGCCGGCGGTGGGATAGACATACATCCCGTTGCGAATGGGCTTGTCGCGCAGCCAGCGGTAGGTTTCCATAGTGAGGGAGGTTATCTTCATGTGAGCTTTCTTTCCTGGCTTTGTGGCGTAGATCGCGCCGGGGTTTGTGATCCGGTCTAGCCGCCTGTCCTATTCGCCTCGCGCCAGTAGAATATGGCGGAGACTACCATGACGAGCATGGTGGCGGGAACGATGAAGTCCCATAGAAGGTTGTTGACTGAGGCGACTTCGGTGATGAATTTTCGGATGTAGTTGACGATGTACATGGTCCCCGTGAATCCGGCCGCCATGGTGAATATATCCATCGGGAGCTGTTCGAGATGCGCCCCCTCGTTGCGCCGGTTGAGGGAGATGATGGTATTGACTACGACGATGATGACGAACGTAGTGAGGATTATTGGATCGAAGACCCAGTCCCAAAGGAACTGGCCGTCCGCACCGAGCCACTGGAATACGATTGTGTATCCCATCATGATGACGGCGCAGAGCGAGCAGAGGATGGAGAGGAGTCTTAGCGGGGTGGCCATGGGGGCTTTCTCCTTTCGACTTTGTGGCGTGAGTATATCACAAGGGTTGGCGCGGCGTTGACACGGGGGCGGCGCGTTCATATGATGGGCGCAATCTGGGCAATCCAACAGGGGTGGCGGCCCGCGTGGGGCGTCCGGCCGGATTCCGGGAGGGGGCTTGTCATGATAGGTTATCGCTACTCACGGTGGGACGGAACGCAGCACCCGTTCGACTTCGACGAGGACGACATTCTGGACGCGCTGTCGGACGACATCATGGAGCACGGAGACGTGAACCGCGCGATGCGTAATCTGATGCGCAGCGGAATGTCCGGCGAGCAGGGGCAGCGCATCACAGGGCTGCGCGAGCTTCGGGACCGGCTGAAGCGGCTCCAGGAGCAGAAACTTCAGCAGTACAACCTCGAATCTGTGATGGACGACATCGCGGAGCGGCTCCAGGATGTGATAGACACGGAGCGTTCCGGCATCGAGCGCAGGCTGGACGACGCGCGGGAGCGACTGGAAGAGGCGGACGATCTGGCGGATGCGCTGAAGCCGGCTATGGACGTGCTGGAACAACAAGCGCGTCAGAATACGGAGCGGCTGGACGCGCTGCCGGAGAGCGCGGCTGGGCAGATGCGGGAGCTTTCGGACTACGATTTCATGGACCCGGAGGCGCGCCAGAAGTTCGAGGAGCTTATGGACACGCTCCGCCAGCAGATGATGCAGAACTTCTTCCAGGGCATGAAGGACGCGATTGAGAACATGTCGCCGGAAGACATGCAGCGGATGCAGGAGATGATCCAGGCGCTGAACCAGATGCTGAACGACCGCGCGATGGGTGAGGATCCGGACTTCGAGGGGTTCATGGAGCAGTATGGAGACATGTTCGATCCGAACCGTCCGGCAAGCCTGGATGAGCTGATCGAGACGCTTCAGCAGCAGATGGCGTCCATGCAGTCTCTGATGGACTCGATGTCTCCGGGGCAGCGCGACGAGTTGATGGACATGCTGCAAGCGAGCATGGACCCGTCCATGATGGGCGACCTTTCTGAGCTGGCTTCGCTGATGTACGAGCTGTTTCCGTTCGACGATATGGCGAACGAGTATCCGTTCATGGGCGACGAGTCGGTTACGCTGGAGCAGGCCATGAGGCTGATGGAGCAGCTTCGGGATATGGACAAGCTGGACGACCAGATGCAGTCTGTGATGCGCCACGGCGACGTGGAAGACGTGGATCTGGACGCTGTTGAGGAGCACCTGGGAGAGGACGCGCGGCGCGAGATGGAGCAGCTTCAGCAGATGATCCGCCAACTGGAGGAGGCGGGCTACCTGCGACGCAAGGGCGACCGGCTGGAGATCACGGCGCGCGGGATGCGGAAGCTGGCGCAGAGCGCGTTGCGCGAGGTGTTCTCTGAGATGAACAAGGACAGGCTGGGCAGACACGAGATGTTCGCTCGCGGCGACGGCGGGGAGTTCACCGGAGAGACCCGGCCGTACCAGTTCGGCGACCCGTTCGATATAGACCTGCACAGGACGCTGTTCAACTCGGTCACGCGCGGCGGCGCGAACGTGCCCATCAAGCTGTCGGTCGAAGACATGGAGACGCGGCACACGGAGCATCTAACGCAGACCGCCACGGTTCTGCTGCTAGACCAGAGCAAGTCTATGGGGATGTTCGGCTACTGGGGTCCCGCCAAGAAGGTGGCGCTGGCGCTGTACTGGCTCATCCACTCGCAGTATCCGCGAGACTACTTCTACCTGGTCGGCTTCTCGGACTACGCTATGGAGTTCAAGGAAGAAGACCTGCCCGAGTGCACGTGGAACTACTGGAATTCCGGCACGAACATGCAGCACGGGCTGATGGTGGCGCGGCAACTGCTGAATCGTCAGAAGGTCGCCAACAAGAACGTCATCATGGTGACGGACGGCGAGCCTACGGCGCACCTGGAGGAAGGACACGCATATTTCAACTATCCCCCCAGCCATCGCACCATCGAGCAGACGCTGAAAGAGGTGAAGCGCTGCACGCAGGAAGGCATCACTATCAACACCTTCATGCTGGAGACGAACTACTACCTGATGGACTTCATAGACCAGGTAACGCGGGTAAACAACGGGCGCGCGTTCTACAGCACTCCGAACGAGTTGGGCGAGTACGTGATGGTAGATTATCTGCGGTCTCGAAAGAAGCGGATCTAACGCAGAGGAGAAGGGGGACGCGGAGACGCAGAGGAGAAATCAGATTTGTCTGCGTCTCTGCGTTTTAGGGCCGACTAGCCAAAGGGCCACCACCAGCGGCGTCGGGGCGCCGATTCGGTGGTTGCCTGCTGGACCTGCTGTTGGGTCGGCACCTGTATCGGCTGGCGACTGAACAGGCCCATCTGTCCCAGCGCTCGGTGGAAGACCTCCAATTGGAGCGGCTTGCGCGCGTAGCGGCTGGGCGGTATGGAATAAGATTCCAACAGGCTGGACTCGGCCTCGGTGCCGGTGAGCAGCATTACTGGGATGGACACCAGATCTTCGTCCTGATTCATCTCGGCGAGCACCTCCGTTCCATCCTTTCTGGGAAGGCGGAGATCTAGCAGGATGAGGTCGGGCCTGGGGGCGTCGGCGTATTCGCCTTCCTTGCGGAGTATAGCGAGCGCTATCTCGCCGTCCTCGGCGTGGGTTATGTTGGCTCGCTGGTTGGAACGCTCGATGGTGTCCTGAGCAAGCCGGAAATCGGCGGGGTTGTCTTCTACCAAGAGAATCTCAATGGGGCGATCACCAATATCAGCTACCATGGGTGTAACCTCCTGCGCTCGAAAGCGCCATGCTATGACCGTATCTCGAACCGGAAGGTCGATCCGCTACCAACTTCCGACTCCACCCATATTCTACCTCCGTGCCTTTGGACAATCTTACTACACAGCGCAAGACCTATACCAGTGCCGGAGTATTGCGATCTGGAGTGCAATCTGGAGAACATGCCGAACACGCGCTGATGGTATTCGGGCGCGATTCCGATGCCGTTGTCTTTGATGGCGAATATCCAGCGGTCGCCATTGAGTTCCGCCCATATCTGTATGTTGGGACGCGAGTCTCCGCAGAACTTGAGGGCGTTGCCGATAAGGTTCTGGAACAGCCGCGACAGCTGGGGGGCGTCGCCGTTGACTATCGGCAGCGGCGAGCATTCCACCTTCGCCTTCTTGCTGTCGATCGATTCGTTGAGGCTTCTCAGCACATCTCTCAGGACGGTATCGCAGTTGACAGGCTCCATCTCTCGGGCGCGAGTGTCCACGCGAGAGTAGTCGAGCAAGTCGTTGATAAGCTGCTGCATTCGCTCGGCGCCGTCTATGGCGAAGTCCATGAACTCTATCGCGGTCTCGTCGAGGCGATCTCCGTAGCGCTCCATGACGAGGCCGATATAGGCCGTGATGGTCCGCAACGGCTCTTGTAGGTCGTGAGAGGCGGCGTAGGCGAACTGTTCGAGATCGGAGTTGGAACGGGCGAGGTCGTCCTGCGCGCGAACGATGTCGGCGTATAGCAGGGAGTTGGCGATGGCGGGCGCGATCTGGGCGGCGACGCGGGACAGCATCTCGACATCCTCGTCGGTGTAGGCGTTCAGGCTGAGCGATCGGGCATTCAGCACGCCAAAGAGTTCGCCGCGATAGATGAGGGGCGCGAGAAGGACGGACGGATAACGGATGAGGTTCGGGTAGCGTCGCTCCATCTCATCGGGGTCGCCCTGCACTATCATCGCGCTTCTGGACTTGACGGCTTCGTCGGTGACGGTGCCTTCGAGCGAGTTTACCTCGCCCGGGTTGCGCCCAGGGATGGAGTCCCCGATGGTGTAGGAGTTGGTAAATGTGTTGTCGTCGAGGTTGACGAGGCTTATGGACAGCCTGTCGAAGTGTATGAGGGAGCGAAGCTGTTCGCCGAAGCCGGCGTAAACGTCGTCTATGTTTAGGCTGGAGCTGATGATGCGCCCCACCTCTCCGAGGAGTTCGTTTTCGGCAGCCAGCCGCCGCGAATCCTCGCTGGCGGCGTGCATGGCGGCTTGGGCCGCCTTGTGGCGGGTGACGTCGGTGGAGTAGATGCGGATCACGAGGCTTTCGGGTATGTAGAGGAATTTCTGCTCGTATGTGGAGTCCTGCACGGTCAGTTCTCGAGCGAGAACGCCGGAGGTCTCGCTGCGCAGTCGCGCTCGCAGAGGCCCCATGTTCGCCGCGAGTGGATGGAATCCCGGAGGGGCGCCCAGTCCCAGCAACTCCTCGGCGGCGGGGTTCATATACGTAACTCTGCCGTCCAGGTCTGTCTCTACGACGGGGTTGGGGTTGTGATCCGGGAACGAAGCCATGCGGTCCTGAACGGGTTCCGCTTCTTCGGCGCCGCGCCGTCCCGCCCCGGCCAAACGCCGGACGATGCCTGCAACGTGGTTCTCTCGCCTGTTCATGTCCTCTCCTTGCGAGCGCATCTGTCGTTGCCCTGCCCGTCCGTATCCGCATTCTTGGACGAGGCGCAGGGCGGTCTGATGCGAATTACGAACCGAACCTAGCTCCTGGATTCAGGCCTACCCGTTCCGTCCACTCCGGCGCCATCACCTTGCGCTCCCGGCCGGGCTGCACGCGACCAATGGTTATCGCGCCGCCGTCCGCCGCGACGGTGAAGCCTTCGGAGGTTACCTCCAACACCTCGCCGGCGGGCTTGCCGCTATCGCCATCGGTCTTGGACGCGCGGAAGAACGCCACAGTCTCTCCGTCGAGCGTCGTATTGGCGCCCGGGCTGGGGTCGCCACCTCTTATCAGGTTGTATATATCGCCTACGGGCTTTGTCCAGTCTATGGCGACATCTTCTGCGCGGCACCAGCCTTCGTAGGTCGCCTGTGAGTGGTCTTGGTCTATACGGGGCGCGGCGCCGTCTCTCACCAAGCCTACGGCTTCTACCATGGCGTCAACGCCCATCTGGTAGAGCTTGCCGAAGTACAGCGAGCCGAGCGTATCGTCCTGGGTGATCTCCACCTCCTTCTGGAGGAGGATTGGGCCGGTATCCAAGCCCTTGTCGGGCCAGAATACGGACAGGCCGGTAATCGTCTCGCCCCACATGATGGGCCAGTTCATGGAGCTTGGGCCGCGGTGCTTGGGGAGCAGCGACGGGTGATACTGGATAGTTCCGCGGGTGGGCGCTTCGAGGATAGCGTCCGGCACGATGTCGGTAACGAACGCCATGACGCATAGGTCGGCGTTCAGGCCCAGGAAGGCGTCTATGGCTACCTTGCGCCGCATTCGCCGGAACTGGAAGACGGGGATGCCGCGCTCATCGGCCTCCTGCTTGATCGGGTCAGCGGGCCGTCCCTCGCGGTCCGGTGGGCAGAAGACGCCGACCACGTTTTCGCCGTTATCCGCCAGCGCTGCCAGAACGTCCTTCCCGAAAGCGGCCTGTCCGATAACCGCGATTCGCATATCATCCGCCATGCTCTACCAACCTTTCGACACTGCTGATGTGTGCTCTATGGGGAATTTATCATCATTAGGCTGCTACGGCAATGGCGTGGCGCGGGGAATGGGGACGCGATTGACTGAGGTTCGGCTACATCGCTACAATTTAATTTAACGTTGGACATGTTGCCTGCATGTTGCAGGCGTGTTGCAAGAATGTGAACGCGCCGGCGGGAATCGAGCGCGCGGAGGGACGCTGCCATATGAGCCCAAGCCTGATGAGCATGAGAAAGATCGAGAAGGCGAAAGATTACGCGCTTCAGAAGGAGCGCGTCCACTTCACAAGCTGCACCATCCGATTCCAGGGGGACAACGGCGATCACACGATCAGCTACGACGGGGAGCGGTGGGGATGCTCGTGCGACTACATCATCGGGCGCGAGTCGTGTACGCACATCATGGCGATGGAGTTGATGCTGGAAGGCATGGTAGGCGAGCCGGAGGCCGCGTGGGCTAGGTAGGGGGATATCTCTCTCATCTCCCACTTTCGCCGGAACAGGCTCTAGGTTTCCCCTCGATCGGGGAAGGAATTTCGATTTGGGCAGGCGTGGGGCCTGCTCTCAAGCGTTCTGCCCTACTCTACCTTGCTGAAGACTACGCAGGCGTTTTGGCCGCCGAAGCCGAAGCTATTGGAGAGGACGTGGGTTACGTCTGCCTCGCGGGAGGCGTTTGGGACGTAGTCGAGGTCGCAGCCGGGGTCCGGATTTTCGTAGTTGATGGTGGGATGGATGACGCCCCTCTGGATGGTCTTTACGCAGGCTACCCCTTCGAGCGCGCCGGCGCCGCCGAGCGCGTGTCCGATCATGGACTTGGTCGAGCTTATGGGGACGCGGTAGGCGTCTTCTCCGAAGGCGAGCTTGATGGCCAGGGTCTCTACGTGGTCGTTGATGGGCGTCGATGTACCGTGCGCGTTTATGTAGCTGATGTCCGACGGCTCTAGGTCCGCGTCTTCTATGGCCCATCGGATCGCGCGGGCGGCGCCCGCGCCGTCTTCGTCGGGCTGGACGGCGTGGAAGGCGTCGGACGATACGCCGTATCCGGTAACTTCAGCCAGTATCTCGGCGCCGCGGTCCACGGCGTGTTCGAGCGTTTCCAGCACGAGGACGGCGGCTCCCTCCGAGGGCACGAAGCCGTCGCGCTTGGCGTCGAAGGGTCGGCTGGCCTTCTCAGGCTCTTCATTGGAGCGGCTGAGCGCCCTTATGACATTGAAGCCGCCGAGTCCCAGTTGGCTGATGCCCGCTTCGCAGCCGCCGGCGAGGATAACGTCGGCGACGCCGCGCTGCAGGGAGACCGCCGCCTCTCCTATCGCCTGCGTTCCGGCGGCGCATGCGGTGATCGCCGTGGCGGTGTAGCCCTTGAGCCCGTAGATGCGGCTGACGTTGGCGGCGGCCATGTTGGGCAGTATCATCGGGATGAAGAACGGGGACATACGCATTCCGCCGCGTCGGAAGAGGATGCGTGCGTTGTCCTCGGTTGTCGGAAACCCGCCGTTGCCGTTGCCTATGACGACGCCGATGCGCTCCGTATCTTCGGCTGAAAGGTTCAGGCCGGCGTCTTCTATGGCGACTGCGGCTGCGGCGACGGCGAGCTGTGAGAAGCGCGCCATGCGGCGATGCTCGCGGCGGTCTATGTAGGCGCCGGGGTCGAAGCCGCTGACTTCGCCGGAGATCTGCGATGGATACTGTGAGGGGTCGCAGAGCGTCATCGGGCCGATGCCGGAGCGTCCGTTCACCAAGCTGTCCCAGTACTCATCAACGGATTCCCCGAGCGGCGTCATCGCTCCCATGCCGGTTACGACTACGCGGGTCGTGGCGTTCTTCATTGCGCAATCTCCCTGAATTAAGGACTGTCTTTCGGGGGGCGATTCACAGGCCCTACGAGGTTTTCGTAAATTTCCGGCTCGATGCCCTCAAGCTCTTCTATCGTTTCGGCGGCGACGGCGAGCGAACCGGCGCATAGCACCAGATCTTGCGGGCGCGCAAGATCAATCGCCTTGAGCAGCCCTTCGGCGACGGACGGCCCTTCGGCGACGACATCGAGGCCGGCGGCGCGCACCGTGTCTGCGGTGACGGGAGCGCGCGCCGAGCGTGGATGGCGCGATTGCACGGCGACTATCTCCGGCGCGAGCGGCGCGAGCTCTCGGAGCATCCCAGCCGCGCTGTGTCCGCCGAGAGAGCCGAATACCAGCACGACGCGCCCAACGTCGAAGTTCTGACGCACGGTCTCCACCAGCCGGCTGATGGAGTACGGGTTGTGCGCGCCGTCGAGGACGATGGTCTTGCCATCGCGCTCATAGACCTCGAAGCGTCCGGGCCAGCGCACGTCTCTGACGCCTCGCTCGATCGCGGCGTCCGGCGCCTCGAAGCCGCGATCGCGCAGTACTTCGACGGCGGCGACGGCGGTGGCGACGTTCTCCAACTGGTGGTCGCCTATCAGCGGCGTCGTCAGCGTGTAGCTCTTGTGGGCGCCGGTTAGCGTGAGCGACTGCTGGCGCAGGCCGGAAGACAGGCATTTGACGGCGAACCGGTCTGATACGGACACCATCGGCGAACCCCGTTCGCGCGCGATCCGCTCGAACACGCGGGTCGCGTCCGGCGAATGCTGCGGCGCGATCACACACGGGACGCCGGGCTTGATGATGCCGGCCTTCTCGGTGGCTATCAGCTCTATGGTGTCTCCAAGCGTGGCGGCGTGGTCTATGCTGATCGAGGTGATGACCGACACTTCGGGCATAACGATGTTCGTCGCGTCCAGACGACCACCCAGCCCAACTTCCAAGACGTGGAAGTCGGCGCCGATGTTGCGGCAGTGGAGCATGGCCAGGACGGTCATCATCTCGAAGAAGGTTACGCCGCCCCACCGCCCTTCCCGCTCGACGCGCTCTACGGCGGGCCAAATCTGCGCGATAAGCGCGGCGTAGTCCCGCTTGCTGATCGGCTCCATGCCGACGCGGATGCGCTCCAACACGGTGTGCAAATGAGGCGAGGTGTAGAGCCCGACGGTGTATCCGGCCGCCGAGAGCGCGGACGTTATCAGCGCGGAGACGCTGCCCTTGCCCTTGGTGCCGGCGACGTGGATGGCGGGCGTCGCAAGATGGACGTCGTCCAGCTGCGCGGCGAGCATATCGACGCGTTCCAAGTGGAAGGTCGAGTGGCCGGGGAAATGCGATGACCGCTCGAAATCCGCCAGGCTCATGGCGAGATCGACGGCGTCGTCGAATGATAGCGAGGTTGGAAGGGAAGTGGTCATTGGATCACTTTGGAAGCGCCTGGCGGTTAGGCTTGATTCCGGTCGGCGAGTTGGGCGCGTTGATTGCCGGCGTGCTCATGGGCGTCTCCTTACAAGAACGCGCTCTGGCGATCATCGGCTATCCAGCGCCGGTTGACTGGTTCGATTATAGCACACGGCAGCGGTAGAGAAGCGGGCGGATTTTAGCGCAGAGGAGCAGGGAGTGACGCAAAGGCGCAAAGGGTTATGCAGGTTCTTGGAGCAGCACGTCTGCGGCGCGGTTTAGGAGGTCGGGGATGTACGCCTCGAGGTGACGGCGATCATCCGAAGGGCTTGGGATGTAGGGGACGATGTTGCGACGGTAATGGGTGGCGCGTTCGAGAGCGGCTAGGGGCGCCGCGGCGCGGAAGGCGGCTTTCAGAGCTTCCATGGGGGCGTAGTCTGTCCACTCGGCCAAGTACGCGTCGGCGATATGTGGATTGTCGGCGACTTGGGGGATTTGTACGGCGTCGAACAACGGGTTGGATATGCAGGCGTCGGACCAGTCCATCAGGACTGGTGTACCGTCGCGGACGAAGATGTTGCCGGCGTCGAGGTCACCGTGGCAGAGGGTTTGGGGCAGACGAACGGCGTCGAGGACGGCGCGCGGCTCATCGAGGCGGGGCAGCAGCGGGGCGAGGCGGCTGAGCGAGCGGGCGGTATCGTCGGCGTGGTAGCGGAGGTCGCCAGACGGTGGGGCGGTGGTCCACTCGCGGATTGTGGCGAGAGTGGCGTCAGTTGCGCGGCGCTCGAGGTCAAGGTCGGACGGGGAGGTGGCGCAGGCAGTTTGGATGCGCGCCAGTGAGCGGACGGCGGCGACCCAGAGAGCGGCGCCTTCTGACGTATGGGGATCGGCGGATTCCATGGTTACGTCGCCGAGGTCGTCTAGGAGCATCCAGCGGCTGCGGGCGTCGGAGGCCAAGACGCGGGGGCTGGCATCCGGATAGCGGTTGGCGACGGCGACGGTTACGGGGACTTCGTTCGGAAAGAACGTGGGGGATTGCTTGAAGTAGTATTTCCCCATGCGGGTCGTTGCGCGGTACACGGTGGAGATGGACCAGTGGCGAACGATCTCTATGTTCATTGTGCGATCAGTCCTGGAATGGATTTAACGCAGAGGCACTGAGGAGCGCAGAGGTTTTTGATTCTGAGGATGTATCAGAGAATTAGGTTTCGATGTATGCTGCGCCGTCTCTGATTTCCACTTGCGTTCCGTAGCGGCGGGAAAGGCGCTTGATGCGGTCGAGGCTGTGGCGCGCGGCCTTCCCGTCCGCCATCACGGGGCGTCCGCGCTGGGAACGGGGCTTGTCGTGGCCGAGGTCTATGGGGTGAAGGGTTACGCGGCGCAGCTTGTGGGCGCGGTACTCGCACCTCGCCACTACGCTGTGCCAGTAGATCGGGTCGCCGGGGAAGCCGCGCGTGTCGTTCTCGCTGCGGCGATCGTAGAAGTCGGCGGGCGTGTGCTCGGGGCCGAGTCCGACACTCTCGTAGTTGTAGGCCGGCTGCCATCGCACGGTGTCGTTCTGGAAGATGAAGTTGCCGAGACTATAGAAGATGGGCTTGTCGTTGTATATCTCGACGGCGCGTGTAATGTGGGGGCCGTGTCCGAGGAAGGCGTCTGCGCCCGCGTCTATACAGTTGCGCGCGAACGTTCTGAGGAACTCCGGCGGCTCATCGCGGCTTTCGCCGCTCTCGTGGCAGTGGAACGACACGAACACCCAATCCGCCATCCGCCGGGCGTCGCGTATCCACTTGAGATTCTCCTCCATGTCGCGGCGGTTCGGGGCGGTTGACGCGGCGAAATCCTCGCCGAGAGTGAACTTGCGTCCGAGGAAGCCAAGCTGCGTGTCGGTATCGGACATTACCGTTCCCTTTGGACGGAAGCGGACCTGGGCGGCGTTGGCGGCCTCGAAGCCGAGTCTGCGGCTGACGCGGCGCAGGGCGTCGAACGCCGGGCGGTCCACCGTATAGGTTACGGAGTGGCGCAGAGCGTTCAGGCCGGGCCTGCCGCCGATGTCGGGGCGCTGCTCCATCGCCCTGCCCGCCTCGCTGAACGTGGAGGACGCCGAGATCAGCGCCACCCTGCCCGCCCGCGTGTCGAGGTATCCGGGGGCGCGCGCCTCGCTCTGGTTGCGTCCGGTGCCGGCGTACGCCAAGCCGGAGCGTTCGAGGTGCGCGATGTTGGTCAGCACGCCGCCCTCGCCGTAGTCGTAGCTGTGGTTGTTGGCGGTGGAGACGAGGTCTATCCCCGCCCAGCGCAACTCGTCGAGGCAGTGGGGCGCCGCGCCGGTGAACGTGCCGCCCGCCATGCCGGGCGAATGCTCGAAATCGTGTATCAGCATTTCGAGGTTGGTGTAGCCGACGTCCGCGTCTCGGAACAGGTCTATGAGCGACATGTAGCGCGGCTCGTCGAAAACCGACAGGCGGCGGGTTATCATAGTGTCGCCGGACGCGGCGAGTGTCAGGTTGCCGGATTCCGCTTCGTAGAGGGTCATGTGTGACGCTTTCGTTGTGATCTAGTTGGAGTGTCCCGTCGCCGCGCCCCACCGCCCTGGGTTCCCGCCTTCGCGGGAACGACAGGTTGGGTCAGGATGTGGTGGGCGGCTACTTCGAGTATTCGGCGGCGAGTATGCCCATTACTACGGAGTCGAACCGCGCGCCGCCGCGCGGCCTGCTCTTTCGCAGCGTACCTTCGTGGATGAAGCCCACGCGCTCGAACAGGGAGCGGGCGGCCTGGCTGAACTCCGGGATGTCCACCCAAACCCGGTAGAGACCATACTCGTTGAAGGCGAGGTCGAGCGCCGCCTGGATACCAGGTACGCCGTAGCCGCGCGTCCACCTGCTGCGGACGCCCATGAGTATGGATAGCTGGCCATCGCCAAGAGCTTCTTCCAAGCCCAGGTGGACTTCGCCTATATGCTCGCCCTCTCCGGTATAGACCGAGCGCGTCAGGTGCGCCGGGTCTTCGAGCATGGCGGCGAACTCATCGTCGGTCGCCTCATCGGCGTCGGCAGGGCGGTATCCGAGATGGGCGGCCTCGCCGTAGCCGTAGCGTCCGAACCAGTTGTCGGCGGTCTCTTCGTCTTCCAGCCAAGCCTTGACGCGGCTAACGTCGTCTCGCGTTACCGTTCTTAGAGTTACCGTTCGCCTCGCGCGCATGTAAAGCCCCCTTGTTCGCGTGTGTTGACTTGGTATAGGCGGGCCTGCCAAGCGGCGCGCCGCTAATGGTATTATACATGATAGGCAATTCGAGAGTAGAGACAGGAGTTTAGCGATGACGATGGAACCGGTGGCGCGACAGGCGCGCGAGTACATGGCGCAAGAGGGCGTGGACGGCTGGTTGGTGTACGACTATCGGGGAATGAACCCGATCTTCGGCGATACGGTTGGCAACGTTAATCTGAGCCACGTTACGCGTCCGGTATGGCTGTGGATTCCGACATCCGGCGCGCCGCGTATGCTGGTCAGCTTCGTCGATCAGAGCCGCTTCACGCACCTGGGGCTGGATACGACGCTGTTCATAAACCGGCGCGACATGATCGCCAAATTACGAGCCATGTTGGGCGCCACGCATGGCGGCGCGAGGCGCGTCGCCATGGAGTACACGCCGGAGGGAGCTCTGCCGCGCGTATCTAAGGTGGACGGTGGTACGCTGGAGATGGCGCGCTCGCTCGGCATCGAAGTCGTGTCGTCGGCGGACATCCTGCAGTACGCCACGCAGCGGTGGGACGCGGAGGCGCTCGAGTCGCACCGGTTCGCGGCGGACGCGCTGACGCGAATCGTCAAGGAGGCGTTCGAGCGCATCGGAGAGAGGGTTGACGCGGGGATTACGGAGTACGACGTGGCGGAGTTCATCCGGCAGCGCTTCCTGGACGCGGGGATGATAGTAACCGACGGTCCGGCCGTGGCGGTCAACGAGCACGCGTCCGATCCGCACTTCGAGCCAACACCGGAGGCGTCCGTCCGCATACGGCGGGGCGACTGGGTGTTGATAGACCTGTGGACGCGACTGCCGGACGATCATGCCATGTTCGGCGACATAACGTGGACGGCGTATGTGGGCGACGAGGTTCCGGCGCGACACCAGGAGGTGTTCGACATCGTAGTCGGCGCGCGCGACGCGGCGTTCGCCGAGATGGAGACGGCTTTCTCCGAGGGTCGCACGCTGCAAGGCTGGGAGCTGGACAAGGTGGCGAGAGACTACATCGAGGCGGCGGGTTACGGGGAGTTCTTCAATCACCGGCTGGGACACAGTCTGGGACGGGAGGTTCACTCGAACGCGGTCAACCTGGATTCCTGGGAGACTTACGACACACGGCAGCTAATTCCGGGCATCGCGGTTACGATAGAGCCGGGCATCTACGTGCCCGAGTTCGGGGTTCGCTCGGAGATCGACGTGTTCATGGCCGAAGACGGGCCGGAGGTGACGACGGAGCGGCAGCGCGAGGTGGTGAAGGTGGGGTGAGGGGGTGCTTGGCTTTACGCGGTTATCGCGCGACAGATCCGTCAACCCGCGCGGGGGCGGCGTTCTTCCAGAATCGGCTGCGGGCGCGGTCGCCTTCTAAGAGTCATCGGGGTAAGTCTAGATTAGGGCGCGAGGGCGGGTTTGAAATCTAAGCCCTACCAGTATCTTAGGCCCGACAACCCAGCGCAGCCTAGAGCAATAGCCGTTCTAAGGGAATTAACCGGCGGTTGTAGGGATCAACGCCCATGAATACTCCTTCAAGGGTGTAGGCGCCTAGAAGTGGGTTGGCACCTTCATCTCCGAAGATTACCCACGTTATGGTCTCGCGTCCATCTACGCGGGCGCGGACTTGCGCCATGTCCATCGCGACGCGGCTGCCGTCGGCCATGGTGAAAGTCTCCCGGCTTTCGGGGACGATGCCCACGGACTCTAGGACGGGGCGCGGGACTAGGGTCGTTACGGCGCCGGTGTCCACCAATGCTTCTACTTGGGCGAAGTCTCCGCCATCGAGGTTTCCTATCTGGATGTGGGTATGGAATACGCCCATATGGGGTTGTCTCCATCGGAAATTTGTGGAGTGTATTGTAGCATAGAATTCTTCCTAACCCGACATCTCCTGGGTGGAGGTGCGGGGCAGGCGGGTGGCGGCCATCAGGGCGGCGCCGAGGATGACCATTACGCCTCCGTATATGAAGGCGCTCGGGGTGCCGAAGGCGTCCACTATGACGCCGGCGACCCAAGGGCTGAACGCGCCGAGGAAGCTGGCCCCGTATATCAGGGAGACGACGGTTGATTGCGCCTGTCCGCGAGCGACGTCCATGGCGGCGGCTATGTAGATTGTGTGCAGGGAGTAGAGGAACGCGCCGGCGGCAAGGACGACGATGTAAAGCGCGGCGCCTTCCGGGGTTACGCTGAAGCCGGCTATGTCCATCGAGTCGAACCCGATCAGCCCGCCGACGTCCGGGGCGAACCTGAGCAGGATGATGAACAGTCCGAGCGCAGCGGTGGTGGGTACCAGCACTATCTTGCGACCGTATCTGTCGGAAGCCCAGCCCATGATTGGCTGGGCGACGATTCCGATGATCTGGGCGCTGGACATAAAGAAGCCGATCGTTACCTGCTGGTATCCGAGGTCTTCGAGCAGATATACGGGGAGGAACGCCATGACGGCAGACTGTCCGACGCTTCGCAGCGCTGTTACTAAGACCAGAGAGATCATGGCGGTGCGGCGCAACAGGGTTCCGAGCGAGGAGAAGTACTCGCGCAGGGAGCCGATGTCGGCGGCTGCGGCGGGTATGTTCCGCATCATGAGGTAGATGGCGACGGCGAAGAATAGCGCCGGAAGCACGCTGATCTGCAGCACCTCGCGCCACTCGAAGGCGACGAAGTACGTGCCGGTTATCAGCGCGCCAACCATGACGGGGCCGACGACTTCTCCGATACTGCCTCCGGTGCCGTGCAACGAAATGGCGAATCCGCGCCTGTCCGGGAACTTGCGGGACAGCGACGCTATGGCGGGCGAGTGGTACAGCGAAGGTCCGATGCCGACGAGCAACATCACGGCGAACAAAGTCCAGTAGTTTGGCGCTTCACCCAGAAGATAGAAGGATACGCCCATCATCGTCAGGGAGATTAGCAGCATCAGCCCGGAGCGGTTGGCGAAGCGGTCGCCCAGATAGCCGGCGACCATCGTAGTAGCGCCGCTGGTGATGCGGCCGGAGGTGGTCAGCAATCCGAACTCGGCGCCTGTCAGTCCGAGGTCTTTCTTCATGGTTGCCAGGATGATGGAGTTGAGGCCGGAGTTGTATATGTGCTTGACGGTGTGTCCCAGAACGACGGTCGCGGCGAGTTGGTTGCGGCCTCTGCGGATTTCAGGCGTGAGCGCGGTTGTTGCCATATGGGGGCTTGCCTCCGGGTTGGGGTTTTCGGTTCATGGAATATATCAGGTTGGCGGGAGGATTTTAACGCAGAGGCGCGGAGGGCGCAGAGCAACGCAGGGAATTAAACGCAAAGACGCAAAGGGGGATGCGGAAGTGGGACTTAGCTCGGGTCTCCTGGCTGTATGCGGCAGGATTGGGAGATTCGGCGGCGGTTGTTGGCTACGAGCCGGTACGCTGGCCTGCCTATGAGCGATACGCCGGGTATGGACATGAGCAGGCCGAGCGGGGCGAGGGCCGGTATCGACTTCAGCAGCGCGCGGATGGCGTAGAATCCCTCGCTGACCACGCCGTCGGGAGACACGGTGTAGGCGGCGCGGTCCATGTCGGCGAGGGTTACGCCAGGCGGGGGGGCGTGCAACGTCGAATTTTGGTAGGCGACACTCTCAGAGTCGGCGGGCGCGTCGTCGAGGCTTTGATAGGGAGTCCACACTACCCTGCCGCGCCGGTCGAATCGGGCGACGCGGCGGACGAACGCGACGCACATGCCGCAGTCGCCGTCGTAGTAGAAAGTTGTGTGGGCGGCGCTCACTGGTGCAGCCTGTCGTTGTATGGATGCTCGGCTTCCAGCGGCTCTCCGTCGGCGAAACGCGAGGCGCGGAACTGGTGAACCGGATGGTCGGAAGACTCTCCGCGCATCACAAGCTCCGCGACCATGCGTCCGACGACGGGCGACAGCTTGAAGCCGTGTCCGCTGAATCCGACCGCCCAGTAGAGGCCGTCCACGTTGCGGGAGCGGTCGAGGATCGGGTTGCCGTCGGGCGTCATGTCGTACAGCGATCCGTAGCCTCCCCTGCACGTGGCGGCGGCGAAATCGGGGAAGCGGAGCTTGGCGCGGTCCCAGAAGCGGGTTATCACATTGTGGTCGGCATTCAGCCCGAAGGCCTCGGGATTGGCTATCTCGGACAGGTCCTCCAACGCCTCGCCGCCGACTAGAGTGCCGTATCCGGCATCGGCGCGGAAGTAGGCGCCGGTGGTGTAGTCTATGACTATGGTGTTGAAGGATTCGAGCGCGGGCGGGCGGCGCAGGTGAACCATCTGAACGCGGATGGGGGTTACGGGCAGATGCTCGCCCAGCGGAGCGGCGATAGAGTGAACCCACGGACCGGCGGCGACTATGACGGAGGACGTCTGTATCAGCCCGGCGGAGGTCTCGACGCCGGTTACGCGACCGGCTGAGGTCGTGATGCCGAGCGCGGGCGTCTGTGTCAGAATCTCCGCGCCGAGATCGCGGGCGCGGTCGGCATAGGCGTAGGTGGTGGCTACCGGGTCGGCGTATCCAGATTCGGGTTCGTATGTGCCGATGGCTACGCCGTCCATGTTCGCCTGCGGGATGATGCGAGACAGTTCGGATGGCGTGAGGGTCTGGATGTTGACGCCAAGCTCGCGGTTCATCTCGACGTTGGCGCGGACGGCGGGGGCGTCATCCTCTCCGAACAGCAGCGCCCTACCCGTCTCGATGAAGCGGACGTCGCCGCCTATGGCGTTGTCGAAGTCGTGGAAGATATCGGACGCCTCGGTAGCCATGCGCACCAAAGTTGGATGAAGGTAGTGTTCGCGGATCATGGCGCCGGAGCGTCCGGATGCGCCGCCGGCGAGGTGTCCCTTCTCGACGAGGACGACTTTGCCGGCGCCCATGCGCGCCAGATGCATGGCGGCGCTCGTTCCGTTGACTCCTCCGCCGATGATCACGATGTCTGCTGTCTTGGTTGGCATTAGCAGCTTCCTGATGGTCTGTGTTGGCGCAATCGCATAGCGGCTGCGCTGGGGCTTTACGCGAAGGCTCGAAGGGATGAATTTGCTGAAGCCTATCGCCTGTGATTAACCACATGATAACATGGCGGATATGGGCAGAGTCCATCGAAACACCAACGGGGAATAGATTGGTAACCGTAACGTTGATGGGAGACCGCGAGACGACGGCGCTTCAGAGCTAGACCGGTTGCGAGTTGACTCGTCATGTAGAGAGGGTTGGATATGTCAACGCTTGGGCAGCTTTCGGATGAGACGCTTGAGATTCTGCGCGGGATCCCTACGCAGACGCTGATAGACGCGCTGTGGGTGAAGGGGTGGCCGCAGTCCTATATCGAGGGCGCGCGTCCGCTGCGGCCTGGGCAGCAGAAGATGGCGGCGCGGGCGGTTACGCTGAGGTTCGTGCCGCACCGTCCGGACCTGGCGGCCGACAAGCCGAAGGAAGACCAGTCGGCGGAGTACGTGGCTATCGAGCTTTGCGGGCCGGGAGAGGCGCTGGTGGTGGACGCGATGGGCTGGCAGTACAGCTCCATCGGCGGCGACATCAAGTTCTTTCGCATGATGCAGCTGGGAGCGGGCGGGCTGGTTACGGACGGCGCGGTGCGAGACAGCGCCTCGCTGATAGAGTACGGCTTTCCCGTGTTCAGCGCGTCCACGACGGCGAAGCAGGGGCCGGCGGAGTTCTGGCCGTGGCAGGTGAACGACGCCATCCAGTGCGGGGGCGTTCTGGTGCGTCCAGGCGACGCGGTCGTGGGAGACGATGACGGCGTGGTGGTGGTGCCGCGTTCCGAGGTGGACGAGGTCATCCAGATCGCCCACCAGCGGGAGGAGGTGGAAGAGATAGTGAAGGCACAGCTCGAGGTCGAACGATGCTCGCCGGGCAAGTACTATCCGTTCAACGACGCTACTTGGGAGTTGTATGAGGCTAAGACTGGTAGGAAGCGGCCGGGGTGATTCTGACGCAGAGACGCGGAGAGGCGCAGAAGGACTAGCAAAGGGGATTAGATGATGGCGGAGCTTAGCGTGGATGATGTTGTGAAACTGGGTGAGCAGGTGGGCTTGGAGATCGAGGAGTCGCGGGCGCATGTCATTGCGGCGAGGCTGAGCGGCATCCTGTCCGAGCTCGATGAGATACCGGACGAGCTGATCGAGTCGGTAGAGCCGTCGCATACGTTCGACGTTGACCGGGGGTGATCGGATGACGACGACGCAAGACATTCACCTGCTGACTATCGTGGAGCTGGGCGAGGCGTTTCGCGCGGGGGCGCTGTCTCCGGTCGAGGCGACGACGGCGTACCTGGAACGCATCGAACGGCTGAATCCGACGCTGGGGGCGTACATCACGGTGATGGCGGATTCGGCGCTGTCAGAGGCGCGGACGGCAGCGGCCGAGATGGCGCGCGGCGAGTTCCGGGGGCCGATGCACGGCGTTCCGGTAGCTATCAAGGACATCATCTACACGAAAGGGACGCTGACCAGCGCGGGGTCGCGGGTTCTCGCGGACCACGTTCCTGAGTACGATTCTACTATCGTTGAGCGTCTGCGCGACGCGGGGGCGGTCCTGCTGGGCAAGCTGAACCTGAGCGAGTTCGCCATCGGCGGCACGATAGATCACCCCTACGGGACGCCGCGCAATCCGTGGGATACGGGACGCTCGGCGGGCGGGTCGAGCAGCGGATCGGGGGTGGCGATGGCGGGCGGACTGTGCGCCGGCTCGCTCGGCTCGGATACGGGCGGCTCCATACGCGGGCCGAGCGCGTTTTGCGGCATCGTGGGGCTGCGTCCGACGTATGGGCGCGTTACGCGGCACGGCGTGGAGCCCATGGCGTGGAGTCTGGATACGGTGGGGCCGATGACCCTGACGGTCGAGGACTGCGCCATCATGTTGAGCGCGATAGCGGGGCGCGATCAGCGCGACCCATCGTCGTCGGACTTGCCGGCGCCGGACTACGCGGCCGCGCTGAGAGAGCCGCCGTCGGACGATCTGCGCGTGGCGCTGCCGGCGGAGATGTTCGAGTTCGAGGGCTTGGAGACGGAAGTTCGCGATGGCGTGATGTCGGCGGTGGACGCGCTGGCGGAGTTGGGCGCGGCGGTGGATCGGGTGAGCCTGCCGGTTTCGGCGCGCAGTGGCTCGGTGTTTCTGGCGACTGCGGACGTGGACGCGGCGACGTACCACCGGGAGTGGCTGCGGACGCGGGGCGATCTGTACGACAGAAGCACGCGAATGCGGCTGGAGTCGGCGTCGGTTACTCCGGCGACGACGTATCTGCGCGGGCAGCGCGCGCGGACGCTAATCCGAGACGAGATGATGGCGGCGCTCGATAACTACGACGTTATCGTGATGCCCTCCAGCCCGACGCTGGCTCCGCCGATAGCGCAGTCCACGGGCGCGCCGGGCGGCTACTACCAGGGACGGCTGGACCTGGGACGGCGACGGTACACCAGTCCGGCCGCGCTGGCGGGACTGCCGGCGATCTCGGTTCCGTGCGGGTTCTCTGCGTCGGGGCTGCCGATTGGGGTTCAGATGATCGGGCGTCCGTTCGGCGAGGCGGACCTGCTGAGGGTGGCGCACCGGTACGAGCGGGCTTCGGGGTGGACGTCGAGGCGGGCGGATGTGTAATCTTTATGTACGGGGTGTGGCGCAGCGGTAGCGCGCCTGTTTTGGGAACAGGAGGTCGGCGGTTCGATCCCGCCCACCCCGACCAGAAGCCAGAAGCCACGCGCTTCACCGGTATTTGGGATGCGAGGGATTTTTCCATACTCTGCCCTGTTTGCGCCTAGGGTGATGGTATTTCGGGGAATCTAGGTTGGCTCTTGACGGGCGCTCAGGATTCTCGCTTTCGCCGGAACGACGAGTTGGGGGTGTGGGATGAAGTACGATTTCGTTATCGTGGGGGCTGGGTCGGCGGGTTGCGCGCTGGCGTCGCGGCTGACAGAGGATCCGGGCGTGTCGGTGATGCTACTGGAGGCGGGGCCGGACTATCCCGATTTCGAGCGGCTGCCCGACCAGATCAAGAACGGCGTGCAGCCGTGGTATGGATCCTACGACCCGCTGGCGCACACGTGGGGCTACGAGGCGAACGCGGTAGATAGCGGGAGGCGAGACAGGGAACCGTTCAGGCTGCCGCGCGGCAAGGTTACGGGCGGTTCGAGCGCGATCAACGGGCAGATCTGGTTTCGCGGCATCCCGGAGGATTTCGAGGAGTGGCGCGAGCTGGGCAACGAGGGCTGGGGCTTTCTGGACGTTCTCCCCTACTTCCGAAAGTCTGAGACCGATCTGGACTTCAGCGGCGACGACTTTCACGGCTCAAACGGCCCAATTCCGGTGCGACGATACGGCGAGGACGAGCTTCTGCCGAGTCCGAGGGCGTTCCTGGAGGCGTGCGTGGCGGCGGGCTTCCCGCGCACGGACGACATGAACCACCCGGAGTCCACAGGCGTCGGCTTCTACGCGCTGAACCGCATAGAGGGGATCCGCATGAGCACAGCGTTGACGTATCTCGACATGGCGCGGTCGCGGCTAAACCTGACGGTGCGCTCGGAGGTGATGGTCCATCGTGTGAGCTTCGACGGGAGGCGCGCCGTGGGCGTGGTTGCGGAGTCGGGCGGAGAGGCGTTCGAGGTAGCCGCCGAGCGTGTCATCCTGAGCGGAGGAGCCATCAACTCTCCGCAGCTGCTGATGCTGTCCGGCGTGGGAGACGCGGACCACCTTTCCGATTTGGGAATCAGCGTAGTAGCCGACCTGCCGGGCGTTGGGCAGAACCTGCGCGACCATCCGGCGGTGTTCATGCACTACGAGAGCGAGATCGCGCCGCCGTCACATCCGCCGCCCCTGCAGATCGGGATGCGGTACACGACGCCCGGCTCGCCGTTCAGAAACGACATGCAGATGCGCCCGCTTCAGATCCGAACCGAGCACGTGCCGCCGGACTTCAGCTTTACGGATGGACGGACGCCGACGGGATTCAGCATCGCCATGCAGAAGGCGCTGTCTCGCGGCGAGCTGCGGCTGGCGAGCGCGAGTCCGACGGATCAGCCGATACTGGACTATCGCTACCTGTCGGAGCCATTCGACCTGGAGCGGATGCGCGGCGCGGCGCGCCTGTGCGCCGAAATATCGGCGATGCAGGAGTACGCGCCGGCGCGGATGTCCCGACTGTCGCCGTCCGACGACACTCTGGCCTCGGACGAGGCGCTGGACAGGTGGCTGCTGGACAACGTCGTTACCCAGCACCATTCGTCCGGCACCTGCAAGATGGGACCGGACGACGACCCGATGGCAGTAGTGGACGCGCGCTGCCGCGTGCGCGGCGTCGAGGGGCTGATGGTGGTGGACGCCTCCATCATGCCGGACGTGGTGCGCGCGAACACGAACGCGACTACGATCATGATTGCGGAGAAGGTAGCGGCTGATTTAGCGCAAAGGCGCGAAGGGGCACAGACGCAAAGGGGTTTTTAACGCAGAGGCGCTGAGAACTCAGAAGGGCGCGGAGGATTTTTGTTGGGGGTTTCTTTGCAGTCTCCGCGTCTTCGCGCATCTGCGCTAAGTTGTGAGGTTGCGCTTGCCTTGTTTTGGTTGGATTCTCTATTCTCAATTGAGACTATTGAGATTTAAGAGAGGGCATCGTGGCTGAGACTCCCCCTGCGCGCGTTGATTTGGAAAAGCTGGTGTCGCTGTGCAAGCGGCGCGGGTTCGTGTTCCAGAGCAGCGAGATATATGGCGGCATGGCGAGCACCTGGGACTACGGGCCGTTGGGCGCCGAACTCAAGAAAAACGTTAAGGATTCTTGGTGGCGCACGTTCGTATGGGGCCGCGACGACGTGGTGGGTCTGGACGCATCCATACTGATGCACCCGGACGTGTGGCGTGCGAGCGGACACGTCGCCAGCTTCAGCGATCCGATGGTGGAGTGCCGGTCCTGCAACCAGCGCTTCAGGGAAGACCACCTGGAAGGCGAGGGCTGCCCGGAGTGCGGCGGCGAGCTTGGCGAGCCACGCCAGTTCAACCTGATGTTCAAGACGTTCGTGGGGCCGGTGGAAGACCAGGCGGCGGAGGCTTGGCTGCGGCCTGAGACGGCGCAGGGGATCTTCGTGAACTTTGACAACGTACTCACGGCGACGCGCAAGCGGCTGCCGTTCGGCATCGCGCAGATCGGCAAGGCGTTCAGGAACGAGATAACTACGGGCAACTTCATCTTCCGAACGCGCGAGTTCGAGGCTATGGAGATAGAGTACTTCGTGATGCCGGGCGAGGACGAGGAGGCGCACGAACGCTGGATCGCCGACTGCGTGGGCTGGTACACGGGGCTGGGAGTCAACCCGGAACGGCTGCGGGTGCGTCCCCACGACGCGGACGAGCTTTCACACTACTCGAAAGCGACGCACGACATCGAGTATCTATACCCTTGGGGCTGGGGCGAGATCCAAGGCGTGGCGAATCGAACGGACTACGACCTGCGCGCGCACAGCGAGGCGAGCGGACAGACGCTCTCGTACTTCGACCAGCCGAACGGCCGGCATATCGTCCCATACGTGATAGAGCCTGCGGCTGGCGTCGATCGCTCTGTGATGACGTTCCTGGTGGACGCATACACGGAGGAGGAGGTAACGTCGGCGGCCGGCAGGACTGAGACGCGGACGCTTCTGAAGCTCCACCCGGACATCGCTCCAGTGAAGGTGGCGATTCTGCCGCTGTCTCGCAACCAGCGGCTGACGCCGACGGCGCGGGAGGTGTACGATGTGGCGCGCCGGTCTCCGCTGGTGCAGGGCTTCGTACAGTACGATGACACGCAGAGCATCGGGCGACGCTACCGAAGGCAGGACGAGATAGGCACTCCTCTGTGCGTAACTGTGGATTTCGACACCCTGGACGACCGCGCCGTTACCATCAGAGACCGCGACACTATGGAGCAGACACGCGTTCCTATCGAGTCGCTGCCCGTGGAACTTGCGCGCGGGCTATCGGGCGCGTAGCAGTCCGATGCGTAGGTCTAGGCGTGGTCACCCCCATCCTAGCCTTCCCCCGTCAAGGGGGAAGGGATTTAATCGGATGCGCGTTGGCGCTGGGATTCTGGTGGTTGCGACGCTGCTGTTCGCGGCGTGCATGGGCCATGCGGTTGATCCGGACGCTGAGCCCGACGCGGGGGGCGACGCTGAATTCGAGCGGGCGCCGGATTTCGAGCTTGAGCTGTTCGAGAACGCCGAGAACGCCGGCGGCGAGACGGTGCGGCTGTCGGAGTTGGAGGGCGACCCAGTCGTTCTGAACTTCTGGTTCCCATCTTGCCCGCCGTGCGTCGCGGAGATGCCGGACTTCGAGACGGCGTACCAGAAGTTCAAGGGCGACGGCGTGCACTTCATCGGCGTACAGTTGGTGGGGCTGGATACGATAGCCGATGGGCAGGAGTTCGTCCACAAGCTGGGCGTCAACTACATGCTCGGGCCGGACGCGAACGCGGAACGGATGGGGGGAATCGTACAGGACTACGGAGTATCGGGGTTTCCAACCACCGTGTTCATAGACGGCGCAGGCAATATCCGACGGCAGTGGGTCAGCGCGATCAACCTGGAGAAGCTGGAGGAGATCGTGAGGGGCGAGCTGCTGGGGCAGTAACGGATGTGGATTTCACCCCCATCCTAGCCTTCCCCCGTCAAGGGGGAAGGGACTTCCGAGGTCTGCGCGGTGAGGAGCGAATGAGCCGTGGGCGTGGAGGATGTATTTCAGCTCATCGTGAGGTGGATTCATCTCACGGCGTCGGTCGCGTGGGTTGGCGGCGGCATCTTCTATCTGTTCGTACTTAGGCCGGCGCTGCGCCGCTCGGAAGATTCGGGGCGCGAGGTCAATCGCTACGCCGCCGCAGAGTTCAAGGTGCTGGTGGACATATGCTTCTTCCTCATCGTAGTTACGGGCATCAGTCTGACGTTCGACCGGCTGAGCGGGGGCGTCGCCGGCGTGGGGTACGTTGTGGTTCTTGCGATCAAGGTGGCGCTGAGCGTGTGGATGTTCCTGCTGGCGTCGCGCCGCCGAAGACGGACGGAGTTGATGGAGGCGCATCGTCGTGACGCGCCGCCGCCGTCGGGCTTTCTGGGCAAGGCTGTCAGGGCGGTATCGGGATACAATACGATTATCATTCTGGGGGTGATTATCTTTCTGTTGGCGGACTTGCTGAAGTTTCTGTATGAGATGGCGCTGCGCTAGTCAAGGACCCGACACGGGAGGTTCGACGTGCGAATGGACTTGATGGAGATTCTAGTCTGCCCGGTGTGTCGGGAGGATCTGGAACTGACAGTCGATGAGCAACAGGGAGATGAGATAGTGTCCGGCAGCCTGCGGTGTACGGGGTGCGACGAGGTGTATCCGATAGAGGATACCATTCCGAATATGTTGCCGCCGGAGCTGCGTGGTTAGGATTTTGACGCGGAGGCGCGGAGGGCGCAGAGGAACGCAGAGAATTTAACGCAAAGGCGCGAAGACGCTAAGGGATTTGGGGGTTGCGTATCTGCATTTTGGCCTTAAGGGTTCGGGGCGTACAGCTTGCTTTCGGAGAGGTCCACGACTTGGTGGGGGATGCCGGTTTGCTTGGCGGCGCGTTCGCCGTCGGGGGTTACGAGCAAGGTTCCGCCCGTGGCGGTCAGTTCGCCGCGGTTCATTATCATCTTGCCGGCCACGTAACTCATGGCGGGGGCGTTGCGGGCGGGATCGAGCACGGTTATGTCGGCGTCGGCGCCCGGCGTCAGATGTCCCTTGTTGGTCAAGCCCATCATGCGGGCGGGAGTTCGAGAGAGCTTGTCGGCCATTTCTAGCGGCGTGAGCGCACCGAATTGGACGAGGGCCATGGTGGTCTGGATGGCGACGTTGCGGGGGTGGGAGCCGCCGTCGGTGCTGACGGCATCCACGATGAAGCGTCCCTCGTCGTCTTTGGCCGTGGTGAGCGTGAAGGCGGATGACGGCAGGTTGACAGGGAAGCTCATGCCGACGTTGCTGTCGGCTTCGTCGAAGATGGCGAGCGCGCGTCTTCCGCGTTCGTAGTATATCTCCCCTGCCCTGTCGCCGCCGTCGTCCGGACGCTGCGCTATCACGTCGGCGTAGCCGTCCAGGATCGCTTGGCGCAGGCCGTCGCGCGTTTCGGGGTAGCCGCGCAGACGCAGGCAATTGCGCGGCACGTCCGCCATCACGTTGCCGTCGTTGTCGCAGCGTCCGCTGGTGCCATTTTGGACAGCATGATAGACTTCGGACACGAGTTGCCCACTCATGTCATAAAGGATGCCCAGAGCTTCGGCGCACTCGTCGGCGGGATCTTCGATGACGCCGCGGCAGTAGCTGTTGACATGGCAGACGTGGAGGCGTCCGGCGCCTACGAGTTCGGGAACCTCGCGCAGTCCCTCTATCTGGCTGCCCGTCTCCGTAGTGCCGATATGGTAGGCGACGTAAGCGCGCTGGGCGTTCGCCTCGGCGATGACGTTGGCGGTCTCCTCCGGCGTGAAAGGGTAATAGCCGCCGAGGAGCTTGACGCCGTAGCATCCCTGCCGGAGAGCGTTGGCGACAGCGCCCCGTATGACGGGCGCGGAAAGGCGTCCTTTCGGCACGGTAACATCGGGGATGAGGGCGAAGTTTCCGGCGACGTTCAGCCCGGCGCCGCGCCGCGCGATGCCGTCTATCAGCGAAGGGCCTGTACCGCCCATGTCCATCACCGTCGTCGTGCCGGCGCGCGCGAGCATGGCGTAGCCGATGGCGGGATCCCAGTTGCGCGACAGTCCGGCGGTGTGCGCGTGGGTGTCTATCTGCCCGGGCATAACCCAAAGGCCCGAGACGTCTTGAACGCGCCGGGCTTTTGCCGGGTCCAGATCCGGTTCCACACGGTCTATCCTGCCGTGCCGGATAGCCACGTCGGCGCGTTCCTCGAGGCCGTTGGCGGGATCCAGCACGGTTCCATTGGTCAGCATCAGGTCGTATTTTGGCATTGGTTCGGCCGTTTCACCCCCATCCCCCACCATCGCGGGGGCATGCTCTAGCCTTCCTCCATCATCGTGGGGGAAGGGATTTTCAAGCGCGCTGGTTATAGTACACTATGCGCGAATGAAATTCCGACAAAGGGGGATGTTGAGATATGAAACTTGGAGTTGTGTTTCCGCAGACTGAGATAGGCAGCGATCCGGCGGGGGTGAGAGATTACGCGCAGGCGGCCGAGGGGATGGGTTACAACCACATCATCGCCTTCGACCACGTGTTGGGCGCGAACGCCGAGTCGCGTCCGGGGTGGAGCGGGGCGTACCGGCACACGGACTCATTCCACGAGCCGTTTGTGCTGTACGGATTTTTGGCGGGAGTTACGAGCGACATCGAGCTGGTGACGGCGGTCATCATTCTGCCACAGCGTCAGACGGCGCTGGTGGCGAAGCAGGCGGCTGCGGTGGACGTGCTGAGCAACGGCCGGCTGCGCCTGGGCGTGGGCATAGGCTGGAACGCGGTGGAGTACGAGGCGCTGGGGGAGAATTTCCACGACAGGGGCCGCCGTTCGGAGGAACAGATCGAGCTGATGCGCCGCCTCTGGACTGAGGAGTTAATTACGTACGAGGGCAAATGGCACAAGGTTACGGACGCGGGACTGAATCCGCTGCCTGTGCAGCAGCCGATCCCGGTATGGTTCGGGGGCGCCGCGCCGCAGACCGTTCGCCGCGTGGCGACGATTGGAGACGGCTGGTTCCCGCTGTTCCCGCCGGACGAGCGGGGGGCTGAGCTGATGTCCAGCATGTGGCGACAGGCGGACGACGCCGGGCGCGACCGCTCGTCCATAGGCGTCGAAAGCTGGGTCTCGATAGGACGCGCCGACGAGGACGAGCAGAAGCGGCTGGTCGAGCGCTGGCGCGAACTGGGCGCGACGCATATCTCTGTGAACACGATGAACGCGGGGCTAGACTCGGTTCAGGGGCACATCGAGGCGATAGGGCAGTTCAGGGAGGTGGTAGCAGGGTGAGGAGCGCAACCGCGATTGCGACTGCGCTCTGTGATCTAGGATTCGGGTCGCCGCATACTCGCAGCCACTAGCCCGCCGCGGCGGCCCCCGGGGCGAGCGTCGGGTTATCGAAAATGGTGGCGAAGTCTTCGCCTTCTATGGTCTCGTTTTCGATTAGGTAGCGGGAGATGTGATCCAGGTTGAGCTTGTTCTCCGTCAGGATTCGCATGGCGGTCTCGTAGGCGCCGCCGATCAGGGAGTGTACTTCGTCATCTATCTGCTCGGCGACCATGTCTGAGTAGTCGCGCTGCTCGGAGATTTCGCGGCCCAAGAACACCATATCCTCGCGCTTGCCGAACGTGCGGGGGCCGAGCTTCTTGCTCATTCCGAAGCGAGTTACCATAGTGCGCGCGATGTTGGTCGCCTGTTCGAGGTCGTTGCTGGCGCCGGTGGTCACTTCGCCGAAGATGAGCTCTTCGGCGGCCCGTCCGCCCATCGCCATGGCAAGGCGCGCCTCGAGCTGGTCGCTTGTTATGAGCGTGCGGTCTTCTTCCGGCACGGTCTTGGTGTACCCGCCGGCCTGTCCGCGCGCGATTATCGTAACCTTAGCCACAGGGTCCGCGTCCGGCAGCAGATGGGCGACGACCGCGTGTCCGGCCTCATGGTAAGCCGTAACCTGCTTTTCATGGTCGCTGATCACGCGACTGCGACGCTCGGGGCCGGCGGTTACGCGGTCTATGCTCTCTGAGAACTCGGACGAGCCGATGAGCTTCTTGCTGCGGCGGGCCGCCAGGATAGCGGCCTCGTTCACCAGATTCGCCAGGTCAGCGCCGCTGAATCCAACCGTCTGACTCGCCACCCTGCCCAGGTCAACGTCCTCGTCCAACGGCTTGCCGTTCGCGTGAACGCCCAGGATCGCCGTGCGTCCGCGCAGGTCCGGGTTGTCCAGGATCACCCGACGATCGAAACGTCCGGGACGCAACAGCGCCGGATCCAGAATGTCCGGACGGTTCGTCGCCGCTATCACTATGATGTTCGTTCCAGTCTCGAATCCATCCATCTCCACCAGGATCTGGTTCAGCGTCTGCTCTCGCTCGTCGTGCCCTCCTCCAAGCCCGGCGCCTCTATGACGACCTACCGCGTCTATCTCGTCCACGAACACTATGCACGGAGAGTTCCGCTTCGCCTGATCGAACAGATCTCGAACCCGGCTCGCGCCCACTCCCACGAACATCTCCACGAACTCAGAACCGCTTATGTTGAAGAACGGCACTCCGGCCTCTCCGGCCACCGCGCGCGCCATCAGCGTCTTCCCAGTGCCCGGAGGGCCGACCAGCAGCACTCCCTTCGGTATCTTAGCCCCCAGCGCCAGGAAGCGCTCGGGGAACTTGAGGAACTCGACGACCTCTTGCAACTCTTCCTTCGCTTCCTCCACTCCGGCCACGTCCGAGAAGCTCACCTGTGGGCTGTTGCCCATCATCATGCGAGCGCGGGAGCGTCCGAAGCTGAACGTCTGGTTGCTGTTGCCCTGCGCGCTGCGCATCATGAACAGCAGGATCGCTCCGAAGAAGATGAGCGGCAGGAAGTTGAACAGCACGCTCAGGAGCGTCGAGAAGCCGGACTGTCCCTTCGGGACTATCTCCACCGGCGTCGTCGCCATGTTCACTCCGCCGCGCTGGAGTATCTCGACTATCGAGGAATCGGACTCTTTGCGTGAGGTGAGCGTCTCGCCGGACGTGGTGGTGAGCGTCAGGGAGTCTCCCTGTATCTCTATGGTGCGGACGTCGCCGCTGGCGGTCATGGATACCACTTCGTTTATGGGAATCTGCTGATCGCGTCCGACGTTGACGGAGAATATGTTTATGGCGATGGCAACCAGCGCCACGGTGATGAGTAGGTAGATGAGGGTCTTTCGCATCGGTTCCTCGTCCATCCTCCCAAATGCTGCGCGCGCTAGCGCGGGCGGGCGTCGTCTATCATTGTAGCAGATTTGGGCGCGTCTTACCTTATGTTTAGCGCAGGCGCGTGGAGGGGCAGAGGGATAGTTGGGTAACGTATCTTGGTGAATTAGGTGAATTTTAGACTTGCCGACGTATGTGACATGCTCCGACGGTTGGTTCGATGATCGCGGACGAACGAGATTTCATCTACGAAGCGTGGTGGATTTCCGTGTATTCAGGCGTTACTATATTTCTGATGGCAATGTCTTTGAACTTCCCGGGCGAGTGGCTGAGGGGTCGCGTAGATCCTAGGCTGAGGCAGGTGTAACTAAAGTATGGCTAACGATGGTTCTACACTTCGGCGCACCCCTCTGTACGACGTCCACGCCCGGCTCGGCGGGCGGTTCGTGCCGTTTGGCGGATGGGAGATGCCGGTTCGGTACGGCAGCATCCTGTCGGAGGCTCGAGCTGTCCGGTCTAGTGTGGGGCTGTTCGACGTTTCGCACATGGGGCGGCTGAACGTGTCGGGCGCGGACGCGGCGGCGCTGCTGAGCGCGACGCTGAGCGTGGACGTTGCGGGGCTGCGTCTGGGACGCGCCCGATACAACGTCATCTGCGATGACGATGGCGGCATCATTGACGACTGCATCGTTTACAGGCGCGGGTCGTCTCGGTTCTTGCTGATTCCGAACGCGTCGAATACTGACGTGGTGATCAAGCGGCTGGCGGAGTTGGCCGAACGAATGGACGCCGATGCAAACGTGGTCAACGTTACTGAACAGATAGCGATGATCGCCTGCCAAGGGCCAAACGCGGAGGCCGCGCTTCAACGGCTGACGGAGCGCGATCTTTCCAAGGTGCGTCCGTTCAGGGCGGTTCGCGCGAAGGTGGTTGGCAGCGACGGGCTAATCGCGAGGACGGGTTACACGGGCGAGGACGGCTTCGAGGCGATGATCCCAAGCGAGGACGCGGCTCGGCTGTGGATGACGCTGATGGAGATTGGGGCGGCGGCGTGCGGGCTGGCGGCGCGAGACGTGTTGCGCCTAGAAGCCGGCCTTATGCTGCACGGCAACGATATAGACCGGTCGGTGAATCCCTATGAGGCTGGGCTGGGAAGGTTCGTGGAACCGGACCGCGACGGCTATGCGGCGGGGCCGGCGCTGCGGCGCATACGCGATGAAGGCGTGTCGCGCAAGATAGTCGGGTTCAAGATGGTTGGTCGGGGCATTCCACGCGCGGGGCATGATATATTGGACGGAGACCAGATGATTGGTCGCGTAACGTCGGGCGGCCCTTCGCCAACGCTTGACTCGAATATAGGTATGGGCTATCTTCCCATCGCGTACTCGGCGGTTGGAACGCGGATAGCGATTGACGCGCGGGGACGCAAGGTAGAGGCCGAAGTTGTCGATCTGCCCTTCTACGGCGGCGGCGCCACAGCGGCGGTCGCGCTTGAGCCTGTGTTTTTTGAGGGGTTCGATTCGTCTTCGAACTGATAAGGAGCGCGTTGACTATGAATCCGGAGAACCTGAAGTATTCGCGCGAGCACGAGTGGCTTAGAGTAGGCGACGATGGGGTGGCTCTCGTAGGAATCACGCACTTCGCCCAAGATGAGCTTGGAGACGTGGTGTTCGTGGAACTGCCGGACGTGGGCGATGAGGTCGGCCAGTTCGAGAAGATGGGCGAGATCGAGTCGGTCAAGGCGGTATCGGATCTGTACTCCCCAGTGAGCGGCACGGTGGTCGAGCGCAACGACGCGCTGACCGACGCGCCTGAGCTTGTGAACGACAGCCCGTATGAAGACGGCTGGATGCTCCGCGTCGAAGTTTCGGATTCGTCGGAAGTAGATAATCTGCTGAGCGCCGCCGAGTACGAGGCGTTCTTGGCGGATCATTAGAAAGTGGTGTCGGTTTAGTGGGTGGCGGGGGTTCTCACCCCCATCCTAACCTTCCCCCATCAAGGTGAAGGGACTTGTCAGTTACAGTGGAGTTGGCGATGACGAGTGACGGATTCCAGTCTCCATATGTGCCGAATACGGATTCGGACAGGCGGGCGATGCTGGACGCCATTGGCGTGGATTCGGTAGCGGAGCTTTTCGCGGACATACCGGAGGGGTATCTGATAGACGCGCTCGACCTGCCGGCGGCGCGAGACGAGCTCGAGCTGGGCCGCTACGCGCAGAAATTCGCGTCGCTGAATCGAACGCCGGGCGACTACGCCTGCTTCCTGGGCGCGGGTTCGTATCGCCACCACATCCCCGCGGTGGTGCGGCAGATCGCCAGTCGCAGCGAGTATATGACCGCGTACACGCCCTACCAGCCGGAGGTGTCGCAGGGAACCCTTCAGACAGCTTTCGAGTTCCAGACTATGGTATGCCAGCTTACGGGCATGGACGTTGCCAACCTGGGCATGTACGACGGCTCGACGGCGCTGGCGGAGGCGGCTCTGATGGCGGCGCGAATCACGCGTCGCGGGCGCGTCGCGGTTCTGGACTCGGTATCGCCGCTGTATCGGCAGGTTCTGGACACGTACTTGCAGGCGCCGGGCATAGGCGCGGACTTGGTGAGCGCGTCGGATATCGAGTCTGGCGACGCGCCAATCTCGGACGATACGGCGTGCGTCATCGTCCAACAGCCCAATTTCTTCGGCTATATCGAGGACGTGGAGCGCGTGGGCAAAGCGGCGCATGATGCGGGAGCGCTGCTGATAGTGAGCGTAGATCCGGTATCGCTGGGCATGTTCAGCGCGCCGGGCGAGTACGGCGCGGACATTGTGGTCGGCGAGGGGCAGGCGATCGGGGTTCCGACGACTTTCGGCGGCCCCTACGTTGGGCTGTTCGCGTGCAAGCAAGCCTACATTCGCCAGATGCCGGGTCGGATAGTCGGGCGCACGGTGGACACGCGGGGCGAGACGGCATACGTGCTGACACTGCAGACGCGCGAGCAGCACATCCGACGCGAGCGGGCGACGTCCAACATTTGCACAGCCGTTGCGCTGATCGCGCTGATGTCCACCATCTATCTCGCGTCGTTCGGGCCTCGCGGCCTGCGGCGCGTGGCTGAGCTTTGCTACCACAAGTCGCACTATGCGGCGTCGCTCATCGCGGAGTTGCCGGGCTACTCGCTGCCGATGGACGGGACTTTCTTCCAGGAGTTCATAGTGGAATGTCCGACCTCGCCGTCCGCTATCAACGAGCGGCTTCTGGAGTACGGAATCATCGGCGGGCTGGACGTGAGCGCGCAGGTTCCGAACGGTATGCTGGTGTGCGTTACGGAGATGAATACACGGGATGAGATAGACAAGCTGGTTGGCGCGCTGGCAAGCCACACGCTTGACCGATAAGCAGTACGCTAGACCGGAGATTGGCAGACGCGCTAAGAAGTCCAACCGAGATGGGTTTGACCAGTATGGATACGAATTGGGAATAGTATAGATGACTACGCTGCTTGACAGGTTTGGACTGGATCGGCGACGGCTGCTGATGGACCGCAGCCACGCTGGGCGAGTTGGCACGACGCTGCCGCCTATGGACGTGCCGGAGGCGGAGCTGCCGGACGCTTCGATGCTGCGGGACGAGCTGCCGCTGCCGGAGGTGTCGGAGGGGGAGATCGTCCGGTACTTTTCGCAGATTAGCCAGTTCAACTTTTCCATCGATCACAACTTCTACCCGCTGGGCAGCTGCACCATGAAGTACAACCCCAAGCTGAACGACGAGATCGCGTCGCTGCCCGGCTTCTCTCAGATTCATCCGCTCCAGCCGGAGGAGACGGCGCAGGGCGCCATCCGGCTGCTGTGGGAGCTTCAGGAGTATCTGAACGAGATCACCGGCATGGCGGGATGTTCGCTGGCGCCGATGGCGGGCGCGGACGGAGAGCTGGCCGGGATGCTGATGGCGCGGGCGTATCACCTGGAGCGCGGGGACTCGGAGCGCCGGAACGTGCTGATCCCGGACTCGGCGCACGGCACGAACCCGGCGTCGGCGGCCATGGCCGGCTTCGAGGTGGTTACGCTGGCATCGGACGCGGACGGCAACACCGACCTCGACCATCTGCGCGAATCGGTGGACGAGCGGTTGGCGGGTCTGATGATCACGCTGCCCAGCACTCTGGGGCTGTTCGACCGCAATATCCTGGAGGTTACGCGCATCGTGCGCGACGCGGGCGGCATAGTCTATGGCGACGGCGCGAACCTGAACGCCATCGTCGGGCGGGTGAAGTTCGGAGACCTGGGATTCGACGTAATCCACTCGAACCTTCACAAGACGTTCACGCAGCCGCACGGCGGCGGCGGACCGGGCGCCGGGCCGGTCATCGCGGGACCTCGACTGGTCGAGTACCTGCCGACGCCGGTTGCCGGGCGTAGCGCAGGAGGAGATGACGGCGACAGGGACGGCGAGGCGGCGTACAGTCTGGATCGTCCGAGCAAGTCCATAGGCAGAATGGGAGCGTTCCACGGCAACTTCGGCGCGCTGGTCCGGGCGTGGGCGTACATCTCGACGCTGGGGCGCGAGGGCGTGCCGCAGATAAGCGAGGACGCGGTAATCAACGCCAACTACGTGCTGAGCGAGCTGCGCGGCGAGTTCGACCTGCCCTACGACCGGACGTGTATGCACGAGGTGGTGTTCTCTGCATCGAACTTGCGACGAGAACACGGCATCCGGGCTATGGACGTCGCCAAGCGGCTGATAGACTATGGCATCCACCCGCCGACGATGTACTTCCCGCTCATCGTAGATGAGGCGCTGATGATCGAACCGACGGAAACGGAGTCCAAAGAGACGCTGGACTACTTCATCGAGGTAATGAAGGCGATTACGACGGAAGCCGCCACAGAACCGGATCTGCTACACGAGGCTCCGCACAATACGCCGAACACGCGGCTGGACGAGGCGCGGGCGGCGCGACGGCCGGAATTGCGGTGGAGGCCGTAGTTCACATAGATTGACGAGATATCCTAGATGGGCGATGAAGCCCATTCAATGTTGCAGTTAGAGCAGACAAACGGAGGGATACATGGCAGAAGTAGGCGATATGGCGCCGGACTTTACGCTGCCCGCCCATACGGGCGAGGTGGTTACGCTGAGCGACTACCGGGGGGATAAGAACGTCATCCTGTCGTTCCACATCTTCTCGTTCACAGGTGGTTGAACGCACCAGGTCTCCTCGATGCGCATTCACAACGCATCGTTCGAGGAGGCCGGAGCCCAGGTTCTGGGCATAAGCTGCGACTCCCGCCCGACACAGACGGCGTTCGCCGCGTCGCTAGGTTCGATCCCCTACCCGCTTCTCGCTGACTACTGGCCGCACGGCGGCGTCTGCGAGAGCCTGGGGATTCTGAACGATCAGCTTGGCGCGCCGTTCAGGGCGATAGTAATCATCGACAAGGAAGGCGTAATCCGGTTCAAGCAGACGTACTCCGCAGCGGGGGACGTTGATCCGCGCAACATCCTGGCTGAGGCGCTGAAGCTGGATTAACAAGCCAAGCGATTGACCGGGATTGGCGCCCACAAGGGACGCCCCTACGGGCAACGGCGATTCTGGGATCGAAATAGATTTGGGAGCGGGAGGAACGGGCGTTGGGCGCGCGTCGTCCGGGGCGGTTCCTCCCGCTTTGCGTGTTCCAGGGAGGAATGGGATGGAGTTGAACAGGCGCGGTCCGTTCCGCGAGGGGGAGTACGCGCAGCTTCTCGACCGTCGGGGGCGGAGCTACATGATCCATCTGGATCCGGACGGCAGGTTCGAGTCGCATACGGGCAGCGTGCCGCTGTCTGAGATAATCGGTCGTCCGGATGGCTCCTACGTTATGACAAGCCGAGGGCACCGGCTGATGGCGCTGCGCCCTACGCTTTCTGAGCTCACGCTTCGAATGCCGCGCATCGCCACCGTTATGTACCCGAAAGATCTGGGGGCGCTGCTGATCTACGCGGACATATTCCCCGGCGCGCGCGTGCTGGAGGCCGGCGCGGGGTCGGGCGCTGTTACGATGACGCTGCTGCGCGCCGTCGGACCGACGGGTCGGGTGTTCACCTACGACGTTCGGGAGGACATGATCGCGCAGGCGCGGCAGAACATCGCGCGGTACTTCGAGCGGTGGGATAATCTCGAAATCAAGCTGGGCGATGTGTACGAGGGTTTCGAGGAGGATGACCTGGATCGAGTCGTCCTTGACCTGCCTGAGCCGTGGCGCGTCGTCCCGCGCGCATCGGAGCGGCTGGTGGAGGGCGGGCTGTTCTTCGGATTCGTTCCGACTGTGCCGCAGGTGGAAGATCTGGCGCGGGCGCTGCGGACGGCGCGGACGTTCGGCGCTATCGAGACGATGGAGATCATGATGAGACAGTGGAACGTGAGCGGGCGCAGCGTTCGCCCATCGCACAGGATGGTGGGGCACACGGGGTTCATCGTTACGGCGCGGAAGGTAGAGGCGAGGGAGCGGTCTTAGTTTTTAACGCAGAGGCGCGGGGGACGCAGAGAGACGCAGAGGGAAGATTTTGACGCAAAGGCGCAAAGGCGCGAAGATGCAAGGGAGTTTTAACGCAGAGGCGCGGAGACAGAATGTGGAGAGGGTGGGATGCGTTGTTCGGTTGGGGGTGGGGTGCGTAGGTTGGAGATTAGGCTTGGGGATGGGATTAGGTCGTTGGAATGGGTTATCCCGCTGTTTTTGTGCTGGACGAGGACTCGGAAGTTGCCCAGTCCGCCGGGGTCTATCAGGCGGCTCATGTCTCTGAGGTTGGCGGTTTTGTCTATGCGGTTCATGTCGCTGTCGCGGACGGCCGACGCCATGCGCTCGATGCCCAGGGAGCGCAAGAACTCGGTCTGCGTTGTCAGGAACACGGGTTGGAGACCGGCGTCGCGTCCCGATTCGATGAGCGCGGTGAAGTCGGCATGAGCGGTCATGTCCTGGCGTCCGATGCGTTGGTAGGGGCTGGAGGCGTCGGTATGGCGATAGTAGGTCTGGAGCGTTCCGCGGCGGCGCGCGTCGGAATATAGTTCGTCGGCCTCGTATCCGTAGTCTATGGTAAGGACGTAGCCGCGTTTCAGGGCGGCTGAGGCGGATGCGACCCACGCGCCGATGGAGGGGTTGACTTCGCCTCGAAAGCCGTCCGGCAGCGTCCGCCCGGCGGTGGCGATTCGTTCCTCTATGAGCGGAGTAGTCGGTTCGGACAGACGCTCGGCGAAGTCGCCGTTGGCGTCGAGCGTTACGAGGATTTCGCGGGGGCGTCCGCCGGCCATCTCGAAACGGTGGACGGGAAAGGCGTCCAGCAACTCATTGGACAGGATGCAGCCGGTTGCGTCGCGCAGGGGGATTGCGTCGGACTGAACCTGCCCGAACTTGCCAGACGGGTTCAGAGAATCGCGGCTGTTGGTGAAGCGGCGCTCTGGATTCCCGCTTTCGGGAGGATATGTTGAGGGAGCTCGGTCTATGGCTACGTATCTTAGGGTAGGGGCGAACTCTGGGAATTGTCGCTGCGCGTAGGCGATGATGTCATTCGCCAGCGCTCCGTCCCCTGCCCCACACTCGATTGCCCAGAAGGATGCCGGACAGCCGAGCGTCCGCCACATTTGGCGCAGCTGTACGCAGATCAGAGCGCCGAAGGCGGGATGGGCGACGGGGCTTGTGAAGTAGTCTCCGCCGGAGCCTATGGGTTTGCGGTTGGGGTAGTATCCGCCCGTATGGTAAAGGGCGATCCGCATAAACTCGGAGAAGGCGATCGCGCCGCTGTCGGCGATTCGGGCGCGTATCTGGCGTTCGGCGGGGGTCATTGCCTGTGGGTTTCTACCGCAGGGCGCAGTAGAGATGCAGGGGCGGGATATAGACCCGCCCCTGCATTCGATTACAAGGGGATGATGGGGGTTTTATCTAGGTACGGCTCGCTCAGGAGCGGGATGCGCCCTGCTGGCGGGCGGCGCGGCGCCTCCTGCCGTCACGGTCCCAGCCGGAGCCTTGAATGGAATTCTTGAACTCCCTCGTGGCTCCACATACCTTGCAGATGCCGTTGCTGGTCGGACCGTTCGGCTCATCTATCATCCAGTGGTGCATGCAATCGGAGGCTGCTACGGACTCTTCACTCAATGCGAACCTTCTTCCTTGCGTACGCTGCCGAGGCTGTTGTTAGCCTCGCTCTTCGATGGGCACGTATGGGACGTCCATCGGCCCCGTGTAGAGCAGGCGCGGCCTGAGCAGGATGTTGTTGTCGAACTGCTCGATAACCTGCGCCGTCCAGCCGGGCACGCGGCCCATGGCGAAGATGGAGATGAACAGGTCGTCGGGGATGTCGAGCAGGTAGTAGATGGCGCCGGAGAAGAAATCCACGTTCTGGTAGATGCCGCGTCGCCGATACGGTTCCATGACTTCTATGACGGACTGGAGTATCTGGAACCACTTGGGTTCGCCCTTGCGTTCGCCGAGTTCGCGGGCGTCATCCTGGAGGTGTAAGGAGCGGGGATCTACGGCCTTGTAAACGCGATGTCCGAAGCCCATGATTCTGCCGCCGCCGCGAATGGTTTCGCGGACATAGTTTTCGGCGTTCTCCTCTGTTCCGATCTCCTGGGTCATCTTCATTACTTCCTCGGCGGCGCCGCCGTGCGAAGGGCCTTTGAGGACGGAGATGCCGGTGGTTACGGCGCAGTGCAGGTCTGCCTGAGTAGATGCGGCTACGCGCGCGCCGAAGGCGGACGCGTTGATGCCGTGCTCGGCGTGCAGAACGAAGTCCTTATCTATCAGCTTGGAGTCCTCTTCGGCGGGCTCTTCGCCAAAGAGCATGTAGAGGAAGTTGGCGGCGTGACTGAGGGAAGGGTTGGGTTCCAGGGCTTCTTTGCCCTCGCGGATGCGCGCATGGGCGGCTACGATGGTCGGCGCCTGCGCGGTGAGACGGATGCCCTTGCGGAGCGTCGCCTCTGCGGAGTTGTCTTCGGTTTCTTCGTCGTATGCCGAGAGCGCGGAGACAGCGGTTCTGAGAACGTCCATCGGGTGCGAGTTGCGCGTGAGTCGAATTACGTCCAGAATCTCGCCGGGAAGGGAGCGCGCCGCCTTGAGCTGGGCGTCGAAAGCGTCCAATTGGGCTTGATTTGGCAGATCTCCATGCATCACGAGGTACGCGGTCTCTTCGAAGTTGGACTTCTCAGCGAGGTCGTGGATGTCGTAGCCGCGGTAGAGCAGCTTGCCGATGCCGCCGTCTATGAAGCTGGACTTGGTCCTGTCTATGTACACTTCGCGAAGGCCACGATGGAGCTGGACCTTCTGTTCCGTCATATTTCGTCCTCCCAGTGGTGGCAGAGGGCTGCCACGAAAGCGCGCTAATTTGGTCAACAGGCTTGGGAAAGGGTATTTCAACCACCCCCAAAAAGCACACAAATCTTAGCATCGGGGGGTTGCGGTGTCAAACGGCATGGATGAGTTTAACGCAGAGGCGCAGAGGGAATTTTGCGCTAAGACGCCAATGGGAAATGGGGAGTTTACAGGATGCGATTGCCGTGCGGTGGTGTGATACGCGGTTCACAATTGGGCGGCGAGACTATATTATACTATAGACAAGCCCCCACTGGTCGAGAGCGCCCGGAGCGTTTATGAATCTTATGCAAACAGGCGAGGCGCCGGAGGTCGTGATTCTGCGCCTCCCGCTCTATGTGAGGGCGTTGACGCAGCTTCAGCGCGAGGGACAATCGGTGGTTAGCTCGCAGCAGCTCGGGGAGCGGCTCCAGATGACGCCGGCGCAGATACGCAAGGACTTGAGCTACTTCGGCAGGTTCGGCAAGCAGGGACGCGGCTACGGCATCTCGTTCCTTCTGGAGGAACTGCGAGACATCCTGGGGCTGAACGGCGAGTGGCGCGCGTGCCTGGTTGGCGTGGGCAGGCTGGGACGCGCGATCATCAACTACACCGGGTTTGCGCCTGAAGGGTTCACGATTGTCGCGGCGCTAGACAGCTCAGACGAGCAGGTTGGGGCGTCGGTCGGCGAGTTGGCTGTGCGCCCGATGAGGGATCTGGCGGAAGTTGTGGATGACATGGGCGTGTCTATCGGCATCGTGGCCGTGCCGGCGGCGCAGGCGCAGTCGGTGATCGACCGGCTCGTGGAGACTGGGATTCGGGGGATTCTGAACTATGCGCCCGTGGCGCCATACGTGCCGAAGGGCGTGGTGGTGCGGAACATAGACCCGGTGCTGTCTTTGCAGAGTATGACGTACTACTTGAAGTAGGTTGGTCTTATTTTAACGCGGAGGCGCGGAGGGCGCAGAGGGAGAATTTAACGCGAAGGGGCAAAGACGCCACGGGGATAATTGGGGGGGTGTGGGTAGGACCTTAACGCGGATGCGCGGGGACGCGGGGAGAATGATTCGACATTCTTGGCGTCTTTGCGCCTTTGCGTTTAAACTCGGTTAGGCTTGCGGTTGGTTGGGCCGGGGGCGGCGGGCGCGGCGGCGGCGGGCTACGCCCAGGCGAGCGGTGGAGCGGCGCATGGAGGCGAGGGCGCGTTCCAGATCTTGGTCGGAGGCTGCGGACGCTACGCGTTCCTCGGCGCGCGCGAGGGCGGTCTCGGCGCGTTCCAGGTCTATCTCGTCGGCGTGTTCCGCGGTATCCGCAAGGACCGTTACCTTGTTGCCGATGACTTCCATGAAGCCTCCGCTTACCGCCATGTACGACTCTTCGCCGTCGCGCGTTACGCGGATTTCGCCTGGGCGAAGGGTGGTGAGCAAAGGCGCGTGGCCGGGCAGGATGCCAAGCTCGCCCGCGCCGCCGGGGGCGACGAGCGCGCTGACTTCCTCTGAGTACACCACCCTCTCGGCGGTTACGATTTCCAGTCTCATGTCTGCCATGGGAGGTTCCTTGATTAGGAGTTAGGAGTCGGGAGTTCCCTGCCCTGCCTTTCCACTGTTGTCGCGGAGTATTCACCCCCATCCTAACCTTCCCCCGTCAAGGGGGAAGGGATTGGGACATTAGGGCTTGGCGCTTAGTTTTCGGCCTGCATGCGTTCGGCGTTTTCTACGGCCTCTTCGATGGGGCCTACCATGTAGAATGCCTGCTCAGGCAGATCGTCGTGCTGGCCGTCGAGGATTTCGCGGAAGCCGCGCACGGAGTCTCGGATCGAGACGTAGCGCCCTTCCTGACCGGTGAACTGTTCGGCGACGAACATGGGCTGCGAAAGGAAGCGCTGGATCTTGCGCGCGCGGGCGACCGTAAGCCGGTCTTCCTCGGACAACTCCTCGATTCCGAGAATGGCGATGATGTCCTGGAGGTCTCGGTAGCGCTGGAGAACCTGCTGCACGCCTCGAGCGACGTCGTAGTGCTCCTGCCCGACTATGGCTGGCTCTAGAATGCGGGAGAAGCTGGACAGCGGATCCACCGCCGGGTAGAGGCCCTGCTCGGAGATGGCGCGGTCGAGGGATACGACGGCGTCGAGGTGTCCGAACGTGGTTACGATGCCCGGGTCGGTGTAGTCGTCCGCAGGTACGTAGATGGCCTGGAAGGAAGTGATGGAACCGGAGGTGGAGGACGTGATGCGCTCTTCGAGCGCGCCCATCTCGGTCGCCAGCGTGGGCTGGTATCCGACGGCGGAGGGCATCCTGCCGAGCAGAGCGGACACTTCCATGCCCGCCAGAATGTAGCGGTACACGTTGTCGATGAACATGAGCACGTCCTGTCCGCGCTCTTCCTTGAAGTACTCGGCCATCGTCAGGCCGGTCAAGGCGACGCGGGCTCGGATTCCGGGCGGCTCGTTCATCTGTCCGAAGACCAGCACAGTATTGCTGAGAACGCCGGACTCCTGCATCTCGTGCCACAGGTCGTTGCCTTCGCGGGAGCGTTCGCCGACGCCGGCGAAGACGGAGACGCCTTCGTGCTCGACGCCGATGTTGCGGATCAACTCCTGGATGACCACGGTCTTGCCGACGCCGGCGCCGCCGTAGGCGCCGACCTTTCCGCCCCTGGTGAAGGGGGTGATGAGGTCCATGACCTTGAGGCCGGTTTCGAGCATCTCGACTTCGGTGGCCTGCTCGTCGAAGCTGGGCGGCTCGCGGTGGATGGGCCAGGACTCGCTGTCGTCAACCTCTTCGAGATTGTCCAGCGTCTCGCCGAGGCAGTTGAACAGCCGTCCGAGCGTGGGGTCGCCGACCGGCACGGCCACGGGCTGTCCGGTGTCCGCGACCGGGACGCCGCGCTTGAGACCCTCAGTGGGGCCAAGGGCAAGGCAGCGCGCCCAGCTGTTGCCGACATGCTGTTCGACTTCGAGGACGAGCCTTTCGCCGTCTATGTCGGTTTCGAGGGCGTTGAATATGGACGGCATGGATTCCGGCGGAAACTCTACGTCCACGACTGTTCCAATGACCTGCGTTATTCTTCCGTCTGCCATTTCTTCTCCCCTGCGCCAGGGCTGTCTTCCGTTTTCGCTGTTGGTATAGGTTGGGGTCTTCACCCCCATCCTAACCTTCCCCCGTCAAGGGGGAAGGGATTGTACTTAGGCTTCTACGGCCGCCGCGCCGCCGATGATATCGAGGAGCTCGGTCGTGATGGACTCCTGGCGCGCCTTGTTCATTACCAGCGTGAGGTCTTCGACCATGGCGTTGGCGTTGTCGGTGGCGCTTCTCATGGCGACCATGCGGGCGGACTGCTCGCTGGCGATGCCTTCGAGCAGGGCGTGATATATCTCCATTTCGACGTAGCGCGGCAGCAGATCCGCCAGCACCGCAAGGTGGTGCGGTTCGTAGATGTAGCCGACCTGCTGGTTGGACGCCAGCTCCGCGGGCCGCACCGGAAGTAGCTGTTCGACGACGGCGTTCTGGAGCGTGGTGTTGACGAACTTGGCATAGGCGACGAACACCGCGTCCACCTCGCGGTTGGAGTAGTGGTCCATGGCGAGTCTGGCTATGGGCGTGATGTCGGTAATGACGGGCCTGTCTCCGATGTCGGTAAAGACGGCGCGGACGTTGGCGCGTCGCGTCATGAAGTCGCGTCCCTTGCGCCCTACGCATATGAGGCTGGCATCATCGCCGTAGTCCGTAATGAACATTCCCGCGGCGCGGTTGATGTTCGAGTTGAGGCCGCCCGTCAGCCCGCGGTCGGGCGTAATGAGGATTACTTCCACCTTTTTGATGTCTCTGGATTCGAGAAGTGGGTGGATGTTGTCTTCGTCTTCGACGGGCTGGGCGGCGAGGTCCGCCAGCAGTTCGTGAAGGCTGTCCGAGTAGGGACGGCTGGTGATCGCGTCTTCCTGCGCGCGGCGCATCTTGGACGCGGCGATCATGGACATCGCGTTTGTAATCTTGGCGGTGTTCTCGACGCTGCGGATGCGGCGGCGGAGTTGTCTTACGCTTGCAACCATCTTTCCATCACCGGTGGGTTCGCTGTTTTGTCCGGCAGAGAAGGCATTCTAATGGGTTGTGGCTGGATCTAGTACGGAACGCTGTCTTTGAAGTTTTGGATGGCTTCGTTTAGGGATTCGCCGGTTTCGTCGCTGATGGTCCGCTCGTCTCTGATGGTGGTGAGCAGTTCGGGGTGGTTGGCGTCCATGTAGCTGTGGAAGGCGGCCTCGAAGTTGGTGACACGCTCTATTTCGACGTCGTCGAGGAAGCCGTTGACGAGGCCATACAGGACGGCGACTTGCTTTTCGAATGGCAAGGGGACGTTCTGGCCCTGCTTGAGCACTTCGGTGGCGCGCTGGCCGCGTTCGAGCTGGCGGCGGGTCGCCGGGTCCAGGTCGGCGGTGCCGAACTGCGCGAACGTTACCAACTCGCGGTACTGGGCGAGGTCGAGGCGCAGGGTTCCGGCGACCGCGCGCATGGCGCGGGTCTGCGCGGAGCTTCCGACGCGGGAGACGGAGAGGCCGGCGTTGACGGCGGGACGAATGCCGGAGTTGAACAACTCGGTTTCGAGGTATATCTGGCCGTCGGTGATCGAGATTACGTTGGTCGGCACGTAGGCCGACACGTCGCCCGCCTGCGTCTCGATGATCGGCAGGGCGGTGATGGATCCTCCGCCGTGCTCGTCGTCCATCTTGGCGGCGCGTTCGAGCAGCCGGCTGTGCAGGTAGAATACGTCTCCGGGGTAGGCTTCACGTCCGGGAGGTCGGCGCAGCAGCAGAGACATCTCGCGGTACGCCCAAGCGTGCTTGGAGAGGTCGTCGTAGATGATGAGCGCGTCTTTGCCCTGGTCCATGAAATACTCGGCCATGGCGCAGCCGGCGTATGGGGCGAGGTACTGCATTGGCGCGGGGTCTGCGGAGTTAGCGGCGACTACGATGGTATGCTCCATGGCGCCGTGCGAGTCGAGCAGGCCGACGGTTTGGGCAACCTTGCTGGCCTTCTGGCCTATGGCGACGTAGATGCAGATGAGGTCTCCGCCGCGCTGGTTGATGATGGTGTCGAGCGCGATGGCGGACTTGCCTGTGGAGCGGTCGCCGATGATAAGCTCGCGCTGTCCGCGTCCTATGGGAATCATGGCGTCTATGGCCTTGATGCCGGTCTGGACGGGGGTATCAACGGACTTGCGGGTGGAGACGTCGGGCGCGACGACCTCGACGGGCCGCGTTTCGGAGGTCTCTATCGGTCCTTTGCCGTCTATGGGTTCGCCGAGCGCGCTGACCACGCGGGTCAGCAGGCTGTCGCCCACCGGCACTTCGACGATTCTGCCGGTGCTGCGAACTCGGGAGCCTTCCTTTACGCTGAGCGGGTCTCCCATGATGACGGAGCCTACGGAGTCTTCTTCCAAGTTGAGGGCCATGCCCATGACACCGCCCTCGAACTCGAGAAGCTCGGTGTACGCGGCGCCTGAGAGGCCGTGAACCTGGGCGACGCCGTCGCCGACCTCGATCACGGTGCCTTCGTTGACTGCTTCGAGCTGCTGCTCCCAGTTTTCGATCTGGCTCCGGATTACGGAGGCTATATCTTGTCCTCTGACCGCCATGTCGGGACTCCTAGCTCTAGTTGTTTGTCTTTTGTTCCAAGTCGTTAGCGTCGCTGCGCGAGCTCGCGGCGCATGTTCTGGAGGCGGGATCGCGCGCTGCCGTCCATGACCTGGTCGCCGATGCGGATTACCAAGCCGCCGAGTATTTCAGGATCGACTCGCGTCGTGAGACGCACGTCGTTGCCGGACATCTCGGCCAGCATCTGCGTTACCTGGTCGCGCTGTTCGTCGGACAGCGCGACGGCCGAGACGACTTCGGCGCGCTCTATTCCCTGGTGAGCGTCGAGCATATCCTGGAAGCTATCGGCTATACCTGGCAGGACTCCAACCGTACCGCGGCTCGCCAACAGGCACATGAGGTTGAGAGCGAGCGGCTCTACCGATTCGCCTAGGGCCTCGCGTATGACCAGTTCCTTCTGCGCGAGCGAGATTCGCGGCGCTGAAAGCGTCTGCAAGAACTCGCGGTTGGTAATGGAGTCGGCCAGCAGCGTGAGGTCGTCCAGCCACTGTTCGAGGGTGTCGCTTTCGGCGCCTATCTCGAACACGGCTTGGGCATATCTTCTGGCCGATGCGCCTGCGGGCATTTTCTTTCCCTGTCTAGTTTCTGCTCGGGGCGCGGGAGCCTTCGTCCAGCACCTGTTCGATTAGGCCGTTGTGGTCGTCGTCGTCGAGTGAGCGGCGGATGACGCGCTCGGCTGCGACGATGGCGAGTCCGGCGAACTCGCGGCGGAGGTCTTCGATGGCGGCGTCGCGTTCGCGCTGGATGTTGGCTTGGGCGCGAGCGCGTTCGGCGGCTATCTCCTCTCGCGCCTTCGCGAGTTCTTCTTCGCGGAATCTGTCGGCCGTCTCTCGCGCCTGGGCGATTAGCTGCTGGCCTTCCTCGCGGGCCGCCGTCAGCTGGTCGCGCATCTCTTCCTGAGAGCGCGCCGCCTCTTCCTGCGCGCGCTGGGAGGCTTCGAGGCTCTCTCTGATACGCTCGGAGCGTCTGTCCAGGGCGTTGACGACCGGCCTGTAGAGGAGGATCGTCAGCGCAGTGACGAGCAAGATGAAGCTGATCAAGTGGGTCAGCAGACCCGGCAGGTTTATTCCTATGGCTGCTAGACCATCCATGCCATTACCTCGCCTGTTTCCGCCATTCTTCGGTAGATAGTTCTATTCGCGTGGCGCGGGGCTGCGAATCGTCGAGATTCGTCCTTTCCCCTCGTCCTCTCTCGCGCGGCGAGAGAGGGGTACGACGTTCACGTCGGACGCGGTTAGACGAACTTGATGATGATGGCGACGACGAGCGCGTAGATCGCTATCGCCTCGGTGAAGGCGATAGCCAAGATCATGTTCTGCTGGATGGGGCCGGCGGCGTCGGGGTTGCGTCCGAGCGCTTCCATCGCCTTGGCGGCCAATAGTCCGATGCCGATGCCCGGTCCGACTGCTCCGAGTCCGATGGCCAGGCCTGCGCCCAGATTCAGGATGTCTCCTTCCATTATTCGTCACTCCTTGTCGTTGATGAGTGTTGACCGCTCTTGCCGCCGGCGCCGGACGGTTCCGGGCGCTCGGGGGTTATTGATGGCTGTATCGTCTAGTGGTCTCCCTCGTGGGCTATGGTGGCCGACGCGGCGAAGACCAGCGTGAGCATCGAGAAGATGAACGCCTGAATTAGGCCGACGAACAGTTCCAAGCCCAAGAATGGGACGATTCCGATAAGGGGCAGAAGGAATATCATCGCCGCCAGCAGCACTTCGCCAGCGAAGATGTTTCCGAAGAGTCGGAAGGTGAAGCTGATGAGGCGCGCGAATTCCGAGATGAGTTCGAGCAGTCCTACGAACATCCACATGGGGCCTTGCCGCAGGTTGATGAACTTGCCGGCGTGTCCGCGGAACCCAAGCGCGCTGAATCCCCAGAAGTGGATCATAACCATCGCCACGATGGCTACGGCCAAGGTGGTGTTGATGTCTGTGTTGGCGCTTCGGAAGAACGGCACCAGCAGGCCGGCGCGCTTGCCGGGTTCGGCTTGCTCGTTGACCCATTCGGGTTTGCCGTCGGCGCCGGCGACGTAATGTCCCCACTCGTCGGCGGTGGCGACTCCGCTCTCGCCGACCGATCCGAACGGCAGGAAGCTGAACCCGCCGTCGCCCTGGAAGACTTGCACCTTGGTGTGGTGCGCGCAGTCGTTAGCCTTCTGGACTCTCTGCTCGGGAGTGTCGTTGGCGTCGTAGTGGTACTCGTAGCAGTGGTGGTGGTAAACGACTTCCTCTACCGTCTCGACTCTGCCGATGGTGCCGAATCCGGGTAGTATGCCGATCCAGTTGGCTACGAAGATGAAGAGGAAGATGGTCATTACGAGGGGGAAGAACCGCCGGGCGTTGTCGTGTCCGGCGACGCGCTCTGCGAGGTCCAGGAAGAATTCGATGAAGACTTCGACCATGCCCTGGAAGCGTCCGGGCACTTCGGACATGCCGGAGCGGACCTTGAGCGCGATGGCGATGAGGACGATGAGCGCTATCCAGGTAGCGATCATCGTGTTGGTGAGTATGAAGCCGCCGATTACGGGTTCGGCGGGCAGCGCGATGGTGGCCAGCGGCGCTCCGATAAAACCGAAACCGAAAGCTTCGCCCAACGCGCCTCCGAGAATGGCTATCACGAAGACTACAAGGGCCACCAACTGTATGAGCAGCCGTGTGGACTTACTCAAACTACGCATCCCCTACTCGTCGCGCGCGGGTCGGTATCCCGCGTCGGCTGCGCCCGTTAGTCCGGCTGTTCCTCGCGCGGGGAGTTCAGTATAGCCATGAGCATCCTGTACATCCCGATGACGGCGATTGCGATTCCGGCGCACATGCCCACCAAGGTGAGCAGCGGGCCGGTATTCAACTGCCTATCCAAGAACAGCCCTCCGAATGCGCCCCCGCCGATGCACATGGCTACGAACCAGCCTACACCTATCAGGCGCATGGCCAACGCTATCGTCCGCCCTCGCATCGGGGGCCTCCTCGAAGGCTTGTGTAGTATATCACAATCGAAAAATGACGGTCAACGAAAGTTTCAAGGAGAATGTGGGGCGGTTTAGCCGGATTTTACGCAGAGGCGCAGAAGAAAATTGCATACGCGATTTTCGAGGAGCGGGAAAATTGGAGATAGAAATGAGAGCCGCCCATCACCGCCGGGTTCGAGGGCTATGTGGATTTCTCAGGCGCTGAGGCGCTCTCTACGTCTCTGCGCTAGGTTGGGGCGGTATGGGTCTAGTGTTTGTGAGTCGCGCCCTCTTCGCCGTTGCCAAGATCAAGGTCCAAGCTGTCTATGAAGTCGGTGAACGCGGACAGCCGCTCCAGCTCGTCTGCGTTGACCTCGCGCTGCTCATCGCCATCTTCGGATTCGGACTGCGCGGACTCTTCGTCCATACGCACGCCGACCTTTTCTATTACGGCATCCTCGGCGAATATGGGGGCGTTGGCGCGCACCGCGAGGGCGATGGCGTCGGACGGGCGAGAGTCTATCTCGACCTGGCCGCCATCGAATTCGAGCACGATCTTGGCGTAGAACGTGTCGTCGCTTAAATCGGAGACTAGGATGTGGCTTACTTGCGCGCCCAGCGAAGAGATGACCGAGCCGAGCAGGTCGTGAGTAAGCGGGCGCGGGACGTTCATGTCCTGCAGCTTCAGCGCAATTGCGTCGGCCTCTGTCGCGCCTATCCAAATCGGCAAGTAGCGATCAGAGTCTTTGACCTTGAGAATCACCACTCGCTGGTAGTTCGTCAAGCTGACACGGATGCTGTCGATAGACATCTCCCGCATTTGCCTTCCCCTTCCATAACTTGGCTGTTAGTGGTTGCCATTCTAGGTTTAGCGGGTGTGGGTGTCAACTTTCAGGAAACGAATTTAGGGTTTCTTAGGGCGATTTTGGCGATACGACGGTTTTCGTGCGCCTGTCGAGAGCGGATCGGGGCATCAGAACACGTCTGCGGCAGGTGAGGCAGCGCAGGCCGATGTCGGCGCCGATGCGAACCACTTCCCAGTCCGCGCCACCGCAAGGGTGGGGCTTGCGCAATCGGACGATCCAGCCGACGGCGTACTGGGTTACCATGCTCTGCCCTCCCGCTCGAGCGCGACGTTGATCTTTTCTCTCAGGCGCGAGGCGGCGGAGCGCGCGGCCGAGGCGAAGTTCGAGGGGTCGCGCGAGGCGTAGGTTATGCCGCGCGAGGAGCTGATAAGCACGTTCGGTCGGCGGGCGTCCAGGCCGTTTTCGAGGCTGGCGTCCAGGTCTCCGCCCTGGGCGCCTATGCCCGGAATGAGTATCGGCATATCGGCGCAACGCGCGCGGACTGCGCGGAGCTCTTCGGGGTAGGTCGCCCCGACGACGACGCCGACGTTGCCGACATTTGATGAAGCGCGGTTCCATTCGGCGGCCTTGACCGCCATCCACTCGTACAGAGGAATCGCGCCGCCGTCGAACGGCGCCGGCATATCCTGGAACTCGGCCGCGCCCGGGTTAGAGGAGCGACACCATACGAAGACGCCGCGTCCGGCGTGTTCGAGATACGGCTCGATCGAATCGCCGCCGCCCCACGCGTTGACTGTGGCGGCGTCGAAGCCCCACGTCTCGAACAGCGCGCGAGCGTAGAAGCGGTTGGTGGAGCCGATGTCGCCACGTTTGCAATCGGCGATCAGCGCGACGTCCGGAGCGACGGCGCGGATGTGTTCGACGGTCCGTTCGAGCGCTCGAAGGCCGGCGATGCCCAACGCCTCGTAGAACGGGAAGTTGGGCTTGTAAGCGCAGACCAAGTCGCGCGTCGCGTCCACGATGCGCGCGTTGAACTCGGCGACGTCGGATATGGCCATCAGGTCGGGATCCGGGTCTAGGCCGATGCACACGAGACTGCGGTTGGCGACGGATGCGGCGTGCAAGCGGTCCGGGAAGGTGGTCAAGGGGTTCTCCTCTTAGGTTTAAACGCAAAGGCGCAAAGCTGCAAAGACGCAAAGGAGGGTTGAGGTGGGGTCGTCTTCGCCTGATTGGTTAATTGTATCAAAAGATTAGGATGCTGTTGGATTTGATGACCAGGTGGACTTCCAATCCGGGACGCAGCCTGAGTTCGTTGGCGGCCGCCGGGGTTACTTCGGCCACGAGGTTCGCGCCGATGTCGAAGTACACCAGGGCGCGTCCGCCCGCGTCGCGCAGGTCTCGGATGGTGGCGGGGATCGCGTTGCGCGCGCTCATCATCGGCGGCGCTCCGAGACTAAGGATGATGTCTCCCGCCCTTATGGATAAGGTAACGCGGTCACCGGCAGAGATTGGGGGCGCGAGGTCGGTAGCGGGGCCTATCAGCTCGATGTCGCCGACGCGGAGGGTCGAGGTACCGGCGGTGGGGTCGAATGCGGTTAGCTGGGCTTCGAGGATGTTTTCGAGCGTCGAGTAGTCGGCAAAGGCGGCGACGCCGGGATGCGCCATGACCTCGGCGGTGGGACCATACGCCACTGCCCTGCCGTCGCGGAGCGCGAGAGTATAAGGCGCCAGCGCCATGACCTCGGACAGGGAGTGCGACACGAACACCATAGGCGTATGCAGCCGATCCGACACCCGCTTCAGGTAGGTAATGATGGTCGCGCGGCTCGCGGCGTCGAGCGACGCCACCGGTTCGTCGAGCAGCAGCAGACGCGGCGAACTGGCGAGCGCTCGCGCCAACGCGACGCGCTGGCGCTCGCCACCGGACAGGTTGGTAACGCGCCGGTCCATCAGCCGCTCGACGCCGAGCAGCGCGCAGACGTTATCGGGGTCCAGCCGGCGCGACCCGGGAGGCGTGAGCTTGTAGCCGTACAACACGTTCTGCCGGACGGTCATGTGGGGGAACAGCGCGCCGCGCTGGAAGACGTAGCCGAAGCGCCGCCGCTCCGGGGGCAGGTCTATGCGCTCGCTGGTCGAGAAGACGGGTGTGCCGCCAACTACGATCCGGCCGGCGTCAGGCGACGTCATACCGGCTATGGAATCGAGCAGCGTCGTCTTGCCACTGCCGGACGGTCCGAACACGGCGGTCGCGCCGTTCGAAAACTCGGCGGCGCAGTCCTGCGTGAAGTTGGGGAATCGCTTTTGTATGTTGAAAGATATGAAGGGGGACATGGGGAGATTTTAACGCAAAGGCGCGAAGGGGCAAAGACGCAAAGGGAGATTTTAACGCGGAGACGCGGAGGGCGCAGAGAAACGCAGAGGATTCTGTTTTTTATGTAGAGGCGTGGAGGGATCAGAGGGTTATCTGTTGGATCTTGCGAGGAGCAGGTTGTGGATGGCCAGGGTCGCTACGGCCAGGGCTATGGATATGGCGACCAGGGTTAGGGCATGGTCGTCTCGTCCGAGTTGGACGTTGTGGTAGATGGCGAGCGGCAGCGTCTGCGTCTTGCCGGGGATGTTTCCGGCGACTACGATGGTTGCGCCGAACTCGCTGACCGCGCGGACGAATCCGAGCAGAGCGCCGGCGAGGATGCCACGGTACGCGAGGGGCAGGGTTACGGTGAAGGCGACGCGGACAGGGCCGGCGCCGAGGCTGCGCGCGGCGCGTTCGAGTCGCTCGTCCACGCCCTCCATGGCGACCATGATCGCGCGCGCGGCGAGGGGGAACGACACGATGGCGGCGGCCAGCGCGGCGGCGAACCAGGTAAAGACGACCTCCCATCCCAACGCGGCGTCGAGCAGCCGTCCGAGCGGGCCGTTGCGTCCGAAGAGCAGCAGCAGCGCGTAGCCTACGACCACCGGCGGCACCGCGAGCGGCAGCGACGCCAGGATATCCAGCAAGAACGCGCCCCGTATCCGCTTCTTGACGACGAGCCAGCTGAGCAGCAGCGCGAGCGGCACGTCTATCAGCGTGGCGACGATGGCTACTTGCAGAGTTATCTGGAGGGTGTCAAGCATCCTAGCGCGGACTGCTGAAGCCGGCGTCGCGGAACGCCTCGGAAGCCTCGTCGGAGGCGAGGAACCGCAGGAAGTCGGCTGCCGCCTCTGAGTTTACCGCGTCGCGTATGGCGACGCCGAGATAGGAGATAGGCGAATGCATCTCGGAAGGTATGGCGTAGGCTACCGTCAACTCGGGCGAGGTCGTGGCATCGGTGCGATATACGACGCCGGCGTCGGCGCTGCCGGATTCGACGTATGCCAGCGCGGCGCGAACGTCCTGCGCCAGTACGATCTTGGGCAGCAGCGCGTCCCAAAGTCCCGCCGCCGCCAGCGCTTCATGAGCGTAACGCCCCGCCGGGCCTAGCTCAGGATCCACGATCGCAAGGCGGCCGATGTCGTCGTCGAGCAGGGCGTCGAGGTTCGCCAGCTCGCCGATTTCCGGGCGGACGACTACTACGAGTTCGTTGCCGAGCAGGGCGTCGTCGCCGGAGCGCGCGAGGTTCTCAGACGCCAGCAGCGCGACGGGGGCGAGGCCGGCCGAGAAGAGCGCGTCGGCGGGCGCGCCGGCGGCGATCTGCCGCGCGAGGGCGTTGGAGCCGCCGAAGCTGAGGTCTATGGCTACGCCGCTTTTTTCTTCGTAGAGCTCGGCGAGTTCGGTTAGCGGCTCCTCGACGCTGGCGGCGGCGAAGATCAGAACGGGGTCGGGCTCCTCGCGAGCGCAGGCGGACGCGCACAGGGCGGAGAGGATGATGGCTGCGATGAGCAGGATGCGGGGGAGCTGCATGGGAAGATTTTAACGCAAAGGCGCAAAGATGCAAAGAGATTTAACGCAGGGGCGCGGAGGAACACAGAGATGCGGAGGATTTAGGGCGCTACTTCGATACGTCGTGGTCTTTCCAGTCCGGGACGTGGGCTGTTAGAAGGGCTTTGAAGAGCTTGCCGTGATTTGGCACGCGCATGTGAAGCAGTTCGTGGGCGATTACGAAGTCCTGAAACCCGGCTTCCCGGTGGATTAGATCGGTTGCAAGCGTGATGGTCCCCGCGGTGGAGCATGACCCCCACTTGCGCGTCATGTCACGGACGTGGACGCGGGGCGCGGCGACATGGAGACGGTCTGCCCAATACCCTACCCGTTCGCGCAGTTCCGCGTACTTGTCGTCATTGATCCGCATCGGCATCTCCGCCCAGCAGTATCGCCATGGTCTGCTCTACGATCCGGATGCGTTCGTCGCTTTCGACTGTCAGCAGCGAGGCGTATAGATTAATCCTCAGCAGCCGTTGCTCGTCTGCGTTGACGGCGGCGTTTGGGAAACTACTCACGAAGGACTGCGCCTCTTCCGCGAACCGATTGGCGTTGACCCCGGCGGCTTCCAGCGCGGGGTCGTCCTTCAGCGTCCAGTACACACTGAACGCCCTGGACGGCAGCGGGCTGTCTTTCGCGGCGGCGATGGCAGCCTCCTTCTCCTTGGCGAGGGCTTCCAGCATATCCATCGCCGCGAGTCCGGTCGTGGTTCGCTCCTCCAGCCCCTTCAGCACGGACTCGGCGCGTTCTTTTAGGGGACGCAGCACCGGCTGCAAATCTCGCTCGCGCTCCTCCTGAAAGCCGCGCACCAGATTGAACACCTTGACCTCGTCCGGACCTTGCTGTTTCCGCAGGGCGGAGAGAGTGCGAAGGTCAAAGGTGACGGATTTGGTCAGGTTGCCGAGTCCGTACATCGCAGCCGACTCTTCCACCAGTCGTTGTGTCTTGCGCGCCAGATCAGCCGCGTAGTCGGGACGGTCGGCGTAGGCGTTGCGGACGACGGCGTATAGATGGACGAGGCGTTTGAACGTGTCTATGTGGTCGCGCAGTTCGGCGGACGGGGACAGTATCTCCCAGAGCGCCTCTATCTCCTTGTAGTCGGAGAAGAACCTCTTGCGAACTTCTGGATCGAGGAAGCGCGTGTACACCGCCCGTTCCAGCCGCTCATCCTCGCTCTCTCCGGCGTCATAGGGCGTCGGCGTCTCCGCGATTTCGCCCTTATCAGCATAGTCTGGGGCATAGTCCAGATAGTTCGCCTCCGCCTTGGCTATCTTTTCTTGGAAGTCGAGGGTTAGCAGGTCTAGCTCCTCGATGACCCCGCTCACGTCGGACGAGTCGAACCGCAGAGCCTTTTTCAGTTCGCGCAGCACACCTACGAAGTCCACGACGAGGCCGATGGACTTGGAGTTGCCGTCGGCGTCCACGTAGGGACGGTTCACGCGCGCGATCGCCTGAAGCAGCACGTGATCGCGCATCGGCTTGTCTAGGTACATGCAGTAGAGCGGCGGCGCGTCGTAGCCGGTCAGCAACTTGTCTGTAACAATGAGTATCTTGGGGTCTTCTTCCACCCGCTTGAAGGCGCGGCGGACGTCCTTCTCGCGCTCCTCGGATAGTTGGAGCCGCGCCACCAGGGGCCTTTCGACGACATCGTTGGCGTTTTCGGAGTATACCGAGGCGCTCCACTCAGGCGGCAGCAGCTTGTCTAGGGCTTGCTTGTACTTGGCGCAGGCTTCACGGTTGACGCCTACTAGCAGCGCCTTGTAGCCGAGCGGCAGCACGTTCTCCCGGTAGTGCTCGGCGACGAACTCAGCGACCTTCGCCACGCGGTCGTCAGCCGTCAGGAAGGCGCGCAGATCTACGGCGCGGTCCAGGACACGGTTGAGCTCGTCAACGTCGGAAACGCCTTCCGTCTCGGCCAGTGCGAAGAATTCCCTGTCCAGCTGTCCCGCCGGCACGGTGATTTCGCTCGGCGCCATCATGTGTCGGATGGGAAGCGTCGTCTCGTCTTCGATGGACTCCGCTATGGAGTACTTGTCCAGATAGCCCTCGGCGTCGTCCGCGCCGAATATCTTGAACGTTCCCTCGCCGTGCTCGGTGCGGGCAATGGGCGTTCCGGTGAAGCCGACGATGGTCGAGTTGGGCAGCGCCGCCATCAGGTACGTGCCTAGCTCGCGCGCTACGGAGCGGTGCGCCTCGTCTATGAAGACGTAAATGTTGTCGCGGAGATTGGCGTCTTTCTCGATGCCCTCGAACTTGTGGATCATCGAGATTATCAGCCCTCTCTTGTCGGTAGCCAGCAGTTCGCGCAGCTCCGCCCTGGAGTTGGCGCGCCATACCGCGATGGCCTGTTGCTGCATCTCGCCCAGCAGCCGTTCGACCCAGCCTTCGAGTTGCCCTTCGAGTTCCGAGCGGTCCACCACTACGACGACGGTGGGGCTGCGGTACTGGTCCTTAGCCTCCAGAATCATTCGGGCGGCGGTGAGCAGCGTGAATGTTTTGCCGGAGCCTTGCGTGTGCCAGACCAAGCCACGCCGCTTGGACGGTTCGGCACACCGCTCTACGATGAGGTCGGCCGCTCGGCGCTGGTGTTGGCGTAGAATGGTCTTGCGAGTCTCGCCGTCTTCGACGTAGAAGATAATCCAGTCGCGCAGGGTACGCAGGAAGTCGGTCGGCTCGAAGAAGGACTGGACGGCGGAGCGGTAGCTTTCGTCCGGCGTCTCCTTCCAGCGCGCCATGTAGCGGCGCGAGAGGTTCCAGGTTACGCCGTACCAGTAGTCGAGCAGGTGGGTGACGTTGAATAGCTGCGCCGCGCCCATAAGCTCCGGCGTCTCGGTCTCGTACCGGCGAAGCTGGTTGACGCCTCGCTCTATGCCGTCGGCGTCCTTCGGATTCTTGTGTTCGACTATGGCGACGGGGACGCCGTTCACCAGAAACATCACGTCGGCGCGGTTGGCTTTGCGGGCAGGGGGCTTGATGCGCCATTCCCAAGTAACGTGAAGGACGTTGGCGTCTGGGTCGTCGAAGTCTATGAGGGCGACCCGGCGGTAGCGTTCCTCGGCGGGGTCGTACCACTGGCGTTCGCCGCGCAGCCACGCCAGCGCTTGACGGTTGCCCTCGATTGTGGGCGGGAGCGCTTGGAGGTTTTCGACTACGGAGCGGATGGCGTCTTCGCTCATCCAGCGGTTGAAGCGTCGGATGGCGTTTTCTAGGACGGATCGAAGCAGCATCCCGTCGGCGCCGCCACGCAAGGCTAGGGCGTCCGCCGGCGACAGGGGCGACCAGCCGATTTCGGCGGCGTGGCGCACCATGGGGAATTGGACGGTGGATGCTTCTGTGAAGGTGGGGGTGGGCATGGGAGGGTTGGGTCTCGTTCCCAAAGCACTTGATGCGCCGGCGTGGCGAGGCAGGCAGTGGGCCGCGTGTCTTCTACTCCGTCCTCGTTGATTCATAGTAACTGTAGTCAAATCTCTACCAAGCACTAAAGTGCCATCTGATGGATCCTAGACGAAATCTTCATCTCGGAGCCAACATTATCACCAAAACAATAGGAATCAAGAATACCAGTAACATCGCTACTATTCCTATGAGTCCAAGGAATTCAAGCCGAAATTCGTTCTTCACTTTTTCCATATCGACATCCTGGTCGGTAACAGGCTTTGACGTTCGCAAATACCGACGACGCGCAAAGTACCATGCAACAACTGACGACACTATAATGGAGACTATTGTGGCGCCAATCGTGAGTAGCGCGTTTGACTCAATGACTATCATTTCTAAAGTTCACTCCCTACTGGCTTGCTGTGCTTGATCTTGCAAGTCTTGACTGGACTAATGTCCCTACCCTTACCTCCCCGGTCATTAACTTGTGTAGCAGCACTTTGAACAGTTCTTCCAACACGGCGCGCTTGCGCCGGTGCAGGTCTATTTTGCGGTCTATGGCGTCTAGGATGGCGACGATTCTCTGTTGCTCTTCATATGATGGTGGTATAGGAATTTTGAGCGGTAGCAAGTCTTTCTTGTTAAGTTGCGGGGTTGGTCCAAGATCAGTAATCGTACGAAGATCAAACATTTGAAACCATTGGAACAGAAAGTCCTGAACAACCATAGGTCCTGCTACTACACCTATCACATTTGGATCAAAGGCAGTCCATTCGGTCGAAATTCGTTTTTTGTTTGTAGCAATCGCGGCTCCTCGCTTGGGGAAGATTATTGTCTCAGGTGGAGCGCAACGCTGCTTCGCGGTTTCTAGATCAACCCACTTATCTAGAGTGGCGGTATGTAGTTTCACTTCGTTGCCAATTAGATTCATATCAGCCACTTTGATTCCAAGTACCCTCACATTATCTCCGCAGACTGATGGGTGTAGATTATTGAGTTCAGAATATGTCATTCTAGTCGATACTACATCGGCAAACTGTCTAAGTTCTCCAGTCCCCCAACTCTCCGGCATCGGCCCGATTTCGGTATCCTTCTGGGGCTCGCCTCGTAGCCCGCGAGTAAACAAGGTGTGCATCATGGCGCGTTTGAGGGCTTGGGCCGATGTAACCAACTGATCTTGGGTACCGATGTCTTGTCGTACAAGGTCAAGAGCGTCAGCTATCGCAGACTGTTCCTTGCAGGGAGGCAACATGACTTGGATACGGTTGATTTTGTCTCGGTTGAGCGTGTTTCCTTTGATTTGTCGGTCTTGAAGGGCTTCGTAATCAACCTGTGAAAGAAAATATCCTAGATACCTTTGATCAATCCCCTTGCGCGGATATATGGCGATTATCGCCTCATTATGGCAGGCGTCGATTCCAAGTGTGGCGATCCGCCCTATTGTGAGCTTGAAGCTCATAAGCAGAGTTCCCGCCGAAACTTTCTGGTTTTTGAAGACTTCATCGAAAGCCGCTTCGGTGATTTTCTCCTTCGTGTCAGAAACAACGTCGAATTCTGTCATGTCGGAGATCGATAGCCAAGGTACGCCATCATCAGTCCCATTCCAGTAGTTGGAGTTATACCATTTCAGCGTAAGTCTGCCGTAAGGGGTCTGGCAGTAGTTTGGTACTTGGTCTATGCTGATTCCAACTCATCGAGTTGGAGGGCATCGTATGACTGGAAGACAGTTCCGGGTGGACTGGCGCCCGAATGACACGCCCGAGGCGCTGAGGGCGGCATATCGAGCAGAGCGGGACATCATGCTTCGCACCAGACTGCACGCGCTTTGGCTGCTGCGTAGCGGACGACGCATGGGCGAGGTGGCGTCAGTGGTGGACATTCACTACCGGACGCTCCAGAGGTGGGTGTCGTGGTACAGGACCGGAGGAGTGAAGGAGGTTGTTTCACATACGAACAAGGGCAAGGGACAGCCGCGATTTCTGAGCGCCGAGCAGGAGAGGGAACTGACCGAAGAGGTTGGGAGCGGACGGTTCAGGACGGGCGGCGAGGTCAGAGACTGGATAGAGTCCGAGTATGGAGTGAGCTTTCGGCTCGGAAGCGTGTACAGCCTGCTTGCGAGACTGGGATGTTCCCCAAGGGTTCCGAGAGGACTGCATGAGAAGGCAGACCTCAGAGCGCAAGAATCGTGGAAAAAGGGGGACTCCGCGATGCGCTCCGCGGCGCGGGAGTGAGTCGGGAGACGGTGCTGGGCTTTGCCGACGAGATGCGAGTGGGACTTCGGGGAACGGTTCGCAGGGTGTGGGGTCGTCGCGGGGTGAAGGTCCGCCAGCGGGTTCAGACGGTGTACGAGTGGATGTACCTGTTCTGTGTGGTGGACGGGAGACGCGGGAAGTTGCTGTGGAGTTGGATAGACTCGATGAAGTCAGATCGTATAGCGGCGGCGGTCAACGGCCTGAAGCGTGGGACCGATATGGAGGCGCTGGTGTGGGACGGCGCGCGCGGACACCGCAGTCGACTTGTTGAGGCGGTGGCGCTGCCGACGGTGGTACAGCCGGCGTACAGTCCGGAACTCAACCCCGCTGAGCGGGTGTTCGAGGAGGCGCGTCGCTGGGTCGAGGGCAAGGTCTATGGGAGCGTCGAGGAGAAGATGGCTGCGGTGGACGCATACCTGCGCCGCCTGGAGTCTGATCCTGCCCGAGTGCGGTCGATTGCCGGATGGGACTGGATAGACGAAGCGGTCGATGGCCTACCATCATGTCATGCGGCCTGCTCAGACTGAAATGGTATTAGCTCGAGCAGGAGTGCGGCCAGCTTTGTAATCGGCGACCTCGGGGAAAGCTTTGGTAGCCCATCCTTCTGGGATCATTGCATCACCCCCATACCGCTAAGCATCTTCGTCAAGCGCGCGTCAATCTCGCGAGCATCTTCATCGAGGCGTCGCATCTCGGCTACTATCTCTGAAATTGGTCGCTGTTCAACTGCCTCCCTCTGCCCTACCCACCTGCTGGGGCTTAGGTTGTAGTCGGCGTCAGCCGCCTGCTCGCGGGTGATGACGGCGACTTCGCCTTCGGTGGGTTCGCCTCTGAGGAAGGCGTCGGCGACGTGGCGTATGTCGTCTTGGGGGATGTAGTTCTTGGGGCGTCCCTTGCCCACACGGCGGCTGGCGTTGACTAGGGTTATCTTGCCCTTGCGCGACTCCGGCTTGCGCTTGGATAGAATTACGACTATGCCCGCCGCGCTGGTGTTGTAGAAGAGGTTGTCCGGCAGAAGTACCACTCCGTCTATCAGGTCGCGCTCTACGAACCACTTGCGGATGTTGCGCTCCCGGTCCTCGTTCTTGCTGCCGGAGCCGCGCGTAACGGCGCCGGTGTCCAGCACTACGGCGGCGCGTCCACGCTCGTTGAGGCAGGCGAGGGTGTGCTGGAGCCACGCCCAGTCGCCCTTGCCGGTGGTTACGCCTCCGGCGGCGCGGAAGCGGTCGAACGGGTCGTTTTCGAAGATGTCTTGGTTGAAGTCCTGATTCCACATGGGGTTGGCGACTACGATGTCGTGAGCGGCGATGCCACCTGTGGCATTCTTGAATTTCGGGTTTATCATGGTGTCGCCGTGCTCTATGCGGACGTCCATGTCGTGAATGATGGCGTTCATGTGAGCGACGGCGTAGCTGTCGGCCTGCAACTCCTGTCCGCCGAGTTCGAGGGGGACGCGGCTGGTGGGGTCGTTTTCGCGGGCGACCAGCTGGAGCTTTATGAGCAGGCCGGCGGAGCCGCAGGCGTAGTCGTGGCACGTTTCGCCGGGTCGGGGGCGCATGATGCGCGCCATGAGGAAGCCCACTTCGGTGGGGGTGAAAAACTCGCCGGCGCTCTGGCCGGAGCCTTCGGCAAACTTGCGGAGCAGGTATTCGTAGGCGCGACCCAGGAAATCGGGCTGCACGTCGGCCAGACCGAGCCGGTATCGCGGGTCTGAGAAGGTTTCGACTACGGCAGCGAGCCGCGCGGGGTTTATGTCGCGCACGCCGTTGCGCTCGGCCGCGAAGTCCACCAGGTCTATGACACCGGAGAGAGAGGAGTTGTGTCTGACGACGGCGCGGACGGCGCGGGTTAGCGTCTCGCCGATGTCGCGGGGTCGGTCGGCGCGGTCCTGAGAATCGGTTGTCCAATCGTGGGGATCGCGTCCGCTGATGACGTCCCATCGGGCTTCGGGCGGCAGGTAGAAGCGAAGAAGGCTGTGGTCGTCTTCTGATATTTCGCGGGCGAGGGCTTCGTCTCCAAATTTCTGCGCCAGCCGTTCTATCTCGTCGTCGAACACGTCGGAGAGTCGCTTGAGGAACAGGAGGGGCAGCAGGTAGTCCTTGAACTTGGCGGCGTCCTGCGCGCCGCGAATCGAGCAAGCCGCGTCCCAAAGCATCTGCTCCATGGGCTTTGTAGATGGGGCGGTAGCCTGTGGCCGCCTGGTGCGTCGGCGGGTAACGCGGACGGCAGACTCGGTCGCGTCGGCATCCGGCCCCGATATGTCTATTCCGGCTTCGGCGGCAAGGGCGGCGATGGCGGTGCGCGCCGCCCTCTGGGGCATGGCGCCGCCACCTTCCCAGCGATTGACGGTTACGACCGAAACTCCAAGCCGATCGGCAAGCTGTTGCTGGGTGAGGTCCAACTTGGCTCGGATGGCTTGTAGGGTTGGGGGGATGGAGGCTCGTTCTGTTATGTTTGACATGTTTGCAATATAACAAAGATAGGGTATTCCCTACACGCGCATATATTCCATGAGACCCTCCCGAACCCAGACCATTGCAAGCGACAACGACAGCATAGAGAGGCTCTTGGAGTATCCCTTGGTCCTGCGTATCAGACGGTTCAACTTGCCGCGCAACTTGGAGTGCAGCCCCTCGTTGCGGTTCACCGCTCCGCCCTTGCCCGCAACGTGTCGCTCCGACGGCAAGCAGGAGGCGTACACAGAGTAGTCATCGGATCGGTACAGGGCCGCGCCTGGGAGTCGCCGGTACAACCTCATGAATGTCTCGACATCACGACCGCCGACTTCATAGTCGGCCCAGCGGCTGCCGTCGGCCTCCTCTACAATGGCGGTCCAGACGAAGACCGAGTTCCTGCCCTCGCCCGACCTCGCGTTCAGGTAGGTCCACATCTCGTCGAAGGAGATCACCGCCGCGGGCGAGCGGCCTTGCCCAATCCCCCTTATCCGACGCACAGACGCGGGCAGACCGCCCCCGACAGACCTCTCCGCCCGCTCCATATCCAATATCCTCATGCACTGGCGCCCCTTTTTTTGACCCAAGAGGCGACGGTGACAGGCTTTATGCCCATCACCCTCGATATGGCGGCTATGGAACCGCCCTCAGCGTACATGTCCATTGCCCTATCTATGGTCCGGGCGGAGTAGTAGCTGCGGTTGCCGTCCGGAGTGAAGCGATAGGCGCAATCACCGCATCGGTAGGTCTGCTTGCCTCTGGACAGCCCCGCCTTCGGAAGCCAGTTGGAACCGCAGTGCGGGCATCTGAGATCGTGTTGATAGGCGCGCGCTCCGGCCATCAGTCAACTTTCACCTCATTGGAATGAGGATAATCTACCATAATATGCGCGTGTAGGGGATACCAAAGATAGTGTCTGGAAGTCAATGGACGCTCGGATGGGTATTTTAACCAAAGGCACGAAGAGGCGAAAGCGCAAAGGGGAGGTTTTAACGCAGAGGCGCAGAGAGCGCGGAGGGACGCAGAGAATTGAATCTGGGGTTAGGGGTCGCCGCTTTACAGGGGCGGCGCGGGTACTGTACTTTTTCGGGTGTCTCGAGTAGGCGCATGAACCCGAATATAATCCGGACTTGGGGGAGGCTGACGTGAGTTCCGAAAATTCTGGGAAGAGGTACGACGTGGTTGTGGTTGGAGGCGGCAACGCCGCGCTGAGCGCGGTGCTGGCGGCTATCGAGCGGGGAGCGTCGGCGCTGGTTCTGGAGAAGGCGCCTGAGTATCTGCGCGGGGGCAACTCGTACTTCACCGGGGGGCTGTTCCGGTTCGCCTACGACGGGATAGAGGACCTCGTGCCGCTGCTGCCGGATATGTCGGAGGATGAGAAGTTGGGCATTGACGTGGGTTCGTACACGCAGGACGCTTTCTATGAGGACGTGATGCGCGTTACGGAAGGGCTGTCGGACCCGCAGATGGTGGAGACGCTCGTTTCGCAGTCGCTCCCGACGATGGCTTGGCTGAAGGAGCAGGGCGTGCCGTGGATTCTGGCATACGGCAGGCAGGCGTTTAGGCACGAAGGCAAGCTGCGCTTCTGGGGCGGACTGATCGTGGAGGCGGTGGGCGCGGGCAAGGGGCTGTCGGACTCGCAGTTCGAGCTAGTGGAGAGCAAGGGCGGAGACATCCTGTACGGCACGAAGGCGACGGCGCTGATCACGGACCGGAAAGGCGCGGTTACGGGCATCACGATTAGGGACTCGGACGGGTTCAGGGACATCGAGTGCGGCGCGGTCGCGCTGGCGTGCGGCGGATTCGAGGCGAACGCTGAGATGCGGACCCGGTACCTGGGGCCGGGCTGGGAACTGGCGAAGGTGCGCGGCACGCAGTTCAACACCGGCGACGGGATTCGCATGGCGCTGGACGCGGGGGCGCAGTCGTTCGGCCACTGGTCGGGCTGCCACGCGGTGGCGTGGGACCTGAACGCGCCGCCGACGGGAGACCGCAACATCGCGGACCTGTTCCAAAAGCACTCGTACCCGTTCGGCATCATCGTCAACGTCGAGGGCAACCGCTTCGTGGACGAGGGCGCGGACTTCCGCAACTACACCTACGCCAAGTACGGCAGGGAGATTCTGTTCCAACCGCAGCGGGCGGCGTTCCAGATATTCGACCAGAAGACCAAGCATCTGCTGCGGGACGAGTACGACATACCGCAGGTGTCCAAGGTGGAGGCGAACAGCATAGAGGCGCTGGCGGACGGGCTGGGCATAGACCGCGAGGGCTTGGTTCAGACGGTGCGCCAGTTCAACGACGCCGTGCAGCCGGGCGAGTACAACCCGACGGCGCTGGACGGCAAGCGCACGGCGGGCGTCGAGCCTCCTAAGAGCAACTGGGCGCTGCCGATAGACGAGCCGCCATACCTGGGATTCGCCGTTACGTGCGGCATCACCTTCACCTTCGGCGGCCTGAGGATAGACCAGGAAGGGCGCGTGCTGGATACGGAGGACGCGCCGATCCCGGGTCTGTACGCCGCGGGCGAGCTCGTGGGCGGGCTGTTCTATCACAACTACCCGGGCGGATCGGGGCTGATGGCCGGGTCGGTGTTCGGCAAGATCGCTGGCGCGGGGGCGGCTGCTCACGCGATGGGTTGATTTTAACGCAGAGGCGCAGAGGGGCGCAGAGGATTTATTAGGGTTGGGCTAACGCGACAGGGGTGTGATTCAGGGCGGTTGCGCGGCGGCGGCTGGAGGGTTATCATATTCTAACGACGCCCACACAAAATTGGTCGGAAAATGAACCGGAGACGCCTAGCGTGTTCAGAAGTCAAGCCATCCCCAAGCCTAATCAGTTGAAGGCCATCGTGTGCGCGGTGGCGAACTGGGCATGGTCGTTGACGGACGCGATTCCTCCCTATTACACCTGTGAAGGCGAGCTGACGGCAAAGAAGATAACGGCGGATGGCGAGAATGTCATTCGGGTCAGCGGCGCGTGGCTGATGGTGGACGAGGCGACTTACGGAATGCTGAGCGTTGGAGAACGTCTGCGGGTGCGATATACTCGCCGCGCACGCTCGATCAGCATAGACAGGCTCGTAGGCGGCTGACGCCCCCCATGCCCCACTGATATTTTAACGCGGAGACGCAGAGACGCAAAGGGGGTGGTTGGGTATGAGATTCTTGCCCAAGCGCCGTCTCTTCGAAACTATTGAGTAGATGGAGGCGCTTGCGATGCGGTTGGAATCGAAAGTAGCGATCATTACCGGCGCGGCGAGCGGTATGGGCGCCGAGGAAGCGCGACTGTTCGCGCGCGAGGGCGCGAAAGTGGTGGTGGCGGACGTTACGGATGACGACGGGGAGGCGGTCGCCCGCCAGATCGAGGATACGGGCGGCGACGCCATCTTCGTTCACACCGACGTTACGAGCGTGGAGTCCTGGCAGGCGCTGGTGGACGCGACGCTCGACAAGTACGGCAAGATAGACATTCTCGTAAATAACGCTGGCATCAGCAGCGGCTCGTACCTGGACCCACTGGACCTGGACGGCTGGACGAAAATCATGGACGTCAACGCCACCGGGGTCTATCTTGGCACTCGCGCGGTGGTACCGGCGATGCAGGCGGCCGGCGGTGGCGCGATAGTGAACATCTCGTCGATCATGGGTTTCGTGGCGGGCGAGTACGGCCACCCGGCGTACCACGCGTCGAAGGGCGCGGTGCGCATCTTCACGAAGGCGACGGCAGTGCGGTACGGGCCGGACAGGATACGCGCGAACTCGGTGCACCCGGGCTTCATGCCGCCGATGAAGACGTCGATGATCAAAGACAGCGCCGACCGGGAGTTGCAGATTCAGCAGACTCCGCTGAGACGGACGGGCGAGACGATAGAGGTGGCGAACGGAGTGCTGTTCCTGGCGTCGGACGAGGCGTCGTTCATCACGGGCACCGAGTTGGTGATAGATGGGGGGTACATCGCGCGGTAATTTTAACGCAGAGGCGCGGAGAATCGCAGGGGGACGCAGAGAGTTATTTGGTGATGTGAAGTAGTTGGTGGCGGATGGTTTGGGTGTCGGCGGCTAAGTCAACGGTGGCGAAGCGGATTTTGTGGCGCTGTATCACGGCGTATTCGTCTAGGTCGTATCCTACTGAGGGGTGAAGTAGGACGCCGGTGGAGTTGAGGCTGTCGGGGTCGGAATCGCTCTCTTGGGATCTGAGGTAAGCATAGATCTGGTAGATATAGTTACTGCGGAGCCTCTGATTCCCATATTGGCCTGAAGTCATTATCTCGTTGAACTTTGTGTCTATGATGATGCGGCGCGGGATGTCTGGTTGCCTATCGGCGCCGAGTCGCTCCAACTCGATGTCGGTCTGCATGGATGGGAGTATGTTGGCGATGCGGGAGCTTTCCGCCTCTGGGTCCCTAGGCCAGTAGATGCGGTGTCCGGGGGTTACGCGCCAGCCTTGCGGGGTGAGTACTACGTCATAGAAACCGGCTACTGCGCGTTCGAACAGTTTCCGCGCCCAGACCTCGTCCCTATCTGGAGTTGGCAGGTGGGAATCATCCGGGTCTTCTGTGGGCAGGGCTAGGTCTAAAACTAGGCGGGCGGCTGCGAGCATCTGGCGGTCTTCGGCGCCTAGTCTGCCGAGACGCGATAAGGACGTTTCGCGGCTGCGCCGGTCTTGGGTGGCGAGCGAGCCGGTTACGCCAGTGCGCTCCATTCGGGCGACAGCGTTTCTGCAACGATGGGCGAGTTCGGAGTCGGAGTCGCTGACGATTCTGCCCAGCAGGTTCAGCGCGGCCTTGACGTAGCGGTTGGATGGGGTGTCAACGGTCAACTCGTCGAACACGCACGCTACCCTACCCCGCCGTAGCAACTGGCGGCGTTCGGTTCGGAGGAGGTCTATGCGTCCTCGAACGCGAGTCAAATCGGCTCGGCGCGTCCGGTAGCCGAGGCTGAGGTTGCGGCGCATCCGACGTTCTACGGTCCGCGTGAGCAGTTCGGCGAGCAGTTTAGGCAGGTTGTCGGGGTTGTCCTCGGCGCCGGCGATCACGGCTTGGGGAAGTTCGCGGTACTCGGATGCGTAGAGCATCAGCAGCCACAGGTTTCTTACTGGGATGCGTCCGACTAGACGGACGGGTGGCGCGTCGGAAGTGGTCAAGGCAAACCTGCCAGCAGATCGGACTTGGCGGTTTCGGCTTCCGTCGCGTTGTCGAACCAGTACTCGGATAGGAGCGGGGCGATTTCGGTCTCTACGATGTCGGTGAACCACACGGTGGCGTCTTCAATTCTTTCAGTTGGGGTTAGATAGCTGTGGCCGATTTGGAACTGCGGGCCGAGAGATGGGTCGGCGGCTATCTTGTCGTTCAACGTCGTGATGCGATTCTCTATGGTTGTCAGAAATTCGGGGGGAATGTCTGACTGCTTGTGAACCCATTTTCGCCAGACGTCGCCGAACACGGGGACGAGATCAATAAACGCAAACCGGCGTCTAAGGGCTAGGTCAACCAGGGCAATGGATCGGTCGGCTACGTTCATGGTTCCTATGACATACAGGTTGGGTGGGATATAGACGCGCTCGTCGGCTTGGTGGGAGTGCGCTAGCGTGAGGGCTTCTTCGGGCTTGCGCTTGTCGGATTCCAGCAGGGTAAGCATCTCGCCGAATATCTGCGCGGGGTTGCCTCGATTTATCTCCTCGATAACGATTACGTATTTGTTGTCGGGGTCGTTGGTGGCGTCGTTGACGGCTTTGAGGAACGGGCCGTCAACCAAGTCGAGCTTGCCGTCGGGATTGGGGCGGTAGCCGCGAATGAAGTCCTCGTATGAGAGGTTGGGGTGGAACTGAAGGCGTCGGACGCGGGTGTCGTCCTCCTCTCCAATTAGGGCGTAGGCGAGGCGTCGGGCGAGCCATGTTTTGCCGGTGCCGGGCGGGCCTTGGAGGATTAGGTTCTTCTTTGATTGGAGGCGGGACAGGATGGTTTTGAGCTTGGGTTCTTCTAAGAAGCAGCCGTCTTGGAGGATGTCATCGAGTGTGTAGTCGGGGGTCGGTGGAGGCGGTGGAGGCGGGGTATCTTCCAGCAATGCGAGTATTCGTTGTTTGGCTTCCTCGTCCTGTATGTGAAATACCGTCCTACGGTCAAACTGAATGCCATCAAAGTCGGATGTGGGGACATCTTGACGGACCCAGTCAACGGGGCGCGTGTGGTATTGTCCAGCGCCTATCTGCTGGAAGGCGTATTGGCCGGCTATACGCCCCAGCGCGACGCGATCCGAGCGAGTGCTTAGCGGGGTGACTACAATGTCGCCCTCGTTCATACTCCACAGGAACGAAGAGAGTTGACTTGCTATGCTTCCTATACTTTGTGGTGAATTATCTGGTAGCGCATGTCGGACTCTGTCTTTGATGCCATCTAGGTCAGCTACGTCCGTCAAGTCTGGGACTCCCCAGTGAACAATCGCCAAGCCTTGATTCAACGCGACATCTTCAGCACTTCCGTCAGATGCCTGCGCCCGTACTTGCCATATAGAAGTAGTCGGTGGTTCAGGCAGTTCATATGCCTTCCAAGAGAGTTCTTGGAATGAGTGAACTGGAAAAACGGACTTGATGAATCGCTCATTCAGCGAGTTCAAGAGTTCAAGATATTGAGGTCCCGTAGGTCTATCTGAGACATAAGGAAGCCCTAATATGCTGGAGACATAATTCCTTGATCTGCTATCCAACGGCAAGAAATCGTGGGGACGAATCCAGAAGAAGCCAATTGTTAATTTGCTCCCTATACCAGATGCCATGAACGTTCGGTCGTAAGATTTCAAGAAAGACTGCCTGGCATCCTGGTTATTGGAGTCTGCCAGTCGAATCGCATCTTCAAATACTTGCCACAAAGGAACGATGTCAGCTACATCATGGAACACTACCGAGGCCATGGGATTCAGAATCGGTATGCCGTCAAACGAATCCGGAGCTCGTCCACTAACGCCCAGGAATTCTCCAATCTCGTCGGCGATTTTCTTGCGATTGGTGTCTGATATTCTCCTGTTGAACGTTCCCATGACTGAGAACGGGCAGATCTCTGTGAGATTACCACCGTGGCTTCTGTCCAGATAGCACTCTTCCTGTTCCATGACATTACGCACCGCCTTTCTGGTCTTCTTGAACAGTTCGGCGCGATCATTCTTGTGTGCGAGGAGCTTATCGGCGAACTCCATGTAGAAGTCTGTCCAGCCGAAGTTGGGGGGTGATGTCATTTTGTCGCCTCGGCTTGGGGTCAGAGTTGGTCGTATGCCCAGGTCTTTACTAGGTGGTGGGCTATGGCGAGGGGTTGGGGGACGGCTAGGTGTTGGCTGCGGCCTTCTAGGGCGTCTATGACTATTTGGCGGTCGAACCACTGGACGTCGGTCATTTCTTCGGCGTCTATGTGTATGTCGGTGGTGGCGGCTTCGGCGTGGCAGCCTATCATCAACGACGATGGGAAAGGCCAAGGCTGGGATGAGTGGTAGCGGACGTTCTTGACTTCGATGCCGGCTTCTTCTCGCACCTCGCGGGCTACGGCTTCCTCTATCGCCTCGCCCTGGTCTATGAAGCCGGCGAGGGCGGAGTACATTCGCATACGCACCAGGCGTCCGCGAGACTGGCCGAGCAGGCAGCGGTCGCCGTCGTGAACCAGCATGATGGCTACCGGGTCGGTGCGCGGGAAGTGCTCGGCGCCGCATCCGTCGTTACACTTGCGGACGTGTCCGCCGCGCCCCATGCTGGTTCGATCGCCGCAGACGGAGCAGTAGCCGTGCCGGTTGTGCCAGTCTAGCTGGGCGCGCGCCTGGGCGATGATGCCGGACTCGCGGCCGCTGACGATGGGGGCGGCTGAGCGCGCGTCCATGAAGCGCAGCGTGTCGTCGTTCCGCAGCATCGCGGCGGCGCCGCTGGTCGCCGGGACGTGTACGGCGAAGTGCGCGACACCTTTGAGCAATCCGAGGAAGACGGATTCGCCACCCACGCCGAACCAGCGAACGTCGCGCGGGCTGAGCCAGTTCAGCGCGGGTTGGTGGCCGTCCGTAATCGGCACGTCGAGCTCGGGCATCACCAGGACGCGGGTGTCGGGATTCTCGGCGGCGTCTGCGAGCCACTGGGGGTCGCGGCGCTGGACGTCTCCGCGGTCGAGGGGATTGTCGGCGAAGATATGGGGTGGGTATGGCATGGGAAGTTCCTGTGGTCTCGCCGGGTCGTGGCGCCGTTCGGTCTTGGCCTGCGGTCGGATTTTAACGCAAAGGCGCAAAGATGCAAAGGCGCAGAGGGATTTTAACGCAGAGGCGCAGAGACGCAGAGGGATGAATTGGAATCTGTTGCGACTACGCGCCTTTGGGTGTGTATGTATGGAAGGTCCTTACAGGGCGACCACGTGGAATGCCCCTACGTCTCCCTACCGTCGCACCTCAGCAGGGCTATGACCAGTTGGTGTCTTGGCGGGAGGCTATGGAGCCGTCGCCGGCGCGCCAGACAGCGGCATCATCGCGCCAGGGGTTGGCGGCTACCCAGCTTTCGTCCACTTCGACGCCGAGTCCTGGACCTTGCGGCAGCGGCAGGAAGCCGTCCTTCTGCTTCGGGAAGTTATCGAAACAGACGTCCTGGAACCACGGGTGGATGCCGCCTTCCTGGATCATGAAGTTGGGCACGCAAGCGTCAAGATGCAGGGAGGCGATGGTGCAGAGCGGACCGTATGGGTTGTGCGGCTGGAATCCGACGTAATGCGCCTCGGCCATCGCGGCAATCTTCTTGAGTTCGAGGATGCCGCCGCCCTGAACGATGTCGGGCTGGATCATGGCGACTATCTGGCGGCTGAGCAGGTCGGCGTAGTCCCACTTGGTGTACAGTCGCTCGCCGGTGGCGATGGGGATGGAGACGGATTCAGCGACGCGCTGGAGGGCGTCTATGTTCTGCGGCGGAACGGGTTCTTCGTACACGAACGGGCGGTACTGCTCCATGGCGTTCCCGATGCGGATGGCGTCGGAGGGCGCGAGGCGGCCATGCACTTCCACCAGCAACTCTACGTCGTCGCCTACGGCTTCGCGGACGGCTTCGAGCTTGGCTATCGCGCCGCGCTCCGCCTCGATGGGGATGAACAGGCCGCGGTGGTCGAAGGGGTCGCCCTTGAGCGCGGTGATGCCCTGCTCGGTGAAACTGAGAGCGCGCTCGACGGCTGCCTCGGGGGTCGCGCCGTCCCAGCGTCCGTAGCACCAGATGCGGTCGCGCATGGGGCCGCCGAGCAGCTCATAGACGGGCGCGCCGAGGGCCTTGCCCTTGATGTCCCACAGCGCGATCTCGATGCCGCTGATGGCGGACATCTGCACGACACCGCCCCGGACGTGGAAGTGGTGGTAGAGGGTCTGCCAGTGCTGCTCGATGCGTCCGGGGTCTTTGCCGATGAGCTGGGCGCCGAATTCCTCTACCATGGCGGCGACGGCGAGGGGGCCGGAGGTGGCTTCGCCCCAACCGGTAATGCCTTCGTCGGTCTCTACCTTGACGAACATGTAGTTGCGGGCGCCGAACGGCGTGGGTGATGATACGAGTACGGGGGTTACTGCGGTGATTTTCATGGCTGGTGGCTCCTTGGGGTGGTCTATACCCTGCGCTGCGGGTTGGGGCGCCTAGAATTGCGGTTATCATACCTCAACCGCCGGCACGGTCAGTACCAGCGGCTCTTGTCAACTATGTTGGTTAGCTCGTCGCCGGACAGGAAGCGGCGGGCGTTTTCGAGGATGATGCGGAAGCGGCGTTCGGGGATGTTTTCGGCGTCGCGGACGGCTACGTGGGGCGTCATCAGGACGTTGGGGAGGCCCCAGAGCTTGTGGTCGGACGGGAGCGGCTCTCGCTCGAAGACGTCGAGGCCGGCGCCTGCGATCTGGCCGGATTCTATGGCGTCGGCGAGGTCGTCTATCTTGCAGACCATTCCGCGTCCTATGTTGATGAAGTAGGCGGTGCGCTTCATGAGGGCGAAGCGGGCGGCGTCGAACATGCCCTCGGTTTCGGGCGTGTGCGGGACGGTAGTTATCACGAAGTCGGCGCGAGGAAGTACGGAGTCGAGCTCGTCCGGGTGGTGGAACTCGACGTATGGGAGGTCGTACTCGGGCCTCGGCTCGATGCCGATGACCTCCATGCCCAGCTCGTTGCAGATGCGCGCGGTCTCGTGTCCTATTCCGCCGACGCCGTTGATGAGCGCGGTCGCTTCTCCGAGATACACGTAGGGCGTCTGGCGGGCGTCTTTGTCCCAGACACGGCGGCGCTGGGCGTCGGCGTACCAGGGCAGTCCGCGCGACAGCGCGAACACGAACATCATTATGTGGTGGGATATGTGGTCGAAGTAGATGCCGCGCGGGTTGGTGATGGTGAGCGGATGGTCTATCAGCTCCGGGTAGTAGTACCCGAAGAACGGCCCGGCGTCGGGGTTGTGTAGCCAGCTCAGCTTGGTTGCGGCTCGGAGCGCGGCGGGCGGCACCCATCCGCAGGCGGCGTCGGCGTCGCGTATCGCCTCGACCGCCTCCTCATCGGTCTCCGGCGACACTACGTCGTACTCCGGCACGGTATCGGCGAGGCGGGCGGCGAACATGGCTTTGAGGTTGTCCTGCGGCGGCATGAATACGAACTTGGGCAATTTGGTCCTCCGTTGGGGTTTGGCGGTCGTCTGTATCGGCGTCATTTTAGCTTAGCCTAGACGCTTTGGGGCGCGGTATATGTTAGGATGGGTGAAATCGGACACGGCAACGGCTGGCGGAGACACCTGTGGACGCTCGGACCGATTCGAACGCCTCATGCGCTGACAAGGAGGTTGGGCTTAGCTCGATGAGTTCTTGGATAGAAGCGATGCGTAGCGAGATCAAGTTTTTCATTGTGATGTTCTGTCTAGCAATGATCTCCGTTTTATCGGCGCTGGTTACGGTACTAGCGCGCTGACGGACTGACACGACGACAATACACGCCAATCAGGAGGATTCAACATGCAGAATGGGGCTATCAAGGACAGGTACGAGCTTGCGCTGACTACGGAGTCGCATGAGGCTGCGGACCTGTACGTGGACGCGCTGGACAAGTTCTTGGCGCAAGTGTACGGCTCGGACATCGCGCTGGCTGAGTCGCTGAAGGCGGACGACGGCTTCGCGCTGGCGCACGCGCTGGACGCGCTGCAGCAGTCGTACCGCAATGACATACCGCGCGCCAAGGAGACGGCATCCAAAGCGCGGACGCTCGCGGTCCACGCGACGAAGCGGGAACGGCAGCAGGTGGAGACGATCAGCCTGATGATTGGCGGCGACGGGCGCAAGGCGCTTCGGCTTATCCGCGAGCATCTGGACGAGTTTCCACGAGATATGCTGATGGTTCGGCTGGCGAGTCGCATTCTGATTCTGGGCTGTTCCGGCGCGGGAGTGGCGAACTTCCCTGAGGAGCTGCTTTCGATGCTGAAGCCGATTGCCGGGGACTACGGCGACGACTGGGCGTTCATGGGTCAGTACTCGTTCGCGCACCACGAGACGGGCTACTTCGACGAGGCGCTTCGATACGCGACACGGGCGCTGGAGACGCGGCCCGACAGCGGCACGGCGTCGCACTCGGTGGCGCACGTCTATTTCGAGACGGGCGACCCGGACGGCGGCTCAGACTTCCTGGGCGACTGGCTCGACGGCTACGACCGGCGGGGGCCGTTCATCGTCCACCTGTCGTGGCACCAGGCGCTGTTCCAGCTTGCGACGGGCAGGCCGGAGAACGCGGTGTCGCTATACGAGGGGGTTATCCGTCCGTCGGTGGTGAAGAAGAACCTGGGATCGCTTCAGGACAGCGCGTCGCTGATGTGGCGGATGAAGATATACGGCGACGGCGAGCCGGCTCCGTGGGCGGAGGTGCGGGAGATCGCGCTGCCGGCGGCGGAGAAGCCGGGTCCGGCGTTTAGGGACGCGCACGCGGCGCTGACGTTCGCGGCCGGGGGCTTCGACGAGGACCTTGGCCGGATGTTGGACGGGCTGCGCGAGAACGCGGATGACGGCAATGTTCTGGCGCGCGAGGTGATGATTCCGCTGGTGTCGGGGATAGAGGCGTTCGCGCACGGCGCCTACGACGACGCGGCGGACAATCTGGACGGGCTGGTTGAGCAGCTTCCGCGCATCGGCGGCAGCCACGCGCAGCGCGAGGTGTTCGAGGACACGATCCTGGAGAGCTACATCCGGGCTGGTCGCTTCGACCGGGCGCAGGATCTGCTGACGACGCGGCTGAAGCGCCGGACGTCGGTGCGGGACGAGTTGTGGCTCGGGAGGACGACGGAGGACGTGGCAGCGGATTAGGGAAGGTGGGGGCAGGGGCAGGGGGCTGAGGAGTTCCCTGCCCTGCTTTGCCCGAGTTCTCTTACGTCCGTTGACAGTGGACCATCACTAACTGGGGTGAACGCGATGCCGATGCACAGTCCTTGTCATCCGGGCGAGATTGTTAAGTACGAATGTTTGGAGCCGCTCGGGCTGACAATCGAAAAAGCCGCTCTGGGATTGGGAGTCTCGCTTGACGAGATGGCATCCCTAGTCAACGAAGAATCAAGCGTCTCGGTTGATATGGCGGTGCGGCTGTCGAAGGCATTTGGGTCAACGTCGGAGACTTGGTTGCGTATGCAAATGGCTTACGACCTCTGGCAGGCACGTGATATGACTGACAAAATCAAGGTAAAGCGGTTTTCTACGGAGAATACTGGATAGAGCGCGACTTGAGGATTCCATACAGGATACTCCGACATGACTACGCGCAGACCATGGGCTAGAGACGAGTTGCTGGTGGCGTTCGCGCTGTACTGCAGGATTCCGTTTGGGGTTATCCATAGTAGGAATCCGGAGATCGTCCGGTGTGCGTCGGCTATCGGTCGGACTCCGGCAGCTCTGTCTATGAAGATGGGGAATATCGCCAGCTTAGATGACGTCATCAGGGAGTCTGGACGATCAGGTCTTCGGAACGCTTCTCGGGCTGACAGGGATATGTGGGCGGAGATGAACGCGGATTGGGATGCATTCGCGGTGGAGTCTGAGTCAGCCTTACGGGCGGCAATGGGTGCGGGTGAAACTTCAGAGAGCTCGGACGATGAGGACTCGTCGGTCTTTCCTGAGGGGCGCGACCGAATCTCGATTGCCAAGGCGCGAGTGGGGCATGACTTCTTCCGCGCTGCTGTTCGGTCAGCTTACGATGGTCGGTGCTGCATTACGGGGCTGTCGGCGCCGTCTCTACTTGTGGCTAGCCACATTGTGCCGTGGCGCGCGGATGTGTCCAACAGGACGAACCCTAAGAATGGGCTGCTGCTGTCGTCGTTGCACGACAGGGCGTTCGACAGGGGGTTGATTACGCTTGACGGGGATTTGAGGGTGGTGGTGTCAGAAAGCGGCGCACCGGACAACGATCGGTTCTTCGCTGATGCGGTGGTCAGATACCGGGGGCGGCGCATCAGGCTACCGGAGAAATTCGCGCCGGAGCGGGAGTTTCTGGCCTACCACCGGGAGAGGGTGTTTCTCGGGTGACGTTGCCTTCAAGCAAGCTCGCCGGTGGACCCCCTACCCGACTTTTCTGTTTTGGTGTACCCTACCCGCATCACGCTCACGCGAACGTTCGGAGGGGCAGTATGCCTGTTATTGACCATAGTACGCAGCCGATGGGCGAGGTGGTGGACAAGCGGGGCTGGCGGGACCTGGTGTCGGGAGAGCATGGGACGGAGGCGCTGTCCATCAGGGAGCTGGTGGTGGAGCCGGGATTCGAGGGCAAGCTGCACTCTCACGACTGCGACCAGGCGATGATGGTTACGGAGGGCTCGATCCAGTTCGTCGTGGGGGATGAGGTGCGGACGGTGAGGTCGGGGTACTCGATGGTGGCTCCGCCGGGGGTGGCGCATCGGGTGGTCAACAATACGTGGGTGGCGGCGCGGATGCTGGTCATCGCGCCTTCCAATGACTTGGGGACGACGGTTTTGGATTAGGTGTGGATGCGATTGCCTCGGGCTCGGGGTTCCACCCCCATCCCAGCCTTCCCCCGTCGAGGGGGAAGGGGTTGGAGCGCGAGGGCAAGGCTCGGTTTTCTGAAATTGAACTAAACGGAGGGATGAACGATGACGACAGCGCGGACTCGAAACGATACGCGGCAGCTTATTCCGACGAACGCGGGGGGACGATCTTTCGCGGGGCCTCCGAAGGCGCTGCAGTCGGCGGTTACGCCGACGGACCTGTTCTACGTTCGCAATCACTGGAAGGGCGCGCCCGAGATCGATCCGGCGTCCTACCGGCTGGCGGTGGACGGCGAGGTGGCGACGGACCTAGCGCTGTCGCTGGAGCAGCTGAAGGCGCTGCCGGAGCGCCGATACCAGGCGACGTTCGAGTGCTGCGGCAATGGGCCTATCCCGGAATACTGGGCGAAGCAGACGCGCTCGGTGATGGAGAAGGTTACGGGACACGGCATCATGGGCAACGCGGAGTGGGTCGGCGTGTCGCTGTCGGACGTGCTGAACATGGCGGAGGTGGGCCCAAAGGCGGTCGAGGTGATGTTCGAGGGCGCGGATCACGGACCCGACGAGGTGGTGGGCGACCCGGATGAGGTCACGTACGAGCGCAGCCTGCCGATGGAGAAGGCGCTGCACCCGGATACGATGCTGGCGTGGGAGATGAACGGCGAGCCGCTGACTCCGCTGCACGGCGCGCCGCTGCGCCTGGTGGTGCCGGGCTGGTACGGGATGTGCTCGGTGAAGTGGCTGGTAGGCGTGCACGTGCTGGACAAGGCGTTCGAGGGCTTCTACCAGATCGAGCGGTACCGGGTGATGAACGGGCCGGACGCGGACGAGTTCTGGTCGTATCTGACCGGCATGAAGGTGAAGTCCATCATCACGGACCCGGCGCCCGGAGACCTAGTGCCGTGCGGGGATTATACGGTGTCCGGCGCGGCTTGGTCGGGCGAGAGCGACATCACGCGCATCGAGGTTAGCGTGGACGGCGGCGAGTCCTGGCGGGACGCGCGGGTTACGGTCCCGCGGTCGGGCTACTCGTGGACGCGGTGGGAGATCGACTGGTCCATCCCGGCGCCGGGGCAGTACGTGCTGATGTCGCGCGCGACTAACGACAAGGGCGAGACGCAGCCGATGGAGTTCCCCAACAAGTGGGACGGAATGGGCTACGGCAACAACATGGTCTTCCGACACGACGTGGAGGTTGTGTAGGCGGGCTTGCGATTTTAACGCAGAGGCGCGGAGACGCGGAGGGTGAGATAGACCTCTCCGCGCTTGCGTTGCGTCTGGCGCAGTGTTCTTGGATCGTCCCATGCCGTTGCGCTACGGCTTGCGTAGGTGGTAGATGATGAAGTTGGGGGCGCGGTATTCGTCGTCGAAGGTGGGGTTGCGCGCCAGCTGTTCGGGTGTGGGGGTCGGTTCGTGGAGGGCTCCTAGGACGAATCCGGCATCCAGGAAGGCGGAGACGTAGCTGGACAGGGTGCGGTGCATGTTAATGAATTGCCTATCCCACCAGGTGAACTCGCGAGGGCCTTCTTGGGTGTAGTTGTCGAGCGGGTAGAACAGCTTGCGCCCGCCCTGGGTTATCCAGCCCTGAGGCGTCGTCATTCGCATGGGGTGGACGTTGCAGACTATGAACGCGCCGCCGGGCCGCAGGACGCGGTATGCCGCCTCGATGGACGCGCGGTAGTCGTGCAGGTCAACGAGGACGATGTAGGATACGGCAAGGTCGAAGCTCTCCGGTTCGATGCCGTCCAGTGTTTCGGCGTCGCTGAACATGTATGTCTCGTCCGCTACGGCGAGGCGGCGAGCGCGATCCAGCAGCGGCTCGGTCAGGTCTATGCCGGTGGCGCGGGCGCCGAGGCCGGCTAGGAGACGAGTGAAGCGTCCCTCGCCGCAGCCGATGTCGATGACACGCTTGCCGGATACGTCGCCGAGCGCGCCCAGCATCCATGAGTCGAGGAAATCGGTTCGGATGGTCTGGTCTTGGGCGATCCAGTCTTCGGCGGATGCGGTCCACTGGCTGCGGAGCCGGTCTCGCGTGTTCATCAGTGTCTCCTGACTGCGAAGGTCGCGCACGAGTTTTGACGCGGAGGCGCAGAGGCGCGGAGGGTTCTCGTAATTCCGTGATTACGCGGCTATTCTGCGCCGTTGAAGTGGGGCATCACCTCGTCGGCGAACAGGCTTAGCTGCTGCATGAACTCGGCGCGGGGCATTCCTTCGGCGTAGTGCAGGATTACGTGCTCGAGTCCCGGATACTTGGCTTCGAGGTCGTGGAGGAAGGCTACGAAGTCTTCCGGCGGGCCGCAGATCCACGCCTTCTGCTCTACGCCGTCTTCGATGAACGGGGTGCGGGCGGGAGCGCCCGGAGTTCCCCATACTCTGCCATGCTCGTCGGCGTATCGGACGAAGCCGAAGGGCGCGAACCACTTGTATCGCTCGTCGTGGTACGGGCGCAGACGGTCCATCGCTTCCTCTTGTGTGTCGGCGATGTAGAAGCCGAACTCCAGCGCGAGGTTTTCGCCTAGCTGAAGCTCGCGTCCGTACTTGGCGTTGGCGTCACGGTACTGCTCGAATATGCCGCCGACCAGCGACTCCCCGGTCAGCCCGACCACGCCGTTGATGCCGTTCTCGGCTATGAAGTCTATGGTCCTGCCGCTGACGATGGGCTGCCACATCTCGACGGGCAGCCGCCTGGGACGCGGGACGAGGGTTACTTCTTCGAGGTCGTAGCCCCGGTACTCGACGTCGGGCGGGATGGTGAAGTACTTGCCGCGGTGGGAAAACGACTCTTCGTTGAACGCCTTGAGCAGCACTTCCATCTGCTCCTGGAAATACTCGCGGTTGGCGTCGTTGTCCAACACCGGCGCTCCGAACGTTTCGACCTCTCGGCTATGGTAGCCGCGTCCTACGCCGAATACGATGCGCCCTTCGGTCAGGATGTCGGCGACGGCGTAGTCTTCGGCCAGGCGCAGAGGGTGCCACATGGGGACGATGTTGAAGGCGCAGCCGAACTTGAGGGTCTTGGTGCGCGACGCCAGGTGGGTGCCGAGCAGGATGATGTTGGGTATGGTCTCGTACCCCTCATGCTGGAAGTGGTGTTCGGCCATCCACAGCGTATCGAAGCCACGCTCGTCCATGAGCGTCGAGAGCTGCGTGGCGGTGTCGAGGCTTTCCATGAGCCTGTCGTTGGCGTATCGCCGGCTGTCGGCGGGCGCGCCGTCGGCGCCAACGTCCTCGAGGTCTATGTTGCCGACGTAGAGGACTGAGAATTTCTTGATCACGGGCGCAGGTCTCCTGTTGTTGTCTGGGCCTATGATACGGGAAATGGGGGTTAGGGTGGTAGAGTATGCTGTGCGCAAGCCAAGCGCTTGACCGACGTTTGGAGGGCATGGCTGCTGGGAGGTTCTAGGGTGTTGGGAGCGTGGGCCGACCGGCCTTTCGGTTGGCATCGTCTGCGGGGTGGGCACGGTTGTGTTACAATGCGGTCAAGGCGCGGCCGTGTGGGTCGCGCGGCAGGTGACGGAGGATTAGAACATGGCAGACAAGATGAAGGTGGACGTTTGGTTCGATTACGCTTGACCGTGGGTTTACAATGCAGCCGTGTGGCTGGATAGGGTCAAGCAGGAATATGGCGACGATCTGGAGATCAACTGGCGGCACTTCTCGCTGGAGCAGATCAACAGCAAGAATGGACCGGACTGGAAGGTCTGGGAGCAGATGGACGTGCGCGAGGCGCGGGCGCTGCTGTCGTCGGTAGCCGGCGAGGCGGCGAAGCGACAGGGCGACGCTGAGGCGTTCGATCGCTTCCACCTGGGGTTGCTGACAGCGCGACACGCTGGCGGCAGGGTTCCGCTGAACGAGGACGAGCCGCTGGTGGCTATCGCCGAAGAGGCGGGGCTGGACGTGGAGCGGTTCAAGGCCGACCTGAACGATCCGGCGCTGATCGAGGCGGTGGCTGCCGATCACGAGGCGGCTACCACTCAGGAGATGGGCGTATTCGGCACTCCGACGTTCCTGTTCGAGAACGGGCATACGGCGTACATGAAGACGTTCATCCCGCCGGAGGATGAGTGTGTCGAGGTCTTCGACAGCTTCGTGTCGCTGTTCGGCGGCAGGACGTACGTGGGCGAGGTGAAGAGCCCGCAGCCGCCGTGGCCGAAGGGGGCGCTGGATTAGGCGCCAATCGCCATTACCTAGCTGTTAGTTTTTCGGGCGTCTCGCCGATTTGGATTGCGGGACGCCCGATCTGGCTTAATATCCCCCTACCCCATCGTTAGGACGAGTTTGCCGAAGAAGTTGAGGCCTTCCATTACTTCGTGGGCTTTGGCGGCTTCTTCCAAGGGGAAGGTCTGGTGGATTATGCCTCGGATGTCGCCGCGTCCGGCGTGATGGACTATCTGGCGCATGTCCTCGCGGCGTCCCATGAAGACTCCAAATACGGTCTGGTAGCGCGTGAACATGGCTCCCATCTGCAGTTCGGCGCGGTAGCCGGTGGTTACGCCGCAGATGCCATAGCGTCCGCCGATGGCGAGGGAGCGGGTGGCGGCGGGCCAGAACTCGGCGCCGACGTGGTCGAGCACGACGTCCACGCCGCGCCGTCCGGTTATCTCGCGGATGCGGTCGGCTATGTCTTCGGTGATGTAGTTGATTACGTGGTCGGCTCCAAGCTCGGCGGCTTGGGCGGCCTTCTCGTCGGTGCTGGTGGTGGTGATGACCGTGGCGCCGATGACGTTCTTGGCTACCTGGATGCCGGCTGTGCCGACACCCGCCGATGCCGAGAGTATCAACGCGGTCTCCCAGCTCTGAAGCGCGCCTCTGCGGACGAGTATCGTCCAGCTTGGGAGATACACGGTAGGCAGCGTGGCGGCCTCTTCGTAAGAGAGGCTGTCGGGTATCGGCACGGCGCTGGTGGCGGGTACTGATACGAGCTCGGCGTAGCTGCCGCTTCGGGACGAGCCGAGCATACCGGAGTTTTCGCAGAACTCGTCGGTACCCGCCGAGCAGTAGCGACACTGGCTGCAAACCATTCGCGGGTTGACCACGACTCGCTGTCCAACCTCGCGTCCGCGCACAGCCGAGCCGACTTCCACGATGTCTCCAGCCGCGTCGCCGCCGAGGATGTGGGGGCTGTCGAAGTCGCGCCGCCGCGTGCCGCGCACTCCGGCGCGGGTGTACACGTCGAGGCGGTTGAGCGCGGCGGCGCGCACGCGCACTTTCACGTCATTGGGGCCTACCACGGGTTCGGGCAGGTCTCCGTACTGGAGTACGGAGGCGTCGCCGTGTTCGGTGATATAGATCGCTTTCATGGATTCTCCTAGGCGTTGTACAAACCGGGTAGCTGTGGACGGAGAATTCACCCCCATCCTTACCTTCCCCCGTCAAGGGGGAAGGGGCTGGATCGTGAGGAGAGCGACTCTTAGGTCAGCGGCTTGATGTCTTCGATGAATCGGGCCAGATCTTCGTATGTGGCTTCTAGGGTATCGCCCTGGAAATTGAGCATCAGGTGATTGACGCCGAGCTCCTCTAGGGCGACGATGTCCGCGGCGATACGATCTGGGGAGCCAGTGAGTATTAGGTGTCCGCCGTCTTCGTCGAAGCGCCGCTCGGGTCCGTACCAGTTGACGCTGTACGCGAAGTCGAGCGTCGCGGGGTCGCGGCCGGCGCGTTCGGCGTTGGCGCGGACGCGGGCTTGGTACTCGGCGTACTGCGAGAGCGTGCCGACGGGGAAGGCGGGGTTGCTGCATATGGGATACCAGGCGTCGCCGAGCTGGGCGGCGCGGCGCAGCGCAGGCGGACTTTCGCCTCCGATCCACAGCGGCGGATGCGGATCCTGGACGGGCTTGGGCGCGAAGGCGATATTGGAGAAACTGGCGTAGTCGCCATCGAACGATGGGTCGTCGCTGGTCCAAAGCTCCTTGAATACGCGGAGGTACTCATTGCCGACGGCTCCTCGCTCACCGTATGGCGGCGCGCCTATCGCCTCGAACTCCTCCTCCATCCAGCCGACGCCACAGCCGACGATGAGCCGTCCCTGGGACAGGACGTCTATGGTGGCGAGCATCTTTGCCGTCAGCACGGGCGCGCGGTGCGGAAGCACCATGACGGAGGTGAGCAGCTTGATGCGCGACGTTACGCCAGCGAGGTATGCGACGGTGGTTAGCTGCTCCATATACTCGCCTGACTGGGAGCTGGTGAACTCTCCAGTCTCGTTGTACGGGTAGATGGAGTCTATGGTATTGGGCACGACTATGTGGTCGCTGACGGTGATGATGTCGAAGCCCAGCTCTTCGCCCTTCTGGGCGAGCGCGACGATGTTCTCCAGCGACGCGAGCGGGCCGCGGCTTGGGACGCCAAATCCAAATTCCATTGGACGCTCCTTGGATTAGATATACAAGATTGGGGGGATTTTAACGCAGAGGCGCAGAGGGACGCAAAGGCGCAGGGGGATTTAACGCAAAGGCGCGAAGAGGCAAAGGCGCCGAGTTGATTTTAACGCAGAGGCGCAGAGACTCGGAGGGATAGTTGGGGATCGTGGCGTGTCGCGCCCACTCACACATTATTCGCCATCGTAGATAAATTGGCGGAGGGCGCGGAAGTAGCCCGGGCCGCCGACTGTGTGAGTGTCGTTGTGTCGGGCGCCGCGGATGCGATGGAGACGCTTCGGCTCGTTGGCAGCGGCGTAGAGAGTTTCAGCCATGTCGAAGGGAATGATTTCGTCGCGGTCGCCGTGGACTATCATGACCGGGGATCCGATACTGGGCATCTTGGAGAGAGTGTCGTATCTGGCGTCGAACATCGGCATGACGACGGCTGTGAACCAGCGCGGCCTCGAGCGGTCGGCCATGTTGCGGATGGAGGTGAAGCCGGATTCGAGGATGACGCGACGAACGCGGTGGCGGGTGGCGAGCTCTGCGGCTACGCCGGCGCCTAGAGAGCGTCCGAACAGCACGACGTCGCGTTCGGCGTCGAGGCCGAGATTGGACGTCAGGTACGCGAAGGCCGCTTCGGCGTCGGCGTATAGTCCGCGTTCGGACGGGCTGCCGTCGCTGAGACCATAGCCCCGGTAGTCGAGTATCATGACGCCGGCGCCGGTCATCTCGCGCAGGACGGCGATGTTGTCGAGCCTGTGCGATATGTTGCCTGCGTTGCCGTGCAGCCAGAGCATGGTGACGTCTGATTCTCCCGGGATATGCCACGCGTGGACTCGGACGCCATCGGCCGCTGTGAGGTAAACGTCTTCGTAGAGCAGACCGACGTCGGCCGGGGTAGCGAGCAGCGCCCGTTCGGGAAAATAGACCATGAGTCTGTCGAGTATGGACATGCGGCTCACCAAGATCAGGATTGCGGCGCAGGCGGCTATCGTTAGGCCAAGCGCAGACAGCCGCTTGCGGAGGCTTGCGCAGGCAAGCCAAGCGCTTGACCGGGATTTGACGGGTGACATGGGGGAATCTTAGCACACGCCATGCGCTTGACCGGAGTTTGTGACGCAGAGGCGTGGAGGCGCAGGGGGGACTGGGCTACTACGCCTCGCACGCCGTCAAGATCGTGGTACAATCGGCGGCATCATGTAGGTCTGGAGGTGTCGGAATGAGACTGGAGAACAAGGTCGCGCTAATCACCGGGGCGGCGCACGGGGTGAAGGGTGAGATGATGGGGTTCGGCGGCGCGTCAGCGTGGATGTTCGCGGAGGAGGGCGCCAAGGTCGCGCTTACGGACGTGGACGTCGAGTCGGGCGAGCGGACGGTAGCGCAGATGCGCGAAGCCGGACACGATGTGATGTTCGTCCGCCTGGACGTTACGAGCGAGAGCGAGTGGCAGGCGGCTATCCAGGCGACTGTCGGCGCCTACGGCAAGCTGGATGTGCTGGTCAACAACGCCGGCACCGGCGGTCGCGCGATCGTAGAGGAGACTACGGAGGAGGTGTGGCAAGGGCAGCTAGACGTGCATGGCAAGGGCGTGTTCCTGGGAACCAAGCACGCGATACCGCATATGCGCGCGGCGGGCGGCGGCTCGATCATCAACATCTCGTCCATATACGGGCTGGTCGGCAGCGTCGGCTCGACGGCGTACCACGCGGGCAAAGGGGCGTCGCGCATATTCACGAAGTCGGCGGCGATCCAGCTGGCGAAGGACGGGATACGAGTGAACTCGATTCATCCGGGTTTCATGCTGACACCGATGACGGCGGCCGGGTTCGACAACGATGAGCGCCGCGCGTTCATGCTGGATCGGATTCCGATGGGGCGCATGGGCACGCCGGAGGAGATCGCGCGCGGCATCCTGTTCCTGGCGTCGGACGAGTCGTCGTACATCACCGGTTCCGAGCTGGTGATAGACGGCGGGATGACGGCGCAGTAGGGACGCCCAAGGCCGGCCCAATGGCGGTTACGGATTTCCACACGCACATCTTCCCGGAGTGGCTGGAGCGCGAGCGGGCGCGGTGGGTGGATCGGGACGCGACGTTCGGCGCGCTGTTCGCGGACCCGAAGGCGCCGTTGGCGACGGCTGAAGACTTGATAGCGGCGATGGACGAGGACGGGGTCGATCGGGCGGTGACGATGGGCATGGGCTGGACGGACATCGGGCTGGCGCGGGCGTGCAACGACTACATCGCCGAGTCGGTACGGACGCGTCCGGACAGGTTGATTGGGTTCGGGTCGGTTAATCCGGCATGGGGGCCGGTGTGGGGGGACGCGGCGGCGCGGGAGGCGGAGCGATGCGCGCGCCTGGGGTTGCGGGGCATCGGCGAACTGCACCCGGATACGCAGGGCTTCGACCTGGGCGACGCGGATACGATGCGTCCCATACTGGAGGTCGCGGAGGAGTACAGCCTGGTCATCACAACGCACTCGTCTGAGCCAGTGGGACATACGTATCCGGGCAAGGGGCGGACAACTCCGGATACGCTGCTGCGATTCATCGAGAACGCGCGGGCATACTCGAACGTGAAAATCGTGTGCGCTCACTGGGGCGGGGGTCTGCCGTTCTACGCGCTGATGCCGGAGGTTCGGGAGGCGCTGGCGAACGTGTGGTTCGACACGGCGGCGTCGCCGTTCCTGTACGACGCGGAGGTGTTTCGGACGGTGGCTGAGTTGGTGGGAGCGGAGAAGATACTGCCGGGCAGCGATTTTCCGCTCATCCGGTTCGCGCGGATCCGGCGGCAGGTGAAGGCTGCCGGGATGGAGGTGGATCGCTTGGGTGGCGAAGAAGCTCTAGGGCGACACATACCGGCTTTACGACGGGATAGGGGCGCCCCACAGGATCAGTAGCTTCAGCGTGTCATCCCCGTCGGTGCGGAAGCCGTGCGGGATCCCGGGCGGGGCCATCACTGCGTCGCCGGGACGGACGGGAAATTCCTCGTCGCCCATCCACATGATGCCTTGTCCCTCGATGAAGTAGTAGAACTCCTCCAGGGATTCGTCCCCTTCGTGGACATGATCGCCTTCGCTCGCTCCCGGTGGAAGCTCCCACACCTCGATGCGGACCGGCAGCCGGGTCGCGTCGCGAAAGAACCGGCGGCGCGTTATCATTCCGTCCCCGTCGTGTATAGATGAGCTGATGACATCTTGTTTTTCGTTTTGCTTCCATTCCATTATACGTCTCCTACGAAATGTCATCTTTCAGAGAGGATACTGCCAGTTAACTGAAAGCGCTAGCGCCGCCGGGGGCGCATGGACGAGTGGCGGTGGCGGTATTCTCCTAGGGCGTCGCGGCGGCAAGCGCGGGGCGCGGTCGCTCTCGGATGGCGAGGGTGAACACTGTGGCGAGAATAGATAGCGCGAACATTGCGACGAAGGCGCCGGTGTAGCTTCCGGTGATGTCGAAGATGAGGGCGCCGGTCAGGGCGCCTAGTCCGCCGGCTATCTGGTGCGCCATGTTTATAAAGCCGCTGACGCTTCCGAGCTGAGCGACGCCGTAGATGTTACGGGCGAAGACAACGGTTAGGGGCGCGGTTATGGTGAAGGTGAAGCCGTAAACGAGCGCGGCGGCGGCTATGCTGATTGGGTCCTGCATGATGGAGACGTAGGCGAACAGGGCTATTCGCAAAACGAAGCACAGGATGGTCGGGCGGACTGCGCCGTATCTGTCGGCGAGTATGCCGGACAGCAGGACGCCCGTTAGCGCGGCCAAGCCCATGAAGGCAAGAATGTTGCCCGCGAAGAGGTCCCCTACCCCGCGGTCCTGGGCGAAAGCTACGACGTGGGTGGCGACGAAGAAGTCCTGAAAGCCGCAGATGATGTACATGCCTATCAGCATCCAGAAGTTGGCAGTCGTCAGGATGGCGCGGAGAGGCTGGGAGGGCGCATCGCCGGCGGGGGCCGGCGGCAGCTCGCATGAGATTGGCGGATGCGGGTTTGCGAGCGGCGCCGGCATAGTCGCGCCCGGCGTCGGATTGCGAACGAAGAGCAGAATGATGGGGATGACCACGGCGGCGTTGACGACGCCCAGCCAGAGGTATGCACCGCGCCAGCCAATTGCGGGTAGGAACGACGCGAGCAGAGCGATTATGACCAGCTGCCCGGTCCCGTTGCCTGTGATGGCGGCACTGGAAGCAAGGCCGGCGTTGTTGGGGAACCAGCGGCTCATCAGCACGCTAACGGGCGCGACGGTTGTGGTAGCGAATCCGATGGCGTAGAGGATGCCGTACAGGGCGAATACGTGCCACGCGGACTGGGAGAATGCGGTGAGAGCGACGGCAGCCGCGCTGACGACGGCGCCGACCGCCATCATGGGCCGGATGGCGCCGCGGTCTATCAGCCTGCCGACGACTGGCATCGCCAACGCGGAGACGACCATGAACATCAGCAGGGCGGATGACAGGACGGAGCGGCTAATGCCCAAGTCGCCCGTCATCGGGACGAGCGCCAAGCCCAATACGTAACGGGTGCCGGTTCCGAAGAATAAAACGGCGAACCCGGTGGCGAGAATTGCGGCCTGCGGGGCCGTGATGCGGCGTATTATCGGCATCGGTCTGCGCTCACCGGATTCGCTGTTTCAACTGCCCATAGCCTACCGCCAGTAGCGGGAGATGTTTTCCTCTTCCTTGCTCTTCATTTCGAGAAGCGCCGGACGGCCTTCGCGGTTAGCGGCGAGAGCGCGCTGGATGGCGGGGGCGATCTCGTCGGGATCGGAGACCTTTTCGCCGTAGGCGCCGAGTCCACGAGCCACTTCCGCGTACTCGCCGCCGAGCGCGTTGCTGTTCCAACGTTCGGTGGCGTAGGGCATGTGGTCGTAGTAGTGGGTCATCACGCCGTTGTTGAGGACTACGGTGAGGATGGGGATGTCGGAGCGGGATGCGGTCTCGATGTCGAGGCCCGCCATGCCGAACGCGGCGTCGCCCATGATGTTGATGACCTGCTTGCCCGGTTCGGCCATCTTGGCGCCGAGCGCGAGTCCGAGTCCGTAGCCTAGCTGGGTGGACTTGCCCCAGCCGATGTAGTTGCGCGGCGTTACGGCGGGCCAGAACGGTACGATCTGCTCGCGCGGGTAGCCGGAGTCGTGGGTGATGATAGTCTCACGCACGTCCACCGCCGCCATGAGCTCGGTGAAGACGCGGTAAGGGCTTATCGGAACTTCGTCGGAGTTGAGGGACGGGGACCATTCCGCCATCCACTCGGCGCGGACGTTGGCAATCCCGTCGCGGACGCCGTGGACGTCGCCGCGTCCGTGCTCTCCAAGCTGGCTCTTGACTTCTTCGATCATCTGGCGGAGGACGACCTTCGCGTCGCCGACCGCGCCGTAGTCAGCGCGGTAGTCTTTGTTCACGTCCTCGGCGCAGTTGGTCGAGTGGGCGAGCGTAACGCCACCGGGCATGGGTGCGTTGAAGTTGGAGATGGTGAAGCTGGTGCCCATACCCAACACGAAGTCCGACTTTTCCAAGAAGCGCTGGCACATGAGGGTACCGGAGGATGCGCCGGTGCCGAGCGACAGCGGGTGGTCTTCGGGGAATGCGCTTTTGCCGGCGAGAGTGGTCATTACGGGGACGTTTGTAAGCTCGGCGAACTCGACAAGCTCATCGGTCGCTTCGGCGTACATGACGCCCTGCCCGGCGTTGATGACGGGAGCGTCCGCCGCGAGCAGCGCGGACACGAGATCGCGCACGTCCTCGGGGCTTGCGCCGGACTTGAACGGCTTGATGGGCTTGTAGCCTTCGACGAGCGCCTCCGGCACTTCTTGTATCATGACGTCTCGGGGCAACTCGAGCAGCACGGGGCCGAGCCTGCCGTGCTTCAGCTGGCTGAACGCCATGCCCATAAGCTCTGGTATCCGCTCGGGGCTGTTGACGAGGGCCATCCACTTGGTGATGCCGCCGTAGTTCTTGACAGCCTCGAAGTTGGGGTGAACGTCCATGCGGTCGAGCGGCTGTCCACCGGGCAGGCATAGGATCGGCACCGAATCGGCGAAGGCCTGGGCGACGCCGCCGAAGGCGTTTTCGGAGCCGGGTCCGGTCTGCATTGTGAAGACGCCTATCGTGTTGCCGTTCTTAATGCGGCTGAAGCCGTCGGCCATGTTGACGCCGGCGCGCTCCTGTCGTGAGAGGATGGGCCGGATGCCTTCACGCGCGCAGGCGTCTATGAGGCTCTGCGCCGGGAAGGCGGCTATCCACTCGACGCCCTCTTTCTTGAGTATCTTTGCTACTGCCTGGTCTCCGTTCATTTGGTTGTTCTCCTTGTGTGTTTGGTTGCGCGTTCGTTATGGAGTCAGCCGTCGCCCCGGTCGCGGAAGAAGGTTCTGCCACGGTTGGGGCGGATTGGGACGCTTCCGTTGGGAGTGGGGACGCTTCGGAGGAGGTCTATCAACTCCCGCATATTGTTCATGCGCGCTCTGACCTCGGCTTCGGGCATCCACTGTTCGTAGAAGTTGGAGTGGAGGGCTTCTCCAACGTTGAACAGTTCGCCAATACGCTCATTTCCAGTTTCGTCAACGATCTGGCGAGCGACCAGGCGCAGATTCCAGTGGTCGTTGTGGGACATTCCGCGCATTGTCGCCAGCGCTTTTAGCTGCTGGACAGCGGCGTTCCAAGACTTTTCGGACGCTTGCAAGAGGTCGCCACGCTCGAACTCGGACTCCGCCTGTTGCATGAAGCGAGCGGATGTCTGCCGGTACTGGTCGGCTATGGCTTCTGGTGTGGAAACGGTTGTCATTCACTGTACCCGGGCGAACTTCTGGAGGCGCTGGCCTTCGAGGACTTCGCCGATGTAGATGTCGCCCTTGGAGTCCACGGCGATGCCGTGCGGCGCCCAGAACAGTCCGGCCTCGTGGGTGCGTTCGCCGCCCCACTGCGCCAAGATGTCGCCCTCGTTGCTGATGATGGTCATTCTGCCCTGCAGCTCCGGGACGTAGATTTCGCCTTCGGGCCCTACCACGACGTCGGTCGGTTGGCGGAAGCCGTCGAATATCTCCTCGAACTCGCCTTCCTGGTCGAACACCTGGATTCGGTGGTTTTCTCGGTCGCAGACGAGGACGTAGCCGTCGTGATCGAGGCCGATGCCGTGCGGGAGGTGGAAGTCGCCGGGATTGGTCTTGCCGGGGATGCCCCAAGAGAGGATGAGGGATCCGGTGGCGTCGTAGCGATGGACGCGGCTGTTGCCGTATCCGTCGGATATGAAGATGTCGCCCTCGTCGGTTACGGCGATGCCGGTGGGCAGGTTGAAGGGGCCTGCGGCTTTCGGCACGGGGTCGGCGTTCGAGGTATAGCCGGTCTCGGACGGCTGTCCGGTGCCGAGCTTGAGCAACAGATCGCCGTCCAAGCTGTATTTGGACACGACGTGGGCGTCGCGGTCGGCGAGATATACGCAGTCGTCGGGGCCTATGTGAATGCCGTGCGGTCCGGCGAAGGTCTCGTCCCAAGTATTGAGGAAATTGCCGTCGCTGTCGAACACCATCATCTGGTGGGAGGAGCGGTTGAACGCGTACACGTTATCTTCGCTGTCCACCGCGACACCCGCGACCTGGTGCCACTCATAGCCTTCGGGGAGGTCTCCCCAGCCTTCTACGAGTTCGTAAGTGTAGTCTCCTGAGCCGTATGTCGTCATGGTCAATCCTCCGATGTGTGGGATAACGGGGGAGGACGCGGAGCGTCCCAGATTGGGCGTATGATAGGGGTTGACAGGGGATGGGTCAAGATACGGCGCCGTCTATCGAGACGTCCAAGACGGCTGGGGCGCCTGATTCGAGCGCGGCGGTCAGGGACGGGGCGATGTCGGCGGGGTCTGTTACGGTCTGGCCGTGTATGCCCATGGCGCGGGCCACGCCCGCTATGTCGAACGGAACGGGGAAGTCCATCGCCATGTATTGGCTCTGAGGGTCGGACTCGCCGAGGATGTCTCGCTTGTAGGCGTTCATGTTGAGCTTGAGGACGCGGTATGCGCGGTTGTTGCAGATGACATACATGACAGGGATGTTGTAGGCGGCGGCGGTCCAGAGCGCCTGGACGGTCATCATGGCGCTGCCGTCTCCGATGATGCCGACTACGGGCTTGTCGGGATTGGCGAGCTTGAGCCCAAGCGCGCCGCCCATTCCCCAGCCGAGCGCGCCGCCGCGTTCTCCGAAGATGGCGCCGGGCGCGTCGAAGGTCATGTTGGCGTGGATGGCGTCGCGGGTGGTTACTGAGTCGTCGGCGAGCAGAACGTCGGTCGGCAGCGCGGACGCTACTTCGCGCATCATGCGCTCCGCCGACATGGGGTTCATGTTCCAGCGGGATTGGATACGGGCGCGGGTGTCGGCATCTCGAGCGGCTTTGGCTGCCGCAAGGTCCTCCGCCCTGCCCCGCGCGGCTTCACGGCTTGCGCCGCTCATGTCAGATTCGAGGGCGTCGGCGAGGTGGGCAAGGCCGACCTTCGGATCGGCGATGATGCCGATGTCAGTCGGCTCGCTCTTCCCTATCTCGCGGGCTGCCTGGTCCATGTGGATCAGCTTGGTATGGGCAGCGAGGGCGCGTCCCGGATGGTGGAAGTAGCCGCTGAAGACGTTGGTTCCGACGGCGAGAACGACGTCGGCCTCAGCGAACAGCGCACGGGCGTCCGGCGAGACAGGCGCGGAGCGTCCCATGAACTGCGGATGCGAGGTGGGGAAGTTCATCTCGGAGTAGGCGGATGAGTAAACTTTGGCGCCAAGCATCTCGGCTACGCGGGCGGCCTCTGCGGTTCCGTTGGACTGGGCGAGGCGGTCTCCGACGATGATGACGGGGTTGTCGGCGGCGGACAGCATGGCGGAGGCGTCGGCTATCGCCTGGGCGTCGGGCGCGATGCGGTGGTAACCGCGCGAGGACGGGACTATTTCGACTTCGCCCTCGTCATCCAGCGCATTGGCTGAGAATCCGACGTACACGGGGCCTGTGGGCGGCGTCGCGGCTTCGGTAAAGGCGCGACGCATTACGGACGGCAGCTGTTCCGGATGGGTTATCTCCGCGCTCCACTTGGTGAACAGGCGGGTCATCTCGTCGAGCTGGGTTCTCCCCTCGGCGAGCTTGCGGACGTCTTTGTTGGCGCTGGTTACGACCATCGGCGTACCGCCCTCTTTGGCGTTGTGCAGCAGGCTGATGCCGTTGGCTAGGCCGGTTTCGATGTGGAGGCTGACGAACGACGGACGTTGGGTCGATCGGGCATAGGCGTCGGCCATGCCCATCGCGGCGCCTTCCTGAGTGGTGAGGATATATTCGAGGTTAGGGTAGTCTTCGAGCGCGTCCAGGATGGGGCCTTCGCTGGTTCCTGGATTGCCGAAGATGTACCTGACGCCCTCTGCGGTGAGCATCTCCATCAGCGCGCGTTTGCCTGTCATTGTGGGCATTGTGAGACTCCTATGGCGGCGTTTTCGTTATCTAGATTCAACGCTTGGATTTAACGCAGAGGCGCAGAGAGACGCAAAGGAACGAATTAAGACTTCTTGCGTCCCTCTCCTTATATGTTGGATGTAACGAAAAGACCCTACTCCTGCGAGTGTATCTGGGCGCAATGGTATCATAGGGACGGGATGGATTCAGGAGACGGCTTCGACGGCGGCGCGGGCGCACTCTTCGTCTTCCTCGCCGGTGCCTCCGCCTACGCCGCAGGCGCCGATGGCCGCTCCATCGACGATGACTGGGACGCCGCCAAGACTGGCTATCATGTGGTCGCCCTCAGCGGCGCGGATGCCGGTAACGATGGGGCTGCCGGCGCGCTCTTGCATCTCGCCGCTGGGCCTGCCGAACGCGACGGATGCGACGGCTTTGCCCTGGCTGCCATATACTCCGGCCCAGATCGCGCCGTCCATTCTGGCGAAGGCGACCAGCCTTCCTCCAGAGTCGCAGACGGCGACGCTGATCTTTATTCCGAGGTCTTCGGCCTTTGCGATGGCCGCCGCGACCATAGCCTGGGCTTGTTGCAACGTAACGCTCATGGGGTTCCTCCTATACGGTTCATGGTCATCGCATTTCGTTGGCGTCAGCGTACTTCAAGGCTCGCCATCGCGCAATGTTCGAGGGCGGAGCGCGACCCTACCCTATCTCGACGATCTCCGGTTCCGTGGTATGTATATGGGCTGCGGCTTGTTGGAATGTCTCGACCATCCAGGGGTGGCAGGTGAAGACGAGGGCCTGGTTGGTTTCGGATAATTCGATGAAGGCTTTGGCGGCGTTGAGCGCGCGGTCGGGGTCGAAGTTGATCAGGGCTTCGTCTATGATCATGGGCAAGCGTTCCGAGCGTTGCCCCATTTCGCGGATGAGTCCGAAGCGCAACGCGAGGAACAGTTGCTCGCGGGTTCCTCGGCTTAGCTCGGATGGCTGTTTTGAGGCGCCGGCGGCGTCGGTTACGCGGATTTCGGATGTTCCTAGCGGGGCGTACACAGTTTCGTAGCGTCCGTTGGTGATGCGGCGGAATAGCTCGGTGGAGTGGTTTATGACGTCGGGCTGGCGCTCGCGCTCGAATTTGCTTTGGGCTTCTCGGAGCAGGTTTTCGGCGATTGTGAGGACCGCCCACTCGCGGGCGTGTCCACGTATCGTCTCTTGTAGGCGGTGGGAGTCGGCGCGAAGTTTGGTTGATTCTTCTTCGCCTAGAAGATCATCGAGGTTGCGTTGGATGGAACCGCGTTCGGCGGCCAGGCGCTCGATTTCCGAGTCTATGTCGTCAAGCTCGCGCTCGACGGCGGAGATGTCGTCGGCTATGGTCTGCATATTGGACTGCGATAGCGCGTCGGTGAGGTCGTCGAACGCGGTTCCGGGGCCGCTGATACGCTGTATCTGGTCGCGGGCGGCGTCGCGGTTCGCGGTATGCTCGCGGCGTTCGCGATGCAGTTCGTCAAGGCTCAGGAAATGTTCTACGTCTCGCGCGGCTGCGGCGGCAAGCAGGTCTTCTATCCGGGCTTGGGCTTCGGACAGGCGGCGTTCGCGCTCGTTCAGATCAACGCGGGCGGATTGGAGGTCGTTGCGGGCGGCGTCGCGGGCGCGGGCCTGTTCGGATACTGCGTGGCGCAGTTCTATGATCTCATCTGCGACGACGGCCGCCCTCGCGTGATCGCCGGTCGGGAGGTCGAATCCGCGCGGCGCGGCAAGCGGTTCTAGGTCGTCTGTGAATTGCTTGATGTCGGTCTGTATCGCGGCGATACGGCGCCGCATATCGGTAAATTCGTTGTGACGGGCGCGGGCGAGGTCTATCGCCCTTGCCAAGACCTCGATGTTCTCCGGGGAGAAAGAGTCGCGCAAGCCGCGCTCGTCGAGCCACTGCCGCCACTCGGATTGCGCCGAATCCAGCGCGGTGCGGGCTTGTTCCAGGGCGGTGACTGCGGCGGCGTGGCGGACACTTCGCTCACTCAGCAGATCATCGGCTCGTCGGGAGGCCGCGCTGAGGCGGCTGCGCTCCGAAAGTCGGGATTGCTCGGTGTCGAGCGCAGTTTCAGCATCGTTGAGGGCGTTCTGATCGAGGGCGTTGACACCAAGGTCTGACGATGCCTGTTCCAGTTCGGCGCGGAGGTTGGCTAGACGTTCTTCTACGTCGGCTAACGGGTTGCGGTCTCGCCATAAGTCAGACGATTCGACGGAGTGGGTCTTGGGTCTGGATCTAATGAACAGGTACGCGGCAATCAGGACAAGCGCGACGCCCGCGACCACGCCGACCCACTCTCCGAAGCCTACGGAGAGCGCCAATGCGCCCAGGCCCGCTGCGCCAACGAGAATAGCTAGCAGGCGTGACGTGTCATCCGGGGACTGACCGGCGTTGCGGACGGGCTCGCCGTCTAGCTGAGCGCGCAGGCCTTGGACGCGGTCGCCAATCCGGGCGTACTCGTCAAGCGTTGTTCTGGCGCGGCGCAGGTGGGAGCGACGATCAAGCAGGCCATCCTCGTCGAAGCTCGGGATGGGCGCGGCGTTCAACTCCTCGCGGGCGCGCTCGGTTGCGCGGAACGCTTCATCAACGGCAGTTTCGGAGGCGGCAAGGGCATTCCGCGCGTTCGAGAGGGTACCGCGGAAATCCGCGAGACGCTGGGTGTGATCGGAAACATCTTGGCGGGCGACGATCGACAGGTCGAAGAACGCCAAACGTTCAGCGTCCCAGTCCGGACCCAGATCGGCGAGCGCGTTGTCCCTAGCGGCGCGAATCGTTGCGAGCTCGGTCTGCCGCTCGGGGATATCCTTGATGGACTGGTCGAAGGCGGCGCGGCTGCGCTCAAGATCGCGGATGGCGGCGGACTGTTCAAGCAACGTCTCGTGTTCGATGGGGGTGGCGACTGCCCGCTCAAGATCGCGGACGCGGGCGGCGACGGCATCTCGCTCCTCGCGAGCCGAATCGGCGCGGGCTTGCAGGGTCTCCAGGCGGGACACGCCGTTGGTGGGAAACTCTATGGTGGGCAAGTCGATCAGCCGGTTCTCGGCTATGACCATTTCGTTCCAAGAGTTCCAAGCCTGTTCCAAGTTCCTGTGGAAGCGGAGGTCGGAATCGCAAGTCCGGCGGCGCTCGCGCAGGTTGGACAGCTGACGATCAAGGTCTGCGAGCCGATCAGTTCCCTGCCTATAATCGGCGGCGTTGTTCTGGACTTGGCTGAGGGACGAGTTTACGTCATCTATTTGGTTGGCGGTGTGGTATATCCGCTGGCTGCTGCCTCGATGGAGAAACAGTTCCTGCTTACGGCCGTTCAGAGAGTTGCGGGCGTGGGACAGATTCGATACGCCCAGCCCCGCGCCGTATATCTGGCTGTTGACGCTGTCGTCGCTGAGCAAGCCCGCGTCGTGGAGCTCGTCAACGGTGAAGGCGAATAGCTTTTCGAAGGCTCCGCGCGAGTGGTTGCCGAGCAGGCGGTCTAACTCAGTAGAAGGGATAGACGCGCCGTCATCCGCCGTCAGCGCAACGGTTCCTCCCGCCCTGCCCGACGTTCGGCGGATAGTTACGGTCTCGCCAGCGTCGGTCTGGGCGGTTATGGAGCCGCCGTGACGTCCACCTGCGAGCGGGAGATAGCGGTTGCGGCTACGGCCACTGCGCCCGTCGAGGAAGCCGAATAGGATTGCGCGGGTGAACTCCAACAGCGTCGTCTTGCCCGCTTCGTTGGGGCCGTAGAATACAGTTACGCGGGGCGAGACCGGGCCGAAGCGACGATCGGCGAAGTGGCCGAAGCCGTATATGTGGAGGTCGGTTATCCTCATTGGCCGTCCTCTGTCAGCAGGCCAACCACAATCGCCTCGGCTTCTGCGAGCATGGATGCGAGTTCGGCGTCGTCGGGCGCGGCGTCGGACAGGTAGCGGCGGTATCTTCGATGCGCGTAGAGGTCGGAGAAGCCGTCGCGCAGGCGGTCCCGGAGTTCGGCATCGCCGGCGGCGCGATCAGCGGTTTGCAACACCTCGGCGAGGAAATCCTGCCCGGCGAGACGGGCTTGGCGGTCGAAGGGCGACGCGGTGGAGTTTTCGATTCGCTCGCACCAAGCGAAGGGCGAGCCGTTGGGACTTGCCCACTCGTCGTTGACCTGCTCGCGGATGTCGTCGAGCGTTCCTTCGCGGCGCAGGAAAGCGTACAGGTCGGAGCGCCCGGTCAACGTTGCTCGGACGACGATGGGGCGTCCATCGGATTCGTCGAGGGACTGTCCTATCCGTTCGTGGATGGACTCTATCAGCTGCTGCTCGGTGGCGAGTTCGGACGCATCCAGGGTAACGCGCTCCCAGCGCACGGTGTCGAGCGGACGGAAGTCGAGAGTGGCGCGGCGGTTGTCGCCGACTTCTACCAGGTAGGCGCCGCGCGGTCCGGTCTCGTTGGCGTGTCGTCCCTGCGTGTTACCCGGATAGACGGCGGTTGGTTCGAGGTCGCTCAGGACGGCGCGAGTGTGGACGTGTCCGAGCGCCCAGTAATCTATGCCGGAGCGGGCAAGGTCGTCGAGCGAGCAGGGGGCGTAGAGGGCATGATCGCTGTTGTTGCCGACGTTGGCGTGCATTAGGCCGATAGAGTACGGTCCGGACGGCACAGGGGCGAGTCGTTCGGTGAGGTTGTCGTAAACGTCGCGCGTGGGGTAGCTGATGCCGTGAACGACGGCGCGGCTGGGATCGTCGGGGAAGACCGGGATATGCTCGAACTCCGGGCCGAACCGGTGGCAGCCGGGTGGGTAGTCTAGTCTGGCTTCCCAGCCATCCAGCGGGTCGTGGTTGCCGTGGCAGACGAAGGAGCGGATGCCGGCGGCGTCTAGGCGGCGGAGTCCGGCGATGAACCTGTGTTGGGCGCGGAAACTGCGGTCTGCGCCATCGTATATGTCGCCGGCGACGAGCAGCGCGTCAACGCGCTCGGAGATGCAAAGGTCTATGAGGTTGTCGTAGGCGGCGAAGGTGGCGTTGTGGAGGGTTTCGGCTATGCGCTGGGGCGCAGATTCACGCAGTCCGGTGAACGGACTGTCGAGGTGGAGGTCAGCGGCGTGGACGAAGCGGACGATGGGCATGGGGATCAATCGTCCCTAGTCGCCCACTAGGGCGATCAGCTTGTCTATGGTGTCTTCTCGGAAGCGGTCTAGGTCGTCGGCGTCTTTGAGGAGGGCGCCGAGCGTTTGCTCCACGGCGGCGCGGTCGAGGTGATCGTAGTGCAGGACGACCATCGCGGTCGCCCAGTCGAGGGTTTCCGATACGCCGGGCACCTTGTCCAAGCCGGCCTGGCGCGCGCCGTCCACGAAGCGCACCACCTGACGGGCGAGCTTCTCATCTATCCCGTCCACCTTGCGGCGGACGATGCGGAGCTCTTTTTCGAGGTCGGGGTAATCTATCCAGAGGTAGAGACAGCGGCGTCGGAGCGCGTCGGAGAGGTCGCGCGTGCGGTTAGACGTCAGGATAACGAGCGGGCGATGCTCGGCGCTGATCGTGCCGATTTCGGGGATGGTAACCTGGAATTCGGACAGGACTTCCAGCAGGAACGCCTCGAACTCCTCATCGGCGCGGTCAACTTCGTCAATCAGCAGAACAGGCGACTTGTCTGGCTGGGTGAGGGCGGCGAGGAGTGGACGTTCGAGGAGGAAGTCTCGACTGAATATCTGTCGCTCGCGCTGCTCAGTCGAGCGTCCACTGCCTTCGTCGAGGCGAATCCAGAGAAGCTGCCTGGGGTAATTCCACTCGTAGAGGGCGGTGGTGACGTCCAGACCCTCGTAGCACTGGAGACGGATGAGGCGGGTGTCGAGCAGCTGCGCCATGGTGTTGGCTATCTCGGTCTTGCCGACCCCTGCCCTGCCTTCGATGAGTAGGGGTCTGCCAAGCGTCTGCGCCATGTAGATGGAGGTGGCAATAGCGGGGTCGGCGATGTAGTCGCGCGATTCGAGTTCGCGGACGATGCGGCGGATGGGGTCGGGGTGGTTCAGGGCTGTCCTCGCGTCGTGGCTGTCTTCCGGCGTCTAGCGCCGCGTATTGTAACAGACGCGCGGCGTTGTCTCACGCGCCGGTCTTTCTCAAACTCTGGAACCACGACTCTACGCCGTCAGGCGCGGATCCCGTCTCCCTCAGACGCTTCATTGCGTCGACGACGGAATGGGTAGGGATTGCATCGAAGACATCCGGGGCGGGGACTAGCGCGGAGTTCAGGTCATTCGGCTCGAACTTGCTTAGACCATCGCCGTATCGTCTGGCAGACAGCGAAACTATCTCCCTGCCGATGGACGAGTTGAGGTACAAGAATAGATGATCCAGGTACTGCGCGCCGTACAGGTTGGGGTAGAAGCCGTGGAAGCAAGTTAGGTTGAGGACGTTAGATTCGTTGCGAATTATCTTGTATCCACCCCTGGAAAAGACTCCCAGCAGCAGCGGTGCCGGACTGCGCGCTTCGGTTTTGTGCCATGGGTTCCGGTTCTTGGTAAGGAAGCGTCGGTGGTATCCTCGAGCTTCCCCGAATCGGATGTATGCGCCGGCGCGTTCCGAGTGGTTGGCGCCAGCGGTGAACAGGAGGACGGGTTCGTCCATGTTCAGCAAGTCATCGTAGTCAGCGTCAGCAAAGAACGGGGTTTGAATTTGGACGCTCTTAGTAACACTTGGCGATAATTCGGGCGCGGCCAATCCCAATTCAGTGGCGCGGGATGGTCTGAGAGTAAAGAATTCGTTGGCGCCGGTGGCTATTCCTCTCGTGAACCGTCCGTAATGGTCCAAAGAGACGGTTAGGGCTTCGTCCGGGATTATCGAGTCTTGCTCGAAGTAGGAAAGCCACTTGGCTGCGGGATCGAGCTCCGAGTATGGGATCCGCGCAACCGGTTCAGCTTCGAGTGCGAATTGAAGAGCGTCAACTGATTCGATGGTGTGGAATTCGACGTTGGAAAATCTCTTAGAGGAGTCGTACAGAATGATGCCTGACGACGTGACCGCATCGGGGAACACGTCCTTCTCACAGTCGAGCCTGATTATGGCGGCAAGGTGTGAACCAGTGATTAGACGCTCCTTGACGATTGCGCCGTAGCCTGTGTTCAAGAACTCCAATGGCATGACATAGGCGAGTCTGCCATTCCGTTTCAGCTCTGAGAGGGACTTGAGCAGGAAGGCGGATGCGGTGTTCGTGTATCCGGACAACCTGACGCCAAGCTCATGTTCGAACATTTCGAATACCAAGTCGCGGTTCGTGAATTTCTGAAATCTCATGTACGGCGGATTGCATACTATGTTGCCGTGTCGCCTACCCCATGATATGAGGTAGTCCTCGTCCCACACATCCGCGCTTGTATCGGAGGATGATTTCAGCCAGTGGTCGAGAATCTGCCTATCTATTTCGCTGCCGGTGTATCGCATCCGCGCCTCTTGGGGTGTGGCGTCAAAGAACGCTCCCAATCCGAATCCGGGTTCGTGAATATCCGGATTGGGCGAATCCAGTATCCATCGGGTCATAAAGCCAGCTACTCGGGAGGGCGTGAAGAACTGGCCGAAGGACTTGCGGTGTTGGGAACTCACGCTGGACAGGTAGGATGCGCTAGTTGACATGGGGCGGCAGACTTTCTGCGAGTACGGTCGGATCCAAGTAACCCTTACCGCCTGAGAAGGTTACGTAGAACAGAAGGCGGCCACGCCCTTGTTCTTTCATCAGGGACTGATGTTCGGGCATATCGATTCTGCCGATTAGCTCTCTAGCTACTCGTATATCGACATTGATTGTCGTTTTGCCCTGGTTCTTGACATTACGCTCTATGGAGAACACAACGTCTTCATTATTGGGATCCGAAGTGATTTCTAGAATATCCGCGAAAGACATGATATAGGCTTTATCAAAGAAGACCTGCAAATAGTGGTGGGGAACGCCATAATTCTGGATCCATCGATTCACAGAAACAATATCCTCGATTTTTGGGATGATACTCAAGTAGTCCCGTGTATGCAAAATTTTGATTTGTTCTTTGAGCGCTTTCAAGTATCCGCTTAGTTCAACTAGCGTTGGGGATGAGTACCATCCCCTCGCAACAAAATCCAGTTCTCGAAAGGTATCAATGGTTGCGTCAGCTATCATTTGGTAGAGAGGTGGTCTCCACTGCTCAAGAATTCTGCCATAGGGTTCACCAAGAATAATCTCGCGGAGCCGCATACACTCGGACTCCGCAGTTCTGGTTCTGTTGTCCATGAAATTAGCGTATCGCGTCGCCAGGAAACTGCTGGAACGTACCTCTATCGCAGCTATCGCTGACCGGATGAACTCGTCATCATCCAAATCAGGGGTGAGATTGTCGTCTATGCCAGATCGATCAAATATAAGGATATCAGGTTTCTTGCCGATGGTATTCAGTTCATCCTGATAGTCTGAATAAAATTCGGCGAACCCAGGATCGCCAGCATCAAGAGAGTCGCTGCGTCCGTACCTCACAGCGTACAGATTTGGGGAGCGCTCGTTGATGGCGTTGCAAACGATTTCCTCAGCCCAGTCGCCTTGCTGTTTGTTGGTCAGAAAGGCTGAGCTCGCCAGAGTTGGGACACGTCCACTGATTTGGTAATCAACGTCGATATCGAAGGGTGATTCTGCAATGAGCCGAGATACGGTTTGGCGGTATGTGGAATCCATGTCAAATAACCAAGAGCACTTCCGTTACACGAATTGAGTCAAGCGGTCCAGGCCAGCCTCTCAGGGGATTTTTGTGTGGGTTGGGCTAGATTACGGTCTGCAAGATACGGGTGTGCGTGATGTCCGAGCCAGTTACCAGACGCGCTTGGGATGCTAACACAGTAGCAATTTCTACCGTCTCACCGTCAGGAGTCATAAATTCCACCACAAAGGCTTCGCCTCCGGGGTGGACGTGGATGATAACGCCGACATCTCCTGCTCTGAGTTCGATGTTCTGATCGCCCAGAACGGCGTCGGTTAGGATGATGTTCTCATGCTCTTTGAACAAACTCATCACCTCCTGCGCGGAAATGCGGTAATGAATCTGGGATAATCTGCTCCGTTGTCTACTTGCCAGACCGTCCTGATTCTGGGATCTCTACCATCCGGGGTATCTATGGGACCGTCCACATAGTATCGTGAACCGTACTCGGTATCTACAACGTCAACTACTTCGTTGTTTGCGGCATGCCGAATTAGCGCATCCGTGAGCTCTTGAATATCTTCCTCATCAAACCCGAATCTTGTAAAGAATCCCGGCTTGTACTGATTTCTGGGATTCGTGAATGAGAGCAAATAGTCGCGGATCTTTTCAGGCGCGACTACGGCGGCTTGCAGGTTAGGGAGTACCACTCAGGATGCTTATAGGACTGAAACCGATCGCCCCCCACCCCGCCGACTGTCGCAGGCGGGGCAAGGGCGATTGCGGTGGACGCGATAAGCTGCTAGTTCTGCATGGCGCGCCAGACCTTTTCGGGCTTGGCGGGCATGTTCATGTGGGTTACGCCGAAGGGGGAGAGGGCGTCTATGACGGCGTTCATTACCGCCGGCGATGCGGCTATGGTGCCGGTCTCTCCAGCGCCCTTGACGCCCAACGGGTTGGTGGGCGACGGGGTGACAGTGCGGTCGGTGATGATGGACGGGATGTCCTCAGCCGTGGGGATGGCGTAGTCCATCATGCTGCCGGTTACGAGCTGGCCGGACTCGTCGTAGATCGCCTCTTCGGTCAGCGCCTGGCCTACGCCCTGCGCCACGCCTCCGTGAACCATGCCTTCGACTATCATCGGGTTGATGACGTTGCCGACGTCGTCGAGCGCGACGTACTTCTGCAACTCGACCTCTCCGGTGTCGCCGTCCACTTCGACTACCGCGATGTGGGTGCCGAAGGGCCAGGTGAAGTTCTGAGGATCGAAGATGCTGACGGCCTCGAGTCCGGGCTCGGTTCCTTCAGGCAGGCTCTCGTACCAGTAGGCGGCGAGGGCGACTTCCTGGAAGGTCTTGGCGTTGGCGGGGGCGCCCTGCACGAAGTACTCGCCGTTCTCAGCCACTACGTCTTCGGGCGCGGCTTCGAGCAGGTTGGCTGCGATTCGCTTGGCCTTGTCCTGTATCTTCTCGATGCTCATGTGGATGGCGTTGCCGCCGCAGACGGCGCTGCGGGAGCCGAACGTGCCGGTGCCCATCTGCACCTTGTCGGTGTCGCCCTGCACTACTTCGACGTCCTCTACGGGGACGCCAAGCTCGGCGGCGGCGAGCTGGGCGAAGGTGGTGTGGTGGCCCTGTCCGTGCCCTGAGGATCCGGAGAAGACGGTTACCTTACCGGTCGGGTGGACGCGGACCAGGGCGCTCTCCCAGACGCCGGCGCGGGCGCCGAGCGTATAGGCGACGGCCGACGGCGCCATGCCGCATATCTCGACGTAAGTCGAGAGTCCGATGCCGAGGTAGCGTCCTTCGTCGCGGGCGGCGGCCTGCGAGGCGCGGAAGTCGTCGTAGCCGACTAACTCAAGAGCGCGGTCCAGGCCGGCTTCATAATTGCCGCTGTCGTAGATGACGGTAGTGGCGACTTCGTGGCCGTCTTCGAAGGGCGGTATCAGGTTCTTGCGGCGCACTTCCGCCGGGTCCATGCCTATCTCGGCGGCGTAGCGGTCCATCATGCGCTCGACCAGGTACGTCGCTTCCGGACGTCCCGCGCCGCGGTAGGCGTCCACGGGCGTCGTGGTGGTGAAGACTCCGGTTACTTTGCACTGGACGTTGTCTATGGTGTACGGGCCAACGAGCATCAGGCCGAACAGGTACGTCGGGATGGCGGGCGCGAAGGTCGAAAGGTAGGCGCCCATGTTGGCGTAGATGTCGGTCCGCAGGCCGGTTACGTTGCCCTCGGAGTCGCCGACTATCTCAACGTCGCCAACGTGGTCGCGTCCGTGCGTGGTGGCGAGGTAGTTCTCCTGCCTGCTCTCGATCCACTTCACGGGGCGTCCGAGGTGCTTGGAGACTACGGCGGCTATGACTTCTTCAGCGTAGAGGTATAGCTTGCAGCCGAAGCCCCCACCGACGTCGGGCGCTATGACGCGGATCTGGTGCTCGGGGTGTCCCATGACGAGGGCGAGCAGCAGGCGCACCAGGTGCGGTATCTGGGTGGAGGTCCAGACGGTTAGCTGGTTGGTGCCGGCGTTGAAGTCGGCGACTACGCCGCGCGGCTCCATTGGGTTGGGTATGAGTCGCTGGTTTACTATGCGCTCGGTAACTCTGACGGCCGCCGAATCGGCGGCGGCATCGAAGTCTCCGCCTCCGACTTCCCATTCGAACGCTATGTTGTTGGGAGCGTCTTCGTGCACCTGCGGCGCGCCGTCCTGGACGCCGGCTTCCATGTCTATGACGGCGTCGAGTACGTCGTAGTCAACCGCCACCAGCGCCGCTGCGTCGGCGGCTTCCTGAGCGCTGCCGGCTACGACGGCGGCCACGGCGTCGCCAACGCAGTTCACCTTGTCTATGGCTATGGGCGGGTGCGGCACTTCCTTGGTGTCCGGCACTACCCAGCCGCAGATGAGCGAACCCAGCTCGTCGGCGAGCTGCTGTCCGGTGTACACGGCGACTACTCCGGGCGCGGACTCGGCGGCGGCGGTGTCAACGCCAGTGATGCGCGCGTGTGCGTGCGGGCTGCGAACGAGCGACATATTGAGCATTCCGACCAGCCGCACGTCGTCAACGTATGTTCCTTGTCCGGTGATCAGTCTGGGGTCTTCGCGGCGCTTTATGCTTTCGCCGAGCGTTGCCTGTGTGGTCACGTCGTCCCTCCTTGCGCGACTGAGCGCGACTGGTTGGTTGCTTCGGTATTATGAGGGTACTTTATCGCAGATAGGTGGAGTAGGCAAGGGAAGAGTTGGGAGATGGGAGATAAGAGTTAGGGTGAAGGACGCACAGGTAGGTTAGTCACGCTCTCGGACCAGGTAGAGGGCCTGGGAGGGGAGGCGCAGCAGGGCGCAGGCGATGAGGGCGGGACGGATGCCGGCGGCGGTGGCGTAGATGCCCATGACGGGTCCGAAGGCGATCTGGCCGAGGGAGTTGCCCTGTTCGTGGATGGAAAACACAGTGGCCCGGTACTCGGAGCGGGCGATGCGGTTTATCCAGGCCGCGGTGAACGGCTCGGCGACGCGGTGCAGGACATAGGTGATTACGACCATCCCCAAGGCGAGGTGGAAGTCGCCAGCTAGGGCGAAGGCCGCGACGGCGCAGATCATGACGACGTTGTATATGGATAGGACGATGCGGGGAGTTCCGACGCGTCCGACCGGGACGATGCGCTCGATGATCCAGATGACGAGCAAGCCGCCGAGCGAGGCGGCGGCGTGGACTATGCCGAACCAGACGATGGGGTCCAGGCCGCCGATGACGGGCAGCTCGATTATTGGAAACTCGAACGTATCCAGAGCGTGCTTTGCCCATAGCCTGTCGAACGGCTCTGTGGACATTCCGGCGAATATCTCTATGACAATCAAGGCGGTGAGGATGCGGCTCGAGCGGACGGCGCGGATGCCGGTCTTCAGGACGTTCAAGGCAGCGCGCCACCCTACCCTATCGGCTTCGGCGCAGCCGGCGGCTCCGGGCGCGGGGCGGGCGAATCCGGTCTCGGACATGGCGACGGCCAGAAAGGCGGCGAGCAGGATTATCAACGCGCCTCCGACGATTAGCGCCAATCCTACGCTGTAGCTGGCGATTGCGACGCTGAGGGCTATGCCGACGAGCGCTCCGGCGGATTCGTACTTGGACGCCCGGACGAATACGCGGGCGGTCTCGGAGTCGTCGCGGAGTTCATCGGCGAGCCATGCCTGCCGGGCGCCGCTGATGAATGAGAAGCCGACGCCCCAGACTGCTTGCGCGAGCAGGATCGTGGCGAAGACGGCTAGGGCGCCTTCGAGGATGAAGCCCGTTCCGACCAGTACGAATCCGATGATCACGGACCATTTGCGGCTGTACACGTCGGCCAGCGCGCCGGTGGGCGTTTCGGCGATGAAGAAAGACAGCTCGAGCGCTACGCCGACGAGCAGCAGCTGGAACGGGTCCAGCCGCGCTTCTACGATGCGGTACACGGAGGCGACGGTGACGTAGGTCATGAACGCCATCTCGCCGTAGGCGATCATGGTTACGTAGAGCGGCGCGGGCGGGAGTTTTAGCCGGTTCATATCCGGGTATGCGCGGGATGCGGCACGGCGCCGGGATCAGGAGGCCGCAGTTCCCACGCCCAGCGGCATTTCGGTCTGGCGCAGCAGGTCTAGCGAGTCTGCCAGAACGGCGCGGACTGCGCGGAGGTACGGGCGGGCGGTCTGCATCGTGGCGAGCAGGTCTTCTATGGGTATCCAGGCGCAGTGGTCTATGTTTTCTGACAAGTCCGGGTCTAGGGGGTCCGTCAGCTTGCCGTCGTAGTCTAGCAGGAACCAGTCAACGGTCTTGTTGAAGGGCTTGCCGGAGTAGTAGGAGATGTAGCTGGTCCGGCAGAGGCTCCTTCGGATTGCGAGCCTCTTGCGCCTCAGCCCGGTCTCTTCGGCGATTTCGCGGCGGGCGCAGCGTTCGGGCGGCTCTTTCTTCTTGACCTTGCCCTTGGGTATGTCCCACAGACCGTGTTTTCTTATCAGCAATACGTGGCCGCCGCAGAGCACAAGCCCTCCGGCGGCAGCCATCTGCGGGATGTCGGAGCTATTCATGCATAAGAATCCGTTCTAGGACTTCGACCTGTTCGGGCGCCATGTCCTTGAATAGTACGCCGTCCACGATCATATCGGTCAGGAACGGTTCGTCGTCTTGCGGTTGGATGGATTCGAGGCTGAGGTCTTTGCCGTCGTACTCGAATTGACTGAGGATGTAGTGGATGACGTTGAGACGCGCCTGGTGCTTGTTGTCGGATTCGATGATTATCCACGGCGCGTAGTCGGTGGACGTAACGGCGAACATGCGGTCCTTGAAGTAGGTGAGCATGTGCCAGCGTTCCGCCGCCCTGCGGTCGGTGGACGAGTATTTCCAGTACTGCAGCTCGCTGCTCTGGCGATGCTTGAAGCGGAGGTCCTGCGCCTCGCGGGATACGGACAGGTAAATCTTCAGCAGGGCGACGCCCTCATCCAAGACGCGGCGCTCCCAGTCGTTGACGCGGTTCATGAAGTAATTGTACTGGCGCATGGTGCAGTATCCCATGACGGGCTGGATGAGCGCGCGGGAGTACCATGACCTGTCGAATATGGTGATGTTGCCGGCTTGCGGGAGCCGCGCGTAGTGGTGTCCGAGCCAGTTCCGCATCTGCTTGGGCGTGGGTATGCCCTGCTCTACCACTACCGCCGACCTGGGGTTCAGGTAGTGCGTGATGCCGGAGGCGGTCGAGCCTTTGCCGGCAGCGTCGCGCCCTTCAAGGACGACGGCGATACGCCTGCCTTCCTGGACGACCCATTCCTGGAGAAGTAGCAATTGAAGGCGCAGGAGTCGGAGCTCGGCGCGGTAGGTTCTGTAAGACACGCCGCGAAACTCGGCGACCTCGTATTTGATCGCCGAAGTCTGTGGCAGGATGGTGGTGACAGCTTGCATGGCGCCGCTTCGACCCGCTGACCAAGTTGCGTATATGGTAGGAATGGTGGGGTGGGGGTGTCAATAGCGGGCGGGTTCGTTCGGACGCATAGCGAGCGCCTGCAAAGGACGCCTCTGCGGTGGGTCCGCATTGTCGCAATGCCGCCCGCAGGGTTCGGCGCTACGTCATCTTGGCAAGCCATTTGGCGGCGTGGGGGCCGCGATCTACGTCGGGGATAGCGGGGCGGGTTTGGCGGAGTTTGGAGGTTTCGGCGCGGTCTAACTCTATGGCAGGAGTTATGGCTACGCCGTAGTCGGCGCGGGCAGACTTTCGAGATACGAAGCCTTCGCGGACGTCTCGCAAGACAGCGTCCGGGTCGCGGTCGTAGGGGTGTCCCCAACCGCCTCCGCCGCCGGTTTGGATCGTGAGCAGGTCGCCGGCGCGGACCTGGATGCCTTCTCCGGCGGGCGGGACTTCTCGCTCATCGGGCGTTCCCGGGTTGAGGACGAAGCGGCCGGGCTGGCCGGCGCGTCCGCCGTTTAGTCCGAAGCACGGGAAGCGGACGTTGTCCATGCGAGTGCTGAGGGTGCAGTCCACTAGCACGCGAACGTCTCTCAGGACGCCGCAGCCGCCGCGGTAGTATCCGGGACCGCCGGAGTCGGGCCGGATGGCGTATCTCTCGATCCGCAGGGGAAACTCGCCCTCTTCGAACTCGATGGGGTAGTTGCGCTGATCCCGGAAGTAGATGACGTTGAGGCCGTCTGCGGTCGGACGCCCGCCCTGCCCCGAGCCGATGCCTTCGCTGAAGTAGAGGTACTTGCCGTCGTCGTCCACGGCGCGGAGGTTGTAGATGACATAGACCGGCGACGCGGCCGGGCCGGCGCCTTCGTTCGTCTGCGCAAGGACGCCGCCGAGGATGTCCATTAGCCTGATGACGGTGTGGCTGCGAAGACCGACGGGCGCGGGGAAGTTTGGGTAGGTGATGGTTCCGGGTTCTGTACGAACGTCGTCGAGGAACGAGACGGCGCCCTCGTTCATCGGCAGGCCGGGCTTCATGTAGGCGAGGTGGCGGGCGAGGATGAGGTTGAACGCGCCCGGACTGGTGATGAAGTTCACGGGGCCCCTAGCCTGCGGCCCGCTGCCGGTGAGGTCGGCGGTGAGGCGTCCGTCCTGGTGGAGCAGTTTCACGTCCACCAGGCGAGGTTCGCCGTCCACGGGATCGGCGTCCACGTAATCGTAGAAGTGATGCTCGCCTTCGGGTATGGTCTTGCGCGCGAACTCGCGGTAGGCGTCTATGCTGCGGCGGACTATCTCATCGAACGCCTCCAGCACCGCGGGGGCGGTGTATCGGTCCATCAGCTCGGCGAGGCGGTCTTCGGCGAGGCGGCAGGCCGCCATGAGCGCGCGGGTGTCGCCTTCCAGCATATCCGGGAAGCGGCTGTTGTTGAGGATTACCCGGTACGCCTCGCGGTTCATCTCGCCTTCGCGCATGATCCGAATGGGTGGGACGAGCATCCCTTCGTGGAATATCTCGGAGGCTTGGGGCGACAGGCTGCCAGCGACGCTGCCGCCGATGTCCCAGAAGTGCCCGTAGCTGACGGCGAACGCGACCGGCTCGCCATCGTAGAAGACGGGGGAGGTGAAGCACATGTCTCCAGTGTGCTGTATGGCTCCGAGCGAGCGATGCGGGTCGTTATACCAGTAGAGGTCTCCGGGGCGCATCTCTTCGAGCGGATAGACGCGGAGCACGGGGTCCACGATGCGGGGGCCGGAGGTGGAGAGGAAGCCATCCACGACGCGGCCTTCGAGGTCGTACACGCCGACGAAGTAGTCCATCTTCTCCTTGATGACGGGGGACATGGCGGTTCGCTCGATGAGAGCTTCCATCTGTCGGATGATGGAGGATACCGCGCCGCGCACGATTTCGAGGGTTACGGGGTCGTGGGGTCGGTTTTGGGTTTCTTGCACGGGGGTCTCCGGAAGTTTGGGATGGTGGTGGCACTCGGACATGATAGTGGGGTTTTGGAGGGATGTGAAGAGAATACATGAAGGCTATTTGATGTGATAGGATCGAGTCTAGCCTTGGACGACATAGCAGGGTTAGTTCGCGCCAGTTGGGGTATGACTATGGAAACTAGCGAGATAGTGAACAGTGGGATATTCATAGCGGTAGCGATTCTAGTCGTAATCTTGTTTGCGGCGCTCATAGCCGTGCAGATTTGGCGCACGCGGAGGAAACACGTAGGTGGGAACGTGCCGAGCAGAACGGACGCTGCCGCCCATCAGACCCTAGGGGATGATGGTTATGTGGGTCCAGGCGCCCACCCTACCCGTTGGTGGCGCGGTTGACAATCAGGTTGGCGTACTGGTCAACGGTGGCGGCATAGCCGGGCGCTAGCAGAGTCGTGGTGTCGCGCTGTTCGATGACGGCGGGGGCGGCGACGGCGGCTCCGGGGCGAATGTTGGCGCGTTGGTAGATGGGGGTTTCGATGAATCCGCCGGAGCGTGACAGCATGACGGGGCGTGTGGATGCCGGCGCCGGCGTCGCGCCGTTGACGGACGGGGCGGGCTCTTCAGTGTGGCGCGGCAGATGGCCGACGGCGGTAACGCGCAGGTTGACCAGCTCCACTTTCTGGTGAGGCAGGTTGTAGGTGTACAGCCGCTCGTGCAGGGCGTGGAAGTTGGTTTCGATGTCGTCCAGCGTCTTGCGGGTTACCGGGCCGTCCGGGACTTCTACGGTGATCTCCCAGCCCTGGTGCAGGTAGCGCATATCCGCCGAGCGGCTGATGCGGCGGTCGGACTCGGGGACGGATTCGCGGCTCAGCCACTCGGTCGCCTGGCGTTCGAGACGGTCGTAGGCGGCGGCGACATCCGCTATGGGTGGAAGGGACGGTTCGCCGGAGTGTACGAACGTCTGCACGTAGTCGTTCCGCAGGTCGGTGAACAGCAGGCCGTAGGAAGACAGCGCGCCGGGCGTGGGCGGGATGACTATGGTGTCCATGCCGAGGAGCGAGGCGAGGGCGCAGGCGTGGAGCGGGCCGGCGCCTCCGAATGCGACGAGGGCGAAATCTTTGGGGTCGAGTCCGCGTCCGACGGACACGGCGCGCATGGCTCCCGCCATGTTGTTGTCGGCTATCTCCACTATGCCGGCCGCCGCCTGCTCGACGCTCATGCCGAGCGGCCGCCCTACCCTATCGCGTATTGCTGCGCGGGCGCGTTCGACGTCGAGGCGCATTTCGCCGCCGAGCAGGTGCGGCGGCAGGTGTCCGAGCGCGAGCCGGGCGTCGGTTACGGTCGGCTCGATTCCGCCCTGAGCGTAGCAGGCGGGGCCGGGGTCGGCGCCGGCGCTGTCGGGGCCTACGGAGAGGCCGCCGGTCTGCGACACGCGGGCGATACTGCCTCCGCCGGCGCCGATGGTGGCGATGTCGAGCATCGGCAGTTGGAGGGGCAAGCCGCCAATGCTGCGCTCGACGGTAACGTCGGGCTGGCCGTCGCTGACCAGGCAGATGTCGGCTGAGGTGCCGCCCACGTCAACGGAGATGAAGCTTGGATGGCCTGCCCGCGTCGCCACGCTTGTGGCGCCCATGACGCCGGCTACGGGTCCGGACAGCACGGTGTGGATGGCCTGCCGCGCGGCGAGGTCGGCGCTGGTAACGCCGCCGTTGGACTTCATGATGAACAGCGGCGCGCTGATGCCGTCGCGCCGCGCGGCGGACTCGAGGCCCGCCAGGTAGTTGGAGACGCGCGGCATGACGTATGCGTTGAGGGTGGTTGCGATGGTACGCTCGAACTCCCGGAACTGCGGCAGCACCTCGCTCGATAGCGAAATGGGGACATCGGGCATCTCCTCGCGCAGAATCTCGGCGGCGCGGCGCTCGTGGGCGTCGTTGGCGTAGGAGTAGAGGAAGCAGACGGCGACTGCGTCCACATCCAAATCGCGGAGGGCGCGGGCGGCGGCGCGGCAGTCGGACTCGTCGAGCGGGGCGATGGGCTCGCCGTTCCGGTCGAGGCGCTCGGTTATCTCGAAGATGCGGTCGGGCGGCACCGGGCGTTCGGGCTTGACCCAGCCGTATATGTTGTTGCCGCGCGGGATGTCGTGCCTGCCGATTTCGAGGACGTACTTGAAGCCGCGCGTAGTGAGCAAGCCAACGGTCGCGGGGCGGCGCTCGATAACGGCGTTGGTGGCGATGGTAGTGCCGTGGAACAGACGCAGCACGTTGGAGGCATCCACTGGCGCGTCGGCGTTCGCCTGCGCAAGGCCGTGTCGGACGCCCGCCATGAAGCCGTCTGCGAGATCGGCGGGCGTGGATGGTGTCTTCGTCGTCCACAGTCCGCCGCCAGCGCGCTGGACGACGACATCGGTGAATGTGCCGCCTATGTCAACGGCCACATGGTAGTCGGTCATTAGTTGTTAGTTTGGTTCTAGTGTGTGGGTTACTGAAGCGGCGAGTAGTCGGTTGGGGACAGCAGGGTGTTGAAGATTCTGCTGGTGAGGGGGCCATCCACTTCGGAAGCGGATCGCACCTCGTTCCACTCGGGGTCGGCGCGGAAGGATGCCCATGCGCGCTCGCGCTGTCCCTCGTCCTCGAAGGCGACGATGTAGATTAGGCGGTCGGAGTAGTCTCCGACGGCTGAAGTCCAGTAGCCGATGTTCTTGATGCCGTGTCGCTCGAAGATTCCCAGCGTGTGGTTGCGGAAGCGGGCGTGGAGGGCGTCGAGCTTGCCGGGCGCGGCCTCATAGACGCGGTATTCGTAGATCATGGCGGTCTCCTGATAGTTGGGGGATTGCCGATGGTGGGCATGTTAGCAGGGGGATGGGGGATGGGCAAGGCGGGCTAAGCTTTAACACATAGACGCGGAGTGGCGCAGAAAGGCGCAGAGAGGTGATCGGGGGACTTGCATTTCTGCTGATTTACATGTCGTATAGACGCTAAGGCAGGTTCTTGGACTTCGGGCGGCGCTTTTCCGGGTTGGGGGTTTGACGCTATGATTATCGGCGGGACTTGCAGGGCGGCGGGTTCGGTTTCAGGGACGGGAGTTGGCAGATGGTACGAAAATTGGTCTTGGCGGGGCTGGGCGCGATCGTCGCGCTGGGGGTCGCGGGGGTGGCTGCCTATTTCTTCTGGGACTATCTGCTGCCATCGTCGGAGCCGGAGAACAACGCGCGTTACTATCCGCAGAACGTCGTTGCGTACACGTGGGTTACGCTGAATCCCGGCGAGGGCCAACGAAGACATATGCTGGATATGTTCGACCGCCTGGGCGAACTTTCCGAGTTCGATGACTTCCGAGATCGGATTACGGATGATCTGGAATCGGGGACCGCTATTGACTTCGAGAAGGACATTGCGCCGTGGGTCGGTTACGATCTGTCGGCGGCTCTCATCGATGTCGATCTGGACAGGGAGTCGGTTGAATTCGCCGCTACGGTAGGGGTACGGGATGAGGACGCCGCGTCTAGGTTCCTGGACAACTGGTTGGACTATATGAAGGCCGAGACAGATGCGGATTTCGACCGCGATTCGTATCGGGACTTCTCCATTTGGGATGACGAGGAGAAGTTCCAAGTGTATGCGCTGTCGGACGACCTGATGGTGTTCGCAACTACGCGGGACCTGATGGAAGATACGATAGATCGCATCGAGGGCGATTCAGACCGGACGCTCGTGGCGAGTGAAAACTTTCAGAACGCGAGAATGGCGCTGCCTGACAGGCGGTTCGCTTCGTTCTACGTTGACGTTGACAGGGCGCTGGGCGTCGAAGACGATATTAGAGACGAAATTAGAGACCCGTTTAGAGACCCGTCCATCGTGGAAGCGCTCGGAGGCGGCTTCCTGACAGGCGGCGCGGACCTTGGAGACTCGGCGGGCGAACTCTGCGGCGGAGACATGTTCGACACTCCGGCTTGGCTCGCCGGTTCTCTGGGATGGATCGAGCGAGGTTTGGTCTTCGAGCTTGCCAGCCCGTCCATAGAGTCCGAATGGCCCGAATCACGCGGGCTAACCGATGTGGCCGAGAATCTGCCTGAGGATACGGTCGCGACATTTGCGGTGTCGTTCAACCCTGCGCTGGATGACTGGCGCAATTCTCTGGACAGATGCGATATCGTCGATATCTTCCCGGAATACGACTACATAGTGGAAGAGATAGCCTGGAGTCTGGGCGGCGACGTGTACGACCAGGTGGCTTATCGCGACGACCGGACGCTGGCTGATGCGCTGGACACCGGCTTGCTGATAGTAGAACTGGCGCTGGGTATCGACTTGGAAGAGGACCTCTTGGACCATCTGCTGGGCGACGCCGTACTCGCGGTGCGCGAGTTCGACTTCCAGGACGTGGCGGAAGATCCCGAAGCCAACCCGGTCGAAGTGATGGCGCTTCTGTCGTACCGTGAGGGCAGTGAGGAATACGTGGCCGATGCGATGGGAGACGTATCGGCTGAGATAACCGACCGGACCGGGGCGGATACCAACTCAGTCGAGGTGGGCGAGGACGCCCGCGCTTACGCGTTCCAGAATCTGATAGCCGCAGGCGCATACTCTCCCGGCTACGCAATACACGACGGATACTTGACATTCGGAGCTACGGAGAGCAGCCTGCAGGCGGCGGTTGAAGCGCAAATTCGAGCCGGGGACAGCTTGGCGTCCAACACCGAATATCGCCGCGCAGTGGACCATCTACCGGCCGACCGAACGATGTTCGGCTTCGTGAACATCAATCGCATCGTAAGCAACATAGACTGGCGCGACGCGGGACTGAGCCAAGGACAGTACGAGTTGCTAAGCAGCCTCGGCGCGACGGCGATGTCGGCAAGCTCCGACGGCGGCCAAGACAGATTCACGGTAACGCTCACCATGTTCCCGGAGGAGTAACTTTGGCGAATGGGACGAAGCGGTGGTCAGCCACCGGGCTTCACACTTGGTGGTGATTCGGTAAGGTTGAGCGATTTGTGGGGTGAGGGGTTGGGAGTGAGAATCGGCGCAGTTTGGGAAGGAGATTGGAAACATGGTACAGAGTTTGGATTCGGGGATTCGGGACGCGTTGAGCATTGACATGGTGGTGGATATTACTACGACCGGGCGACGATCCGGGGAGGCGCGGCGCATCGAGATTTGGTGCCATCTGATGGACAGGCAGCTGTTTCTGGCGGCGTCGCCGGGACGTCGGAGCTGGTACGCGAATCTGGCGGCGAACCGGGAGGTTACTCTGCATCTGAAGGACGAGGTGAAGGCGGACATCCCGGTCCGGGCGCGTCCGATTACGGACGAAGCGGAGCGACGGGACGTGTTCACGCGGCTTGCGGCGCAGTCGGCGTTCAGGCAGGGACAGGGGCTGGATGTCGAGTCGTGGGTCGCGGGCAGCAAGCTGGTCGAGCTGGTTCCGACGAACGGGTAACGCGATGAACACGCCGGAGACGGGGTTGGATATAGGATCGGTCGAGGCGGCTATGGCGGGAGCCGTCGTCGGGCATCGGATCGTGTACCGGCTCCGGACAGGCTCGACCATGGATGACGCTCGCGCGCTGGCTCACGGGGGCGAGGCGGAGGGGACGGTGGTTGTCGCCGAGGAGCAGGGCGCGGGCAGGGGTCGGTTCGACCGGCGGTGGGTGTCGCCTCCGGGGCTGAATCTCTACTTTACGATACTGCTGCGCCCGGAGCCGTCCCAGCTTCCGTCCATGAATATGGCGGCGGCGCTCGCGGTGCATGGGATGGCGAATGACGCATTGCAGACAGGTAGATACCAGAAGAATCACCCCCATCCTAACCTTCCCCCATCGAGGGGGAAGGGACTTTTAGCGACTGTGAAGTGGCCGAACGACGTCCGCATCGGCGGGCGCAAGCTGGGCGGCATCCTGGTCGAGACTGAGTTCGACGGCGGACGGGTGGCGCACGCGCTGGTGGGCATCGGAATCAACGTGAATTTGGACGTGAGCGAACACGCAGAGATTTCGGAGATAGCCGCCAGCCTGCGATCTGCGACGGGACGCGAGTTCGAGCGCGAGGAGATATTTGCGGTTGCGCTTCGCCGGTTCGACGAGTTGTACTCTCGCGTCCGCGCCGGCGAGTCGCTGGCGGCGGAGTGGGCGGCGACTTTGGAGACGCTGGGCAAGCGCGTCGAGCTCCGCTGGGGAGACCGGCTGCTGCGCGGCGTGGCGGAGGGGGTGGACGACGCGGGCAACCTAGTTCTGCTTCAGGACGACGGGGAGCGGGTTAGCGTGGTGGCGGGCGAGGTTACTTCTCAGGTGTAGGGACGTTTGATTGGATTTAACGCAGAGGCGCAGAGACGCGGAGGGATGATTGATTTAACGCGAAGTCGCAAAGATGCAAATGGTTAATTCATGTAGCTATAATTGCAACCGCATCGTCGAGAAGCGAATCTGAGTTGGGAGTTTGGAATATGCTGGAAGAAAGGTTGAGCCTGGAAGGCAAGTCGGTCGTGATCACGGGCGGCGGAACCGGTCTGGGACGCGAGATGACTCTTGCGATGGCGCGCGCGGGCGCGGACATCGTGATCGCGGCGCGGCGCGTGGGGCCGATAGAGGAAGTGGCCGAGGAGGCGCGCGCGCTGGGACGCAAGGCGTTGGCGTTTTCGACGGATGTTACCGATACGGCGCAGGTGGCTCGGCTGATGGAAGACTCCATCGAGGCGCTGGGCAAGGTGGATGTGCTGCTGAACAACGCGGGAATAGTGCGCGGCCAGGGCGCGACTCCAATCTGGGAGATAACCGACGACGACTGGCGCATAGGCATAGACGTTAACATGTCGAGCGCGTTCTACTGCGCGCGCGCCATCGCCAAGCACATGGCGGAGCGCGGGGGCGGCAAGATAATCAACGTATCGTCCGGCTTCGGATACCGCGGCGGACGGGACAACTATATGTACTGCGTCGGCAAGGGCGGCATCGTGAATCTGACGCGCGTTCTGGCGACGAGCCTGGGGCGGTACGGCATTACCAGCACGTGCATCGTGCCCGGATTCATTCCGACGGAGGGTACCGACGAGTCCAGGCTGACGCTGCCACGCGGCGAGTTCATCCCGATAGGGCGCGTGGGACACCCACACGAGATGGGCGCGGTGGCGGTGTTCCTGGCGTCCGGCGCATCGGACTATATGAACGGCGAGTCTTTCGTCATAGACGGCGGCGGGCTGGCGGGCGGCGCGGCTCCAACGGGCCACGCGCCGGAGATTCCACTGATGATATAGGGTCTAATTGGATTTAACGCAAAGGCGCGAAGAAGCAAAGGCGCAAAGGATGAAATAAAGTCTTTTGCATCCCGGCGCCTTCGCATTGGATAAGAATTAGAAGGTGAGAGAAAGATGGCGATACCGAGCGAGTGGGATCTTACGGGCAAGAAGGCGATCATTACGGCTGACAGGCGCGGATGGACGCCATATCTGGCGCGAGCGTTGTCGGAGGCGGGCGCGAGCGTGGCGGTGGCGGGGTCGGACGCCTCGGACATGGCGTCGGCGGTGGACGCCGTCAACGAGCGGGGAGGATCTGCCGTCGGAATCGAAACCGATTTGACGGATCGGGTGAGTGTGGAGGCCATGGTCTTCTCCGCCCTGGAGGAGCTTGGGGGGGTGGATATTCTGGTGAACAACGCCTGCGCGGAGTTCGGCAAGCGGTTCGAGCACGTTTCTGAGAGCGAGTGGTCGCAGCTTATGGATTTCAACGTGAAGTCTGTGTTCCTTACGTGCCAGGCGGTCGGGCGGAGGATGCTGAGGCAGGGGGGCGGGCGGATAGTGAACATTGGCTCCGCGCTGTCTCAGCGCGGGCTGTGGAACTCGGTAGCGGTGTGCGCGGCGCAGGGCGCGATACACCAGATCACGATGTCGCTGGCGCTGGAGTGGGGACGCGAAGGCATTCGGGTCAACGGCATAGGCGCGGGCTGGATGTCCACCGAAGAGCCGTCGGAAGAGGACCTGCGCGAGCTGCTGGTGCGCTACCTGCCATCGCGTCGCAAGGGCCATCCGACCGATCTGGCGGCGCTGATGGTGTATCTGTCGTCGGACGCTTGCGACTTCGTAACGGGACAGACGTTCTTCATAGACGGCGGGGCGCTGGCGCACGCTTAGGCGAGCCACGCGCTTGACCGGGAATTTGACGCAAGAGGCGCGGGAGAATTTTCTGGGTACCTTGCGTTTCTATCTGGGTGAATACGCGAGGCGCCAAGACGCACAGCCGAGGCAAGGCCATCGACTGGCGTATTCTGGGTTTAGAGTCTGGCGAGGGCTGGGATTAGGAGCGCCTGGACCAGGATGATGATCAGTATGGCGATCATCGGCGACAGGTCGAACATGCCCATGCTGGGAAGCAGGCGTCGGATGGGGGCGAGTATCGGCTCGGTGATCTGGTAGATGGTTCGCACGATGGGGGCGAACCTGCTATCGGGGCCTATCGGAATCCACGATACGATGACGCGCGCCAAGATGGCTATGTAGAGCGCGGTCGCAAGGACGTCCAAGAAGGTTATCAAGTAGCCGGTCATTGCCCTACCCGCCCAGCGCTTTGGATTTTTCGTATGCGGCGTTGACGGCGGAGAAGACGAGGGCGCGGAAGCGTCCGTCTTCGAATGCGCGGAGCGCCTCAATGGTGGTGCCGCCGGGGGAGGCTACCATGTCTTTCAGTTCGGCGGGGTGTATGCCGGTGTCCTTGATTAGCTGGGTACTGCCCAGAACGGTCTGGAGGGCGAGCTGCCACGCTACGTCGCGCGACAGACCGAGATATACGCCGGCGTCTATGAGCGATTCGATGAACAGGAAGACGTAGGCGGGGCCGCTGGCGCTGAGCGCGGTGGCCATGTCTATCATGCTCTCATCGTATGCCTGAATCTCTTCGCCCAGGGTGCGAACGATGCCTCGCGTGGTCTCGACAGTCTCCGGCGGCACGGATTCGGACGCCATCCACATGGTGATTCCGGCGCCGATCTGCGCGGGGGTGTTGGGCATGACGCGAATCACGCGGTCGTGGCCGAGGCCGGTCTTGAGGCTGTCTATCGTAGCGCCGGCGACGATGGACAAGATGGTGTTTTCTTCCGAGATGTTGCCCTTCAGCTCGGGATATACGTAGGGCAACGTCTGTGGCTTGACGGCGAGCGCCGTAAGGGTCGCGGACCCGATCGCTTCGAGGTTATTGGAGGTAACGCCGACTCCGTAGGTCTCCGAGAGATGAGAGCGACGGGCGCCGGCAGGCTCGCCTACCGTGATGTCGGACGCCGGGGCGAGGCCGGTATTAACGATGCCGCTGATGATGGCCTCGGCCATCACTCCGCCGCCGATGAATGAGATATTCATGTTTGGTTTCCTTGTCTTGCGGGGGTTTCACCCCCCATCCCCCGCCTTCGCGGAGGCAGGCTCTACCCTTCCCCTTTGACGGGAGATGGGTCTTTTCTTCAGGGCAGTATGGAGTCGCTTGCCAGCGATACGGCCACTCTGATGGACTCCGCCATGCTTTCGGCGTCGGCTATGCCCTTGCCGGCTATGTCGAAGGCGGTGCCGTGATCTACGGAGGTGCGGATGAACGGCAGTCCGAGGTTGACGCTGACGCTCTTGGCCCAGTCATAAACCTTGATGGGGATGTGTCCCTGGTCGTGATACATGGCGATTACGGCGTCGAACTTGCCGTCTATCGCCTGGTTGAACACGGTGTCGGCAGGGACGGGCCCGGTGGCGTCTATGCCGCGCTCGCGCGCCAGTTCCACGGCGGGGGCTATCTGGGTTGCCTCCTCGTCGCCTATCAAGCCGCCGTCGGATGCGTGTGGGTTGAGCGCGGCGACTCCGATACGAGGAGAGTCGAATCCCCAGTCTCGGAAGCAGGCGTCGGTCAGCTCTATCTTGCCAAGAACGTTGTCCACGGTTACGTAGTCGCAGGCGACGCGAAGGGAGCGGTGGGTGGTCAGATGCACCACGCGCAGGTTGCGCGCCATCAGCATCGTGGCGACGTTGGAGGAGCCAGTTTGGCGCTGGAATATCTCCATGTGTCCGATGTCTCGGTGTCCGGCGGCGGCGCACGCCTCTTTGTTGATGGGGGCTGTGGCGATGGCGGCGATCTTGCCGGATGCGGCGAGCTCGCCGGCGCGCAGTATCCACTCGACCGAAGCTTCGCCGGCGAGCGGGGACACGGCGCCGTACTCGATCTGCGAAAAGTCCAGAGCTTCCATGTCCAGCACGTCTATCTCATCGCGTCGCCCGGCGACATCGGCCACGTCGTGAACGACGCGGGCGGAGCCCCCGGCTTCGATCAGCCGCAGCGCGGCATCCATAGCCGCCGCGCTGCCTATGACGAACGGTTTGCACTTCTCGTACACCCAATCGTCCTGGAGCGCTTTGGCGGTAACTTCCGCGCCGATGCCAGCGGCGTCGCCCATGGTGATGGCGACCAGGGGGCGTTCGTTCATGGATGGGGTTCTCCGTTAGTGGGGTGTGAGCGCATTATACGCTTTTGGGCGCGGTGGGCGATAGTAGGGAATTTTAGCGCAGAGGCGCAGAGGAGACGCAGATGGGATTTCACTCCCACCCTAGCCCTCCCCCCCCATTGAGGGGGAGGGATTTCGAGCGGAGCTATTCGCATTTGCTGTAACCGCAGTCCAGGCAGTTTAGGCAGCCTTCCTGCGGAATGAGGTTGCCGGGGCACTTGGGGCACCGGACGGCAAGCGCGGCGGGGATGAACCCGCCTCCTGAATCGCTTCGGGCGGGGGTGGCCGGGAATAGGCCAGGCTGCACCGCGGAAGGGCGTTCCTGCGCCGGCGCGTCTATCGTGGCGTGGCCGTTCTCCAAATGGTTCGCCAAGACGCTCGCCATGGCATCGGGAGCGGAGCGGATCAATTTGCCGTCGTCCCATGCGGGGCAGCAGGTGATTCCTCGCAACTGCTCTATGATATGGTCGGGCGCGATGCCAGCGCGGAGCGCGAGCGACGCGAGACGCGAGACAGCTTCGAGGTTGGCGGAGTCGCAGCCGCCGGCTTTGCCGAGCGCGGTGAATACCTCGAAAGGCTTATCATCCTCGTCGAAGGAGATTGTGACGTACATGTTGCCGTGTCCGGTGCGAACGCGGTCGGTAACGCCGATCACGGACGCCGGGCGGTCTCTGCGCACCAAGGGCGAGGGCTGGGCTTCGTTAGAGGCATCATCGGATTCGGCGCTCGTTTCAAGAACCTGCATGGACTTGGAACCGTCTCGATACACGGTAACTGCTTTGCATCCGGTTTCCCACGCCAGCTCGTAAGCGGCGCGCACATCTTCCACGGTGGCGCTGTTGGGCAGGTTGATGGTCTTGGACACGGAGTTTGTTACGTGCTTCTGCCAGACTGCCTGCATTCGTATGTGCGCCTCTGGGCTTATCGCCATGGAGGTGCGATACACCGCTGGATCGAGGCCGTGCTCACGCAGTATCTCCTCGGAGGAGTCGGGGTTGGCGGTGATGCGTTCGAGCGCGTGTCGAACGCGGGCTTCGTCGCCGAGCGCGGCGTCGAGCGATTCGGTGATCGAGGCCGGCGCGTCGAGCAACCGCGAACTACCGCCCTCGTGATCTTTCCACAGCACGTTGGACCACCATGCCAGGGCGAAGTGCGGCTCGATGCCGCTGGAGCATCCGGCGAGGCGGCTGATCGTTCCGGTGGGTGCGATGGTAACGACGCTCGAGTTGCGGACGGGCGGCATACCGCGCCGGGCGAGGGCGGAGCGTTCGTATTCCGGGAACGGGCCACGTTCGCGGGCGAGATTGGCAGATTCGTCCCAGGCGACGCGGTTGATGAACGCGCCAAGCTCGTCGGCGAGATCCAGGCCCTCTTGGGAGTCGTAAGGCACGCTCATGCGAACGAGCGCGTCTGCCCATCCCATGACGCCGAGCCCGATTCGTCGCGTCGCCAAGTTCACCTCGCGCAGCTTGGGCAGCGGGAAGGTGTTGACGTTGATGACGTCGTCAAGGAAGCGGACGGAGGCGCGTATGGTGTCTTCGAGCGCATCCCAATCGAACGCTTCTCCGGTTACGTGCGCGTCGAGGTTTATGGAGCCGAGGCAGCAGTTGCCGTAGTCTTCCAAGAATTCTTCGCCGCAAGGGTTAGAGGTCTCGATTTGTCCCAGCTGGGGGTTGGGGGCGGTTTCCCACACGCGGTCTATGAACACTACGCCCGGGTCGCCGGTCTTCCAGGCGGATTGGGCTATTTCGTTCCACATGTCGCGCGCGCGGACGGTGGATACGATCTCTCCGGACGGCCCGTTGCCCTCGTCGCGCGGGTTGATGAGGGGCCATTCGGCGTCGTCCTTGACGGCTTGCATGAAGGCGTCGGTTATCTGGACGGATATGTTGAAGTTCTGAAGGGTGTCGTCGCCGTCCTTGCAGGTTATGAACTCGCGGATGTCGGGGTGCGAGTCGCGGAGCTGTCCCATGTGCGCGCCGAGTCGGAACGCGCCCTGCGTAAGGGTGGCGCCTACGGAGGAATAGAGCTTCATCACGGCGATGGGGCCGCAGGCGTGACCGTGCGTAGTCTTTATCATGTCATTGCGAGGGCGCAGCTTCGAGAAGCCGAAGCCTATGCCGCCGCCCCATTTTTCGATCATGGCGGCGTCGTGCGCTACATCCATAATGGATTCCATGTTGTCGTCGGGGGATACGACGAAACACGCGGAGAGGCAGCCGCGCCCTGTGCCGGCGTTTACGATGGTCGGCGAGTTGGGCAGGAACTTTAGCGAGGTGAGCAGATCGTAGAACCTGTTTTCCCACTTAGTTCTGTCGGACGATCTTTCGCCCTGCGCGATGGCGCGGGCGACGCGGCGGAACAGTTCTTCGGGCGTCTCGATGACGTTGCCGTCGGCGTCCTTGCGCTGGTAGCGTTGCTCGAGGATGTGAGCGGCGTTTTCCGACAGGTTCAGCTCTGCGTCGGCGGGCGCGGTCGATTCGGCGGGCGCGCGAACGTCGCCGGCGCTGGCGAGCAGGCTTTCGATCTGGGCGCGGAGTTCGGGGGATTCGGCGAGCATCCGCTCCAAGTCGTGGACGATGCTGCCGTTGCCATTGCCGTTGGTGGTTGCGGGCTTGGGGTTGCCTATCATGGTCGCCTCCGGTGGATGGCTGTCAGAACAATTGTATCAGAAGATGGGGTATCCCGCTAGCGGCGGAATGGATTGTGGATTATGCCATCAAAGGTTTGGGATATGTCTTATCTTTCTTTGGTTGTTTATATTGGTTTATGGTTATCCATTGTACTCAACGCGATTTCGCGTGTGAAAACCATCTCGTTAAGGGTAAGGGCTAATATAATCCACACACGGAAGGCTGTCAAGCTCAAGTCAAGGGTATGGATTTTAGCGCAAAGGTACAGAGGCGCAAACGATTTCGGTTTACGATAGATCAGGCTGGCGGCGGCGCGATAGGCGAAAGGGGTTCTGCGTCGGGGCAAAAGACAGCGGCATGGGCGTTGATGCCCATGCCGCTGATGTTGCCGGCTAGGAATGTTGCGCTTGCGGTTAGACGCCGTTGCGGGCGCGGGCGCGCGAGTAGCGCCGCAGGAACGGCGGGAGATCTATATCGCGTTCGCCGGCGCTGCCGTTCTCGAGAGCTTCGGCCAGCATTCGATCTACCTGAGCCTCGCGCTCGTCGACGGTTCCCTCCGTCGGGAAGCCGGTGGCGACGATGGTGAGCTTGACCTCGTTCTCCATCTTGAGGTCGGTGACCATTCCGAAGATGATATTGGCTTCTGGGTCAACGACGCGCTTGATGACGTCGGCGGCCTCGTGCAATTCGTTGAGCTTGAGGTCGCTGCCGCCGGAAATGTTGAAGAGGATGCCGCGCGCGCCCTCTATGGACACGTCGAGCAGCGGATTGGTGATCGCCTGCTGAGCGGCTTCGCGGGCGCGGTGTTCACCCATGCCCCAGCCTATGGACATCCAGGCGGGACCTGAGTTGCGCATGATGGCGCTTACGTCGGCGAAGTCCACGTTGATGTCTCCGGCGACGGCGACGAGTTCCGCTATGGACTGAACGCCCATGCGGAGTACATCGTCTGCCAACTTGAACGCGTTTTCGGCGGTTATTTCGTCTTCTGAGATCACGTGCAGCCGCTCGTTCGGGATGACGAGCAGGGTATCCACGTGCTCGCTGAGGCGTTCGATGCCGGCCTCGGCGACTCTCATGCGACGCAAGCCTTCGAATTCGAAGGGCTTGGTTACGACGCCAACGGTCAGAGCGCCGGTCTCTTTGGCGATCTGCGCGATGACGGGCGCCGCTCCGGTGCCGGTTCCGCCGCCCATACCGCCGGCGATGAATATCATGTCGGCGTCGCGCACGACCTCGTAGAGGTCTTCCATGCTCTCTTCCGCCGACCTCGCGCCCATCTCTGGCATCCCTCCGACACCCTTGCCCTGGGTGAGCTGGTCTCCGATGCGCACCTTCACCGGCACGTCGCTTCGGATGAGCGCCTGCGAGTCGGTGTTGACGATCATGTACTCCACGCCAGGGATGCGCTCTCTGTACATTCTGGAGACGGCGTTGGAGCCGCCGCCGCCTACGCCCACAACCTTGATGCAAGCGAGGGTCTCGTGATCACCGTGATAAGTTGTCATACCAATCCCCCATTCTTGATTTAGTGGTTACGAAACTATCTTTGGAATAGCCGCCGGAACAGGCTTGGCCGTTCTTCGAGTTGATGTGTGTCCGCCCCGTTGAGTTCTTCTGATCCGGCGTCGTCCGACGGCTGCTTGAGCGCCCAGCGCAACAGCCCGACGCTGGTTGAAAACTCCGGTTCTCGCAGGCCCTCCGGCAGGTCCAGCGCGGGATCGGGGCCCGCGACGCGCACGTTAGGCGTTAGCCGCTGCTTGAACAGGTCTTCCATGCCGACCAGCCTGGAGCTTCCGCCGGTGAGCACCAGGTTCGCAGAGCCTGGGTCCTCGATGCCCGCATCAATCATCTTGAGGCGAATCATCCTGGACAACTCGAACACTCGTTCACGCAGTAGTTGGGACACTTCGCGCAGCGCAACGTGACGCTGCCGCTCGCTGCCCTGGCCGTGAACCGGCAGCACTACCTCATCTGCGGCTTTGAAGCCTGTGGGGTCGGTGTTGCCCTTCTCGATCTTTACGGTTTCGGCGGAGGTGTAGTTGGTTCCGTACGTTACGCAGATGTCGTTGGTGAACTGGAAGCCGCCTACAGGCAGAATCGCCGTGAGTTCGACGCTGCCGCGGTCGAACACGATGACGTCGGAGGTTCCGCCGCCTATGTCCACCAAGACTACGCCGTTGGACTTCTCGCGCTCGGTGAGAACCGCTTCGGCGCTGGCTATGGGATCCAGGACCATACCCTGCACCCGGAGGCCCGAGCTTTCGATCGCGCCTCTCAGACTTTGGACGGAGTCGTCGTCCGCCAAGACGAGATGGCTTTCCACGTCGAGCCTGCTGGTGTGCATACCCAGCGGATCGCGGATCCCTCCCTGTCCGTCGAGCGAGTAGCTCCGGGGCAGAGCGTGGATGACCTTTCGTCCGGGCCGAGCGCTAACCTTGGCTACCGCCTCCGGCACGCGGTCGAGGTCATCTCGAGTGATGACGCCGCGCGAGGCGGCCCCATTTAAGCTATCGAGGCGATTCTCGAACGAGACGTGCGATCCGGAGATGCCGATGTACGCGGACTCTACGGTTACCGACGCCTGACGAGCGGCATCCTGTATCGAGTTCCGGATGGACTCTACGGCTTCGGAAGTGTCGGTAACGACGCCTGCGGCGATGCCTCCTGAAGGCAACGCGCTGAATGAGAGAATACGGAAACCTCCGGCGTCCTCCCGACGCGCAATTATTGTGCACACTTTAGTCGTGCCCACATCGACCGCCACCAAAACTCCTGGATCCTGCCTCATACCGCGCTCCCCGCCTGATTAGCATTTGTATTAGAAATAGCTTGCGTTTTGTTTAGTTTGTCCATACATCCGCCGTCGGCGCAAGGTATCTACGGGTGTCGTTGGAACGAAATTTGGCGTCCAGCGGCTAAATCTTCTGTGCAACGCGCATCCGCGCGCTGCGGGAGCGTGGGTTCCTGCGCGTCTCGCAGGCGCTGGGCCGGATGACTCCGTCGCTGACGCCTTCGAGCGTTGGCGAGTGGTCGCAGATACATTCGGGCAGCATGGGCGGACAGACGCAGGACAGCGTCGAGTTCCTGATGAAGTTCTTGACTATGCGGTCTTCTATCGAGTGATAGCTAATGACCACCAGGCGTCCGCCCACGCGGAGGGCCTCGACCGCCGCCGCCAGGCCAAGCTCGAGGTTCGCCGCCTCGTTGTTTACCTCCATGCGCAGCGCCTGGAAGGTGCGAGTGGCCGGATGAACGCGGCTGCGTCCGGGCCAGTTGAGCGCCTTGGCTACGATCCGGGCAAGCTGCGCGGAGTTGTCTATCCGACGGTTGTTGACGATCGCGCGCGCGACGCGGCGGGCGCGAGGCTCTTCGCCCAAGTCTCTGATGAGACGCTCGATACGTGATTGGGACCACTGATTCACGATCTCGTATGCCGAGACGCCATCGGAGCGGTCGAAGCGCATATCGGGCTTGGAGTCGAACCTGAAGCTGAAGCCGCGCGACGGGGCATCGAGCTGGGCGGAGGATACGCCGAGGTCGAACAGCGCGCCATCGGCGCCTTCCGGGAAAATGCCCTTGGCGACGTCGGCGACGTCGGCGAAGTTTCCGTGGTAGGTGGTCAGCCGCGACGACCAGCGGGCGAGCCTGCGCTCCGCCCTGCGGATAGCGTCTCCATCCAAGTCAATACCCAGAAGCCTCGCGCCCGGCGCCGCCATCAAGATGGCTTCGGAGTGTCCGCCGTCTCCGAGATTGCAGTCTATGAACCGTCCGCCGCAGGTCGTCGGAAGCATCGTGAGCGCTTCGGATACCATAACGGGCGTATGAACTGCTGATGATTGCGAGTTTCTATCGGGGCCAGTCATATTCGGAACGTTCGGACGTCTGGTCTTAGGCTATGTTAGCATATTGGGCGGCAGACTCAGTTTCCAACCAGCCGGTGAGGAAGCGCAAGGTGAATCGCATCGTTAATTGTTCGGGCGCTCAGCGATTTGGGCATGTGGCGATGCGGGTTTTAGTGGTTTAGGATAGGTTTCGACATGAGTGATACGACTTTCAGATTTGCGACGCTTACGGTTAGCGACACGGGTTCGCGAGGCGAGCGCGCCGAGGACGTGGGCGGCGATACAGTGGTTGAGATGATGCGCGACGCTGGATTCAGCCTGGCGGGTCGGGACATTGTGCCGGACGAGCGGGGCGCGATTACGGCGCGGCTGATCGAGTGGTGCGACGCGGCCATAGCGGACGTTGTGGTAACGACGGGCGGAACCGGGCTGGGGCCGCGCGACGTTACGCCTGAGGCGACGCGGGCGGCGCTGGACATCGAGGCGCCCGGAATCGCTGAGGCGATGCGGATGGAGACTCTGAAGAACACGCCGTTCGCCATGCTCAGCCGCGGCGTGGTCGGCGTCCGCAACGGCTGCCTGATAGTGAACACGCCGGGCAGCCCCACTGGCGTGCGGGAGACGCTGGAGGTCGCGCTGCGCGCCATGCCGCACGCGCTGGAGATGATTCGCGGCTGGCGCACTCACGCGAACCCGTAACGCCGCGGTGGATGAATGACATGCGCTTTCACGTGTTCACGCTGTTCCCCGCAATGTTCGCCGGGCCGTTGGGCGACGGCATCATCGCGCGAGCCATCCGCAACGGGTTGATAGAGGTCGGTCTGTACGACATCCGCGAGTTCGCGCGCGACCGCCACTCTACGGTGGACGACTACCCGTACAGCGGCGGCCCGGGCATGGTGATGAAGCCGGAGCCGCTGTTCGAGGCGGTCGAGACGGTGCGGGAGCGCGAGAGCGTTGGCGAGGCGGCGCCGGTCGTTCTGCTGACGCCTCAGGGTCGGCCCTTCACGCAGCGCGTAGCTGAGGAATTCGCGGAGTGTGGCGAGCTGTCGCTGGTGTGCGGACGGTACGAGGGGTTCGACGAGCGCATCAGGCAGCGGCTGGCGACGGACGAGGTCAGCATAGGAGACTACGTGCTGGCGGGCGGGGAGTTGGCGGCTATGGTGGTGATCGAGGCGGTGTCTCGACTGGCTCCGGGTGTCGTCGGTTCTCCAGATTCGGTCGCTAACGATTCGTTTTCTACGGGGCTTCTCCAGCATCCGCTGTACACGCGGCCGGCGCGGTTCAGGGACATGGAGGTTCCGGCGGCGCTGCTGTCCGGCGACCATGGCGCGGTGGCGCGGTGGCAGCGCCGGGAGTCGCTGCGGCGCACGCTGGAACGGCGTCCCGATCTGCTGGAGAGGCTGGGGCCTGATAAACTTTCGGATGATGATCTGAGGTTTTTGGACGAACTGTCGGGGGGCGCTTAGGTTATCTATCAGGCCATGAAAGAATTCGGGCTTTGCCAGCGTCGTAGCTTATGATATACTGCGAAATGCACCGGGCGACGCCCGGATCACCCATAAATTTTTTCAGGTACGTGGAGGGATCAGAATGACTACCGAACACGTCCACGACGTACACGAGTGCGACGAGCACGAACACCACGAGCACGTTCACGACGTACACGAGTGCGATGAGCACGAGCACCACGCGCACGTCCACGACATTCACGAGTGCGACGACCATGAGCACCACGACGGGCCGGACCACGTCCACGACGCGCATGAGTGCGACGACCACGAGCACCACGCGCACGTCCACGACATTCACGAGTGCGACGACCACGAGCACCACGCGCACGTCCACGACATTCACGAGTGTGACGACCACGAGCACCACGCCGACTAGCGGCGCGGATGAGTTCGGCCGCCGACGGCGGGGAGATTCGGAACTGATGACAAACTCCCCCGCAGTGGGCCGGTGGAATTGAGCATTAGCCAAGACAGGGGCGACACAGTCGCCCCTGTCGCTTTGATGGATTGGGCTTTAGATTGGAGGACAAATGAGAGGCAAGGATTTTCTGTGGCTGGCGGACCTCGAACCGGATGAGGTTGGCGAGATGGTGCGGAAGGCGCGCGCCATGAAGACGGGGAATACCCCGCAGGCGATGGAGGGGAAGGTTGCGGCGCTGCTGTTCGAGAAGCCATCGCTAAGGACGCGTGTGAGTTTCGAGGTCGGCGTGAAACAGATGGGCGGGTATTGTATCTATCTGAGCGGCGGAGACGTTGGGCTTGGCGTTCGGGAGCCGGCTGAGGACGTAGCGCGAGTTCTGGACCGGCTGGTGGATGTGATCGTGGCGCGGGTGTTTTCGCACCGGAATTTGGAGATTCTCGCGGAGCGCTCGACCGTGCCGGTGGTGAACGCGCTATCTGATTTGGCTCATCCGTGCCAGGCGCTGGGCGACTTGCTGAGTATGAGCGAGCGCAAGGGCGATCTATCCGGGCTGAACGTGGCATATGTTGGGGATGGGAATAACATCGCGTCGAGCCTGTCTATCGCGTGCGCGTCTGTGGGCGCGAATTTTACTATCGCGTCGCCGGCGGAGTACAGGGTGCCTGAGGTGGCGTGGAGCGTGGCGCGGGAGAGGTCTGTGGAGCGCGAGACGCGGCTCGAGTGGACGGAGCGGCCGGAGGAGGCGGTGGAGGGAGCGGACGTGGTCTATACGGACGTCTGGATAAGCATGGGGGACGAGGCGGAGGCGGATGTGCGCCGGGAGGTGTTCGCGACGTACCAGGTGGGCGCGGCGTTGATGGAACGCGCGGATAAGGGCGCGGTGTTCATGCACGATATGCCGGCGCACAGGGGGGAGGAGATAGAGGAAGGGATGCTCGATCATCCACAGTCCATAGTGTTCGATCAAGCGGAGAACCGGCTTCACGCGCAGAAGGCGATTCTGGCGGAGCTTCTGGGCTAGGGTTTGAGGCTCGGCGCTAGAGGTTCAGGACTCTGCGGGCGTTTTCCAGCAGGACTTTGGGGCGGACTTCGTCCCGTATGTCGAGGCGTTCGAAGCCCGCCAACCAGCGGTCAGGGGGCAGGTATGGGAAGTCCGATCCAAACAGCACCTTGTCCTGGAGGCGGGTGTTGGTCTCATCAATGAGTGGTTGTGGGATGTATCGGGGCGCCCAGCCGGAGAGGTCGAGATAGACGTTGGGCTTGTGCAGGGCGACGGCTATCTGCTCTTCTACCCAGGGCCAGGCGGGATGCGCCATGATGATGGTCAGATCCGGGAAGTCTGCCGCCACGTCGTCCACATGGGGGATCGGCGCGGCGTACTTGAGCTTGAAGCCTCCGCCGCCGGGCATCCCGACGCCGGCGGCTGCGAAGCCGGAGTGCAGCAGCAAAGGAACGCCGAGTTCGGCGGCCTTTTCGTAGAGCGGATAGAACCTAGCATCGCCCGGAAAGAACGCTTGATGTATAGGATGCAGCTTGAGTCCCTTAAGGCCAAGCTCGTTGACCGCGCGTTCCAGCTCGTTGACGGCCCATCGATCTTTCCACGGATCTACGGTTGCGAATCCGATAAATCGTTCGGGGTGGGCGTTGACGAGATCGGCAACGTAGTCGTTGGTATCCGGGCTGTCGCCGGTGGCGGTCTGCGCGTCCACGGAGAAGACGACACCGAAGATGTCCCACTCCTCGTATCGCGCCGCCAGCTCCTCGGCCTGTTGCGGCGGATCGTTTAGCCTGAAGAAACGCCTCAAACTGTCTTCGATGACCATATCGGGCAGCCCCGGCTGACGCGGGATGTGTACGTGCATATCTATGGCGCGCATATAGGCAAATCCGTCAACTTTCGGTGGGTTTTTTGAGCGGCAATTGGGACGAAACGACGGGCATATGAGAAATTGCGCCGGTCACACTAGCCCTGTCCCTGAGAGACGGGGCCGTTGCGCAATTGACCGGCATATCTATCAAATAATCGAAATGCCCCAGAGGTTGTTCACCCCGTTTGCGATATGGTTACTCGCCCGAATCGTCGGCGACGGCACGGCGACGGCGACGACGGACGGGAGCGGGACCATCACCCTCCAACCAGAAATACACTACGTTATCCTGCCGGTTGACGACGATGTTCTTGTTGAGAAGTTCGGCGGCTCTGGAGAGGCGACGCCGGATCGCGGCGGTAGTGTCGCCCTCGTTGGCGGTAACGCGGCCCGCCTTGCCGGGCTCAAGCTGCCGGACGATCTCAACGTACTCGCAGAGTTGCGCGCCGCGCGCGCCGGAAAGGGTGATCGCAAGCTCAGCTTCTTGTATCTCGATTATCTCGAAAGTTGGCATATTTGCAATTCCTAGTATGCTGATTTTTCATTGGTTTAGACCAACGACGCAGCTATGTTACACCGGAATTTATTGAAACGCAAGTTAGTCGTTTAACGCAGAGGGTTTAACACAAGGACGCAAAGGGAGAATTGGGGGTTGATTAGTTTATTAGACAAGTACAGTTGGCTTGATCTAATCCCAAACCGACCCTCCCCCGTGATGGAGGAGGGTCGGTTTCCGGTGAAGCTATGTGGTTACCGCGCCTTTGGACGCGGACGATACGAGCTTGGCGTACTTGCCCAGTACGCCAGTCGTGTGGCGCGGCGCGGGCGGCTGCCAAGCGTCGCGGCGGGCTCCCATCTCTTCGTCGGATATGTTGACGTTTAGCTGTCGGCTTTCGACGTCCATGGAGATGATGTCGCCGTTCTGGACGAGGCCGATGGGTCCTCCGACGGCGGCTTCAGGGGCTACGTGGCCGATGATCGGCCCCCTGGACGCGCCTGAGAAGCGTCCGTCGGTCATCAGCAGGATTTCTTCGCCGATGCCGGTACCCATCATGGCGCCGGTTACGGCGAGCATTTCCTGCATCCCCGGCCCGCCCTTGGGGCCTTCGTAGCGCAGCACCAGCACGTCGCCCGCCTCTACCTCGCCGGCGGTTATCGCCTCAAACGCTGCCCGCTCGCCGTCATAGACCTTCGCGGGGCCTTCGTGCTTCAGGCGCTGGGTGCCGGATACCTTCATCACGCAGCCTTCGGGCGCGAGGTTGCCTTTGAGGATGACCAAGCCGCCGGTCTCGCTCTTGGCGTTGGGGACGGAGTAGATGACGCGGTTGTCAGGCTCGGTGGAGACCTCGGCCAAGTTTTCGCCGACGGTCTTGCCGGTGATGGTCATGCAGTCTTCGTGGATGAGTCCGGCGTTGGCGAGTTCCTTCATCACGACGGGTATGCCGCCGACATTGTCCATATCGGACATGACGAATCGCCCGCCCGGGCGTAGGTCTGTGATGTAGGGCGTGGTGCGGCTCAGCCTGTCGAAGTCTTCCAGCTCCAGCTCGACTTCGGCTTCGTGCGCTATAGCGAGCATATGGAGGGCGGCGTTGGTGGAACCGCCCATCGCCAGCACGACTCGGATGGCGTTTTCGAACGCCTCGCGCGTCATTATGTCGCGTGGTTTCAGATCTTGTTCGAGCAGGTTGTAGATGACCTCGCCGGAGTCGAAGGCTATCTGATCGTTGCGCGGGTCTATGGCGGGTACGGACGCGGCGCCGGGGATGGACATTCCCATCGCTTCGATGGCGGAGGACATGGTGTTGGCGGTGAACATTCCGGCGCAGGCGCCCTCGCCCGGACAGGCGACACGCTCCATGCCGATGAGTTCATCGAGCGTTATTTGCCCCTGAGAGTAGGCGCCAATGGCTTCGTACATATCTTGTATGTTGATGTCCTGTCCGCGCCAGTTTCCGGGCATTATGGCGCCGCCATACACGAATATGGACGGAACGTTGCAGCGCGCGATCGCCATCATGGCGCCGGGCATGTTCTTGTCGCAGGCGGCGACGACTATCAGGCCGTCCATGCTCTCGCCGAATGTTACGGTCTCTATCGAGTCTGCGATCACTTCTCGGCTTACCAGCGACGCCTTCATGCCCTCGGTGCCCATGGAGATGCCGTCGCTGATGGTGATGGTTCCGAACATGAACGGCACGCTGCCGTGCGCGCGCAGGCCTTCCTTGACCTTTTGAGCCTGGCGGTCGAGGTGCACGTTGCACGGCGTAACGTCGGACGCGAGGTTGCCGACGGCGACGAACGGTTTCTGCATGTCGTCGTCGTCCAGACCGGTGGCGCGAAGCATGGCCCGCGCGCCGGCGCGGTCGGGGCCGTCGGTAACGACGCGGCTCTTCTTCTTGAGATCTGCTGCGACTGCGGTTGTCATCTGTGTCCCTCCTTGATAACAGAGTGATTATAGCAGACGAGGTTGGGGGAATTTAACGCGGAGACGCAGAGGGGGTATTTTGGATTTATGAGTTTAGAGGGACGGGTTGCTATAATGAGGACGCAGATACTTGGGGGTTGGGATGGAGCGTCGGTTTTTTGGGCAATTGATCGAGGTAGAGCGGGATGACGAGTCTCGCGCGCCGGTTGCGTTCTCTTTCAGGGAGGAACGGCACGAAGTGGCCGAGATTCTGACTTCATGGCAGGACTACGGATTCCCAAACGACGGACGCAAGCACAAGTGGATTCAGCGTCGCCACCGGAACTACTACCGGATACGGACCCCGGAGGGGCGAAGATTCGAGATCTACTACGACCGGGGCGTGTCCATGGACAATCCCAAGTACATGCGATGGTACGTTACGAGGGAGCTTTAGGAATTACTCGGCTTGTGAACACAGCGAAAGGGCGTTTGCTTTGAGGATTTTGGTGACCAACGACGACAGCATCAACGGAGAAGGGCTGTGGGCGGTAGCTGAGGAGCTTGGCGAGGTGGGCGACGTGTCCATTGTGGCGCCGGACCGCGACCAGAGCGGCATCGGCACGGCGCGGACGCTGCTGAACATCCTTCGAGTGAACGAGGTGGAATCTCGCATCGAGGGCGTCCCGGCTTACACGGTCAGCGGGACGCCGGCGGACTGCGTGATCTTGGCGACGGAGGCTATATTCGACGAGCGGTTCGACCTGGTGGTGTCGGGCATCAACGAGGGGGCGAACCTGGGACTGGACGCTTTCGACTCCGGCACGGTCGGCGGGGCGTTCAGGGGGTTCTATCGCGGGATTCCATCTATCGCGGTGTCGGTGACGTCGCTTACGAACGTGCGGTACGAGGTAGCAGCGGAGGCGACCCGGCGGCTGGCGGCTGAGGTGACGAACTCCGACAGAAAGCCCCTGCTGTATAACGTGAACGTGCCGAACCTTCCTGCAGAGCGACTGAAGGGAGTTCGGATTACTACGCTGGGACCGAAGGCGTATCTGGAGACGGTCGAGCGGGGCAACGACGGGCGACGGACGCACTACTGGATACGCCACAACAAGCCTATCGGTTCGGCGGTTCCGGAGGGGTGCGACATATGGGCGACACGCAACGACTGGGTTTCGATTACGCCGGTGGATCCGGGGTTGGTGTCGGCGAACGGGATCGGGGAGTTCGCGGGGCTGGCGGAGGAGATCGCGCTGGTTAGCGGTTAGTCGTGAGAGGGACCATCGTGAGTTTTGGAGCGTTGGCGAGTCCGTCCGTATTCGTAGTGGCGATGCTCGCCGCATTCCTTGCAATAGCGGCGGCGTGTTCGACAGGGACGGACATTAAAGCTGCGCCTTGCGTCGAAGGGGAGCGGACGCTGAGGGCGGCGTTCTTCGCTTACTTCGAGCCTGTCAGCTACAGCGCGGACGGGGACAGCGCATCGGACGGATTCGACACACACCTCGGATACGAAGCTGACCTGCTCACGGCGCTGGAGGCGATGCCGGACTCGGGGCTGAAGTTCTCCCGCAAAGCCGTCGCAGACTGGGATGGCATATGGCTGTTGCCGGCGGGACCGGACTTCGATCTCGCGGGCGGGGGCATCACGATATTGGAATCTCGAGAATCGGACGCTTCGGGAAACAAGGCGATAGTGTTCACATCTGGACATATCGCCTTCCGCCAGTCGCTGCTGGTCCGCGCCGGGGACGCCGCTCGCTTTCCCACACACGCGGAATTGACCAACTCCGTTCGCGTGGGCGCTCGCTCGAACACGACGGGCGAGCATCGCCTGTTGGAGATCACAGGGATCGTGGATGACGAGGGAACGCTCGCCGAGGGGACTCGCGTCCGCACATCGAACGGCGAGATAGTCGCCGACGGCGGCAGAGACTATTTCATCACTGCCGCCGGTGAATCGCCCAACTTGGGAACGCGACTCCATCTCTTCCCCCCGTCGGAGAATATGCCCCAGGTGGTGTTCATGAATTACAATACCGAAGAGTCGGAGATGCTGGACGCTCTGCGAGACGGCGCGATCGACGCTATGGCCAGAGGAGAGGTTGGCAACCGCGACGCATCTTACGAATCCTCCGGCGAGTTCGAGGTTACCGCCTTGGACGAAGCGATCGAGCGCGGAGGTTTCACGCTTTCCATCGAGGACGCGGAGTTGGCATCTTGCCTGAACGAGAAGATTGACTACCTCACAGACAGCGGGCGCATCGGATACCCCGAATGGCGAGAAGACTCATCGGTCTTCCTGCGCCGCGCGGGCGAGCGGTAGTCGTCCCGAACGCCGGACTTGAACGGATGGGGAGCGAGTGGGTAGAATGATTTGATTCTCCACGCCTACGCTACTGATACTATCGAGGATTGGAACCTATGGAAGCGCACGAACTGGTACGTCTCAAGACGAATGAGAACATAGACAAGTTTACGCCCGGCGATACGGTTCAGGTGGGCGTGCGGGTAACGGAAGCGAACCGGACTCGGACGCAGGTGTTCGAGGGGGTGGTCATCCGATCGCGCGGTTCGGGGCCGGGCGCGTCGTTTACGGTGCGTCGCGTGAGCTACGAGATCGGCGTGGAGCGGACTTTCATGCTGCACTCGCCGAACGTGGAATTCGTGAAGCTGGTGAGGCGGGGCCGCGTGCGTCGCGCGCGTCTATACTATCTGCGCGGCAGATCCGGCCGCGCCGCCCGTATCAGAGAAGATCGCAGGGAGCGGGCTCGGCGGTAACAAGCCAAGCGTCCTTCAATGTCTGGATTTAACGCAAAGACGCCAAGGGGCAAAGGCGCAAAGAAATAGGTTAGAGTATTTTGCGTGGCTGAGTCTTTGCGTTGAGTTTGGGGTTGGGGCGATGCGTGGGCAACCACGAGGGTTGCTCCTAAATTTGCGGCCTCGGTCCCACTAGCGGTTCGACGTGGGGGCGCGTATGAAGTTCGCCGAAGTGGCGGTTGACTCCCCTACCAGCTCGTCTCAGACGTTCAGCTACTCGATTCCCGATGGGATGACGCTTGCGCCCGGGCAGCTTGTGCGCGTTCCGTTCGGTCCTCGTTCGCTTCACGGTATCGTATTCGAGCTGGCTGACGCGCCGCAGGTCGAGGAGACGCGGCCTGTGTCGGCCACGCTGTTCGACGAGCCGCTGCTGGATTCGAATCACCTGGCGCTGGCGCGCTGGATCAGCGATTACTACGTCTGCGCGCCGTTCGAGGCGGCGGCGCCGATGCTGCCACCGGGAAGCAGGATTCAGAGCCGGACCGTCGTCTCCATCGCCGGGAACGTGGACGACATCGGGGAGGCTGCGAACTCTGAACGGCAGCTGCGCGTCCTGGAAGCGATTCAACGGGGAACCGGTCGGGGAGACGGGCCTGTTGACGTGGAGCGGCTCGTATCCAACATGGGCGAGTGGATTCGCGGAGCCATCGGACCGCTCGTGAATCGCGGGGTGGTGGAGCGGCGCTATCGCTCATCTCGCCGGATGATAGGGCCCCGCTACTCGGAGACGCTGAGCGTCCGAGAGGGGGCGCGGGACGAGATCGCCCGGTGGCTTGGGGACGAGAGCAACCGCGCGTTGCGGCAGACAGCGTTCGTTAGGTGGATGCTCGAGTCGGACGGGCCGGTATCGGCGACGGACGCGCGGCGGGAATTCGGCGGTCGGGTGGTTGCGGCGGTGGTCGGGCGCGGATTCGTCGACGCTGGGCGAAAGCGCGTGTTCCGCGATCCGCTGGCTGACCGCGTATTCGAACCTGAGCCGAGCGTCGCCCTGTCGAGCCACCAAGCGACGGCGGTGTCGGACATCGTAGAAGCGCTGCGAGGCAAGCCGGACGCTTCGGGGGTTCCGGGCGTGGCGCTGTTGCAGGGGGTTACGGGTAGCGGCAAGACCGAGGTGTACCTTTCCGCCGTAGAGGAGTGTTTGCGACTGGGCAAGCAGGCCATCGTGATGGCGCCGGAGATCGCGCTTACGCCGCAGACGATAGAGCGGTTCGCAAGCCGATTTCCCGGCCAGGTAGCCGTACAGCACAGCGGCTTGACGGACGGGCAGCGGCACGACCAGTGGTGGGCAATCCGCAACGGCGAGCGGAGCGTCGTCATTGGTTCGCGCAGCGCGGTGTTCGCGCCGGCGCCGAACTTGGGGCTGGTAGTGATGGACGAGGAGCACGAGTGGACTTACAAGCAGCACGACGCTACGCCGCGCTATCACGCGCGCAGCGTGGCGATCCGGTTGGGCGAAATATCGGGGTCGGCTACGCTGCTTGGCAGCGCGTCGCCGGATGTCGGCTCGTACTTCCGAGGGCTGCGCGGGCAGTATGGGCTGCGCCGGCTGCCGCATCGCCTGTCGCGGACCGACGACGGCTCGACGAGTACGCTGCCGATGCCGGAGGTGGAAGTGGTGGATATGCGCCGCGAGTTGCGCGATGGCAACCGATCCATGTTCTCGCGTCGGCTGCGCTCTGAGCTCGAGGCGTGTCTATCGGCGGGTCAGCAGGCGATACTGTTTCTGAACCGTCGCGGAACGGCGACGCTGATGCAGTGTCGAAACTGCGGCGCGGGGGTGGAGTGCCAAGGGTGCAACGTTCCGCTGACATACCACCGTCCGGCGCAGCGGCTGATCTGCCACTACTGCGGTCGGCGGCGGCGTATGCCGGAGAATTGTCCGCAGTGTTCGAGCTACCGGCTCAGTTCCTATGGCATCGGCACGGAGTCGGTGGCGGCGGAGCTGGGGCGCGAGTTTCCGAACGCGCGGATAGCGCGCTGGGATCGAGACGCGGTCCGGTACGCGCGGCAGTACGAGGCGCTTCTGTCGGCGTTTCGCAGCCGCGAGGCGGACGTGATCGTGGGTACGCAGATGGTGGCCAAGGGTCTCCATCTGCCGGGCGTAATGCTTGTGGGCGTGGTACTGGCCGACGTGGGGCTGAGCATTCCGGACTACCGCTCCGGCGAGCGGACGTTTCAGCTGCTGTGCCAGGTTGCCGGACGCGCGGGGCGCGAACGCGAGGGCGGCAGCGTGATATTCCAGACGTACCAGCCGGACAATTACGCGATCAGAGCGGCTGCGGCGCAAGACTTCGAAGGTTTCTACGTGTCGGAGATGCGATACCGTCGCGAGCAGGGCAACCCGCCGTATTCGCGGATCATTCGACTGCTGACGGGGCATACGAACGTTGCGGCGGCCGAGTCCCGGGCGCTGGAACTGGCGGAGGCGCTGCGAACGGCGCGGGCGGAGGCGGACCTGTCGGACGTAGAGGTTCTGGGGCCTACGCCACCCTACCCTCCTCGGCTGCGCGGGCGGTACCGGTGGCACATCGTCTTGCGTGGGCGCAATCCGCGCGCGCTGCTGGACATGGTGGAGGTTCCGCGCGAGTGGGCCGTTGACGTGGATCCGGTGGCGCTGACTTAGAAGTTAGAGGGGTTCCAGCATCTCCAGCAGTTGTTTGACCTTGCCAATTTCGAATTCCAACTGACTAAGAGGTACGGCGTCTATGTAGTAGTTCTGATGCAGGCCGGTGGCGTATGAGAAAAGGTCGCGCAGTTCGGGATTTTCCAGCTCGTCCGCGAGCCTCTCGATGATTCCATACACTTGCCTATGGGTTGTGTACTCCCAGCCGCGCTCGTTGGCGATTGCTTTGATGCGGTGAGCGACTGCACCCCACGCTTTTTCGGATGCCTGCAGTCTGTCGCCATTCGCAAGCTCAATCTCAGCGTGGGTTATGAGTCGCTCGCTGTGTATGGCGTGACTTTCGATAGGGGCAGTGGTCATGGAGACGTCCCGATTTCGGTTGGCTTGGGCTTGTTCGTATAGTGTACCACGAAGAAGGGACGGCTGGGATGCCGCCCCTTCGATTCTTAGCCGCGCTGTTCTAACCCGGCTTAGAGGTTGAACTGCGGGTCCATGAAGTCCTTCTCCTTGGCGTAGATCTGGAGTCTGCCGCGGGTGGAGTCGGTCACTATGATGCGGTCTTCGGAGTCCACGGCGAGGCCTACGGGACGCTCGAAGAGTCCGAGCGGGGTCCGGTCCTTGACGCGGCGGTATGCCTTCTGCGCGTCGGGGTTGGAGTTAATGACCTCGGCGGCCCAGTTGCTGAACTCTACGGCGTCGCCGTAGAGGGCGGTTATGATGGAGCCTTCGGAGTCGTATATCTGGATGCGCTTGTTGCCCCAGTCGGAGACGTACACGTCGCCTTCGCTATCAACCGCTACGCTCGCGGGGTGGTCAACTTCGGCGCCCTCTGCGGCGTCGGAGCCGCCGAACGTTACGAGCAACTCGCCATTGGGCGAGAACTTCAGCGCGCGGTTGTTGCCCCAGTCCGCGACGAAGATGTTGTCGTCGGAGTCAACGGAGATTCCCCAAGGGCCGTTGACCTGTCCGGCGCCTATCGTCGCCAGGTACGCGCCGTCCTTCGTGAACTTCTGGATGCGGTTATTCTTGGCGTCGGAGACGAGGAGGTTGTCTTCGCTGTCGAAGGCGATGCCGGATGGAGCGTTGAGCTGTCCGTCTCCGGATCCGGCTTCGCCCCAGTCGCCGATGTGTTCGCCGTCTTCGTTATAGACGAAGATGCGGTTCATGTACTCTTCGGTGCAGTAGATGTTGCCTTCGGAGTCCACGGCGATGCATGCGGGCCAGCGCATCTGTCCGCGAGCGAAGTCGCCTATGAACTGTTGGTCAATGGTCAGCTTGCCGATTCGCTTGTTCTCGACGGTTACGCCGCCGATGCCGTCGTTGCCGCGGCTTAGGACGTAGAGCACGCCATCTGGCGCGGCGGCCACGTCCACGGGCTGCGTGAAGCCGTTGCCTGCGGCGGCGTTTCTGCCGATGGCGTGGCTGAAGCTCCAAGTACGGCCCGCTACTGTGGTTGTGAGCATGGTTTCACCTCTGATTGGCAAGGCACGACTCGCGCGGCCCGGTGGCCGGGAACCGCGCGAGCGTGGATTGGTTCTTATTCGCGTTTGAGGCCTAGTGGGCAGGTCTGGCGGCCGGAGTCTAGTGGCCGTTGGTCCCCAAGAAGCCGGGAGCGTCGAACTGGCCGTTGACGATCGGCGACGCCTCTAGCTTGAGGTGGTCTTCGAGGATCGTCGTGTAGAAGCCACGGAAGTCCTGGTTGGGAACGAGGTCTCCTTGCTCCAGCGCCTCGGGCCTGGTCTCCGGATACTCGGAGTACATCCTGCCGTTGACCCGCGGACCCATGGCGAAGCCTACGCCGGCGGCGCCGTGGTCTGTGCCGGAGCCGTTGTCGCGCACGCGGCGACCGAACTCGCTGAACATTATCATGACCACGTTCTCATCGGCGTCGTGCTCGCGAAGGTCGTCCCAGAAGTCCTGCACGGCCTCGGACACGTCCTGCCACAGCTTGGCGTGGGTGGTTGCCTGCGCGGCATGGGTGTCGAAGCTGCCGTAGTCGCAGTAGAAGACACGGGTGCCGACGTCGGCGGTGTGAATCTGCGCGATGTCGCGTAGCTTGGAGGCTATCGGGCTCGAGCCGTACTCTACCGAGGACTCGTACTTGTCCGGCGCGACCTTGAGGATGTCGGCGCCCTTGAGCGCGTCGAGTCCGGTCTGGCCGAGGTACTCCATCACCTGGCCGGTGCCTACGGCGGGGCCGTACATGGCGGCGAAGCGGTCCAGCATGGAGTTGCGCTGTTCCTGCTGCTCGATGGAGGTGAGCAGGCCATAGGTGGAGAGGTCGGCGACGGACGCTACGGAGACGCCTGGGGCGACGAGGGCGCGTGGGAGCGCCTGCCCGATGTTCACGCCGGTAACGGGGTTCGATCCCTGCGGGTCTATCTCGCGGAGGGCGCGGCCCAGCCAGCCTTCGGTGCCTACCTTATCCGGCTCGCAGGTGTGCCATATGTCCATGGAGCGGAAGTGCGAGCGAGGCGAGTTGGCGTATCCGACGCCGTGTATGATTGCCATGTTTCCCTCGGAGTACATGCTCTGCATGGGGCCCATGGCTGGGTGGAAGCCGAGCTCGTCATCCAGCTTCAGGACGCGGTCCTGGGGTATCTGGAGGGACGGGCGGCTGTCAAAGTAGTGCTCGTCGTTGTATGGGATGACCGTGTTGAAGTAGTCGTTTCCGCCGGTCAGCTGGAGCACAACCAGTACCGGGGGCTTCCCATTTCCGTTGCCGTTAGCAGCCATTGCACTATCTCCTTGTCCTATGGCTCTCCGGTCTGCGCGGGAGGGGCGCCGGCGGTGTGTGGGAATTATCACATCACCGGGGGCGCCCGTTCCCCGATTCCGATTGTCGTCTAGCCGAACTGGTACTCCCTGGTCGCGGCGATAAGGGCGAAGGTCTGGGTGGCGCGGTCGTCGAAGTCGTCCGTGCCGACGGCGACGTCGCCGCCCGCGGAGGCGTGGCTGACGAGTTCGCCGTGGGTTCGCTCATCAACCTCCAGCGGGCCCATGATGTCGAGGCAGTTGTCCACGAGTTCCTCGGGGGACATGGTGGGGCCGTTGGCGGCCGCCACGTAGTCGAGCATCTCGCGGACGCCGCCCAGCTCCGGGTCGCTCACGCGGTCCGAGACGAAGTTGACGCGCTTGACGAGCGAACCGCTGTTGATCCACTCGCGGCCCGTGTGCCAGCCTTCGACGCTGGGCGGGTCGAGGATGTCCTGACCCATGTAGCCCGGCTCCTTGCCGAGGGATTCTAGGCGCGGGTCGGGGCCGGTCATGTCCTTCGTCAAGCGGAGGGTGCCGACGACGACTTCCACGGGGTTCCTGACCTTCTGGTACTGCGCGTTCTTGAAGTAGTCTGAGTTGAACAGCTCGCGCAGCACGGGCTTGATCTCGTAGTTGTTGTCCACGAACGTCTTGGACAGCGACTCGACAGCCTCAGGGTTGCGCGGCGGCTCGATGTTCCATGCGGGCACCTGCGGCTCGTCGGCGACGAAGAAGTTGTAGAGGTGTCGCGTTATGAAGCGCGGGCAAGCGTCCTGCTGAAGGACGATGTCTATTATGTCTTCTCCGTCGAAGTTGCCGGTGTGTCCGAGGAACGTCTTTTCGGTGTGGTCGTGGTCTTCTGGCCTGTAGCTGAACTTCCAGGGGTGCCGTCCGTATGGGTAGCGGGGCATCTTGGCGTCTATCGTCCAGCCGGTGAAGGCGCGGGAGCACTCGAACACGTCGGTCTCGGTGTAGTGGCCCACGCCGAGGCTGAACAGTTCCAGGAGTTCGCGTCCCCAGTTTTCGTTGGGGGCGTGCTTGTGGTTCTCGTTGTTGTCGAGCCAGTAGATCATGGCGGGGTCTTTGGCGAGCTGAACGAGGAGTTCGCGGTAGTTAGCCATGCCGTGCTCGCGGAACATGCTTATTTGGTCGAGAAGGTGGTTGCAGTTGTCCACCTTGGAGTTGCCGGTGGCGAAGACGTGGTGCCAGAACAGCGCCATCTTCTCTTCGAGCGGCCTCTGGGTGGTTACCATCCAGAACAGCCAGTTGGCCTGGCCGGGCGCCGCGGCGCCGCCGGGGACCTCGGTGATCGGGTGGTATCGGTACAGGGCGTACTCGTCCACGGGTGGCTGGGACTGGGGATCGAGCAGCATTTCTACGGTCTGCTCATAACCAATCTCGCAATAGCGCTCGATCTCCTCCCTGGTTGCGCCGAAGCCGGCGCGGCGCATGAGGTGAGACATTAGCGCGATGTCTTCTCTGGTTGCCATCTGCTTCCTCCTTTCAGGTTCGGTACAGCTGGTCTTTGTTGTTGGCGTATGTGTTTGCCGGGGTTTCAGTCTGCGGCGGCCGAGCCGTCTTCGGTCTGTTCAAGACATTCGGGGCAGATCCCGTAGTAGTCCGTGCGCTGGCGCACCAACCGATAGCCGGTGCTCCGCGACATTCGGTCCAGGTGGTCGTCCTCCGGGCCGTGGCCGTCCATATCTTCGATGGATTCACATTCCAAGCATATCAGGTGCGGGTGAGACGCGGGTCGCCTGCCGTCGTACCGGTTGGCGGCGCCGCTAAATTCGAGTTCGAGCACCTGGCCCGCTTCCTTGAGCAACTCGATGGTGTTGTAGATGGTGGCGAGGCTAGTGGACGGGTACCAGCGGCGCACCTCGGCGTGCAGCTCGTTGACGCTTGGGTGGCGGGCGTTGGACGCGAGCGCCTCAAGCATCTTATCTCTGCGCCGGGTGATGGATGTGCCGCGTTCCAAGAGGGCGTTTCGCATCTCTTCTATCCGCGCCCGAACCAGTGGATCCAACATCGTCTCCTGAGTATGTCTGCGAGAGTTTGGGATTTGTGAAATCGACATCCGGTTTAGAATCATTCCAAATCTGCGATACCCCGTACAGTATAGGAGCGCGGGTCGGTTGTCAAGGGGTGGAATCGGAGGAGAAAATCGCATAATTCCCCAGTGAGATCATCGCGCCACAGTTTTCATCCCCATCTCAATTTTCATCGATGAGGAAGGGACTTTTGGGATGGTCTCATGTCCGTTTACACGCGCTCTCGCTCAGACTATACTCAGCGCGCGCAAGCCAGTGGCAAAGCGCAAGCGTGGGTATCTGCCGGGGCGCGGTTCGGCTTCTCATCGGACGCCGGCTGTCCACCATCCGCATCGAGTCGCTGAGGAATCATGGGTATCTTAGAGGAGATGGTTCGCCGCGCCGGGATGGCGGGGCTGTTGGCGGCGCTTGCGGCCACGTGGCTAACGGCGTGTGGGGATGCGCCCACCGCGCCAACTGAGGCGCTTCCGGCTGAGGGGGTTGCGCCTGCGCCTACACCGATAGCCACTCCTGCACCGATACGCACACCGACGCATACGCCTACAGCCACGCCTACACCTACTCTGACACCGACGCCCACATCCACGCTTTTGCCAACGCCGACGCCATTGCCGACGTCCACGCCTACACTGGCAGCCACGCCTCTGTCTGTACCTACATCTATGCCTGTCCCGCAGGACGACTCGGACCGGGCGGTTCTCATCGCCCTGTACAACGCCACGGACGGCGCCAACTGGGAGATCAATGACAACTGGCTAAGCGACGCTCCGCTCGACCAATGGCACGGAGTGACTACCGACGCCAGCGGTCGCGTAATCCAATTGGCACTCCATGAGAACAATCTGAGCGGCTCGATTCCACTGGAACTGGGGCAGCTTGACAAACTGCTAGCGCTCGCGCTCCATGGAAACGACCTGAGCGGCCCGATTCCACCCCAACTAGGGCAGCTTGACAAACTGGAATGGCTTTGGCTCGGTGAAAACAGGCTGATCGGGACGATTCCGCGGGAACTGGGGCAGCTTTCCAACCTGATAGGACTTGAGATAGGCAAGAACAGCTTGATCGGCTCGATCCCGCCGGAACTGGGGCAGCTTTCCAATCTGCAAGATCTTTATCTGTCTAGCAACGACCTAAGCGGCTGTGTTCCATCGGGCCTCCGGGACGCGCTCTTCAATGATCTGGAAAAGCTCAACCTGCCGTACTGCGCGCCTACGTCTATACCTATGTCCACCCCGGACGATTCGGACCGGGCGGCTCTCATCGCCCTGTACAACGCCACGGACGGCCCCAACTGGGAATACGACGCCAACTGGCTAAGCGACGCCCCGCTCGACCAATGGTACGGGGTGACTACCGACATCAGCGAACGCGTCTCTGAGCTAGACCTCCGAGACAACAGATTGAGCGGCGCTATACCACCTGAACTGGGAGGGCTTTCCAACCTGCAATGGCTTCGGCTCGGCGACAACAGATTGAGCGGCGCTATACCACCGGAGCTTGGACGGCTCGTCAACCTACGAGAGCTTCGGCTAGATGGAAACAGCTTGAGCGACTCTATCCCGCCGGAACTGGGGCGACTTGCCAACCTGCGAGAGCTTTCGCTCGGCGGCAACCGATTGAGCGGCGCTATACCACCGGAGCTTGGACAGCTTGCCAGCCTCAAAGAGCTTCACCTCGACCAAAACAGCTTGAGCGGCGCTATCCCGCCGGAATTAGGACGGCTTGCCAACCTGCGGTTGCTTAAGCTCTATGAGAATAACCTGAGCGGGGCGATTCCGCCGGAATTGGGAGGGCTTTCCAATCTGCAGTCGCTCCTTCTCTATGGAAACGACCTGAGTGGGACGATTCCGGCGGAACTCGGACGGCTTTCCAATCTGATAACGCTTGCGCTAGATGGGAATAACTTGAGCGGGACGATTCCACCGGAACTTGGAGGGCTTTCCAACCTGGCACGGCTTTATCTATCCGGGAACGACCTGACCGGGACGATTCCACCGGAACTTGGAGGGCTTTCCAATTTGATAACACTTGCGCTCTACGGGAACGACCTGAGCGGCTGTGTTCCATCGGAACTGCGGGACTTGCCCGACAGCGATCTGGAAGAGCTCGGTCTGCCCTACTGCGCGCCCACGCCTACACCTATGCCTGTCCCGCAGGACGATTCGGACCGGGCAGCTCTCATCGCCCTGTACAATGCCACGGACGGCTCCAACTGGAAACGCGATGACAACTGGCTAAGCAACGCTTCAATCGACCAATGGTATGGAGTAATCGCCGACGTCAGCGGTCGCGTAACCGAATTGGATCTGCATGACAACAACCTGAGCGGCGCTATCCCGCCGGAACTTGGACAGCTTGCCAACCTGAAAGATATTTGGCTCGATGGGAACAACCTGAGCGGCAACATCCCGGTGGAACTAGGACGGCTTGCCAACCTGCAATGGCTTTACCTCGATGGAAACGACCTGAGTGGCAGCATCCCGCCGGAACTTGGACAGCTTTCCAAATTGCGACAGCTTTGGCTTTCTGGAAACAACCTGAGCGGCCCCATCCCACCCGAACTGGGCCAGCTTTCCGAATTGCGACAGCTTTGGCTCGATAGAAACGAATTGAGCGGGATGATTCCGCCGGAACTGGGCCAGCTTTCCAATCTGCTGGGGCTTGTGATCAATGATAACGAATTGAGCGGGACGATTCCGCCCGAACTGGGACGGCTTTCCAATCTACAGGGACTTTTGCTAGATGGAAACGATTTGAGCGGCGTCATCCCTCCTGAACTGGGAAAATTTGCCGACCTGTATGAGCTCCGGCTCGATGGAAACGATCTGAGCGGCTGTGTTCCCCCAACGTTGCGCGACGTACCTCTCAATGATCTGGAAAAGCTCGCCCTGGCCGACTGCTAGCGCGCTCGCGCAGCGGCGCGTCAGTCTATGATCCCGAAGTTTTGGGGAGGCCAGTAGCCGAACATCGCGCGGCCTACGAGGTGTTCGGCGGGGACCAAGCCCCAGTCGCGCGAGTCGTTGGAGGCGCGGCGGTTGTCTCCGAGCACGTAGTAGTGTCCGCTCGTTACGGTTACCGGGTCGTAGCTGCGCGAGCTGTTCTGGGTTACGTAGGGTTCCTCCACGAGCACGCCGTTGCGATAGACGTCTCCACGCTTGATTTCGATTGTGTCTCCCGGAAGGCCGATGACGCGCTTTACGAAGTCGCGCTCCGGGTTGTGGGGATAGTGGAATATGGCCACTTCGCCATGCACCGGCGAATGGAAGGCGAACAGGGTGCGGTCGGCGGCGCCGTCGGACGCATGGACGAATGGCACGTAGGGCGCGACGTCGTTCAGCTCGAAGCTGGCGTAGATTATCTTGTTGACGATCAGATACTGGCCCGATTCGAGCGTTGGATCCATGCTCGAGCCCTCTACCCTGAAGTTCTGGATGGTTACTTCTACTGCGATGAACAGCAACAGGGCTATGAGTACGGTCTGGATCGTTTCTTCGATTATATATCTCATGACTGGGGTCGGCGCTCTTGGATGATTCTGCTGTTGTTGCTGTTATTATAGGCGAGCGCGCGTTGTGGGTGAAGATACGGGGGTTTAGCTATCGGCAAGGACTCTGACAGATGCCGCGACGACGCGGCGCTGGTCTCGCTGAGCCAGGGCGGCTGCTTGCGCGCTTTCAACATGATCGTGGAGCGCTACCAGTCGCAGGTTTTGAATCTGGCGGCGCGAATGCTGGGCAGCCGAGTCCAGGCGGAGGACGTGGCGCAGGAGACTTTCATTTCGGCGTACCGGTCGCTGGGACGATTCAGGGGCGGCAGTCTGCGCTCCTGGCTGCTGCGGATAGCGGCGAACGGCAGCCGCGACGTTCTGCGTCGCCGGACGCGCCGGCCCGAAAGCTCGCTGGATCTGTCGCTTGAGAATCCGTCGTTTCAGCCGGTGTCCGGGGCGGAGTCTCCGGACGACGCCGCGCTCAGGGGAGAGCTGAACGCTGAGATACAGCGCGCCATCCTCACGCTTCCCACAGATCAGCGCGCCACGCTCACGCTCGTTGACGCGCAGGGACTTAGCTACCGAGAGGCCGCCGATGCGCTGGGCGTGTCGGTCGGCACGGTGAAGTCGCGGCTGAGCCGAGCCAGGGCGCGGGTTCGGGACGAGCTGATGGGGCGGAGGGAACTTATAGAAGACTGGATTCGTCTTAGGGAGTGAAGGGGTTGCGACAAGGGTGAAGGATCTGCTGGACAGGTTCAGATACGGTCGGGCGCGGGCTCTGCTGTCGTCTTACATAGACGGCGAGTTGAGCGAGCGCGACCGGCGGCGCGTGGAGCGTCATTTGTCCGGGTGCGCCGAATGCCGGGCGGAGCTGGAGTCGCTGCGTCTGACGGTGGAACTGGTACGGGGCCTGCCGGAGGTGGAGCCGTCGCGGTCGTTCACGCTGTCATCCGCGCCGGAAGCCGAACGCGGCGGGTTCGGGTGGATCTCCAATACGCGAATGGCGGCCGCGGTCGCGGCGGTTCTCCTGGTGGCGATTATGGCGGGAGCGGCCGGGCTGCTCAGGATGGGTCCGCAGATGGAGCAGGCGGATACGGAGTCGGCGCCGGCTATGGCTCCCGCGCCGGCTATGGCGCCTGCTGTCGCTCCAGCCGCGCCCGCTGCGGCGACAGCGGCTCCTGTGCCAGCTACGGCGGCTGTCTCACCGGCTATGGCGACGCCCACAGTCGTTCCGACGACCGCTCCGGCGGCTGCGGCCCCTATGCCAGCTGCGGCGGCTGTCGCGCCGGCCATCACGACGCCCACAGTCGTTCCGACGACCGCCCCAGCTCCAGCCGCGGCGCCTGCCGCCGCTCCAGCCGCGCCTGCGCCGGCGGCAGGCGCTCAGGTCGAGTCGGAGGTCAAAGCGATTCAGCCCAAATCGCAGGCTATGATGGCGGATGTGGTTGAGGAGACTTCAACCCCTACGGCGACGGCAACTCCGCACCCTACGCCAACTACGACGGCAACTCCGACACGGACGCCCACGCCTGAGCCAACCGCGACGGCGACCCCACCGGCGACGGCTACGCCGCATCCCACGGCGACTCCGACACGGACGCCCACGCCCGAACCAACCGCAACGACAGCGCCCACGGCGACGTTCGAGCCGACGCCGACCATGATTCCTACGGATGAGGGTACAGCGCCGCCACTGGTTCCGATAGGGGTTGGGGTCGGCGCGCTGCTGCTGGCGCTGATGGCGTGGTGGGTCTGGCGGCGTTTGGTTCATTCAATTTAGCGCGAAGGCGCAGAGGCAAGATTTAACGCAGAGGCGCAGAGACGCGAAGATGAGTTTTCATTTAGATGGGATTGTGGGAACAATATGACGCGCTCGTTCGTCTGTATCTATAATGGTAACGATCACTAAATCAAGATAGGCCACGGGGGTTTTGCATGGATAAGCTGAAGACGATGATTTTGGTATCCGCGGCGGCGCTGCTAACGCTGGCGGCGCTGGGGGCGTGTGTGATGGAGGGCGAGGCGTCGTCCGGCGAGGCGGTTGGGGGCGACGTTGCGGGAAGCGACGGGACGGGGGCGGCGCTGGCTGCGAGCCTGGCGTCAGGCGCTCCGCTGTCGCTGTCGGCGGCGCTGCCCGGCACCGTCGCCGCCGGCGAGTCGGGCATCTGGGTTACGGGCGAGGGCAAGATTACGATGGAGCCGGATCTGGCCGTGCTGGAGTTGGGCGTGGAGGCGATATCGCTTCCCCTGTCCGACGCCAATGCGACGGCGGCCACCGCGATGGACGCTATTATGATGGCGCTCATCGCCAACGGCGTGGAGGAGAAGGACATACGGACGCACAGCTTCAACGTCAGACCTCGGTACGAGTGGGTGGAAGAAGTGGACGAAGCCGGTCGCAGATCGGGCAGCGAGGAGCTGGTCGGCTACCGCGTAAGGAACTACGTTACGGCCAAGATTCGAGATCTGGACGCAGTCGGCATGCTGATAGACGAGGCGATAAGCGCGGGCGGCGATGCGACGCGGTTCGACAGCCTGAACTTCACGGTGGAAGATACGTCTCCGCTGATCGGTGATTTGCGCGAGTCGGCGGTAATGGACGCTATGGACAAGGCGCAGGCTATCGCGGATACCGCGGGCGTTACGCTGGGAAGCCTGGCGTACATCACGGACTCGCGCGTGAGCGGCGGAGCCACGCCTATCTATCGCGAGGCGCTGGCGCTTCAAGCCGCGCCTGCGGCCGCGGCGCCGACCACGTCCATCAGCGCCGGCGAGTTGGAGATTTCGCTGATCGTCCATGCGGCGTTCGCGATCGAGTAGGGGGTTTAACGCAGAGGCGCAGAGACGCGGAGTGGGAATTTGTGGCTCTTCGCGTCTCTACGTCTTCGCAGTTGGTTGTGGGGCGCGGCGTTGGGTTTTGCGCTTAGCGAGGGGCGCTGTTCGCTTGGTGATGGGGGCAGAGTTGGGTACAATCCGGGTCAGCTAACTGGAGGCGTCCTCGCAATGATACTGAGCGACCATTCCATCAAGAAGCAGATGGCGAAGGGCCGGATAGAGATCGATCCGCTGGGTCCGAACGCCGTTCAGCCGGCGAGCGTGGACATCCGGCTGGACAGCGAGATTTTGGTGTTCCGCAACAACTGGCGGACGCATATCGACGTTATGCAGCCGGCCGACGACGTGGTGGAGCGGGTGACCGTGGAAGAGGGACGTCCGTTTCTGCTGCACCCGGGGCAGTTCGCGCTTGGCAGCACGCTTGAGACGGTAACGATTCCGGACGACATCGTGGCGCGCATAGAGGGCAAGAGTTCGCTGGCGCGGTACGGGCTGCTGATCCACTCGACGGCGGGGTTCGTGGACCCGGGATGGAGCGGCAAGCTGACGCTTGAATTCTCGAACGTGGGCATACTGGGGATAACGCTGCGCCAGGGCATGAAGATCGGTCACATTTCGTTTACCCAGCTAACCACGCCCGCCGACAACCCCTACGGCTCCAGCGAGCTGCGGAGCAAGTACCAGGGACAGGATGGGCCGGTGGCGTCGCGCTACTACATGGACTATCAACTGCCGATGGATGGACGCGGAGAGTGAGAAGTGAGCGCGTCTCGGTTCATGCGGCGGGCACTGGAACTGGCGCGACGGGCGGCGGGTTCAACGAGTCCGAATCCGGCGGTAGGGGCTGTGTTGGTCTGGCGCGGCCAGATTGTGGGCGAGGGGCATACTCAGCCGGCGGGACAGGCGCACGCTGAGATTATGGCGCTGCGCCAGGCGGGAGCTAAGGCGCGGGGGGCGGAACTGTTCGTTACGCTGGAGCCGTGTTCGCATCATGGTCGAACGCCGCCGTGCGCTGACGCGATAATCGAGGCGGGGGTGGCGTCGGTGACAATGGCGGTCACGGACCCCAATCCGTTGGTCAGCGGGCAAGGCGAGGCGAGGCTGCTAGACGCGGGCGTTAGCGTGGGGGTGGGAGACGGTGAGGATGAGGCGGCTGAGCTAATCGCGCCGCACGCGAAGTTCATTCGGACCGGTACTCCGCTGGTTACGGCGAAGTTCGCCATGAGCCTGGACGGGAAGATAGCTACGCGAACCGGCGATTCCAAGTGGATAACGTCGGCGGAGTCGCGGCGGTACGCGCACGAGCTAAGGCGAAGGTCGGACGCAATCATGGTTGGCATCGGGACGGCGCTAGCGGACGACCCGCAGCTGACGGCGCGAGACGCCGACGGCGCTCCCCTACCCCGCCAGCCGCTGCGCGTGATCGTGGACAGCGCGGGTCGGTTGCCGTCGGACGCGGCGATGCTGTCTCAGCCCGGCGATACGCTAGTATTCATGGCATCTGGGGCTCGTGAGGACGCGGGCGCGCGGGCGCGCCTGGAGGCGGCGGGGGCCTTGGTCTTCGCGGCGGGCGACGACGGGCGCGGAGATGATCGCGTGAATCTAGCGGCGCTGCAGGCTGAGCTTGGGCGGAGGGAGATTACGAGCGTACTAGTGGAGGGCGGCGGCGGACTGCTCGGTTCGCTGTTCGATGAGGGGCTAGTTGACCGGGTGGTGGGATTCGTGGCGCCGGTTGTAATCGGCGGCGCTGATGCGCTGTCGCCGGTAGGAGGCATCGGAGCGGCGCGGATGGCGGATGCGGTACGGCTGAGCGGGGCGCGGGTAGAGCGTGTCGGGGGGGACGTGGTGGTGGCGGGATGGGTGGGGAACGCATAGCGGTTTCAGGCAGAGGCGGGGAGGCATGGGGGCAAGGGGTTGCGGAATGCGGCGATTAGGGGCTATATTCTCCGCAAATGATGCGGAGAATATACATTCATGAGCGCGACCATTGGCCTAGCCTACGCTGGGATGATGGGAGACTCCACGATATTTTGGGGGCGGCGCGTTTTCGGCAAGGACGGCTGGTCGGCCGTATGGAGTCGCTTGGGTTCGAGGTGAGACGAGACGCGGAGCTTGCGACTCTGTCCGACGACGTACTCAAGAGCAGCGAGATCGAAGGCGAGTTTTTGGACCGGGAACAGGTCAGGTCGTCAATCGCGCGGCGGCTTGGGATGGACATTGGGGGTCTGCAACCCGTGGACCGGAACGTTGAGGGGATTGTGGAGGTGACGCTGGACGCGACGGGCGGCTACGATCTGCCGCTTACGAGCGATAGGCTGTTCGATTGGCACGCGGCGATGTTCCCCACGGGTAGAAGCGGTATGCGGCGAATCACGGTGGGCGGATGGCGAGATGACCGCGCGGGACCGATGCAGGTCGTCTCGGGGCCTATCGGAAGAGAACGGGTACACTTCGAAGCTCCAGCGGCTGAACGGCTGGACTCCGAGATGCGGTCGTTCCTGGACTGGTTCAACTCATCCAACGAAACCGATGGGGCGCTGAAGGCGGGGCTGGCTCATCTGTGGTTCGTAACGATTCATCCATTCGACGATGGCAATGGTAGAATCGCCCGCGCGATTACCGACATGGCGTTTGCCAAGTCCGAAGAGAGTTCGCAACGGTTCTACAGCATGTCGTCGCAGATCAGCCGGGAGCGGGCTGAGTACTACCGCGCGCTGGAGAGCGCTCAGCGCGGGACGACGGACGTTACTGATTGGCTACTCTGGTTCCTGGGATGCTTGGACAGGGCCATCAAAGGGGCTGAGGCGAGTTTGGCGCGGACTCTGGATCGGGCGCGGTTCTGGGACGGCATGGCGGGTTCCAGCATCAACGAACGGCAGCGCATGATGCTGAACCGTCTGCTGGGGGATTTCAGAGGCAAGCTGACGACGTCGAAGTGGGCGCAGATCGCCAAATGCTCGCAGGATACGGCGCTGAGAGATATAAACGAGCTTGTGTCTCTGGGCGCGCTGAAGCGAAGCGCGGCGGGCGGACGAAGCACGAGTTATGAGCTAGTGGAGGATGATTCTATCATCTGAGTTTAATGCAGAGGCGCGCAGGGGCGCATTGGGGATTTAACGCAGAGGCGCGGAGACGCGGAGAGGGATTAGAGGATGACGCCTTTGTCTTGGAGGTTGGCTATGTCTTCCCAGGTGTAGCCGAGTTCGAGGATTATCTCTTCGGTGTGCTGACCGAGCTCGGGGGCGAGGGAGCGGATGGAGTGGGGAGTTTCGCTGTACGAGACGGGGTGGTTGGCCAGGCTGACACGTCCCAAGTCTGGATGTTCGACTTGGGTTATGTAGTCGTTGGCGATTATCTGGGGGTCGTCGGGAAGCTCGCCGAGGCGCTGGACGGGCGAGAATATGAAGTCGCCGGAGCTTTCTAGTATTTCCGCCCATTGGTCGTAGGTCTTCTGGGAGAAGGCGCGGTCGAGGATAGCGATCAATTCATGCCGGTTTTCGCCGCGCGAGATGGTGTCGGCGAATCTGGGATCGTCTATCAGAGCGTCAAGTCCGAGCGCTGCGGCGAAGGTGGGCCAGTAACGATCGGCCTGGAAGTTGGCGAGCATGATCCAGCGGCCATCGGAACATTCGTAGTAGTTGGCAAGCGGGTTGTAGGCGTCGGTTCTGGGCGGGTTGTAGGTCAGGTTGATCTCGGAGTCGGGCTTGTGCCGGGTCAGCAGTCCCATACTGACAGCTAGGCCCTGCAGCCAGACGGAGCTTGACAGATGCGATACGTCCACGCGCTGCCCGACGCCGTGTATCGAGCGTGCAACTAGGGCGGCGAGGATTCCCCATCCGAGGGTGATGCCGCCTATCTGATCGCCGACGACGCCCTGCACGGGATAGGGTTCAGCGCCGTCGGGGCCGGTGGCGAACATCAAGCCGCTCCGGGCCTGGGCGGCGGCGTCGAGCGCGGGGCTTTCGGCGTCGGGGCCGAGCGGTCCGTAGCCGGAGCCGGAGGCGTAGATCAGGGTTGGGTTCGACTCTCGCAGGGTTTCGTAGCCCAGCCCAAGCCGCTCGGCGACGCCCTTTCGGAAGTTCTGGATGAACACGTCGGCGTCGGCGGCCATCTTACGGGCTATCTCGACTCCTTCGGGCTGCTTGAGGTCGAGCGCGATGCTGCGCTTGTTGCGGTGGTTGGCCTCGAAATAAGCGTTGCGTCCAGCGGGCAGGCTCCTGTCAACCCCTGACGCGGAGAATACGGCTCTGCCCGGGTCGCCGTCGAGCGACTCTATCTTGATGACGTCGGCTCCGAGATCGCCGAGCATGGTCGCGGCTACGGGGCCGAACTGCCAGATCGTCCAGTCTATTATCTTGATGCCCTGAAGGGCGTGGGCTTGAAGGTTCATGACGACGCATCCTCCGCGCTGTTTGGCGCGCTGTTCGGATAGGGGCGGATATCGCTCAAGGCGTCTGCCAGAATCCCGGCGTCGAGGATCGCATCGGTAGCGGCGTAGGCGTCGAGTTCGCCGGAGCGCAGGCGCGCCAGGACAGGGGCGGCGGGGCTGTCGGGCATACTGGCGTTGGACATGACGCGCTCGATGGCTTCGGACGCGGCGGCGTTCAGCAGCCGGGCGACTTGGCGCCGTGATTGGAGGACGCGACGCTCGGCGAGTTGGCCTGCGGCGCGCATGGCGTCCAGCCTAGCTTCTGTCTCACACATGAGGGCAGGCACGCCTTCGCCTACTCTCGCCTGGGCGAGTAGCACGCGGGGCTTGACTTGGGCGGGGCGTGGATCGAGGGCTACGGTGGCCCTGATGGCGGACGCCATCTGTCCGGCGCCGTCGCGGTCGGCCTTGTTGACGACGAACACGTCGGCTATTTCGAGCAGGCCCGCCTTGAGCGTCTGAACGGTGTCGCCTGCTTCAGGCACCATGACGACTATGACAAGATCGGCGACTGCGGTTATGTCAAGCTCGGACTGTCCGACGCCCACGGTTTCGACCAGAATCACGTCTTTGCCGGCGGCGTCGAGGAGGGTGATCGCGGCGCGGGCGACTGACGCCAAACCGCCCTGGGCGCCGCGCGTGGCGACGCTCCGTATGAAGACTCCGGCGTCTTGGTGGTGGGACTGCATCCGGATGCGGTCTCCGAGCACCGCGCCGCCGGTGAAGGGGCTGGTGGGGTCCACGGCGAGGATGCCGACGGTCTTGCCACCGGCGCGCAGGGCGGCTGTCATGCTATCCACGAGGGTTGACTTGCCCGCGCCCGGCGGTCCCGTTACGCCGATTACGGATGCGTGACCGGAGTGAGCGCGGGCGAGGCGCATTACGGCGCGGAGGGCTTCGGAGTCGCGCTCGATGAGGGTGAAGAGTCGGGCTAGGGCGCGACGGTTGCCGCGCGCGGCTTGGGCGAACAGGCAGTCGGGAGCGCGACGGGAAGTCATGCGGTGTCTATAGCTCTTGCGAGGTTTGCCATCTTGACGGCGGCTATTGCCGCGCCGTACCCGTTGTTGCCCTGTTTGCCGCCCGCGCGGTTGATGGCCTGCTCTACGGTGTCGGTGGTGAGCACGCCGAAGATTACGGGGATACCGGTGTTCGCCGAGGCGTTGGCTATGCCTTTGGCCGCCTCGCCCGCTACGTGTTGGTAGTGATCGGTCTCGCCGCGGATAACGGCTCCGAGGCAGATGACGGCGTCGTGCTGGCCTGAGGAGGCGAGCTTAGCGGATATGAGGGGCAACTCGAACGAGCCGGGAACGGAGGCTACGGTTACGTCGTCATCTCGGACGCCGTGCGCCGCGAGGCCGCCAAGCGCGCCCTCGAGAAGGCGCGATGTGATGAAGTCGTTGAATTCTGCCACTACGATGGCGACTCTCAGCCCATCGCCGTTCAGCGAACCTTCCAGCTTGCGGGTCATTGCGATACCTCTTGGCGATAGCTTCTGATTGGGACAGTAGATTTGGCGGAGAGGCGCGAGCGCGTTACGGTCATGGCGCCGCTTCGATGAATTCGCTGTCTATGGAATGGAGGTCGTGTCCAAGCTTGTCTTGTTTGGTTTGGAGGTATCGGCGGTTCTCGTTGGTTACATCGGCGATAATCTCTACCTGATCGACTATCTCCAGTCCGAAGCCTTCGAGGCCCACGCGCTTTTGGGGGTTGTTGGTGAGAAGCTTCATCTTGCTGACGCCAAGATCGAGAAGTATCTGGGCTCCGACGCCGTACTGTCGGGGATCGGGGGCGAAGCCGAGCGCGATGTTGGCTTCTACCGTGTCCATGCCCTTGTCTTGGAGGTCGTATGCCTTGAGCTTGTTGTGGATGCCGATTCCCCTGCCCTCCTGCCTCATGTAGAGGAAGATGCCCGAGCCTTCGCGCTCGATGGCGCGGAGGGCGAGTTCCATCTGGCCTCCGCAGTCGCAGCGGATGCTTCCGAAGACGTCGCCGGTCAGACATTCGGAGTGCACGCGAACCAGCACGGGGTCTTCGGACGTTACCTTGCCTTTCACGAGCGCGATATGTTCGTTGGGGTCAACCAGGCTGCGGTATGAGACGGCCATGAACTCGCCATGTTCGGTCGGCACGCGGGCTTGCGCCACTCGCTCTATGAGCTTTTCGTGCTCGCGGCGGTATGTGATGATGTCCGCCACGGTAACTATCTTGACGTCGTGCTTCTTGGCGAAGGCTTCGAGCGAGGGCATCCGCGCCATAGTGCCGTCATCGTCCATGACTTCGCAGATGACGGCGGCCGGGTAGAGGCCTGCGAGGCGCGCGAGATCCACGGACGCCTCGGTCTGTCCGGCGCGCTTGAGGACGCCGCCTTCCATGTAGCGCAGGGGGAAGATGTGTCCGGGGCGTCCGAGGTCTTCCGGTACGGTGCCCGGGTCTATGAGCGCGCGGATGGTGGCGGCGCGGTCGAAGGCGGATATGCCGGTGGTGGCGCCGCGCAGCACGTCCACCGAGACGGTGAACGCGGTGCCGAGCCGGGCGGTGTTGTCCTGGGTCATCAGCGGCAGGCGCAGCTGTTCGAGGCGCTGTCCGAGCATGGGGACGCAGATCAGGCCGCGCGCGTGCGTCGCCATGAAGTTGACGGCTTCGGGAGTAATGAGGGACGCCGCCATCGAGAGGTCTCCCTCGTTCTCGCGGTCCTCATCGTCACAGATGATTACCATCTTGCCGGCCCTGACGTCGGCTATGGCTTCCTCGACGGTAGCGACGGGCATATCAGCACCTCCGGCGCTTGCTCAGAGCTCGTTGGCGTGGTCGAACGCGCCGCGCGGCGCGGCTGCCAATGGTTCGACGGATCTGGCAACGTACTTGGCGAAGATGTCGGCTTCCAGGTTGACGGTATCGCCAAGTCTTCGACTGTGAAACACCGTATTCTCCCAAGTGTAGGGGATGATGGTAACGGAAAATTCGGATTCGTTGCAGTTTACAACCGTGAGGCTGGTTCCGTCCACCGCGACGAACCCTTTTTCGACGACGTAGCGCATGATGCTTGGGCCTGCGCGGAACGCGATGTTTCTGGCCTCGCCCTCCGGGGCTATCGAGACGATCTCGCCGGCGCCGTCCACGTGTCCCTGAACGACGTGGCCTCCGAAGCGCCCGTTGGCGGGCATGGAGCGTTCGAGATTGACGGGCGATCCGGCGGACAGGGCGCCGAGGTTGGTGCGGCGCAACGTCTCAGGCACGGTGTCCACGCTGAACGTCCGGCCGTCCATGGCGGTTACGGTGAGGCACGCGCCGTTGACGCAGATGCTGTCGGAGACGGCCAGGTCGTCCATGACAGTATCAGCAGCGATGACGAGGCCGGAGCCGGTGGCCTCGGCTATAGCGCCGACTTCTTCGACTATGCCGGTGAACATTCGGTATCTCCCCTGCCCTTTTGGATTGGTTGGGTAATGTTAGCGGAGATTAGGAGGAAGGGGAAGAGGGGATTGGCAGAGAAGCGCGAGAGGGGAGCGTGGAGTTTAGAGAGGCTCAAACCGGTTGGGCGAGTCGGTCATCTGGTTCAACCTGCGTTCAGCTCAGGTTGAGAAGCAAGGGAGATGGGGACCAGAGTGGGGGTGTCGATCAGATTCGATCCAGTTCGGCCATCAAGCCGGACAGGCGCTCATCGATGCCGAAGGCTTGCCTACGCGCAAGGTCGAGGAGTTCACGAAGAGGGGCCATCTGGTTCCGCATCACATCCGACTCCAGTCGTCCCAATTCCAAACCGCTGCTATCCAAGACGATCAACGAGTGCGAACCTCCTCCTTCTGCGACATACATCACGGAATCACCTATGGCAACTGTGAATCTGTCGGTCGCCCCTGTATCTTTCCAGGCGATCTTGCCTTCGCGGATGCGTTCCAGAACCTTCGTCAGCACGTCTTGCATATCTACCATGACTTCCCTCAGCGGTTTCGTGTTGCGAGCGCATCATAACATATAGAAGCGCTTTAGTTCCGCAACGCAGGCGTCGAGTCAGGCGGGTTGGGACAGGCGCCGGGCGAAGGATGTGAGGGCTTCGGCGGCCTGGTTGAGGAGGTCGGTTACGGTCGGGTCGGTGATGGCGCCGTCGTCGGTCATGAAGTTGGAGACGGTGGGCAGGAGGACGCGGGGCTGGTGGAGGACGATGGCGCCCTCGGATTCGAGGCTGTACGTGGCGTGCATATGCATCCGCGCGCAGGCGGAGCGGCCGGGGCCTGTGCCGATTACGAAGAATATCTTGCCCTGCAACACGTTGCCGCGACGGGATGCCCACTCGAAGGCGTTCTTGAGGGCGCCGGTCATGGAGGAGTTGTACTCCGGGCAGGCGACCACGATTGCGTCGGCATCCAGTATCGCCTGGCGCATCGCCTCGGCCTCGGGAGGGATGCCGTCGGACGCCTCGCGGTCGGGGTGGTACATGGGGACTGGGTTGAGGTCGAAGACGGTGGTTTCGACTCCTCTGTCTGCGATGGCTTCCAACGCGCGGGCCAGCAGTTTGCGGTTCCAGGACGCCTCTCTGAGACTGCCGCAGATTCCGAGTATCTTCATGTGGATGTTCCTTTCTTTACGAAGAGGTGATGATCTAAGTATAAGGGAGATGGGAGATGGGAGATTAGAGGTAGGGGCAAGTTTCGTGCCGCGCTTCCAAGACAAGATGGGCCGGAGCGGACGATCATCCGCGCAGCAGGGAGGGAAGGCGTTTCAGGTGGTCTATGTGGCTGGCGGGGACGAAGTGGTCAACGTAGGGCATGGCGGCCTGAAGTCCGCGCGCCAGGGGCTGGAAGTCGGGAGTTCCGGCCAGGGGGTTCAGCCAGATGAGGTTTCGAACCCGGAGGCGCATTCGCGCGAGTTCGCGCGCGAGTTCGCGCGGCTCCCCGGTCTCCCAGCCGTCGCTGAGCAGGAATACGGTGGTGAACCGGTCTTCGAGGTAGTCGTAGGCGGTGTTGATGCGGCGCAGGCTTTCACCGATGCGGGTGCCGCCGGACCAGTGGTTGACGGCCATGCCGACGCGGTTCATCGCCTCGGGGAAGCCGGGGACGGACATCTCGCGCGTTACCCGGGTCACGGCGGAGCTGAACACGAACGTCTCAACGCGGCGCGTGTGCTGGCCGACGAAGTAGGCGAGTTGGAGCAGAAGCCGAACGTAGCGATCCATGGAGCCGCTGACGTCGAGGATGAGCAAGAGTCGAGGAACGCGCGGTACGCGGCGCAGCCGGGGGATCCTGATCGGGTCGCCGCCGGTGGACAGGCTGAGACGCATCGCGCTTCGGAGGTCGGGAACACCCTTGCGCTTGTCGGGCTTGCGGCGGCGTCCTGGCCTGGAGGCGAGAGCGCGAACCATGCGGGCGGCGATGCGCGAGAGGTCGGACAGGTCTTCGTCGGCGAGCGGCGAGAGGTCGCGCTGCGCGGTTACGTGCCGCGCGGAGGCGCCGGTTCTCAGAAGCTGGATCACGGTGTCTTTGGATTCAGGGTCGTCTTCAGGTACGCCGAGTCCGCGCGGCAGGCGTCCGACGGTGCGGGTTTGGCCGAGGTTTGGCGTCGGCTCAGGTTGTCGTTCAGGCGAGCGGCTCAGCGGCTCGAAGTTCCAGAACTGCGCGAACAGCCTGTCGAAGACGGCGAGGTGCTCCCGCCGCGACACTAGCAGGGCGCGCAGCGACCAATAGACTCTGCCCTCGGTCATCAGGCCCATACGCTCGACGGCGCGGATGGCGTCCGATGTCTCCTGCGGGCCGACGAGCAGGCCGTGTTCGCGCAACGCTCGGCAGAAGCGCGTGAGGTGGGCGATGAGGTCGTAGCCGGGGCGCATGAGGCGCTTAGATGAGGTTGCCGGATGCGTCGCCGGCGCCCTGTTCCGCCCAAGAGCCCTGCTCTACCGCCGTCAGGAAGTCGAATACCAGGCGGTTGAAGAGATCCGGCTCTTCCAGGTTGATGGCGTGGCCGGATTGGGGTATGACCGCGAGGCCGGACTTGGGGATGCAACGCTTCATGAAGACGCTGGTCTCGATGCAGGGTTCGTCCTCGTCGCCAGTCATGATCAGCGTTGGGACGCGCAGGGCTTTCATCTGGTCTTCGAGGGCGAAGATGGTGGGACGGCGTCCCTGAACGCCGGCGAAGGTGAGGGCGGATCCGATGGGCGAGTGCTCCATCAATCCCTGCCTGAACTCCTCGAAGCCGAGCGGATCTTTGCGAAGCAGTTGGGCGCGGGTGTTGCTGTTGGAGTAGTCGTCCATCGCCTCCATGCCGCCCGCGCGCATGGCGTCGGCGCGACTGTTGACGTTGATGCGGAAGGCTTCGGGGTCGGTGGAGCCGGCGCCTGTGCCGGCGACCACGAGCGAGCGAGCCATGTCCGGGTACGTCAGCCCGAAGTTGAGCGCTACGTTTCCGCCCATGGAGAGTCCGGCGATGTGTGCGAGGTCTATGCCGAGGTGGTCGAGCAAGCCCTTGAGATCGTCCACGGACTGGGCCTGAGTGTAGTCGTCTATCGAGGTGGGGACGTCTGACGGCGGGTAGCCGCGAGCGTTGTAGGTGATGACGCGGTAGCGGCGGGCGAAGAAGTTGACCTGCTGGTTCCAAGAACGGTAGTCGCCCGCGAACTCGTGGCTGAATACGAGGGGGAAGCCGGCGCCATGCTCTTCGTAGTAGAGTTCGATGCCGTTGACGGGGGCCAGGGGCATGGGAGAGTCTCCTAGTTGTCAGTTAGTAGGTTGTTGTAGGGTGAGAAGTTATGAGTTGTGCAATTGGACGTTTCGCTAGACTATAATATACCGCAAGGCTGAATATCCATTGTCCATCGGAGGTTTCGGTTGGCTAAGGTACGTATCATGTACTGGAAAGAGATTCCGGCGCAGGTGCAGGCTCGTGATGAGTCGGGCGCGGTGTCCCGGCAGCTGGACACGCGCTTCCAAGAGGGGGTGGACGCTGTGGCGATGTTCGACGGCTCGATGGGCACGGACGACTACCTGATGGCGTGGGAGTGGGGCGAGTGGGCGGACGCTCCTGGCTCGGCGGCTGACGCGGCTGACGCGGCGGCGGCGAAACTGAACGACGGCTTCCCGCAGGACTTCGTGGCGCGGATTCGGGACATGGAGCGCGCGAGGTGCCGGGACGCGAGGCCCGGGGCAGTGGATCACTGGATTGGCGGATAAAGGATTTGGTTGGAAAGGGCGAACTCATGGCGACGATTCTGGAACGGCTTCAAGCGGGCGAAACGCTCATTTCGGACGGGGCGACGGGGACGTATCTCCAGCAGCGCGGGCTCGAGCCGGGCGGCTGTCCCGAGGAGTTCAACGCGAGTCACCCGGAGGTTGTGCGCGGCATGGCGAGGGACTACTTCGCCGCGGGATCGGACTTGGTTCTGACCAACTCGTTCGGCGGCTCGCTGTTCATGCAGAAGAAGTACGGCTATGGGGAGCGGGTGCGGGAGTTCAACCGGCTGGCGGCGGAGCACGCGGCGAGCCAGAAGCCGGACGATAGCCACTACGTACTAGGCTCGGTCGGTCCGACGGGGGAGATGATGGAGCCGTTACCAGACGGGGTGAGCGAGTCGGAGATGTACGACGCGTTGGCTGAGCAGATGTCTGCGCTCGAAGAGGGCGGCGCGGACGCCATCCTCGTCGAAACGCAGATGGCGCTGGAGGAGGCGGTCGTGGGGATCCGGGCAGCGCGCGAGAGCACGGGACTTCCGGTGTTCGCCACGATGGTGTTCGATCTGGGTCCGCGCGGCTTCTTTACGATGATGGGCGTTACGCCGGAACGGGCGGTGTCGGAACTTCGGGCCGCCGGTGCGGACGTGGTGGGCGCGAACTGCGGCAACGGGATTGACCGGATGGTGGACCTGGCGACGCAGATGCGGGCGGTGGACGACGGGCTGATGCTGATACACTCGAACGCGGGCATCCCGGACATGAAGGACGGCCAGATCATCTACAACGAGGGGCCGGAGTTCATGGCGGAGAGGTTCGCTCGGCTGGCTGATATGGGTGTAAACATCCTGGGCGGCTGCTGCGGGACGGGGCCGGATCATATACGAGCGCTGAGGGCGGTGATCTAACTCGGAGGCGCAAAGAAGCGATGGCGCAAAGGGCAAGATAGGAGTTGGCGATGGCGCAAGGGACTGTTATACGACGGGGGCGGGTGGCCGAGAAGCTGGCTGAGATCGGGACGTGCCTTGAGCTTGTGCCGATGGATACGCACTTCGGCAATGTGTCTGTGGGGCTGTACTACAAGGACGGGTACTGCACGGTCTGGAGCTTTAGCCAAGTGGACGGGATCGAGGACCGGCTGCGGGAGATCCGGGATCAGATGGTGCGGCTGGGAGGTGTGCAGGCGGTGGAGGGGTCGGACAACCAGTTCATCTTCCCATGCGGGGTCGTCCACATGAGACCGGTAAAGTTTCTGCTGTCGCAAGCGGTAACGAAGGCGACGGACTTCGCGCATCCGAAGGGGCCTATGACGATCCGGGACTCGAAATCGGCGCTTACGCTGGGAGTATCGGGGGAGCGGACTGGCGAAGCGTACTCGTACCACGTGTCCGGCGAGGGCGATGTTCGGAATCCGGCGCTCCGGCTACGGATGGTGGTTGCGGGGTTCATGCGGTACGGGGAGATGGAGAAGGTAGGGGATACAGAGGTGGCGTTCATCTGCCGGTGGCGACACGATGAGCTTATGCGTCTGCTGCTGCCGTACTCGCGCAACATCAGCGCGGTGGAGTCGATGCTGGAGGCGGAGGCGACGCGGGGCCAGATGACGACGGGGACGCTGGGGTTTTCGCCGTTGTAGGGGGTTTGAGAATGGTGAATCTGGGTAGGATAGTGAATGTGGACGTCAAAGACGTCTGGTCGCATGAGGCTCAGGATTTTACGCCATGGTTGGCGGCGAACCTAGATATACTCGGTGAAGAACTGGGGCTGGACTTGGAGTTGGACGATATAGAAGTACCAGTCGGAGGCTTTTCGCTGGACATACTCGCTAGGGATGCCAATAACAATCACGCCGCTGTCGCGATCGAGAACCAGATCGCTGGCACGGACCATACTCACCTAGGGCAGCTACTGACATACGCGGCCGGGACCGAAGCGGGGACGGTGATCTGGGTTGCTACGAATTTTCGGGACGAGCATAGGGCTGCGCTCGACTGGCTCAACCAGCATACGGATGAAGATACCAACTTCTTCGGCGTGGAGATCAGTGCAATAAGAATAGGAGACTCATCACCCGCCCCTCTGTTTCGCTTGGCGTCTGTACCAAACTCGTGGTCTAAACAGGTCAAGAGTACTCCCAAGAACGGTATGACAGAGAGACAGCAGAGATATGCTCAGTTCTGGAAGCCGTTATTGGAACAATTGAATGACTCCCGCGGATGGAACGTCAAGACTGAAAACAGCGCATCCTATTATGACTCGGGTTCTGGACTTGGCACGGGATTTGGAAGATTCGGGCGCACGATGCGCTTTACGAATGATGGCAAAGCTAGAGTAGAGTTGCACTTCGCAGGACCTAGCAAGGAGTGGAACGAGGAGGCCTTCGATCTGTTACACGAGCACAAAGACAATATAGAGAAAGAATTGGGAGAGGAATTGAATTGGGATCGTCTCGAACACGCCAAGGGTTGTCGAGTGGAGATGCGCAGAACCGGCTCCATAGAAGATTCAGCAGACGACTTGGACGAGATAAGGGGCTGGATGATTGAAAATATCAGTAGATTTCCGATTGTGTTCAAGCCATATTTGGAAGAAGTTCTGAGCAAAGTAGATTGATAACATCATCGAGATGGCTACGGTCAATCTGAACAGTTAGGACGATAGTCATGCAGATAACCGATCAGACTGGCGATAACAGGGCAGATACGATATCCGAATACGCGACGGCCAAGCCCAAGCTACGCGTTCCACCGATCAAGCGGAAGAATACGCTGCCTAAACCCCCTCCGGTCATTGGGGAGGCGTCTTCGCGTGTCGCGCCCAAACCGAAGCTGCGAACGCCTCCGATCAAACGACGGAAAACTCCGCCGTCGCCTCCGCCTCTACTCGGTGACAGAGAATGAGTACGGACGCAGCCGATAGTCCGATCATCTATTTCGACACGACTGTACTGCTCGACGCAGTGGATGATAGGAACGAGAGTACGCGGCAGTTGCTGGACATCGTCCGCGACCAACGGCTCGAAGTCTTAGCTTCTCCATTTGGCATACTTGAGATGATAGAAGCCAAGAAGACTGACCGATGGGCAGAAAGTATGCTTGAACGCGGATATTCGGTCGTTCAGATAATGAGACGTATGGGATCTAGGCGCACTGGTCCTACGGCTCTGACACAGGACCAAATGGCGGGTGTATATAGCATGATTCGTGAAGTCCTTCAAGGTGACCTTGAAATGGTAGGGTTCCCTGAACCCACGCCGGGCCTGATGAGCAGGTCGGAAGACATCTGCGCTGCGACCACACTTGCCGCCGCCGATTCCTTGCATTTGGCTACCGCGTTGCACTTTGGGTGTAAACTGCTAGTATCGTCTGACTCAGACCTTATCAGAATAGCGCGACAGTACATCAATGCGACTCCTCCACAAGGCTTTCGCAACGCGATTGCCAATCTTACGTGACAGACCCGCTTACGACTTGCAGGAGGCCATCATGCCATTCACTGAGACTATGACGCCGCGCGAGCGGACTATGGCGGCGCTGAACCGCGAGCCGGTGGATAGGCCGCCGGTGGCTAATCCTACGAATGTGGCTACGGTGGACCTGATGGACCTGGTGGACGCTCCGTTCCCGGACGCCTGCCGCGATCCGGAACTGGCGGCGCGGCTGGCAGCTACGGGGTACACGGAGCTTGGGTTCGACGCGGTGGCGCCGTACTTCACCATCATCCAGGAGTCGTCTGCGCTGGGGTGCGAGATGCAGTGGGAGGATAAGGACAATTGGCCGACTGTCCGAATGTATCGCCCGATCTGGAAGGATTCGCGGGACGTTCACATCCCGTCCGGGTTCCTGGAGCACCCGGACAACATCACGATCACGAAGTCCATCGAGATTCTGAAGCGGGAGATCGGCGGCGAGGTGGCTATCATCGGCAAGACGATGGGGCCGTGGACGCTGGCGTATCACGTATTCGGGGTAGAGAACTTCCTGCTGATGACGGTGGACGACCCAGAGGAGACGATGCGCTGCCTGCACAAGCTGAAGGAGCTTTCGGTTCTGTTCGGGGAGGCGCAGATTGCGGCGGGGGCGGACGCGCTGACGTTCCCCGACCACGCGACGGGCGACCTGGTGAGCGGGGAATACTACCGGCGCTTCCTGCAAGACATCCATATCGAGATGGCGGAACGACTGAACGTTCCGCTGATTCTGCACATATGCGGCAACACGCTGGACAGGATGCCGTACATAGCGGATACGGGTATGGCGTACTTCCACTTCGACTCGAAGAACGACCCGCAGGCGGCGATGGATACGGTGGAGGGCAAGATCGGGCTGGTTGGCAACATCAACAATCCGACGACGCTGTACGCGAGGGGGCCGGCGGAGGTGCGAGACGAGGTGTTCGCGTGCCTGGACGCGGGTGTCCAGATGATCGCGCCGGAGTGCGCGGTGCCGCTGGCGACGAAGCTGCAAAATCTGATGGCTATACCTGAGGCGGTTAGGGAGTGGAGCGAGACGAATTCGGGATAGAGACGCCCATGGATTTGACGCGGAGGGATGAATGAAGTCTCTCTCTCCGGCGCTGGTTCGCAAGGGTAAGTTGGGGTTTGGTAGAATCGGGGCGTTGTGTCGGCGTATGCAAAAGTGAAGGTAGTGAGATATGCCGGTTGTTCATGAGGGGCTGGAAGAGGAGCTTGGATGGGTTACTCGCTCGTTCGAGCAGGAACACATCCGGGGGCAGTGGGACGATGCGGACCCGCTGATGCAGGAGATCAGCTACGAGCTCATCGTTGGCGATCACTTCGCGGTGGACAGGCTGACCCGGCAGGCGCTGGCGGACGGCTTCGACGCGAATACGATTCTGGACGACGGGCTGATCGCGGGGATGGCGATAGTGGGCATCAAGTTCCGCGACAACGTCATCTTCGTGCCGGAGGTGCTTGTGGCGGCGAGGGCGATGAAAGCGGGCATGGCGCACGTCGAGCCCATCCTGTCGGCGTCGGGCATCGAGCCGGTGGGGACGGTTATCATGGGCACGGTGAAGGGGGACCTGCACGACATCGGCAAGAATCTGTGCATCATGATGCTGCGGGGCGCGGGTTTCATCGTTCACGATCTGGGCGTGGATACGGCGCCGGACGAGTTCGTGGACTCGGTGATGGAGCATGAGGCGGAGGTACTGGGCATGTCGGCGCTGCTGACGACGACTATGCCGAACATGGGGCGCACGATTGACACGTTCGAGGAGTACGGGCTTCGCGACGCGGTGAAGATCATGGTTGGCGGCGCGCCGCTGACTCAGGAGTTCGCCGACGATTTCGGCGCGGACGGGTACGGGAAGGACGCCATCGAGTGCGTGGACCTGGCCAAGAGGTTCCTGGGGGTTGGGGAAGGGGTCGGCAGTTTCTAGTCGTTAGCGGTTGGTCATTAGTTGTTTAGAGAGCGAGGCGATGGCTGACGTGGAAGGCGACGGAGGCGACACGGGGGCGGCGCCGGGAGTGGACCGGGAACGATACCGGCGAAGCATGGCGCGGCTGTCTGAGATCATGCGCGGCATCAATGATACGGCGAACGCGGTCTCGACCTATCGCTGTCCGTACAAGAACGCTCGGGACCGGTGTACTGCGAAGTTTGGCTGCCGGAATCAGAACCGGCGGGTGCCGGCGGGAGAGCTCTTCATCTGTATGGGGGATGACAAGCTGGATTACAGATCGGCTTGGGAGTTGTGAGGGTTCGCTTAGATTTTAACGCGGAGACGCAGCGACGCGCGTTCGCGGGGGAAGCGGTCGGCACGTACACCATGGTTCTGTTCGGCACGGGGTCGGTGGCGGCGGCGGTGGTTACGGGCGCTCAAGTGGGGCTGTGGCAGGTGGCGGTGGTCTGGGCGTTCGGGGTCGCGCTGGCGATCTACGCGACGGCGAACGTGTCGGGCGCGCATCTGAATCCCGCCATCAGTTTGGCGTTCGCGTGCTTTCGGCGGGCGGAGTTCGGCGCGCGGATGCTGCCGCTGTACTGGACGGCGCAACTTGCCGGGGCGGTGTTGGCCGGGCTTACGGTACTGGCGGCGTTCGGCCCGTTCATCGTGCGGTTCGAGAGCGAAAACGGCCTGGTCCGGGGCTCGGAGGGCAGCCAGCTATCGGCAATGGTGTTCGGCGAGTACTTCCCGAATCCGGCGATGTATGGGACTGGCGAGGCGGCTGCGATTCTTGTGTCGCCGGTGAGCGCCGCGCTGGTGGAGGGGTTCGGGACGGCGATTCTGGCGTTCGTGGTGTTTTCGGTTACGGACCGGCGCAACGCGGGACTTTCGACACGGAACCTCACTCCCCTGCTGATCGGGTTTACGGTGGCGGCGCTCATCAGCCTGTTCGCGCCGATTACGCAGGCGGGATGGAATCCGGCGCGGGACTTTGGGCCGCGCATCGTGGCTTACTTCGCGGGCTGGGGTTCAGTGGCGATTCCCGGTCCGTCGGGCGGATTCTGGGCGTACATAGTGGGGCCAATGATCGGCGCGCCCATCGGGGCGGCGGCGCATGAGTTCCTGGTGCGGCCGGGGCTGGCGCGAGTTCGGGGTGAGTGATTTAACTCAGCGGCCGAGCGGATTAAACGCAAAGGCGCAAAGACGCGAAGGGATTTATTGGAGCTTTTAGATTCTGCCTTGAGCCTTTGCGTTTAGTTTGGGGGTTAGATGTCGAGGTGGGGGAATTCTTCGTCGTCTTCGATGGAGCGTTCGAGGATTACCAGGTCGCGCTCGGCGCCGTTTAGGTCTATGACGCGGCCCTGTAAGACGGCTATCTGCTGGAAGCCGGCGGCTTGAGCGGCTTCGATGGCGGGCTGCTGGCGATCGCTGACAAGCTCGAAGACCAGGCGGCGCAGGTCTAGGTCTCTGCCGATCTGGATGAACTCGCGGATCAGGCGCACGCCCAGACCTTTGCCTCGGTATTCGGGCGCGACGACGATTCGCAACTCTCCGACGTGGCGACGGGCGGCGCGGCGGCTCCGGTGAAGCGTGGCGTCGGCGATGATCTCACCTTCGCGCTCAGCCACCAACGGGATTGTCTGCGACAGGTCAATGCGGTCCGTAAATTCTCGGATGACCCTGGGCGCGGTGACGTCGCTGTTCAGGTAGAACCTGTCTTCTTCCGGCACGCTCTGAAAGAAGCTGAGCAGCGCGTCCTGGTCGTCGGACGAGAGCTGGCGGATGGTTACCTGAACGCCGTCGTACAGCGCGGCGGCGCATGGAAATCTTCTGAGGTATGGCGGGGTGGTGGTCATGGCGCAGCTCTCGTTATGCGAACCTGTCCGGGGTGAAGCCGGATACGGGCAGATCCGTCTTGCCATCAACTATCAGGTCGGCGATGGTCTTGCCGATGGCGGGGCTCAGGAGGATGCCTTTCTTGCCGGCGCCGGTGGCGAGGTAAGCGTTGTCCCAACCCGGGGCGCGTCCGAGGATCGGCATCCAGTCGGGCGACAGCGGACGGAGACAGGCAGTGTGCAGGACGATGCGCGCGTCCGCGGCGTCCGGCATGAGGCGAATCGCTCCGCGCATCAGCGTCTTGCGCGCCGAGTCGGACGGTTCGAGGTCGAAGCCGCGATTCTCCTCTGTGGCGCCTATCCAGACTTGGCCCTGTTCCCGGTGATTGAGCGAGACGCCCGCGCCCTGGAAGTCGGCTGGGAGAGGGCCACTCGGCAGCGTCGTCCGGAGGATTTCGCCCTTGTACGGCTCTATGGGTACGGGGACGCCGAGCCAGTCGCCAATCTCGGCTGACCAGGGGCCGGTGGCGAAGACTACAGCGTCGCATGGCAGGCTGCCGCCGGTGGTTTCGACGGCGGTTGCGTTGGCGCCATCCGTCACGATGGCCGTCGCCTGGGCGAGCATGATCTTCGCGCCCATCGTCTCGGCGGCGGCCGCGAGCGCCTGCGTGTAGCGTTGGCTGCTGAGCGTTGCGTTGCCGCGCGCGTCGAGGGCGCAGATTGCATCGTGGGTGATTCGCGGTTCGAGTTCGCGCAACTGCGCGGAGTCGAGCCACTCGGCTGTGAAGTCGGCGTCGGCATTGGTGAAGATGTCGTGGGTGGTTCGCATCTCCTCGACGTCGGAGTCGTTGAACGCGACGCGGACGGACGAGATTACCTGCGGCTCGAAGTCTATGCCGGAGCGCTCAGCGAGGTCGGGCCATATCGCCTGGTGCATCCGGTGGGAGGCGATGGCGAGCGGGCCGAGCGGGCCGGGAATGCCAGCGCCTTCGAGCGGGTTCAGTCCGCCGGCGGACCATGCGGAGGCGTATGCGGAGATAGCCTCGCGCTCGACGATGGTGGACGGGACGCCGGCAAGGGCGAGGTAGTAGGCAACGGCGCATCCCGCCGCTCCGCCGCCGATGATCGCTACGTTTGTAGGGGTGGTCAATGTGAGACTCCTGAGTTTGGACCGCTTCAGTCTAACTGTATCTTAACGCAAAGACGCAGAGGCGCAAAGGGGGAGTTATGAGTGAGGCGTGGGTGGACCGTCCAAGAGGGTCGTCTGGGCGGGGCGCTTAGGGGCGCAGCTTTAGCAGCAGGCGGATGGGGAGCCAGACGCTGCCTTTGGTCGGGCGTCGGGCGAGGAAGAAGAGGATGGCGGCGACGGAGTAGGCGCCGAGCGCGTAGTACCACAGGGCGGAGTAGCCGTCTGTCCAGCCGTAGAGAAGCGCTCCGAAGGTGGGGCCGAGTCCGAGGAAGACCATCTGGAATGGGCCGGTGAGTCCGGTGATGGTTCCGAATGAGCCGCGTCCGAAATACTGGGCGAGCATCATGCTGCCCAGCACGTTTAGGCTGCCGGAGGCGATGCCCCATACGACTGCGACCACGAAGCCGCTGTATCCGCCGCCGGTTGGGATGAAGAAAGCGGAGGAGATTAGGGCGAGCACCGTTCCGGCGGTGGCGAGCAGGCGGGGCTGGTATCTGTCGGCGAGGACGCCCCAGAGCGGATTGCCGAGCGCTCCGAGTATCGAGCTGAGGCTTACAGCGAAGGCGGCGACGGGCTGAGAGACGCCGGAGTCCACTAGGAAGGGAGCTATCTGGAAGCCTACGGAGCCTGAGGTGAGGATGGTGAGGATCTCGGCGGCGACAATGAGCCAGAAGGCGGATGACGCGAGGGCTTCGCCGGCTGTCCAGCTGTCGTCCAGAGACGCTTGGCCGGGTTGTTCGCCGGACTGGGGCGGGGCTGAGCGTGTGGGCGGCGGCCTGCTGTCGCCGTCCGGGAGGAGGCCGATGTCTTCGGGGCGTCGTCGCATAATCAGGAATAGGGGAAGAGCGAGGAGGATGGAGAAGACGCCGAGAATCCGATAGGCGACTCGCCAGCTCGACCAGGCGGCTATAAGGGAGATTAACTGGATATTGATGCCGCCGCCAACGGGTCGGAAGGTGGATACGAGGCCTATGGCCAGGCTGCGGCGCCGGTGGAAGAAGTTGACGGCGACGGTGCGGGGCACGACGCCGACCAGACATGGGTTGGCGATGGCGCGTCCGACGATGTAGGCGGCGTAGAAGTGCCAGACCTGGCTGATGCCGCCCAGCGCGATGAACGACGCGCCGGCGATGAGCGCGGCGGGGGGCATGAGGCGGCGCGGGCCGAATTTGTCGGCGAGGATGCCGAAGATGGGGGCGAGGATACCGGACGTCCAGGTGCCGGCCGTTACGGCGAAGGCGATGGTCGAGCGATCCCAGCCCATATCTTCGAAGATGAGGTTCTGGATGCCGCCGATGACGACCTGCGCTACACCTGTCGCGGCATATGTGCCGAGCGCGGCCATCGACAGAACGACCCATCCGTAGAAGACGGGGGTTCTGGGCGTCCATTCGGCTATTGCTTGGATTCTTTGCAAGGGGTTGTTGGGATTTTAACGCAGAGGCGCAGAGGAGCGCAGAGACTCCGAAGGGTGATTGGGGGATATGACTGGTTGTGGGCGGGGTTTTCACTCCCATCCTAGCCTTCCCCCATCGAGGGGGAAGGGATTTGGCTGACGCAAGGCATTGAACGCGCTGACGCGCTAGGGTACAATACCCCGTAGCCCGACGGAGTGGCAAGGGTATCGCCCAATGCCGCGCGTCTGGGAATCGGCAAACATAGCATAAGTTGACGAGGGAGCCTGCGAATGTCCAATAGCGACCTTGCCCTGATCTCTCACCTGATGCGCCGGGCTGGGTTCGGCGCGACCAGGGCCGAGCTCGAGGAGCTTACCAGCAAATCGTATGAGGATGTGGTCGAGGGTCTGCTGCACCCGGAGCTGACCGAGGACCTGGAAGAGGATGCGCTGAAGCGCTACAACATGGAACTCTCTTACCACGACGCGGTGCAGTTGTGGGCGGGACGCTGGGTGTGGCGGATGACGAACTCGCGCCGTCCGCTGGAAGAGAAGATGGCGCTGTTCTGGCACCATGTCTTCGCCACCGCGTGGTACAAGAGCGAGCACAGCCCGACGATAGTAGGGCAGATCGAAATGTTCCGAGAGGTCGGCATGAGCGATCTCAGGACGATTCTGCTGCGCCTGTCGCGGGACCCGGCGATGAACTACTGGCTGGACAACTGCGAGAATCACGCGGACCAGCCGAACGAGAACTGGGGGCGCGAGCTGCTGGAGCTATTCAGCATGGGCGTGGGCAACTATACGGAGGACGACATCAAGAACGCGGCGCGCGCGTTCACGGGGTGGACGTTCACGCAGCCGATACCGCTGTACCCGTTCGGCCACTACGAATCTGAGTTCAAGTATCTGCCGGATGACCACGACGAGAGTGAAAAGACATTCCTCGGCGAGACGGGCAATCTGAACGGCGAGGACATCATAGACATCGTGGTCCGGCAGGAGCCGACCTTCCGGTTCATCGCGCGGCACCTGTACAACTTCTTCGTCGCCGACGAGCCTCAGGTTCCGGCATGGAACATCGAACCGCCGAACGACCCGGAGGCGATAGACGCCCTGGTCCAGGCGTTCGCCGACAACGACGGCCAGATACGCCCTGTACTGCGGACGCTGTTCAACTCCGACTTCTTCAAGGCGGCGCAGTTCCGCAAGGTGAAGAACCCGGCGGAGCTGGTAGCCGGCACCATCAAGCTGGTGGGCACCTACGACGTGATACCGGCTCCGGGCCAGTCTGTCGGCGCGCTGAGCGGCGCGACGTCGGTCATGGGGCAGACGCTGATGAACCCGCCGACGGTGGAAGGCTGGCACACGGGCCACGAGTGGATAGACGGCGGCACGCTGAACGAGCGCGTCAACTTCGCCGTCAACCAGTTCAACGACGCTTCGGCGCCCGGCGTGCAAGACATCATCTCGCGGCTGTCCGAGGACGGCTCGCTGTCGCCGGAGGCGCTGGTCGAACGTTGTCTCGACCTGGTTGGGCCCATGGAAGTGGGCGAGGATACGCTCAGCGCGCTCTCGGCATACGCCGACAGCGTGGGCGACGTGGACCTGAGCAGCGACCAAGCCCGGACTGACAACGCCGGCACGGTGGCGCGGATGCTTCAGTTGATCGTGGCGTCGCGCGAGTACCAGTTCGCGTAATGTGAAACTTGGTTGGAGCGGGAGGTTCACCCCCATCCCAACCTTCCCCCATCAAGGGGGAAGGGGCTAAATTGAAACAACGGAACCGCCCTTCTCATTACCGTTAGCGGGTGGAGAAGGGCCGGAGCGCAAGGAGATCAAAGATGGCAGGCAACGGCAACGGGAAAGATCCTGTGTTCGTAGTCGTGCAGCTCACGGGCGGCAACGACTTCATGAACACGCTGATTCCGTACACCAGCCCGGTGTATCACGACAACAGGCCACTGGTCGGGATACCGCAGGAACAGGTGATTCAGCTAGACGACACGCTTGGATTCCATCCGCAGATGGGGCCTTTCAAGGACCTGTACGACAAGGGCATGGTCGGCATCGTCCAGGGTATCGGCTATCCGAACTCGAACCGCTCTCACTTCCGGGGCATGGACATCTGGCACACTTGCGAGCCGTTCGAGGTTTCGACTATCGGCTGGCTTGGGCGCACGCTGCGCGAGCTCGACCCCGAGGGAGAGAACCCGCTGACCGGCGTGAACTTCGGCGTGGGACTGCCGCGCGCGATGGCGATGCCGGGCGTTCCGGTAACGAGCGTGTCGAATCTGGACAACTACGGCCTGATGACGGGCATCGAGATCGAGAACGAGCGCAATCAGGCGCTTGACATCTTCAAGCAGATGTACGGCCAGGCCATCGGCACCGGCCCCGTGATGGAGTATCTGTCGCGCACGGGCCAGGACGTGCTTTCGGGCGCGGACATGATCAAGGTAGCCCCTGAGCGATACGAGTCCAGCGTCGAGTACGCGGACAACCCGATAGCAAAGAGCCTGCGCGACGTGGCGCGCGTCCACACCGCGGACCTCGGCACTCGGGTCTTCTACACCCAGCACGGCGGCTACGACACCCACGCCAACGAGGTGCCGACGCATCCGAAGCTGATCGGCGACCTGTCCGGCGCGATCCATGATTTCTTCGACGACATCGAGGAGCACGACGCGGACGACAACGTGGTGATGCTGGTGTTCACCGAGTTCGGACGACGGATCTACGACAACGGTTCCGGCACGGACCACGGCTCAGGCGGCGGTGCGTTCCTCATCGGCAAGCCGGTGGCGGGCGGCCTGTACTCCGAGTACCCGTCTCTCGACCGCAGCCGCTGGGCGAACGGGGAGGACCTGGAACACACGATAGACTACCGCGGCATCTACGGCACCGTTCTGGAGCAGTGGCTTGGCGTGGAGGCCGCTCCGATAGTGGGCGGGCAGTACGAGCAGATCAATCCGTTTAGATAGATAGGGACGAGGAGGTTCATAATGGGTAGGCCATACGGTCTTCTGCGGTCGGGATTCCCGTACTATCTGACCATGGGGCAGCGTCGCGTAACGTCGAATCCGGTGGACATTGGGTTTGGCGAGGAGAACGTTTACGTTCTGACACGGGGCGGCCTCGGCACGGAGGTTCGCGTCATCAACTGGGAGGACGATAACCTGGGCACGCGCGGCGCGGGCGCGTTCACCTGGCCGACGGCACTGCTGGTTGACGAGGATGAGAACCTTTACGTGTCGGACGAGGCGAAGCACAGCGTTACCGTCATGGACAAGGACGGCGAGGTTTTGGATAGCTGGGGCGAGCACGGCTCGGAGCCGGGACAGCTCAACCGGCCTTCCTCCATGCAGTTCGACGGCGACGGCAACATCGTAATGTCGGACACGATGAACCATCGCATCCAGCGGTTCGCGCGGGACGGCAAGCATCTTCAGACGATAGACAACGGCCAGGGCAGCGGCGAGGGCGAGTTGAATATGCCGTGGGGCGTCGCGCTGGACGAGTTCGGCGACATCTACGTGGCGGACTGGCGCAACGACCGGGTTCAGAAGCTCAGTCCGGACGGCGAGTTCCTGATGAGCATCGGATCGTCGGGGAGCGAGAAGGGCGAGTTCAACAGACCGGCGTCTGTGACGGTGGACGCGCACGGCGACATCTACGTGGCGGACTGGCTGAACGACCGCGTACAGATGTTCAGCGCGGAGGGCAGGTTCGTGGAGCAGTTCATCGGCGACGCGAATCTTTCCATATCGGGCCGGCAGTACATTCTCGCCAACTCGGTAACTCTGCGGCTGCGCGAGATGACGGATCTGGAGCCGACGAAGCGGCTGAGCGCGCCATGCTCCGTGCGCGTGGACTCGGACTTCCGGCTGTTCATCTGCGACTTCGGGCAGCACCGCATCCAGGTGTACAAGAAGGAAGCGTATCCGCTGACCGAGGAGGACATCGCTCCGCCGATGCGGAACCCGATACTGTTTACGACATAGCGAGCCGGGCGTCTGACCGGCATTTTCGCGGCGTGGATGATATGGCGGATTCGGAGCGGTTCGGGGGATTCGGGGAAGGCATCTGACATAGCTGAAGCAGCGTAAGGGGGCGGGGTCGTTAGCGGCCCCGCCCCTTCGCGTGCGTCCTACCTCCGGCGGGTGCGGCCTCGGAGGGTGGTCAGGGCTAGGGTTCCGCTTACTACGCCGACTCCGGCGATGCAGGCGACGCCCCGTAGGAGGGCATCGGCGTCCCAGCCGGTTACTATCAGGGAGCGGAGGGCGTCGAGCAGGTAGGTTACGGGGTTGAATGTGGCTACCGTGGCGAGCCATCCGGTCATCGCTTCCTTGGGAACGAATACCGTGGTGAGGAACACGAACGGGAAGAACAGCAGGAAGCTGGAGTTCACGGCGGCAGGGTTTCCGGTCTTGAAGGCTATGGCGTATGGGAAGCCGGTGAAGACCAGTCCCCACAGGCCGGACAGCAGTATGAACAGGAGCAGTCCGGCGATGCCGGAGGCGAAGGTTACTCCGACGATCAGGCCGATGGCTATGACGGGCAGGGTCAGGGCGACGACGAGGGTGAAGTCGGCCACTGTGAGCCCTAGCAGCAGCGCCAGCCGGTTGACGGGAGTCAGCGCAAGCCGGTCGAAGTATCCGGTCTGGATGTCGGTTACCAGCGTAACGGCGCGGGAGATTCCGGTTACGGCGAAGATGATGGCTACCGGCAGCTGGAACGCCTTGTAGTCGAGGCCCGGTATGTTTTCGGCCATGTCCTGAAGGGCTCCGATGTTGATGGCGTAGAAGAAGACGGGGATGACGAGGGCCGGATAGATTGCCTCGGGATCGCGCGGGATGCTGCGCAGAGCGCGAATGGCGATGGAGATCACATCGCGGAAGAATCCGGCGCGACGGGCTTGTACGGCTGGACGATTGGCAGTGGTAGCAGGGTTCAATTGGGGACTCTCCAGGGGTCATGGTTGGATGTTGAGTGACGATCTGGATTCCCGCCTTGACCTGCGCGGGGACAGGTTTGGCGGGAAACGGGTCGCTGAAAACGGTGAAGTTAGCTGGGCCTAGAGATGGGGTCAGTCGGCGGCTATCGAGTCGGATTCCGGCTCCGCCTCTTCCTCCATCCTGGCGCCGGCTACGCTCAGGAATACGTCGTCGAGAGTGGGGGTGCGTAGGACCAATTCGGTTATGTCTATGTGGTCGTGGTCCAACGCGAGCGCCACGCGGCTGATGGCGGCGGCTCCGTTGGAGACCTGGATGAGGATTTCCCCGCCCCTAGTTTCGACGCCGGATACTCCTTGCAAGCCGGATACGGCGTCGCGGGCCGCCTCCGGGTTGCCGCCGACGCGGGCTATGATTACGTCGTTTCCGAGCGATCGCTTTAGCTCGGCAGGCGATCCCTCGGCCATCAGGCGGCCACGGTTGATTATGCCTACGCGATCCGCCAGTTCATCCGCCTCTTCGAGATACTGAGTGGTGAGGAAGATTGTTACGCCAAGCTCGGTATTGACCCGGCTGACTTCCTCCCACACGCGGGCGCGGCTGATGGGGTCGAGGCCAGTGGTCGGCTCGTCGAGGAACAGTATCTGGGGATTGTGAATGAGCGCGGCAGCAAGGTCGAGTCGTCGCTTCATGCCGCCGGAGTATGTTCCGACTAATCGGTCTATAGCGTCGCCGATGTCTATGAGGTCCGCCATGTCTTCCAGGCGAGCGTCCACCTCTCGGCGCGACAGGCCATAGAGCCTGCCTTGAAGCCTGAGTATCTCGCGCCCGGTCTGCTTCGGGTCGAGCGCGGCGTCTTGCAGCGCGACGCCGATACGGAGACGTATGTCATTCGGCTGCCGCACGACGTCGTATCCGGCGACGGTTCCTCCGCCTGAGGTAGGCATGAGCAGGGTTATGAGCATACGGACTAGGGTGGTCTTGCCCGCCCCGTTCGGGCCGAGAAATCCGTAGATTTCGCTGGGCTGAATGGCGAGGTCTATGCCGTCAACGGCTTTGACGTCGCCGAATGAGCGGGCGATAGCGCTAGTTTGGACTGCGTAGTTCATGTTGGGTTTTGCCTCGATGGGATAGGTTTGTAGTACAGTAGTTCTCTAACGAAATGATAGCAAAGGGTGAACGGCGGGTCAATGACAATTCGGGGCATAGGAAGCGGGATACGGCGTTCCCAGTATTGCGTTGGGCGCGGGGTGTGTTAGGGTCCCACGTCGCTTGGGAGTAGCGGCGGGCCGCGTCGTTAGTTCTCGCGCCAGCGCAATTTCCAGAGGCCGGCTCCGAGGCAGACGGTGGAGAAGACGGCGAGGATCGCGACTTCCAGAAAGACATCCGGGTTGCCTGAGAGCGATTTCATCATGCCGTCGGCGGCGTAGCGGAGGGGGGAGACCCAGCCGAAATAGCGCATAAGCGCAGGCGCCTGTTCCATAGGGAAGTACACGGGGCTGACGAGCGCCATGAAGACGCCGAGCAAGTTGGACATTATCCCACCTACTTCGGGCGACGGCGCGTAGCTGACGACCAACAGTGTGAGCCCGGACATGGTGAGCAGTACGGTTGCAACGATGGGTATAAACGACCAGGTGAATGTGAAGTCCACTCCGGCAATGAGCGCTACGGTCAATAGTATGCAGACGGCGGATCCGGTAAGCATGGATCCGAAACAGAGGATGCCGCCGGCATATGAGATTTTGGATACGGGCATGGTGATAATCAATTTGAGCCGTCCCTGGAAGCGGTCGAACAGAAGGTTCTGGCCAAGCATCGCGGTGGTGAGCATGGTGGCGCCGAATACGATGGTTCCGATCATGGCGCGGCGCGTGGCGTCCGGGTTGTCGGGGGCAAGCGCGCTTGCGAAGTAGAACATTCCGACAGGGAACACGAGCGTCCCCATAATGTACCAATACCAGCTGCGTTTGATCAGAATGAGCCGTATCTCGAACACGGTTGCGATGTCCCGCAGGAATTTGCGGACGCCGGTGGTGAGCGCTGGAGCGCTCTCGGCGCTACCGTGGGTTGTGGTGGCCATAGGCTGTCTCCTCCCGAACATCACCGGATACGGGTGAGGCATTCGTACACGGGCTAATCCGGGTTGCGATAGTCGTTGGAAAGGTCTTCTCCAGTCATAGCTAGATAGACGTCTTCGAGGGTGGCGCGGCTGACGCTAAACTGGCGTATGCCCATGTTCCTTACACGCTCTACGAGGACGCGGTCGTCGCTGCCGTAGAGCGTCTGCGCGCGGGCCGCGTCTCCGTTGGGGGCGAAGGTTATCTTGAAGTCGAAACCGTGGGCGGCGCGCAGGTTCGGCACGGTGTCCAACGCAAGCATCGAGCCTGCTGATATGATGCCTACGCGATCGCACAGCGCTTCGGCTTCTTCCATATAGTGCGTGGTGATGACTATGGTCGAGCCGCGCTCCTTGTAGTCGCCCAGCAGGTCCCACAGGTCATGTCGCGCTTGGGGGTCGAGACCGGTGGTCGGTTCGTCGAGGACTATCAAGCCCGGGTCGGCGAGCGCGGCGATTCCGACCATGACGCGGCGCTTGAGCCCGCCGGACAGTTTCATGTTCATCACGTCGCGGTGGGCGTCAAGGCGGAGGTCATGGATCAGCTCATCGGCTCGGCGAGCGGCGACTCTAGGGGGCAATCCGCGCAATTTGCCGAAGACTCGGAGCGTTTCGCGAACGGTTAGCATCTCGAACAACTGCGCTTCCTGCGGGACGATGCCCATGTGGTTCTTGGCGGCTATGGGATCCGCCACTACGTCCACGCCGAAGACACGGACACTACCTGAGGTGGGCATCAACTCCGTGGTGATCTGGCGTACCAGGGTGGTCTTACCCGCTCCGTTCGGGCCGAGGATGCCGAGTGTCTCGCCTGGTTCGACGGTCAGCGATATATCTCGGTTGGCGTGGATGTCGTCGCCATATCTCTTGTTGAGGCGTTCGATTGCGAGAGGGGGCGCTGATGAGTTCATGAGGTCTTCTGAGAGATGAAAGTTTGTCGGCGCAATTAAAGTCTAGGGGACATGGGTGGCTGGCGCAATAGAGATTGGTTAGGCGTGGGAGCCTGTGGCGCTGGCTAGTTGGGGCTTGGCGTTCCAACGGTCTATCTTCGTGTGCTACCATTGCTGCGGCGCGTCCCGGCGAGTGGGTCGCGCGACAGTGAGTCGCACGATACGGAGAGTTTGCATGACGTTAAGGGTATCGCTTTTCAGAGGGTTGGCATTCCGGTTTGGCCTCTTCGGGGCGCTTATCATATTCGCCGTGGCTTGTGGAACCGATGCGTCCGCGCCGACTACGCCGACTGCGACGGCAACTTTAGCGACGGCGGTACCGACCGCGGCCCCGACGTCTGCGCCTGAGCCTGGGCCTGAACCAACGGCGACTTCGGTTCCGACGTCGCCCACGGCTGCGCCGACAGCGGCGCCCGTCCCGACGGCTACGGCGGTTCCGGCGCAGGCGCAAGCGACGGCCACTCCCCTGCCCGATTCTCCTACGCAGGAAGAACTCATCGAACGACTGCGGAGAGCGGAGTCGGCTTTCTTCTACGACATCGGCAACTATGGGGGGCGCATCACCTACGCCACCATCAGCGAGCCGCTGACTTTCAACTACCCCCTGGCCGCCGACTCCGGTTCGGCGACTTATCTCAGCTACCTGTACGAGGGCTTGACCGAGGCGTCGTGGCTGACCAATGAGATAGAACCGGCGCTCGCCGAGTCGTGGGAGGTCTCGGATGACGGGCTGACTTGGACGTTCAATTTGCGGCGGGACGTTAGCTGGACGGATGGAGCGCCGTTCACGGCGGCGGATGTGGTCTTCACCTTTAACCGCATCCTTTACAACGACGAGATTGACTCGTCGGACGGGAGCGCGTTCCACTTCAAAGTTAGAGACGCAAGCGGCGAGGACCGGTCGGAGAAGATGAAGGTGACCGCCATCGACGATTACACGGTGCAGTGCGTTCTGCCGGTGTCGTTCGCGCCGTTCCTTCGCTCGATGGGTACGGCTATCTACCCGAAGCACATTCTGGAGCCGGTGATTGAAAGCGGCGAGTTCGCTACGTTCTGGGACATCAATACCGATCCGGCCGAGGTCATAGGCACGGGTCCGTTCACCATCGCGGAGTACGCGCCGGAGGAGCGGGTGAGGTTAATCCGCAATCCGAACTACTGGATGAAGGACGCGGATGGGAACAGCCTGCCCTATCTGGACGAGGCGCTTTATCTGCTGGTCCCGGATTTCGACGCGGAACTCGCGGAGTTCGAGGCGGGCAATACGGACTATCACGGGGTTCTGGGCTCGGAATACGCGGAGATGAAGAGCAACGAAGATGAGGGCAACTACACTATCCACAGGCGCGGTCCAACATTCGGCTCGACGTTCCTGACGTTTAACCAGAATCCGGAGTCGAACGCCGATGGCGCTCCGCTCGTCGCGCCGGAGAAGCTGGCGTGGTTCAAGAACGTCGAGTTCAGGCGAGCGGTGGCGCACAGCATAGACAGGGCGCGGATAATCGAGGATGTGTACTACGGGCTTGGGTATCAGCACTGGTCGTCCATAAGTCCGGCGGCGGGGGACTTCCACAATCCGAACGTGGCGCGGTACGAGTACGACATTGAGCGCGCGAACGAGATTCTGGACGGGCTGGGATGGATGGATACGGACGGCGACGGTATCCGCGAGGATGGGGACGGCAATCCAATCGAGTTCGATCTGATTACCAATACCCAGAACTTCGTCCGGGAACAAGTGGGCGAAGCGGTGGTCGAGGGGCTGGATGACATCGGGGTCAAGGCGAACTATGAGCTGATCGACTTCGGGATATTGGTTGACAAAATCGTGAATTCTTACGAGTGGGAGTCGCTGATAGTGGGGTTCGGCGGCGGTACGGAACCGCACTTCGGCATAGTGTTCTGGGGCAGCGAGGAAGACTTCCACCTGTGGTATCCCAACCAGTCTGAACCCGCCACCGATTGGGAAGCGGAGATAGACGAACTCTACCACAAGGGCAGCCAGGAACTGAACCGCCAAACACGCATCGGCTACTACCACCGCGCGCAGGAGATAGCGGCGGAGAATCTGCCGGTTATCTATACGGCGTTATCGGAGCGGCTTGGAGCTGTCCGAAACGTGTTCGGGAACACGACGCCGACGCTGTACGGGTTGTGGGACGTTCGGTACTTGTATCGGCTGGATGAGTAGCCGGATTTTAATGCGGAGGCGCAGAGAGCGCAGAGGGACAAGTGGAAGGGAATAAACGCAAAGGCGCGAAGGGGCAAAGACGCAAGGATTTGTAATTGAGGTAACTTGCGTTCCCGCAGCCCTGCGTTGTCGCCGGCGCTTCTCGCAATGGGGGTTGGGGGTTTGGTAGAATCTAGCGTCGGGTTCGGGTGGACCCGGTCGTGTTGATTGCCAATTTCGAAGCTGTGGAGGATCGTTGTGAATCTGCGAATACCCGGCCCCATTCCCGTTCCTGAGGACATACTCGACGAGATGTCCCGCCCGATGATAAATCATCGTGGACCTGAGTACGAGGAGTTGCTCTTCAGCGTAACGGAGCGGCTGAAGCGGGTGTTCGAGACGGATGGCGACGTGTGGATCATCACTGGGTCCGGCACGTCGGCGATGGAGGCGGCGGTGGTTAACACCATGTCGCCGGGCGACAAGGTCATCAACGCGACGATCGGGGTCTTCGGCAACAGGTTCACGGACATAGCGTCAGCGTATGGCGCGGACGTCAGGACGCTGAGCTTCCCGTTCGGCGAGGCGATCGACCTGGATACGCTGCGCGACGCGCTCAACGCCGAGCCGGATATAACGGCGGTGATGGTAACGCATAACGAGACTTCTACGGGCGTGGTGAACGACCTGGAGGCCGTCGCGGGCGTCGTCAAGGGCGAGTTCGACAAGCTGCTGATAGTAGATGGCATAAGCAGCGTGGCGTCGATCCCGATTTCAACGGACGCCTGGGGGCTGGACGTGGTGGCGACGGCGTCGCAGAAGGGCTGGATGGTTCCTCCCGGACTGGCGTTCCTGAGCTTCAACGAACGGGCCTGGCAGGCGCACGCCGAGTCGAAGATGCCGAAATTCTACCTGGACATGGCGCAGTACAAACGCTACTACGAGATCGGTCAGCCGCCGTACACGCCCTCGGTATCGGTCATGTTCGCGCTGGACGAGGCGCTGAACCAGCTCGAGAGCGAGGGCATAGGCGAGGTGTACGAGCGACACGCGGCCATCGGCCAGTACACGCGGGACGGAGTGCGCTCGCTGGGGCTGGAGCTTTTCGCAAAGGACGAGCGCTACGCCTCGAATACGGTAACGGCGGTTACCGTGCCGGACGGGGTGGACGCGGGCCGGCTGGTCGGCAGGATGCGGACTGAGCATGGGGTCGTGCTGTCGGGCGGGCAGGCATCGCTAGCGGGCAAGATATTTAGAATCGGGCACATGGGGAAGACGAGCGAGGGAGATATTCAGGAGGTGGTGGACGGGTTGCGGGAGGTTTTGAGGTAGCGGGGAGTTGTTGAGTGCGAGGGTTGTTGGTTTTAACGCAGAGGCGCGGAGGACGCAGAGGGGCGCAGAGGGAGAGAATATGGGAGGTTTCGCTGTGTGTGATGATATACGCATACGGCTGGGGTCGGTTGATGATGCTAAGGAGATGCTGGCGATCTACGCGCCCGTCGTTTTAGAGACGGCTATCTCGTTCGAGCTGAAGCCGCCTACGGTGGAGGAGTTCAGGGGACGGATCGAGGCGACGCTGGCGCGGCATCCGTGGCTGGTGTGCGAGATCGGCGGCGCTATCGCCGGGTACGCCTATGCTTCGGAGTACAAGTCGCGGGCGGCGTACCGGTGGTCGGTGGAGGTTACGGTGTATGTGAGCGCGGACTTCCGGCGGCGCGGCGTGGGACGGACGATCTATGCGGCGCTGTTCGAGCGTCTGAGGGCGCAGGGCTTCCACAACGCATACGCGGCGATCTCGTTGCCGAACGACGCGAGCGTGGGGCTTCACGAGTCGCTCGGGTTTACGCATCTGGGGACAATGCGGAACGTTGGGTTCAAGCTAGGCAGGTGGCACGACGTGGGGTGGTGGCAGATGGAGCTTTTGCCGGCGAGCGGGACGCCGGTGGAGCCGGCGGGAATGATTTAAACGCAGAGGCGCAGAGAGAAGTTTAGAGAGGGCTCGCAGGGATCGAGGTTTGTGGTGGCGCGGCACTCTGTATTCCCGCTTTCGCGGGAATGACGAGATGAGACGCGAGCTAGGGGGCAGCCGGCCGCGGGTTGCGCTCAGTCGCCGGCGGGGGCCGGGGCGGGCGGCGCGGTAGATATGGGTGGGGGACTGGCGTCCGGGTCGGAGCCGAGGTCGTCGCCGGAGTCTGGGCCTGGGGTTTCGCCGGGGGTGTCGCTGTCGTCGGGCGGCGGAGTTTTCCAGAGGACGCTGAGCTCGTCCACTTCTATGGTTTCGTATTCTATCAGGTACTCTGCCAACTGGCGGAGCTTGGGGAGATGCGTCTGAATGACTTCGGTCGCCGTATCGTAGGCGGCTTCTATGATGTCGTGGACCTCGGCGTCTATCTGCTCGGCTACCTTGTCCGAGTAGTCGCGCTGCTCGGATATTTCGCGACCGAGGAACACCATGTCCTCGCGCTTGCCGAACGTGCGGGGACCGAGCTTTTCGCTCATACCGTAGCGGGTTACCATCTGGCGCGCGATGTTCGTCGCCTGTTCGATGTCGCTGCCGGCGCCGGTAGTCAGCTGGTCGAAGACGATCTCCTCGGCGACCCGACCGCCCAGCGCCGCCGCCAGCATGTCTGCGAACTGGGCGCGCGTCCACAAGTTGCGGTCTTCTTCGGGCAGGTAGCGGGTGTGTCCGCCGCTCTGTCCTCTGGATATGATCGTTACCTTGAATGGATTGTCGGCGTGTTCCAAGTAGTGCGCCACCAGCGCGTGTCCGCCTTCATGGTAGGCGGTCATCCGCTTTTCGCGTTCTGTGATGACCTTGCTCTTGCGCGCGGGGCCGAGCAGCACTCGGTCTATCGCCTCGGTGAACTCGGAAATGGAGATGAGCTTCTTGCTGCGGCGGGCCGCCAGGATTGCGGCCTCGTTCACCAGGTTCGCCAGGTCAGCGCCGCTGAATCCAACGGTCTGACTCGCCACCCTGCCCAGATCAACGTCCTCGTCCAACGGCTTCCCGTTCGCGTGAACCCCCAGAATCGCCGTGCGTCCGCGCAGGTCCGGGTTGTCCAGGATCACTCGACGATCGAAACGACCGGGACGCAACAGCGCCGGATCCAGAATGTCCGGACGGTTCGTCGCCGCTATCACTATGATGTTCGTTCCAGTCTCGAACCCGTCCATCTCCACCAGGATCTGGTTCAGCGTCTGCTCTCGCTCGTCGTGCCCTCCTCCAAGCCCGGCGCCTCTATGACGACCTACCGCGTCTATCTCGTCCACGAACACTATGCACGGAGAGTTCCGCTTCGCCTGATCGAACAGATCTCGAACCCGGCTCGCGCCCACGCCCACGAACATCTCCACGAACTCAGAACCGCTTATGTTGAAGAACGGCACTCCCGCCTCTCCGGCGACCGCGCGCGCCATCAGCGTCTTCCCGGTCCCCGGAGGGCCGACCAGCAACACTCCCTTCGGTATCTTAGCCCCCAGCGCCAGGAAGCGCTCGGGGAACTTGAGGAACTCGACAACCTCCTGCAGCTCTTCCTTCGCTTCCTCCACTCCGGCCACGTCCGAGAAGCTCACCTGCGGGCTGTTGCCCATCATCATGCGAGCGCGGGAGCGTCCGAAGCTGAACGTCTGGTTGCTGTTGCCCTGCGCGCTGCGCATCATGAACAGCAGGAGCGCTCCGAATAAGATGAGCGGCAGGAAGTTGAACAGCACGCTCAGGAGCGTCGAGAAGCCGGATTGTCCCTTCGGGATTATCTCCACCGGCGTCGTCGCCATATTCACTCCGCCGCGCTGGAGTATCTCGACTATCGAGGAGCCGGACTCCTTGCGGGAGGTGAGCGTCTCGCCGGACGTGGTGGTGAGCGTCAGGGAGTCTCCCTGGACCTCTATCGTCCTAATGTCCCCGCTGGCGGTCATGGATACCACGTCGTTGAGAGGGATCGCGTTGCTGCCGCCAAGCGAGCCGCCGAACAGGTTGATGGCCACCGAAATGAGGGCGACGGCGATTAGCAGGTAGATGAAGCTGTTTCTGATACGGCGGAATCCCATTCAGGTCTCCACTGGGTTTGTTCGACAAGCACATGGGCGCGGCGTTTGGGCAACCCACCCATCTATCTTACAATACGTGGGCGAGAACGGCAAAGATTTTAACGCAGGGCGCAGGGGCATTAATGCAAAGGCTCGAAGATGCGAAGGCGCAAAGGGGTGAAACTATACCCCTTGCGAGAGATTGGGGATATAATGAGGACGTATGGCTGGTTTGGAATCGCTGAGGGGTCTGGCATGGCGCTGGAAACGATGGACGCGCTGACAGATGAGGCGTTGGTGGAGATGTACCGGCAGATGGTTCTGGTGCGAACGCTGGACGAGCGTATCTGGATGCTGAACCGGCAGGGCAAGGCGGCGATCGTCGCGTCGTCGCAAGGGCACGAGGCCGGGCAGATCGGCAGCGTGTGGGCGCTGGAGCGGGGAAAGGACCAGTTCTACATCTACTACCGCGATCTGGCGGTGATGCTGACGCTGGGGATGACGCCGGTCGAGATTATGTCGGGCTTTCTGGCGAAGGCGGGCGAGCCGCTGAGCGGGGCGCGGCAGTTCCCCACACACGGCGCGTACCCGGAGCTCGGCATCGTGAACCTGTCGAACGTCGTCGGCACGCATATACCGCAGGCGGTGGGCGTCGCGCTCGCGGCCAAGATGCGCGGCGAGGACAGCGTGGTCATCACGTACTTCGGCGACGGCGCCTCGAGCGTGGGCGACTGCCACGAGGCGATGAATTTCGCGGCGATTCACAAGCTGCCCGTCATATTCTTCTGCGAGAACAACAAGTACGCCATTTCGGTGCCGGTCGCCAAGCAGATGGCGGTCGAGAGCATCGCGTCGCGGGCGTCGGGCTACGGGATGCCGGGCATAGAGGTTGACGGCTGCGACATCGTGGCGGTCTATGAGGCAACGAGCTCGGCGGCCCGGCGAGCTCGATCCGGCGAGGGTCCGACGCTGATCGAGGCGCACGTAGAGAGGTATCTTCCGCACACGTCCGATGACGACGATACACGGTATCGCTCTGAGGAGGAGTTGGCGGAGGCGAGGAAGCGGGATCCACTGGAAGTATTGTCCGGACAGCTGCGGAACGCGGGGCTTTTGAGCTACGAGATGGATGAGGAGTTTCGTACGGACGCCCGGCGGATCGTGAATGAGGCGACTGATGCGGTAGAGTCGGCGCCCTACCCTACTACGGAGGGGTTCGATAGGGATGTGTATGGGGAGGAGTGAGGAGATGGGAGATAGTGACTCACTAACGCAGAGGCGCATGGTTTTCACCCCCATCCTAGCCTTCCCCCGTCAAGGGGGAAGGGATAGTTGTTGAGAAGGAGACAGTACGATCGCTGAGCTAAGTGTGATAGAGGCCGTGCGTGAGGCTATGCGCGAAGAGATGCGCCGCGATGAGCGAGTGTTCATACTGGGCGAGGACATCGGAGCGCGCGGCGGGGTGTTCCTGGCGACGGAGGGCTTCGTAGAGGAGTTTGGGGAGGCGCGGGTGATCGACACACCGCTCGCGGAGTCGTCTATCGCCGCGATCGCGCTGGGGGCGGCGATGCACGGGATGAGGCCGATAGCGGAGATCGAGTTCGCGGACTTCATCTGGCCTACGATCAACCAAATCGTAGGCGAGGCGGCGCGCGCGCGGTACGGGACGAACGGGCGCCTGAGCGTGCCGATGGCGCTTCGCGCTCCGCAGGGAGGCGGAGTGCGCGGCGCGCTGTATCATTCCCAGAGCGTGGAGGCGTTCTTCGCGCACACTCCCGGATTGAAGGTGGTTACCCCGGCGACTCCATACGACGCGAAGGGTCTGCTAAAGAGCGCTATCCGCGATGACGACCCGGTGGTGTTCCTGGAGCACAAGCGCACCTATCGCCTGGTTCGCGGCGAGGTTCCGGACCACGACTACACCGTTCCCATAGGCGTCGCGGACGTGAAGATGGCGGGCGACGACTTGAGCATAGTAACTTACGGGCTGATGGTGCATCACTGCATCGAAGCGGCGCGCGAGGCGGCGTCGGAGGGAGTCAGCGTGGAGGTGGTGGATCTGCGGACGGTGAGGCCGCTCGACCGCGGGACGATACTGGAGTCTGTGATGAAGACGGGCAAGGCGCTGATAGTCCACGAGGATACGAAAGCGGGCGGCATAGGCGCGGAGGTGGCGGGGATAATCGCGGAGGAAGCGTTCGAGTATCTGGACGGGCCTGTAACGCGGCTGGCGGGGCCGGAGGTGCCGGCGATGCCGTTCGCGCCGACGCTGGAAGCGGAGTTCATGATTAGCGCCGAGAAGATACTGGCAGCGATACGCCGGCTGGCAGGATATTAGGGCATCTTTCATCTGAAATTAACGCGAAGGCGCAAAGGAAAGAACGAGGGGACTTTCGGTGATTATCGAGCTGCCACAGGTTGGGGAATCCGTTACTGAGGGTGTCATTGGGCGGTGGCTGAAGTCGCCGGGCGAGCGGGTGGAGCGGTTCGATCCGCTTGTAGAGGTGGTTACTGACAAGGTGAATATGGAGATGCCGTCACCGGTGTCCGGGACGCTGACTTCGATTATCGCGGCGGAGGGCGAGATGGTGCCGATGGGCGCGCCAATAGCGGAGATGGAGGTTGAGGGGGAGGCGTCGGCGTCGGCTGATGAAGCGCGGTCTGAGGGGGCGTCGGTTCAGGCGGCTCCGGCGGCCCCGGCGGATAGAATCGGGACGCTGCTGAAGGACGTAGCGCCGGTGGGACCCACGGGTTCCGGCGGGCCCATTTCGGCTGATCCGGCGCCCGAAACGGAATCAGGCCCCCCGTCCCCCCCGTCGCAGAGGGGCGGCCGCGCCGGTCGGCGGAGATACTCGCCGGCGGTGCTGCGGCTGGCGGACGAGCGCGACATCGATCTCGATCAGGTGCGGGGAACAGGCTTGGGCGGACGAGTTACTCTGAAGGACGTGCGCGAGTTTATCGCACAGACGGGGGCGCAGATGGGGGCCCAGGCGGACGAGGGGGCGCCCGGAGCGGATGATGCGCCGGCGGCTGGGACGCCGGCAGTCGAAACGCGCGCCACTCCACCGCCCATGACAGGCGATGCGACTCCCGGAGCGGACGAGGAGCGCGCGCCGCTGTCTCCGGTGCGTCGGATGATCGCCGAGAACATGGCGCGGAGCGCGACGGACATTCCACAGGCATGGACGCTGGTCGAGGTGGACGTGAGCGGGCTGGTGGCGCGACGCGCGGCGGTTCGGGACGAGTTCCGGAGACGCGAGGGAATCAACATCACCTACCTGCCATTCGTGATGAAGGCGGTCGCCGAATCGCTGAAGGAAAATCCGCTGCTGAATTCGTCGTGGGGCGGAGACTCGATCATCTACAAAAGACGCATCAACATAGGAATCGCTGCGGCGACGCCGAACGGTCTCGTCGTGCCGGTGGTGCACGACGCCGACACGCTGAGCGTGGCGGGCCTTGCGCGGCGGGTCGATGATCTTACGACGCGGGCGCGGGCGGGGCGGCTGACGCTGGATGACGTTCAGGGCGGGACGTTTACGCTGAACAACACGGGGGCGCTGGGCTCGGTATTGTCGCAGCCGCTGGTGAACCATCCGCAGGCGGCTATCCTGACGACGGAGGCGATCGTGAAGCGTCCGGTGGTCGTGGGGGATGGGATCGCGATACGTTCGATGATGAACTTGTGCATGAGTTTCGACCATCGCATCATGGACGGGGCGGGGGCTAGCGCGTTCATCAACGCCGTGAAGCGGAGACTCGAGGGGATCGGGGTGGATACGGGGGTGTATTGAAGTTCGGGGGTTTGACGCGGAGGCGCAGAGTTGGGATTTAACGCAAAGACGCAAAGGCGCAAAGGCGCAAAGGGTTGTATAGCGGGGAAGGAGATTCTCGTCCGAGGCGATTACTCTGATGAATGCGGGCTTTCGGTAGTTCGGCTTGGGGTGGTGTCGTACTCGGAGGGGCTGGCGCTGCAAGGGAGGCTGCATGGGGAGGTTGTCGAGGCGGCCAGGCCAGATACTCTGGTGATACTCGAGCATCCACACGTATTTACGTTGGGGCGCCGCGGAGATGAGTCGGACGTGCTGATCGGCGCAGATGAGTTGGCGCGGCTTGGGGTGGAGATGCGCCATACGGATCGCGGCGGTGAAGTTACGTATCACGGACCAGGACAACTGGTGGGATATCCAATCGTCGATCTACGGCGCTGGGGCGGCGGGCCGCTGAAGTATGTTCGGACGTTGGAGCGGGTTGTCATCGAGGTTCTGAGGACGTTCGGAATCGAGGCGGCGTCTGAGGGGCGTCCGACCGGGGTCTGGGTTGGGGAGCGCAAGATAGCGGCTATAGGCGTAAAGGTGGGGCGGCGGGTTACGACGCACGGGTTCGCGCTGAACGTCTGTACCGACCTTTCTTACTTCGATCACATCGTACCGTGCGGCATGGCGGATGCGGAGGTTACGTCGGTTAGCGCGGAGCTGGGGCGAGAGGTGAGCGTGGACGAGGCGGCGCCGGCGGTGATCGAGGCGTTTAGTCGCGCGTTCGAATTCGACCCAAAGGCGCGAAGGCGCAAAGAGGGTTTTGACGCAGAGGGGATATTTGGTTAGGGGTATAGGATGCGCAGGGATAGAGCTCGCGCATCTTCGAGGGTGGGGACTATCTGGGACTCGGGTACGTGCTGAAGTACCTTGAGCGCGTCGAGGCTGCGGCCCAACTCGGCTGAGAGGCCGATGACGATGCACTGGGTGTCCTCTGCCAAGGCTGCATCAATTAACTGCTCCACCACCAGGGCGGCGCTGTCGTCCATGTAGGTCGTCTCCGTGAAGTCCAGGATTACGATTTCGTGTTCTCCGATGTCCGGGCTGATGGTGTTGACGAGGTGGTTGGACGACGCCACGGTAAAGGTGCCGCGCAAGGCCACCAGGCCGACGCGAGCGGCGAAGGGGTCGGGGGAGTTGACGATGTTCAGGAACTCACTGTCCAGCAGCGGGGTGGAGATTACGCGATCCAGCTCCAGCAGCTCGAACTGGCGGGCGTGAGCCATGGCGGCGACGATAAGGCCGATAGCTACGGCGGTTATCAAGTCCACGAAGACGGTCAATCCCAGCGTTACCAGCATCACCACCAGGTGCTGGCGCCCTATGCGGTGGATGCGAGTGATGAAGCGCCAGTCTATGATGTCGTAGCCGACTTTCATGAGGATTCCGGCAAGCGCTGCGAGAGGGATGAACTCCACATATCTGCCCAGTCCGAGAACGAGGGCGAGCAGGATGGCGGAGCGTATGACGCCCGATACGCGCGTCCGACCGCCGGCGCGGATGTTGACGACGGTGCCCATCGTGGCGCCGGCTCCCGGCACGGCGGAGATCAGGCCCACGGCGGTGTTGCCTATTCCCTGCCCCACAAGTTCGCGGTTCGGGTTGTGGCGCGAGCGGGTCATAGAATCGGCGACGAGAGAGGTTAGAAGGCTGTCTATGGAGCCGAGCAGCGCGATTGTGAGGGCTGGCTGCGCCGCGCGCGCCAGTATGGAGGGCGAGATTTCCGGCAGGCTCAGTGTCGGCAGGCCGGTCGGCACGGTTCCTATCACGTCGACGGCGTTCGGGAAGAAGAATACGCTGATCGACGTCCCGGCGACCAGGGCCGCCAGCACGGGCGGGAAGAACCTCGCGACTCGCTGGGGCCACAGCGCTGCGACGGCGAGAGTGGCCGCGGCTATGATGACCGCGCCGACGTTGACGTTATCTATCGCGGCGGGCAGGGCGCGGATGGCCCCGGTTGGACCGCCTTCCGACCCAGCCGCGCCGAGGAAGGGCAGCGTCTGAAGCAGGATGATTATTATGCCGATGCCGGTCATGAAGCCGGATATGACCGAGTACGGCGTGAAGGCCACGAATCTGCCAATCCCCAGCGCGCCCAGCAGTATCTGTAAGAGCCCAGCCATGACAACGATGGTGAACGCCTCGGTGAGGTTGTCGGCGTGCATCCCCACGATAACCGCCATGGCGACCGCCATCGGGCCGGTCGGACCGGACATCTGCGAGCGCGTGCCTCCGAAGACGGCGGCGAAGAAGCCTCCGACTATCGCGCCGTACAGTCCGTATATCGCGCCTATGCCGGAGGCTACTCCGAACGCGAGTGAGGTAGGAAGTCCGACTACGGCGGCGGTGATGCCTCCGAAGAGATCGCCTCGGAACGTGTGGATGTCGTAGGCCGGCTTGGTCGGCTTGGGCAGTCTGGTCAGTATGTTATATATTTGCATAGGCAGCCTTGGGTTTCACTCCCATCCTCCGCCTTGGCGATGACAGGCTGTAGCATTCCCCGTCGACGGAGCGATCTGTGTTTCTTCAGCCGCTCTCTGTATGTTCGCCGGTAAGGGGGCGGTGATGTCTTAGGCGATGGGGGATGCTTCGGAAGATGTCTCGCCAGGTGGGTGGGTCGGGTCGGGCGCGCAGCAGTTCGGACAACGCGCGCCGTCCGCCGCCGGGCAGCGGCGCGCCGTGTCCCCCACATACGGCGTCGAACTCGATTTCGGACAGGCGCTTCAGCGAGCGGACGTAGCCGGCGCGGTCGTAGCCCGGGAAGGGCGCGGAGCGGCTGAGGCGTCGTCCGTCGCTGAACAGGGTGTCGCCACTGAATAAGGTTCGCGTAGATTCGAGCAGGAAGCAGACGCTTCCGCGCGTGTGTCCGGGCGTGTGGATGACCTGGATGCCGCCGTGGTCCGGCAGGACGTCGCCGTCGGCCACAGGGACGTCGAGCTTGGCGGCTGAGAGGAATGCGAGCGGCGAGCGTCTGCCGCCGATTCCGGTGTAGTCGAGGTCGAGGTCGTTTCTGGCGGACGGGTGGCTGTCGGCGCGGTGGCCTATGATTTTGGCGCGGGTCGCGCGAACGAGCTTCGCCGCTCCGCCGACGTGATCTGGATGTCCGTGCGTTATCAGGATGCGATCGAGTTCCTCGGGTCGCCGCCCGATGGAGCGGATGTACTTCAGCACGCCACGCGGATGCCAGGGAAGGCCAGAGTCCACGAGCGTCAGCGTGTCGCCAACGATAAGATACGCGCGCGACCACCGGACGCTTGGCACCAAGTGTACGCTGGGAAGGACTTCCAAGTTGATTGCTCCTGCATCATCTAGATTGCGTCTGGATTCAACGCAAAAGCGCAAAGGAATGAATCGAGAGTTTGGGCGCTTCTGCGATTTAGAAAATAGCTCTGCCTGCCGGGTTATGAGTTATGGACTATGATTGCGTCATATGATAGCGTTCATGCGGCAAACGCGCAAAGGAGTGCGATATGTGCACATACGTTACTGAGCAGGCGAAGATAGACGGCAGCGGGCGCGGACAGCGCGGCTGGTTCAAGCTGACGGACGCGCGCGTGTATTTCGACCATCCATTCCACTACTCTGAGGATGACCACACGCTGAATATAGACTTCGTGAATGAGGATCTTGGACTGGACGCGCGGATTCCGGTCGAACTGTCGGCGGAGTCGGCGCGGGCGCTGGTGGAGGCGATCGAGGCGGCGCTGGAGTCGGGGGAGTATCTGCATCGGGAGTAGGCAGAAAATTTAACGCAGAGGCGCAGAGAGCGCGGAGAGACGCAGAGGGGGCTTGTTCAGGGGTAGCGGTACTGACGGACGCCTTTGATTAGCCACCAGACGGCGAATACTACCGCGACGGAAATTAGCCCGCCGAGTATCATAGTGTTTTCCGCGCCAATCCTCTCGGACATGAAGCCTACGTAGAAGGTGCCGAGGTTATTGGCTGTCATGGCGCTGACGGAGTGGGCGCTGACGGCGCGGCCGCGCATATCGTCCGGGGTGGTTAGCTGCACGGTGGTTTGGCGGGTCGTCATGCCTATGGCGTCGGTGGCGCCCAACCCGGCCATGGTCAGCGTTCCGAGCGCCATTGCCACGAGCGCCGCCAGCCCAAGGGCTGGGGTGAAGCCGAATATCAGCAGCAGCGCGGCGTAGGCGAGCGTGGCGTACAGAACCAGCATCCCCTTGGCGCGGTAGTTGGCGAGGAACAGCACCGCGAAGGTGCCGGCTATGCCGCCGAGCGAGTTGGCGGCGGTGAATACGCCGACCGCGCCCGGGCCGGATCTGAACATCCTGTCCACTATGAGCGGCAGCACCTGCCGGTAGTAGCTGAACACGGTTACGCCGATGTCGAGCAGATAGAGGCCGGGCAGGATGGGATGGGTCAAGACGTACTTGGCGCCCTGCCAGATCCGGATGATTATCGAGCGCCAGCTTTCGCCGGCGTCGGGCGGGGCGACACTCGTTCGTATCATCAGGGGCATGAACGTCGCGGGGACGGCGAACGCGGCGGCTATGGCGAACGTGGCGGCGGTGTCTAGCGTCTCGATGATAACGGCGAACGCGAGCGGCGCGATCACGGCGCCCGCCTGGAAGGTCATCTGGTTCCAAGCGACGGCGCCCATCAAGTGCGACCGGGGCACGATGTTGGCGGTTATCGCCGAACGCGCCGGGCCTCCGAGAACGCTGCTGACGCCGAGGATGGCGGTTACGGCGTAGATGTGCCACGGATCGAGCGCGTCCGTGTAGTCGAGATATGCCACGAGTCCCACGAAGACCAGGCTGAATGACTGCGCGGCGGCGATCAGTTTCTTCCTATCCATCTGGTCGGCGAGCGCGCCACCGAACAGGATAGCCGGCAACTGCACGCCAAGCTGGATGACGCCCAGCAAGCCAAGTTGAAGGCCGGAGCCGGTCTCTTCGTACAGCCAGACGCCGGTTGCGAGCATCCGCATCTGCATGGTCATCAGCCCGCCGATCGAGGCTATCCACAGGATGCGATAGTCGGCGAACGAGAACGCCGACCAAGGCTTGGGCGTAGGCCCGGAATCCCGCGCGGGCGGTTGCGTCGGGGGGTCGTCCTGTCGAGACCGCGCCACTAGCGGAGGGGGGGTTTGCGTGTTTGGAGGCGGGTCTTCATGGCGCTTCCGGCATTATAAGGGCGCATCATACTTAAGCGCTAGTGGGAGTGTAAGCCATTAGTACGGCGCGCGACTAAATAGAACGGATACACAAGAATCATCACGGTTGCCGATGCGCAGACACGGATATAGGCGGTAGATTATATGGCACAAGGGTTCATCATTTACAGAACTGTTAGAAGGGCGGTCAGGAATGGCAGTGATCGACATACAGAAGAGCGCATCGAGATTCAGTCAGAACATTGGCGGCCAGGGCGTCAGCCAGTCCGCGACCAGCCCGGCCATGGAGAACGAGCGGTTCCCGAAGGTTACGCTGCGGCTGAAGAGCTGCGAGCGCTGCGGCGGCGACGTTACGACGGGCCGCGACTGGCACGGCGACTACCTCCAGTGCCTGCAGTGCGGCTGGTACAAGGACGAGCCGGGCGACGCGCTTTCCGGTCTGGTCGAGACTTCCATGCGCTCGCTGATGGAAGAGATGGAGCAGAGTCACCGCTCCCGGCGCCGGGCAAGTTAGGCCGGCGCCAACAACCAGGTTCCCCCAACCCCCTTCCGAAAGCCTCCACCGGAAGGGGGTTTTTTACGCAGAGGCGCGGAGGCGCGCAGAGATAGCGATCGTGGTTCTTTACCGGTGTCGCTTACCTGCCCTATACTCTAGCGAGCCAAGTGGAGGAGGTCTGATCATAGAAGAGATGCGACTGCGCGCCGTTCTGGAAGACTTGGAGCGGGGCAAGCTAAACGTAGATCAGGTGGTGTCTCGGCTTCGAGACTTCCCGTATGAGGATCTGGATTTTGCGAAGGTGGACCATCACAGGTCGATTCGACAGGGGTTCCCTGAGGTGGTGTTCGGACAGGGCAAGACGCCGGATCACGTCGCGGCAATCTCGTCGTCGGTACTGAGGCGATCGGACCGGCTGCTGGTTACGCGCGCGACGGAGGAGGCGTTCGAGGCGACCGTCCGCGAGGTTCCGGATGCGAGGTACGAGGCGATGGCGCGGTGCATCGTGGTGGACCGGCGAGAGGACGCGACCGGCGTTCCAGGCGTCGCGGTGCTATGCGCGGGGACAGCGGACCTGCCGGTGGCGACGGAGGCGGCGCTGACCGCCGAGCTTATCGGTTGCGAGGTCGAGCGAATTTCGGACGTCGGCGTCGCCGGCTTGCACCGTCTGCTGGATCATCTGCCGCGCCTGCGGGAGTGTCGCGCGCTGGTGGTGGTGGCGGGAATGGAGGGGGCGCTGCCTTCGGTGGTCAGCGGGCTGGTGGATACGCCGATCGTGGCGGTGCCTACGAGTGTGGGGTATGGGGCGAATTTCGACGGTCTGGCGCCCCTGCTGGCGATGCTGAACAGCTGCGCGCCCGGAATTGGGGTCGTGAACATAGACAACGGGTTTGGCGGCGGCTACCTGGCGGCGATGATCAACCTGGGGGCTGAGCGGGGGGAGTTTTGACGCAGAGGCGCGGAGACGCAGAGGGGACTTTAACTCACAGGCGCTAAGGCGCGGAGGGGATTGATTGGGGACGGGGCGTCCACAAGGGACACCCCTACGGGTTTGGTTGGTGAAGGGATTGAGTGAGGTCAGAAGGCGTCTTCTTCTTCGGCTATCGCCAGAAGGTCGGCGTGGGTGTATGAGCCGAGGGAGCGGAAGTCGTACTCGGTGTAGTTCTTGATCCAGCGCAGGGCTACTTTGTACGCCTGCCGGTAGCGTTGGAGCATTTCGGCGAGGGCTTGCTGAGAGGCTTCGTCGGACGGCGCGGCGGCTGCGCGGCGCTCTTCTATGTCGGCCAGCTCTTCCTGGAGGAGCGTCTTGATGAGCGCGAAATCCTGCACCGTCCCGGCGCTTTCGTCTGTGGCGCCGTGGATGATGCGCTGCGCGGTCTGAGCGACGGAGATGCGGCCGGTGGCGAGGTCTTCCATCAGGGCGGGGCGCGCGCCGGGCTGTCCTTCGAGGCTGTCTATGCCCTTGGCGCCGCGTCCGTTGAGCCAGCCTTCGACGTACTCTATAAGCATACGCGCGTTGCGGCGCGAGCCTTCGGTAGTGATGACGCCGTCGGGCACGGTGACCTCGACCGGGAAGTTGGCGGGGTCGTACATGTCGGGCGACGGTTCCCAGCCGGAGGCGCGCTGCCGCTTGAACGGGTCTGCCGCCGTGGTCATGTGGAAGATATGGGCGACCCAGCCACGCAGGAATCCGTTCTCCGCCTCCCACTCTTTGTCGGCGCGGATGGATTCTCCGGCGACGCGGTTTATCTCTTCCTCCCTGGACGGCAGAGCGGTCGCCATGCCGCCAATGGGCGCCGCGCCGCGCCGCAGGCACACGGCTACGAGGCGCCGGAAGATGTTGACCATGAAGTCGGTCGTCTTGATGTCCACGTCGAAGCGGTCGGGCCAGACCTGATCGGGGTCGGACATGACGTATTCGAGGACCGACGCCTTGAAGTCCCACCGGGCGGCGTTGAGTCCGGCGGCGTAGGGACCTAGCTCGTATAGCAGCTCGTCCATGATATAGACGGCTGGCAGCGACTCGATCAGGAAGATGCCCCGAACGATGGCGTCGTCGGGGTACTGCAGACGTTCGCGTCCGAAGTCGAAGAACTCGCGGTAGAAGCGCGCCTCCTCGACCACCTCCACCTTCGGCAGGTAGAAGTACAGCCCTTGCCCTTTCTGAACCTGCGCCCTGCCTCCGTGCGCGAGGGTTAGGCCCATCCCGAGTATGGTTGCCGAGATCGGTTCGCCGTCTATGGTGAAGCCTGGCTCGTCGAGATGGGTCGCGCGTTCGCGGTGCATGAAGAAGGGAAGCTCGCCTGGCGCGAGTTCGTAGGTCCGGTTGCGCGCCGGGTTGTGGAAGCGCAGAGTTCCGAGCGTCGCGTCGCGTCTGTTGATGGCTGCCTGCACGGTATCGCCAAGGCTGTGTCCGGCGGAGTCTTCGTCGTCGTCGAGGTATCCTGCGGCGCGCTGTCCGTCGGCGCCCGGGTTGAGCGCGTTGATCGCCATGTTGGTTATGGAGACGGGGCCGGAGATTTCGATGCCGGGTCGCGTCAGCTCTGCGGGCAGAGGAGGTACGGTCCAGTCGCCGGAGTTGGCCTCGGATTCGGGCGGGAACGCCGGCATGACGCGCTCGTGGACGGCGCGCGCGATCATCGCCTCGCGCTTGGCGCGAATGTCGGCGATTGCAGGGGCGAACTTGTCGTGCGCGGCAACGATGTATTCGAGGAATTCGGGTGTGAAGACCTCATCGGTTCCGGGCAGCGGCGGGTAGCTAACTCTGTCGGCGACGGGCATTTTGGCGAGCCTCTCTTCGTGTGCGGTTTGCTGAGGTTGTGCGCTGGAGCCGATTCTACTACATGTGGCGGAATTGTGGAATCGGGAGTTAGGAAAGAGGAGTGAGGGGCGCTAGGGACGGGCGGCGCGATTGACCGTTTTGGGGTGGCGTGGGTACACTTGCGGATAATTTAGCAGCTTAGCGGGAGGTATTGGGAATCATGGCGCTTCTTCTGGACAGGCAGACGATAATGGGTCTGCTGGATATGGATAAGATGATCGAGATCCTGGAACGGGCTTTTGGAGAGCTTGCATCGGGTTCGGCTGTCATGCCGCAGAGGACGGCGGTGGCGGATGGGGACGTGAACGGCTGGTACGCCTTCATGCCGGCGCAGCTCAAGAGCATGGGAGCGCTGGGGGTGAAGGCGGTAACGGTGTACAAGGATAACCCTTCGAGCCACGGTCTTCCGGCGACGCTGGCGACGATAGCGCTGATGGACAGCCAGACCGGGCAGACGGTGGCGGTTATGGACGGCGGCTACATTACGGCTATGCGGACGGGCGCGGTTACAGGACTTGCGACCAAGTACCTGGCGCGGACCAATTCGACGGTCGCCGGCGTGATGGGCGCGGGCGTGCAGGCGCGCACCCAGCTTTGGGGCATGGCGGCGGGGGCGAACCTGGAGCGGGCGCTGGTGTTCTCGCTGGATTCGCCGGAGGCGCAACGCGCGTTCGCCGACGACGCCTCCGAGATGCTGGGGATGCCGGTCGAGATCGCGGGCAGCGGGCGAGAGCTGGTAGAGAGCGTGGACATCCTGTCGTTGGCGACGACGGCGACGACGCCGATCATAGATGGAGACTGGGTGAAGCCGGGTCTGCACATCAACGGCATCGGTTCGCACGCGGTGGGCGTGCGGGAACTCGACACAAAGACCGTCGTGAAGTCCAAGCTGGTGTGCGACCAGGTGGACGCTTGCCTGGTAGAGGCGGGCGACGTGATGATGCCGATAGAGGAGGGGGCGCTGGATCCGGCGGACATCTACGGCGAGATAGGCGAGCTAATAACCGGCGCGAAGACGGGCCGCGAGAGCGACGATGAGGTGACGCTGTTCAAGAGCGTCGGGCTTTCGATCCAGGACATCTCTGCGGCACACTATGTCTATCAGCGCGCCCTCGAGGAGGAAGTTGGAACGGAGTTCGCGTTTTCGTAGAATGCGCGAACTTCAGAAGGGAGGGGTTAGGATGGCTGAGAACACACGCGAGATAGCGCTTTTGCTGGACTGGGAGAACATCAGGTTCGGGCTTTCGCAGCGCAATCTGGCGCCGAACATCAGCGCGATCAGAGAGGAGGCGGCGAGCCTTGGCCGCGTGGTGATAGCGCGCGCTTACGGAGACTTTCAGAACAGGTCGATGTACGACGATCCGAGCAGGCTGTACGCCGCCGGGATCGAGCCGGTGTACGTTCCGGGGCGGTTCTACCAGAACAGGCTGGATGGCGAGGACGCGCTGGTGAGGAAGAACAGCGTGGACGTGAAGCTGACGGCTGACTGCGTAGAGTTCTGCCATCGCTACCCGGACATCACGGCCTATATGCTGGTTTCGGGCGACGGGGACTTCATCCACCTGGTCAACACGCTCAGGCCATACGGCAAGTTCGTGGCGATCGTAGCGCTGAGCTGGTCGGCGTCGCAGCGGCTGATGGAGAGCGCTGACCTGGTGCGATACTACGACAGGGACGTAGAACCTTCGGCGGGCGAGCTGGGCAGGGCGTTCGCGCCGGAGGCGCGCATCGCGGACGCGCTGCCGTCGGGCGATATGAGCGGGCTGTTCGAGGAGATACGGGAGATCGTCGAGGAGCGGGACGGGCCGCTGGTTCTGGCGGCGCTGAAGCCGATGTTGAATGAACGAGTCGGCGAGTTCGACGAGCGGGCGTTCGGCCACGCCAAGTTCAAGCAGTTGATGATGCAGGCGGAGCGGGAAGGTTACGTGCGTCTCATTACGGAGGGGCTGGTGGACTGGGTGATTCCGGCGGGCGCCGAACCGGATGCGGTGGTCGAGCGCGACGAGGCGGACGGGCTGGAGTTCGACAGCGTTCGGAGCTACTACGTTCCGCCTGCGGGATCGCAGGACTCGTTCGAGATGCTGCCTGAGAACCTGAGGCACCAGATAATACGGTTTTCGAACAGTCTCGATCTCAACAGTCGCTACGTTACTTTCAGGTATCTGTCGCAGAACCTCAGCGAGCAGCCATGGATGCACCTCGATTACAACGGCCTCGTTAGCGCGCTCAACAGCGCGGTTGATATGGGTCTGTTCACGCGCAACACCTACGAGGATTTCAACGTGCATACGGGAATGAGGCGCGAACTTCCTACGCTCGATCTGAATCTCGACCATCCGCAGGTGGTGGAGGCTCTGGACTGGAACAACGTGTCGACAGGGTCTTCGGAGGGGTGATTTTTTAACGCAGAGGCGCAGAGAGACGCGGAGACGCAGGGGGATTTGTTCTGCCTCAGCGTCTCTGCGTTTATCTACGAAGATAAGTTTTGTGCATTGTCTTATATTTTGCCCAAAGCGCGTGAAAGGGATCACTCGCAAACCCTGAATCTTCGTCAAATCGGGGGCTCAGGGTTGACATGTCTCCTATGTGTGTGCAAATATCCGCGTTATCAATGTGGTCAATATGCGCGCGCTCTTGGAGTGGCTCTATTGTGATCACGTTCGGATGATAGAGAAGGCAGGGAGCAAATTAATTCGAGTGGGAGGTAAGAATATGAAGATTGGCAAGAGAACTCGGATGGCGCTGGGCGTCTCCTTGGGGCTGGCCCTGCTGCTGGCGTTCGCCGTGGCGTGCGGCAGCGCGGAGGATCCGGCGCCCACTACGCAGCAACCGGCGATGAGCGGGGCGGACATAGCCAAGATCGTGCAAGACACGATGTCGGCGCAGCCGCAGCCGGAAACCATGTCCCCGGCAGACGTGGCGCAGGCGATGCAGGACGCAATGGCCGGGCAGGAAGGCGTTTCTCAGCAGGACGTGGCGGACGCTATCGCTTCGGCGTTGGCGCAGCAGCCCCAGCAAGAGGGACTGACCGAGGCCGACGTGGCGCGGACGATAGCTGAGGCTCTGCAGGCGCAGACGCCGGGCCTAACCGAAGGGGACGTTGCCAGGACGGTCGCCGAGGCGCTGGCGATGCAGTCTCCCGGCATGACTGAGGCCGACGTTGCCGCGGCGGTCGCCGAGGCGATGGCGATGCAGGCTCCAAGCATGACCGAAGAAGACGTAGCCAAGGCGGTCGCCGAGGCTATGATGGCGCAGCAGCCTGCGGAGCGCATGAGCACGACGATTACCGTTGTGCTGGACAACGTTGGCGCGCCCCAGTTCAGAAACGAGAAGGGCACCTGGCCAGACGTGATGTTCCACGGCTTCTTCGGCTTCCAGGAGCCGCTTCTGGGCTGGACGCCTTCGGAAGACGACATGGGCAACCCGATGGTAAACAGGGATACTTGCTCGGCGCCGCTGGTCATCACCGGCTGGGAGTGGGAGCTTCCCCTCAAGGATGGTTCCGGCACGGCCAGGATGGACCGGGATTTGGTCGGCATAGACGACTCGATGCTGACCATAGACGACACTGTGATTCCGCTTTCCAAGGCTGAGCGCGAAGCTGCCGGTTTCGATCCCGGAGATGAGGGCCTCGTGACGATATTCGTGCGCGAGGGCATTGACTTCTACCGCTCGATAGACGGCGAAGTTACGCGGATGCACGAGATGACGGCTGAGGACGTGGTGTGGTCCATGAACGACGCCGGCTCGGACAACCTGAACACGGCGCACTCGAATTCGTCCCAGAATTACGAGTTCTACAAGCCTTGGTACTCGGTGGACAAGTACACGGCGCAGGCGCCCAACAGGGCGTTCACCAGCGACGGTCTTTCCAACACGTCTTCCCAGTGCTGGGACGCGGTGTTCATGCAGTCCAAGGTTCTGCAGGACGAGCTTGGGGATACGTTCGGAGTGCCGCACGGCTCCGGCCCGTTCGTAGTTCACCAGTGGCGGCCCAATGAGCGCATAGACGCCGAGGCTCGCGTAGATCACTGGCGCGCGAACGCTCCTTACGACAACCTGGTGCTTCTGCAGGCGGGCGAGGGCCAAGCGCGCTCGGCGATGCTGCAGACGGGGCAGGCGGACATAGCGCTCGCTTCGATCCAGGACGTAAACAAATTGGAGAAGGAAGGGTTCAGGTTCCACGACGGACTGGACACCATCTACGGCAACTTCTTCTACTTCGCCGGCAACTTCTGGTCGTTCAAGGACCCGGAGACGGGCGAAACCATACTTCGGGAAGGGTTCAAGCCTTCCATGACGTATCCGTGGATCGGCGACCCTCGCCTCGAGTGCGTGGGCATAGACCGCTCGGATCCGGCGATACAGGACACTCCTGGCGCCGGTTGCGACGCGCAAGGCTTCGACAACAAGGACACGGACAGGTTCTCCTACGAGACCGAATCGATGGAGAAGGCGCGCAACTTCCGGCTGGCGCTCATCCACGCGATCGACAGAGAGCTGATTGCTGGCGCGGTAACGGGCGGCTACGGCGGGGCGGTCTATGGCGGGGGATACCCCGGTATGCCCTTCCACCAGTCACACCCGGAGTACAAGGACAAGTGGGCTTACGAGTTCAACCCGATGAAGGCGCAGGAATACCTTGCGGCATCGGGCGTTCCTGAAGGGTTCGAGTTCGAGTTCTTCTGCTCGCAGGGCAACGGCACCTCGCTAGAGGTGTGCGAAGCGGCGGTCGGTCAGTGGAAAGAGAACTTGGGGCTGGCGCCTTACATAGACAGCCAGCAGTACTCTGCCCGCAGGCCCACCATGTTGGCGCGGCAGATTCACGCGGTGTGGATGACGCGCTGGGGTCCGTCCAGCAAGCAGGGCCGCATAGCCGACCTCGGCGGCACGCTGCCCGGCGGCGGCCTGTGGCCTCTGCCATCCGGCGGCTACAACGCGGGTCTGGAAGACAACCGCTACTTCGACTACCGCGAGGAGACGCGGGCGCAGGCGAAAGGTTCGCCTGAGAATCTCGCCTCCCGCGAGAGGATAGTGGACGAAGCCTGGCGCTTCGGCCTCAGCGGAGGCGTGGTAGAGGTGCCGGTGCTCATCGGCTTCAACCCTGAGACGGTTCAGAGCTGGGATCTCAAGCCTTGGGACCTGCCCAACTCGTTCGAGACCGTACTCCCGACCAGGCGCTAGCCTGAGTTGGGGATAGCGGACTAAGCGATAGTCGCCGCTCCGGGTCTATGGCCCGGGGCGGTGGCGGGTGATCACCCCCATCCTGACCTTCCCCCGTCAAGGGGGAAGGGACTGGATCGCTAGGACAAGGGGATCGCTCCCACCCTACCCCTCCCCCTCGGTGGGGGAGGGGACTGAATCGCAAGGCGGCAGCTCCATGCGGACATTTATCATACGGCGACTCCTATTCGTAATAATTGCGGTGATAGCCTCGACTCTCATCGTGTTCGCGCTTTCTCGCTTTTCGGGAGGCGACCCGCGCTACCTGATACTCAACGTCGGCTACACGGCTCCGGAAGTGTGGGAGGCGTGGGGTGAACGTCTCCATCTCGACAAACCTCTTGTGGTTCAGTACTTCATTTGGCTTGGAAACTTGGTGTTCAAGCAGGACTTTGGGGATTCTATCAAGACAAACCAGCCGGCGAACGAGATGATATTGCAGTTCGCGCCGGCTAGCCTGCAGCTCGGATTCTGCGCCGCTATGTTCGTGTTCTTAACCGGCATACCGTTAGGCATCTTATCCGCAGTCAAGCGCGGCACGATGTGGGACGTCGTCGGCAGGACGTTCGCGCTGTTCGGGCAGGCGCTTCCGCCGTTCTGGCTCGGCATAATGCTCATCCTGATCTTCGCGGTGAACTTGGACTGGCTTCCCGCGGCTACGCGCGGACACGGCGAGGAGTGGCCCGGCCGTCTGAGGTTCTACATACTTCCGACCGTTACGCTGGGTTGGCTGGCGTCGGCGACGGTGCTAAGGCTCGTTCGCTCTTCGATGCTGGAGGTGCTGGACTCGGAGTTCGTCAAGCTGGCGCGAGCGAAGGGCGTGGGCAACACGGCGGTTGTCTGGAAGCACGCTTTCAGGAACGCGCTCATCCCACCTCTGACCGTTTCAGTGCTGATACTCGCCGGGTTCGTCGGCGGGACGGTGGTTACCGAAACGGTGTTCGCGTGGCCGGGACTGGGCTTCATGGTATATCAGGCCATCCTGAACATTGACTTCCCGGTGGTGACGGCTGCGGTGCTGGTGCTGACGCTGCTGACTGTATTCGCGCTGTTCGTGCTGGACGTACTGTACGCCATGATAGATCCCCGCATACGATACTCGTGAGGCGCCTAAATGACCACTGAGGCAAGACAGTACACCGTCAGCGAACTGGCGAATCTTGGCAAGACTACGCGCTTGGGCGATACCCTCTACGTATTGCGGCGCTGGCCGCTGATTCCGTTCTTCATACTGGTCGTGCTGGTAACGTGCGCGCTGTTCGCGCCAATTCTTGCGCCTCACGATCCGATTAGGGATCAACTGAGGGCAGTGCTAGCCTCGCCCGCGTGGTATCCGCCATGCGATGACGGGCAGATTTCCAACAAGGCGCTATCTTGCAACACGAACGGCATCCCCTTGGGACGGAATCAGGAAGTGTACAACTTCTTTTTGGGCGCGGACCAACTCGGGCGCGACCTGCTGAGCCGCATCATCTACGGCGCGCGCATCTCTCTGACGTTCGCGTCCGTCGCCATCGCGTGCGGGACGATCGTGGGGACGACGCTGGGACTGGCCGCAGGCTACTACGGCGGGTTGACAGATGAGTTAATCATGCGGACGACGGACGTGTTCACCGCTCTGCCCTACATCATCGTAGCCATCTCGATCGTTATAGTAATGGGTCAGCAGTTCTGGGTCATCATCCTTGTTCTGGCGTTAGCCAGCTGGCCGGGCATCGTGCGTCTGGTGCGCGGGCAGACGCTGCAAATCAGGAACTTCGACTACATCGCGCTGGCGAGGGTCGCCGGCGCGTCCACGCCGCGCATCATGCTCAAGCATCTGCTGCCGGCGGTGGCGAACACCATCGTGGTGGCGATGACGCTGCAGGTGGGCGGGACGATTCTTAGCGAGAGCATCCTGTCTTTCCTGGGCGCGGGCGTGCCGCCGCCGACGCCGTCGTGGGGCGCGGACATAGCGAACGGGCGCGAGTACCTGGACTCCGCCTGGTGGGTCGCGTTCTTCCCGGGTATGGCTATCTTCCTGACGGTTCTGTCGTTCAACTTCATCGGCGACTGGCTGCGGGACAGGTGGGACCCGAGGCTTCGGCAGATCTAAGCGGGTAGTTTAAACGCAGAGGCGCAGAGGGAGCGCAGAGACGCAGAGGGATTTTGGAAATTCTTTGCGCCTTTGCGTCCCTCTTTTGTTTAAGCCCGAATGTGCATTGGGCGCGCGGGTTTCGCTATACTTGGTTGTGTCGCGCTCTTGCGTATGTTCGATTGGGGTGGCGCTCGCGTTATGAGATGGGTGATAGTAATTGGGATTGGCGTGGCTATTCTGCTCATTTTCGCAACGGGCAGGATTCCGGGCACCAACATCCAGAGTTCGCTGTCGGACGATACGCGGACGGCATCTGCGCTGAGACATACTCCGAAGTACACATACCAGCAGGCGGTTGATATGGTGGTGGCCGATATCCGGCAGAACTGCGCGGAGTGGGCGGATTTCTATCTTGAGAATTTGGACCAGCGCACGTTCGCGGCTACGTGGATGCACCATCCCCGCAGCGACGATTACTACGAGCGGCGACTCGATGAGTGGACGGTTACGCATGAGACGACGCGCCATTTCTGGCGCATGTACGAGGACAACGACGAGGTCCTGGGTGTGATCGGACACTGTAAGACCATTGGCGACCAGTGATGTGATTGGAGACTGAGCGAAATTGACTTCTCTATTCGATATGCACGTACACACGAACCGGGGCAGCTCTGACAGCGGGCTGACGCCCGAGGAGATGGTGGCCGACGCTCGGCGGCTGGGCCTTACGGGCATCATGGTTACGGAGCATGAGGGCTGGCCGCGCGTTGACTTCGAGGAGTTCCAGAAGACTGTGGACGACATCGTGCTTGTGCGCGCTATCGAGGCGTACACGCCGCTGGGCCACGTTATCACGATGGGACTCGATGGGCACGTCGCGGGATTCGGGGACAGCATGGAGGTAATCCGCAAGCTGCGCCGCGAGGTGGACGCTGTGGGCGGATTCCTTATAATCGCGCACCCGTTCCGTTTCCTGTTCGATCTGCCGCACTACACGCAGAATATGCTGTTTCAGGACGCGGCGCGGATTCCGAAGACGGCGGAAGAGGCGGCGGAGCATCCGGTGTTCGACGTGGTGGACGACGTGGAGGTGGTGAACGGCGGCAATATCGAGGTGGAGAACCGGTTCGCGCAGGAGGTGGCGGCGGTTCGCGGATTCTGGGGGACGGGTGGCTCGGATGCGCACTCGCTGGACGGATTCGCGCGCGGGGTAACGGCGTTCAGGGGCGACGTTCGCAACGAGGCGGACTTGACGGAAGCGCTGCGGGCGGGGGACTTCGCGCCTATCGAGGGTTACCACGTTGGCAAGCCGCTGAACTACGGGCGGGCAAGCTGGTTGAGGCCTGAGATGCTGGTTGCGCCGTCGCAGGTGGGACAGGCGGCTGCCGGCTGAGATTTTAACGCAGAGGCGCGGAGACGCAGAGGGGCGCAGAGGGTTTGTTCGAAGCTCCTTGCGCCTCTGCGTCTTTTGCGTTTAAAGGGGTTGGCATGAGGGTTCTTTTAGCTGATCGGATTGCTGAGCCGGGGCCGTCGCTGATGCGGGATGCGGGCGTGGAGGTTGTCTCGGAGCCGGGGCTTGGCGCGGATGAGCTGGCGGATGCGGTTTCGCGCTCGGGGGCGGAGGTTCTGGTCGTCCGCAGCACCAGGGTCGGCGCGGAGGCGCTGAGAGCGGGGCAGCTGGCGCTGGTGGTCCGGGCGGGCGCGGGCATCAACACGATCGACGTGGGGACGGCGAACTCTCTTGGGATCGAGGTTCGCAACTGCCCTGGTCGGAATGCGGCGGCGGTGGCGGAGCTTGCGTTCGGGCTGATCATCGCGCTCGACAGGCACATCCCGGACAGCGCGGCGGAGCTGAGGCGCGGCGCGTGGGACAAGCAGCGCTTCTCCGACGCTCGCGGGCTATTCGGCAGCGCGCTGGGGCTGCTCGGAACGGGACACGCGGGACGCGCCATGATTCCGATTGCGCGGGCGTTCGGGATGGACGTCATCGCGTGGAGCCGGTCGCTATCCCCTACCCTCGCATCGGAGCTTGGCGTCGGCTACCGCGCGTCGCCGATTGACGTGGCGCGGGACGCGGACGTGGTGAGCGTTCACGTCGCGCTGACGCCGGAGACGCGCGGCTTGGTGGGTCGCGAGTTGCTGGACGCCTTGAAGCCGGGCGCGTACCTGGTGAACACGGCGCGGGCGGAGGTGGTGGATGAGGACGCGCTGATTGAGGCCGCGCGGGCGAAGGGGCTGCGCGTGGGGGTGGACGTGTTCGAGGGGGAGCCTACGACGGGAACAGGGTCGTTCGAGAGTAGGCTGTTCGACGTTCCCGGCATCATCGGGACGCACCACACGGGCGGGGCGACGGCGCAAGCGCACCGCGCCGTTGGGGAGGAGACGGCGCGGATTGTGGTGGAATTTAACGCAGAGACGCAGAGGGCGCAGAGAGACGCGGAGGGGATTTGACGCAAAGGCGCAGAGGGGTTGGGGGAGTGTTGCAAGCAAATGGCTGGAGGCAACGATTTCACCCCCAATCCTAACCTTCACCCGTCAAAGGGGGAAGGGACTTGGCACGATTGAGTTTCCTAGACAGCGCCTCTGAACGGGAAGGCGTGTTCCTCCTTCGTGATGAACTCCAAGACGGCGGGCTGGCCGGCTTCTATGACTTTGGTGGCGGTCTTTATGGCCGGGACAATGTCCTGGGGGCGTTCGATTCGGGCGTTGTAGCTGCCCATGGCTTCGGCAACTTGGGCGAAATTGCCGCCTACGTACTTGGTTCCGTACAGGTCGTTGGCGGTGGGGAAGCTGTTGGGCGAGTATATTCCCATAGCGGAGTTGTTGAGGACGATGCTCAGGATCGGTATGCGCTCGCGGACGCAGGTTTCGATGTCGAGAGCGACCATCCCAAATCCATAGTCGCCGATAATGTGGACGGCGAGCTTGTCGGGAGCCGCCATGCGCGCGCCCATTGCCAGGCCCAAGCTGTATCCGAGCTGGGTGGACTTGCCCCAGGCGATGAATCCGCGCGGGGTTATCGTCTCGTAGAAAGGTATCGTCTCGTCGCGCGGGCTGCCGGAGTCGTGGGTTACGATGGCGTTGGCGCGGTCTATGGTATTCATCAGGTCCCAGATTACGCGGTAGGGATTGATGGGGATTTCGTCGGAGGTAAGCAAGGGCAGCCATTCGCGCATCCAGTCTTCGCGGACGGCGGCTATCTCGGACGCTACGCCGTTCGGCTCGACGCGGGACGCCGAGCCAAGCTGCGCCTGGACCTCGGCTATCAACTGGCGGAGAACCAGCTTGGCGTCGCCGACGACGGCGTGGTCGGGGTCGTAGTCCTTGTTCACGTCGTCGAGGCTGTTGGTGCAGTGGACGATCACCTTCGAGTCGAACCTGTCCGCGCCGTAATGGATGCGGGTGAAGCTGCATCCGATGCCGAGTATCAGGTCGGCGCGGTCTATGAAGTGGACTACGGGGCCGGTGGTCGTGCCGCTGCGGGTTCCGAGCGACAGGGGATGGTCTTCGGGGAAGGCGCTCTTGCCGGCCATGGTGGTCATGACGGGGGTTTGGGTAAGCTCGGCCAGCTCGCGCAACTCGTCCCACGCTTCGGCGTAGAGGACGCCCTGCCCTGCCTGTATGACGGGGCGCTCGGCGCTCAGCAGCAGCCTCGCGGCCTCGCGCGCGTCGTCCGGGTCGCCAGCGGAGGCGCGTGGCGTCACCGGGGTGTAGCGTAGGGCGTCTTCGGGGAAGTCGCCGCGCAGGATGTCGGATGGAACCTCGAGGAGCACGGGGCCTGGGCGTCCGGCGCGAACCTGGGTGAAGGCGCGGCGCATCATCTCGGGGATGCGCTCGACCATGTTCACGCGGTCAGACCACTTGGTAACGTCGGCGTAGCTGCGGCTGGGGCTGAACGTGGGGTGGACGCCCTCGCGGGCGCGTGGCGCGGACGCGGGAAGCAGCAAGATGGGCACTGAGTCGGCATATGCCTGGGCGACGCCGGCGAAGGCGTTTTCGGCGCCCGGTCCGGCCTGCATGGAGAACACGCCCACGCCGCGCCCGTTGGTGACACGGCTGTAACCGTCTGCGAGGTTGACGCCGACGCGCTCCTGCCGGAAGATCATGGGCCGGACGCCGTGGACGGCGCCTGCCTCTTCGAGGGTGTTCATTGGGATTACGCCCATGAAGTCTATGCCCTCTTGCTTGAGGATTCTGGCGATGGCGTCTGCGCCTGTCATGGTAGGGCCTCCTGTCGGCGAGTTAGCGTACATGATACAGGAAAGCGGGGGTGTTTTTAACGCAGAGGCGCAGAGACGCAAAGAATGAATTCAATCCCCCTTTGCGCCTTCGGGCCTCTGCGTTAGATTCCGGGTTGGGTGGCGTCTGGACGGGTGGGGGTTGGTTCAATATAATTCAGTCGCGTGATTTCATACAGTCAGTCAGTGGGAGTGTTTTCTATGGCATTGGATACCATACGGATGGGGTACGTGGGAGCGGGCGGCAATACGCGGCTGCGACACCTACCCGGGTTTGCGGCTATCGAGGGCGTTGAGAACGTCAGCGTGGCGAATCGCAGCCGCGAGTCGGGCCAGCGAGTGGCGGACGAGTTCGGGCTGGGGACGGTGTACGACTCTTGGGAAGACCTGATAGACGCGGACGATACGGACGCGATCTGCGTAGGGACGTGGCCGTATATGCACAAGACGCTGGTCTTGGCGTCGCTGGCGGCGGGCAAGCACGTGCTGACCGAGGCGCGGATGACGATGAATTCGGCGGACGCTCATGAGATGCTGGAAGCGTCGCTGGCGTATCCTTCGCTGGTTACGCAGATCGTGCCGGCGCCACACACTCTCAAGATTGACACGACGATCAGAGAGATGATCGCGTCGGGCTGGTTCGGGGACGTTCTGTCGGCGGATATCACGGTGCATCAAGGGGGGTTCGTTGACCGCGACTCCGAGCTGCACTGGCGGCACGACCGCGACCTTTCGGGCAACAACATAATGCAGATGGGCATATGGTACGAGGCGATCATGCGCTGGTTCGGCCCGGCGGTTGCGGTGAGCGCGGTCGGGCGCGTGAACGTCAGGCATCGCAAGGACTGGGACGGCGGTCTGGCGTACATCACGATTCCGGACCACGTGGAGATACTGATAGAGTTCGCGTCCGGCACGGTGGCCCGGCTCCGGCTAAGCACGGTTACGGGGTTGGCGCCGGCTGACGGGGTGTGGATATTCGGCTCGGAAGGCACGGTACACGTCGATTCCGGGACGATGACCGTGCGCGGCGGGCGGCGCGGCGACGACGCGCTGAGCGAGATCGAGGTTCCGGCGGAGAAGCAGGGCGGCTGGCGCGTGGAGGAGGAGTTCATCAACGCGATACGCGGCCTGGAGCCGGTTACGCACACCAGCTTCTTCGACGGCGTTCGCTACATGGAGTTCACCGACGCGGTAACGATTTCGATGCAGACGGGCGAGAGGGTTACGCTGCCGCTTGGATAGATGAGGAGATAGGAGATAAGAGGTAGGAAATAGGAGTGGGTTGGCTAACGGGGACTTCACCCCCATCCTAACCTTCCCCCATCAAGGGGGAAGGGACCTGCGCCTAGGTATTCTGACTCTGCTTTGGTTAGGAGACGAGATGGACTATACGAATCTGATTAGCAGGAATCTGCCGGCTACGGTGGAGATGCCGCCCGGCCAGCAGGAGGATACGCGCTTCACGTTCTCGGTTACGTACACGGACAAGGACACGATGCCGGTGGACGGGTTCGTGTCCGCGCTGGCCGACATCATGCCGGACGAGGGGGTAGATCTGGCGAAGTACCCGCCGCCGCAGGGACATCCGGGCCTGCGCGAGTACATCGCGGAGGCGCTCAGCGCGAATCGCGGCGTCGAGGTACCGATAGACAACATCTTCCTGAGCGCCGGCGCGGGCGGAGCGGTCGGTACGATACTGGACACGCTCATAGACGCGGGCGACACGGTGTTCGTCGAGGAGTTCTGCTACTCCGGCACGCTGGGGATGCTGCTGGGCAAGCGCGCTAACGTAGTCCACGTCAAATCGGACGCGAACGGGATGGACACGGACGCTCTGGAGGAGGCTGTGAAGGATTCGGTGTCCAAGGGGGCGCAGCCGAAGCTGATATACACGATCGGCGTCTATCAGAACCCGATGGGCATGACGCTGAGCGCGGAGCGTCGGCGGCATATGCTGGAAATCTCGCAGACCTACGGCATCCCGATTCTGGAGAACGAGTCTTACGCGGACTTCCGCATAGACGGCGACCCGCTGCCTCCTGCCATATACGGCATGGACGACGATGATGGGGTGATGTACGTGTCGGCGTACACGAAGCTGCTGGGTTGCGGGCTGCGCCTCGGCTTCGGGGTTGTGCCGGACGCGGTGAAGGAGGCGTCCGGACGTCTTGGCGCGGCGCCGAGTCATCTGGCCTCTATGGCGGTGTACGAGTATCTGCGACAGAACGGCGACGAGTACATAGAGGCGGTGGCGCGGTCGCTGGGCGCGAAGCGCGACGCCATGCTGGCTGCGCTGGGCGAACATTTCCCGCCGTCGTGTGAGTGGAGCAATCCGAACGGCGGGATGATGCTGTGGGGCAAGCTGCCGGAGGGCGCGAACACATGGGACGCGCTGGAGGCGGCGACCGCTGCCGGCGTGAAGTACAATCCGGGCGCGGTGTACAGGGCGGACAGGTCTCCGCACAACTATATGCGGCTGACGTACAGCTACCACAGTCCCGCCGAAATAGCGGAGGGGATCGAAATTCTGGCCGGGGTGTTCGAGCGCGAGGGTGTGTTCGACGGAGCATAGCGGACGCGGGAGGATTTGACGCAGAGGCGCGGAGACGCAGAAGGACTCCAACTCGGGATTCACCCCCATCCTAACCTTCCCCCGTCAAGGGGGAAGGGACTTGCGTTAGCGCGGCTGCGCCCGCACAGTGTAGAATGACGAAAATTCAATATCCCCTGCCCGCCTGTCGTTAGGCGGTCCGAAGGAGGGAACGGTATGGCGGAAGGCAACAAGTTCAGTTTCGATGGTCTGTTTTCGAGGCACGCGCCGGAGGGCCGGGCGCGTGCGGGCGCGGTCAAACGCGGCAAGTATGACTTTGCGGTCGCCTACCCGGACCCAAAGTCCATTCCGTTCGATGGCCTGGTAGGCGGGCTTCAGGACGCGCTCAGGGAGGAAGGCGAAGACCTTGCCATCTACGCCCATCCTCAAGGGTACAGACCGCTCCGGGAGTTCGTGGCGGACAAGCTGGCGCGGGAGCGCGACATTCATGTTTCGCCGGACGACATCATCCTGGGCGACGGGTCGGGGCAGCCGATACACATGTTCCTCGAAGTGCTGATAGATCCCGGGGACGTCGCGCTGACGGAGGACTTCGTGTACGCGGGGACGCTGGGCCAGCTGCGTCGCTTCGGCGCGGACGTGCGAGGTATCGAAACGGACACCGAGGGTATGCTTCCCGACGCGCTGGAGGCGGAGATCGTCCGGGCAACGGGACAGGGCAAGAAGCCCAAGCTGATCTACACGATTCCTACTTACCAGAATCCGATGGGCTGGACGATGTCTCTGGAACGGCGCCAAGCGATGGTGGATATCGCCAATCGCCACGGGGTGCCGATTTTGGAGGATGACTGCTACGTGGACCTGCGTCTGGACGGGCCGGAGTCGCCGACTTCGATTCATGCGCTGGACGATACGGGCAGCGTGATGTACGTGGCGTCGTTCTCGAAGATCATCGCGCCCGGAATGCGTATCGGGTACGGCACGGGGCCATCGGAGGTTCTGGACAGGGCGCTGGTGGCGAAGAGCGGCGGATCGGTAAACTCGTTCGCGTCTTATGCGGTGCACCGGTACTCTACGGGGAATCTCGACGCGCACATCGAGGAGATCAACGACATACAGCGGGCGAAGCGGGACGCGATGCTGGCGTCTCTGGGCGAGAACTTCGGGGATCGCGCGGAGTGGAGCCAGCCGCACGGCGGTCTGTTCGTATGGCTGACGATGCCGGACGACGCGAATCTGACGGCGATACGCGACAAGGTGCTGGACGAGTACGACGTAGGCTACCTGCCGGGCATCAACTTCGCGCCGGATAACGTGAGCGGCAACAACAGCGCGCGGCTGTGCTTCGGCTACAACCAGCCGGACGAGATCTACGAGGGCATAGCGCGGCTAGCGGAGGCGTTCGAGCAGGAGGGGGCGTTCTGAAGTCCATCGTCAGAGACTGGCAGCGGAGACAGGCGGGGTGATTGCCATGCGTATCTGTTCGTTTTTGCCTAGCGCGACTGAGATAGTCTATCTGCTTGGGTTGGGAGACTCGCTGCACGGGGTCAGCCATGAGTGCGACTTTCCGGCGGCGGCGCGGTCCAAGCGGGTGGTGGTTCGCAGTCGGGTGGATATGGATGGGATGTCCGGCACGGAGATTGACGCGGCCGTTACGGATATGATGATGCGCGGCGAGAATATCTACGCGGTGGACGAGGATACGCTGGCATCGGCTCAACCGGACCTGGTGATCACTCAACAGCTCTGCGAAGTGTGCGCGGTGTCATTCGAGGACGTGCAAGACGCGGTGGCGCGGCTCGATACGCCTGCGGAGGTACTGTCTCTGGACCCTCACAGCGTGGATGACGTCATCGCGGACATCCTGCGAGTCGGGCAGCATACGGGGGCGGAGTCGGCGGCGCACGTCGCGGCGTTCAATCTACGATCGCGTCTGAACGGCGTCAAGCGCGCCGTTTCGGGATTGCCGGACAGGCCGCGCGTGGCGTGCGTGGAGTGGATGTCGCCTGTCATCGTCGCCGGCCACTGGGTACCGGAGATGGTGGAGATCGCGGGCGGCGTGGATTCGCTTGTCGAGCCGGGCGCGCCTTCGGTCAGGGTCGAGTTCGAGCGAGTGGCGGAGGCGGATCCTGACGTGGTGATCCTGATGCCGTGCGGGATGGACGCGGCGCAGGCGCGAGCGGAGTTCGACGCGCTGCCCGACCGCGAGCGGTGGAAGTCGCTGGACGCCTTCAAGAACGAGCGCGCCTGGATCGTTGACTCGGGCGCGCTGTTCAGCCGCAGCGGGCCGAGGCTGGTGGACGGGGTGGAGTTGATGGCGTCCATCCTGCGCCCGGATGCGCTGGGGAAGCCAGATGCGGCGTATGCGGAGCGAGTGGGGATTTAACGCAGAGGCGCAGAGGGCCGCGGAGACGCGAGGGAGAATTCAGCGCGACGGCGCGGCGGGAGCGATGGTCGCTAGTGGCGGCTGAATTTGCTCATCATCTCGATCGCCATGCGACGTCGGATCGCGTCGTAACCACGCTTTAGTATTTCTATTTCGGCGGTGAGGCGCTCTTCGGTGGACTCGATCTCCAAGAGGCGCTGCTTGTCGGCGAGGTCCATCTGAAGCGAGTTGGCGATGTGGTACGAGAGCGCGGCGGGGTCGGATGGGACGCGCGCTCGGCGCACCCATCCTCCGGCAATTCCGGCGGCGGCGCGGGCGTAGTCGGAGAAAGTGTCTGTCGCGTCTTCTACCAGGGCATCGGTAGGTTCCAGCTCAGGGCCGGGGTCGTAGAGCAACTCTACCTCGGCGACCATGTACGGTCGGCTGCTGACTATTTCCAGCACTCTGAACGGGCGGACGCCGACCGCCGATACAAAGAAGCGATCTGAGTCTATTCTCTCGACCTGTGTTACGCGGGCGACTGCGCCGACGTCGTGCGTCGTCGCGGAGCCGCCCACTTCCTGACCTTCTTTTATCAGCGCGACGCCGAACATGGAATCAGAGTCCATGATGTCGCTCAGCATCCGCTTGTACCGTTCCTCGAAAATCTGGAGCGGCAGTTGCGCGTTTGGGAACAGCACGGTGTTGAGGGGAAACAGCGGCAGGCTGCGGTAGCGAGTGGTCATCTTCTCATCTCACGAAGTCGAGGTGGGCGTAGCGCATGAAGATTCCGCCGCCCGGACGCGCGAGCGGGCCATTGACGCACAAGCACGCTATGACGTGAGTCGTTCCGGGCCTGGCGTCGTCCGTAACCTTGACGCGGTTGGTGACGTTGAATCCGTTGACCGCTCCGGCGTCTCGGTCCCACTCGCCGTCGATCCAGATTTCGCCGTAGTCGTCAATGTTGGTCTCGAACCAGACGGCTGAGCCTTCGACCTGAAAATCGCCGATGGTCTCCGGGATGGGTACAGCAATTCTGTACCAGCCGAAGGTCAGGCCCTCGGAGCGCTTCTTTCGGATGCCGGGGTTTTCCGGGCCGCCGGACGGCTTGTTCTGACCGCCGGCCTCCAAGTCGTCTATCGTCTCCCAGCGCGAGTCGTCGTAGTCTGGCAGTCGCGCGGGGCTGTCTGAAGCCTGGGCGACCAAGCCCTCGTTCGGTTCGTCCGGGTTCCAGCCGGAGCCGAATTTCCATTGCGCGCCCAGTTGGTCCAAGACTGCGGGGTCTTCGAGGTCGAGTGTGGTGGTAGTCATGGCATATTCCTTTTGTGAGGATTGTATGGAAGGTTCTCAATAGTGGCGGCTGTTGTCAAGCGATGTAGCTAACCCTTTGGAGAACGGGCGCGTTGTAGTGAGTGAACATGTTCCAGGACAGGGCTTACACACACAGGAGTTTTGTAGATGGACGCAAAGAAGTTTGGCTTGGGCGGGCTGATTGCGCTGGCGGCGCTGGCGCTGGTCGCGGTTATCGCGTCGAATCCGTTTTCGACACAGGCTTCGACGAAGGACACGCCGCAGACGCGGCCGGAAGAGGAGAGGCTGAGCGCGGACGTAGTTTCGCCATCGCAGGTCGCGCAGCCTGACAGCATCGGACAGCTTCAGGCGGCGGACGCCGACGATGAGGATGGCAAGCCGTACATAGGCGTGATGATCCGCGCGACGGACAGCGGCGCGATCGAGGTCGTCTTCGTTATGGATGACAGCCCCGCGGACGGGGTTCTGGAAGTGGGCGATGTGATTACCGCGATCGATGGGACGACGGTTACAGGCGTCGGCGATTTGACCACGGCGGTCGAGACGGCGGGCGTGGACGGGACTCTATCGCTCACCATCACGCGCGACGGCGCCAGCCAGACGGCCAGCCTGACAGTCGGCGAGTGGGATGGCGACATGAGGGGCTGGGGGCGGAAGTCTCAGTCGTGGCACATCTTCCCTCGCGGCAATCGGGGCGGTTGGGGCGGCAAGATGCGCGCCAAGGGTGACGGCAAGCCAGTGAGCTGGCAGACGGTCTATCAGGACGAAGACGGCAACAATACTACGCATCGCATGATGGTCGGCACAGCGTCGAACATTGACTCGACAGCGGGCACGTTCACGCTAACACCTAAGGACGGCTCGGCGGCGATCAACTACACGGTGACGGATGATACGAAGGTGATGCTGGTCAACAATGGCGACATCGGCGGGCTGAACGCGACGGATGACGTGATGGTGTACGACGTGGACGGCGAGGTCAAGCTAGTGCGGCAGGGAGAGCTAGACGGTCGCGGATGGGGTCGCGGATTCGGCAAGGGCGGCAAGCGCGGGTTCGGCGGCAAGGTCATGATGATTAGGGCCGGCAAGCGCTGGGGCAGGTAACGAGCAGACCGAGCGTCGCAGCGTCAGGGAGCGGCGCTGCGACGCGAAGTTCCGGAGATTCCGGGGGCAGGTCCCGCAGAGATGCGGGGCCTGTTTTGCGTTGGTCGCATCTCTTGTACACTAACGCCTACATTCTCAGGAGGACTTATCGCTATGACCCGTATTCACGTTCTGGGGGCGGGAACGCCGACACCCACGCCGACGCGCTTCGGAAGCGCGTTCGTTCTGGAGACGGGGGACAGCCGGATCATGATTGATTGCGGACCGGCGGCTACGCACAAGCTGGTGCAGGCCGGTCTGTGGCCGACGGAGATCGACCACCTGTTCTTCACGCATCACCACTTCGATCACGACATAGACTATCCGTGCTTTCTGCTGTGCCGATGGGATCAGAGCACGGGCAAAGAGCGTCGGCTGGAAGTGTACGGCCCTACCCTAACGGAGCGGATCACTGAGGGGATCCTGGGCGAGGACGGGGTGTTCGCGCACGACTGGAAGGCGAGGGTGAACCATCCGCTGAGCCAGCAGATTCACGTGAACCGCGGCGGCGCTCTGCCGCGTCCGGCGCCGGACGTGTTCGCGAAGGACGTGGGGCCGGGCCGGGTTTATTCAGGATCGGACTGGGAGGTTGCGGCGGCGACGGCTGAGCACGTGCAGCCGTATCTCGACTCGCTGGCGTACCGAATCGACACGCCGGGAGGCAGCGTGGTCTTTACCGGCGACACGCAGCCGTGCGACTCGGTGCGCGATCTGGCGCGCGACGCGGACGTGATGCTGTGCATGTGCTGGGACGACCAGGACGTGATGGACGATACCGGTGAGGCGGGAGGGCAGTGCGGCACGAAGGGCGCGGCTCGCATGGCGCAGGAGGCGGGGGTGAAGAAGCTGGCGCTGGTGCACATAGGGCCGCATCTGTCGGGGCACGGGGCGATGGAGAAGGGCATCGGGGACGTTCGGGGCATCTACGATGGGGAGCTGGTGTTCACGGAGGAGGTGATGGCTTTCGAGGCGAGGTAAGCAATATCCCATAAAATAACCATGTACCGCTAGAAACGGGCTGGCAGACGTTCTTAGCATAGAATCAGGTCAAACAAGATTCGCAGGATGGAACATGGTTACGACAGCGCAACAGACATCGGAAGATAATGCGGTCTCGGTACTCGTCGGCGATAGCAGATATATGCTGAGCAACATAAAGTCGCAGTCTGTGCAGTGCTGCATCACGTCTGCGCCGTATTGGGGAGACCACTACGATGACGACACGCAGATCGGCGCGGAACCGTCCCCGGACGAGTACATAGATAATCTGGTTACGGTGTTCCGCGAGGTGTGGCGGACGCTCACAGACGACGGCACGTTGTGGCTGAACCTTGGCGACGGCTATGCGCGCGGCATTGGCGACGGTCGTCCGCGTCCGGGGAGTGAGCCTAACCTTTGGGGACTGAAGGATCATGACCTCTTGGGGATACCGTGGCGCATGGCATTCGCGCTGCAAGAAGACGGCTGGATTCTGCGCTCGAACGTTACCTGGGCCAGGCGCGCGCCGACGGCCGACAGGGTGAAGAATCGGCCATCGAATGCGACGGAGGAGGTGTTTCTCTTCTCAAAGACGCCGAGGTACTACTACGACAACCAGGCCGTTCGGGAAGAGAGCGGGGCGAACCTGCGGAACTACTGGATTCTGGGCGCGGACTCGATAGGCGTTCAGCGTCCTATGGGTTTTCCCAGGACGCTGGCGAGGCGGTGCATTCTGCTGACAAGCCGTTCCGGCGACGTTGTTCTGGATCCATTCTCGGGTTCGGGCACGACGGGAGTGGTGGCGGCGGCGCTGCGGCGCAAGGCGGTCCTGATAGAACAAGACAAAGGGTACGCGGCGCGATCGAAGGCTCGGATCAGCGCTCGGCAACGCCCGCCGTCGGACAATTCCGCCGACGGGTGACGGACTTGCGACGCTGCAAGCCGGCGTCGGCCCGGCGGAGACCGTCGCGCAGCTATTCTCACCCCCATCTCAATCTTCCCCCGTCGAGGGGGAAGAGGTTTGCAATCGCCAGTGGGCTAATCTGCGGGGGCGGGTTCGGCGGTGGACGCGGCGCGTATGGCTTCCCATTCGCGGCGGTAGATTTCCATTTGGATGAAGTCGTATCCGCCGCGTCGGACGGGTTTGACTTCTTTGAAGCCGGACTTTCTAAAGCTCTTCTGGGCGCGGTGGTTCCAAGCCAACGTGTGCAAGTAGATGCGATCGAAAGGGTACTCGCCAAACATGTGGTCGAGCATCAGGCCGACGGTCTCGGTCCCGTATCCCTGACTCCAATACGACTTGTCGCCGATCATTATTCCTAGCTCGGCCCTCTTCGAGCGCAGGTCAATGTCGTAGAACATGACATTTCCGATGTGGATGCCGCAGGTGGTGTCCACAGACAGGCGTTTGGAGCGCGGGTCGGGGTACTGCATCTCTTCGACGGCGTACTTTTCGAAGTAGTGGTACGGCATATTGAGCGGGCGCGTGGCATCCAGCTCGGCAAGCTCCGGGTCGGAGCGCCATTTGAAATCGTCCGGGATGTCGGTTACGCTCTTCTCGCGCAGGACGACTCGCTCACCGGCTACGAACACGTCGTTGCGCGCCAACTCAGCGCGCTCCGACTGCCGCGACCAGGGAAACACCTTTTTCAACAATTTCAACCTCGTTAGGGTAGGTGAGCGTCCGGCAGGCTTCAGTATGCCGCGCCCACCTGACGAAATCGAACTCGTGGTCGTGCCGCGATGTATCGCCGCCGACAGGCCGCATAAGATAGTAGTGCACCACCTTATGGCAGCGCGCCCCGTCGCTTGCGCGCACGAACGAGTATTCGATGCTGCCTATGTACTTTTCGGACACGACCTCGAGGCCGGTCTCTTCTCGAACTTCTCGGAGGGCGGTTTCTTCTTGCGTCTCACCCGCGTCGGGCGTACCTTTGGGCAAGCCCCATATGGCAGGATACTCGCGTCCACAGATGACCACTTCGACGTCATCGGCTCCGCTCCGACCATTCCGACGATAGACTATGCCGCCGGCAGACGTCATTTCGATAGTCTTTCTATTCTTCATAGGGGCAATCTTATGTTGTTGGGAAGAAAATTGCAAAGGTGACGGGGGAATTTAACGCAGAGGAACAGAGGGCGCGGAGGAGCGCAGAGGGAATGGGAGGAGCAAGGGCAGATAGAGTTGGCTAGGGTAGCGTAGGAGTGGGATAGGGCGCTAAGGTTTGCGGGCATGACTGGAGGGTTGGATGTTTCTGCCCGCGCATATAGCCCTGCTGGAGCTAAAGCGCTACTTGATGAACAGGGGCGAGTTGGCGTTCAGCATAGCCCTGCCTATCGTACTGTTCGCGCTGATGTATGGGGCGTTCGGCGGCGAGGCGTCGTTCCACGCGACCGTGGATATAGTGGACCTGGACGGTGGCGTCCACGCCCGCGCGCTGGTGGACCGGCTGGACTCGCTGGACCAAGTCACGTTGCGCGAGAGATCGCTGGCGGACGCCGACGCGGCGCTGGAACGGTCGGCTATTCTGAGCGCGGTGGTGATTCCGGCAGGGTTCTCAGCGGCGCTGGACGAGCGAGCGGCCAGCGGCGTTGTGGCGTGGGACACGCTGGCGCCGACGGAAACTCCCACAGGACCGGGGGCAGGAACTTCCAGCATCGGCGTAATGGCGGACCCAGCGGTAATCACTATCAAGCAGCGCGGAAACGGCGGGCAGGACGGGCAGGCTGCGGTAGCGACGGCGCGAGCGGTAGCGCAAGAAATAGCGGAAGAGGCGCAGACGCGATACGCCGTTCACATGGCGCTCGAAGGGTCGGGAATCGCGCCGGGGCGGATAGACACGGCGGTGAGCGATCGGCTGGCCGAGGAGCGCGCGAACCCGTTGCTTGGCGTCGTGACGCGGGTCGTTGGAGGGGACGGAGACGAGGCGGGGACGTATTCGGTAGCTCGGATGGTTCCGGGAATGATGGTCATGTTCCTGATGTTCGCGCTGACGATGGGGGCGCAGACGCTGGTTGAGGAGCGGCAGAACAGGACGCTAGAGCGGCTGATGACGACGCGGCTGAGCGTGAACGGCCTGTTCGCGGGCAAGTTCCTGGCGGGTGTGCTGCGCGCCACGACGCAGGCGGGGATTCTGCTCGCGCTGGCGTTCTTAGCGCTGCGAATAGGCGGGGCGACGGAATTCGCGCAGTCGCTCGCGTTCTCGGTATTAGTGGCGGCGACTGTGAGCGCGCTGGGTCTGACCATCGGCTCGGTGGCGCGGACGCGGGACCAGGCTATTTGGTCGGCTGTGGTAATCACGATGTTCATGACGGTATTCGGTGGCACGTTCTTCGACGTTTCCGGCAACGGAGCGCTGGACGCCCTCTCTCGCATCACCCTTACGCGGTACGCGATCGAGGCGATGTTCGGGATCCTGTCGGGCGGAGAGTCTCTGGTCGAGCAGTGGCTGGGCGCGGCGGTGATGGTGGGAAGCGCGGTCGCGCTCCTCGTCGTGGCGCGCGTCATGTTCCGGATCGCGGGCGGAGGGAGGTAGATGGGCACGGTCGTTCGTCAGGCGTTCATCATGGCATCCAAAGATACGCGGGTCTTCTTCAAAGACAGATTCGCGGCGCTATTCGCGTTCGTGATGCCGTTCATGTTCGTCATCGGCTTCAGCCTTGCGCTCAGCAATGTGGGGGCGGTGGATGATGAACCGCTCGAACTTGTGATCACATCCCAGGAGGCGCGCGCGGACTCGAGCATAAGCTGGGCTATCATACAAGGGATGGAAGAGGGTGACGCGCCGGTGGCGGCTTTGGACTACGACGACGCGCTGGCGCGAGTGGAGGATGGGGAGATTCCGGGATTCGTGTCGTTCCCTGCCCGGTTCTCCGAGGACCTGACGTATCCGAGGCCTACGGCGCTGGAAGTGGTGGTCGGAGTGGACGCCGATCCAGCCGAGCTCGCCACACTTCAAGGGTTCGCCCGCTCGGTGGCGGCGGGCATGGGGACAGCTGGGACGCTGAGCGATATTCTTGACGAACTCGACCCGGGAGCGTTGGGGCAGGGATCGCTGGGGTTCGGATTCGGAGCGTTGGTATCGTTCGAGACCGAGCGGGTTGGAGAAGTGGAGCCGAGCAGCGCCACCGACTTCGTACTGCCGGGCTATCTGACGATGTTCGTGTTCTTCGCGGCGGCGCTGAGCGCGGAGGCGATAGCGCGCGAGCGGCGCGACAGGACGCTGGAGCGACTGTTGACGAACGGCGTGAGGCGCGAGGCTATAATACTCGGCAAATTCGGCGGCTCGGCGTTCAGGGGCGTCCTGCAGCTTGCGGTGATGTGGGGGGTGGGCGTTCTGGCGTTCAGGATAGACTTGGGGGCCTCGCCGGGGGCGGTCGTTGCAATCTCGGTTCTGATGGCCCTGGCGTCGGCGGCATTCGGGGTGATGCTGGCGAGTTTTGTCAGTGATGTGCGAGCGGCATCAACGGTCGGAGTGCTGGTATCGCTGACTCTGGCGCCGCTGGGGGGTTGCTGGTGGCCGCTGTTCATCACGCCGGCGTGGATGCAGTCTCTGGCGAAGCTGACGCCGCACGGTTGGGCAAACACGGGGTTCAACAAGCTGATGCTGTTCGGCGCGCAGTTCGGAGACGTAACGCAGGAGATGTGGGCGCTGGCGGCGTTCGGCGCGGCATTCCTGGCGGTTGCCGTATGGCGTTTCAGGGTGTCGGAATAGTTCGCGCCGGTACGCGCTCAGCAACGCGGCGCGCCATCGACTTGACAAGGACGACCAGTTTCGTCTGCGCCTCGAATCCGCGATCTTCCAAGGCGCGGGATAGGTGCGGCGCGTATTCCGGCACGACGCATATGACCTCGATGGACCGAGGTAGCTGGCGGACTGCGTAGTCCACGATGTCGGGCGTTAGGGCGATGTAGTCCGGGCGAAGTTCGATTGCGAAGGCGGCGGCGGCGAGGCGGGGCGCGGTGGTTCTGACGCTGCCTATCAGATCGGTCTCAACGTCGAACACGAGCTCGCGCGGGCGTCCAGGGGCGCGCTCGCGGGAGGCTGCCCACTGGTCGAGAGTCATGCCGGACAGCTGCCGGACGCTCACGGGCGTGGTGGCGTTGTACAGTCGGAACAGCGCGTAGTCGTCCTGTGGCGCGCGGGGTCTGAGCCGCGAGTTGGCGTCGAACAGGCCGCGTCCGGACTCGGGGGCGCGGGGAGAACCCCGGTACAGCGTCTCGCGGTGGCTGGGGAAGAAGCCAGCGAGTCGCGCGACGGTGATGGCCGGGCTACCGTCCACGAGGCGCAGGAACACGCGTTCCGCGCCGGATGATGCGGCTGAGGCGGCGGCGGTTTCGAGAAGCGGGACGATCGAGGCGTCCGAGTCATCGGCATACGGGAGGCCCGGGGCATGTGGAGCGTACAGATGGGAGACTTCCCAGCTAATTGCGGCGGAGCGAGGACGAACGGCGGCGATGGCGCGGATGCGGGGGCCGTCGGCTGCAACGAAGGCGGTCCGGCGGTGGGAGAGAGCGACGATGGAGGCGGCGTAAGGGCGGTCGCGGGACAGGGCGGCGAGCGTGAGGGCGAGGTTCGGACGCGGGGAAGCGACGGCGCGAATGGCGTCGAATGCGCGAAGGTGGCGGATGTGTGGGGATGTGGACGTGGGGGCGCCTCTGCGGGTGGGGATGGATCCAGTTTAGCAGAGGTCTTGACGCAGAGACGCGGAGGGGCAGATGGATTTGGGAGGTTATGGCTTGTTGATTGGAAGCGCCTACGGTTGGGTTTCGAGCATCGAGAGGAACAGTTCGTGCATTCGGGGGTCGTCGGTTAGCTCGGGGTGGAAGGCGGTTGCGAGCATATGGCCCTCGCGGACGGCTACGGGGCGGCCGTCGGCTAGGCGGGCCAACACGTCCACGTCGTCTCCAACTTCTATGAAGACGGGGGCGCGGATGAATACGGCGCGGTATGGGGGGCCGTCCATGCCATCTACTTCCAGGTCTGCCTCGAAGCTGTCCACCTGGCGGCCGAAGGCGTTGCGGCTGACCACGGTGTCCATAAGACGCAGGGGTTCGGGGCGGTGGTCGAGCAAGTTTCCGGCCATGACTATCATGCCGGCGCAAGTTCCCCAGGTAGGCATCCGGTCTCGGAGTATGCGCTCGCGGAGCTTGTCGCGCATCTCGTAGATGTCTATGAGCTGCACGATGGTGGTGCTCTCGCCGCCCGGCACTATGAGGGCGTCGACCTCATCGAGCTGTTGAGGCAGGCGGATTTCCCGCACTTCGGCGCCGAGCGATTCGAGCGAGGCGCGGTGTTCGGCGAAATCGCCCTGAATCGCCAGTACGCCTATGGTGGGCATCGGTATGGCCTTTCTAGGAGTAGGGGCAGGTTCGAGACCTGCCCCTATGATCGCATCGAGGGAGAAGGGGGCAGCCGCAGCTACCAGCCTCTGACTGACAGGCGCTCGGACTCGGGCATGTTGGAGACTTCCAGGCCGGGCATGGCATCGCCGAGTCCCTTGGAGACTTCGGCAATCATCGTCGGGTCCTGGTAGTGTGTGGTCGCCTTGACGATGGCGTCTGCCATGCGGTCGGGGTTGGCGGACTTGAATATGCCGGAACCTACGAAGATGCCATCCACGCCAAGCTGCATCATCAGCCCGGCGTCGGCGGGTGTGGATACGCCGCCGGCGGCGAAGTTTACGACGGGCAGGCGTCCGGCTTCCTGCACCTCTTTGACCAGTTCGTATGGGGCGCGCAGGTCGCGGGCAGTCGCCATAAGTTCATCGTCGCCCATGTTCTGGATGCGTCGGATTTCTCCCAGAACGCGGCGGGCGTGTCGCACCGCCTCGACGATGTTGCCGGAGCCGGCTTCGCCCTTCGTGCGGATCATGGCGGCGCCTTCTCCGATGCGCCGCAGCGCCTCGCCGAGGTCTCGCGCGCCACAGACGAACGGCACGGTGAAGTCGTGCTTGTTGATGTGGTTATTCTCGTCGGCTGGCGTCAGCACTTCGGACTCATCGACGTAGTCCACGCCGAGCGCTTCCAGCACCTGCGCTTCTACGAAGTGGCCGATGCGCGCCTTCGCCATTACAGGTATGGTTACGGCGTCCACTATCTCGGAAACCTTGGTGGGGTCGGACATTCGGGCGACGCCACCGGCTGCGCGAATGTCGGCCGGCACACGCTCCAGCGCCATGACGGCGACCGCGCCGGCGTCTTCGGCGATGCGCGCCTGCTCGGCGGTTACGACGTCCATTATGACGCCTCCCTTGAGCATCTGCGCCAAGCCGGCCTTTACTCGCCATGTGCCAGTTTCGGTCTGCATATCTATCGTCATGGTCTGGACCTCCATATGCGGGCGGCGTGAGCCGCCGGAACTGTTCAAGTAATTATACGCTTTTCGGGGCGGTGGATACCAGCGCCGGTTTGCGCTATGCTGAGACGAGACAATTCGAGGAGACAGGAGCATGGCAACCGTTTTCATCCCGTCGCTGATGCAGAAGTTGAGCGACGGCAAGAGCAGGGTTGAGATTGAGGGTTCATCGGTGCGACAGATAGTGAACAACCTCGAAGCGCAGTATCCGGGCTTCATGGAGCGACTGGTGGAGGACGGGCGCATCAAAGGCAACATCTCCGTCGCCATAGACGGCGAGATTACGCCGCTGGGGATGCTGGAAAAGGTGGGGGAGAATAGCGAGGTACACTTTCTGCCGGCGATTGGGGGCGGCGTCTGATGGGAAGGGTTAAGGTTAGCGCGTCAGTCATAGGCACCAACGGAACTCGCGTATTCACTTTTCTGGTGGATACTGGTTCGACGTTCGTGGGTCTCCCGATAGAGGACATCGAGGCGCTTGGGCTTCCAATCTTGCCGGGCGAACCGCGCAAGATACAGACGGCTACCGGCATTGTCGAGCAGCGCGCCTACGGCTCATCCATACGGCTGGACGGCGAAACGACTTACGCGCTGGTTACGGAGACGCCGGTTCCGCTCATCGGCTACGAGGTTCTGGAGAACCTGAAGCTGAAGGTTAGCCCAGTAACGGAGGAACTGGAGAAGGCCGGCGACGACGAACATATGCCGCCGTATTTTCCATACGCTTTCTTGGTGGACGACGACACGGACGCGGAAGAAGGAGACTGTTGATGTCGGATGCACGGGCGCTTTTGGCGCTTGACGAGAAGTGGCAGACGGCGCTGGCGGTCGTGGCGCACCCGGACGATCTGGAGTACGGCGCGGCGAGCGCAGTGTCCAAGTGGACGTCCGAAGGGAAGACGGTTACGTATATGCTTGCCACGCGCGGTGAGGCCGGGATAGACGGGATGCTCCCGGACGAGGCGCGCAAGGTACGCTCCCAAGAGGAGATCGAGGGCGCGAAGGTGGTGGGTGTGGATACGGTAGAGTTCCTGGACTATACGGACGGTGTGGTGGAGTACGGCCTGCCGCTGCGCCGCGACATCGCGCGCGCCATCCGCAGACACAAGCCGGAGGTGGTCGTCACGATCAACTTCGACCTGCGATTCGCTCAGGGCATGGCGAACCAGGCGGACCACCGCGCGGTGGGGCTCGCCGCGCTGGACGCTTGCCGCGACGCGGGCAACCGGTGGATATTCCCGGAACTTCTGGACGAGGGGCTGGAGCCGTGGGGCGGCGTCCGAATGTTCATCGTCGGCGGGTCGCCGAATCCGACTCACGCGGTGGACGTCGGGGATCACATATGGAAGGGCGTGGAGTCTCTGGAGAAGCACGACGCCTACATAAAGGGTCTGAGCCAGGATGTCGATCCTGATATGTTCTTGCCGATGATCGCGAACGCGGTAGGCGAGCAGTTCGGGTGCGACTACGCGGTTAGCTTCGAGGCGTTTCAGATGTAGGAGTGAGGAGATAGGGCGCGCCGTTCGCTTCTCACACCCTACCCGATCCATCTAGCAAAGTTAGAACGACGACAGAGTTACAACAAGGGAGATTATCAGGATGGCAGACAAGGAAATCAAGGGCGTGATCGTTCCGATGCTTACGCCGCTGAACCCGGATGAGAGCATTGACATTCCGTCGCTGCGGCGGCTGGTGAATCACCTGATAGACAGCGGGGTTCACGGGATCTGGGCGTCGGGGACGACCGGGGAGTTCGCCAACCTGCCGGACGACGAGCGCGTGCGCGGCATGGAGGCGGTGGTGGACGAGGTTTCGGGGCGCGTTCCGGTCATCGGCAACATTTCCAGCGCGTCCACACGGCTGTCGGTCTCGCTGGCGAACGAGGTGCGCGAGCTGGGCATGGACGGCATCGCGCTGACGCCGCCTTACTACTACCCGGACTCCCAGGATGAGCTGCTCGACCATTACCGGCACGTTCAGGACAGCGTGGGGATGCCGTTGTGGGTCTATAACATCCCGCAGACGGTGAAGACGGCGGTTGATCCGGGCACGATAGCGACACTGGCGGCCGAGGGCACGGTGGTGGGCGTGAAGGACAGCTCCGGGGCGGGAGAACTGCTGGCGCAGCTGAACGTGCTGTGCGAACAGGGCGAGATTTCGCTGTTGCGCTTCCTGGGCACGGTGTTCCGCACGACAAGCGCCGGCAGCGTGGGCGTTCACGGCGTGATTCCGGGCATAGCGAACCTTGTGCCCAACGTGTGCGCTCGCGGCTGGGAAGCGGGCGAGGCGGGCGACGCCGAGACTGTGCGCGAGTGCAACGCGCTGCTGCTGAAGGCGCAGAAGGTCGGGGCGATAGCTCAGGGAGGTGGCGCGAACGCGGCGAGTTTTGGCGGCATGAAGGCGGCGCTGAAGCATATGGGCGTGATAGACCACGACAACACTTCCCTCCCCTTCCGCCCACTGACGGCGGAGGAGAAGGCCCAGATTCCTCCTATACTGGAAGAGTTGGGGCTGGTGTAGCGAGGACCGGGGAACGAGAGTGAGCGAGTCGTCTGCCCCGACTAGCAGATATGCGACCGTCAACGGCGTCCGCATCCACTATGCGGACTGGGGCGCGCCGTGCGGTCGGGATTGCGGCGAACCCGGCGCGCCGACACTGCTGCTTCTGCATGGGGATATGCGGACGGCACGCTCATGGGATACGGTGGCGCGGGAGTTGCGCGACGATTTCCACGTCGTCGCGCCGGATGCGCGGGGGCACGGCGATAGCGAATGGCCGGAGCTCGGATACAGGTTCGCGCAGCGGGTGGATGACCTGGAGGCGTTTATAGACACGGTTGGGATGCGGAGCGTCGCGGTGGCGGCTCACTCGACCGGGGGCGTGGTGGCGGCGCAGTTGTCGGAGCGGCGACCGGACATGTTCGATAGGCTGGCGCTGCTGGAGCCGATGGTCGTGGTTACGGAGGCGTTTCAACGCATGGTGTCCCAGCGCGCGGAGCGTCCGCGCCGGACGTGGGGCAGTCGCGCCGAGATGTACGACTATCTGAAGCAACACCCGATGACGGGCCGCTGGCGCGACGACGTAATCCGCGACGTGGTGGCCAGCGAGTCGTTCCAGCGCGAGGATGGGCGGTTCGACATGAAGTGGGCGTCGGCGAGCATGGCCTGGGGAGAGCGCGAGGGCGACTATCCGGACCTGCGCCCTACCCTGCGCGCGCTGGGCAAGCCGACTCTGTTCATCGTCAGCGACTCGCGGGCGGACAGCTTTGGCGAAGTGGCTGAGATAGCGCGAGAGACGCCGGATTTCGACATGCTGACGATTCCGGACAGCGCGCACAATATGTACATGGACCAGCCAACGGCGGTGGCCAAGGCGTTGCGGAGGTTTGTGAGGATGGAGGCGGCGCCCCCACCCTAAAGGTGGAAGGAACTCTGAGCGCTATTCTTTGGGTTCGGAGCGGGGGCCGAAGGGTTCGGGACGGAAGGGGTTGTCTCGGACTTGGAGGAAGCCGCGCATACCGCTTTCCGCAGCGGCCTCGATCATCTCTCGGCGGTTGTAGTCGGGACGCTGGGCGGAGTGGGCTATCGAAGAGAGCAACCAGTTGGACGTTATGGCGTTGCGGAGTCCCATCATCTCCAGTCCCAGTGTGGCTACGTACTTGTTGGCGGCTACGGTTTCGGGGCTTATCATGGCTATGCGCTCGGCGAGGCGGAAGGCTTCGGCCATCATGGCGTCTTTGTCTGGGAACACTTCGTTGACTAGGCCAATGCGAAAGGCTTCTTGCGCGTCTATGTGGTCGCCGGTAAGGGAGTAGCGCAGGGCGTTCTTGTAGCCTGCCATGAGTACCCACAGGAAGCTGGTGTTGGATATCTGACGCACCTCGGGCTGAGCGAACACGGCGTCTTCGGAGCAGAACGTCATGTCGCACGTTAGGGACAGCCAGGTGCCGCCGCCCATGCACCAGCCGTGAACACAGGCGATGACGGGCTTGGAAAGTTCCAGGATGTGCGTCTGGTTCCGCACCATGTTGCGGTCGTGATAGAACCAGCGCGACACGTGGTCGGCGGCGCTCTGTCCCTTGCCGATCATCGAGACGGGGTCGGTATCCTGGAATGAGGCGATGTCGTAGCCGGAGCTGAACGCTCTTCCGGCGCCCTGTATCACGATGACGCGGGCTTCGGGGTCGGCTTCCGCGATGTCGAGCGCGTTGTGGAGGTCGGCTTCCATCGGCTCGGTGATGGCGTTCAGGGTTTCGGGGCGGTTGAGGGTGATGACGCAGGTCGTTCCGCGCATTTCGTATAGGATGTGCTCGTATTTGGGCATGGTTGTACTCCTGTATCTAAGTTCAACGCCCGGATTTAACGCAAAGGCGCGAAGATGTGAAGGCGCAAAGGACTAAAATCAAGGTGTTTCGCATTCCGGCGGTTCTGAGCTGAATGAAACGAAAACATCCCGCATACATCTTCCGGGCGCTAGTCTCTCAGGCTGCGACCGGTTAGTTCGAGGAATACGGTTTCCAGGGTTACTTCGGATGGGTCGCCGAACTCAGCCTTGAGATCGTCGGGCGTTCCGATCCTTATCATCCTTCCGTGGTCCATGATGGCGAGGCGGTCGCAGAGGCGGTCCGCCTCTTCCATGTAGTGAGTGGTGTAAAGGACGGTCATGCCGGCGTCGCGAAGTTCTTCTACGGTTTCGAAGATGTGGTTGCGAGACTGCGGGTCTATGCCGACGGTCGGCTCGTCCAGAAACAGCAGTTGGGGGCGGCTCATTAGGGCGATGGCGAGGTTCACGCGGCGCTTCATGCCGCCGGAGAAGTCGTCCACCTTGTCGCCGGCGCGGTCGAGCAGCCCGACCCGTTCGAGGTTGTCGCGCGCCGCGTCCTTGGCGTCGCGCCCGCGCAGTCCAGCCATTCTGCCGAAGAAGACCAAGTTGTCGGTGGCGGAGAGTTCGGGGTACAGCGCCAGCTCTTGCGGGCAGACGCCTATCAGCTTGCGGACTTCGTCGCCGTCCGAGGCGACCGAGTGGCCGCCTATGGCAACGTCCCCGTCATCGGGAGCGAGAACGGTTGACAGGATGCGGATGGTCGTCGTCTTGCCGGCGCCGTTGGGTCCGAGCAGTCCGAAGATTTCCCGCTCTTCGATGCCGAAGGACACGCCATCTACGGCCTGGAAGCCGTTGAATGATTTGGAGAGGTTGGTTACGGATAGGAAGGGGGACATAGGTTGGCCTGAATGTGTGGATTGCGGGGGATTGTAGCATAGATTTTAACGCAGAGACGCGGAGGGGACGCAGAGAGCGCAGAGGTTCTAACGCAACGGCGCGAAGAGACAAAGGCGCGGAGGTTTTTGATTTGCGTCTTTTGGGCTTTGGGTTTAGATTTGGGTGGGAATCCATGTGCAAGCGCGATTGACCTGATGGGAGGGCGCGATGACGACGACACACGATACGCGGGAGCTTACGACGGCTGACGTTCTGGATGGGGCGTCGCCGGAGATTCTGACGCACGCGGCCGGGCCATCCGGGACGGCGCCGTTTACGGCGGAGTTTCTGATAGAGGGCGCGTCGGGCGACCACTTTGGGATGACTCAGAACGCGGGGATGGGCTGGAATCCGGTGGAGTTGCTCAGGAAGCAGTTCGTCATCCTGTCCACGGCGGGAGGGTTGCGGGAGCCGGACGGCACGCCCGTAGCCCTGGGACTGCACACGGGTCACTTCGAGCTCTCGACACTCGTGCATACGGCGTCAGAGGAGCTGCGCGAGCTGCGCTCCATCCCGTTCGCGTTGTTCTGCTCGGACCCGTGCGACGGACGCACCCAGGGGACGACGGGAATGCTGGACTCGCTGCCGTACCGCAATGACGCGGCGCAGGTGTTCCGTCGCCAGGCGCGGTCGCTGCCGACGGCGCGGGGCGTGATGGGCGTGGCGTCGTGCGACAAGGGACTGCCCGCGATGATGATGGCGCTGGCGGGGCTGCCGGATATGCCGGTCGTCGTGGTTCCGGGCGGGGTAACGCTCGCGCCGGAGCATGGCGAGGATACGGGGATGATCCAGTCCATCGGCGCGCGGTTCGCGCAGGGCGAGGTTACGCTCGAGTACGCGCAGGACGTGGGCTGTCGCGCGTGCGCGTCGCCGGGCGGCGGCTGCCAGTTCCTGGGAACGGCTGGGACGTCGCAGGTGGTGGCGGAGGCGCTGGGACTGGCGATAACGCACGGCGCGCTGTCGCCGTCCGGGACCGGAGCGTGGCTGGACATCGGGCGGCGGTCGGCGCGGGCGCTGGTAATGTCGGAGCGTCGCGGCGTGACGTCGCGGGACATCCTGACGGACGCGGCGTTCGAGAACGCGATGGTCGTCCACGCGGCGTGCGGCGGTTCGACGAACCTGCTCCTGCACACGCCCGCCATCGCGCACGCCGCGGGACGGCGGCGGATGGGTCTGGACGACTGGAACCGGGTGAACCGCGAGACGCCGCGCATAGTAGATGTGCTGCCGAACGGCCCGGTCGGGCATCCGACGTCGGTGCTGTACGCGGCGGGCGGAACGCCTGAGGTGATGCTGCACCTGCGCCGGATGGGGCTTCTGGACACGTCGGCGCTCACGGTTACGGGGCAGACGCTGGGAGAGAACCTGGACTGGTGGGAGCAGTCGGAGCGCCGGCGGCAGACGCGGAGCTTCCTGCGCGAGACCAGGGGGATAGATCCCGACGACGTGATCATGGAGCCGGACCGGGCGCGGTCTCGCGGGCTGACCAGCACGGTGTGCTTCCCGGCGGGCAACCTGGCGCCGGAGGGATCGGTGATCAAGAGCACGGCGATAGACCCGACCGTGGTGGACGACGACGGGGTGTATCGCAATACGGGCCCGGCGCGGGTGTTCCGCTCGGAGCGGGCGGCGATAGCCGCGATCAAGAGCCGGGAAGAGGACGAGCGCATCAAGTCCGGCGACATCATGGTTCTGACGTGCGGAGGGCCGCTTGGCACGGGCATGGAGGAGGTCTATCAGATAACGGCGGCGCTGAAGCATCTGTCTTACGGCAAGGACGTGGCTCTGATAACGGACGCGCGGTTCTCCGGGGTTTCGACGGGGGCGTGCATCGGCCACGTGGGGCCGGAGGCGCTGGCTGGCGGTCCGATAGGCAAGGTCCGCGAGGGCGACCTGGTGGAGATCGTGATAGACCGCAACGAGCTATCGGGACGCATCAACTTGGTGGGCGAGAACGGGGTCGAGCGCGGCGCGGCGTGGGGCGAGGCTGAGCTGGCGCGCCGTCCGGACCCGGACGACCTGGCGCCGCATCCGAGCCTGCCGGACGACTCCCGGCTGTGGGCCGCGCTTCAGCACGCATCGGGCGGCACGTGGGGCGGCTGCGTATTCGACGTGGACGAGATCGTCAGAACGCTGGAAGCGGGACGGGAGGCTTTGGGTCGGAGTTAGGAGATAGAGGCAAGCCCAGTCGAGCTTGCGGTATCAGATGTTGGCTACCGCCAAGGCGATCGCCAGGGCGATGAGTGCGACGGCGGCGAGGTTGAACACCAAGGGGAAGCGGAGAGGTCGTCGCGCTCGCCGGCGCGTGATCGGGGCGACGGCGCGCCGAACTGCGGCGGAAGCGGCGGTAGGGATGCGCTTGGCGGCTGTCGGGGCGGTAATCTGCATCTCATCCACCTCCGCGTAGCACGGACACATTAGCCGATTCTATCGCGCTTACTCTTTGGCTTAGCGCATCCGCGCCGTGAGAGCAGGGAGGGCTAAGCTGTTTAGTTAGCATAGGCTAAGCTGGATGGGGTGTCAAGGCGTTGTGGGGAATCCGCTCGGGTTTAGCGCAGAGGCGGGAGGGTGCGGGGAAACGCAGAGATTTTAACGCAAGGGGGCGAAGACGCAGGGAGTGAGACAGGGTAGATAGAATTTTCTATGTCTCAGCGCTTCTTGCGTCAACCCCCTACTCCCACGCGCCGTTCAGGGTTTGGGAGACGGTTACGGTTATGACGCCGCCTACGGTCATGGCGGTGGCGATGAGCTTGACGGCGAGGACTTTGCCCTCTAACGGTTCGTTCAGTACGTTGGCGGCTCCGATGCTGAGGACGACTCCGAGGGCGAACACGAACAGGGGCCTGGTTGCGGCGACGGTGGATACGAGGGAGACGGGGCCAGAGTAGATTGCCCACAGCAGGAAGAACAGGGCGATGAATACCAGGACGCCTTCGGTAAACAGGATCAAGCCTACGGACCTGGGCCTGCGCATGGTGGCGAGCAGGTCCGGGATGCCGCTCGGTCGTATCATGAAGCCGACGCACGCGGCGCCGTTTCCTAGCGCGCGCCAGAAGAACAGTGTCCACAGGGTCATATGGTCTTCTACGACTTCGCTGAAGAACTGGCTCAGTCCGAAGCCGAGGCTGGCGAAGATGAGAAGGACGAACGCGAGCTTCTCGCCGCTCCGGTCTTCGTCGGCGCGGACGGTGGGGCCTAAGGACATCAAACAGGCGCCGGCTACGGTTACCAAGATGCCGATCCAGGCGAGTATGCTGATCGCCTCTCCGAGGAATACAAGAGCGAGGATGGCGACGAATATGGGGTAGGTTGAGGTTACGGGGATGACGCGCGAGACGTCCTGGCGTCCCATCACCCAGAACATTAGGACGAGGTAGCCGCCGGAGGTGATCCCGGATATTACGGCGACCGCCGTGTGCGTTGCGGTATAGCCCGTCCAAACGACCCAGGGCAAGACGACGAGGGCGAGCAGGAACTGGGTAAGGCCGACCATGACGATGAATGTGCGAGGGTTGGGCGTGAAGCGGACGATTAATATCTTGTCCAGCGCGGTGATGACGGTGAACGTGATGGTGCTGGCCAGGGCGTAGAGTACCCAGATCATGGGACGGCTCTTGGTGGGGAGATTGGAGTTGGGAGTTGGGGGTTAGGAGTGGCTGTCGGTGAAGTCGGTCTCGTAGAGGTCGTAGTGGGAGTGGTCCATGCCGAGCTTCTTGTAGGTTGCCTGCGCGCCGGTGTTGGCGCGCTCGACGTAGAGGCGGACCCCACAGATGCCGGCGTCGGCGCGCGCCCTATCGAGGACGTAGCCGTGCATGGCGGTATAGACGCCGCGCCGACGGTGGGCGGCGTCCACGTACACGCTCTGAATCCACCAGAAGGTGGCGTCGCGCCAGTCGCTCCACTCGTAGGTGATGAGCAGGCTGCCGACGACGGCGCCATCGGTCTCGGCGACGATGTAGAAGCCTTTGAGCGGGTCGTCGAACACGGCGGCGACGCCGGCGGTTACGGTGGGAGCGTCAAGGGGCTTGTCTTCGGTTTCGAGCGCCATGTTTTGCTGGAAGCGAACGATGGCGGGGGCGTCTTGGGGAACAGCTGGGCGGACGGTGATGGGGGATGTGGTCACTGCGTACTCCGGGTTGGGCTTGGGGGATTGTAACATATGGGGCTTTGCATTTTGGTTACGGGCGTTCTAGGATGCGGGGTGAATTCGACGCAGAGGCGCGGGGGCGCAGACGGGACTAACGGAGGGCGATATGCTGCCGAAGCCGATCAAGGATGAGTATCGACGGGCTACGTCGGTGTCTTCGCAGACGAATGTGGCGGTTCCGATGCGGGATGGCACAATTCTGAGGGCGGATGTTTACCGGCCCGCCGGAAGCGGGCGGTTCCCTACCCTGCTGCAGCGGATTCCGTATGGGAAGCACTCTCCGCGTTACAGGAGTATGTATCTGGATCCGATGCGCGCGCTGGACCGGGGCTACGCCGTGGTCATCCAGGACGTGCGCGGGCGGCACGCGTCGGACGGCGAGTGGTATCCATACGTCCACGAGGCGGTGGACGGGTACGACACGATCGACTGGATAGCGTCGCAGGCGTGGTCGGACGGGAATGTGGGGATGTTCGGCATCTCGTATCACGGGGCGACGCAGTGGCTGGCGGCCACGGAGGCGCATCCGTCTCTGAAGGCGATCATTCCGGGCGTTACGGCGGACTCGTACTACGATAGCTGGACGTACCTGGGCGGGGTGTTCCAGCTATTCTGGGTGAGCGGCTGGGCGGCGGGGTTCGCGCTGGACGATTTCGGAGAACGCGCGGCGCGACATCCTGAGGCGAAGGCTCGGCTGCGCGAGTGGCGACGCGATCCGCTTGCGGTGGCGAATCATCTGCCGCTGGCCGGGATGGACGGGATGCGCGAGGTGGCGGAATACTACTACGACTGGCTGGCGCATCCGACCTACGACGACTACTGGAAGGCGATCGCGCCGCGTGAGAAGTTCGACCGGATAACTGTTCCGGCGCTGATACAGGGCGGCTGGTACGACGGGTTCATCCGGGCGACGCTGCGCTGCTACGAAGGCGTGCGCGAGCGTGGGGCGACGGAGCTCGCGCGGTCGCAACAGCACCTGGTGGTTGGGCCGTGGCTGCACCAGCCTCTGCCGGATCCGTCGGCGGGAATCGGATATTTTGGGCCGTCGGCGTCGGGCGCGGCGATTGACTGGCACGGGATGCAGCTTGCGTGGTTTGACCGCTGGCTGCTGGGGGAGGACAACGGAGCAGACTCCGATCCGCCGGTGTACATCTTCGTGATGGGCAGGAACGAGTGGCGCGCGGAGGAGGCGTGGCCTCCGCCGGATGCGGAGACGATGACGTTGTTCCTGCGAAGCGACGGCAGGGCGAATACGCTGAATGGCGACGGCGCTCTATCCGTGGACCCGCCGGGAGAGTCGGAGGCGGCGGACCGCTTCCTGTACAATCCGCTGAATCCGGTTCCGACGCACGGAGGGGCGCACCTGGGGGGCATCCCGACAGTGTTCGAGGTGGGGGCACAGGATCAGCGCGCGGTCGAGGGACGGGGCGACGTGCTGGTCTATACGTCGGCGCCGCTGGAGAGGGATACCGAGGTGGTCGGCAACGTGACGCTCGATCTGTGGGCCGCGACGACGGCCTCGGACACGGACTGGACGGCGAAACTGGTGGACGTTCACCCAGACGGTCTGGCTATCAACGTGTGCGACGGGATTCTGCGGGCGAGCTATCGCGAATCGCTGGAGTCGCCTTCGCCTATCAGGCCGGGCGTGGCATATCGTTATCGGGTGGACGTGGGGCCGACGGCGATGCTGTTCCGCAAGGGGCACCGGATACGGCTGGAGGTGTCGTCGAGCAACTTCCCGGCGTTCGCGCGGCACACGGGAGCTCCGCACGACGAGGCGGTTGATCTGACGCCGGCCATGCAGACCGTTCTGCACGATGCGGGGCATCCGTCGGCGCTGGCGCTGCCGGTGGTGAGGCGGGGTTAGGCGGAAGCAGTTTCGTGGCAGGTGAGGGCTTCGATGGCGTTGATGGGCGCTCTGGGTTCCGGCGCGCGCGAGGATGAGGAAAGGGGGTTGTCGGCGATCACTCGGTGTAGTCGGCGATTCGGCTTGGGGTTAGCTTGAAGACCACCACGTCTTGGAGTTCGCCGCGATAGTGTTCGGCGAAGGCGCGGCCCTCTTCTTCGCCGTAGTAGCGGGTCGCCATGGAGAGTACGAGGCCGTAAAGAGGGCGATCGACTTCTTCGACGGGGCCGTTGAGGATTACGGATCTGTAGGGCGGCACCCGCAGGTCAACGCACATGGAAGCGTGAGGATGGCGGAGGAGATTGCGCCACTTTAGTGTTCGCCTGCCCGTGAAGAAGTATGCCGCGCCGTCTTCCCAGTGGTACCAGATTGGCGCCGAACGCGGGTTGCCCCGGGCATCCACCGTGCTGATCACGGCTATCTGGGTTCGGCTAAGAAATTCGTCTATATGAGGGGCGATTGTGGTCATGGTATCGGCTCGCTTTCGAGATTGCGATTGCTCATGATTCGGGTTTCACCCCCATCCTAACCTTCCCCCGTCAAGAGGGAAGGGACTTGGGTTAGTCCGCCGCTTGCGCGGCTTCTATTCGCTCCGGCTTCTCGGGATTCTGGGCGCGGTAGCCGTGCAGGACTCCGCGGAGGTACTGGCCGGTTTGGGAGTGATCCATCTCGGCCAGGTCTTCGGGCGTTCCTTCGGCTACTATGTCGCCGCCGCGGTCTCCGGCGCCCGGGCCGAGGTCTATCAGCCAGTCGGCGCTCTTGATGAGGTCGAGGTGGTGCTCTATCAGAACGACGCTGTTGCCGGAGTCCACGAGACGGTGGAGGACTCTCATCAGGTGGGAGCAGTCCTCGAATGATAGGCCGGTGGTCGGCTCGTCGAGGATGTAGAGAGTCCTGCCGGTGGCGCGCTTGGACAGCTCGGTCGAGAGCTTGACGCGCTGCGCTTCGCCGCCGCTCAACTGCGTCGCGGGCTGGCCTAGCCGGATGTAGCCGAGTCCGACGTCGTACATGGTCTGGAGCTTGCGCTTGACGCGGGGTATGTTCTCGAAGTGCTCGAGCGCCTCGGTTACGGTCATGTTGAGCACCTGGGCGATGTTGGCGCCCTTCCATTCGATTTCGAGAGCTTCGCGGTTATAGCGCGCGCCGGCGCAGACCTCGCACGGCACGGTTACGTCGGGCAGGAACTGCATCTCGATATTGATGTAGCCGTCGCCCCTGCAAGCCTCGCACCTTCCGCCCTTGACGTTGAACGAGAAGCGTCCGGGCTTGTAGCCGCGCGCGCGCGCCTCCGGCACGGTGGCGAACAGTTCGCGAATGGGGGTGAACGTTCCGGTGTAGGTAGCCGGGTTCGAACGCGGAGTGCGGCCTATGGGCGACTGGTCTATGTTGACGACCTTGTCCACGCTGCCGATGCCGTCAATAGAATCGCAATCGCCGGGCCGTTCGCGGGCGCGGTAGAGGGTCTGGGCGAGTTTCTTGTACAGTATCTCGTATATGAGCGTGCTCTTGCCGCTGCCTGAGACGCCGGTGATGCACACGAGCTTGCCAAGCGGGATTTCTACGTCTATGTTCCGCAGGTTGTTCTGCCGGGCGCCTCGGATGGTGATGGACTTGTCGCCGCCGGGACGACGCTCCGTCGGCACGGGGATCCGCTTGTAGCCGCCGAGGTACTGGCCGGTGAGCGAATCGGACTCAGCTATGATGTCGTCCACGGGGCCTTCGGCGACTATATGCCCGCCATGCTCGCCCGCGCCCGGACCGAGGTCCACTATGTGGTCGGCGGCGCGCATTATCGCCTCGTCGTGCTCGACTATCAGGACGGTGTTGCCGATGTCGCGCAGGTTTTCGAGGGTCTTTATCAGCCGGTAGTCGTCGGCTGGGTGCAGACCTATGGACGGCTCGTCGCAGACGTACAACACGCCCATCAGGCCGGAGCCTATCTGCGTCGCCAGCCGGATGCGCTGCGCTTCGCCGCCGCTGAGGGTGGACGCGGTTCGCGACAGGGTAAGGTAGTCCAGGCCGATGTTGAGCAGGAAGCGCAGCCGCGCTTCTATCTCTTTGAGTATCTGCTCGCCGATGGCCTTCTCGCGGTCGGTGAGGAGGTCTTCCGGGCGAGTCCCGTTGCGGGATACCGCTTCGCCGGAGATGACGTTTATCCAGTTGAGCGCCTGGGCTATGGAGCGGTCGGTCATATCGGTTATGTTGGAGCCGCCGACGGTAACGGCAAGAGCCTCCGGTCTTAGCTTCTTTCCGCCGCAGTCGGCGCACGGGCGGGCCGACATGTAGCGTTCGATCTCCTGTCGGACGCCGTCGGATTCGGTCTCGACGTAGCGGCGTTCGAGGTTGTTCAGCACGCCCTCGAATCGGGTATTCCAGTTGTAGGTGCGTCCGCGCTGAGTGCGGTGGGTTACGGGGATGCGCCGGCGTCCGGTGCCGCGCAGCAGCGCGTTGAGCTGCCGCTTGCCGAGCGACTCTATGGGGTCGTCCACCGTGAACCCGAAGGCGTCTCCGAGCGATTCGAGCTGACTCAGGTTCCACGACCCTACGGTTCCTGTGCGCGACCAGGGTTCTATCGCGCCGTTGGCGATGCTGCGCGACTTGTCAGGAATCACAAGGTCGGAGTCCACTTCGAGCTTGTAGCCCAATCCTGTGCAGGTGGAGCAGGCGCCGTGAGGATTGTTGAAGCTGAAGGTGCGAGGCTCCAGCTCTCCGAGGCTGATGCCGCAGTGAACGCAGGCGAAGTGCTCGGAGAAGAGCTGTTCATCGCCAGCCACGTCCACGAGAACGATGCCGCCTGCCATTCGCAGGGCGGTTTCGACGGAGTCGGTGACGCGTCCCACATCCGCGCTGCCGCCGGCGACGAGGCGGTCAACGACTATCTCGATGGTGTGCCACTTCTGCTTGTCGAGGTCGAACCGCTCGCTGAGATCGTGGACTTCGCCGTTGACGCGGACGCGGACGAATCCGGCGGAGCGGGCGTTCTCGAACACCTCTTTATGCTCGCCCTTGCGCCGCCGCACCAGGGGCGCGAGTATCTGGAGGCGCGTCCTGTCGGGCAGGGTCATCAGCGCGTCCACGATCTGCTGGACGGTTTGACGCTCGACGGGCCGGGCGCACTTGTAGCAGTGGGGCCGTCCTACCCGCGCGAACAGGAGGCGTAGGTAGTCGTAGATCTCGGTTACAGTGCCGACGGTCGAGCGAGGATTGTGAGACACGCCCTTTTGGTCGATGGAAATGGCGGGAGACAAGCCTTCGATGTACTCGACATCGGGCTTGTCCATGCGTCCGAGGAACTGGCGCGCGTATGCGGACAGCGACTCGACGTAGCGGCGCTGCCCTTCGGCGTAGATGGTATCGAAGGCGAGCGAGCTCTTGCCGGAGCCGGAGACGCCGGTTATGACGACAAGTTTGTTGCGCGGGATTGTAACGTTTACGTTCTTGAGGTTGTGTTCGCGCGCGCCGCGAACGACGATGTTCTCAAGGGGCATTGGGGACGAGTCTCCTCGAGTGGTTGGGCATAGATTGTAGCGGATTTGCGCTGGTGGCGTAAGGCGCTTTTCGCGGGTGTGGGCGGGGATGTGTAGAATGATGAGGACAGGAGACCGGAGACGATAGTGAGACTAGCCCCAGCATTGGCGATGACCGTCTCGGTGATCGCCCTGACGTTGGTATCCGCAGCGTGCGGCGGTTCGTCCGCGCCTCCGGACATGGCGATCGCGGCGACGCCGGACATTCGCGCTACGGTGGTGGCTGAGATTACGGCGACTGCCATCGCGCAGCCTTCGAGTACTCCAACGGCGACCGCCACGCCCGACTTCGAGGCGACGGTGGTGGCGAAGTTCATAGCGACAGCGATAGCGCTGGCAACGGCGACCACTACTCCTACGCCTACGCCGACGGCCACGAACACGCCCATTCCTACGCCGACCCCAACCCACACCGCAACACCGACTCCTACTGCCACGAACACGCCTACTCCTACCCCGACAGCCACGCCGACGCCCACCAGCACCCATACTCCTACGCCTACTCCTACGGCGACGGCCACGCCTACTCCTACCCCGACGCCAACTCACACCGCAACGCCGACTCCTACTGCCACGAACACGCCTACTCCTACGGTTACAGCGACGCCCACGCCCACCAGCACGCCAACGCTGTCGGCGATGGTGGAAGAAGTTACGCCGGGCGTAGTCCAGATCGTTGCGGGCAGCAGCAGGGGATCCGGATTCATCATAGACGCGGATGGGTGGGTGGTTACGAACGAGCATGTGGTGCGAGGCTTCCATACGGTTACGGTGTGGGTCGTGGGGGGAGAGTCGTACACGGGTCGCGTTCTGGGTATTGATGAGGTCGCGGACCTGGCGGTGGTGGAGATCCTGGCGTCCGACAAGTTCGATCCGGTCGAGTTGGGAGATTCGGATACACTGGCGGTGGGCGAAGAGGTGACAGTGGTGGGATTTCCCATAAGCGATCGGCTTGGAAGCGCGCCGACCATCACGCGGGGCATCGTTTCCGCCAAGCGGTTGTCGGGAGAGATGATCGATCAGATCCAGACGGATGCAGCCATCAATCCAGGCAACAGCGGCGGACCGCTATTCGACCGCACCGGCAAGGTGGTGGGAGTAAATACCAGCAAGTTCGAGGAGGTGGACGGAAGGCCGATTGACAGGATAGGGCTGGCGATAGCGATCAATGAGGTGAAGGACAGGTTGGAGGCGTTGATGAGGGGAGTGTCTGTCCGCGCTATCACTACGCCAACTCCACAAGTTGAGTTCAGGAAGTTTTCTAGAGATAGAATCCGGTTGGAGCATGATGACGACGGGTTCATCGAGGCCAGTGATGTGTTCTCAGGAGCGCGCAACTTCATGATCAGCGCAAACTTCGATGTGCCATATCCCAGCAGCACAGGTAGTTGGGACGTTGGCTTCATCTTTAGGAAATCCGGAGGCGGCAATCTTCAGTACTTAGCGATAACTAACTCGGGCAGTTACGCGCACAGGGTGAGAAAAAACGGAGAAGATACGCTGCTAAGCTCCGGGACAGTTTCTGACTGGCATCAAGATCCGGGGCTAGACAACCACATCTCGTTAGTCGTAGTCGAAGGGCGTGGATGGCTGTTTGTCGATCACAAATTGGTTACGGATCTCGATATCAGCGAGGGAAGCAACGCCGGTGATTTAGAGATCGCTACCGGAATATTCAAAGGGGAATTATATACCTATGCACATTTTAGCTACGAATCGTCTGTCGTTGGCTACTGAGACTTTCGCCGCCGTTCTTCCTCGAATCTCCACACCTTCTTAGGCTTGGCTCGCAATACCACGTCCGCGATCTCCTCTGGGCTGGCATCAATCCGTTCTGGGTATTCCCATTTTACAGGGCGTCCTCGTTCGCGCTTTGGTTCGGATTCTGCCTCGTTGTGTCGCTCGGACATTGACTCCCCCAATCTCACAATGCGGTCTGAACGCCACGTTGTAGAATACGCTCATTGGCGAATTGAATCGCCTTGCCAATGTGAACCATATCCTTCACCGTCTTGTAGGCGTGTTGGTCATCGGCGTTCTTCTGTCGGAGTTCTTCCAGCGTCAGTCGGTTGCCCTTGATACCGTTGCAGGTTCGATGCAGGAGCGCAAGGTTGTAGAGTTCGTCATTTCCGCCTCCGGCGGCGCTGGCGTCCCTCTTGGCCCATATGTGGTCAACTTCCAGCAACGTCAAATCCCTGTCGCCATTCGGGAAGACCGGAGCTTCCCAGCCGCATCCCCAACACTCCGCGCCGAACTCGTCTATCAGAATCTGCTTGGCTTCGTCCTTTGGGATGCGCCCCGACCACGTGGACGACCGAACGGACTTCTTTCCGCGCTTTGGCTTGGCGAGACTGTGGAACGGCTCAGGGTCAACGTCCTCGCGCTCGGGCAGGTCATTAGGGCCGATAGTCCATGACGTAGCCCTGGACATCTGGGGCTGCTTGCCTTTGAGGGCGTCGGTAGTAGCGCTGGTCATATCGTCCAGCGCAACGCCATTGAGCGCGAAGCGTCGCTTGAGCATCGTCCATGACCGGTAAGCCATGTCGCAGGCTATCCAGCGTCTATCGAGGTTCTCAGCGGCTACGGCGGTTGTGGCACAACCGGCGAAAATGTCCAGCACCACGTCGCCGGGGTTGCTCGACGCCCTGATGATGCGTTCGTATAAGACAAGCGGCTTTTGAGTGGAATAGCCGGTCTTTTCGGATGAAGCGTATTCGAGCTTGCCGATGTCCGTGAGAACATCTTCGCAGGCGCGGCCTTTTGTGGAAGACAAGTATCTCTTCAAAGACGGCATCTTGCCGCGCTTGGGCCAGTGGATCAACCCAGCCTCGTCTAGGGCATTCAGTCTATTGTGAACGCCGGTCATCGCCTTCCATTCGGGGATCGCGTTCTGTTCTATCCAATCAGCCATGCCACCCCGCATGGGCAGGTTCCACATTCGACCAGCGTTTAGATTCACACCCTTCCATTGGGAGAAATACTCGCCGCCGGATTTTCCGTGGCCGTTGGCGGTCAGATCAGCTGACCGCCAACGGCCTCTTCCATCTCCATCATCGTGCCTATACATGCGCTTGACGTAATCGGGGTCATGGGGCGCGTATTGGGTATTCCATGTGAATTGATTGGACTTGGCATAGAAGTAGATGCTGTCATGAACCCTGCCGAACCGCTTGGCATCCGAACGCCCGGCGGTTCTCTTCCATACGATTTCGTTCTTGAAGTTCTTTGCCCCGAACACCGCGTCTAGCAACATCCGCAGATACCCGTTGGCGTGATCGTCGCAGTGGACGTAGATAGAACCAGTGTCTTTCAGCACGCGGCGACACTCGATTAGTCGAACCGCCATGAACGCGATATACGCCGCCTCGTTCTCCGACGCGCAGGCTTCCACCGCCTGTATCACGCTGTGCACCGGCGGGTAGTCGTCCTCTATCCGGGACAGCCAATCGGGATGAACGTCCTCATCCCAATTCCATACGTCCTGTACCCGCGTCTCCCCGATACCCTCGTTGTGCCTCGCCCCGTGCTTCTTTGCCAGAGCCTTTTCCTCAGCAAGTTCGGCCTCGGAGATAGGCGGCTTCGGTTTTGTAGTGAACGTCTCATTCGTTGCGAATGGCGGGTCTATGGCTATCAGGTCTATGCACTCGTTGTTGAGCGAACGCAGGAAGCGAAGATTGTCCATCACTCCCAGCGTCCGATTTTCCATGTTCAACTGCGTCATACAGCCAATCTCCTCCTGAGCGGTTATTTGGCCGGCCAACTGTCCGCCGCAAAGTTGTGGTCGGGAGCCCATTGGGACACACACTCGTTGCAGATGTGGTTGCAGACGTGTTCATGCTCAAGTCGCAGATCCGGCATGAATCTGTCGCACCAGCCACACTTGCATACTTTTGTCTGACGGGTCGCTTTCAGTTGAGTTGTCATTCTCCGACCTCCTTCGTGATCTTTCTCTCCGGTTATACCAGCCCTATCTGTCCGTTGATGCGCGTGTGGGACGGCCCCGAGCTTCAGGTATCCCTGCTCCTCAAGGCGTGTCCGTTGATGCGCGTGTGGGACGGCCCTATCAAGTCCTGGTAGGGCAGACGCTTGCCCACAGACCCGACGGCCATGGACGCCATCTGCCTCTCCGTGTCCATCGGGCGGCGGTTATGACGCCCCGAAAACTCCGTAGCGTAGCGGTCAAGATGCTTGGGGCTGACGTGGTGGTATGTTCCGTCTATCCCGCGCTTGAGCATCGCCCAATGCGATTCCAACCCGTTAGTGTGCGCCTGCCCCCGAACGTACTCGCCCACGCTGTGGCTTACTGCCTCATGCGCCCGCCTCAGCCCCATGTAAGCCCGCGCCTCGTCCGTATAGACCGTCGCATCCGGTTCAGTACGCGAATGCACGAACTCTTGAAGCGTCGCCTTGTCCGTGGACTCCACCACCGCCGTTGACACCTGATTGGTCTCGCGGTCCCTAACCCCGGCAACGGGTGTCTTGCCTACCGCGCCCCTGCCTGCCCTGAGCTTCTTCGCCTCGTGCTTGTTCTTCTCAAGCCCGCCAACGTAGGTCTCGTCAGCTTCCACAGGCCCTACAAAGCGCTCCATTGCGTCATCATCCCACGTCTCGCGGATACGATGCGCCATGTACCAAGCGGACTTCTGCGTGATGTTCAGGTCGCGGTGCAACTTCATGCTCGATACGCCCTTGAGGTTCGTGCTGAACAAGTAGAGCGCCAATGCCCACTTGCCGAGCGGCAGGCGGGAATCGTGCATGATCGTTCCCGTCTTGACAGTGAAGTCCTTCTTGCAGTCGTTGCAGTGATAGGTGGGCGTCTTGCGCCGCGCGCTTGGCTTTCGGGTATGGATGCGGTCTGAATCGCACTCGACGCACTCGACGCCATCCGGCCAGCGTCTGGACACAAACCACTTCTCCGCCTCTGCGTCGTCGCCGAACCTGTGGACAGCCTCAACCAGCGAGATGCCCTTGCGGTAAGCCTTGCCTGGGGCGTTCTTAGCCATGCGCGAAACCCTTTCTATTTACAGACTTAGTGTACACTAGGGATGCGCCAATTGTCAAGGAAAATGTGCATAGGTATATAATTCCCATAGAAATCGAGTCGTCAACTTTCAACTAGACGAAACAGCATCGCAAGAGCCTTGGGGAGACGTGTCTCCGAGTTGCTGGTGGAACCGGAGCGGCTTCTCCAATAACGAGATGCAACGAGGCTACTGAACTATGGCGGAGTCTAGTTCCAAATTGAGGTCGGCGGTCGAGGGATACCTTGCAGACCTTCGCCGCATCCGGGCATCCGGTGGCGCGACGGGTGAGCGCTCCTACTACCCTCCGCTCGCCAACCTGCTGAACGCCATCGGCGGCACGCTCAAGCCCAAGGTGTTCTGTGTCGGGGAACTCGCCCAGCAGGGTGCAGGGCATCCCGATTTCGGCCTCTACGCAGCCAGGCAGGTGCGGCGAGGGAGGCCTCGGGACCGCCATCTGCCCGAGCACGGCGTGGTCGAAGTGAAGCCTCCCGGCGATGATGCATGGCTGACCGTTTCCAGTGCCCAGGTGAGCCGTTACTGGGATCGATACAGGCAGGTGCTGGTGACCAACACCTGCGACTTCGTGCTCATCGGCGAGGACGCTGCGGGCAATCCCGTGATGCTAGAGACATTCCGGTTGGCGGACACGCACGAGGAATTCGAGTCACAGATTGAGAATCCCCGAGCCTTTGCGAATGCAGTCGGAGCCGGTCTTGGGGAATACCTGTGCCGCGCGCTAACCCACCGCGCCAGGCTCGTAGAACCGAGGGACTTGGCATGGCTCCTGGCGTCCTACGCGAGAGACGGCTCTGCCCGCGTGGAGGCAGCAGGCGACGCCTCCTCGCTCGGAGCGGTGAAGTCGGCCCTGGAGGAGGCGTTGGGAGTCCGCTTCGAGGGCGAGCGCGGCGCTGCGTTCTTCCGCTCCTCCCTGGTGCAGACGCTGTTCTACGGGGTCTTCTCCGCCTGGGTACTCTGGGCACGGCAGACGCCTTCTCCTACAGGACCATTCGACTGGCGCACGGCAGTCTGGCACCTTCGAGCGCCAGTGCTGAGGGCGCTCTTCCAGCAGCTGTCCGACCCCGGACGTTTGCGGTCCCTGGAGTTGATTGAAGTTCTGGACTGGACGGCGGTAGCCCTGGGTCGAGTGGACCAGGACGCATTCTTCGCCCGCTTCAACGAAGGAGAAGCCGTCCAGTATTTCTATGAGCCGTTCCTAGAGGCGTTCGACCCGAACCTGCGCAAGCAATTGGGCGTCTGGTACACGCCCATCGAGGTGGTGCGCTACATGGTTGCTCGGGTAGACATGGCGCTGAAGGAGGACCTGGGCATCGCGGACGGCCTGGCCGCCGAGAATGTGTACGTGCTCAATCCCTGCTGCGGGACCGGCGCATACCTCGCGGAGACGCTGCGGCGCATAGCCGCGAACCTGGAGGGCAAGGGGCTGGGGGCTCTGGCCGGGGCGCAAGTCAGGCGGGCCGCGACCGAGCGCGTCTTCGGTTTCGAGATAATGCCCGCGCCCTTCGTCGTAGCGCACTTGCAGGTCGGCCTCACGATGCAGGCTCTGGACGCGCCGCTCTCGGACGACGCCAGCGAACGCGCGGGGATATTCCTCACCAACGCGCTCACAGGCTGGGAGCCGAGAACCCAGAAGCCGCTGCCCTTTCCCGAACTGGAGGAGGAGCGCGACCGAGCAGAGCGCGTGAAGCAGGACGCTCCCATACTCGTCATAATCGGCAACCCGCCCTACAACGGGTTTGCGGGCGTCGCGGTTGACGAGGAGCGGGAACTATCGCAGGCGTACCGCGCCACCAGGCGCGCGCCACGTCCGCAGGGGCAGGGACTCAACGACCTGTATGTGCGATTCTTCCGCATGGCCGAACGACGCATCGCGGACAAGACCGGGCAGGGAGTGGTCTGCTTCATCTCCAACTACTCATGGCTGGACGGCTTATCCTTCAGCGGAATGAGGGAGCGATTCCTGGAAGCCTTCGACTCCATTAGGATTGACTGCCTGAACGGAGACAGGTACAAGACCGGCAAGGTCGCGCCCGACGGCTCCCCAGACCCCAGCATATTCTCGACTACGGACGATCCGGTGGGGATACAGGTAGGCACGGCTATCGCTACGCTGGTGCGTAAAGGGGTTCACGCGCCCGCAGACCGGATAGGCTTCCGACACCTCTGGGGACAGTCCAAGCCTGACCAACTCACTGCGACCGCTGAGTCTGAACCCGACTCGCTCTACGAAGACTTCGCACCAATCCTGCCGTTCGGTCTGCCGTTCATGCAAATGCCGGTCAGCGACGGCTGGTTCGACTGGCCCTCCCTGCCAGATCTGGTCCCCGCGTCATTTCCGGGAGTCACGACCAGCCGAGACTCGTTCCTCGTTGACACCAACCTGACCGCACTCAAAGAGCGCATAGCGGACTACTTCAATCCTGACTTGAGCCACGCCGAGATTGCGAGACGCTATCCCGCCGCCATGAGACTAACCGCGCGATTCAACGCCCAACAGGTGCGCGAGACGCTGCTGGCGCGTGGATGGCCGGCCAAAGATGGGTTCATTCGATACACGTATCGTCCGTTCGATACTCGCTGGCTCTACTGGGAAGCCGATACCAAGCTGCTTGACGAGAAACGCGCTGAGTACAAGCCTCATGTGTTCGAGGGCAACCTCTGGCTGTCTTCAGCCCAACACCTCAGGAAGGGCGAGACCGAACCTCAGACCTTTCTAACGCACGATATGGCGTCGTATCACTTGATTGAGCGAGGCGCTCTCTGGTTCCCCGCGTATTTGCGTGATGACGCGCTCTTCGGACCGGGTAACGAATCCGAATCCCGCCCCAATCTCTCTCCCGCCGCACAGACCTACCTCGGACGAATCGGCGCGGAAGTCGAAGACCTGTTCCACCACATACTGGCAATCCTGCACGACCCCGCATATCGCGAGTCCAACGCGGGCGCGCTGCGCATGGAATGGCCGAGAATCCCACTCCCCGGCTGGCCGGACGGAAGCGAGGACGGAGCGGCTGAGATACTCGCCGAATCCGCTGCGCGCGGACGCGAGATAGCCCGCCTACTCGACCCGAAATCTCCCGTACCTAGCGTAACGTCCGGCACACTGCGACCGGAGATCGCCGCGATAGCCGTACCCTCCACAACGGACAATCGCAACATGAGCGGCGACGACTTCTACCTCGACGCGGGCTGGGGACACTTCGGAGCGGGCTATGCGGTCATGCCCGGCCAGGGCCGCGCCGTGGAGCGCGACTATACTGCCGCCGAACGGGAGGCGTTAGGTGAGGCCGTCGCCACGCTAGGCGATACCACGGTCGACGTGCATCTGAACGACAACGCCCTTTGGAGCAACGTCCCCACCGCCGTCTGGAACTACAAGCTGGGTGGTTACCAGGCGCTGAAGAAGTGGCTATCATATCGTGAGCGCGGCGTTCTGTGCAGGGCAATGCAACTAGAGGAGATACACCACTTCACGGATTCCGCCCGACGAATTGCGGCGCTCCTACTGCTTGTAGAAGTGAGATAGGAATGCTAAGGTGGCCGAAGCGGATTTCCTGATCTACGAGCCACTGCTCGACTTCCATTGCGGTTCGCTCGTACCATAGTGGGTGGGGGATGGTTCCTTGTGGGTCGCAGTCAGCGTAATAGTAACGGGAGACCTTCTCTCGTGGCGCTTTTGGTACGAGTTAGGCATCGATAGTGAATCTGTCAGCACAACTATCCTCAGCGTAGGTCTCCTAGTTGGCGGTGTCACGGCTGTATTTCTCGCCGTCTGGCGGAATATCGTGGTAGAGCGTCAGGCTGACACCGCGCAGGAAAGGCGCAGAACGCCATAAACGAGAGGTAGAGATACCAGGCCGCGACAGTTGGTCGGACTGCTCAACCTATATCGCCACGACAACCGCGCCACCGGCCCGAGAACCCCAAAAGCAACCGCCATACTGCCAAAACCACATTGAAGGTGGGCAATCGCGGCGGCTTATCCAACGGCAAACACCGTCGCTACGGCTTCCGTCGTGGCTAATACGATCTGTAGCAAGATTTTCGATATTCCGTTATCAAGTAGAGGTACAACGGAGGACCGGCAATTGAAAATCGATGGCGTTGACTTTCCCCAACCGCTCTTGGATGCCCTCAGAGACGGGCGTTTGGTGGTGTTCGCAGGCGCCGGAGTGTCCATGGGGCCACCGTCCGATTTGCCCGGCTTTCGCCGATTGGCCAAGCAGGTAGCGGAAGGCACCGGGCAATCCGTAGGGGAAGCGGGAACCGAGGACCGCTTCTTGGGGCGGTTGAAAGACCTCGGCGCCAATGTCCATCAGAGGGCTTCTGAAACTTTGCAAAGGACCGACCCCAAACCTACCGCTCTTCACCTGAACCTGCTCCGTCTCTTCAGCGAACCCGGGACCGTGCGGGCAGTCACCACTAACTTTGATGATTTGTTCGAACAAGCGGCTCTCGGCCAGTTTGACTCCCAGCCCAGGGTATTCCAAGCCCCGGCATTGCCGCTGGGCAACCGTTTTCAAGGCATTGTCCACCTGCACGGTTCCGTGAACGAACCGGAGGAGATGGTGCTCACGCACAAGGACTTTGGACGCGCCTACCTGACTGAATCGGACGGATGGGCACGCCGCTTTTTGGTTGACCTCTTCGCCAACAATACGGTGCTGTTCGTGGGTTATAGCCATAGCGACACGATAATGACCTACCTGACGCCTTCTTTGCCGCCGGATGACGACCTGCAGCGTTTCGCGCTGATAGGCGACCAAAGTGATGACCCCGACCATTGGCGTAGGATGAGCATAGATCCCATTACCTTCCGGCAGGCGCACGCCAAGGACTTCAGCGGCTTGGATGTGGCTGTGGCTGGGTTGGCCAGTTTCCAGCAACGCGGTGTCCTTGATTGGCAGCGCGAAATTTCCGAAATCGCCGTCGGGTACCCACCCATCGATGACGAAAGCTCCGGAATCATTGAACATGCCCTCAGCGACCCGGCAAAGACAAGGTTCTTCGTCGAGTCCGCCACATTACCGGAGTGGGTTGAGTGGCTCGCGCGCAATGGTCACTTGGCGGGGCTGTTCGCCTACGGGGAACTCAGTGAACGAGATCAGACGCTTGTATGCTGGTTAGTTTCCCGTTTCGCCATAGCGCGCGACAGCGCGCTTTTTGCGCTGATCGAACGCTATGATCGCCGTCTGAACCCAACACTGTGGCGGCTACTGAGTTGGAAGATGCAAGACAGCATCCCACAGTCGCCGGATATGGTGGCCGTGACGCGCTGGGTCCTTTTCCTGGCCAGCGCCATTCCGACGGACGCCGACGATGCCGCTTTGTCCTGGCTAGCCGAAGCCTGCGCCAGCGTCGGCGCGACCGACAGCCTGTTGCGAGTGTACGAAGCGATCATGAATCGACTCAACCGAGTGCCGTCGCGTCCCGAATGGCGCGACTCTGATATGTCTCACTACTATGCGCAGAAGATCCTTTCAGACTGTATCAAGCCTAACTTGCCCGAAATGTCCGAACCGCTGTTGGCGTTGGTCACCATGCGGTTGAAAGAGCGCCATGCGATTTTGAATGCCTGGGAGGGCGAAGAGGCGACTTTGCATTGGGACAGCTTCAGCAGGTCAGCCATCGAACCACACGAGCAGGATGATCTGAGCCGGGAGATAGATTCACTGATTGACGCTGCGCGGGAGTGCCTGGAGTGGCTGGCCGCCAACGCCCCGGTTGTTGCGGGAGTTTGGTGCGACCGCTCTGCCTGCTCCGACGTGCCATTGTTGCGACGGCTGGCCATCCACGCCTTGGCCGCCCGTAACGATCTGTCCGCCGACGACAAAATTGCCTGGCTGCTAGAAAGATGCGACGTGAACGAAGTTGCCGTCCATCACGAGATTTTCCGCGCAGTTGCCCATGAGTACCCACAAGCTGGTCCCCGGCAAAGGACGGCGCTTATTCGAGCAATCTCTGAGTACAGGGCGCCGGAAAGCGAGCGCTACGATAGCGAAGAGATTTCAGCGCATCACAGTTTTACCTGGTTCCATTGGTTGCGCCATTCTGACCCGGATTGCAGCATGGTCAAGGAGGCGCTGGACACCGTCTGGGCCCGGAATCCAGATTTCGTGGCGCCGGAGCATCCCGACTTCACTCACTACCACTGGTCCGGAGTCTGGTCGCGCCCTCAAAGCATTTGGGATGCTGGCGTACTCTTGGCGCGGCAGGCGGCTGAGGCATTGCCAGACTTGTTGTCATACCGACCGACCGATCAGCAGTGGTTCGACGGACAAGATCGCTGGACGTTGCTGAGCGCGGTCAGACAAGCCGCCGAAGCCAACCCTAATTGGGGGCTTGACCTGGCTGACGCCATGGCCGAAATCGGAGTATGGAACTCAGATCTGTGGGAATATGTGATTGCCTCTTGGGCGACAGCGAAACTCGACCAAAGCGGCGTGAAACGTGTACTGTCCCACTTGTCAGCCGTGGAGCTGTACCGACAACACCCGCGTGAAATCGCCAATATCCTCAGTGGATTGGTTCGCGGAACCGAAGAAGCAGAAGCGACGGGATTGCCCGACGCGGCTAATTCGATAGCTGTGACATTGCGCCAGTACGTCTCATCGGACAAACTTCCAGAATTAACCGCGTCCGTAGGAGGAGCTCCGCAGTATGTTAGCTGGTTAAACAGGGCTATCAATCATGCATCCGGCCAATTGGCTCTGTTTTGGATCCACAGCATCGTACTGTGGCGTCGGCAGCAGGAACCCACGCCGCAATCGCTCGGCGCTGAATACAGGGATGCATTGGATGCCATTATCGAAGAAGACGGCGTGCTTGGAAAACTCGGCCGCACCGTACTGGCCAGCAACTTTCATTTCTTTCTCGCCACCGACGAGGATTGGACAATCAACAACCTGCTGCCACTCTTTGACACCGAGCACGAGGATTTTCAGTGCGCGTGGGATGGTTTCCTATCTTGGGGGCGGTTGTCCCCGCAGATTGCCGACATCCTACGCGAAAAATTCGTCAACGCTGTTCCTCGGGTTTCCCGAGAATTCCAAGGACAGATGCTGACGCGCTTCGTAGAATTCTATGTCGCCATAATGGGTTGGTTCATCAGTGGAGCCAACGATGATTGGATTACCAAGTTCTTCAAACACGCGGACGAAGAAACGAAGAACCAGTTTGCAATTGCAATCGGCCATCGTTTGCGCGACCTTGACGAGAGTAGACAGCGGGAATGGTGGAACGTATGGCTCAAGGATTACTGGCTAAATCGCTTACAGGGCGTACCCGGCCGTCTGGACGATGCGGAAATTGCCCAAATGCTTGAATGGGTGATCCACTTGCCCGGAGTATTCCCTGAGGCTGTCGGAGTAGCAATAGAAATGCCTCCGGGGACACTAACTCGATCATACATCTTGCACGACATCGGAGAGAGCGAACTGATAGAACGGTATCCTGACGATCTGGCCAAGTTCCTGGTGCATCTGGGGCGGTACGATACTACCCCATGGTTTTGGGAAGGGTCCCGGGAAGTCGTTGACAAGTTGCTGGCGAAGGGTCTGCGAGCAGACTTGAATCAAGGGTTGCTTGAGCTGGTCGTCAGGCGCCACTTAAGTTGAAGAGCCTGCTGAATGCTGCGGCAGAGCATCGTAGGGAGGTCCGGGGAAGCTGTGACGTCCCCAATCCCTACATCGTACATCCGAAACCGCCGAACGATGGCACTCGCAAAACCATGGGGCTCAACGCGGGAACCTGCCTGTAACCTTCTGAAACCCGGAGAGCGGCACGATGTATAGGGCATGGGCGCGAACCCGGAACCGAAGCGACGGTAATCTCCGCAACCCGCCATCGAGTCGTTCAGCAAATAGGCGACGACTTGCTGTATCGCTTGGGATGTTTCGTTGTTCAAGCTGCCATTGGCGCCTCAGCAGGCGACGAGTGGCGCAGGATTGAGCATCTTCCACCACTTCGAAGATTATATCAGTTAAGGCCCTAAGTCCACCACCCAATTGAGTTTGGCGGCAGGACCTTTCCGTCGAAAGAGGGGTCAGGCAAGCTTACCCTGTCCTTTCGCTTTTCAAAAAAAGCGCAAAGCCCAGCTTACAAAAGGTGCAAAGCCGCTTGATAACCCTCATTGCCATCATGTGTTCTAGCGAGGAGACACCAATTGAGAACGCCATTGGGCCACCTGTCTTTCGATAGCCCGAAACGGCACGGCGTAGAATCTGAGAAATTCGGTGCCCCTGGCCGTGTTGATTCCGAGGACTTTGCCGTCCGGCATCGAGAACACAGGTCCTCCGCTGTTGCCCGGGTTCAGGGGCGCCGTGTGACGAAGTAGATCGAACGTCGAGCTATGCGCGTCGGATTCCGCTATCTCTCCGACGGTGGCGGTCACTCTCGACCCGCCGCCCTGCGGGTAGCCGACGGCGACGACCGCGTCTCCAATCTCCATCTCGGCTGCCGCGTCCCAGGGCAGAGCGCGAAAGTCATACGAGCAGCATATCGAGAGCACGGCCACGTCTCTGGCGGAATCCCAGCCCAGCGTCAATGCATCGTAGGTCTTGCGGTTCTCGACCCTCACCTGGACGTTCTTGATTCCATTTATGACGTGGTGATTGGTGGCGACGAACGCCGTCTGGCCGTCGACGTCGAAGATGAACCCCGAACCGCCGGCGACGCGCACGACGCCGGGCTCGACTCTGGCCATCAGATCGGCGGGAGTGGCGATAGGGCGCTGTGGCGCGGCCATCGCGGCGACCGCGGCGTTCACGACCACGGCGGTGGCGGTGGCGCGAACGGATGGCTTGGTGTGGCTTAGCGCCTTGGCGACGAGCAGTGTGGCGGACTGTTCCTCGGGATCGCCCAGGTATGACTGGATGACGGTGGCGAGCTCCTCATTGCGTTCTTGTAATCCGACCCAGGAGGGATCGAGATCGAGCATATAGTCCCACACCTCCTCGATCGCGGCTTCCGGGCCGGGGCGTCCTTCCGCAATCTCCCTCGGCGTCCCATGCGCTCGGTATGATTCGATGAGGGCGGCCATGTCGGATTCATCGAGACGAGAGACGATCGCGATCATTGGTTGGGCCTCGACGATATACTGCCAGATCTCCTCGTCGGAGGCCGTCGACCAGGGACGCGCGAAGCGGACGCGGTATGTTTCGATGAGATAGTCTTTTTCTTCGTCGCTCAAAAAATCCACCTTCTCCAGGAGATTCATGACGGGCACAAGTTCGGTGAGATACTCCCAGATCTCCCGGTCCGTCGTGGGCGTCCCGGGTTCGGATGGAACGCTCTGCGCCATGGAGCTAGAAGGTTCGGCGATGGCCTGGGAGTCGAGCTCGTCATTCAGCGCGCCGATGAATACGTAGACGACGAGAGCCACGAAGAGCGCGAGGGGTACGCCGACGATGATGATGGCGGTCCACATGATTATGCGCAGAATTCTCCTGCCGGTTCCGCGCCGAGATCCAGGCTGCGTCTCTGCGTCCTGATTGCCTTCGATCCATGGGTTCTCGTTCATTGGGTGTCCTCCTCTCGTAGATCGTAGCCAAATGCGACGGGGCTAGCGGCGCGTCGGCTGATCGGAGCTGCACTCGCCGAGCAGCACGATGAGTGGGCAGTGGGCAGACGGTACCTGACGCCCGCTTCAGCGACCTACGACAAAGCGTTGCCGGAGGCTCAGATCACACAGCCGACTGCGGCTTAATTGAACAAAAGGATTGACGTACTCCCACACCACTCTAAGGGACTTGACCCCTATGGGACGGTTACGCCGGAGGTCTCCCCTTGACAATCCGGACGATGGCATTCAACAAGATAACGCCCCACGCGTATTACGCGGCGTCTTCGCTGACGAGGGCGGCGTGAAGGGATTCTCAAGGCTTCGACAGCGGCGCGTGAGCGGTCATAACGTTTGTCCCATGCGAACCAGTCCAGTCCTCGACGCTTAAGCTCGTGTCTCAATACGCGGAGTTCTGCTGATACGACGTATTTTGGACGTGTGGAGTGGGTGAATCCCTCTTGTCCGTGGGTTATGAAGGCTGCGTCGGCGTCGGTCATGGCGGCGAACAACTGGTCGTCCGGCAGGTTCCGAGCGCTTGCTCTCCACCTGCTCCAGGGGATTCTGCATGATTCCTCGGAGAATACGAGAGTCGAACCTCCTATCGAGTCCACTCCCAATCCACATTCGCCGCAGGCGTACTCGGTTGGAGAGTTCTCTGATCTCCATTGGTGGATTGCCCGTTCGTCTCCACACATGGCGAATTCGTCCAGCAGTTGCTTTGTATGATCGAGTGATGATACGAGAGCTACGACTTGTCCTCGGCCTTGGTCCGGCTTTTGCGAGTCGGCGAAGAACTCCGATACTGGACGTTGGAATATCGTGGTGAGATAGATCTCTTTTTCATGCTCCGTTAGCGCGGCGACCATACGATGTCTCCTGTCCTCGATTTCCACCGGGCTTTGCAAGTCTGGTGAAATGTGGAATCTGGGATTCAGTATAGCACGATGTGGAAGTTGTTGTTCGTTGGGGGCATGGGGTAAGCGTATGTGAGATATAATGGCGCCGTAGGAGGCGGCGGACATGAGACCGATCACACTATTGAATTACTTGTCGAGATGATCGCTCGGCAGGATGAGGCGTTGGCCGAACATACCGCCGATGAGCGCGATGCGGTCGATTGCCGGCCGGGACTGGATAACCGAAGCGATCAATGGCCTGCCGTCCTCTCATGCGGCTTGCTCAGACTAAAATGATATTAGAGGGTGTCTGAAAAGGTATTTCATGCGGGTCGCGCCAGTCGACGCAGCATCAGCCTGACCATTGCCGCATATACAAACGCCTCCTCTGTCTCTGGCAGGAGTTCATAGTCCTTCGACAGCCGACGGTTGCGAACCAGCCACGCAAACGTACGCTCCACTACCCATCGCCTGGGCAACGGCACAAACCCCACCGGGCGAGTCGGCGGCTCCTGGTCATTTCGCAGCCACACCCTGCCACTCCACGGATGTCGAACCATCTCCAGATCCCACCCCAGTTAGGTTTGTATCCACTCCTTCAGTCCCCTGTAAGCGCTGTCGGCCCATACCTTCGCCATTCTCGGGAACTCGCCGCGAATTTCCCAAGCGGCAACTCCGCTCCCTTCCTGTCGCGCAATCCCGCCTCAAGCGCCACCACCTTCATCACTAAGCCCTGTGTATCGACCAATATCAGCCTGTCTCATAAGTCGCGAGAGTTGGCGAGAAGAACTGTGTTCAGTGTACATTCTCAAGCGACACTGAGTTAGGAGCGAATCAGATGCCGCTTCGAGACATGGATCGAGAGCAGGCTTGGCTATTGCCGCCGTCTCTAGACGATCTGCTGCCATTGGATCACCCAGCTCGGTTCGTGGCTGAGTTCGTAGACGCCTTGGATAGGGAGGGCTGGTCAGAGCTCGGCGTGGAGATAGAAGGAGACCCGATGGGGGCTCCAGCCTACCATCCACGGGCGCTGTTGAGCGTTTGGCTGTACGGCTTCATGACTGGGGTTCGCTCCTGTCGCAAGTTGGAGACGGCTTGCCGGGACCAGATACCGTACCTGTGGCTGACAGGGTGGCAGCATCCAGACCACAACACTCTGTGGCGATTCTACAAAGCGCACAGGCAGGCTATGAGGAAGCTATTTGAGAGAACGGTCCATACGGCGGTCACGATGAAGCTGCTGGACCTGGCGGTACAGGCGGTGGATGGTACGAAAGTGAGCGCCAACGCATCGGTGTACAGAACCCACAGCGCTGAGGAACTGCGCAAGTTGTTGGACCGGGTGGAAGCGGCGATACGTGACCTTGAGGCTCAGAACGAAGCTGGAGAAGATACGCCCGCCGTCCATCTGCCTGGGGAGCTGGCCGATAAGGAGATGCTGAGGGAGCAAGTAAGGCAGGCGATGGCCGACCTTGGGAGTAAGGAACGCCAGAACCGCATCAACCTCACAGATGGAGATGCCCGGCTGATGAAGACGCGTGGCAGTGTTTTGCTCGGCTACAATGCCCAGGCCATGGTCTCACCCTTAGAACCTGACGGGGGAGCGACCGGCATGTTTATAACGGCGGTTGATATTGCGGACGATGGTCGTGACGATCCACAGTTGGTTCCCATGGTTGAACAAGCTGAGGAGACGACGGGGACGAAGTCAGAGATGACGCTGGCGGATGCCGCCTACCACTCTGGGAAAGGCCTGGAAGAATGCGCTCGTAGAGGCCAATCAGTTGCGATGCCGGAGGCGGCGAGCCAACGGACACTCAGAGGCATGTATCACAAGGATCGATTCACGTACGACAAGCACAGCGACAGCTTCATGTGTCCGCAGGGACAGAGGCTCCAGTATCTTCGTATCCAACGCTTGAATGGAGTCCCTTGGCGACTGTACCGAACCTCTGAAGGCGTCTGTCAGGCGTGCCCTGCCTTCGGAGTCTGTACAAGGTCCCAAAGGTTCGGCCGTAGTGTGACAATAGGGCCTTACGACGCCGTGTTGCGCCGTCATCGTGTTTGGATGTCTACCGGCGAAGCCTGGGATGCGTATAAGCGGAGAAAGCAGTTGGTCGAACCGGTCTTCGGAATCATCAAGGAGCAACTGGCAGCTCGGAGGTTCCTACTGCGGGGCTTCGCGAACGTGTCGGCCGAGTGGACTCTGTTGGGCACAGCCTTCAACCTGCGCACTCTCTGGCGGGTGTGGCGCCTCGGCGCCTTCGCCGATCCACTTCGCCGACCAAAGCCTCAGTTCGCTTCTTAGACCCTCGCGATAACAGCGGGCGCTCACTGGTCGCAGGTCCCGTAGCCTACTTTAGCTCTACAGGCCAGTCCGTTTGACGAGTCCCTCGAACCTGAGCTGGTCGCAACATCGCTTATGAGACAGGCTGATATGTGGCCCTTTTGCGTTTAAGGCTCTTTTTACTCTTCGCCATTGCCGGGCTGGTCGTCGAGCCGCTCTATGATGAACAGTTCATCGAAATCGGTCACGCCCAACGCCTCCTGAATGTTCCTACGCACCTGCGCCGACGGGCTTCGAGTCCCACCCACAAGCTGCGACATGTACCCCGAGGAGAGACCGCACAGGCGAGCCAGCTCGTTCTGGGAGATGTCACGTTCGTCCAGCAGACGCCAGATCGCAACGGGTTTCAGCATGACGCGCGATGAGGGTCTCCTGCGCTTCACTTCGCGTTCGTCCATGCTCCTCTCCCGTCGTCCCGTCGCCCCGCAACATACGGTTACGGCTACGATATCCGTCCGCGCCTTCACATGTTTGGAGCCAATCTCAAGCGTGTCGGGAGCGGCGACACGAACGCAGCCTGGCGTTCGTACTCCCTGCCGGCAGGCGTTTCCCGGCTCCTGTTACGCACCTGATGAAACTGACTGTGTAGGTCCAGAACGTCGGCCCCTTTTTGTGCGCAACGAAGACCTGCGCTATCTCCCGGTGCCAGAACAGTTCGTCGCTGAGATCGTGAGCTTGGACTCCGAGTTGTTTTGCCAGACCAAAGAACCCGGAGCCTGGACGTCCACTATCCCTATAGACCACCAGGGCGCTGAGCATGGGTTTCTTCTCTCGGATCTCCATCTCGTTGATAGGATCCAAGATCCCCAGTCCGACTGCTCTAGAAGATATGCCGACCCAGCTCGCGACCTCGCCGTACGTGACTGTCTTTTCCTCACGGGCGCGCTCGATGAGTTTACGCCTGACTTTCTCCTGGTCTGCTGTGAGGCTCATTGGTCATCCCCTCCTCGCCGGTTGGTATAGGCCACAGGTAGTGAAGTTCTCCGCAGTCGTCCATACAGAGCGCGCTCAACGCTCTTGGTATGCATATGCGCGTCTCGCACTCCCAGTATCTGAGAAAACTGCTAAGTCCCAAACGAGGGGCCTGCTGATCAAAACACGCGGGAAGTCCGCAAGGCGGCTCAGCCCGAAATCCCCAAGATGCTTTCGTAAGCCTCCCTGCCTTTGTCTAGGGTCCGCTGGGGGTTCCGTTCATACTCAGCCCAGATTTCTTCGATTGCCCGCGATGGGATAGCGCCGCCCGACATATTCGGGTCGCACGAGTCAAAGGCGAAGTTTTGGTTAATTATGGCATCAGCGGTACGTTCCACAGCTTCGGCCATCTGAGCGATGCGAGAGTCTGATTCGCTGCTGAGATTCTGGGTGCGGAGGTAGAGCAACGCGAGCAGCTCTTTGCGCGTCCACCTGTATCCATAGCGTCTGGGTCTGCGAGATGACATTTGAGAGGCTCCTTTCCGGGAGGTGTAGGATGCGCTTCGTCATAGCGCGTCCTTCAGGATTTCCAGCGGCGTCGGATGTCGCGGTCGTAGAAATCGAAGTCCCCGCGAGGCTCGGCCTCAAGACCCTGGCGAATCTGGTTAATCTTGCGGTCAGTGTCGTCGGCGGGATCTTCGACGTACTTCCGGAACGCTTCGGCGTTTACGATCATCTCCTTATGGTTGCTGGCGACCGTTCCCTCGAACGTATCGGGAAAGACCAGGTGCAACCGCGCGTGTCGTTGTTGGTTGGGCGTATTCTGACGGTTGACGAGCATGACGCTGGTGAGAGGGAAGCTCCAGATCATTTCTTTGAACGCCCAGGGATCGTCCAGCAGGCGTTGTGGCTCGGCTTCGGGCAAGCTCTTCCAACGCTCCACGAACTCGATGATGAAGCCCACGAGGTATCGACGGTATGCGGCTCCCGCTCCGGGATCCGCGATTCCATACCTGAAACAATCCGCGAGTTCTTCACAGACCTCCACAGGGCATGACGACTCGCTGAGTATCCTATTGATGCGGTCGGCTTTGGTGGCGGCCTTCATCCTCCCAGGCCATATGATCAGGAAGTGGACGTACAGCACTTCTCCCATCAACTGATAGACCTCTGGACGACATCCTTCCAACCACCCTTTGAGCCTGTCGTAGAACTCTCCACCGGCTACGTCCGATCTGTCCAAGAATCGCGCCCTCAACTCCCCCAGCCAACACTCGGACCATATCTCCTCGCCCGGAGTGAACAGCGAACCGTCCGACATCAGCGCGCAGTCCACCCACTTCTGAGCGGCGTCATAAATCTTGTCTGCGCCTTCATGCGTTTTCCTAGCGGGCATTGGTTTCCTCCTTTATAAGGTCATCGCTCTTCATAGCCCACGTATTCAACTATGCTGTGTGAAAGCTCCAATCGTTTCCATCGCCTCAATCAGTTCTGCGCCATCAAGCCGGAGGGTTGCCAAGATGACTCCGCTGTTGTCTCGTCATAAAGGGCCATAGAGCAAGGCGGTAGTGGAGGACTTCTCCTATGCTCCACCTTCCGATGGCGGCGGCTCATTGAACTCCTCTCTCCGCTCTTGTGCACGTTGCAAGCGCACAAACCACGCTTGCCACTCTGAGTTCGCCCGCCTCCACCCTTTCTCATTCATCTTTCCAAGACGCCGTTGCGCTTCATCTAGTTGCCATTGAGTGAACAATTCACGCCACGGCTCCTGAAGCACGAGCGCTTCGACCGAGAGGTCAAGACGACCATCTTCCCACAATTGCACAAATCCCGTTGATAATCCATTGCCGATGAGCAACTGCGTAGCAGCTACGAGACCGCCTTGACTTACCACCATTTGCCGGAAGCGCGTTGCGTAGTAGTCGAACTCCGCCGCTGCGTCATAAATCTCCAGCATCTTCTGGTGGAATCCTACTTCCAGATTCATCCTTTCCTCCTTCTTGATCTTGTCGCTCACCCAGAGTCGCCTGTCCACCATGCCCTGTTTTACTCCGCGCTCATAGCCATGCGTGAACGCCAATTCGGTTGATGCCATGCGCGTTGAGCTGAGCGGGAAGATGTGCTTGCTTGCAACTTCAGAGATAGCGGGAGGCTATAAGTTGCAACTCACCTCCCCGGCTTCATTCTGTTGTCGCGCTCTTCCGAACCCTGACGGCCAAGCATCTGATCCATGACCTCACCTCCTTTCCAGTCCGCCCAGAGACTTGGGACTCCTCCCCGCTCAACTCAACGCGCATATCGACTGAAGGTAGCTATTCCTCACCGAGTTCGTCTTCGACCAGATCGTCCAGATCCGGTTCTTCGTGTTCCACACCGGTCAGATCGACCGACCACCTAGTCCGCGCCCATTCGAGCAGTCTCCCGCGTCGCTCGTTGATGGCGGCGGCGTTCCAATCCTGCTGCGCCGCCAATTCCTGCTCGACGTACAGTGGCGCAGTTGCGTAGCAGTGTCCCTTTGAGCCAGGCGTCCCCTTCTTCTTGGGAAACGGCTTGTTCCCCAACTGTGGATTGTGCTTCGTCAGCGTGAGGTTGCCCAAGTCATGGACATACCGCCTGTGGGATGGTCCATCGAATCTCTCTTTCCAGTAGGGCTGCTTGGAAATCGACTGCGGGAGGATATGTTCGATGGTGTTCTTACGGTCTAGTTTCAGCAGTTCATCCCAGCTTACCTTGGGGGAAGCGCCTTTCTTGGCTGCAAGCGCCGTCTCGTACTCGTACATGAAGTATCGCAGACCGCCCCAGCCATATACATTGCGCCACGCATCCGTGTTTTCCGGGTCGGTCAAGCTGTAGAATCTATCTCTGTCGCAATAGTACGCAAGCAATGACTCGATGGAGTGTATAGCGCCATCCAAATCAAGCTCGTTCGTCGCCAAGCGATGCCCTATCCGTATCAGCGCCGACTGACCGGTGTTGGACCTGTACTCACTCAGACGGTACACACGGAAGGCAAAAACCTCGCACAGCTTGAGTATCTCAAGGTACTTGATCGGATCGTCAGGCCAACGCTCTCGGGCAGCGATCAAAATGGGCAAGAATGGGGCTATAACGCCTAGCCGTTTCAGCCTTTCGCTCCACTGGATCACGTTCGCTCGAGCCCTGTAATCTATTTTGAACCTCTGGAAAGCGTCCGTCCTGTTTGGCAGGTACACATCGCAGAAACTGATGCAGGACTCGTTGAACCTTTTCGTGTATTGAATCAAGCGGCCGAGAAGGTCGGAGTGACGCCCCGCGTACTTACTAAGGTGGAATTCTTCCTTGACGCTCCTAGTGCCATGCCACTGTCTTGGACGATAGTCGTAATATGTAAGCCAATGCGCCCGAAGTAGACGATCTTCGTCGGCGCTGGACACGAGGTCTGCCGCCATCAGTCGGCTGAGGATTTCTCCCCACGCATCATTTACAGACTTGGCAAGGTCATTGGCGGCGTGGGACGTAACCTCAAGGGTGGTAGAGGTATGAAGTATGAAGTTCTTCACCTTCTCCAAGTCGGTCAGGAGCTTGCCACGGTCGTTCATCACTTCGAAGATGACACCGACCTCGGCTTCGTCCCCGATCTCGTAGAGAGTAAACAGGAGTTGAGTGGACACCTTGCGGTACAGGTCTCGGAGCCACTCTTCTGCCGCGTCGCCGGAGGGGCCACCATTGGCTGAGATGTAGTCTGCGATCTGCTTCTTCGCCGCTTCCAACCGTTTTTGGGAAGTGATCCGCGGTCCTCCCACACCGGGTTGGTCAGACAGAACGCTCTCTCTGAAGAAGTCAGCCGTGTCCTCGTTGAGGGTGAGCTTGTAGATCGGTTGCGCGTCGGTGCCCTTGGTCTTGATGAAATTTCCGTCGATGCCGTTCGAGAGCGTTCGTCCCTCCTCGGACAGGTCTGCAAGCGAGCGGCGGATTCCATCGAGTAGCAGTACAATTGTCGTCAGCCGCTGCTGCCCATCGACGATGTTGACCGTTTCGTAGGTATCGCCATACTGATCCATCCTGCGCGACACGGAATCGAGTTCATGCAGAACGACGGTGCCGGTATAGTGATAGCGCTCGGGTCTAAGCAGTTCCAGGTCTTCGAGGAATTCAAGGACTTGCTGCCCTTCCCAAGAGTATCCACGCTGATAGTCGGGAATCTGGAACAGCCGCTGATTGAATAATTGGGCGAGAGTAATTGTGTTGTTCACGGGTTTCCTCCTAATGAGGCAAGTGGAAACTTATTCGACCGGCAACAGAAGAGGTGCCAATGCCACTAATCCGATAATCATGTGAAACCTCCTGCTTCCGGCACAAGCCAAGGGTCATCTCAACGGTGGGGAAGACTGCCCATCGCTATTGTCGCCCCAGCAGACGATCACATCATCGTCGCGCAGAGCGCAGTAGTGCCTGACTCCTGCGCTTATCGCAGTGTAGTGGTCATCCGGCGAAGTCTGGGAGTATGTATCGTAGTCCCAGTATGTGATGATGCCGTCGGCTCGCAAGCCGACGGTGAAGCTTTCCCCTACCGAACCGCCACCACAACTAATTGCTACGAAACGCTCCTGCTTCTGCTCTGCTGTGCGTCCATCTATAGCGCCCCAGCAGACGGCAATACCGTCTTCTTTCAACCCACAAGCCTGATCACGACCGCTGCTGACGGCAGTGAATCCTGGGTCTCGTGGCGGAGAGAGCCTACCGAAGGCACTACCCCAACAGACAATGTAACCATCATCACGGAGACCACAGGTGTAGTCGTTGCCGCTGCTTATGGAGATGAATCTTTCATGGGGAGGTGGCAGCCAAAGCTGGCTATATTCATCCGGCCCCCAGCATATAGGAACTCCGTCTGCGCGCAGTCCGCAGGCATGACGACTGCCATTGCTGACGGATATGAACGGCTGATCATCCGGCGGGGTCGACCAGCGAGTACCCCAGCAGACGGCGAAGCCATCCTCATCGAGTCCACAAGCGAACGATTCGCCGCTGCTTATGGATGTGAACCGCCGATCATCTGGAGGTCGGCTTATATCCCCCCGACAGACAACAGATCCATCTGCGCGCAAGCCGCAGGTATGACCACCAAAGCCACCACCAAGGCCTACCCCGGCGCTCACGGCTACGAACGGTGGTATTGGAGTGGGCGATGGGGTAGGGGTGAAGGTCGGGGTTGGTGTTGGAGTCAAGGTAGGCGTGGGTGTTGGCGTAGGTGTGAAAGTTGGGGTGGGCGTAGCGGTTACGGTGGGCGTGGCCGTAAAGGTGGGTGTAGCGGTTGTGGTCGGCGTAGGGATTGGCTCCGGGGTATGCGTGGGTTCAGGAGTCCACGTTGGCACCGCCGTCCACGTGGGCGCTGGCGTCCAGGTTGGTTCGGACGTGGGCGCCGGAGTCTGAGTTGGCGTAGAAGTGGATATTGGACTTGGCACAGGTGTCGGCGCGTTGGGGTTTCTGGCAAAGCCACCCGTAGATGGCAGGCTGCGTTCGAGCTCGGCGACGGATATGGCAAAGCCGATGTTGGTTACGACTCTGCCCTCGTCCGTCCGTTCGACTCTTGACGTGTTGACCCCGATCACCTCGCCCTCGGTGTTTACGAGCGGTCCGCCGCTATTGCCCGGATTTATCGCCGCGTCGGTCTGCAACATCTCGACGCCCGCCACGGTCCTGAGAGATGAGATGATGCCCCGGGTTACGGTCAGGTTTGTGCCGATCCTGTCGGCTACGGGGAAGCCAAGCGCGAGGACTTCATCTCCCATCCGCGCCGGGCTGCCGCCTCCTACGGTCATCGCGTAGAACTGTCCGCCACCCGCCATCTGCAACAGAGCGAGGTCCGATGCGGCATCTCGCTCTAGCACACGGGCTTCGTATCGCCGCCCATTGGTCAGCCAGACACTTACGTTGCTTTCCCCAGACACCACGTGCTCGTTGGTTATGACGAGTCCGCCGGCCTCGATGACGAACCCGGAGCCGCCGCCCCCGCTTGTGGTGATCTGAACCACGCCCGATTGGATGCGTTCGATGATCTCTGCGAGCGACGCCTTGCTGTCGTCTGAGAGGTCGTCAGCTCCGATGAACTGGATGTTGACCACCGGCGGCCCGGGCGTGTCGGGCGGTAGAGGTGTCAGCGTCGGAAGTCCAGCCTGGGATCGTGTAAGGAGTCCCGCTTCCACCACCTCTTCAAGTGTAGTACCTATCGCAACAATCGGTGTGGGTGAGGGTTGGAGTTGTGTAGTCCCTCCCATATCGTCGCCACATCCCATGGCAGCCGCAATCAGCGCAGTTACAGCCATAGCCGCGCCTGCGACAACCCAACGAGTAAGCCTCGTCTCTGAATTCTCTTTAGGCTTGGGTTGCAATGCTACCCCGCGGTGTTCCTTCACGTAAGAATTTTGGAATTATGAGAGGAAACTGCAAGATCCCACATCGTGATTTACTGTGTAGGATTCCCACACCGAGTCATCTCTTTGTGTGGGCGCGCCATTCCTCAGTCCGGCACGCCCACAGTCCGGCGAACATGAGCATCAACCCGCCCAACAGACTCAGATAAAGCCCTATGCCGATCGACGCTATCACGACCCCTTCCGGCGCGTCGGCAAAATGCGTTTCCAAACTGTACATTTCCCAACCTATGATGAGCGCGACGCCAAAGCCTATCGACGATGTCAGAAGCGGCAAGATTATATGGGGCTGGCGATAGTGCCAAAACCATATCGCCAGCGCGAAGATGCCTGCCGTGAGCGTGACTCGACCATCCCCACCCCCTACCATCCCGTTCATGCTTATACTGCCGAACACCGTGGCTATGTCAGCCCAGGGCAAGAACGCCCCTACCATGATCAGACACGATCCCAGCGCGCCCGTTCTGATTGCCCGCTGCCCATTGGTCAATCCGAGCACGGTTCCTACTCGCTTTCGTGGGTTTCCCCATGGAGTGTAATCATCATGTGTGCTGAACCCGATCTTTGGATGACCAGGCCAACCACGTCGGAGGAGCGTCTATCTCCACGTAGCGCGCCAAGCGTTGTCGCTCTTCTCTGTTCACGGCCTTCTTCTCTCTATGCGAATGCCCGTACAGTCCAGATAGTCGGTCCGACACTTTCCACGAAGAAACCCCCGGGTCGGTAGGATTGGGCGTGGGGTTCGGACAAGTAGCGGGGCGTTACGACTTATTCCGCAATGGCTACGGACGCCAAGAGCAGATGCGCCAGAGCAGTGGCTTGAGACTTAGTGAGCGACGCATGGCGAGGCTGACCAGGTCCGGATTTCCCGATGGTGAGCCGAATGGGTTCAGCTGTTCGGGTTCGGATGGCGATAGGGTCGTTGGTGCCTTGAGTTTCGAGTACATACCGTGTCGTCATGGACTACTCCTGCATGGACTACTCCTGTAGGTTGCGTTGTGTGGCTTGGAAATGTCTCAGTCTGCTTGATTAAGGTCGCAACGCAGGGTAGGGGGAGGGCAGGCGGCGACTCGCTGGATGCCGTCGGCCCTCCCCTGCCGCTACTACTCACACGTTCCCACCCCTCCCGGCTTGTCTGGAACGAAAGTTAGGGGGCTATGGTTCCTCATCATCTACCCTCCGTTTCAAGCTGACACCGTGCAACGGCGCAGAGCGCGTCCACCCCGTACAGGTGAGCCGGCATTGCCAACTGCAGGCTGTATCGGTGCACACGCGCTGTCATTTCGTGCGCGGTTCAATGTCATAATGATGTATTCTTCCACTACAGGAGGAGGCAAGGGTAACTGTATCACCGTGAATGCGATCTGTGGGTTATATCTTGTCCAATATGCATAATATCTTGTAACATACTGGGAATTCCGGTATAATTGCCCCCATCGGCTCGAAACCCTGCGGGTCTTAGGGAGGTGACGATTGAACCCAGAGGACCGGCGAGACCTTGAGATTGCGGCATTGCGAGAGCGCCTCTCCCGCCTGAGCCAGGCCAGCTTGCGCATCACCGAGGACCTAGACATGGACGTCGTCCTGCAAAGGGTGGTGGATGGGGCGCGACTGCTCACCGAGGCCAGCCGGGGCGGTCTCACCGTCATAGACGACACGGGGGAGCTAGAGGCCTTCATCTCGTCGGGCCTGACGGGGGAGGCCTACCGGGGGTTCGTGGAGCTTCCCGGAGGTTTGGATCTCTTCGCCCACCTGAGCGGCCTGCCCGAACCTCTGCGGGTGACCGACTTCTCCGCCTATGCCGAGGCGCTGGGGCTGCCGGAGATCGGCCCGCCCCTGGGACCGCTGGGCAGCTTTCTCAGCGCGCCCATCCTTCTCCAGAGCGTACGGGTAGGCAACCTGTACCTGTCGGATAAGCCGGGTGAGGAAGGGTTCACACAGGAGGACGAGGACACGCTGACACTCTTCGCCTCCCAGGCGGCCCTGGCCATCGCCAACGCCCGCCGCCACCTGGAGGAGCATCGCGCCCGCGCCGATCTGGAGACGCTGGTCGATACCTCACCCGTGGGCGTCGTGGTCTTCGACGCCATAACGGGAGCGCCCAAGTCCTTCAACCGGGAGGCGAGGAGGATCGTCGGGGGGTTGCTGAGTCCCGGCCAGTCGCCTGAGGACCTCCTGGGGATGGTGACCTGCCGGCGCGCCGACGGGCGGGAGGTCTCCCTCCGGGAGTTCCCCATGGCCCAACTGTTGAGCGCCGGCGAGATGGTGCGGGTCGAGGAGATGGTCATCAGCGTCCCGGACGGGCGCAGCGTAACCGCCATAGTCAACTCGACTCCCATCCTGTCCCAGGAGGGCGCGGTCGAATCTATGGTCGTCACCATGCAGGACATGACGCCCTTTGAGGAGGTGGAGCGCCTGCGCGCCGACTTCCTGGCCACGGTGAGCCACGAGCTGAGGATGCCCCTCGTCTCCATAAAGGGATCGGCCACCACGATTTTGGATCAGGTGACTGAGCTCGACCCGTCTGTGGTGCGCCAGTTCGTCCGCATTATCGGCGACCAGGCCGACCACATGAACGCCCTGGTGGCCGACCTGCTGGACGTGGCGCGCATCGAGACGGGCGCCCTGCCGGTCAGTCCAGAACCGGCCGAGATGGCGGCGCTGGTAGAGCGGGCCAGGAGCGCGTTCAGCGGCGGAGGGGGCGGGAAGCGTCTGGAGATCGATCTCGAACCTGACCTGCCACTGGTCCTGGCGGACCGGCGACGCATCGTCCAGGTGCTGGTCAACCTGCTGACCAACGCGGCGCGCCACTCCCCGCCGGCTTCGGCCATCCGGGTGAAGGCAGTGCGGGAGAACGTTCACGTAGCGGTGTCGGTGTCCGACAGGAGACGGGGCATTCCGGCGGAGCAACTGCCCCACCTTTTCCGCAAGTTCTCCGGGGGCCGGCTGGAGGAGTCTAGCCGGGATACGGGTCTGGGACTGGCCATCTGCAGGGGGATCGTGGAGGCTCACGGGGGCCGCATCCACGCCGAGAGCGACGGGCCGGGCCTGGGGGCGCGGTTCACCTTCACGATACCCACGGTGGAGCAGACCGGCGGCGGCGAAGCGGCCACAGCATCGACCCGCTCGTCGCGACGTGAGCGAGGCGAAACGGAAGAACGGGTGCGGGTGCTGGCGGTGGATGACGACCCCCAGGCGCTGCTCTACGTCCGCGACGCCCTGGCCGGGGCGGGCTACCAGCCGGTGGTGACCGGAGACCCGCAGGAAGCTCTGCGCCTCATGGAAGATGAGCGGCCCCACCTGGTCCTCCTTGACCTGATGCTGCCCGACGCCGACGGCGTGGAACTGATGGAGACCATCTTGGAGATGGCGGACGTGCCGATCATCTTTATCTCCGCCTACGGGCGGGAGGAGCTAATCGCCCGGGCCTTCGACCATGGGGCCGTGGACTACGTGGTCAAGCCCTTCTCGGCCACGGAGCTGGCCGCGAGGATCCGGGCGGCCCTGCGCCGGCGTGAAGCGCCCGAGCCGTTGGAACCCTATGTCAATGGAGACCTCGTTATCGACTACGCCCGGCGCCGGGCGATCTTGGGTGGACGCCCGATGCCCCTGTTGGCCTTGGAGTACCGTCTGCTGGCCGAGCTTGCGGCCAATGCCGGACAGGTGGTGACCTACGAGCATCTGGCGAGGCGAGTCTGGGACAGGAAGGAACATGGCGACGTGCGGCCCATGCGCACCGTCGTGAGCAGGTTGCGCCGCAAGCTGGGTGACGACGCCGACCGGCCCACTTATGTCTTTACCGAACCCCGGGTGGGTTACTGGATGCCCGCGGTGGAGGAGTAGCGGACGAAGAAGACTGAACTTTGATAGGATTCCGAACCGACCATGAGATGAGCGAACAAGCATGTCTGCCGCAAGCGCATCGGCGACCGACTCCTACCCTCTGAAGTGAAGTCTCAATGATTCCTTGAGTATATTGGGAGGCAGAGTCCTCCGTTTCTGGGAGAAGAAAGCATGCCCATATCTGAAACTACACTTGCCAAGTGGAGCCATCACGAGGCTGGCACGGCCTTCAAACAGGCCCACGTACCCATCCGGAAAGCCCTCCAAGCCCACAAGGGCCTATCGAAGTTCAAGTACGAGGTCTTCCTTCAGGGTTCCTACAAAAACGACACTAACCTCGGCGGAGACAGCGACGTTGACGTGGTGGTGCGGCTGTCATTGAAGCTGAAGCCTGCGGTGGCCGCCCTCACAGGGGGACAGCTGCAGAAGGATGGTTCTCACAGGTACGTGCACCAACAGTGGAAGTCGTTCCGGGACGAGGCGCTGAAGGCGATGCGGGCTAGATTCGGGAAGACCGCGAAGAGCGGTCGCAAGACACTGAAAGTACCGAAGGGCGGGATCCCGGCGGACGCCGACCTCGTGGTCACTGTGAGCCATAGGGAGGGTATCGGGTTCTATCTCTCCGACGAGCGACGTTGGGTCGTCAGCTTCCCGCAGCAGCACCATTCGAGAGGGTTGAAGAAGGAACGGGCCACGAACATGCGGTTCAAGAGGACTATCAGGATGTTCAAGGCGGCCCGGAACCGACTCGTCGAAAAGAAGGTGATCACCAAGGATGACGCCCCCTCCTACTTCATCGAGTGCCTGCTCTACAACGTACCCCACGGTCTCTTCGCGCCGAAGCTGGAGCAGACCTATGTGGGCATCCTTGGCTGGCTGGAAACCGCGAAGTTGAAAGAATTCCAATGCCAAAACGGACAGGCGCCCTTATTCGGGCCGGGGCGAGAACAGTGGTCGGCGAGGAAAGCAAGGGAGTTCGTCGGGGCAATGTGGGGGCTGTGGGAGGCGGGAGGTTGAGGTTGAAGGACTCTTCCTGCGGCAGGGTTGTCCCACAGTCGTTACCCAAGGACAGGTGAGTTAGCGTGGTAGTTAGACATGAACGATCGTTTGGGAGAGAGAAAGCAGGATGTCCGGCGATTGTTGAGGCAGGTGCATGGAAAAGCGCGCGCCACTCACTTGTTAGTGGTCAGCCAGGTTTGAAGACGGCCGCCATCTGGCGTCCTCTGTGGCTCACTGCGCTTGACAAATCATGAACTTTCACGTTGACCTTCAAGCTGGCGATGTAGCCATGGAGACTATACTCGCGACTTCGGTGGCGGGTCCAAAGCCTCTGCTTTCCCAAATCTTGCTCGCCTTCCTTTGCTTGATTGCGTTGGTTGCTGGGCTTTGCTAGAATTGGTCGAGTATCTATTCCCGCTGGGCAACTTCGATCCTATGATCGTTGGCGTATCCGCAGAGCAGCAGTGAGGGTACAGGGGCCTAGGATGTCATGCTAGAATTGCTGGAAGGCATGAGTCAGGTGCAATGACCAGAGAGAGAAAGTACACCGTACCGGAAGTGGCCCAGTTCTTTGGGATTACGCAACAAGCCGTGCGCCAACGCATACTGGATGGGAAACTTTCAGCGTCAAAGGTGCGCGTGAAGGGTCTCGCTCGCCAATACCGCATCAGCGCGGAGGCTATCCAGGAACATTACGCCCTGAGCGATGCCGAGATGAGACAGCTTGCCAAGGATGTGGTGCGGTACAGAGTGGGATTCGAGGGATGGGGGAGTGGCCTGCCCTTCCCGGAGTATCAATCTGAGCATTCTACATACGACAGGGCAGTGGCCGAGGCAAAGAGAGTCTTGGCTATCCTGCCGCGGTTTCGAGAAGAGAACGCACGAATGGAACAGTGGTTCTCCATGAAGTTTCCGGAGCAACCAGACAAGGCGTTCGTCTATCCCAATCCGTTTGATTTTAAGGAGTCTGGGATAGATCTGGAACATCCAACCGTTGAAATCATAGACGGTGCGGAGTTCGCACAATGACAATAGGCGGCGACGGTGACATTTCTGCCATTCTCGCCGACTTCGGTGGCGATCCCCAAAGGGCCGAAGACTTGGCCGCCTTCTTGGGGTTCGAGCCGATCCCGAACCCTGAGGATCGCTTGGCCGGCGCGCTTTCCGGAGGGTTGAAACAATTTCTGCGGGGCAGCGGAGACGGAGGCTTCGGCGTAAGCGAGCTTTACCGTGTCGGTAGTTGCAAAGCCGATCCAGCAGAGGCTGGCCTGTGGATTGGCGTACTTTCGGATTGGAGCTACCGTTCGTCAGACCGGGACCGACCGCGGCGGCGCATCACCCGCGCCCTTGTAGAACATGTGGCGGATAGACGCTCCCTAGCCTTACTGGTCCCTCCCTCTACCGACACGCGCCGCGAGGCCGAACTCGTCTTTCCTCGTACTCAAGTCGGCGCCTCCAATGGGGCTGTGACTAGCGTCCGCGCCCACTTGGACCTAGAAAACCCGACACGCTTCCATCGAGACCTTCTGCGCGGGCTGTGCATCTCGCCGGGCGCGAATCTCTTGGACGTGTCCAGACTGTGGCAGGATCAGTTCAGCATCGAGCGCGTCACCACCAAGTTCTACCAGGAGTACGCCGCCGTCCGCGATCGCATGGCCACGGCACTGGTGGCGTACAACCAAGATCACCCAGTGGTCAAATCCTTCACCCAGGACGCGGCCCGCGCCTGGGCCACCCGGCAGATGGGCCGCGTGCTGTTCCTCTGGTTCCTCCAGGCGAAGCAATGGCTAGGAGAACTTGGAGGGGAGGGTTCCGTCACCTATCTACTGGACCTGTGGTATAGGCGCGACGACACGCCAGAAGGCGAGTACTATCGCGGCATCTTGGCCCCTATGTTCTTCGACGCTATGGCGACCGGGAGCAGCAGCCGTGGTGAGCATCTCGCTCTAGGCTTCGTTCCCTACCTGAACGGAGGTCTGTTCAGGCGCAACGCCCTTGAAGACCGCATCCACGACGCCGGCGAAGTGTCACTGCCGGACGCGGTGTTCGATCCCGAAGATGATGACTCTCTTCTCGGCATGCTCTCCCGCTATCGGTTCACCACTCGGGAGTCCACGCCGGACGACCAGTCCGTCGACCCCGATCCAGAGCTGTTGGGCCGGGTCTTTGAGAACCTATACCAGGGCGACGAGCGCCATGACACCGGTACCTACTACACCCCGCGTGAGATCGTCCACTTCATGTGCCGAGAGGCGCTGGACGGCTACCTGCGAGACGAGACCGGCGTTGACCAGAGTACCCTGAACGCCCTACGCCAAGAGGCCGTCGGTTCCAGAGACGAATACCAGTCCCTGCCCGACATTCCGGCTGATGCACTCGTCGACGCGCTGGAGACTGTTCGGGTGTGCGACCCAGCTGTCGGCTCCGGGGCGTTCCTACTTGGAGCCATCCAGGAGATGGTAACCCTACGGCGCGGGATTCTCTTCTCTCAACGCAGCTACGTTGACCCCCACGAGCTGTACCAGATGGTGAGCGACTGGAAACGCCGCATCATCGAGAACTGCCTGTATGGGGTGGATATTAACCCAGAGGCCGTGGAGATATGCCGCCTGCGCCTCTGGCTCTCCATGGTGCTGGACATGGACGAGCCGCCTGCGCCCAACTCCGACTGGGCTCTTCCTAACCTGGACTTCCAGATCGTGGCGGGAGACTCACTAGTGGACAGGGTTGCAGGAGTTACCTTCAAGGAGTCTTGGCCCACACCGAAGGGCCTGCAGATCGGAATGGAACTTCAGAGCGAGCTCCAGCGGTTGGAGAACAACATCGCGCAGAGGCGGCGGGAGTTTGAAGGTACCCATAGGAATCCTCGACGCCTACGGGAGTTGCGAGACCTCATCGCCCGGGATCAGCGTGAGGTCGTCCGCCTGCACTTGGTTGATGCACTGGCGAAGGCAGAGGCGGATCTGGAAGCTCTGAATAAGAACAGGCGGCGCACCAAAACTGCGCTGAGGAAGGCAAACAGCCTGATAGAGCGGATTCGCTCCCTGCTGGAAAACTTAGAGTCTACGGACTTTGCCCTGGCGCAGAAACCCTTCCTCTGGCCCATTGCGTTCCCGGAAGTCCTGCGGGAGGGCGACCCAAACGCTGGCTTCGACGTCGTGTTGGGCAATCCGCCTTACATCCGTATGGAGAAGCTGGACAACGAAGACGAGCTTTCCTATGGTGAGGCTTTCCCAGAGGTGAGTGCTTCACGAGCGGACATCCTCGTCTACTTCTATGCCCGCGCACTACAGATACTAAGGCCTAGTGGATGGCTGTCCTTCATTACCAGCAATAAGTTCATGCGGGCCGGTTACGGTACCGGCACCCGGGAGCACCTGCCAGCGTCTTTACGTATCCACAAAGTCATCGACTTTGGTGATCTACCTCTGTTCGAGGTAAATGGAAAAGCCATAGCAGCCTACCCTGTTGTGCTGGTGGGCTGCCGTTCTCAAGACATTGCCGGACATGCGCTTACAGTCGCTGAAGTATCTGGTCCGGTTCGCAGGATGCTCTTAGACGACAACCTAAAGGTCGGTGCCGAGAACGTGCGCGGTGTGTTAGAAGACTTGGATAGGCTGCTAACCAGAGCCGAGATTCGTGGCTTCCCTCAGGCATTGCTGAAGAAGGACAGTTGGGTGCTGGAAGATCCCATCTTGTTACAAGTCTTCGAGCGACTCATTGACCTAGGTATTCCCCTGGGAGAGTTTGTGGAAGGCCACATCTATAGAGGTGTTGTGACCGGACTCAACAAAGCGTTTGTCATAGACCAAGACAAGCGTGATGATCTGATCGAGGACGATCCTCGCAGTGCCGATCTAATAAGACCGTGGATGCGAGGCAGAGACATTAGGAAATGGCAAGCGAACTCGCCGGGGCTCTACATAATATTTGCCAATCGTGGAGTGGATATCCGCCACTACTCGGCAATTGAAGATCATCTGCGGTGGTTCCGAAGCGATCTTGAGAAACGGGCTACCGCTCACCTGCACCCATGGTATGAGCTCCAACAGCCGCAAGAAGGGATATTCCAAGAATTTTCTCGCCCGAAGATTATGTGGCCGGACATTGCCCGAGAGCTCCGGTTTGCGTATGACCGCACAGGAAGCTATATGGGCAATACTGCCTATAGCATACCGACGAACAAGATGTGGCTATTGTCAGTCCTGAATTCCAGTCTGGTTGAATTCATACTGTGCCAGATAACCAACTCTTTGCGAGGTGGCTTTATGAGACTCTTCTATCAGTACATTGCTCAAGTGCCTATTGTAGCTCCCCGTAGCGAAGAACAGCTTGAACTGGAAGCACTCACTAATGATATCCTTGACCCAGTTAACTCATCCGACCAGATGGAAGCTATCGAGCGGGAAATTGACTCCATCGTGTTCCACACCTACGGAATATCAGCCCCTGAACGGAAACTCGTTCTGAATTGGCTTGGAGAACGGCGTGAGACTTTAGGTGCGAAGATGACCTCGGACTGGAGGAAACTCAACGTGCTGTGGGCGACTGCAGGTGCGTGGAAGGGGAATGTTGACGGGGATGAGCTGATTAGAGACATCGCCGCCAGTCGGAATATCCGCACGCGCCCAGCGCCGAGGCTGTGATCCAATGAAGTATCTGGTGGATACGGACTGGATTATCCGTCACTTCAGAGGCAACGGTCCCGTGGCTCGACGCCTTGAAGAGTTGACACCTAATGGGATTGGACTGAGTGTAGTGTCAATGGGCGAACTTTATGAAGGCGTATATAGATCCTCCGATCCTGAAAGCAGTGAGGCGGCGTTACAGTTGATACTCTCTGAGATCGCCATCGTCAATATAGACGATGAGGTGTGCAGGATCTTTGGGCAGCAAAGGGGCAGACTGAGAGCCAGAAATGCTCTCATTGGCGATTCCGACCTCTGGATAGGAGCGACGGCCATTCGTCACAACCTTACATTGCTCACTAACAATAGACAACATTTCGAGCGGATACCGGAGTTGACTATCATTTCGTTGTGAAGAGGTATCGCAAGTTGCGTTGGTGGCGATCCTAGCAATAGACCCACACATGCGAAGGGATAATCATGGTATCTGGAAGTGCGCCAGGAACCCTTGAACGGAAGATCTATTTCTACCGCGCAGACATTGGAACTGACGAGGGTGGTCAACCTCTCGCGTTTGATCCGGCACCTGCGTTGGATGTAATAGATTCATTACCTTTCACAAATGATGCTCATGGCAGATATGAGTTTGATGCAGATGGCAATGCCTTCAGTGCCAAAAGGTATCAGAATGTCCCCAACGTAACTTTGCAGTTCGGGCGCGTCCGTCGCAATGGGCTGCCACAACTGGAGCAGGCAGGCGACATAAGCGACTTAGTACTGGATGCCGATCAAGGGCTCCTAGAGGCTATCCACGTAGTATTCTTCCCCAGCAACATTGTAGGAGCTGAGTGCAACCATTTCGGTCCCAGAGTATCTAGGCTTGGTAGCTTCTTGCACGAGAAATCAAATGGAACCATTCCTAGAGTTGCTTTCAGACCAATTCTTCGAGGTGATGCGGCGAAACAGTTAGACCGACTGTCAGATCTGCGTGTGCTAGAACTCAGCGTACTGCCTTCGTATGTCGATGTTGTTAGGCAGGCACATGTGTCCTTGGCCGATGCCTTGGCTGCGAACGGCCGAGTCTTAGAGAATCCTAAAGTTCTTCAGGTTATCCTCAAACCTCAGCGGGAAGCCTCTATCGGGTTTCTGGCCAGCATGAAAGGAGGCCTCAAGGAGCTAGTCGGCAACGGCAACGTGCAGGAAGGTGCGGTTCGGTTGCAGACACATGGCAAATGCCAAGACACAGATCGCGTGGAGACAATCGATTTACTGAAAGACCAGTTGATCTCCACAAAGGCGATAGTCCGTATGAATCCAAGAAGCCGGGCACTCGATCCTGAGGCAGCCTTTCAAGCAATCCGAGAGGCGTATCGCGATTTGAATGATGAATTGATCGCAGCCTCGAGTGTGTCCCAATGAAGTTCTGGGAGAGACATTTCTTGGGTGTCGACGCACTCATCGCAGTTGGACTCACCGCAGCAATGGCAATTTGGTACTTGTATTTTGAAGGAGCGGACCAAGTCGCCGAACTCCTGCAAGGAACCAGAACTAACATCTACAGGACCTTGGCGAGTATTTCAGGAACGCTGTTGGGCCTTTCTATAGCTTCAGCCTCCTTTACTCTGAATGCGGTCTCTTCCCCGCGTCTATCGGTGCTCCGGAATAGCCGACACTATCCGACTCTTTGGAGAACGCTCTTTCAAACCACTTGGTTCTTGGGATCGGTCACGCTCGTTGCATTAGTCTGCATGATATGGGATCGAGATGATGCCCCTGCTACTTGGCTTGTGATCCCGCTTGCACTCTCTGTTTGGTTGTCTGTTTTCCGGTTGGCGAGGGTGATCTGGATATTGGAGTACGTTATTGGCGTCCTAGCTACGCCTCCACCGGATTCAAGGTCGGCCTCATGACAAACGACACTGGCATCTTACCCATATCCAACGAGCCGACCACTGGCTCCATGCGCGAGCACCTTGTTGGCGCCCTGGCCCGCATCGTTCCCCAAGACATCCGCATAGCCACTGCCTACCTCACGCCTGACGGGTTCCTTGATCTGAAACACAGCATGGAGGGCGCCGCCAGAGTTCGGCTGCTGCTGGGTGAGCGACCCTTCATGAACCGGCGCGGGCCAGGAGACGTGCTGACCCAACCCGGCGACCATGACGAGCTTCAAGGCCCGGCGGACTCGGTGGACTGGTACACGTTCCTAGACGGCGGCTACCCCTGGCTGCTGCTCACTCACGAGGAACGCCGGGAGCTCCTAGCCCGAGGCGCTACCCCCGAAGCGGGAGCCTTCGACCTGTCCGCGTGGGAGCGGGTCACTACGCTGGCCGACTTTCTGAGAAGGGACAGCGTGGAGGTCAGGCGATTCTTGGGGTCCGATAAGGGAAAGGTCCTGCCCGAAAAGGTGCTGGACCATCGCTCGCCCAGGAATCGGCTTCATGCAAAAGCGTACCTATTCTCCGGCGAGATGGGGCGGTATGCTGCCGTCGGCTCCAGCAACCTCACCAAGAGTGGCCTATCCGAGAACTCCGAGCTCAACCTCGCCTCCTTTGATCGGGAGCTCACAGCGCACTTGGAAGGTTGGTTCGACGAGAAGTGGGAGCTCGGCCAGGACTGCAAGGCACAGTTCATCCAGCGCCTGGAAGAGTGCGTCCTCTTTGGGAGGCGCTACACACCGTGGCAGGTCATGCTCAAGTCGCTGCACGCCGCCTATGGTCGGTTCCTGGAGATGGGGCTGTCGGAAGAGGTCGTGGGAAGACTGGCCGGATTCCAGCAGCAGGCCGTCCAACGCTGCGTGGCATTGCTGCGGCGCCACTGGGGGGCCATGTTATGCGACTCGGTGGGCCTGGGCAAGACCTACGAAGGGCTGGGCATCCTTCGGGAGTTCGCCAACCAGCGGAGCGATGATCCGCAACGAGCGAGCACGTCGACGCGGGCGTTGATCGTTTGCCCCGCCCAGCTTCAGGACAACTGGAGCGCCGACAGGTTCGCTGAGTGGGGAATCATCGCCACCACCGTTACGATGGAGTCGCTGCCCAACCTCGCCGACATAGAAGAGGAGCAGTCATCCGTTCGGCGGGAACAGCTCCGCGCCGAATTGAAGCGTTACCAGGACCAGTACGATATCATCCTCGTGGACGAGTCCCATAATTTCCGCAACCCGCGGACGAAGCGATACCGCGCCCTCATGGAGATCATCCGGGGCGGCAAGCCGGACACCAGGGTTGTGCTAATGACGGCCACGCCCATCAACAACTCCGTCTGGGACCTGTACCACCAACTCATGCTAATCACCAGGGGAGATGACACCTGGTATGCGGGACGGGGGCCAATACCCAATCTGAAGGAGGCGTTCCAGGCAATCGAGAAGGGAGAGTCCGACTCCGGTCTGCTGGATACCATGATGCTGTCTCTAGTGCGACGAACCAGACACGACATCCGGTCCATGCAGGAAGCGGGGGAGACGATGGAGGTCAATGGGCAGCCACTGCGCTTCCCTGAGCACGAGATACCGAAAGCCGTGGAATACAGCCTGCAGGGCCTGTATGGAAATATCTACCACGACATCATCGACGCCATCGAGCATCTCAACTTCGCCGTCTATCGCCTGGACGAATATGGCGTAGAGACAGGGGAGAAGGAGACCAGCGCGCAGCTGAGGCAGCGCAACGCCAACTTCGTCGGCATCATGCGCACCATCCTATTGAAGCGCATGGAGAGTTCTCTGGCTGCGCTCACGTCCACAGTGCGAAGTCTCGTGGACTACCTGAATCTATTCCTGGCGAGGCTGGACCAGGGTCAGGTCCTGACGCCCAAGCAGGCATACAAGCTGAGGGGCGTGCTTGGAGGGTCGTTGCCAGACCACAACCAGGACATGGAGGACATGGACCCCAAGGCAGTTGCGGCATTGCACCAGGAGCTCACCGCGCCGGAGGACTCGGACCTTTGTGGGAGGTTGCAGGCGGACGTGGAGTTCGACAGGAACAGGCTTCAGACGCTGCTCACACGACTTCAGTGGCTGGAGGAGATGTTGGCGGAGCAGGGCGACCCCAAGGCCCAAGCCGTGCGCAAGCTGCTCGAAGGGCTTCCAAAGGAAGATGATCATGGGCAACCCACTAAAGTAGCCCTGTTCACAACCTACAAAGACACCGCTCAACACCTGTTCAAGCAGTTCGGCGGAGATGTGAACTCTCTGAAGAGTGATTTCCGCGTTCAGAGCAATCTGGAGGATACGCGGTGGATGTCGCTGCTTACCGGAATGGATGATCAGAATCGGCGACGCGCGGTGCTTGAGCGGTTCGCGCCGCTGGCAGCTCACCGCGAGACCGAACCTCTGGACGACCCAACCCTGCTGAGGAAGACAGAGCCTCTGAGAGCGCAGGGCATTGAATTGTTGATAGCCACAGACGTACTTTCGGAGGGTCAAAACCTCCAGGACGCCCAATTCTTGGTCAACTACGACCTGCCCTGGAACCCGGTGCGCATGATTCAACGGGCAGGTCGCATCGACCGGCTGTTCTCTCCACACGACAAGGTATACATCTACAACCTGATGCCTGAGGACGACTTGGAAGGCCTGCTGAAGCTGGTTCAGAACCTGTCCAAGAAGATCGAGACCATCGAAGATGCCGTGGCCTTGGATGCTTCAGTGTTGGGAGAGCAGATCGAGGCGAGAGAGCTGGACAAGGTGATGAAGTTGCGGGCCGGCGGCGTTCAGGCGGATCAGGTGTATCGAGAGGGGGAGCGAAGTCAGGGACTGGATGAGGGCGCGGAGCTACTGAACAAGTACCTGGATATGATGAAGGAGTTCGCCACCGAGGATGTAAGGGAAATTCCCAACGGCGTCTACAGCGTGAAGAAGGGAATGGTCAACGGTGTCTACATCATGCTGAAGATGCCAGAGGAGGCATCGGGAGAGGTGTTCTGGCGTTTCTACCCCCTGGGCAATGTTGCACAGCCCATTACGTCGCCAAACGACGTCCTAGCCATTGTGGAGGCCAACAGAGACGAGCGCCGCTTTGACATCCCACCGGACGAAAACCCGTTTAGGCATTTGCAGGTGCCTCTAAGGGCTGCCGTCGACCAGATCGGCCGAGCGTACTTCGACGCCATATCCGCAGTTACGTCGGACAATTTCATCAGACGCATCAGGCGATTCCTCAATCGCGACGATCTGCTACAAGCTCGACCTGACCTGTTCAGCTTCTTCAACCGCTGGGTTGAGATGTCGCTGCCTTCGGATGCAACTAGGCGCGTAGGGATGCGGGACTCTGTTCGAGTGATGAACCAGCTTGCGCCCACGCGTGCGGAATTGGAGCAGGTGGTTCAGGGGCTGACTGCGCTCCGACAGGCGATCCAAGCCGAAGGCCTCGACCGCCCCATCGCACGACCTGAGACCATGAAGCCGTCCATCGAGGACTTGGAATTGGTGGCTTGGGAGTTCGTAGTTGGACCAGACAGCCTAGTCCATGACTAGCAAGTTGCGGAAGAATGGGTCTTAGAGCAGCGTGTAGAGAGTGGGCTGGCCCGCATAGGGCCCTTCGTTCCGGCGATTCGCAGGCTCGTCATGGTCTCGTTCGCCACCCTCAGAGCCTCGCCGGGATATGACGGCGCGCGTCGACCATGGAACGCTAGCTGAAAGCAGGTGTCACGGCCTCCCGCCGGGCTATCAACCTCGACATCCTCACCAGGTTGTACCGCGTCGCCACCAGTTACCCACACAGTCTGCTACCGTGCAACCAACCTGAAGGACGAGCCAGATGGATAGACACCGTAGCGACCTGGAAAGCAGAGCATGGCGTTTGACATGATTCCACCCCGCTTGCGTCCGCTTACCGCTTGTGCCATCCTGTGTGGCGTTATGGTTATTTCAGCCGCCGCCTGCTCTTCTGACGCCGCTTCGCCGGAAGCGTGCATCGATGGACCCCGTGTCCTCAACGTCGGTTTCTACGCCTTCTTCACTCCCGTCAGCTACAGCGCCGACGAGGATCCCAATTCAGAGGGCTTCAACACCCATCTCGGCTACGAAGCGGATCTGCTTACAGCGCTTGAGGCCATGGAGGATACGGGGCTTTCTTTCTCCCGTCGCGGCATAGCGCTTTGGGATGACATCTGGCTGCAGTCCGCGGGTCCGGAATACGACATCGTTGGCGGAGGCATCACGATTCTCGACTCCCGGCGACGCGACGCCGTAGGCAAACAGGCAGTCCTATTCACTTCCGGCCACATCGCCTTTCGCCAGTCGCTTCTCGTGAGGGCCGAAGACACGGAACGCCTTGCCTCATATTCCGACCTGACCAGCGACGTCCGAGTTGGCGCGCTTGCCGGCACTACCGGAGAGTTCCGCCTTCTTGAGCTTGTGGGACTTGTGGGAGCGGATGGCGTTCTCTCGCCTGGCGTGCGGGTTGACACGCCACGCGGAACGGTGGTCGCGGACG